>CAWCVE010000025.1:0-38028 GCA_963798825.1 uncultured Alphaproteobacteria bacterium | reverse complement strand
AAAATCGCGTCGCGCTGGTGGACGAGCTTTATGCGACGCCGCTATCCTCCCGCGTCATCGCAATCAAAAGCGCGTAAAGGACCGGGATCATGGAAATCAAAGGACAAACGGCCATCGTCACCGGCGGCGCATCCGGATTGGGCGCGGCCTGCGCGCGCGCGCTCGCGGCCGCCGGCGCCAAGGTGGCGGTTTTCGACGTCAACGCCAAAGCCGCCGCCGAAGTCGCGATCGATATCAACGGCATCGCGGTGACCTGCGACGTGGCGGACGCAGGAAGCGCCGAGGCGGCGGTGAAAAAAGCCACGGCCGATCATGGGCCCGCGCGCATTTTGGTCAATTGCGCCGGCGTCGGACCGGCCAAGCGTATCGTCGGGCGCGATGGGCCGATGCCGCTCGCCGATTACGAGCGCGTCATCCGCATCAACCTGATCGGCAGTTTCAACATGATGCGGCTTGCCGCCGCCGCCATGCAGCCGCTGGAGCCATTTGCCGACGGCGAGCGCGGCGTGATCGTGTCGACAGCTTCCGTCGCCGCCTTCGAGGGCCAGGTCGGGCAGGCCGCCTATGCCTCGTCCAAGGGCGGCATCGCCGCACTCACGCTGCCGGCGGCGCGCGAATTCGCCCAGTTCGGCGTGCGCGTGCTCGCCATCGCGCCGGGCATATTTGGCACGCCGATGTTGCGCGCGCTGCCGCAAGAGGCGCAGGATTCGCTCGGCGCCTCGGTGCCGTTCCCCAAGCGGCTGGGCGAACCGCGCGAATTCGCGGCGCTCGTGCTGCATTGCATCCGCAACGGCTACCTCAACGGCGAGGTGATCCGTCTCGACGGCGCGCTGCGCATGGCCCCGCGCTGAGCGCGTGATCCCGTGACGACCTTCAGCAACACCCGCAAGGTGCGCATCGAGTGGTCGCATTGCGACCCCGCCGGCATCGTGTTCTATCCGCGCTATTTTGAGATCTTCGATAACGCGACCGCCGCGTTGTTCGAGCGCGCGCTCGGCATGACCATGTTCCAGATGTTCAAGACTTTCAATTCCGCCGGCTACCCGATGGCGCGCACGCGCGCGCGCTTCGTGCGGCCCACCCGTTTCGGCGATGACGTGACGGTGGAATCGGCGGTCACCTTCGGCCGCGCCAGTTTTGAGATCGCCCACCACATTACCCTCAACGGCTTGACCTGCGTCGAGTGTTCGGAGGCGCGGGTGTGGGTAGTGCACGACCCGGACAAGCCCGGCCGCTATAAATCGCAACCCATCCCGCAGGCGGTGCGGGCGAAGTTCGGCGCCTGACTTGCTGTCACCCCCGCGAACGCGGAGACTGCAAATCCTACTCGATTTCCGCGGCGATCTTCTTCAGGATTTGCAGGAACCGCTTGCGGTCGCGCGCGCCGATGATGCTGTCGAGCTCGCGTTCGTGCCGGCGCGCGCAGCGCGTGAGCAAGACGAGCGTCCGCTTGCCGGCCGGCGTCACGTTCAGCCGATAGGTGCGGCGGTCCGCCCGCATGCGCTTGCGCTCGACCAGGCCGCGCCGCACCAGCTCCTCGACCACCGGGGTGAGGCTCGATTTGTCGCGCCCGTTGGCGTGGCTCAGTTCGGTCTGGCTGATGCCCGGGTTGCGCGCGATCAGCGTCAAGGTCGCAAAGCGCCCGGGACTTTCGCCGATCTCCTGCGAGCGGCGCGAAAACGCCGCGAAGGCGTGTTCCTGCGCCATGCGCAGGTTGAACCCGACCCAGGTTTCGAGCGGGCCGAATTTGATCGATTCGGCAATGGTTTCACCCTTTTTGCCGCGCCGCACCGGGCCGTTGCCGCTCGATTTCCGCACCGCCATCGTCCTTTACCGGCCGCACCAAGCCGACTGGCGGCCACATAGTTTGATATCAAACGATAACCTTTACAATGCCGATAACATGCGGCTGAATGACAAAAATTGGCACGGTAACCAACACCTGAACCGAGGGAGGAATTCCATGCTGTCCCGCTTGCCCGCCGTCCTTTGCGCGGCCGCGCTTGCCGCCCTGATCGGCGTCCCCTCCACGGCGTCCGCCCAGGAAAAGATCTTCGAACTCAAGCTCTCGCACTGGGTGCCGGCGTCGCATCCCTTGCAGAAGGCGCTGGAAGATTGGGGCGCCGCGGTGGAGAAGGAGTCGGGCGGCACGCTGCATTACAAGGTCTATCCGGCCCAGCAGCTCGGCAAGGCCTTCGACCATTACGACATGGCGCGCGACGGCATCGCCGATCTCACTTACATCAATCCCGGCTACCAGCCCGGCCGCTTCCCGATCATCGCCGCCGGCGAATTGCCGTTCCTCATCTCGAGCGCCAAAGGCGGCTCGATGGCGCTCGACGCCTGGTACCGCAAATACGCCGCCAAGGAGATGAAAGACGTCAAGTTCTGCCTCGCCTTCATCCACGCACCCTCCTCGTTCCATTCGAGCACCAAGAAGATCGTGCTGCCCGAAGACATCAAGGGCATGAAGGTTCGTCCCGCCGACGCGACCGTGGCCAATCTGGTGACGCTGCTCGGCGGTACCAACGTCCAGTCGTCGGCCCCGGAAGTGCGCGACATCATCGAGCGCCACGTCGCCGACGCGGTGACCTTCCCCTGGGGGTCGCTGGTGCTGTTCGGCATCGACAAGGTGACGAAGTACCATATGGAAGCGCCGCTCTACGTGACGACCTTCGCCTTCGTCTTCAACAAGGACAAATACAACGAGATGTCGCCGCGCCAGAAGAAGGCGATCGACGACAATTGCAATACCGAGGCGGCCGGCCGCGTCGGCGGGCCGTGGGGCGAGTTTGAGGACGCCGGCGTCGCTAAAGTGAAGGCCGAGCCCGGACAAGTCGTCTATTCGCTCACGCCGGAGGAGACCGCGGCGTGGAAGAAGGCGAGCGAACCGCTGGTCAACAGCTGGGCCGAAGGCGTCAAGAAAGTCGGCGTCGATCCGAACGTGGCGCTCAAGAGCCTGCGCGCCGACCTCGGCAAATTCAACGCGCTGGCGAAGTAGCCGCGCGGGTTACACCGCGCGATCCTGGAACGGCGGCGGCAGGGTCCTCCCGTCGCCGATGTCGCTGAAGGCTAGGCCGCGGGAGCCGATATGAAACGCATCTATATGGATCGTTTCATCGACACGATCGAATGGATTGCCGCCGGCTTCGTCGGCATTGTCGCCGCCAACATCTTTCTCGGCGTGCTGTTGCGCAATTTGTTTTCCTTCTCGATTCCCGACGCCTTCGATTTCGGCCGCCTGCTGCTCGGCATCCTGATCTTCTGGGGCATCGCCGCGACCTCCTATCGCGGCGGCCACATCACCGTCGATCTGGTCTGGGCCAACGCGTCGCCGCGATACCAGCGCATGATCGACGTGTTCGCGACGCTGGTGCTGTTATTCGTGGTGAGCGTGCAGACCTACACCTTGTTCGACAAAGTGCGCGGCACTTACTACGACAACGTGCTCACCTTCGACCTGCATTTGCCGACCTGGCCGTTCTTCGCGGTGGCCTGGGCGGGCGACGTCTCGGCGGTGCTGCTGATCGCCGTCCGCACCTACCGGCTGATCTTCCAGCCGGAGTTAATGCGCGAAACCAAAATCAAAGCGGTCGAGTGAAAGAGACGGCATGAGCACGGACGCCGTCGCCATCCTGGGCTTTGTCGCGCTGTTTGCGCTGATGCTGCTGCGCGTACCGGTCGGCATGGCGATGGGCCTCGTCGGCGTCAGCGGTTTCGGCTACCTGGTCGGCGGCACCCCGGCGCTCAAGCTGGTCGGCCAGACCTCGATGCGCACGGTGACCGATTACACGTTCGGCGTCATCCCGATGTTCCTGCTGATGGGCATGTTCATGTCCAATTCCGGCATGAGCCGCGATCTGTTCAAGGCCACCAACGGTTTCGTCGGACATTTGCGCGGCGGCTTGGGCTTTGCCACGGTGGTTGCCTGCGCCGGCTTTGCCGCGATCTGCGGCTCGTCGGTGGCGACCGCAGCGACCTTTTCCGCGGTCGCCTATCCGGAAATGCGCCGCTTCGGCTATCCGCAAAGTTTCGCCACCGGCGTGATCGCCGCCGGCGGCACGCTCGGCGCCATGCTGCCGCCGTCCATCGTGCTCGCGGTCTATGGCATCATTACCGAGCAGGACATCGGCAAGTTGTTCATCGCCGGCATCGTTCCCGGCGTTCTCGCCATGGTGATGTATCTCACGACCATATTCGTCATCGGCCAGGTGCGTCCCGGCTTCCTGCCGACCGGTCCGCGCGTCGCCTGGCGGCAGCGATTTTCCGCGTTGAAGGACGTCTTGGCGCCGCTGCTGCTGTTCGTTTTCGTCATCGGCGGACTTTACGGCCTGCCGTTCCTGCCGCGGTTCACGCCGACCGAAGCGGGCGGCGTCGGCGCCACAGGCGCGTTCCTGATCGGGGTGTTCACCGGCCGGCTCAACAAAGACAAAATCCTGATGTCGCTGTTGCAGGCGACCCGGACCGCCGCGGCGGTGTTCACCGTGCTGATCGGCGCGCTGATCTTCGGCTATTTCCTCACCGTCACGCAGACGCCGCAGAAGGTCACCGAGTTCCTCACCGGGTTGGGCTTGGGCGCCTACGGCGTGCTGGCGCTGATCATGCTGATGTACCTGGCGCTCGGCTGCCTGATGGATGCGATGGCGATGATCATCCTCACCGTGCCGATCATCTTCCCGGTCGTCACCCATCTCGGCTTTAATCCGATCTGGTTCGGGGTCATCATCGTGATGACGGTGGAACTGGGGCTGATCCATCCGCCGGTCGGCATGAACGTGTTCGTCATAAAAAGCGTGGTTAAGGACGTCAGCTTCACGACGATCTTCAAGGGCGTTATTCCCTTTATCATCACGGACTTGATCCGGCTGGTGATCCTAATCGGCTTCCCGATAATCGCGCTTTGGCTGCCCTCGCATATGTAGCGCCAATTTGCTAATATAGTTTGGACCCCAACTATCTCTCCGAGGCCAGGCGATGGAACGCTCGTTCAAGAAAGAAGTGCAGGCGTTGCGACTGGGCGACGGCGAGACCTTCCGCGGCGAAGGCATCCTCGCCGTCACCAAGGCGTTGCTGCAGTCGGGTGTGTCCTACGTCGGCGGCTACCAGGGCGCGCCGGTCTCGCATCTGCTCGACGTGTTGGTGGACGCGCAGGACATCATGAGCGAACTCGGCGTGCATCTGGAGACCTGCGCCAACGAGGCCTCGGCGGCGGCTATGCTCGGCGCCTCGATCAATTACCCGTTACGCGGCGCGGTGACCTGGAAATCCATCGTCGGCACCAACGTGGCGGCCGACGCGCTTTCCAATTTGTCGTCGCCCGGCGTGATCGGCGGCGCCATAATCATCATCGGCGAGGACTACGGCGAAGGCGCCAGCGTCATCCAGGAGCGCTCTTATGCCTACGCGTTGAAATCCTCGATGTGGCTGCTCGATCCGCGCCCCGATCTGCCGTCGATCGTGCGCATCGTCGAAAAAGGCTTCGAGCTGTCGGAGGCAAGCCACGCGCCGGTGATGCTGGAATTGCGCATCCGCGCCTGCCACGCCACCGGCGAATTCGCGGCACGAAATAATCGCAAGGGCGTGGCCTCCGGCCTCGACAAACTCAGCGGGCCGCCGCGTTTCAACTATGCGCGGCTGTCGCACCCGCCGGTGATCTTCAGCCAGGAAAAACTAAAGGTCGCGGAGCGTCTGCCGGCGGCGCGCGCCTTCATCCGCGCGCACAAGCTCAACGAGACAATCGCCGGCGATCTGTCCGACATCGGCATCATCGTCATGGGTGGGCTGACCAATTCCGTGCTGCGCGCGCTCGAGCGCTTAGGCCTGGCCGATGTGTTCGGCGTCTCGCGCGTTCCGCTGCTCGTGCTCAACGTGGTCTATCCGCTGGTGCCGGAGGAAATCCGCGAATTCTGCGCCGGCAAGCGCGCCGTGCTGGTGGTCGAGGAAGGTCATCCGGCCTACATCGAGGACGCGGTGAATGTCGAACTGCGCCGCGCCGACATGCAGACCCGCGTGCTCGGCAAGGGGGCGCTGCCCGAGGCCGGCGAATACACCTCCGACGTGCTGCTGGAAGGCATGGCGGCGTTCCTGCAAGCGGCCCGGCCGGACGGCCTTGACGCCGACAACGTGGCGGAAAAAGCGCGCGGCCTAGTCGCGCACAAGGCCAAAGCCGCGGCCGCGCTCGGGCCGTTGCCACCGCGCCCGCCCGCCTTCTGCACCGGCTGCCCGGAGCGCCCGGTGTTTTCCGCCATCAAGCTGATGCAGCGCGAATTGGGGCCGACCCACATCTCAACCGATATCGGCTGCCACTCGTTCGCGACCTTCGCGCCGTTCTCGCTCGGCAATTCCATTTTGGGCTACGGCATGTCGCTCGCTAGCGCCGCCGCAGTGACGCCCAACATGGAGAAGCGCCCGATCGCCATCATGGGCGACGGCGGCTTCTGGCATAACGGACTGATCACCGGCGTCGCCTCCAACATGTTCAACAAAGGCGACGGCGTCTTGATCGTGATGCAGAACGGCTACGCCTCCGCCACCGGCCAGCAGTACATTCCCTCGAGCGTCACCAGCCGCGACGGCCCGACGCCCGGCGTCGACATCGAGCAGACGCTGCGCATCATGGGCGTGAAATGGCTGCGCACGGTGCGCAGCTATTCGGTCGCGCTGATGGCCGAGACGCTGAAGGAGGCGATGCGCACGGCCGAGCGCGGCTTGAAGGTGATCATCGCCGACGGCGAATGCCAGCTCGCGCGCCAGCGCCGCGTGCGCGCCGAGGATGCCGTTAAGCTCGAACGTGGGATGCGCGTCATCCGCACGCGCTACGGCGTCGACGATGAGATCTGCACCGGCGATCATTCCTGCATCCGGCTATCGGGCTGCCCGTCGCTGACGGTGAAACCGTCGACCGACCCGCTGCGCAGCGATCCGGTGGCGACCGTGATCGACAGTTGCGTCGGGTGCGGTCTGTGCGGCGAAGTCGCACATGCCGCCGTGCTCTGCCCGTCGTTCTATCGCGCCGAGATTATCCGCAATGCGACCTGGCGGGATCGCGTTGTTTTCTGGTGGCGGCATAAAATCATCGGCTGGCTCGGCGGTCCATCGCTGTCATTCCAGGGCGCGAGCAAAGCGAGCGAACCCGGAATCCAGCAGTCCCTGCAACCTTTGTCTCTGGATTCCGGGTCCGGTCCTGCGGACCGTCCCGGAATGACGGAGAAAAACGCTCCGATCAAACTCCTCATCGCCGCGCTCGGCGGCGAAGGCGGCGGCGTGCTGACCGACTGGATCGTCACGGCGGCGGCGGCGGCCGGCTTCCCGGTGCAATCGACCTCGATCCCCGGCGTGGCGCAGCGTACCGGCGCCACGACTTATTACATCGAGATCTTCCCGGTCGCCACCCGTGAACTCGGCGGAAAGCGCCCGGTGCTGGCGCTCACTCCCGGCGTCGGCGATATCGACGTCGCGGTGGCGAGCGAATTGCTGGAGGCCGGCCGCGTGGTGGCGAGCGGCTTTTCCACGCCCGCGCGCACGCATCTGATCGGTTCCACCAGCCGCTTCTATGCCATGGACGAGAAGATCGCCATGGGCGACGGCCGCTTCGACCAGGACAAGTTGATCAAGGCCGTCAAGGACAACGCGCACGACATGCTGCTCATCGACATGGACGCGCTCGCCAAACAAAGCGGATCGATCATCAATGCGGTGATGCTGGGCGCCATCGCTGGGTCGGGGCGGCTGCCGCTCACCGCCGAGCAGCTCGAAGCGGCCATCCGTGCCGACGGCAAATCGATCGAGGGCAACGTGCGCGGCTTCCGCGCCGGGCTCGCGGCCGCGCGCGCGAAAGCGCCGCTCGCGAAAACGCCCGACAAAAAACGCAACGCCCCGACTACACCCGATTTGCTCGAGCATGAGGTCAGCTATTCATTGCCCGCGCTGGCGCAGGCAACCGCGATCGAGGGCATACGGCGGCTGATCGCCTACCAAGGCGTCCGCTATGCGCGGCTCTATCTCGACCGGCTGCGCGCTTTGGTCGATGCCGACGCCGCAGCCGGCACGCCGGGCAGGCTGCTCAAGGAGGTCGCGCGCCAGCTCGCGGTGCGCATGTCGTACGAGGACGTGGTACGGGTGGCGCAGGCCAAGATTTCGCCCGAGCGCATGCGGCGCATCGCGCGCGAGGAATTGCGCGTGCAGGACGCGCCGTTCTCGGTGCACGATTTCCTCAAGCCCGGCATCGAGGAATTGACCCAATTGCTGCCGCCGTTCCTGGCGCGCCCCATTCTCTCCTTCAGCGAGCGCCGGGGCTGGCTTGGCCGCGTCTATTTCGGCATGGAGATCAATTCAACCTCGATTACCGGCTATCTGCGCTTCTTGATGCTGGCCAAACTGCGCCGGCTGCGCCCGTATGGCCACCGCTTCAAGCAGGAGCAGGCGCAGATCGAATCCTGGCTCGGCCTGATCGCCGAGGCCGCCCGGCATTCCGGCGCCGTGGCGCTCGAAATCGCCGAATGCGCCCGCCTGATTAAGGGCTATGGCGACACTTATGCGCGCGGGCTCGCCAACTACAGGAGTATCGAGGCGCGCGTCATCCGCCCGGCGCTGGCGGGCGCCATCCCACCGGAATGCGCCGCCGACGCCGTCGCCAGCGCGCGCACCGCCGCTTTGGTCGATCCGGAAGGCGAAAGCCTGGCGAAATGCCTCACCGAGATCGAGGGCCAGGGAACCTACCGGATCGCGGCGGAATAGCCCCGCCGTTGTCAGTCCCTCCCCCGTCGCGTAAGACTCCCCAAAACAAAGTGTCCGCCGCCCAAGGCTGACCGCGGACTTCATACGGGGCGAAACGCATGGCCGTTACAGCAGGCGGGCGCGAGCGACCGGCAATCGCCGCCGAGGCATTCCTGCGCGCGCTTGCCGACCACGGCGTCGATTATTTCTTCTGCAATACCGGGACCGATTTTCCGCCGATCGTGGAAGCGTTCGCCCGCGCCAAGAAGACCAATGCCAAGGTGCCCAAGCCGATTTTGGTGCCGCATGAGAACCTGGCGGTCGGCATGGCGCACGGCGCCTACCTGATGAGCGGCCGCCCGCAGGCGGTGATGGTGCACACCACCGTCGGCACCGCCAATACCATCAACAATCTCATCAACCTGTCGCGCGACCGGGCGCCGCTGATCCTCGCCGCCGGCCGCACGCCGATCACCGAAAAAGGCTCGTTCGGCTCGCGCAACCGCCCGATCCAATGGGGCCAGGAAATGTTCGACCAGGCCGGCATGCTGCGCGAACTGGTGAAGTGGGACTACGAATTGCGCGTGCCGGCGCAGACCGGCGACATGGTCGCGCGCGGCGTGGAAGTCGCGATGGCGCATCCGCGCGGGCCGGTCTATCTGATGCTGCCGCGCGAACCGCTGGCGGCCTCGCTCGCCGAGCCGATCGCACCGATGAAGCCGCGCCCGCAGGCGGCGGCGGGCCATCCAGACCCGAAAACTGTCACGAAGCTGGCGGAATGGATCGTGGCCGCCGAGCGGCCGCTGATTATCACATCCGTCCTGCCCGCCGCCGCGGTGCCGGCGCTCGCGCATCTGGCGGAGCGCTGCGCCATCCCGGTGGTGACGCATAACCCGCGCAGCGTCTGCCTGCCGTCGAGCCATGCCATGCATTTCGGCTTCGAGCCGGGCGCGCTGCTCGCCGACGCCGACCTGGTGATCGCGCTCGAATCCGACGTGCCTTGGCTTCCGAGCCTGACGCAGCCGCATGCCGGCTGCCGCGTCGTCCACGTCGGCGAGGAGCCGTTCTTCGTGCGCTATCCGATGCGCTCGTTCCCGAGCGATCTCGCCCTGCAGGCCGGACCGCTCAACGCGCTGGAAGCGCTGATCGAAGCGGTGGAGGCGCGCCTGCAAATGGCGGAGGCGCGCATTGCCGCCCGGCGCGCCCGCTTGACCGAGCGCATGCGCATGCGGCGCGCGCAGCTCGCCAAGGATTCGGGCGCGGGAACCACCATCTCGCCGGAATATTTGTCGCGTGCGATCGGCGAAGCCGTCGGGCCGGACGCGATCATCGTCAACGAATATCCGCTGCGACCGGACCACTGCGCGCGCGAGAAGCCGGGCACTTTCTATGCGCTCGGCCCGGCCGGCGGGCTCGGTTGGGGCTTCGGCGCGGCGCTCGGCGTCAAGCTCGCCGCGCCCGACGCCTTTGTGATCGCGACGCTGGGCGACGGCGCCTATATGTTTTCCAATCCGATGGTCGGGCACTGGATCGCCGCCACGCAGGGGCTGCCGATCCTCACCATCGTGTTCAACAACAGCCGCTACGGCGCGGTGCGGCGCGCCACGCTGTCGATGTTCAAGGACGGCGTCGCCGGCGAGAGCGACGGCCGCGGCCTCGCCGATCTCGACCCCTCGCCAGCCTTCGAGACGATGGCGCAAGCGCAAGGCGCCTATGCCGAGCGCGTGGAAAAACCGGCCGACCTGCCGAACGCGCTCATGCGCGCGCGCGAAGCCGTCGTCAACGGGCGCCGCCAGGCGCTGCTCAACGTCATTACGCCCTACTGAATCGGTCAATCTGCCCAACAAAAAAACATCGGTCACGGAGGATGCTTCATGCGCGTCGATGCCTATACCCATTTCATCCCGGAGAAGTTTTTCAAGAAGATCGTGGAAAGCCGTCACGCCGATATCGGCAAGCGCGTGCGTGAAATCCCCTGTATCCACGATCTCGACGTTCGCCGCAAAGTCGTCGATCAATTCAAGGACTACGCGCAGATCCTGTCCTACCCGATGCCGCCGGTCGAACTGCTGGCCAAGGGCGAGCAGATCAACGAGTATTGCAAGCTGATCAATGACGGCTTCGCCGAAATCTGCGCCAAGCACGCCGGTCATTTCCCCGGTTGGGTGGCGGAAGCCCCGATCGCCGCGCCCGACGCCGGCGTGCGCGAGTGCGAACGCGCCATCAAGAACGGCGCGCTCGGCGTGCAGATCCACACCAACATCGCCGGACGGCCGCTCGACGAGCCGGCGTTCGAGCCGTTCTTTGTCGCGATGGAGAAGCTCGGCAAGCCGATCTGGCTGCATCCGGCGCGCGCCGCCAATTTTCCGGATTATCTTTCCGAGAAGAAATCGAAATATGAAATCTGGTGGACGCTCGGCTGGTCCTACGAGACCGCGGCGGCGATGGCGCGGCTGGTGTTCTCGCGCATCATGGACAAGTACCCGAAGCTGAAGATCATCACCCATCATTTCGGCGGCGTCGTGCCGATGCTGGAGGGTCGCATCGGGCCGGGCTGGGACCAGCTCGGCGCGCGCACGTCGGACGAGGACTTGAGCTTGGTGCTCAAGAGCCTGAAGAAACGCCCGCTCGATTATTTCAAACACTCATTCTACGCAGATACCGCGGTGTTCGGCGGCGTGCCGGCAACGCACGCGGGGCTTGCCTTCTTCGACCTCGACAAGATCGTGTTCGCCTCCGACTGCCCGTTCGATCCGGAAAAGGGCACCATGTACACGCGCGAGACGCTGCGCATTCTGGAAGGCATCGACATGCCGAAAGCCGACAAGGAGAAAATCTGGCACGGTAATCTCGAAGCCATCACGGGGGCGAAGTTTCCAGCCTGACGTAAGCGGCCCACTTCTGCTAACCTTCCCGCCCATGGCGCTCACGCACCCCATCGGCCTCAACGAACCCGAGCCGCCGCCAGGCGACGGCAACGGGCGCGTAACGCCCGTGATGGAGCAATATATCGAGATCAAGGCCGCCAATCCCGACTGCCTGTTGTTCTACCGGATGGGCGATTTCTACGAATTGTTCTTCGAGGACGCCGAAATCGCCTCGCGCGCGCTCGGCATCGTGCTCACCAAGCGCGGCAAACATCACGGGGCGGATATTCCGATGTGCGGCGTGCCGGTCATCCGCGCCGACGAATATCTGCACCGGCTGATCGCGCTCGGCCACCGGGTCGCGGTGTGCGAGCAGCTCGAGGACCCGGCCGAAGCGCGCAAGCGCGGCTCAAAGAGCGTGGTGCGGCGCGACGTGGTGCGGCTGGTCACGCCCGGCACGCTCACCGAAGACACGCTGCTCGACGCCAAGCGCAACAATTACCTGCTCGCGGTCGCGCGCGCGCGGCTGTCGTCGGCCGGCGAGGACGCGCGTTTCGCGCTCGCCTGGATCGACATTTCCACGGGCGAGTTCCGCATCACCGAATGCGACCGGCTGTCGCTGCCGGCCGAGATCGCGCGGCTGGAGCCGAGCGAAATCATCGTCTCCGATGCGCTCTACGCCGATGCCGATCTGGTGCCCTATTGGCGCACGCTGCCGGCCGTGACGCCGCTCACCCGCGATGTGTTCGATTCAGCCAGCGCCGAACGGCGGCTGACGTCGTTCTTTGCGGTGGCGACCAGCGAGGCCTTCGGCGCGTTGACGCGGCTGGAACTCGCCGCCGCCGCGGCCTGCGTGACTTACGTCGAACGCACGCAGATCGGCAAACGTCCGCTGCTATCGCCACCGTTGCGCGAAGCGGCCTCCGCCACCATGGCGATCGACCAGGCGACGCGCGGCAATCTCGAACTGATGCGCACGCTCGCCGGCGAGCGGCGCGGCTCGCTACTCGACTCGATCGACCGCACCGTCACCTCGGCCGGCTCGCGCCTTCTCGCTCAACGTCTGTCGGCGCCGCTCACCGATCCGAGGGCGATCGCGCGGCGGCTCGATGCGGTGGCGAGCTTCGTCGACGACGTGGCGGTGCGCGCCGACACGCGCTCGCGCCTGGCAGCGGCGCCCGATCTCGCCCGCGCGCTGGCACGATTGGCGGTCGGGCGCGGCGGCCCGCGCGACCTCGCCGCCATCCGCGACGGCGTGCTGGCGGCGGCCGATCTTGCCCGCGCCCTCGCGTCGCTCAAGGATACGCGTGAGGAAATCGCCGACGCGCTGCAATCCTGCCGGCGCCCAGACGGCATGCTGGCCGCAGAACTTGCTGCCGCGCTCGCCGCCGAACTCCCCGCCTTCAAGCGCGACGGCGGTTTCGTGCGCGAGGGCTACGACCAGACGCTCGACGAAACGCGGTCCTTGCGCGACGAATCCCGCCGCGTGGTCGCAGCACTACAGGCGCGCTATTCGGAAGACACCGGCGTGCGCGGGCTCAAAATCCGCCACAACAACGTGCTCGGCTATTTCGTCGAGGTCACCGCCCAGCACGGCGACAAGCTGCTGGCCGCGCCGCTCAATGCGACATTCATCCACCGCCAGACGCTGGCCGGTCAGGTGCGCTTCACCTCAACCGAGCTAGGCGAACTTGAAGCCAAGATTGCCAGCGCCGCCGAGCGCGCGCTCGGACTGGAACTGGAGATTTTCGAGCGGCTCGCAGCCAGCATCATCGCGCAAACCGCAGCCATCAAGGAATGCGCCGAGGCGCTCGCCCGGCTCGACGTGGCGAGCGCGCTCGCTCACCTGGCCGCCGAGCGCGACTATGCGCGCCCGCAAGTCGACGACGCCCACGCGTTCGTCATTACCGGCGGCCGCCATCCGGTGGTCGAGCAGGCGCTGGCGCGCGACGGCACGCCGTTCGTCGCCAATGATTGCGATCTGTCGCCGCCGAAAGACGCCGAAGCCGGCCGCATCTGGCTGATCACCGGCCCCAATATGGCGGGCAAGTCCACATTCTTGCGGCAGAACGCGCTGATCGCGATTCTGGCGCAGATGGGCTCGTTCGTGCCGGCCAAATGCGCCCATATCGGCGTGGTCGACCGGCTGTTCTCGCGCGTCGGCGCCGCCGACGATCTGGCACGCGGGCGCTCGACCTTCATGGTCGAGATGGTGGAGACCGCGGCCATCCTCAATCAGGCGGGCCCGCGTTCGCTGGTGATCCTCGACGAGATCGGCCGCGGCACCGCGACCTTCGACGGGCTGTCGATCGCCTGGGCGACGGTCGAACATCTGCACGACGTCAATCAATGCCGCGCGCTGTTCGCCACCCATTTCCACGAACTCACCGCACTTTCGGCACGGCTTGAACGTTTGCACAACGCCACGGTGCGCGTGAAGGAATGGCAGGGCGACGTGGTGTTCCTGCACGAGGTGGTGGCGGGCTCAGCCGACCGCTCGTACGGCATCCAGGTGGCCAAACTCGCCGGCCTGCCGGCAAGCGTGATCGAGCGCGCGAGACTAGTGCTGGCGAAACTCGAACAAGAGGACCGCGCCAAGCCGAAGGGCTTCGAGGACCTGCCGCTGTTCGCCGCCCCCTACAAACCCACGCAGGAACCGCAGGACAGCGCGCTCGAACTGGTGGTCGCCGCCGTTGCCGCGCTCAATCCGGACGAGATGTCGCCGCGCGAGGCGATGGAAGCGCTCTATATGCTGAAGGCAAAGCTCGGCGATACAGGGAAGAAGTGACGCGTCACGCCGTTTGCCGGCGCCACCGCCGCAAGCCCCAGAGCAGCGCGTTCCAGCCGATACCGACGCTCAGCCCCGCGGCGTAGGACCACCACACGCCGATCGGCTCGGCCGTTAGATGCACCACCAGGAGGCTTAAGCCCAGCCCAATCAAAGGCGCCTGCACATGGGCGGCCACGCTCGCCACCGCCGGGCCGCCGATGCGCGGATGCAGGATGACGAAATACGAGCCCATGGCGACCGGAAAGAACGCGAACAGACCGGAAAAATAGGAACCGATTGAGCTCGAGGCGGCGGTGACCACGATCACGCACAGCGTGACGACAGCGGCGCGCCAGGCGAGATCGGCGCGGGAAAGCGCCGCGGGCTTCACCGTCCCCTCGACGCGGAAGCGCGTGCCTGCGAGAATCGTCAATGGATAGACGACGGCATTGAGCGCGACCGCGCCGGCGGCGCTCCAGTCGACCAGGCGAGAGGCCGCCGCGCAACCAAACCACACCAGAAAAGCGCCGGTAAGGCTCACGGCCAGAGAGCGCCGTTGCGCCAGCGCGGCGTAAGTCAGCGCGAACACCGCGCACACGGCGTTCGATACCATGCTGCCGACCGCGCTTTGCGCGATGAAGGCCGGCGGGTGCTCGGTAGCCAGAATGATCATGGCAGCGCCGCCCGCGGTCGGCAGCGAAGCGATCAGCGAGCCGACGAACGGCCCCGAGCGCTCGACCACCACCGAGGCCGCCACCACGATGGTCGCGGTTATTGCGATCTTCAGCAGCAGGCCGGTGAGAAACATCGCCATGTTTTTAAACCGCGATGCCGTGGCGGCGCGCGGTAAGCACCGCAAGGCCCCAGCCGATCGAGGTCGCCAGCGCCAGCGCCAGTGCGAGCACGACGCCGAACGGTTCGACCGCGAAATGCAGTACCGTGCAGGCGAAGGCGAAACCGACCAAGCCGAGCGGAGTGTTGGCGAGCACTGCGGCCGTCGGCTTGCCGCCGACGCGGTTGTGCAGAATGAGAATGATGCTGATCAGCACCACCGGGAAAACCGCAAGAATGCCGCTGCCGGCCGCCCCGATGCGAAAGCTCAGGCCCACGACGATGCCGACCAAGAGCGCGACCAGCAGCGCGCGCATCGGCAGGTCGTACCAGCGCCGGTACACCGGCGGCATGGTCACGTGGCGCAACGGCCGCACCAGCCACAGGCAAATCCCGAGCGCCACCACGTTCATGGCGAGCGCGGTGACCACCGTCCATTGCTCCCAGTGAATGACCAGCGCCAGCGCGATCCACACTGCCAGACCCGCCGACAGGCTGAGCGCAAGCGAGCGCTTCTGCGCCAGCAGCACGTAGACCGTCGCGAACACTACGTTGACCGCGTTGATGGCGAGGCTGCCGACGGCGCTTTGCGCGATGAAATGCGCGTCGTGATCGAGCGACAGGAACACGTAGACGGGGCCTGCGCCGATCGGCAGCGTCGCCACCAGGCCGCCGACCAGCGGCCCGGCGCGCTCGGCGGTCACCGTCGCCGCCAGCACGAAGCCGGCGGTGATGGCCATTTTGACGATGAGGGTCAGCGTGAAATAAAGATCGGGCGGCATTGCATATCCACTGTCATCGCCGGGATTGACACCACAAGTCGGCCTTGTCCGACTTGTGGCACTAGTCCAATGCGATCCCGATCAGGCTGACAAAATATTTGCCTTCCTAAGCGAGATGGCCGGGACGAGCCCGGCCATGACATGTACTTAGACCCGCGCCAATTTTACATCAACCGGAAGCCGGCGTCAGCACCACGCGGCCGACGATCTTGCCCGCACGCAATTCATTGTGCACCGCGTTGACGTCGTCGAGCGGGCGCGTCGCCACCGGCACGTCGGGCAGCCCGGTGCGGCGCACGAGCTCCATCAATTCGGTCATCTCCGGCACGCTGCCGACGTAAGAGCCCTGGATGGTCAGCGCCCGCATCGGGATCGGCGGCAGCGACACGGTGAAGTCGCCGCCATAGAGACCGACGACAATGTATTTGCCGCCCTTGATCAGGCTGCCGTAGCCGAGTTCGGCCGATTGCGTGGAGCCGACCACGTCGATCACCGCCCAGGCGCCGCCATTGGTGAGTTTCTGGATCTGCGCCATCGCATCGGCCGCCTTGCCGTCGACGACCGCCGCCGCGCCGGCCTGCTTGGCGGCCGCGCGCTTGGCCGGATCGATATCGACGACGATGGCCGAGCGCCCGCCCATCTTGCCGTGCAGCGCGAGGCACATCAGCCCGAGGCCGCCGGCGCCGATGATCACCGTCGGCTCACGCATGAGCGTCGGCACCTTCTTGAGTGCGCCGAACGTGGTCACGCCCGAACAGGCGAGCGGCGCCACGCGCTCCGGCGGCAGATCGCCGATGTCGAACAAATAGCGCGGATGCGGCACCATCATGGTGTCGGCATAACCGCCGTTGCTGAAGACGCCGAGACTGCGCATGGCGGTGCACAGATTGTCTTCGTTGCGCTGACAGGGCGCGCAGGTGCCGCAGCCGATCCACGGGTCAGCCAGCATGCGCTGACCGATTTTGACGCCTTTGGCCTGCGGCCCGAACGCCACCACTTCGCCGACGTTCTCGTGCCCAAGCGTCACCGGCAGCTTCATGCCGCGGTCTTGCAGGCTCATGCGTTTACCGCCGCCGAGATCGAAATAACCGTCGGCGAGGTGCAGGTCGCTGTGGCAGACGCCGGCGGCGAGCACCTTCAAGAGCACCTCCGTGCCGGCCGGTTGCGGCGTCGGCTGCTCGTTGCACTGGAGCGGCTGACCGCAGACGCAGACCTGGAACATGCGCATTGTCGTTTCTCTCCCGGCTTTGTTTTCTGTCGTCACCGGGTTTGGCCCGGCGGCCTCGTTTAGGAGCGCAGGGAACCATACCCAGACCCCCGCGTCACGGCGGAACCTCGGCGGTCATTTCGCACCTGCAAAATGCCGAAAAATGAGCCGTAGCCGTGGCCTACGCGGGGGGTGCCGGCGAATATCTTTGCCGAGAGCGGGTGACTTCGAGCCCCGCCTCCGCTATCCCGATGCCCCCATGGCCTCGCTCGCCCTCGAAACCGGCCCAAGCACCGCGCCCGAGCATCCGACCCGGAGTTCGGGCGAGCTGATCGATATCCGCGCCATCACCGCTGACCTGGAAAGCCTCGCCAAGACCCACAGCGCCGGCAGCCGCGAATTGCGTTCCGCGCTGGCGCAACGGCTGAAGGCCGCGCTCGGCGAGGGCCGCGCCAAGGCCGAGCGCCTTCTGCTCAGGGAGCGGTCCGGACGGCGCTGCGCCGAACGGCTGTGCCGGATGGAAGACGAGATCATCCGGCTTGCTGTTCGATTTCGCGCGCAAGCATCTTTATCAATCGCAGAATCCTTCCGAGGCCGAACACATGGCGGTGATTGCCACCGGCGGCTACGGCCGCGGGTTGCAAGCGCCCGGCTCCGACATCGATCTGCTGTTTCTTTTGCCCTACAAACAGACCGCCTGGGGCGAGTCGATCGCGGAAGCGATCCTCTATTGCCTGTGGGACACCGGCTTAAAAGTCGGCCACGCCACCCGTTCGGTCGACGAATGCGTCCGCCAGGCCAAAGCGGACATGACCATCCGCACCGCCATCCTGGAAGCGCGCTTCCTGCTCGGCGACCAGAAGCTGTTCGACGAGCTGGTTACTCGCTTCGACAACGAGGTGGTGCGCAACACCGCGGCGGAGTTCGTCGCCGCCAAGCTCAGCGAGCGCGAGGACCGTGTCCGCCGCTCCGGACAATCGCGCTATCTGGTCGAGCCCAACGTGAAGGACGGCAAAGGCGGGTTGCGTGACCTGCATACATTGTTTTGGATCGCGAAATACGTCTACCGCGTGCGCGAACCGGACGAACTGATCAAGCGCGGCGTATTCGACAAGCAGGAATATCAACTGTTCCGCCGCTGCGAGGATTTTCTCTGGTCGGTGCGCTGCCACATGCATTTTCTCACCGGCCGCGCCGAGGAGCGGCTCTCGTTCGACATCCAGCGCGAGATCGCGGTGCGGCTCGGCTACACCGAACACCCAGGCCAGCAGGACGTCGAACGCTTTATGAAGCACTACTTCCTGATGGCCAAGGACGTCGGCGACCTCACCGCCATCCTGTGCGCGGAACTGGAAGACAGCCACGCCAAGAGCGTGCCGGTGTTGAGCCGCGTGATGGCGAAATTCCGTCCGGTGAAACGGCGCCAGCTCGCGGAAAGCGACGACTTTATCGTCGACAAGAACCGCATCACAGTGGCCGCCGCCAACGTATTCAAGCGCGACCCCGTTAACCTGATCCGCGTCTTCCATCTGGCACAGAAGCACAATCTCGCCTTTCACCCCGACGCCATGCGCGCGATCACCCGCTCGCTCAAGTTGGTCGACGCCAAGCTGCGCGACAACGAAGAAGCCAACAAATTGTTCATGGAGATCCTCACCTCCAAGAACGACCCGGAAACGGTGCTGCGGCGAATGAACGAGTTCGGCGTGCTCGGCCACTTCGTGCCGGCCTTCGGCAAGGTCGTGGCGATGATGCAGTTCAACATGTACCACCACTACACGGTGGACGAGCACCTGTTGCGCTGCATCGGCGTACTGACGGAGATTGAACGCGGCGTCAATCCGGAGACGTCGCTCGCCAATGAGCTAATCCACAAGCTGCTGCCCGGCAACCGCGCGGTGATCTACATCACGCTATTCCTGCACGACATTGCCAAGGGCCGCATCGAGGACCATTCGATTGCCGGCGCGCGGGTAGCGCGGCGGCTCTGCCCGCGGCTCGGCTTTTCCGCGGCCGACACCGAGACCGTCGCATGGCTGATCGAAAATCATCTGATGATGTCGAGCGTCGCGCAGTCGCGCGATCTGTCCGACCGCAAGACCATCGAGAATTTCGCCGCGGTGGTGCAGTCGGCCGAACGGCTGAAGCTGCTGGCCATTCTTACGACCGCCGACATCCGCGCCGTCGGACCGGGCGTCTGGAACGGCTGGAAGGCGCAGTTGCTGCGCACGCTTTATTACGAGACCGAGCCGGTGCTCACCGGCGGCTTCTCGGAGGTCAACCGCGCCCAGCGCGTCGCCGCCGCGCAAGCCGAATTCCGCGCCGCGACGGCGGATTGGCCGAGCGAGCGGCTGGAGAGCTATATCGCCAAGCTCTATCCGGCCTATTGGCTCAAGGTCGACCTTGCGCACAAGATCGACCACGCCAAGTTCGTGCGCGCCGCCGAGGATGCCGGCAAATCGCTGTCGACCGTCGTCAGCTTCGACGGCGGCGCCGTGACCGAGCTCACGGTGCTCGCGCCCGACCATCCCTGGCTGTTGTCGATCATCGCCGGCGCCTGCGCCATGACCGGCGCCAATATCGTCGATGCGCAGATCTACACCACGACCGACGGGCGCGCGCTCGATACCATCTCGCTGTCGCGCGAGTTCGAGCGCGACGAGGATGAGGCGCGGCGCGCCAGTCGCGTGGCGGAATCGATCGAGAAGGCGCTGCGAGGCGAATTGCGGCTGCCAGACGTGGTGGGGACGCGCGCGCCGCCCAAGGGCCGCATCAAGGCCTTCGTGCTCGAGCCGACGGTCACCATCAACAATCAATGGTCGCACCGCTACACCATGGTGGAAATCACCGGCCTCGACCGCACCGGCCTGCTCTACGAGCTGACCACGACGCTGTCCAAGCTCAACCTCAATATCGCTTCCGCCCACGTCGCCACCTTCGGCGAACGGGTGGTGGACGTGTTTTACGTAACCGATTTGCTGGGCGCGCAGATCGTTTCGCCGACCCGCCAGACGGCGATCAAGCGCGCGTTGATTGCGCTATTCGCAGCGCCCGAGAACGGCGGCAAGTCGGCGAAACAGTGATGGTGAAGATCAGCCGCCGAGGAACAGCCGGCTGACGTCCGGATTGGCCAAGAGGTCGTCGGCGCGGCCGGCGAGCGCCAGCCGGCCGGACACCAGCACATAACCGATGTCGGCGAATTCCAGCCCCTTCTTGGCGTTCTGCTCGACGATCACGATGGTCTTGCCTTCCTTGTGCTGGAGGTCGCGCAAGATTTCGAACACGGCGTCGATGAATCGCGGCTCCAATCCGATCGATGGCTCGTCCACCAGAAGAATTTGCGGCTCCATCACCAGCGCGCGGCTGATTTCCAAGAGCCGGCGCTCGCCGCCCGAGAGCACTTTGGCCGGATGCTTGCGCCGGGCGGCCAGCCGCGGATATTTGTCGAACACCTTCTCGGCGGCGCGCTTGGCCTCGGCCGCGTGGCCCATCAGATAGCCGCCCATCCACAAATTCTCTTCCACCGTCATGCCGGGGAACACGGATTTGTCCTGCAGGATGTAGGCGATGCCGCCGGTGCGCAGTTTCTCGTTGGAGGAAAGCCGCGTCACGTCGATCCTTGCGCCGTTGCGTTCGGTGGCGATCGATCCGGAATAGACCGTGGTGAATCCGAAAATGGAATGCAGCACGGTCGACTTACCGGCGCCGTTCGGGCCGATCAGGCACAAAGCCTGCTTGTGGCCGACCCGCAGGCTGAGCCCGTGCAGGATTTCCATATTGCCGTAGCCGGCGTGGAGATTGTCGATGCGCAGATGCGGTTTGCCGCCGCAAAGCGCGTCGAGTTCCACGACGCTGACGTCGCGCGCGATTTCAAGCGCCTGGCGCGCCACTTCCTCGACTGAAATCGCCGGCGCCACGCCACCATGATAGCCGCCGGCCGCCGGTTCGACGCTCGCCATCAGTTGGCTCCGAGATAGGCGTCGATGACGCGCTGGTCGCGCTGGATTTCGCCGGGCTCGCCGGCCGCCAGCATCTCGCCATGCGCCATGCAGTAGATTTTGCTCGCCGTGTTCATGATCACGCGCATGTTGTGCTCGATGATGAACAGCGTGATGCCGAATTCGGTATTGGCGCGCCGCAGACGGTCGAGCAGCCCGTTGATCAGCGTCGGGTTGATGCCGGCGGTCGGCTCGTCGAGCAGCAGCACGGTCGGCTCGTTCATCAGCGCCATAGCGAATTCCAACAGCTTCTGCTGGCCGAACGAGAGTGAACCCGAACGCAAATCGCGCTTCTCGTACAGTCCAACGAAGGCCAGAAGCTGCTCGGCGCGCTCGACCACCTCGGCGCGCTCGTAGGCGAACATGTCGATGAGGCCGGCCTTGCGGTGTGGGATCGAGATCAGCATGTTCTGCATGCAGGTCATCTTGCCGTAGATGCGCGTGGTCTGGAACGTGCGCAGCATGCCGAGCCGCGCGATCTCCTGCACGCGCAATTGGGATATCTCTTGGCCCGCGAAGCGGATCGAACCGGAATTGATCGGATGATAGCCGACGATGGAATTAAACAGCGTGGTCTTGCCGGAGCCGTTCGGTCCGATCAGCCCGGTGATGGCGCCGCGCTCGACCGTGAGCGAAACCGCGTGATTGGCGATGACGCCGCCGTAGGATTTGGTCACGTTTTCCAGTTCGATGATGGCGTCGCTCATTCGGCGCCCTCCGGATGCGGCGCAAGCCCGACGTCGAGCGCGGGCTCCCGCTCGCGCCTAAGCGCGACGCGCGGCGCGAACATCCGCGGATATCTTTCCGCCAGCCAGCCGGCGATACCCTGCTGGAAATAGACGATGGTGACGACGATCAGCAGGCCGAGCGCGATGAATTGCCAGCCGAGAAAGTAGGTCCAGGTCACTTCCTTGATGGTGTGGAACACCACCGCGCCGATCACCGGCCCCCACAGCGTGCCCTTGCCGCCGAGCAGCACCATGATGACCATGAAGATGTTGAACGTGGTGGTCGGGAAGGCGATGTCGCGCGGCTCGATGAAGCCGGTCATGTTGCCGAAGATCGCGCCGGCGACGCCGAGGAACAACGCCGAAATCGCCCAGGCCGTGCGCTTGTAGCGCCGCGTGTGCAGGCCCATGGCCTCGGCCTTTTCCTCGTCGTCGCGGATGGCGTTGAGCGCCAGGCCGAAATTGGTCGCATAGAGCCAGCGCAGGAACACCAGCAGCACGAAAGCGAGCGCGAACAGCAGGAAATAGAAAAAGAGCTTTTGCGGCTCCGGCCCGTATGGAAACACCGGCATCGAGATGCCGCTGGCCGCGCCCACCCATTCCCAAGAAGAAATCAACTCCGCCGCGGCGATGGCGATGCCGAGCGTGCCGATCGCAAAATAAGGTCCGCGCAAGGCCAGAACGATCCAGCCGGCGACGATCGCGAGCGCGGCGGAAGCGATGCCCGCCACCACGGTGCCGAGCGCGAAGCCGGTGAAATATTGCGCGTCGGTGAAAACGATATGGGTGGTGCGGGCGCCCGAGGTGTACATGCCGACGTCGTAGTAAAGCCCGATCTGCACGATGGCGCAGATGTACATGCCGGCGCCGAAGAAGAAGATATTGCCGAGCGAATTGTAGCCCATCTGGCCGCCCAGGATGTCCCAGGTGGAGGCGAACACGATCATCAGCCAGAGCACCGCAATTTCATTGCTATAGGTCGGGAACAGAAACGGCGCGAAAACGCCGGCCACCAGGATCAGCAGATAAGGCAGTGTTTGGCGGGAGACGAAGCTCATTGCACCGCCTGCCGCACGCGTAAATATTGCCACTGGCGGACGGCAAGCACGCCCAGCAGCAACAGCACGATTAGCGCCTGCTGGAATTCGGCGCCGAGCAGAAAGCCGCCGAACTGCTCGAACACGCCCATGCCGAAACCGGCGGCGATCACCGCCGGCAGATTGCCGAAGCCGGCCGCGGTAACGATAACGAACAAACGGATCGAATAAGTGGTGCCCAGAAACGGCTGCACGTTCCAGACCAGGGCAACGAGTGCGCCGGCCGCCCCGCAGATCGCCGCGTTAAGGCAGAAGGTGAAGGAGTAGACCTTCTCGGTATCGATGCCGAGCACGCGGGCGGCGCGCGCATCCTGCGCGGTGGCGCGGATCGCCTGCCCCATGCGGCTGTTCTTCATGAACACGATGATCGCCAGCGCCAGCGCGACCGCAAGGCCAAATCCAAGGACGCGGGTAACCGGGACGGTGACCAGCCCACCGGCGAATTGCCAGGTCGGCAGACCAGACTGCGCCGATTGGGTATCCGGACCGAACGCCAGGTTCAGGCTTTGCTGGATCACGATGGCGATGCCGAAGGTCGCCAGCAGCGATGTGAACAGATCGCGCGTGATGACCTTGCTGATCACCAGCCGATAGACCACCCAGCCGATCCCCCACAGCAGCACGAAGGCGCCCGGCACGCCGAGCAGCGGATCGACCTGGTGGCGGCCGAGGCTCCAGGTGAAATAGCCGCCGAGCATGATGAAATCACCCTGCGCCAGGTTTTTTACGTTCATCACGCCCCACACCAGCGCGAGGCCGTAAGCCGCGAGCGCGAAGATCGAGCCGATCAGAACGCCATCGATCAGCAGGCCGATGTTGAGCACCGGCGCGGCGGTCAGAATCGAAATGTTTTCCAGAATATGTTCCATCGTGGCCGCCTTCGGCGCTCAGGCAAATAACCGGCAAACAACCGATTGAGCGGCCCGGCCGTAGTGCAGCCGGCGCACGCCCATTAAAGCGTGGAAGCGGGCGCTTGGCCTGCGCGCTTCCACTTGTTGACTCAGTACTGAGCCTCGCGCGGATAGTTCAGCTTGGCGGCCGCGACTTTTTCCGGCCACACGACGTTGTATTTGCCGTGCTGAATTTGCCGCAGGATGATTTCCTTCCCGGGATTGCTGCCGTCGGTGGCAAACTTGATGCCCCCGTAGAAGGTTTCCAGATCGGTCTTGGTCAGCGCCTCGCGCAGCTTTTCCTTGTCGAGCGAATTGGCGCGCTTGAAAGCGTCCGCCCAGACATAAACCGCCGCCGAAGCCTGCGCCGTCTGATAAGGCACGACCTTATAACCGTACGCCGCTTTGATTTCCGTGTTGTAGTTGGCGGCGGTGCCGAACATCGGATCGCTCGCCTTCATGGTCTCGTCCCACTGGGTGGGGCAAACCGTGTCTTCGGAGGCTTTCGCGAAGTCCTGCGTGATCTTGGCCGATTCGCAGTGCGTCATGCCGAGCAGCGGCACCTGGATCTGCAATTCGGCCATTTGCCGCGCGGCGGTGGCCGCGCCCTTTTCGTGGCCGGAGACGATCAGCACGTCCGGCTTGAGCGCCTTCACCTTGGTCAGGAAGCTGGTGATGTCGTTCAAGTCCTTCGGCATGCGATCGTCGATGGTCGCGGTCATTTTATATTTTTTCATGGCGTCGACGACGCCCTGGCGCACGTCGAGCGAGAAGGCATCATCCTGATAGATCATCGCGATCTTGACCTTGGATGGGTCCTTGCCCGCCTTCTTGGCGATCTGTGCCGCCATGTCGACGACCGGCGTCATATACTTTTCGGAGGTCGCGACGATGCCGAAATGATATTTGTACCCTTGCGTGAACAGCGAGCGCGAGGCCGCCTCGCCTTGCACCAGCGGCACCTTGTATTTTTCGATGACCGGCAGGATCGCCTTGGTCAGCGGCGAGCCGTAGGGGCCGAGCACGTATTGGATCTTATCCTGATCGATCAGGCGTTCGACCAGCTGCGCGGCGCGCGCCGGGGTCGATTCGTCGTCATAATATTTGACCTTGAAGTGATAGCACTTGCCGCCGATTTTCACGCCGCCGGCGTCGTTGATCTTCTTGACCGCGAACTCGTAGCCGTTCTTGGTGTTCTGGCCGTTGGCGGCGTAAATGCCGGTCGCCGAAACCGCGGCGCCAAGCTCGATTTCGCCGCACGTCTGCGCCTGCGCGGCAATCGGAGCGAAGGCGAGCGCCGCCGCTGCCACCGCTACGCCGTATCCTGCCCGGTTGAGCATGTGTGTGTCCCTCCCATGGAATTCCTGGTCGCCGCCGGGTTGGTTCCCGAACTGGCCGGATGACAAAGCTTACCGCCAGCGGCCTCACGGTTGCAACGGAAAGAGGCGCTCAATCCCCCCTTAACGACCCCTTAAACCGCCCCGTTTAGCGTGCCCCAAGGGGGCCGGCGGAAAGCTGCCGGCATTGTGTTTTTGGGTCGCGTGATGGCATCCGGACGGGGACAATCGGGCGCGCGCCGAGAGCCGGTGTTCGACAGCGTACCCGAATTGCGGGTCGCGGCGGGCGACCGCCCGGGCGGCTCCGGCAAACCCACGAAACGCAAACGCGCAAGCCAGCCGCGCAAGCCGCGCCGCAAGCGCTCGCTGATCGGGCGAGCAATCTATTGGAGCCTGGTGCTGGGGCTGTGGCTCGCCATCGGCGGCGCCGGCGTCATCGCCTGGACCGGCGCGCATATGCCGCCGCTGCAGTCGTTGGAGATCCCCAAGCGGCCGCCTTCGATCCAAATCGTAGACGTCGGCGGCCGTCCGCTCGCCACTCGCGGCGACAACGGCGGCGCCGTCCTGCCGCTGAAAGAACTGCCGAAATACGTTCCGCAGGCCTTCATCGCCATCGAGGATCGCCGCTTCTACGAGCACTTCGGCGTCGACCCGTTCGGCATCGCGCGTGCGCTGATCGCCAATATTCTGCACCGCGGCGTGGCGCAAGGCGCCTCCACCATCACACAACAATTGGCGAAGAATCTCTTTCTCACGCAAGAGCGCACCGTCCACCGCAAGCTGCAGGAAATGCTGCTGGCGCTGTGGCTGGAGCGGAAATTCACCAAGACGCAGATTCTCGAACTCTATTTGAACCGCGTCTACTTTGGTTCGGGCGCCTACGGCATCGAACAAGCTTCGCAGCGCTATTTTGGCAAGCCCGCCAAGGATATGAGTCTGCCGGAAGCGGCTTTGCTCGCCGGCCTGGTCAAGTCGCCGTCGCGTCTGGCGCCGACGCGCAATTTCGACGGCGCCGAACACCGCGCGCACATCGTGCTCGCCGCCATGGCCGAGCTCCACTTCATCACGCCGGCAAGCGAGAAGATCGCGCTCGTGCATCCGCCGCATGTGGCGGCACAGGCTGGCGGTGGCTCGATCAACTATGTCGCCGATTGGGTGATGGATGCGATCAACGACGTGCTCGGCCATATCGATGAGGACATCGTGGTGCGCACCACGATCGACTCGCGCCTGCAGGCGGGCGCCGAGCAGGCGCTCACCGAGGAGCTGGCGCAGAAGGGCGACAAGAAAGGCGTTTCCCAGGGCGCGCTGGTGGCGATGACGCCGGACGGCGCGGTACGCGCTATGATCGGCGGCAGGAATTATGGCGAGAGCCAGTTCAACCGCGCGGTCGCCGCCAAGCGCCAACCGGGCTCCGCCTTCAAGCCCTTCGTTTATCTTACCGCGCTCGAACACGGCTTGACGCCCGACAGCGTGCGCCAGGATGCGCCGATCAAGATTAAAGGCTGGCAACCGGAGAACTACGGGCACGAATATTACGGCCCGGTCACGCTTGCCAAGGCGCTGGCGTTGTCGCTCAACACGGTGTCGGTGCGCCTGACCATGGAATTCACGCCCATGGCGGTGATCCGCACCGCCTACCGTCTCGGCATCGCCTCCAAGCTCGAGCCCAATGCCTCGATCGCGCTCGGCACCTCGGAAGTCTCGCCGCTCGAACTAGTCAGCGCCTATGCGCCGTTCGCCAACGGCGGGCTGGCGGTGGTGCCGCATGTCATCGAGCGCGTCGCCACCGCCAAGGGCAAGCTGCTTTATACACGCAACGACCAGCCGCTCGGCCGCATCGTCGACGCACGCTATGTGGCGATGATGAACGAGATGATGGCGCAGACACTAACCATCGGTACCGCGCATAAGGCCGCGCTGCCCGGCTGGCCAGCGGCCGGCAAAACCGGCACGTCGCAGGATTTTCGCGACGCCTGGTTCATCGGCTACACCGCCGATCTCGTCACCGGCGTCTGGCTCGGCAATGACGACGGCACACCGACCAAGAAAGTCACCGGCGGTTCACTGCCGGTAGAGATATGGAGCCGCTTCATGCACGGCGCCCATCAGGGCGTTCCGGTCGCCGCCCTGCCCGGCCCGCCGGCCGGAATGCTGTCGGGATTGCTCGGCGGCAATGCGCCGGCGCGTGAAACGAACGGCATGGCGCCGCCGGCGCCAATTCAACCCGCCGGCAATGCGCCACCGGCGCGCAGCGGCAGCCTCGACGGCTGGCTGCTCGACAATCTGTTCGGGCGCGGCAGAAACTAGTGTTGTTTGGCCGCGTGCGCGCGCAACGCGCGCGTCAGAATCCATAGCAGCAGCGTGGCGCAGCCCATCATCGCCACCGCGCCGGCGAGCGGCCATGCGCTTTTGCCGAGCAGCGCGCCGACCACCACCCCGCACAGCGCCGAGCCGCTCTGCTGCACAAAGCCGAGCAGCGCGGAAGCCGCACCCGCGCGTTCAGGAAACGGTGTCATGGCGCCGGCGATCGCTTGCGGCAGCACCATGCCGAGACCGGCGAGATAAAGCGCCATCGGCAACACCAGCGAGGCGGCGGAGGTCAAGCCAAACGCGACCGCCAGCACCATGGCGAGGCCGCCGGCCGCCATCGCCGCGGCGCCGAGGCCGAGCGTGCGGTCGAGCCCGTGCCGCATCACCAGCCGCGCGGCCCAGGTCGTGCCGGCCATGTAGCCGGCCGAGCCGACCGCGAAGGCGACGCCGAATTGGAACGGCGTGAGGCCATAAAGAAATTGCAGCACGAAGGATGAGCCGGAAATCCAAGCGAACAGTCCGGCGAAGCTGGTCGAGGCGAGGCCGAGATAAGCGAGATAGGCCGGGTCGCGCACCACCACGCGATAGGACTTGAGCATCGTGGCCGGCGATACCGGGTCGGTCGCGCGCTGCTTTAGCGTTTCCGGCATCAGCGGCCAGACGATCGCAGCGCCGGCCAAACCAGCGCCAACCAGCGTGAAAAACACCGAGCGCCAACCGAAGCCGGTCTGCAGCACGCCGCCGAGGAGCGGCGCCAGCACCGGCGCTAGTGCCATTACCGCGCCGATCAGCGACAATTCGCGGCCAGCGCGCACGCCGGAATAAAGATCGCGCACGATGGCGCGCGCCAGTACGATGCCGCCGGAGCCGCCGAGTGCCTGCAGCGCGCGCGCCGCGATCAACATCTCGATCGACGTCGACAGCGCGCAGGCAAGACTCGCCGCGCAGTAAAGCGCCATGGCGCCGAGCAATACGGGTTTACGCCCGTGCCGGTCGGCGAGCGGCCCGTAGAAAATCTGGCCGACGGCGAAGCCGAGCAGATAGGAAGAGATCGTGAGCTGCGTCTGCGCGGTCGAAGCGCCCAACAGCCGCGCGATGTCGGGCAGCGACGGCAAGTACATGTCGGTAGTGAGCGGCCCGATCGCGCTCAACGCCGCCAAAAATGCCGTGAGCGCGAAAGTACCTGGACGCAGCATGGGCGCTGACTACAGCAAGAACCGCCGCGGCGCTAGCGCGGATCAGGCATGCCGTAACGATGCAGGTCGGCGCCGTGGGCGTCGAGCCAGGACTTAGCGCGCGCGACGTGCGGACAGATGCGCTCTACGATGCGCCAGAACCGCCGCGAGTGGTTCATTTCGACCAGATGGGCGACCTCGTGCGCCGCGAGGTAGTCGAGTACGAAGGGCGGCGCGAAGATCAGCCGCCAGGAATAGGACAACACGCCGGTGGTCGAGCACGAGCCCCAACGGCTCGACGGATCGCGGATCGACACCCGTTTGATCGCGACGCCGAGCGCCTCGGCGGCGCGGGCGCTGGCCGCTTCCAGATCGCCTTTGACCTCGCGCTTGAGATAATCCGCAATCCGGCGTGCGACATGCGGTTCCTCGCCGGCGATGCAGAGCAGACGCTCGTCGCCGCCGGCTTCAATCCAGACCGTGCCGCGCTGGCCGCGCCGATGCGCGATCCGGTGGTCGACACCGCGCAACGGGACCACGGCGCCGTGCGCGAACGGCGCCGGTTCGGGCAGCCGGCCGAGCCGGGCCGCGATCCAGCCGCCGTGTTTCTGCGCGAATTCATGCGCCTGCTTGAGGCTGCCGCGCGGCGGCATGGTAAGCACAACTTCGCGCGTGACCGAATGGATGCGCAGCGTGTAACGCCGCGCTTGCCGGTGCCGGCGCACGCGCACCAGGTAGATTTGGCGCTCGAAGGCGATACTGATCGCCGGCGGTTCGCTCGGCCGGCGGTAGAGCAGCGCGCGCAGAGGCATACGTAGAGTCCGCCCGATCGCAGAATAGCGCGGAAATACTGCCATATTCGCCGCCGTTCGCCACGCGGTTTTGCGCGGCCGGAAATGCCGCAGGAACGCAAGGGCTTACGCTGTCACAAACGACCGCCCGGTGCGGCAGCAAAGCGCCGATCAGCCGGTGGTAGCGACCTTGGCCGGGCCCGGATGGGCGCCGCGCCCGCGCCCGTTGCGCGAGAGCACGAAATCAGCGATGCGCGGGGCGATTTCGGCGCGGAAGCGCGAACCGTTGAACACGCCGTAATGGCCGACGCCCGGCTGCAGATAATGCGCCTTATCCGCGGCCGGAATATTCGAGCACAGAACATGGGCGGCCTCGGTCTGGCCGACCGCGGAAATGTCGTCGTGCTCGCCTTCTATCGTCAGCAGCGCGACGCGTCTGATCTGCGAGGGATCGATGCGGCGGCCGCGGTGGGTCATCTCGCCCTTCGGCAGCGCGTGGCGGATGAACACGGTATCGACGGTCTGCAGATAGAACTCGGCGGCGAGATCCATGACCGCGAGATATTCGTCGTAGAATTCGCGATGCTTCTGCGCCGAATCGCCGTCGCCCTGGACCAGGTGGGTGAACAGATTGCGGTGCGCCTCGAGATGGCGATCGAGATTCATGCTCATGAAGCCGTGCAACTGCAGGAAGCCCGGATAGACGTCGCGCATGAAGCCGGGGTGCGGGAACGGCACCTTGGTGATGACGTGGCTGCGGAACCAGTCGAGGCCGCGATTTTCCGCGAGCTTGTTGACCGCGTTGGAATTAATGCGGGTGTCGATCGGCCCGCCCATCAAGACCATCGAATGCGGCACGTAAGGATCCTTGTCGGCCTCCATCAAGGAGACCGCCGCCATCACCGGCACCGAGGGCTGGCAGACCGCGACCACGTGCACGTCGCCGCCCAGCACGTGCAGCATGGAAATGACGTAGTCGATGTAGTCGTCGAGATCGAAGCGGCCGTCCGCCACCGGCACCATGCGCGCATCGGCCCATTCGGTGATGTAGACGTCGTGGTTGGGCAGGAACGTATCCACCGTGCCGCGCAGCAGCGTCGCATAGTGGCCCGACATCGGCGCCACGATCAGCAGCTTCGGCTGCGGCCGGCGCGGGGCACGCGCAAAGGCACGCTCGAAATGCAGCAACCGGCAGAACGGCCGCTCCCACACGCTGGTAATATGCACCGGAATGCGCTCGCCGCCGACCATTGTGTGATCGATGCCCCATTCCGGCCGGCGATAGCGGCGCGTGGAGCGCTCGAACAATTCCGCCGCGGCGGCGACCGACTTGCCGTAAGTGGTGTGCGCGAACGGATTGGCCGGGTTCTTGAAAAATAATTTGGTGGCATCGGCAACCGCGCGCGCGGGATTGAGCGCGGCCTGACCCATCTCGTAGATCCAGTACATCGGCGTCGACAGCAACATGCCGCTGTCACCGGGCAGCGTGGCTGCCCCGTCGAATTCGCCAATCGGCATGGACTTAGTCCCCGGCCCTTGCTGCACTGCAGCACCGTGTCGCTTTTCCGTCATATCGTCAATATAGCCATAAGTCCTTCGCATCCCGTTTACACCCGGGAATCGGCGTGTAAACCCCTACAAAAGCGTGGCTTTTCGGCTTATTCACCGGTTTGCAGCAGCGAGCCCTGCACACGCGCGCTCTGCAACAATTTGAGGAAGGCAACCGACGCCGCCGCGAACAGGACGATGTTGAACGCGAGCGCTTCCAGCATCAGGTCGGCGCGAAACACGTGATCGATCAGAAGCGCGCGCATACCTTCGAAAACATAGGTCGGCGGCAGCGCCCACGCAACGTATTGGAGGAATTCGGGCAGCACGGTAACTGGATAGTACACGCAGGTGAGCGGCAGAAACAGAAACATGATGGTCCAGGCCATGCTCTCGGCGCCCAAGCCGTTGCGCAGCAACAGGCCGGCGACAAAAACGCCGATCGCCCAGCTGGTCAAAATCAGGTTGGCGAAAAACGCGGCGAGTGCGAAACCGAGCGACCACAGATTGAAGCCGAAGAAAGCGAGCGCGAGCAGCGTCACCGGAATCATCCCGATCAGCAGACGCACGATGCTCATGATCATCAGTGCGGCGATGAACTCCACCGGCCGCAGCGGCGACATCATCAGGTTGCCGAGATTGTGCGACCACATTTCTTCCAGGAACGAAATCGAAAATCCGAGCTGGCCGCGGAACAGAATATCCCACAGCAGCACCGCGCCGATGAACACGCCGGCCGTGCGCACGAACGGGCCGCCGTTTTGCGTCACGTAGAGCTGCAAAAAGCCCCACATCAACATCTGCACCGTCGGCCAATAGATCAGGTCGAGCACGCGCGGCCAGGACGAGCGCAGCAGATACCAGTAGCGCCGCACCATGGCGGCGACGCGGATGATGGAAGGGCCAAGGCCCGCGTCGCTGTCGGTCAAAGCGCCACCTCGCGATGGTCCTTGCGCCCGCGCGCCACGTCGAGAAACACCTCCTCCAAGGTCTCGCGGCCATAGCGGTCGAGCAGCCGGGCCGGCGTGTCGTCGTCCTCGATGCGGCCGTTCTTCATGATGATGACGCGCTCGCACAGCCGCTCCACCTCGGTCATGTTGTGAGAAGCGAGCAGCACGGTCGCGCCCCGCCGGCGGCGATAACGGTCGAGCCGGCCGCGCACCCAGTCGGCGGTGTCGGGATCGAGCGAGGCGGTCGGCTCATCGAGCAGCAGGACTTCCGGGTTGTTGAGCAGCGCCTTGGCGAGCGAGACGCGCGTTTTCTGGCCGGCGGATAATTTGCCGGTCGGCCGGTCGAGAAATTCTTCGAGCTCAAGATCGGCGGCGAGCGAGGCAATGCGCGCATTGATATCGGCGACCGCGTAAAGTTGCGCAAAAACGGAAAGGTTTTGCCGCACGGTGAGCCGCATCGGCAGCGCCACATAGGGGCTTTCGAAATTCACTCGGTGCAAAACGCGATAGCGCTCTTTCGGCATCTGCGCGCCCAGGACGCTGACCGTGCCGGAGGTGGGCGCGACCAGGCCGAGGATCATGGCGATGGTCGTGGTCTTGCCGGCGCCATTGCCGCCGAGCAGCCCGGTGATCGAGCCGGGCGCAAGGCTGAACGAAATGCCGTCGACCGCCACCACGCCCTTGTAGAGCTTGACCAGGCGGTCAACGGTTACTGCCGAGGTATTCTGCGCGTCCATTCGCGGGGCCCGATTGCTGGCGCAAGATGTGCCGCCGCGGAGGCGAAAGCGCAAGCCCCGCCGACGTTGTCGGTGTTTTTGAGCCGCGGCGGCGCGAGGATAGACTGCCTGCCATGCCGGCGCCTTCGGCGCGCCCAGGAATAAACGTTAGGTAATTTCCCCATAAGCCCCGTTCGGATCGGCGAGCGACTGCAGCCGTAGCGCCGCCGCGCGGGCGAACAGCAGCAGCATGGATTTGCGAGTTGCTGCCGGTAATTTGTGCTCGGGCGCCTCGCGCATGGTCTGCGCGCCGAAAGCGTCGGCAATAATCAGCCCGGCGTCGGGCGGGAAGATTTCATGCGGCATATCCATATGCGTCGCGAAAAACAGCCGGTCGCAATGGGCGCGGTAGTCCTGCCATTTCTGGTCAGCGCGAAAATCAGCCACCGAGGATTTGATCTCGGCGATCCATATCTCGCCGCTTGCATCAAGCGCGACCAGATCGGCGCGGCGGCCGGACGGCAGCGGCAATTCGCTCACCACACAGCGGCCGAGCGCGTGCAGCAGCCGCGCCGTGCCGCGCGCGACGGCGAGCGCGGTTTCCGACTGCCTTCCGTCGATCGGAACTTCCAAAGGCTGTTTGGCGGCGAGGGTCATGATGCGAGTTTAGCACGTTCCGGAAAAGCCGCAGCCAGCGCTTCGCGGTTCGCCTTGAGCACGCCGCGCTCTGTGATCAGCCCGGTGACAAGGCGGGCCGGTGTGACATCGAAGGCATAATTGGCGACAGCGGAGCCGTCCGGAACTATTTGCACCGTTTCAATGCGCCCATCCTTGGTCTTGCCGGTCATGGTCGCAACCTCGTCGGCGCCGCGCTGTTCGATCGGAATTTCCGCGACCCCGTCGCTGACGGAAAAATCGATGGTCGGCGACGGCAGCGCCACGTAGAACGGCACCTCGTTGTCGGCCGCGGCGAGCGCCTTCAAATATGTGCCGATCTTGTTGCAGACGTCGCCCTGCGCGGTGACGCGGTCGCTGCCGACGATCACCATGTCCACCAGACCGTGCTGCATCAGATGGCCGCCGGTGTTGTCCGGAATGACCGTGTGCGGCACACCGTGACGGCCGAACTCCCAGGCGGTGAGCGACGCACCCTGGTTGCGCGGCCGTGTCTCGTCAGCGAACACATGCACCACCACGCCTTTGTCGTGCGCGAGATAAATCGGCGCGGTCGCCGTGCCCCAATCGACCGTCGCCAGCCACCCGGCATTGCAATGGGTCAGCAAGTTGACGCGTGCGCCGTTTTTGCGCGCCGCGACCTCCTCGATGAGCTTGAGGCCGTTGCGGCCGATACCTAAGTTGATCGCGACGTCCTCATCGGCGATTTCCTGCGCACGGCGCAAGGCGGCAGCGACCCGTTCGGCGCGCGGCCGATTGCGCACCGCGGCCAGCATCTGATCGAGCGCCCATTTGAGATTGATCGCGGTCGGCCGCGCCGCCAGTAGATGGGCATAGGCGCGCCCAAGATGTTCGTCGGAAGCGTCTTCGTGCAAGGCCAGCCAAACGCCATAGGCAGCGGCCGCCCCGATCAGCGGCGCGCCGCGCACCTGCATGCTCGCGATGGCGCGCACGCAATCGTCCAGCGTCGTCAGCCGCGCCGTGGCGAAGCGGTGCGGCAGCAAGGTCTGGTCGATGATGCCGACGCTTGCAGCATCGGCCTCCAGCCAGATCGTGCGCATGTCCTTGCCGTCGATTTTCATGGTTCTAACAGATAACGATGTTTGCGCCCCGCGCAAAGCGGGGTAATTTCATCCTATGCCGTCGATCGATTATGAAAAGGAATACGACAACCGCGGTCGGGTGCCCGAGCATCCGGAGATTTTCGCGCGCTGGATCAGCGACGGCGCGGCCTACCGTGCGGCCTCGCCCGACGCCGAATTCGGCCTACGTTACGGGCCCGGACCGCGCCAGACCGTCGACCTGTTCCCGGCCAAGGACAACGACGAAGGGACGCCGCTTGCTTTGTTCATTCACGGCGGTTGGTGGCGCTCGCTCGATCCGGCAATGTTCAGCCAATTGGCGGCCGGGCCGAACGCGCGTGGGGTGAGCGTCGCGGTCGCCGGCTACGATTTCTGCCCGCAAGTCTCGATCGCCACCATCATCGAAGAGATGCGCGGCGCCTGCCTGTGGCTGTGGCGCAAGCACAAAAAACGCATTTTTGTCTACGGACATTCCGCCGGCGGCCACCTCGCCGCTTGTCTCGTGGCGCAGGATTGGAAGGCGTTTGCCTCTGACGCGCCGGCGGATCTGGTGAGCGCGGCTTACGCGATTGCCGGCGTGTTCGATCTTGCGCCGCTCGTCCACGTGTCGCAGAACGCGGATCTCAAGCTCGACGAAGCGGAAGCGCGGCGCGTGTCGCCGCTTTATTGGAAAGTGCCGGCCGGACGCACGCTCGACGCCGTGGTCGGCGCGCTCGAGTCGGGCGAATTCCTGCGTCAGAGCAGGATTATCGCCCAGGATTGGGGCGCGCGCGGCGTGGCGACGCGTTATGAGGAGATCGCCGGCGCCAATCATTTCACCGTGGTTGATGCCCTGAGCGATCCCGCCAGCGCGATGACGCGTCGCGTGGTGCAATTAGTCGAGATGGTCGCCGCGCGCTAGAACCAATAGCGCCGCGCGAAGCTCACGGTCAGCACGGCGCCGACCGCGACTACAAGCACACGCACAACACAGCGCGGGATGACGCGCGCGAGGTAGGAGCCGGCCAGTCCCCCGAAGATAGTGCCGGCCATCAACGCAAAGGTCTGCGGCCAAGCCACCGCACCCTGCGCGATGAACACGATGGAGGCCACTAGCCCGTTGAGGCTGGAGACGAAGTTCTTCGCCACGTTGGCCGAACGGTAATCGCCGCCGGTAGCGATCGAGAACACGCCGAGGATGAGGATGCCGACGCCGGCGCCGAAATAGCCGCCGTAAAACGACACCGGCAGCAGCACCTTCAGACTCGACACATTGAAAGTGACGTCGTGGCCGCGGCCTTCCGCGCGGCGGCGGATCGCGGCGCCGATCTTGTCTGCGAAGGCGAATAGCAGCGTGGCGAAGCCGAGCAAAAGCGGCACGATGCCGTCGAATAGCCGCCCTGGCGTCAGCAATAGCAACATGGCGCCGGCTCCCGCGCCGACCACGGAGGCGACGATGAGCCCAAGAAAAGCGCGGTTGAACGGCGGCAGTTGGCTGCGGTCGGACAGCGCGGCAAGCATGGTGGCCGGCATCAGCGCGACCAAGTTGGACACTGCGGCCGCCTGCGGCGGCAGGCCGGCGAGGATCATCGCGGGATAGACCACGACCGCCGCGCCGCCGATGATCGAGGCGAGCAGGCCGGCGATCACGCCGGCGCCGATCAGCAGCGCGGTGGTGAGGAGGGTCATTACCTAGCGAATGGTGTCAGAAAAACGCCTGGATCCCGGTCTGCGCGCGGCCGAGGATGAGGGCGTGGATGTCGTGCGTGCCCTCGTAGGTGTTGACGGTTTCGAGGTTCGCGAGCACCCGCATCACGTGGTATTCCTCCGAGATGCCGTTGCCGCCGTGCATGTCGCGCGCGAGGCGGGCGATATCGAGCGCCTTGCCGCAATTGTTGCGCTTCATCAGCGAAATGGACGGCGGCGCCGCCTTGCCGGCTTCCAACATACGGCCAAGTCGGAACACACCTTGCATGCCGAGCGCGATCTCGGTCTGCATGTCGGCGAGCTTCTTCTGGATCAACTGATTGGCGGCGAGCGGCCGGTTGAACTGCTTGCGGTCGAGCACGTATTGGCGCGCCGCGTGCCAGCAGAACTCGGCCGCCCCCATGGCGCCCCAGGCGATGCCGTAACGGGCATTGTTGAGACAGCCGAAGGGACCGGCCAGGCCTTTGACGTTGGGAAGAAGATTGTCCTCAGGGATGACGCAGTCTTCCAGCACTATCTCGCCGGTGATGGAGGCGCGAAGTGAGAGTTTGCCCTCGATCTTGGGCGTGGAGAAACCCTTGGTGCCCCGCTCGACGATAAAGCCGCGGATGACGCCATCGAGCTTGGCCCAGACCACCGCCAGGTCGGCCACCGGCGCATTGGAGATCCAGGTCTTGGCGCCGTTGAGCTTGTAGCCGCCGGCAACCTTCTCGGCCTTGGTCACCATGGAGCCCGGATCGGAGCCATGATCCGGCTCGGTCAGGCCGAAGCAGCCGATCAGCTCGGCCGCCGCCAGCTTGGGCAGATATTTGCGGCGCTGCGCTTCGCTGCCATAGGCATAGATCGGGTACATCACCAGCGACGACTGCACCGACATGGCCGAGCGGTAGCCTGAGTCTACCCGCTCCAGTTCGCGCGCGATCAGGCCGTAGCTCACATAACCCAGCCCTGCCCCGCCATATTCTTCCGGCACCGTCGGGCCCAAGAGGCCGAGCTTGCCCATCTCGGGCAGCATCTGCGCATCGTAGGTTTCGTCGCGGTAGGCCGCGACGATGCGCGGCATCAGATAATCCTGCGCGAAGCCCTTCGCCGTGTCGCGCACCATGCGCTCTTCTTCCGTGAGCTCGTCCTCCAGCCCGAGCGGGTCCTCCCACACGAAGTCCTTGTCCTTGACCATCGCGGGCTTGCCCGCACGCCTCTCGGCCGGCTGCGACATAAAAACCTCCTGGGAGACCGCTTGCCGCCCATTATAGAGCCCACGCGCGGCTCCGTCATGGAGGATTCTCGTAGGCCAGATAGGTCATGGCAGCCGCCCAAACAAAAACCCCGCCGGCGTCCCGGCGGGGCTTTGGAGCGGCCGACCGACGACGCGGTCAGATCGCCATCTTGAGTTCCTTGGTGGCGCGGAAGGCGACCTTGCGGCTCGCCTTGATCTGGATCGCCTCGCCGGTCGCAGGATTGCGGCCCATGCGGGCGGCGCGCTTGCGCACTTGCAATATGCCGAGCCCCGCGATCTTCACCCGCTCGCCCTTTTTCAGGTGCTTCGTGATGAGACCGACAAGGTCGGCCAGCATTTCCTGACCTTGCTTTTTGGTGAGTGCATGCTGTTCGGCCAGCGTATAGGCCAATTGCTTGGTGGTGATCGGCTTTTCTGCCATGGCTTTGTGCTCCTGTTCGCCCCCTATGCGCCGTGACTCCAGCCCTATGAGATTCGCAGCCTTTCGGAAAGGCCCAAGGCGCGCAAAGTATGAATAATCACAGAAACCGGGCCATTATTGCACTGCGGTGAGCCGTTGCCGCTGGCCGGGGTTTGGTCTATTGAGGCCCACAGGCGCCCGTAGCTCAGCTGGATAGAGCGTTGCCCTCCGAA
>CAWCVE010000024.1:0-146126 GCA_963798825.1 uncultured Alphaproteobacteria bacterium | reverse complement strand
CGACCAGCAGTCGTTCCTCACTCGGCCACAGCTAGGGTGATGGGGCGTTTTCGTAACCTAGCGTTTCGTCTCGGGATCGAGAGCAGAGCTGTGTTAGTTTTTGTGTGCTCGTAGTGCACCGACGATGCCTAGCAACAATATTCTTTCGCACGGCTTTGGCCTTGCATGAGGTGACGCAGTGTTCGTCGCGAAATACCGCTTTCCCTTGCAATGTTGCGTTGACCGGCTGCCTCGATTTGAGCCCGCAGATTGCCAAGAAATCGCTTCGATCTCTCAGGCGCAACGCCGTACTCAATCTGTGTCCGTCATCGAATGCTTTGAGACAGAAGGCGGCGTGAACGTTAGGACCGACCGGCTCATCTGGTTTTAGTTTACGCGGCTTTCCTTTGGTGCTGCAAGCGTCGTTTTTGGATTGTGTTTCGTTTGATCCTTTCTCTTTCCAGCAGGATTGTTTGACCACGCCCGAAGTACACGTCGGCAGGCGTCAGATTGCGCAAGCTCTCGTGATAGCGTCGATGATTGTAGTGATCGACGAACTTATCGATGCTGGCCTCAAGATCACCCGGCAGATAGTAGTTTTCCAGGAGGATGCGGTTCTTGAGCGTCTGATGCCAGCGCTCAATCTTGCCCTGTGTCTGCGGATGATAGGGCGCGCCGCGAACGTGACCGATGTTCTGGGCATCCAGCCATTCGGCCAGATCAGCCGAGACGTAGCTGGAACCATTATCGCTGAGCAGGCACGGCTTATGGACGATCCGCATCTGGTCACAGCCTGAGGCCGCGAGAGCAAGATCCAGCGTGTCGGTCACGTCCTGCGCCTTCATCGTCGTGCACAGCTTCCAGGCGATGATGTAGCGCGAGAAGTCATCCAGGACCGTGCTGAGATAGAACCAGCCCCAGCCGGTCACCTTGAGATAGGTGAAGTCGGTCTGCCAGAGCTGGTTTGGCGCCGTCGTCTTGTCCTTGAACTCATCGGCGGCCTTCATGACGATGTAGGCCGGGCTGGTAATCAGGTCATGCGCCTTGAGCAACCGATAGACCGAAGCCTCTGACACAAAGTAGCCGGCCGTATCAGTGAAGCGCGTGGCCAGTTCCCGTGGCGACAGTTCGGGATCATCCAACGCCAACTGAACGATCCGCTCGCGTATTGCGTCAGGGATGCGGTTCCAGACGCGCTTCGGCCTTGGTGACTTATCTTCCAGTGCTTCGGGGCCGCCGGTCTGCAGTCGATCGTACCAGCGGTAGAACCTTGCCGGCTGGATCCCCAGCTTCGCAAGCGTCCGGCGCACTGGCAGGTGGGATTGCTCGACCAGGCGGATGATCTCCAGCTTCTCGGAGGCGGGGTATCTCATTCCTCGTCTCCCCCATCCCCGATCATGCTTTTTTTAAGCAGGCGCAATTCGAGCGCCTCTTCAGCCACGACCGCCTTGAGCTCCTGCGCCTCTCGCCGCAGGTCCTTGACCTCGCCATTGGTCGCCGCCCTCGCCGTGTCGCCCGCCAGACGTCGTTTGCCGGCCTCCAGGAACTCCTTGGACCACGCGTAATAAAGGCTCTCGGCAATGCCTTCACGGCGGCACAGCTCGGCGATGCTGGCCTCGCCGCGTAGGCCATCGAGAACGATCCGGATCTTCTCTTCGGACGAATGACGCTTGCGGGTTGCCCGGCGGATGTTCTTCACGATCCGCTCAGACGGTGATTTAGGGTGCACGGATTTCTGTCTCATCTCCACTCCTTGATGGTTACGATGAGCCAGAAATCCTCCGTTCCTCAAGCCGCTAAATCTGTCTCACAAGCGCTGATGTCGGACAGTGCCAGTGGAGGAGCCGTCCACAGCATCAATAGCGGACTATGCACCGCAGCAAATTGCATTTCTTATTCGATCACCTCGTCGGCGCGGGCGAGCAGCGACGGCGGCACGGTGAGGCCGAGTGCTTTGGCGGTCTTGAGATTGATTATCAATTCAAACTTAGTTGGTTGTTCGACCGGCAGGTCAGCGGGTTTGGCGCCCTTAAGAATCTTGTCGATGTAGTTAGCGGCACGACGGGCCATATTGACCGCATCAGGCCCGTAAGAAAAAAGCCCGCCTTCCTTTGCCCAAGCTCCCCAACCGCCGGCCAATGGAAGCCGGTTTTGGAACGCGAATTCAACGATCCTTTTGATGTTCAGCACTGTTTGCCGCGACGAGACGACATAGAGAGAGTCTATGCTTGCGTTATTGGCGGCGCGAAACGCCGACTCGAAATCGTCAGAGCTGCGCACTTCAACCAGGTGAAGTTGCACACCGAGTGCTTGTGCAGCGCGTTGGGCCTCCCGCTGTTCATTATCCGGATGATCCGGATTCCAGAGGAACGCGACCCGGGAGATTTGCGGTGCAGCCTCCCTAAGAAGCTCAAGACGCTTGGACGCGAGTGCGTCTTGCAGCAGCGAAACGCCGGTCGCGTTGCCGCCGGGTCGACCGAGACTTGCTACGAGACCGAGTTGTTCCGGATCGGCGCTGCTGACGAATACGAGAGGGATTGTCTGATTAAATCTCTTTGCAATCGGGGCTACGTCCCCGCCGATCGCCAGGATCACATTGGGCTGGAGTCGGACCAGCTCGGCCGCCAAGCTCGGAAGCCGGTCCACCCGACCTTGCGCATAGCGATATTCGATAGCGATATTTCGTCCCTCGACATAGCCTAGGTCACTCAGACCATGCCGGATCGATGCCATCTGGGGATCACTCTGAGGATCGCTGTAAAGAAGGACGCCGAGCTGCGCGATAGGCTTTGGTTGCGCCTGTGCCGCAAATGGCCACGCCACCGCCGCACCACCGAGAAGCGTGATGAACTCGCGCCGTTGCATGTCCGCCCCCTGGCTCTGGACGAAGCATCCTAACGCCTCAAACGGGTATTTTGATAGGGGCTGAAACCGGCATCAAAACCATTGCCGCAGTGCACAGCCAATGTCGCAGTTGGGTCATAAGCGGACAAACGACTCCCTAGCCAAGCCCGGGCAATGTCCGCTCTTGTCCGAAAGCGGACAAATTATTGCGACGCAGCGATTGTCCGCTATGTGCCACTTGCAGACATCATCTCGGTTTGGAAGGTGATGCCTCTAGGACGTTGTATGCCATCATAGAGCGGCGAATGCCCTTCAATGCGAACTCACCTGCTGGCTCGACTGTCACAGCATCCTCGATTTTCGTGAGCACCCGAGGGCTGATTAAGATTTGCCCCGGTTTTGCTTCATCGCAGAGCCGAGACGCGACATTGGATACTGTGCCGATGGCGGCATAATCGAAGCGTCCCTCGAATCCAATGGTGCCGAGCGTGGCAAAACCGTGTGCAATGCCGATACCGAAACCAATGTCGTGCCCCCAGCGACGCCAAGTCTCAGTCAATGCTGCAATGGCATCACGCATTTCCAAAGCCATCAACACAGCCTGTACCGCGGGATTTTCGACGGGAACAGGATCGTTGAATACGACCATCACACCATCGCCAGCATAGCGTTCGAGCGTGCCTCTATACTTTATGATAGTCCGGCCGATGGCCGCGTGATAGTCGCGTAGCAGAGCCATAACATCTTCCGGATCGGAGCTTTCGGAGAAGCCAGTGAACCCACGTAGATCGCAGAACAGCGCGGTGATCTCGCGGCGATGACTTTCGAGCTGCTTTTCGGCACCGGACGAGACGATCAGGTCTGCCACCTGAGGTGGCAAAAACGGCGCAGCCTGGCCATGCGCTCGATCTCGCCGACTTGGTCGGTGACGCGGCTTTCGAGGTCTTGATTTAGTTTTGCGAGCTGGTCCGTTCTCTGCGCAACTCCTTGAGGAGCCGCGCGTTTTCGATGGCAATCACCGCTTGATCTGCAAAAGTCGTCAACACGGCAATTTGTCTGTCGAAGAATTCGCGAGGAACAGAACGGGTAATAACCATCACCCCAATCGGCTCGCCTTCTCGCATGAGGGGGACGCCGAGCATAGTGCGCCATCCAGCTCGCGCCTGGGCCTCAAGCTCAGTGAATTCTTTGTCCTTGAGAACATCCAATATCTGAACGGGCTGAGGAAGCCGAACTCATCGCTATAGTCGAGGCACTTCCCGAGGTTCAAAAGCTAAAGGCGCTGAAAGCCGCGATAGCGGCGCTAGCGGAATACGCAGTTGCGACGCGCCAGCGCACCAGCATTTCCCATGCGGACGAAGGACCGTTCGCCAAATTGTCTCTCCCCGACGCGGCGATGAAACAGCTTGAGCTAGGTGGCCCACAAACGGCACAAGAGATTTGGGCCGCGCTTAGCGCCGGAGGCGTTGTCATTACGGCAAAGAACCCAGTTCATGCCGTTCATTGGTCTCTGCGTCGTCGGGCGCGGAAGGGCGCTAACGTTCACAGTGTGAATAAGAAATGGTCATTGAAACCGCCAAAAAAGGGCGGGATGGCCAACCGCAATCGTGATGCGCATATCGAGCGAACGAAAGCGGGCATCGCTCATTTCAAGAGGCGCACCGGTATATCATGGGGCCGCAAGCGAACGGTCACTGCCGAGCACATAGCGAAATTCCGGGAAGCTTTCGACAAAGGCGACGCCGTAAGCAAAGCGGCCAAATATGCCGGCATCTCTAACGCTTATTTCTATGGCAACCGCGAGGAAATTCTTTCCTGGAAGCCTGGAATGGCGTGGCCGATGCCGCGTGGCATCAGCGGCGACGAGTTACGCGCTATGGGTATCATTCCGCTCCACGCCAAAGTGGTCGGAGAAGAATAATGGGGCTGGCGCGACGCTCCAGCCCCAAGAAATCAGTCGGTGACGCAATCACCTTCTGATCGGTAGAGAAGGCTTGGCAAATAGCCTTCTCGCTGAACCTTCCCGGTCCACCCCGGGGTAGGGAGCGGCGCGTCGGGGAAACCCGGCGCGCCGTGGCATTTTTAGATTACCATTTTGGTGCTTTATCGGGAACCGTTTTTCGAGAATGAGTTACCGAGAGAACAAAACAGCACAGAATTAGGTCCCACCGAGAGCCCCGGTGGGACTTTTCAGGAAAAAACCTGAACAATATCAAAACCACAATTTGGGAATGGTGCCCCTGGCCGGACTCGAACCAGCACGATTTTCATCACCTGATTTTGAGTCAGGCGCGTCTACCAATTCCGCCACAGGGGCATTAATCGCGGCGACTATAACCGCGCAAAAGCAAGGGTCAACGGCACGGCGACCGTTTGCCGGGACCGCTCAGGGCGCTTTCAGAGCCGCCGCGGCGCGCATATGATCGCCGCCAACGCAAGGAGAGATCAATGAACGAAGAAGCCCTCAATATGTCGCTGCGCAAATTCCTCAAAGTGGTGGGCGTGACCTCGCAGCAGGAGATCGAAAAGGCCATCCGCGCGGCGGTGGCCGGCGGAAAACTCAAGGGCAAAAAAAGCGTGCCGGCACAGATGGTGTTGAGCATCGGCGACGTCGGCCTCAATCATAAGGTCGATGGTACGATCGAACTGGAATAACCGCGCTCAGAGCCCGGTCAGCGCCTTCCGGTAATATGAGAGATCGAGATATTTCTCCGGCGCCGGCGGCGTGCCGCCTTCGAACTTGGCACGCAGCATGAGCACGTTCTTGAACCCCGCCATGTCGAACTTGCCGTCTTTGGCCGGCCCGTTCACCGGGTCCGCCGTCAGTGCGTAGCACTGGGCGGCGATGTCCGGCGTCAATTTGAGCCGTTCGGCGAGCAGCGCCGTGGCGGCATCCTTGTTCTTCGGATCGAGCGACCAGCGCAGACCCTCGATATAGGCCTGCAGGTATTTCACCAGCGTATCGGGATGCTCCTTCGCCCAGGAGCGCAGCGTGAAGCCGGCGGTCGCCTGATAGGGGCCGATCACCTTCATCACCGGGCCCATATCCTTGAGACCGAATTTCACCGCCAGGATCGAGAACGGCGCATTGAGGATTGCGGCCGCGGCGGTCTTGTCCTGCTGCATCGCCGCCAGCCGTTTGAACGTGGCGCCGACCGATTTCGTCGTGTAGTCGCCCTTGTGCAATCCATTCTTATCGAGGATGTCGTAGAGCTGGAAGGCGTAGGCGGTGTTGAGCGCGTCCACCACGACGGACTTGCCGCGCAAATCCTTGATCGAAGCGATCTCGGGCTGCACGATCAGGTGATTGAAGCTGTTGTCGCCGCCGATGACGCCGACAATGTCGACCTTGGCGACGTCGACCATCGCAACCGCATTGTCGAATGCCGCGTGTCCGATCTGCCATTTGCCGTCGGCAAGGCCTTGACGCAGCACTTCCGAACCGGGCGCCACCTTCAGGTCGACCGAAAGCCCGCGTTTTGCGAAGAAGCCTCGCGACTGTGCGGCCCAGATCGGCAAATTCTGGATGCCGATGAACGCCATGACGGTGAGCTTGGTTTCTTCGGCGCGCGCCGCGCCTGGTGCGGCAGCCGCAATCGCAAAAGCCGCCGCGATGGCCGCAGCAGCCAAACGCCCGATTTGCATGTCATCCTCCCCAAGAGTTTTTTTATTGCTGCCAGATCATAACACGGGCCCGGTCCCAATATTCCGCGGGCCGAAGGCCGCTTCCATTTCGCGCCGCACTTTCACCGCGGCATCATGCGCATCGTAGGCGACGTCCGCCCATTTGAGCGCGCCGCCTTCCGCGATGTCGCGCTTAAGCTTGACGTTGTGGGCGAGGCCGAGCGGCAGCAATTCATCGCGCAATGAAACGTCGGCCGGCGTCTGCTTGCCCCAGACGCAGAAGCCGCCCTCGCCGTCCAGCATCTCGCCGGCTTTGAGAGCGCGCTTGGCGGTCGCCACCACGTCGGAGCGGAAGCCACTGGGCGCGCCGGTCGGCTCGTTGCGCAGTGCGCAAGAGGCGACCGAAATGCCGAGCTCGAGCCCGATCATGTGGATCGGTCGGTAGAGCGCGGCATATTTGCCGCTTCTGTCCGGCAGCATGGCGTATTCCTTGAAGCAGCGGCGCGCGTAATCGGTCTCGCCCTCGAACACGACGTAGGTGCCGAGCGCGAGATGGCGCGGCACGTCGCGGCCGTCGCGGTAAACCGACGAGGTGACTTCGGTGACGCCTTCCTTTTCCAGCGTGCCGCCGGCGCTTTTCGGCTTGCACACGTCGGCGAGCTCGAAGCGCGTCGCCGGCGGAAAGTGCAGGCCGTCGCTCTGCGGCACCAAGCCGGTGGCGTTGCACACCGCGGTCATCTCGATGCCGGATTTGGTGCCGTCGACGAAGGAATTGAACATCTTCGGATTGATCGATTTGCGGTCGGAAATGTTCAGGTACTTGTCGAGAATGTCCCAGACATTATCGGGATTGGACTTGTGGTAATGCGGCTCGTAGCGCGTGCCCTTGCCGGCGCAGATCACCTTGAAGCCGGCGGCGCGCGCCCAGTCGACGTGCTCGCAGATCAGCGCCGGCTGGTCGCCCCAGGCGAGCGAGTAGACCACGCCTGCCGCCTTGGCGCGGCGCGCGAGCAGTGGGCCGGCCACGGCGTCGGCTTCGACGTTGACCATGACGATGTGCTTGCCCGAAGCGATCGCCTTCAGACAATGATGAATGCCGGCGCCCGGTACGCCGGTCGCCTCCACGATTACCTCGATACGCGGGTCGGCGATCAGCGCCTCGGCGCTGTCGGTGATCGCGGTGGTGCGCGCCTTGTGCGCATCGTCAAGCGACTTGGCGGCATATTGGCCGTCCAGCCAGCCCGCGGTCTTCAATTGGCTGCGCGCCCGCGCGACATCGAGATCAGCGACCCCCGCGACATGCAGGCCGCGCGTCAGCCGCGCCTGCGACAGGAACATAGTGCCGAACTTGCCGGCGCCGATCACGCCGACGGTGACGGGCTTACCCGCCGCTTCGCGATCCAGCAGCTTGGAATGGAGATTCACCGGCGTTCCTTCCCGTCGTTTTGTGAAACCGAAACACAGGAAGGACGGCGGCACAAGCGCGCGCTGGTGCTCTCGAACGCCGGCTTTAATTTCTATTGGCAGAGCGCGCGGGAGACGAAGGTCTCTGTGTGGCAGCCCTCGCCGCTGTTGCGGCCGGCCATATAGACCTGCGGCGGACAGACCTCGGCCGTGGTCATGTCGACGCTCTTGCCAGAGTCGAAGCCCTTCGACTTGCAGATGGCACCGGCGGCGGCGACGCAGTCGGGGGCGCCGTTGGGCGCGATCGTACATTTCTCATGCCCGATGACCACGCGGGTGCCGGGAATGCGGGTGACCGCGCCGGCGGCATCGCGGGCGCCTTCGACGGTCGTCTTGGCGGCAATGCCGGCTTCGTTGCCGAGATTCTCGACTCCCGAGCGGGCGCCGCGGAAACCGGAGCCGACCCAGGACCATTGTTCGTCGAACCAGTGCGTGACATTGCCGAACAGTCCACGCCCCTCGGGCGCGGCGCGCGTGTCGGAGCGCTCCTGTGCAAACGCGAGCGCGGAGCTAAACAGAATCGCGCCCGCGCCGACGACCGCCAGCAGCAAGGAAGCCGTCCTACGTCCGGTGCAAGATTTCGAGAGTCGGTTGGTGCCCATGTCCGGTCAAATCGATTTGAGGGCATCCGCCTTGCGGATTAGCCTAACGGCATTTGCGCCAGCACGCGTCTTTAGGCCCGCCAGGTGGCGAAAATGAGGAATTCTGAGTCTCTCAGATCAAGTATAGCGCAACCACGATACCGATCACGAGCACGGCGGCAAAAAGCGAAGTCCACAAAGCCAGCCGTTTCTCGATGATATGGCGGGCATATTCGCCGTAACGGTTGAGCAGAAAAGCCAGCAGGAAAAAGCGCATTCCACGCGTGATAATCGACAAAACGACGAACAAGCCGAAGTTGTAGCCGGCAAAGCCCGACGAAATCGTCACAATCTTATAGGGGATCGGGGTGAGCCCTTTGATCAGGATGATCCAGGCGCCCCACTGGGCGTAAGCCGCACGGAAGGCTTCAACTTTATTGCCGTAGCCGTACAGATGGATCAGCCAAGCCCCGACCGAGTCATATAGCAGCGCGCCGATGCCGTAGCCGACGATGCCGCCGGCGACCGAGGCCAGCGTGCACCAAGTGGCGAGGTGGAAGGCCCGGTCGGGCCGCGCCAGTGCCATCGGCACCAGCATCACGTCGGGCGGGATCGGGAAGCACGAGCTTTCGGCGAAGGCGACCGCCGTCAATATGCCCAGCGCATGCGGCTTGCCGGCGGCGGCGACGCACCAGTCATACAAACGGCGAAGCGAAGAACGCGGCTCGGCGGCCTCAACTGACATCGGAACGCTCGGGTTAGGGAGAGGTGGATCAGCGGCGCTTGCGGATGCGCCTGGTCTCCAGCGCCACGACCTTACGCCGCGCCGGAGCTTGTACTAGATCCTTTGGCACTTTTTCCGCAATGCCGAACATCTGCTCACGCCGGCGCATCTCGATCCAGACGTCGTCGGGGTGAACGCCGGAATGAACCCAGAGCACCACGAGATTGTAGAGCAAATCGGCGCTTTCGCGCACCACGGCCTCGGGCTGGCCGTGCATGGCGTCGATCACGACTTCGACCGCCTCTTCGGCGAGCTTTTTGGCCATTTTTGCGCGGCCGGCGCGCAACAGCCGGGCGGTTCGCGACTTCGCCGGGTCGGACCCCCGGGCAGCGATCACGGCGTCATAGAGCCGAGCGACCGAATCAGTCATGTGCGCACAATACCCGATCCGCGCGCCAAACCGGTTAACGAGTATTAAAACCCGGGCCAAAACAGGCATTATGCTTGACGATTCCAAACGCGCGGGTGGCATTTGGCAGTTCATTTCGCAACTGCGAAGGCGGCGGTCTCTATTCTTCGTCTGAGAGCAGCGTCGCATTGCCGCCGGAGGCGGCGGTGTTGACCGTTACCACCTGCTCGCGCGCGAAGCGGCGCAGGTAATTGGGTCCGCCAGCCTTCGGCCCGGTGCCGGAAAGTCCGCTGCCGCCAAAAGGTTGGCTGCCAACCACGGCGCCGATCATGTTGCGGTTGACGTAGACATTGCCGTTCGCAAGCAGCTTGGCGATGCGCTCGACGGTCGCGTCGATGCGCGAGTGGACGCCGAGCGTGAGCGCGCTGCCGTTGCCGGCGAGGTCGGCGAGCAGGCGGGAGAACTCGTCTGCCCGCCAGCGAACGACATGCAGTACGGGGCCGAACACTTCTTCTTTCAATTGTTCTGCGCGATCGAGTTCTAGGATCGCCGGCGCCACAAAATTGCCGCCGGGCGGCAGCGCCCCTTCCCAGCGGAAGCGCAGCGCGCCGTGCATGTCGGCGATCCAGCGTTCGAGCCTGGCCTTGGCTTGCGGCTCGATCACCGGGCCGACCTGAGTCGAAATGTCGCGCGGATCGCCGAGCTGCAATTCGCGCGCCGCGCCCGCAACCATGTCGAGCATTTTGTCCGCCACGTCATCCTGCAGGCACAGCAGGCGCAGCGCTGAGCAGCGCTGGCCGGCGGAGCGGAAGGCCGAGGCGATGACGTCGTCGGTGACCTGCACGGGCAACGCGGTGGCGTCGACGATCATGGCGTTGATGCCGCCGGTCTCGGCGACCAGCACCGGGATCGGGCCGTCTTTGGCGGCGAGCGCGCGGTTGATGAGGCGGGCGACTTCCGTTGAACCGGTGAAGGCAACACCGGCAATGGCCGCATGGACGACAAGCAGGCCGCCGACTTTGCCATCGCCCGGCACCAGATGCAGCGCGCTCGCCGGCACGCCGGCCGCGTGCAGCAGCTTCACCGCTTCCGAAGCAATGAGCGGCGTCTGCTCGGCCGGCTTGGCGACGACCGCGTTGCCAGCAGCAAGCGCGCCCGCGACCTGGCCGGTGAAAATGGCGAGCGGAAAATTCCACGGGCTGATGCAGACGAACACGCCGCGGCCGCGATAGCGAAGTTCGTTGCTCTCGCCGGTCGGACCGGGCAGCGATTGCGGCGTCAGCGTGCGGCGCGCCTCGCCCGCGTAGTAGCGGCAATAATCGGCGGCCTCGCGCACTTCCGAAACGCAATCGTCGAGCGTCTTGCCGCCTTCGCTTTGCAGAAGCGCGATCAGGCGCCCGCGATGTTGCTCGATCAGATCGCCGGCGCGCTCCAGCGCTGCGGCGCGTCCGGCAACCGGCGTTGCGCTCCAGCCCGGGAAACCGGCCTCCGCCGCGCTCATCGCTGCCGCGACAACCGCTTCGTCGCCCTCCTCGACAACGCCGATGATCTTGCCGTCGATCGGCGACACAACACTGCGTACGCGGCCAACGACTTCAACGCCGTCGATCAGCGGCGCGGCTTTTAGCTGCGCCGGCGCGGCCTTGATCTCCGCCAACAGCGTATCGAGCGCGGCGCTGTCGCCGAACTCGACACCGATTGAATTCGTCCGTTCCGGCGCGAACAGATCGCGCGGCAGCGGGATGTGCGGATGGCGCGCCTTGTCGGGTCCGCCGATCCAACTTTGCGGCCGCCTTAGTACGGTATCGATCGGCACGTTCGGATCGGCGGCGACCGACACGAAGGATGAGTTGGCGCCGTTCTCCAACAGCCGGCGCACCAGATAGGCCAGTAGATCGGCATAGCCACCGACCGGCGCATAGACCCGGCAGGTCAGGCCGGGCGATTCCGTCAACAGCGCGTGATAGAGCGCCTCGCCCATGCCGTGCAGGCGCTGGAATTCGAAATTATGCGTGTTGCCGGCGTCCTCGATCACGCTCGCGACCGTCAGCGCGTTATGGGTGGCGAATTGCGGATAGAGTAACGGCCGGCGTTCGAGCAGTTTGCGCGCGCAGTCGAGATAGCAAAGATCGGTCATCGCCTTGCGGCTGAATACCGGATAGTCGGCAAGGCCGCGCTCCTGCGCGCGCTTGACCTCGCTGTCCCAATAGGCGCCCTTGACCAGCCGCACCATCAGGCGGCGGCCGAGCGCGGCAGCGACATCCGCGATCCAATCGATCACGGCAGCGCTGCGCTTCTGATAAGCCTGCACGGCAAGGCCGAAGCCGTCCCAGCTAGCCAAAGAAGAATCGCGCAGCACCGTGGCGATCACATCGAGCGACAATTCTAGCCGGTCGGCCTCTTCCGCATCGACGGTGAAGTTGAGCTCCTGGCTTTTCGCCATGCGCGCCAGTTCGAGCACTTTCGGCGTCAGCTCCTTGAGCACACGCTTGCGCTGTAGCGGCTCGTAACGCGGATGCAGCGCGGAGAGCTTGACCGAAATGCCAGAGCGATTAGGCAGCGCGGCGTTGCCGACGCGCTTGCCGATTGCCGCGATGGCGTTTGCGTAGGCTTCGAAATAGCGCTCGGCATCTTCGGCGGTGCGGGCGCCTTCGCCCAGCATGTCGAAGGAATAAAGATACTCGCGCCCGGTTTCGGCGCGCGCCAGCGCTTCTTCGATGGTCTGCCCGAGCACGAAATGCGAGCCGAGCAGCCGCATGGCCTGGCGCGTCGCTGCGCGCACCGCCGGCAGGCCGAGCCGCTTGATGAGCGCCTCGACGATGCCCTCCGGCGTTTCGCCCGGATGGATGACGCGCGCCGTGATGCCGAGCGTCCAGGCCGAGGCCGACACCAGCAGCACGGTCGAGCGGGTATCGTGATGCGCCCAGTCGCCGCTTTTAAGCTTGTCCTCGATCAGGCGGTCGGCGGTATCGGCGTCGGGCACCCGCAGCAGCGCCTCGGCCAGCACCATCAGCGCCAGGCCCTCCTTGGTGGAGAGCGCATAGGCGTGCAGGAAATCCTCCACGCCGCCGAGCCTGCCGCTGCGCGCGCGGATCGCCGTTACCAGTGCCGTGGCACGCGCATCGATGCGGGCCTCGGCTGCGTCGGAGCGTCCGGCGCCCACCAGCAAGGCAGCGGCCAAGCCCTCATCCGCCGGCGCAAAAGGCGCGCGGAACTGCTGAATATCCTTGGCCGCGATGACGGGTCTTGCCGACGGCATGGGTCGGCCTCCTACAAGTTCAACGCAAAGCCGAAGCCGGAAGACGTTTTCGACACTTCTTTTCTGCCTTCCGCCGCAGAGCGCAAGGTCAATTAGGCGGCTGCCGCATAAATGAGCGGACGAATGTGCAGGCGACGCCCAGCCGGTTTTGATCCAGATCATGGCCCGTTGCCAGGAATCGTTTAAGTAGGAGCCTGTCGGGCTATAAAAACCATGGGAGGAGCGTCATGGACGTTTCCGCCCCGCGTGCACAGCAACCGATCTACCTGATTGAAATAATGAAGCGCCTCGGGATCGACCCGGTCGGCGACGCGATATCGCGGCTCGGCCATGGCTATGCGGTGGCGTTCGACAATTGCGAGGCTTGCCCGTCCAAACAAGCTTGCCGCGACTGGCTCGCAACGATGCCACAGCCGGCGGCCGGTGCGCCGCGGTTTTGTCCGAATGCCGCTATTTTATCCGAATTGCAGGCCGCCCGGCGCGACCGCGCGAAGTGCCGCGCCCATATTGCTGATCTCGAACGGCTGAAAGATGAGATCGAGGAGATTTTGCTGCGCAAAGCGACCGACGATTCCATGGTCGCCGAACTCAAGCGCCGCAGGTTGTATTTGAGAAACGAAATCGAGTGCCTGCAGCTCGAAGCGGGCACACCGAGCAGGCCGCACTGACGCTTTTCAGAGTTTAAATCCGCGCGCGTCGCAGCGATGGCGCCGGCCTCAGGCCGCGGTGTCGGCCTTGCGCGCTTTTTCGGCGCTGGCGAGCAATTGGGGCGAGCTTTCGCCGGGATCGTAGAAGACCGTGGCGATATCGTCGGCCAGTTGCTCATAGATGGCGCGGGCGCCGCCCTCGCGGACATAGATTCCGCTGTAGAGGTCCGGCAACTTCGGCAACGGGGCGTCTTCCCAGATTTGCATGCCGGCGCGCTTTGCCCGCCGCCGGGTGATCGCCATGACGCCGAGCCCAGCGTCGATCGCGCCGCGTAGACCGATGGTGCTCGGGCCGGTGAACACGTCTTCCCAGTCGAGGCCGACCGCTTGCAGCGCCTGCACTGCGAGCCGGTGATAAACGCAAAGTTCGCCGTAAGATACCAGCGGCACCGGCCGGTCGCGTTCGATGCGCGTTGCAGCGCTGTGCACCCAGGCGACCTCCTGCGGACGGCTGTAGCGGGCGTCGTGCGGCGGCGTCATCGACAATCCGATCATCAGATCGATGTCGCCGCTGCGCAGCTGGCGCGCCAGCGGATCGAAAAAATCGGTGCGCACGATGAAGCGCACGTCCGGCCAGCGCTCGCGGAAATGCGCCAAGATGCCGGGCAGAATCGAGGCGATATATTCACTCGGCGTGCCGACGCGGATCACCAGTTCGGGCCGCGGGCCGTTGTCGCCGATGTGCACGATCTGGTCGTTGATTGAGAGCAAGCGGCGCGCGTAACTGACCACCAATTCGCCCTGCGGCGTCAGGCTGACGCCTTGGACGCTGCGGTCGAACAGGTCGCCGCCAAGCAGAAACTGCAGCCGCTTGATTTGCGCGCTAACCGCCGGCTGCGTGACCCCGAGATTGGCCGCGGCCTTGGTGAAGCTGCGCAAGTCGACGACGGCGACAAGCGTGCGCAGCAGGTCGGTTGGAATATTGGTCATCGGCCGTCCTGGCTCCGCTCAACGTCAAATCATACGCGTGCGAACGATTATGACATTAACACCGCATAGCTGTAACACGTCCCAACGTGCAATCAATTTGGCCGTTTTGCGGAGGCGCCACCTTGCCTTTGATCAATCGGGCGGGCGATTTTTACGGCCCGCCTGGCCGGCGAATCACTTGATACGTTCGAGAATGCTGACGTAATTCGCCACCGCAGCGCCGCCCATATTGAAAATTCCGCCGAGGCGGGCGTTCCTTACCTGCAGGTCATTCGCAGTTCCGGTCAGCTGCATGGCGGCAAGTGCATGCATCGATACGCCGGTCGCGCCGATCGGATGGCCTTTCGCCTTCAAGCCGCCCGATGGGTTCACCGGCAACTTTCCGTCTTTCTGGGTCCAGCCTTCGGCGATGGCGCGCGCGCCCTGGCCTTGCCCGGTCAGACCCATGGCCTCGTATTCGATCAGCTCGGCGATGGTGAAACAGTCGTGCGTCTCGATGAACGACAGATCGCCGAGCTGCAAGCCCGCTTGCGCCAGCGCGCCATGCCAGGCCCGCGCGCAGCCTTCGAACTTCAAGATGTCGCGCTTGGACATCGGCAGGAAATCCTGGGCGTGCTCGGCGGCGCGGAACGCCACCGCTTTTTTCAGCTTGAGCGCGGTTTCGACGTCGGCGAGCACGACCGCGGCGGCGCCGTCCGACACCAGCGAGCAATCGGTGCGCTTGAGCGGACCGGCCACGAAAGGATTCTTCTCGCTCTCAGTGCGGCAGAAATCGTAGCCAAGGTCCTTGCGCATTTGCGCGTAAGGATTGCCGACGCCGTTCTTGTGGTTCTTGGCGGCGATCATGGCCAGCGCGTCGGACTGGTCACCCCATTTCTGGAAATAGAGCCCGGCGATCTTGCCGAAGATGCCGGCAAAGCCGCCGTCGATCTCGGCTTCCTCGCGCACGTAAGACGCTTTCAGCAGATTGCGCCCGACCTCGGACGCCGGCGTCGTTGTCATCTGTTCGACACCGACCACCAACACGATGCGCGCCGCGTGCGCCTCGATCGCCTTGATACCCTGATGTACCGCCGCCGAACCCGTCGCGCAGGCGTTCTCGACGCGCGTCGCCCGCTTGAAGCGCAGCTCGGGGGAGGCCTGCAGCACCAGCGCGGCGGTGAAGTCCTGCGCCGAAAAGCCGGCGTTGAAATGACCGAGCACGATTTCGTCGACGTCGCGGGCGGCGACCCCGGCGTCGGCCAGCGCCTCAGCCGTGACCCGCACGATCAGGCTTTCGACGCTCTCATTACTGAGCTTCCCGAAGGGGGTATGGGCCCAGCCGACGATACAGGCGGTCATTCGACCCTCCTTTGCCGAACTTTGGTCGCATTGGTCGGCAATCTAGCGCCCGTCACCATGATTCACACCGGGGAGGAGGCGGACTTTGCCTCCCGTCCAAAGCTTAGATAGCCTAGCGCCACCGCCTATGGAACCCACTCGGCTTGGGGTCCTTTGGCCCGAGACCCCGAACTGGCCACGAACCATTGCCATATCGAGCTAGCCCATATTTCCCGATGCTTGGTTTCGCCGTGGCGGCAGCGCTGGCGCTCGCCGGCACGACGCCCGCGCGGGCCGAAGCGCAGCTATTGATCGAGGCCGCGACCGGCAAGGTGCTGCACGCGGAGAACGCCACCTATCCGTGGTACCCGGCCTCCGTCACCAAATTGATGACCGCCTACACCACGCTGCGCGCCATCAAGGAAGGCCGCATCGGCTTCGACACGATGCTGACGGTATCGCGCAACGCGGCGGCGCAGCAGCCGACCAAGATGGGATTCAAGGCTGGCACCCGCCTCACCCTCGACAACGCCTTGAAGATGTTGATGGTGAAATCGGCCAACGATATGGCGGTGGCGATCGCGGAAGGCGTCGGCGGCTCGATCGAAGGCTTCGCCGACATGATGAACGCCAATGCCCGCCGGCTCGGCATGACCGAGTCGCATTTCGTCAATCCGAACGGACTGCCGGCGGAAAACCACGTCACCTCGGCGCGCGACCTCGGCATCCTGGCGCGCGCGCTGATTACAGAATTTCCGGAAGACGACAGCTACTGGCACATCCACGCGATCCAGTATGGCAATCGCGTGATGCGCAATTACAATTCGCTGCTCGACCGCTATCCCGGCGCCGACGGCATGAAGACCGGCTTCATCTGCGCCTCCGGCTACAACGTGGTAGCCTCGGCGACCCGTAACGGAAGGCGACTGATCGCCATCGTGCTCGGCGCCTATTCCGGCGCGGTGCGCGCGCAGAAGGCGGCCGCGTTGCTCGAACGCGGCTTCAATAGCGGCGGCCTCACTTGGCTGACGCCCTCGCTCGGCACGGTCGACGCGCTGGCGCCGATCGACGCGCCGCCGCCCAATCTGCGCGATGAAATGTGCGGCGGCCATCGCCGCAAGCCGCCGGCGGAAAACAACGACGAAGAACAGGCTGACGCCGGCGCCGCCGTTCCAAGCGGCGACGCCGGATCGCCGCAGAGCTTCCTATTGTCCAGCCTGCGGCCGCCGAACGGAAAATTCGTGCTCGGGCCGCCGGTCGAGACCGAGCCACCGGTCAAGGTGTTCACCGGCCCGCCCGATCATCCGGACGCGGTGCAGACCGCCGAGCCGCGCGTGAAGAAGAAAAAGCGGCTCGCCAAAAAAGAGACCGGCGAGCAAAAAGAAACCGCCGCCAAGAAAGATGGTACTAAGAAAGACGGCGCCAAAACCGCGAGCGCGCCCAAGCACGCCAAACACGCGAAACCGAAAGTCAGTTCGGCTAATTAATGTCCGGGCCCGGCGATAGCACCGATCGGCGCCAGCCGGCCGAGCCAATCCCGTTGACCGTGCTCACCGGCTTTCTCGGCTCCGGCAAGACCACGCTACTCAACCGCCTGCTCAAGGACTCGGCGCTAAGTGAGACCGCCGTCATTATCAACGAATTCGGCGACGTCGCACTCGACCACCTGTTGGTCGAATATATCGGCGACAACATGGTGCTGCTGCAATCGGGCTGCCTGTGCTGCACCATGCGCGGCGATCTGGTGGACGCGCTGGAGACGCTGCTGCGCGATCTCGACAATAGGCGCTGCACTTTCCGCCGCGTGCTGATCGAAACAACCGGCTTGGCCGATCCGGCGCCGCTGTTGCACACCGCCATGGCGCATCCTTATCTGGTGCAGCGCTACCGGCTCGACGGCATCGTCACCGTCGTCGATGCGGCCAACGGTTTGGCTACGCTCGATGCCCACCCCGAAGCGATCAAGCAGGCGGCGGTGGCCGACCGCATCGTGCTGACCAAAACCGATCTGGCCAGTGCCGAACAACGCGCGGCCATCCTCGCGCGCCTGCGCACGCTCAATCCGGCCGCTCCGATCCTCGATGCGGCGAAAGGCGAAGCGACCGCCGAACGGCTGATGAACTGCGGGCTATACGATCCCGCGCGCAAAATCTCCGACGTGAAGAAATGGCTCGCCGCCGAAGCCTATGCCGAGGATCACCACGATCATCATCACGACTTCAACCGTCACGACGAGCACATCGCCTCGTTCGTGCTGACCGCCGACGCCGCCATTCCCGCCGGCACGCTGGAAATGTTTCTCGAACTGCTGCGCGCGACTTATGGCGCCAAGCTGTTGCGGCTCAAGGGCATCGTGAAGCTCGCCGAAATGCCCGACACGCCAGTGGTAGTGCACGGCGTGCAGCACGTTTTCCACCCGACCGCGCGCCTGGAACGCTGGCCGGACGGCGACCACCGCACCATGCTGGTGTTCATCACCCGCGATTTGCCGGAGCGCAACGTGCGTGAGCTGTTCGGGGCCTTCCTCGGCGCAGCCAGCGTCGACCGGCCGGACCGCGCGGCCTTGACCGACAATCCGCTGGTGCCGTTCGGCGGGCCGGACCGGTAAAACTTTGTCATTCCGGGGCGCGGCCAAAGGCCGCGAACCCGGAATTCATAACCTAAGCGCTGCGGAGTATGGATTCCGGGTCCAGCGCTTCGCGCTGTCCCGTAATGACGGGTACCCTTGCGCGGCCTCCCAACTCGACTAATGCTGATCCCGGACCGTCGGCCAAACCGGAAACTTGCCGGAAAAGAGCCGGCGGCATGTGGGGAAAACGCCATGCAACGGCCAATGCAGCGACCTTGGCTGAGCCATTACCCGCCCGGCGTGCCCGCCGACATCGATCCCTCGCGCTACTCGTCGCTGGTGACGATGTTGGAGGAAAGCTTCAAGGCGCACGCCGGCGCGCAAGCCTGCGTCTGCATGGGCAAATCCCTGACTTATGCCGAGCTCGAGGCGACCTCGCGCGCCTTTGCCGCCTGGCTGCAGAGCAAGGGCCTTAAGCGCGGCACCCGCGTCGCCATCATGATGCCGAACGTGCTGCAATATCCGGTGGCGATCGCCGGCATTTTGCGCGCGGGCATGACCGGCGTGAACGTCAATCCGCTTTACAAGCCGCGCGAACTGGAATTCCAGCTCAAGGATTGCGGCGCCGAAGCCATCGTCGTGCTGGAGAACTTCGCCGCGGTGCTGCAGGAGGCACTACCGTTCATCGATGTGAAACACGTGGTGATCGCGAGCATGGGCGACATGCTCGGCCTCTTGAAAGGCACGCTGGTCAACGCCGTGGTGCGCCACGTCAAGAAGATGGTGCCGGCTTACAGCCTGCCGGGCGCGACTGCATTCAAAGACGCGATTGCCGCCGGCAGCGCGCTGGGGTTCACGCGTGTCGAGGCCGCGCCCGACGACATCGCCTTCCTGCAATATACCGGCGGCACCACCGGCGTCGCCAAGGGCGCCATGCTGCTGCACCGGAACCTAGTCGCCAATGTGCTGCAGGTGGTGGCGTGGAACGAACCGATGGTGGCGATCCCGCCGGTGATCGACCAGGTCGTCATCGTCACCGCGCTGCCGCTTTATCACATCTTCGCGCTCACCGCGTGCTTCCTGTTCGGCGTGCGCACCGGCGGCATGTGCATCTTGATTCCGAACCCGCGCGACATCGGCGGCCTGATCAAGGAATTGAGCCATTACAAAGTGAATATGTTCCCGGCCGTGAACACGCTCTACAACGCGCTGCTCAATCATCCCGATTTCGGCAAGCTCGACTTGAGCATGTTGAAATCCGCGGTCGCCGGCGGCATGGCGTTGCAGAAGCCCGTCGCCGAAGCCTGGATGAAGGCGACCGGCAAGCCGATCGTGGAGGGTTACGGCCTGTCGGAAACTTCGCCGGTGCTCACCTGCAATCGCGGCGACATCGCCGAATGGACCGGCACCATCGGATTTCCGGTGCCCTCGACCGACATCTCGATCCGCGACGAGGGCGGCCAAGAGGTGCCGATCGGCGAGCAGGGAGAAATCTGCGCGCGGGGGCCGCAGATCATGCCCGGCTATTGGAATCGTCCGGATGAAACTGCCAAAGTGATGACGGCGGACGGCTTCCTCCGCACCGGCGACATCGGCGTGATGGACGCCGACGGCCGCGTCAAGATCATCGACCGCAAGAAGGACATGATCTCGGTCTCCGGCTTCAAGGTATTCCCCAACGAGGTCGAGGACGTGGCGATGATGCAGGGCGGCGTGCTGGAATGCGCTGCCGTCGGCGTACCGGACGCCCATTCAGGCGAAGCCGTGAAATTGTTCGCAGTGAAAAAATCGCCGGACCTGACCGAACAGGAGCTGCGCAAATACATGCACACCGAGCTCGCCGGCTATAAGGTGCCCAAGCAGATCGAATTCCGCACCGAGCTGCCGAAGACCAATGTCGGCAAGATCCTACGCCGCGCCTTACGGGACGAACCTTGAGCGAGCCGGCAATGCCAACGGCTGCCGAGGTGGTCGCGTTCTGGCGCGCGGCCGGGCCGGATCGCTGGTTCGAAAAGGACGCCGCCTTCGACGACGAAATTCGCAAGCGTTTCCTCAAATTGCACGAGGCGGCCGCAAGCGGCAAACTCACCGCATGGGAGGCAAACGCAGAGGGCGCGCTGGCGCTGCTGATTTTGCTCGATCAATTCCCGCGCAACATGTTCCGCGGCGAGCCGCGCGCCTTCGCAACGGATCCGCTGGCGTTGGCGATTGCCAGCCGCGGCATCCTCAATGGCTTCGACGGCGCGTTTCCCGACCTGCGCGGCTTTTTCTATCTGCCGTTCGAGCATTCGGAAAATCTCGCCGATCAGGAAAAAGGGTTGGCATTCTATAAAGCCGTCGACGACGCCGACGGCTTGAAATGGGCCAAACTGCACGCCGACATCATCCGCCGCTTCGGCCGCTTTCCACATCGCAACGCCGTTCTGGGCCGCGTCAGCACGCCGGAGGAACGAAAGTTTCTCGACGAGGGCGGCTTTAAGGGGTGACGATTAGGCTTTCGTCCGCGCGGACGCAGGGGGCCAGTAAACGCAGGCCTCGGTGTTGTGAACCACATCTCTATGTTAGTGAGTACTGGATGCCCGCTTTCGCGGGCATGACAGCAGAGCGAGGCGATGAGCGATTTCCACGGCGTCTTCCCCTATCTCGTTTCGCCGATCGACGCGCAGGGGCGCATCCTCACCGATGTGCTCGGACGGCTGGTGGACGATCTGATCGAGGCGGGCGTGCACGGACTGACACCGCTCGGCTCGACCGGCGAATTCGCTTATCTCACGCACGAGCAGCGCGCGGCGGTGGTGCAGGCGACCATCGAAGCCGCGCGCAAGCGCGTGCCGGTGATCGCCGGCGTCGCCTCGACGGCGACGGCAGACGCGGTGGCGCAGGCCAGGCACTACCAGTCGCTCGGCGCCGACGGCATCCTCGCCATTCTGGAGGCCTACTTTCCGCTCAAGGATGCGCAGATCGAATCCTACTTCCGCGCCATCGCCGACAGCGTGGACATCCCGGTCGTGCTCTATACCAATCCGCAATTCCAGCGTAGTGACCTTTCCCTCGATACGATCGCGCGGCTCGCCGAGAACCCGCGAATCCAATACATCAAGGACGCTTCCACCAATACCGGCCGGCTGCTTTCGATCATGAACCGCGCGCCGCGCATGAAAGTGTTTTCGGCCTCGGCGCATATTCCGGCGGCGGTGATGCTGATCGGCGGCGTCGGCTGGATGGCGGGCCCGGCCTGCATCGTGCCGCGCCAGAGCGTGACACTGTACGACCTCTGCCGCGCCGGGAAATGGCCGCAGGCGATGGCGCTGCAACGCGAACTCTGGCGCATCAACGAGGCCTTCGCGCGCTTTAATCTTGCCGCCTGCATCAAGGCCGGTTTGCAGATTCAGGGCTACGCGGTCGGCGATCCGGTTCCGCCGCAGGCGGCGCTGACGGCGGAGGAACGTAAGGCGGTCGAGAGTATTTTGGCGGACGTGGCCAAGCTTGAAAAGCCTTGATTCATCAACATAAACAGTCCTTCCGAACTTATTCTTAACGGTTCCTTGCTATGCGAGCGCGATGGTTTTGCCGTCGCTCGCAACCCGGCCGCAGCCGCGGGAGAGTGAACCTGTGGCGCTGGTCGATGCCGAACATTCCGCTCCCGCGCCGCCAACCGCGGCGGGACTGATCGCGCGCATCAAGGCCAAGCTCGCCGAGCGCAGCAATTCGAGGCTGGCGCAGGTCGTGGCCGGGAAAGTTTTTCTGGTGCGCCTCGGCAGCGCGCTGCTGGCGCTCGCCAGTCAGGTGCTGCTCGCGCGCTGGATGGGCAGCTTCGAGTTCGGCGTCTACGTTTATGTGTGGACCTGGGTGCTGATGATCGGCGCCCTCTCTGACGTCGGCCTGTCGTCGGCGGCACGGCGCTTTGTTCCGGAATATACCGAGATCAAATCGCTCGACCGCCTACGCGGATTTCTGGCCGGCAGCCGCTGGCTCGCCTTCGGCGTCGCCACCGCCGTCGGCGCGGTTGGCGCCATTGGCGTGACGGCGGCCGCGCCACACCTCGACCAGTTCACCGTGCTGCCGCTCTACCTCGCCTGCCTCGCCGTTCCGATCTACGGTCTGGTGCAGGTGCAGGCCGGCATCGCGCAATCTTACAACTGGCCGAACCTCGCGCTGATGCCGTTCTTCATTTGGCGCCAGCTCACCATCACCGCCTTGATGGGCGCGGCCTATTTGTTCGGCGCGCCGACCGGCGCGATGACGGCGATGATGATCGCCGTCAGCACCACTTGGGTGGTCACCATCGTCCAACTGATCATGCTCGACCGCCGGCTCAAGACGACGGTGCCGGCCGGCCCGAAGATCTACGAACCGAAGGTGTGGCTCGCCACCTCGCTGCCGATCTTCGTGTCGGAAGCCTTCTATTTGCTGCTGACTTACGTGGACATTCTCTCGCTCGAGCATTTGCGTTCGCCCGACGAGGTGGCGGTCTATTATGCCGGCGCGCGCCTGCTGGCGATCGTCGCCTTCGTCTACTTCGCCATCGCCGGCGCCACCACGCACAAGTTCACCGAATATCACGTGTCCGGCGACAGAAAGCGGCTGGCCTCTTTTTTCGCCGAAACCGTCCGGTGGACGTTCTGGCCCTCGCTAGCCGTCTGCGCGCTGATCCTCGCGCTCGGCCGTCCGCTGCTGGCGCTGTTCGGCGCGAGCTTCGAGCGCGGCTACGGCGTTATGTTCATTCTTGCCGTTGGCATGCTGGCGCGCGCCGCCGTCGGGCCCGCCGAACGGCTGCTCAACATGCTGGGCGAGCGCAAGCAATGTGCCATGATCTATGCCGCCGCCTTCGCGCTCAATCTCGTGCTGTGCGTCATCCTCATTCCGCGCATCGGCATCGAGGGCGCCGGCGTCGCCACCTCGAGCGCGCTGGTGGTGGAATCGATCCTGCTTTATTTCGTCGCCAAGCGGCGGCTTGGCTTCCACGTGTTCATCATGGGCGGCGCGTCCGGCGCTTAAACCCGCTCCCGCAATAGTCTCCTGATCACCTTGCCCGTCGTCGTCATCGGCAGGTCATCGATGAAGGCGACCTCGCGCGGGTATTCGTGGCCAGACAGCCGCGTCTTGACGAAATTCTGAATGTCGGCGGCAAGCGTGTCCGACGCCGCCTGGCCCTTCTTGAGCACAATGAAGGCTTTCACGATCTCGGTGCGGATCGGATCGGGCTTGCCGACCACCGCGGCAAGCGCCACCGCCGGATGACGGATCAGGCAGTCCTCAATCTCGCCCGGCCCGATGCGAAAGCCGGACGACGTGATGACGTCGTCGTCGCGGCCGACGAAAGTGATATAACCCTGCTCATCCACCACGCCCTGGTCGCCGGTGGTCATCCAGTCACTGACGAACTTGTCGTGCGTAGCCTGCGCGTTGTCCCAGTATTGCAGGAACATCACCGGATCGGGCCGTTTGACAGCGATCTGGCCGACTGCACCGGCCTTGAGCAGCGCACCGTCCTTGCCGATCACCGCGACCGTGTGGCCGGGAATCGGCTTGCCGATGGCGCCGGCCTTGAGTATGCCAAGCTGCGCGCAGGAGCCGAGCACCAGATTGCATTCGGTCTGGCCGTAGAATTCGTTGATCGCGAGGCCGAAGGCTTCTTTTCCCCATTCCAGCGCCTCGACGCCGAGCGATTCGCCGCCCGAGGCCACGCTGCGCAATTGGAAATCGTAACGCCCGCGCGGGTTCGGGGCCGCGCGCATCATGCGCAACGCGGTCGGCGGGATAAAGGCATTGCGCGTTTGCGTCTGCGCCATCAGTGCGAAGGCGCGCTCCGGATCGAACTTTTCAAACTTGTAGGCCACCACCGGCACGCCGTAGCGCAGGCTCGGCAGCAGCGCGTCGAGTAGACCGCCGGCCCAGGCCCAATCGGCCGGCGTCCAGTAGCGGTCGCCCGTTTGCGGGAACGGGAAATGCGGCAGCTCAATGCCGGGAAGGTGACCGAGCAGCACGCGATGCGCGTGTAGCGCGCCCTTGGGCTGGCCGGTGGTGCCGGAAGTGTAGATCATCATCGCCGGATCGTCGGCGGCGGTATCGACCGACGTGAATTCCGCCGATGCGCGCGTCAGCAGATCGGCAAACCCGCTATCGACCGACAGCACGCAGGAAAGCTCCAGCGCCTCGCCGCGAGTGCCGGCGAGCTTGGCGAGGCCTTGCGCGTTGGTGATGAGCGCCTTGGCGCCGGAATTCTGCAAGCGATAGCTCAGCGCATCCGGACCGAACAAGACCGCGATCGGCAAGGCGACCGCGCCGAGCTTGTAGATCGCGATATGGGCAGTGGCAACTTCCGGCGTTTGCGGGAGCATAATGCCGACGCGGTCGCCGCGCTTAACACCGTGCGCGCGCAGCACGTTGGCGAGACGGTTGGACGCGTCGCGCAAGGCGCCGTAGCTGATGGCGTCTTCGCCGCCGTCGGGCCGCGCGTGCAGGATGGCGAGCCGTCCGGGCTCCTGCGCCGCCCAGCGGTCGCAGACGTCGACGCCGATATTGTAGCGCGCCGGCACCTGCCAGCGGAATTGGCGATAGATGTCTTCGTAGTTGTCGAGACGCGGCAGCACCGGCATGGGGCGCAAAGCTAGTCAGAGCATCGCGCCAGGTCCAGTGCCGCCGCGTATCTTGCGCTAGCGCTCGCTGCAGCGCGCCGCGCCGGGATGGCCTGGCACCTTGAACCGCTTGCCGGTGTCGGTGACCCGGACGCCGTTGACGCGCAGGATCGAGAAGTCCTGGTCGATGAAATTGCCGACGTAAAGAAAGCGGCCGTCTGGCGTAAAGCATACGGCCTCCGGCAACGCGCCGACGTCGATATCCTTGAGCTTGGTCACCGTTTTGCCCTTGATGAGCAGGATCGTCGCCAGGCCGCCGCGGTGATACATGAACGATTTGTGGTCCTTGTTCGAGCCGACGGCGTCGATCACGGCGGCGATGTTTCCCGACGGGCTGATCGCCAAGCCTTCCGGGCTATCCGGCACGGTGATGTGATCGATGACGCGCGGCGGCTTGGCCGAAAGATCGATGACGCTAACGGTGTCGACGTTGCCGTCGGACGTTCCCTGATTGCCGTTGTCCGTCGTCAAAGCGAGGGTACCGTTCGGGGTCACAGCGATGTTATAGGGCCACAGGCCGACCGGCAGGTCGTGCTTGGTGTCGGTCACTTTTTCGCCGTCGACGTCGAGCAGCGCAACCTTGTGACCGGCGAACTTGGTGGCCAACGCGTGCTTGCCGTCGGGGGTGAAGACGACGTGCGAGATCTCCTCGCCCATGTCCACCGTACCCACGATCTTCACGTCGGTGCCTTTGATCGACAGGACGCTGATCGATTTGCCGGCGCGATTGGCGACCAGCGCGAGCGTCCCTGCCGCGTTGATGCTCAAGCCCGACGGCTGCTTGGGTCCGGTCAACGTCGCTATCAGCTTGGCCGGTTTCGCCTTGAGATCGATGACGTAGATCTTGTCATCCGGCACGCCTTTCAGAGCGTCGCCGTTTTTCACTATGTCGATCGAATCGGCGACGAGCGCGATCGAGCCGGTGGGATCGATGGCGACGTTGACCGGCGGCCCGACCACCGAATTCTTGAGCGGAAGCTTAGCGACGATTTTCGGGCTGAGCGGGTTTGCCAGATCGACGATCAGCACCGAATCATTTCCCGGCAGCGACAGGATTGCCTTGCCGCTTTCGTCGAAGGCCTGCTTTTCGTCGTTGCCGACGATCATGAACGGCGCGGCCTGGGCCACGACCGCACTCAACGCGAACATTGCCGCCGCGCCGAATATCCTGATTGTCCTAGGTAGCGTCATGGATCCCTCCCGGATGGGTTTTGCCGCGGGTTCGCCCCACGTGCCGCTTGAGAAGGGATACAGTCTACCGGATATAGCCAGGCATCGTCATTGGGGGTACCGGCGCTTGGAAGCCGCCGGCGTTAGCCCTTCTTGTCCTCCGGCTCGGCCAAAATGAGCGCCCAATAGACTTTGTATTTGGACGCCGGCGTGAAGACCGCGGCGATGCCGATGCGGGTCGCGCCGGCGAGCAGCATGTTGGCGCGGTGCGGGGCCGAATCGCGCCAGCCCGAGAAGGCCTCGGCCAGCGTGTGATAGCCAGCGCCGATATTCTCGGCCGCGCGCCTGGCGTCGTAGCCCGCGGCTTTCAGCCTTACGACGAACGGCTTGCCGGCGTTGTGGTCGAGTTTGTCGCGCTTGGCCATGATCTCGGCCTGCGCCTGCGCGAGACGCGTGAGCTCGGGATCGAGCGTCACCGCCGGCAGTCCGTTATTGGTGCGGTAGCCGGATATCATCGAGGCGGCGGCGGCGGCGTCGAGTTCGGCGCCCGGCTGCGCCAGGTTGCGGTAGAAACTCGGCTCCGGCTGCGGCCCGTAGCCGGCAGTGCAGCCGCCAAGCACCAGCAGCGCGAGGAACGCGACGAGCGGACGAAGCATCGGCGGCGATCTCCGAATCGTATGACGGTGAGCGCAAACTGGCGGCCGAGCATGGCCGAACGGTGGTGAGGCTTTGTTCCGCATGGCGATACAGGACCCCGCGTCTACTGGCGCGGCCTGTGTCGGTCAACTAACATCGGCGCAACAACAAGCCGTTAAACCTCATCTCCCGGGAGAAACTTCCATGTCCAGCAAGCCAGCCCCACGCACACCGGGCGCCACGCGCGCCGCCGCGGGCGAATATGTCTTCGATCTTGGCACCGTCGCCAAGATCATGGGCGGCCCCGCCTATTCCACCGCGCACGGACCGTGCGTGGAAGGCGACCGCATGATCGTCGGCCTTATGCGCATGAAGGCGGGAACCGGCGCCGAGCCGCATTCGCATCCCAACGAGCAGTGGATCTACATATTGGAAGGCACCTTCCGCGCCGTCGTCGACGGCAAGCCGATTGAGGCCAAACCCGGCTCCGTCCTTTACATTCCAGCCAACACCATCCACGCCGGCAAGGCGACGCCGGAAGGCGACGTGGTGTTCTTCACCTGCAAGGACGCCTCGCACAGCCTGCACGGCATCAAGGCGAGCTGAACGGTGGCGCGGGGCGCCAAGAACCCCTGCGCGAACCCGCACGGAGGATTTTCATGAAACGTCTGACTGCGATCCTGCTCGCCGCCGCCTATATTGGGCTCGGCGTCAGTGCCGCCCCGGCGCAGGACCAATATCCGAGCCGCGCGGTCAAGATCCTGGTGCCTTATGCGCCGGGCGGTGCCACCGACATCACCGCGCGCATCATTGGCGACCAGATGCAGAAGATCACCGGCCAGCCGTTTGTGATCATCAACAAGCCCGGCGCCTTCGGCCTCCTGGCGATCGACGAAATGGTGAAGGCTGCGCCCGACGGCTACACGCTGATGATCGGCAACGTCTCGACCAACGCCATCACGCCGATCCTCTACAGCAAGAAGATGACCTTCGACTACGCCAAGAGCGTGACGGCGGTGACCAATCTGATCGACGTGCCGGCCTTCATGGTGGTGACGACCGCGAACGATTTTCCGGTCAAGAGCGTTGCCGAGCTGATCGCCTACGCCAAGGAGAACCCCGGCAAGGTGCACTACGGCACCGTCGGCGTCGGCTCTTATCCGCATTACGACATGGCCTATTTCGCCAAGCGCGCGGGCGATCTCGACTTGGTCGCGTTGCCAAACAAGAATGGCGCTTCCGGCGTGATCCAGGACATGTTGCGCGGCGACGTGCAGGCCGCGTTCCTCAACGTCGCCTCGACTGCCGGCATGGTGAAGTCGGGCAAGTTCCGCCCGGTCGCGATGGTCAACAGCGCGCGCCTGCCGGACTACCCAGACGTTCCGACCATGAAAGAGGTCGGCTTCCCCGACGTCGGCACCGTGGCCTGGAACGGCCTGTTCGCGCCGTCGGCGACACCAAAGCCGGTGCTGGAGGCGCTGCACGCGATCGCGCTGAAGGCGCTGCAATCGCCCGAGGTGAAGGAGAAGTTCGGCAAGCAGAAAATGGAGATCGCGCCCGACCCGTCGGTCGCCGACGCCCAGGCTTGGCTCGACGCGCAAATCAAGCATTGGCGTACGATCACCACTGAAGTGAAGATCGACGTCGCCCCGTAACAAGTAGCTATTTAACCGTCTGCAACGCCCGCCACACCCGCTCGGGCGTCGCCGGCATGTCGAGTTGCGCGCCTTTGGGCAGCGCATCGAGGATGGCGTTGATCAGCGCCGGCGGCGCCGCAGTGGTGCCGGCCTCGCCGGTGCCCTTCACGCCGAGCGGATTGGTGCGGCAGGCGACGGCGCGGTGCTCGACCGTCATGTCCGGCAGCAAATCGGCGCGCGGCAGCGCGTAGTCCATGAACGACCCGGAAACGAGCTGGCCGCTGGCGTCGTAGACGGTGTTCTCGGTTAGCGCCTGGCCGAGGCCCTGCGCCACGCCCCCGTGAATCTGCCCCGCGACGATGGTGTCGTCGAGCACGTTGCCGCAATCGCCGACCGCCACATAATTGACGATCGCGACCGCGCCGGTCGCCGGATCGATCTCGACTTCGGCAACATGGCAGCCGTTGGGGAACGACGGCGGCGTCTTGACGGTCGCCTGCGTGTCGAGGCTTTCCGGGATCACCCCGCTGCGCGCCAGCTCGCCGGCGTGCTCGGCAACTTCGAACAAAGACACCTCGCGCCCGGAGCCGCGCACGCGAAATTTGCCGTCGCGGTAATCCACGTCGCCTTCCGCCGCCTGCATCAATATGGCAGCGACGCGCTTGCCCTTCTCGATAACCTTGTCGGCGGTGACCGCGATCGCGCCGCCGACATACATCGCCGAGCGCGAGGCGACGGCGCCGAAGCCCGGCACGTCGCGCGCCGAGTTGCCCGCCGTGACGGTCACATCCTCGGGTGCGATGCCGAGCCGGCGCGCAGCGACGCGGCCGAATACCGTCTTATGCCCCTGCCCGCTGGCGCCGGCGCCGATACTGACAGCTACCGCCTGACCGCCGGGAAATAAAATGCGCGCGGCTTCTTCCGGGAACGCACCGGCAATTTCCAGATAACAGCCGATGCCGATGCCGCGCAGTTTGCCCTGCTTTTTCGCCGCCTTCCGGCGCGCGGCAAAACCGGCGTAATCGGCGGCGTCGAGCGCGCGCTCGAAGGCGCCCGGAAAATCCCCACTATCGTAAGTGTTGCCGAAGGCGGTGGTGTAGGGAATTTTATCGGGCTCGATCAGATTGCGCCGGCGTAATTCGGCGGCGTCGATGCCGGTTTGATCGGCGGCGGCGTCGATCAACCGCTCCATCAAATAGTTTGCCTCCGGACGGCCGGCGCCGCGATAGGGCCCGGTCGGCAGCGTGTTGGTGAGCACGCAGCGCGCGTTTACTTGCGCCTGCTGGATGTCGTAGACCGTCGGCAGGCAGCCGGAGATGTGCGTGGTGAAGACGAAATGCGCGACGCTGGTGATATAGGCACCGACATTGCCGAGACAGTCGACGCGCAGGCCGAGAAATTTTCCGCGCGCGCTGAGCGCGAGCTCCGCGGTCCAAAATGAGTTGCGGCCCTGATTGTCGCTGACGAATGCCTCGGCGCGCGTCGAGACCCAGTGGATCGGCTTTTCCAGTAGGCGCCCGGCGTGCAGCATCGGGATGTATTCGGGATAGCACCAGCCCTTCATGCCGAAGCCGCCGCCGACGTCGTCGCTCAAGACGCGCAGCTCCTCCGGCTTGATGCCCATGGCGCCGGCGATCTGTCCGCGCACGGAAGCTACGCCTTGCGTGCCGCAACGCAGCGTGAACTGCTTACTTGAGGCGTCGTAGCTCGCGGTCGCGGTACGCGGCTCGAGCGAGGCGACCACCAGGCGCTGGTTGACGAGGTCGACGCGCACCACATGCGCGGCCTCCTTGATCGCGCGCTCGAGCGCCGCCTTTTTCTTCCCGTCCGGATCGGCCGGCGCGCTCCAGTCGAAGCCGATATTGCCGGGCGCTTCCGGCCAAAGCTGCGGCGCGCTTGGTTTGACGGCTTCGCGCACATCGGTGACGGCGGCAAGCGGTTTATAATCGACGACGACTTTCTCCGCGGCGTCCTGCGCGGCCTGCGCGCTCGTGGCGATCACCATCGTCACCGGCTCGCCGACATGCATGACGCGCTTTTCGGCGAGCGAGGGCCGGTGCGGCGAAACCGTCACCTTGCCGCCGCGGCCGGGGATCGGATGCGGATGCGAGATCGAATAGTAATGCGCTTGTGCGAGATCGGCGGCGGTGAGCACCGCCACCACGCCGGGCGCGTTCTTGGCGGCGGCAACGTCGATGCGTTCGATAGCGGCGAAGGCGTGCGGCGAGCGCACGAAGCAGGCGGCGAGCGCTCCTTCCGGCTTGACGTCGTCGCCAAAGCGCCCCGCCCCACGCAACAGCGCGTCATCTTCGATGCGCCCGGCTCGTTGCACCGCCATCCGCTGGTCTCCCGCGTAGCCTTTAAACATTGCTTAACTACTCAACCGCAAGCAATTAACTGCAAAACAACCGCTAGGGGAATAGCGTGGCGCCGACCCGGGCACCACCATGGCCGCAGCTTCCGCATCGGAAATATCGCGCGACTTGCGCTTAGTTGCGCTGACCGGCGGCGTCTGCTTTCCGGTGAGCTTTGCGCTCTTTCACATTGTCGTGCCGCTCGGCGACTGGGCGGCTTCCGCTCCCGAACTTATGGTTTCGGCCGCCGCCGCCGGCCTGACGACTTTGCTGGCGATGCTCGCCGCCACCATCGGCGCTACCCGCCGCATGCAGATCGACAACGGGCGCATGCGGGTTGCGATCAACAATATGTCGCAGGGCCTGTGCATGTTCGACGCCGACGAGCGGCTGGTCGTATGCAATCGCCGCTACATGGACCTCTACCAGCTTCCCGAAGACGTGGTATAGTCGGGCCGCACACTCGCCAGCCTACTCGAATTCCGCATCAAGAGCGGCAGCTTCTCGCGCGATCCGGGCGAATACCGGCAGAGCCTGACCGCCGCCATGAAGCTGGGGAAAACCACCACCGCCGAAGTCAAATCCGTCAGCGGGCGCGTGGTCTCGATCATCAACCGTCCGATGGTGGGCGGCGGCTGGGTGGCGACGCACTAGGACATTACCGAACGGCGCGACGCCGAACGCGAACGCTCCTCGATGCAGGAACAGCAGAAGCGCCGCGCCATTATCGAGCAGGCGATCGCCGCATTCCGCCAGCGCGTCGAGGATCATTTGCGCACGGTGACCGACGGCGCGATGGCCATGCGCTCGACCGCCGCCACCTTGCTCACGAGTTCCGGCCAGACCGCGCAGCGCGCGGAGAGCGCGGTATCGGCCTCCAACGAAGCCAGCATCAACGTCCAGACCGCCGCAGTCGCCGCCGACGAATTGTCGAGTTCGATCGGCGAAATAGGCCGCCAGCTTGCCATGGCCACGGGGATCGTGCGCGCGGCGGTCGAGGAAGCGCAAGGGACCAATGCGCAGATCAACGCGCTGTCGCAGGCCGCGCAGAAGATCGGCGACGTGATCAAGTTGATCCGCTCCATCGCCGGTCAGACCAATTTGCTCGCGCTCAACGCCACGATCGAAGCCGCGCGCGCCGGCGAGGCCGGTAAAGGCTTCGCGGTGGTAGCGTCGGAAGTCAAATCGCTGGCGGTGCAGACCGCCAAGGCGACCGAGGATATTTCCAGATTGATCAGCGCAGTGCAGTCGTCGACCGGCGGCGCGGTCAACGCCATCGGCCGCATCGCGACCCGCATGCAGGAGATCGAAAGCTGCACCACCTCGGTCTCGGCCACCGTGCAGCAGCAGAGCGCGGCGACGTCGGAGATTTCGCAGAACGTCGCCGGCGCCGCCGACGGCGCCAAGCTGGTGGTATCCGTGCTCGGCATCGTCACGGGCGCGGCCACCGAGACCCGCGAATTGGCCGAAAGCGTGCTCTCCGTCTCGCAGGCGGTGGAAGCCGCCGCCGCCGAGCTGCGCCGGGAGGTCGAGGGCTTCCTCGCCCGGGTGGCGGCGTAAGACGCTTATTTTTCGCCCTCTCAAAATTGAATTTTCTCAGACTTCGTGCATCCGCGCGTCGGCTCGGCTAGTTTGTTGCCAATAGATCGCCTGCAGGGCGGAGAGAATTATGCGGTTGGGCTACTTCACGATGCCGGTGCACCCGATCGGCCGCGACTGGTCGCAGACGCTGCGCGAGGACCGCGAGGCGATCATCCTCGCGGACAGGCTCGGCTTTCACGACGCCTTCGTCGGCGAGCACCTGACCGACGCCTGCGAGAACATCACCAACAGCATGCTGTTCCAGGCGACGCTCATCCACGACACCAAGCAGATCAAGCTCGCCACCGGCACCACGAATCTGGCGCAAATGCATCCGGTGGTGATCGCGGTGAACGCGGCGATGTTCGATCATCTGTCGCAGGGACGCTTCATCATGGGCGTGTCGCCCGGCGCGCTGCCGTCCGATTCGGAAGCGATCGGCATCTTCGACGAGGACCGCAACAAGATTTTCGCCGATGCCATCGACGTGATCCTGGCGGTGTGGGAGCGCGACCCGCCCTACGACATCGAATTCCCCGGCAACCGCTTCAAGGTATCGTTCGCGCGCAGCGCCGCGCTGCATCTCGGCGTCGGCATCATGGGCAAGCCCTATCAGAAGCCGCGGCCGGAGATCGTCGGCACCGTGGTGGCGCCGTTTTCGCCCGGCGTGGTCCTGATGGGCAAGCGCGACTTCCATCCGCTGTCGGCAAACTTCCTGCTCGCCAAGCATCTCAAATCGCACTGGACCAACTACGCCAAAGGCAAGGCGGAGGTCGGTCAGAAGGCGGACATCGACGACTGGCGCGTCGCGCGCACCATCTTCGTCGCCGACGACGACAAGGCCGCGCTGCGCTACGCCCGCGACGACGCCAAGAGCCCGTACCGGTTTTACTTCGAACAGATGCGCGCCAAGATGAAGAAAGGCAACCGGCTCTACGTGTTCAAGAGCCACAAGGACCAGCCGGACGAGGAAATCACCCACGACTTCGTCATGGACCACTGCGTATTCCACGGCACCGTCAACAAAGTGGTCGATCGGATCCTGGCGATGCGCGAGGAGACCGGCGATTTCGGCGAACTGGTCTATGCCGGCATGGACTGGGTCGATCCGGCGCTCGCCAAGCGCTCGATGCAGTTGATGGCCGAACAGGTGATGCCGCGCGTCAACGCGGCAATCGGCAAGTCGGCAAGCGCCGCGGCAGAGTAAATCGTCAGCCGCCGTGTACCAGGCGCAAGACGATCCCGACGAGCGCGCCGATGAGCAAGGCGAATGACGCCAGCCCTTGCACCAGAAAGGCGCGGTGGCGTTTCTCGGCGGCGGCCGAATAGCCGACGATGTAGGCGATGCGACCGCCGATCCAGATGAGGCCGAGCAACGCAGCGCCCCAGTCGCTGAGATAAAGCGCGCATAGCCAGAGCACCGGCAGGAAGATCGGCATCCATTCCAACGTGTTCGCCTGCACGCGGAACACGCGCTCGAAATCCGGATTGCCGGTCGTGGCCGGCGCGCTAATGCCGTATTTCGCGCGCGCCAGCGCGACCATCCATCCGGTGGAGAAGTACAGCACAACGGCCAGCAGCGTGACCAGCGCGGTGTAGTGCGGCATTTGCAGTTCCTTTTCTAAACCGACGTCGGCTCGGTGCCCAATTCGGTGTAGAGCCCGTGCTTGGCGCCCTCGCTGAACGAGACGCCCTGGCCGAGTTCGATCGCCACCGAGCGCACCCGCTGCGCCTGCTGCTCGGTCGCCGGCACCGGCTTGCCTTCGGCGGCGGCTTTGGCCGCGCGCAGCAACAGCTTGCGCGTCAGAATGATGCCGGCATCGGTCGCACACAAATGTTCCTGGGTACGGTCCTGGATCGCGCCCATGCTTTCCTGGATCGAGGCGTCCTGCATGGCGATGCCGTCAACGCCCGTTGCACTGTGGCCGGCCGCCTGCGCCGCGCGGTCCATCAGATAGTCGTTCGACTTGTTGGCGAGCGGGATGAAAGTGCCGGGCACGTATTTGACGTGGATGCCTTCGCCGTCGCGCATGGCGGCGACTTCCGAATTGGAGAGCGCGCGCTTGGGATGATAATTGATGCTCCAGGCCCAGCAGGTCTCGTCGTCGATCGGCACCCAGGCATGCGCGCCCAAAGGATGCCCCGCGCGCGGCGGAATGATGGTGTACCAGGGCATGATCCAGGGCGTGATGCGCCAGTAATATTTTCCGGCGTCGGCATTGCGGCGCGCGCCGATCAAAAGACCGCCGGAGAATTCCTCGACCTCGAACAGCGGCATGCGGTCGCGGATGTTGTACTCATTCGCCTTCGAGCCCTTGAACAGCGGGTCCTTGTTCAACTCGCTGCCGTGTAACCATGAGACGTGGCTGGAATCGATGCCGCCTTCCATCGCCTGCAAGTAATTGCATTCCTGCAGGCGTTTGGAGACGAAGCGTTGCTCGGGTTTCACGTCGGTCCATTCCAGCGCCGGCGGCGGCGGCTGCAGAGCGGGCGATCCCATATAGGCCCAGACGATGCCGGCCTTCTCGATGCAGGGGTAGGATTTCAGTTTGATGTTCTTGCGGAAGCCCGAGTCCTCCGGCTCCGACGGCAGATCGGTGCATTGCCCGGTGATGTCGTACTTCCAGCCGTGATAGTGGCAGCGGATGCCGCAGTCTTCGCTTTCGCCGAACCAGAGCGAGGCACCGCGATGCGCGCAGAACTCGTCGATCAGGCCGACGCGGCCTTCGCTGTCGCGGAACGCGATCAGCTTCTCGCCCATCAACTTGACCCGCACCGGCGGACAATCCGGCTTGGGGAGTTCCTCGGCCAGCAAAAACGGCGCCCAATAGCGGCGCAACAGCTTGCCCATCAGCGTGCCCGGGCCGATGCGGCTCAACTGGTCGTTTTGTTCACGCGACATCATGGCGACGTTTCCCTGACAGTTTGTTATTCTTGATCCCATTATAGGCGCTCGTGCCGGCCGGGGAAGATGACCGCCATGCCATTGCCGCGCATCGCCATTGCAACCGGAGACCCGGCCGGGATCGGCCCGGAAATCGCGCTCAAGGCGGCGCTCGATGCGCGCGTGACCGCGCTGTGCCGGCCTTTGCTGGTGGGCGATCCGGCGGTCGTGGCAATGCACGCCAAGGCCGCCGGCCTTTCGCCGCGGTTCAATGTCGTCGCCAAGGCCGCCGACGCCGACTGGTCGAACGGCGCGGTCAATTTGCTCGACGGCCGTGATGGAACCAACACACCCGTGACATTCGGCAAGGTTGACGGCGCTTACGGCCGCGCTTCGCTCGCCAGCGCCCGGCGCGCGATAAAGGCCGCGCTTGCCGGTGAGGTCGAGGCCGTGGTGGCGGCGCCGCAGACCGAACGCTCGATTGCGGCGGCCGGCATCACCTTCGACGGCTATCCGTCGTTCGTCGCACGCGAAACGGGAACGCCGGTCAACGACGTCTATCTCATGATCTGCTTCGACGACGTGCGCATCGCGCATGCGACGTTGCACGTGAGCGTGCGCGAGGCGATCGCGCTGATCACACCCGAACGGGTCGAACGCGTGATCCGCGTGGTCGATTCCGCGCTCAAGCGTTTAGGCATTGCTTGCCCGAAGATTTTCGTCGGCGGGCTCAACCCGCACGCCGGCGAAGAGGGCATGTTCGGCTCCGAGGAAATCGAGATCATCGAGCCCGCGATCATGCGCGCGGCGAGCGACGGCATCGAAGCCACCGGCCCGTTCGGCGCCGACACCATGTTCCGCAAGAAAGGCTGCGACGCCTATATCGTGATGCTGCACGATCAGGGCCACATCGCCGCCAAGTTGCAGGCCTTCAACCGCACCGCCGGCCTGTCGATCGGCTCGCCGATTTTGTTTTCTTCCGTGGCGCACGGCAGCGCGCACGACATCGCGGGCAAGGGCGTGGCCGATCCCGGCGCGGTGATCGAGGCGGTCACGAGGCTGGCGAAGGTGAGCGCGCAGCAAACCGTACGCCCTTAGCGCGCCGGCGGCAGCGGTGAAGCGGAAACCGCGGTGCCGCTGCGCGGCGGCGGCGCCATCGGGTTGGCCGGCTCCGCGGTCGGTTGGCTGCCGGTGTTGGCCACCGTCTCCGGCGCCTTGCCGGGCAGCACCACCACGCGCGTGCCGATCTGGACGCGGCTGTAAAGGTCCTCGACATCCTCGTTGAGCATGCCGACGCAGCCCGACGAAACATAATGGCCGATGGTCGACGGCTGGTTGGTGCCGTGGATGCGGTAAAGCGTATTGCCGAGATACATGGCGCGCGCGCCGAGCGGATTGCCCGGGCCTCCCGCCATGACACGCGGCAGATAAGGCTGACGTTCGATCATTTCCGGCGGTGGGAACCAGTCCGGCCATTCCTTCATCTTGGAGATGCGCTCGGTGCCGGTCCAAGTAAAGCCCTCGCGGCCGACGCGCACACCGTAGCGGATCGCCTTGCCGCCGCCGAGCACCAGATAGAGATAAGTGTGGGCGGTATCGACGACGATAGTTCCGGCCGGCTCCCTGGTGTTGAAGTCAACCAATTGCCGCTTCAGATCGGGCGGCAATTCCTTGGGCTGGCCTTGCTCGGGCTGATCCTCCGGCGGCAGCGCGGCGGTGCCGGCCGGCGGCGCCGGCGTTACGGCGGGTGCAGCACCCGGCGCGGAACCGATCGCGCCCGGCGGACGGACCGCATCGGGATCATCACTAGCGGCCGGCGAGGCGCCTGCCGGCGCCTGCTGGTCAAGCTGATGCCCGTACGGGGGATGAGCGTCGGGCGGCGGGGCAAATGCGGGCGGCGGCGGCGCTTCGGCCTCATCCGGATAGGGCAGCCGGCCGGGCTGCCCCTGCGGCATTTGGCTCATCTGCGGCGAGCGATAGGTCCGGCGCACCGGCTGATCGTCGTCCTCGTCGTCGCTCCAGAAAGCTGGCGGCGGCAGCCGGTCTTCGTAATAACTTCCAGACGGCGGACCGCTGCGGTAGTAGCCCGGTGGCGGCGACGAATAATTTTGCGCAAGCGCGGGCGCAGCCGAAAAAGCCGCCGCGATCGGCAGCGTCAGCAGAAAAAATCCAAAGCGTCGGGTCATCATCCACCTTTGGGCCAAGACCCCAAAGTCCCAGCCATCCCAGGGGCTGGATTGCCCCGGGATGAAGGCACATTCAAGACAAGAATACGGCTATCTCGATATCGTGATTCTGCCACGACGCGCAGCTTTTCGTCATGTTTTCTTGGGCATCGCGGCCAAAACCTGCTTGGCCACGCGGTGGCAGTCGACCGCGGCCGGAAAGCCGCAATAAATGGCGACCTGGCGCAGGATGGCCGAGAGTTCCTTGGGCGTGAGCCCGTTGCGCAGCGCGCCGCGGAAATGCGCCTCGAACTCGTGCATGCGGCCGAGACAGGCGATCATGCCGAGATTGAGCAGGCTGCGGTCGCGCGGCTTCAAGTCCTCGTCGGTCCACACTGCGCCCCAGCAAAATTCGTTGAGCAGATCCTGGAACTTGCGATTGAAATCGTCGGTATTAGCGACCGCGCGATCGACATATTCGTCGCCCAGCACCTTGCGGCGCATCGCCATGCCCTTGTCGTAGAGTGCCTTGTCCATGATGTTGATGCCTCCCGTTTGACGGCCATTTCCGCCGCTTGCGCGCAAGGTGGCACGGTCTCCCGGGGCGCGAAAGAGGCCGCGCGCGCGGCCGACGGCCGCTTGCTAAGTCACGGTAATTCAATAGCTTAGGCGGACGTGCGGGCAGATTCATTGATGCTGATCGCACGGTCCCTCCTCCACAGGTTTCAACGCCCGAGCGCGTTTAATAGGCAGGCCAAGGTCTACAATGGACGGGGATTCCATATGGCGGTCGCATCACAGCGATGGATGACAGCGACGAAGCGCTCATGGCCCGGACCGCGCGCGGCGACGAAGCCGCGTTCCGTGCGCTCGCCGGCCGCCATCTGCCGGCTATGCTCGGGCTCGCCCGCCGCATTCTCGGCAACTCAACCGATGCCGAAGACGTGGCGCAGGAAGCCATGCTACGGGTTTGGACGCACGCGCCGCGCTGGCAGCCGCTGGCGGCGTTCCGCACTTGGCTCACGCGCGTTACGGTCAACCTCTGTCTCGACCGCAAGCGGCGCGCGCCCTGGGTGGCGCTGGAAGCAGCCGGTGATATCGTCGATCCGGCGCTTGGCGCGAGCGAAAAGGCCGAACGCGACGAGCGCGAGCGGCAGGTCGCTGCCGCGATCGCTGATTTGCCCCCACGCCAGCGCGCGGCCATCGTGCTCACCTACGGTGACGGCATGAGCAATGCGCAAGTGGCGGAAATTCTCGACACTTCGGTGTCGGCGGTGGAGACACTCCTGGTGCGCGGCAAGCAGAACCTGCGCCGCGCGCTCGACACACATTGATCGATGAGGACGCGTAAGATGGACAAAAAGCAGTCGCCGGAATTTCTCGAGGCCGCGCTCAAGCGCGTGACGCAGGCGCCGTCGCCCGACCAGGCTGCGGCCGAGCGCGTGCTTGAGCGGCTTGCTGGTCCGCTGCCGCGGCAGATGATGCCGCTCTGGCGCTGGCCTACTGTGCTGCTCGACTGGCAATTCGCGCCGGCCTGGCCGCGCGTCGCCGCCTTGGCAGGCTGCGCCGCGCTCGGCTTCGTCATCGGCATTGCCGGCGTTGACCGGCGCTTCGACGGCGGCAGCGTACCGCTCGCGGTCGCCAGCCGTACCGATATCGGCTCGATCGTGTTCGAGCCCGAAGCCTTGACCGGAGCGCGCCCATGACCATCGCCCAATACGCTCCCACTGCCTCGCGCATCTCCTCGCGCTGGCTGCTGCTCGGCTCGCTCGCGCTCAATCTGTTCTTCGTCGGCGTCGCAGTGGCGCTTGTCGTGCGCGCGCCGGCCCCGCCGGCCTGGGACCGCAACGTCTTCGTGCGTGTCGAGCACATCGCCGATACGCTGCCACCGGCCGACGCCGACCTGCTGCGCGGCCAGATCAACGCCAACCGCCAGTTGATCGACGACACCCAGCGGCAATATCACGCCGCGCAGGACGAAATCCACGCGACGCTGCGGCGCCAGCCGTTCGACGTCGAGGCCATGCGCGCCGCCATGGCTAAAACCCGGGTGGCGCGGCAGGCCTTCGATCAGGTCATCCAGGGCGTGTTCGCATTCGCGGCCCCGCAAATGTCGCCTGCCGGCCGCAACGCACTCGCCGATTGGCCGCCCGGCCGTAAAACCACGAGCACCCGGCAATAAAACAGGCTAACTTCCCGCCCGATCCTTGATTTAAGCCATTTTCGAAAGTCGCCGGCATGCGTCGCGGGAGCCAATGTGTCAGGTCGGGAATAAAACGTCACGCGCGCCGAGTTATGACCATCCGGGTTTTGAGCATGCTGCAAGGAATCTGCCTGATGCTGCCCCTCGGCGGCTGCCTGCTCAGCGGCGAAAAGCCCGATCCCGGGCTCGATATTCCGTTGACCTACGAACTCGGCTCGAAAAGTCCGGCCACGGCGGAAGCAGCGGTCCCCTCGCTCGATTGGTGGCGCGGGTTCCGTTCGCATGAATTGACCGAACTCATCGAGGAGGCCCGCGCGGCCAATCTCGATATCGCGGTTGCGGTCGCCCAGATCGAGCAGGCCGACGCGCAGTCGCGCGTGGCCGGCGCGCCATTGCTGCCCGGTGTCGCCCTCAATGGCAGCGCATCGCATTTGCGCAGCTCGCAGGCTACCTCGCTCGGCGGCGCGACAGGGCTTGGCGGCTCCGAGCGTGACTTCCTTTCAACGTCACTCACCGCCAGCTACGAGATCGACTTCTGGGGCAAGAACCGCTCGGCGTTGCGCGCCGCCGAGGAGAGCGCGGTCGCCAGCCGCTATAATCGCGAGGTGGTCGGTCTCGCCACCGTCGTGAGCGTCGCCAACACGTATTTCCAGGTGCTGGCTGCGCAGGATCGTCTGCGCATCGCGCGCGAGAACGTGGCAAGCGCGACCCGCATTCTCAATCTGATCAAGCAGCAGTTCTCCGCCGGCACCGCGTCCGACCTCAACGTCGCGCAGCAGGAAAGCTTGGTGGATACCCAGCGCGCAGCGATCCCGCCACTCGTGCAAACGCTGCGGCAAAGCGAAGCAGCGCTCGCGCTGCTGATAGCGCGGCCGCCCGAGCGCGTCGCGATTCGTGGCGGCGGCATGCGCGGCATCGCCATTCCGCGCGTCACCCCAGGACTGCCATCCGAATTGCTCGCGCAGCGGCCCGATATCCGTCAGGCGGAAGCACAACTCGCATCGGCCAATGCCAATTTGTACAATGCACGCGCCCAACTGCTGCCGAGCATCACGCTGACCGGCGAAGGCGGCTACCAGAGCGCGGTGCTCCAGACGCTGCTGCGTCCCGAATCGGCGTTCTATACGCTCACCGCCGGCCTGACCCAACCGATCTTCGAAGGTGGAAAGTTGATCGGCAATATCGATCTGCAGAAAGGCATGCAGAACCAGCTTCTGCAGAGCTACCGCAAGGCCGTGATCTCCGCCTTCACCGACGTCGACCAGGCGCTGATCGCGGTGCGCGAGACCGCGTTGACCGAACGGTTGCAGCGCGACGTGGTCAACAGTTCGCGCCGGGCCTTCAATCTCTCCGACCAGCAGCTGCGCGCCGGCACCGTCAATCTCATTACGCTGCTCCAGGTTGAGCAGACGCTATTCCAGGCCGAGGATGCGCTGGCGCAGGCGCGGCTGGCGCGGCTACAAGCGATCGTCAGTCTTTATCAGGCGCTCGGCGGCGGCTGGTTGCCGAAGCCGGCGGAGACCTCCGATGCACGGTGAAATCAAGAAGATCATCGAAGCGAATGGCAAATCGCTTACGCGGCGCAATCTGGCGATCGTGCTGATCCTCATCGCGGCCGCCGCGGCGCTAGTTTACGTCTTCACCAAATCGCCGCAGCAGCTGCGCCGCAGCCCGTTCGGCGCCGAAGGCGGGCCGGTGCCGGTGCTGGTAGCTCCTGCTGCCAAGGCTGACGTGCCGGTCTATCTCGACGCCGTCGGCACCATCAAGGCGCTCAATACCGTGACCGTGAACCCACAGGTAGACGGCAAGCTGCTTAGCGTCGGCTTCAAGGAAGGCGACGACGTCAAGAAAAGCGATGTGCTGGCGCGCATCGATCCGACCCTTTACCAGGCCCAGCTCGACCAGGCGATCGCCAAGAAAGCGCAGGACGAGGCGCAGCTCGCCAACGCCAGACTCGACCTCGACCGCTATGAGAAACTGGCGGCCACCAATGCGACGACCCACCAGCAGGCCGACACCCAGAAAGCGTTGGTCTCGCAGGATGTTGCGCTGGTGCAATCCGACCAAGCGGCAATCGAGAATGCGCAAGCGACGCTCGGCTACACCGCCATCGTCGCGCCGATCGATGGACGCACCGGCATCCGGCAGGTGGACGAAGGCAATATCGTGCATGCGGCGAGCTCGCCCGCCATCGTTGTCATCACCCAGATGAAGCCGATTTCGGTGATCTTCAATCTGCCGCAGCAGGACATTGGCCAAGTCAATGACGCCTTCGCCAAGACGCCGCTCCCGGTCGACGCGCTGCGGCCCGAAAACAACGCGGTGATCGACCACGGCGTTTTGCGTGTCATGGACAACCAGGTCGACCAGACGACTGGCACCGTGAAACTCAAGGCCGAGTTTCCCAACACTAATGAGCAGCTTTGGCCGGGCCAGTTCGTCAATGTGCAGCTGTTGGTTGACACCTTGAAAGGCGTGGTGGTGATCCCGACCGGCGCGGTGCAGCGCGGGCCGAACGGCACCTTCGTCTACGTGGTCAAGGACGACAATACGGTGACGATGCGCCCGATCGTGGTGCAGAAGCAGGATGAGACGCAGACCGTGGTCAAGAGCGGCGTCGCCCCGCCCGAGCGCGTGGTCACCACCGGCTTCGTGCGCTTGACCGACGGCAGCAAAGTGGCGATCGACAGCGGCAACGGCGCGCCGGTGGCGGCAGGCCCGCAAGGTCCGCGGCAACGCGTCCAGCGCTCCGGCAGCGGGAGGCCGACTACGCCGCAATGAGCGTCTCCTCGCCATTCATCCACCGGCCGATTGCCACCTCTTTGCTGGGCGTCGCGGTCATGCTGGGCGGCGCGCTCGGCTATTGGTGGCTGCCGGTCTCGGCGCTGCCGCAGGTGGATTTCCCCACCATCCAGGTCACCACCCAGTTGCCGGGCGCCAGCCCCGACACCATCGCTTCGCTGGTGACCGCGCCGCTCGAGCGCCAGTTTGGCCAGATTCCGGCGCTGGCGACCATGACCTCGGCGAGTTCGTTCGGCATCAGCCAGGTGACGCTGCAATTCGATCTCAACCGCGACATCGACGCCGCCTCGCAGGACGTACAGTCGGCGATCAACGCCGCCGGCTCGACGCTGCCGCGCAACCTGCCCTACCCGCCGCTCTATTCGAAGGTGAACCCGGCCGACGCGCCAATCATCACGTTGGCGCTCACCTCGCAGACCATCGATCTGCGCGCATTGAGCGACATGGCCGACACCATCATGGCGCCGCGATTGTCGGAGGTGACCGGCGTTGGCCACGTCTCGGTGCAGGGCGGCATCCGCCCGGCGATCCGCATCCAGGCCGATCTGTCGCGGCTGGCCGCCTACGGCCTCGGATTGGAGGACCTACGCGCGGCCATCGTCAGCGCCAATGTCGCCGGCGCCAAGGGCTCGCTCGATGGCGCGCACCAGTCCTACACCATCGCCGCCAACGATCAAATCACCGCCGCCGAAACATACGCGAACGTGGTAGTGGCGTTCCGCAATGGCGCGCCGGTCAAGATCAGCGACGTCGCCGACGTCATCGACGGGCTGGAGAACACCAAGGTCGGCGCCTCCTACAAGGGCGCCCCGGCGATCGTGGTGGACGTGCAGCGCCAGCCCGGCGCCAACGTGATCGACACCGTGACCCGCGTGCGCGCCGAACTGCCGCGGTTGCGGCGGGCGATGCCGGCCGGTGCCCAACTCACCATCGTCAACGACCGCACCGACACCATCCGCGCCTCGATCCATGACGTGCAATTCACGTTGATGCTCAGCATCGTGCTGGTGGTGCTGGTGGTGCTGATTTTCCTGCGCACCATCCGCGCCACCATCATCGCCGGCGTGGCGCTGCCGCTGTCGCTGATCGTCACCTTCGGCGTGATGTGGTTTTGCGGCTTCTCGCTCGACAATTTGTCGCTCATGGCGCTCACCATCGGCACCGGTTTCGTGGTGGACGACGCCATCGTGATGATCGAGAACATCGTGCGCCACATGGAGAACGGCGAAAAACCGCTCGACGCCGCCTTGCGCGGCGCCAGCGAAATCGGCTTCACCGTGATATCGCTGACGATGTCGCTGATCGCGGTGTTCATCCCACTCTTGTTCATGACCGGCCTGGTCGGCCGCATGTTCCGCGAATTTGCGCTGACGCTGACCATCGCGGTGGTCGCTTCGGCCATCATCTCGCTGACGCTGACGCCGATGATGTGCAGTCGCCTACTGCGCCAAGGCGAGGAACGCGGCGGCGGCCTTGCCGACAATGTCATCACCCGCCGCTTTTCCAGCCTGCTCGATCGCACGGTTAAGGGCTATCACCGCAGTCTTATTTGGGTGCTGCGCCACCAGCGCGAAACGCTGCTGGTGACGCTGGTGACGCTGGCCGCCACCATTTTTCTCTACATCATCATTCCGAAAGGTTTTTTGCCGCTGCAAGATACCGGCCTGATCACCGCGGTGACGGAAGCCAGCACCGACGTTTCCTTCGACGAGATGCAGCACCGCCAAGGCGAGATCGAAACGGTCATCCGCGCCGACCCCGACGTGACCGGCGTCGTTTCAGTGATCGGCGTGAGCACGCTTAACACCACGCCCAATGCCGGTCGGCTCGCTATCACTTTGAAACCGCTCAATCAGCGCAGTTCACACGTGGATCAAGTGATCGCGCGGCTGCAGAACGACGTCGCCGGCATTCCCGGCATGAAGGTCTATTTCCAGGCCACGCAAGACATCCAGATTTCCACGCGCGTGAGCCGTGCGCAGTACCAGTACACGCTGGTCGGCACCGATTCCGACGCCGTGCTGGAATGGGCGAACAAGCTTGTACTGAAGTTGCGCGGCGACCCGGCACTACGTCAGGTGGCCTCGGAAGCGCAGGAAGGCGGCCCGCGCGTCAACGTCGACGTCGACCGCGAACAGGCCGGACGCCTCGGCGTTTCAATGCAGAGCGTCACCGACACGCTCAACGATGCCTTCGGCCAGCGGCAGATTTCGACCATCTACGGCCAGTCCAACCAGTACCGCGTCATCCTGGAAGCGCAGCCGCGCTACCAGCAGGATCCCGGTTCGCTGTCCAAAATCTATGTCACCGGCGCCACCACCTCAAACGGCACGGCGGCCACCGTCGCTAATACGACCGTCGGCGGCACCAATACCAACACCACCGCCACGCCCAACTCGGTCACCGCCAACAACCAGGTGCCGCTTGCGGCTTTCGCCCGCTTCGTAAATGGTTCCGCGTCATTGATGATCGCCCACCAGGAGCAATTTCCCTCCGTCACCATCTCTTTCGATCTCGCCCCCGGCTACGCATTAAGCAACGCGGTCAGCCTTATCAGCGCGGCGCAAAAGGACATCGGCATGCCGTCGTCGGTAACCGGCAGCTATTCCGGCGACGCGGCGGAATTCGCCAGTTCACTCACCGGCGAGCCCTGGCTGATCCTCGCCGCCGCGATCGTGATCTACATCGTGCTCGGCGTATTGTACGAAAGTTTCATCCACCCGCTCACGATTCTTTCGACGTTGCCCTCGGCCGGCGTCGGCGCGCTGCTGGCGCTAATGCTGTTCGGCTACGACCTGTCGGTGATCGCGCTGATCGGCATCGTGCTACTGATGGGCATCGTGAAGAAGAACGCGATTCTGATGATCGACTTCGCGCTCGAGGCTGAGCGACACGAGGGCCTGTCGCCCGAGGAGTCGATCGTGCAGGCGGCCTTGCTGCGCTTCCGCCCGATCATGATGACGACGCTGGCCGCGCTGTTCGGCGCGTTACCGCTGGCGCTCGAAGGCGGCACCGGCGCGGAACTGCGCAATCCGCTCGGCGTGACCATTGTTGGCGGTCTGCTGCTCAGCCAGTTGCTCACGCTCTACACCACGCCGGTGATCTATTTGTACATGGAGCGGCTGCGCGTGCGGCTTACGTCGCGCGGCGCAGCGCGACCGCAGCCGGCGGAGTAGGCCAAGAGATTCATATGAACTTCTCCTATCCGTTCATTCGCCGGCCAATCGGCACCACGCTGCTGGCGATCGGGCTATTCCTGATCGGCGCGGTGGCCTACAGCTTTCTCCCGGTCGCCAGCCTGCCGAGCGTGGATTTCCCGACGATCAATGTCACCGCCAACCGGCCCGGCGCCGACCCCAACATCATGGCCGCAACCGTTGCCGCCCCGCTCGAGCGCCGGCTGGGCGAGATTTCCGGCGTCACTGAACTCACCTCGGTCACCTCGCTCGGGCAATCGCGCATCACCATTCAATTCGACCTCTCCCGCAGCATCGAGGGCGCCGCGCGCGACGTACAGGCCGCGCTCAACGCCGCGCTCAGCGATCTGCCGGGCGACCTACCGACGTTGCCGACCTTCCGCAAGGCCAATCCGGCGGCGGCGCCAGTCCTGATTCTGGCGCTGACCTCGAAAACCATGTTGCCGAGCGAGGTCTATGACGCCGCCGACACTGTCATCGCCCAGCGGCTGTCGCAGGTCGACGGCGTCGGCGACGTCACCGTGGCCGGCTCCGAGCAGCCGGCCATCCGTGTGCGCGTCGACCCGACACGGCTTGCCTCGATGGGGGTAGCTCTGGAGGATGTGCGAACCGCGATCGTCAATTCAAACGTTTCCGGGCCGGTCGGCACATTTGACGGCGGGAAGCGCAGCGTTACACTCGGCCTCAACGATCAACTGCCGGAACCGTCGGACTACGATCCGATCGTGGTCAAGACCATCAACGGCACGGTGATCCGGCTTGCCGATATCGCCTCGATCCGCGCCAGCGTGCGCAACAGCAACTCCGCCGGCTGGTTCAACAGAGACCCGTCCGTCCTGCTGATCGTCACCAAGCAGGCCAACGCCAACGTCATCGACACGGTGGATGGGATCTACAAGCTGTTGCCCGAGCTGCGGCAATGGGTGCCGGCGGGTCTCGACATCTCGGTCCTGACCGACCGCACCCAGACCATTCGCGCCAGCGTGCACGACATGCAGCTCACGCTCGGCGCCACCGCCATTTTAGTAATGCTGGTAGTGGCGTTATTCCTGCGCCGCACGGCGCCGACGGTGGCCGCCGGCGTCACCGTGCCGCTGTCGCTCGCCGGCACCTGCGCGGCGATGTGGGCGGCCGGTTTCTCGATCGACAACCTGTCGCTGATGGCGCTCGCCGTGTGCATCGGCTTCGTGGTGGACGACGCCATCGTCATGATCGAGAACATGTTCCGCTATCTGGAAAAGGGCGCTTCGCCGCTGCGCGCCACGCTGAAGGGCGCCAAACAGATCGGCTTCACCGTGGTGTCGATCAGCATCTCGCTGATCGCGGCCTTCATTCCGCTGCTGTTCATGGGCGGCATCGTCGGCCGCCTGTTCCGCGAGTTTTCCGTTACGCTCGCCTTTGCCATCGCCGTCTCCACCGCGGTGTCGCTGTCGGTAACGCCGATGATCTGCGCTTATTTCGTGCGCGCGGCGCCGCACCACAATCGCACCTGGCTTGACCGGTTGGTCGAGGGAGTGCTCGCGCGCTTTGTCCGTTTCTACGACCGCACCCTTTCCTTCGTGCTCGACCATAATGCGCTGGCGCTGATCGTGTTCGTCGCAACAATAGCACTCACCGTCGGCCTCTACATCAAGACGCCGAAGGGGTATTTCCCGCAGGACGACACCGGGTTGATCTTCGGCGGCACGGAGGCGTCGACCGACATCTCGTTCGAGGCGATGGAAGTGCTGCAGCTCAAGGCGATGGACGTCGTGCTGAAAGACCCGGCGGTAGCGGGACTCGGCTCATCGGTCGGCGCCTCCACCTTCAACGCCTCGGTTAATCGCGGCCGCTTGTTCATCAGCCTGAAGCCGCTCGACGAGCGCAACAATGTGAGCACCCAGCGCGTGGTGGCACGGCTGCGCGGCAGGCTCAACAACATCCCCGGCCTGCGCGTGTTCATGGTGCCGGCGCAGGATCTACGCGTTGGCGGCCGGCAGAGCGATTCGCAATATCAGTTCACGCTGTGGAGTTCCGATATCGACGGGCTGCAAAAGTTGGTGCCGCAGGTGATAGACCGCGTAAAGCAGGTCCCCGGCGTGACCGACGTCACCACCGACCGTGAGCAAGGCGGCCTGCAGGCCGATGTCAGCATCGACCGCGCGGCCGCCGCGCGGCTGGGCGTGATGGTTCAGGACATCGACAACGCGCTCAACGATGCCTTCTCGCAGCGGCAAATCTCGACAATCTACACGCAACGCAACCAGTACCGCGTGATTCTGGAACTCGACCGCAAATACACCCGCGATCCGAGCGACCTCAGCCAAGTTTACGTCGCCGGCAGCGGCAATACCCAGGTGCCGCTGTCGGAGGTAGCGCGTGTCGAGCGCGGAATCGCCCCGCTGGTGGTGAACCATCAGGGCCAGTTCCCGGCGGTCACCATCACCTACAACATCCTGCCCAATTTCACGATCCAGGACGTCACCAACGGCATCCAGCAGGCGGTGGCGGACATGCACATTCCCGACACGATTCACGCCGACTTCGCCGGCGACGTGCAGGCCTTCAAGCAATCGGTCGGCGCGCAGCCGCTGCTGCTGCTGGCCGCGCTGGTGGCGGTCTACATCGTGCTCGGCGTGCTGTACGAGAGCCTGGCGCATCCGCTCACCATCATCTCAACGCTGCCGTCGGCGGGCCTGGGCGCGCTGCTCGCCTTGCAGCTGTTCAACACCGAGCTCACCGTGATCGCCTTCATCGGCATTATTTTGCTAATAGGCATCGTGAAGAAGAACGGCATCATGATGGTGGACTTCGCACTCGACGGCGAGCGCCGGCGCGGGTTGCCGCCGCGCGAGGCGATTCACGAAGCCTGCCTGGCGCGCTTCCGGCCAATCCTGATGACGACGATGGCGGCGGCGCTCGGCGCCTTGCCGCTGGTGATCGCGACTGGCCCCGGCTCAGAATTGCGCCGGCCGCTCGGCATCACGATCATCGGCGGCTTGCTGGTGTCGCAGGCGCTCACGCTCTACACTACGCCGGTGATCTATCTCTTGCTCGACCGGCTGCACCGAAGGCTTGGCGGCAAGAGCTTCACGTTCATCCGACGCCGCGAACCGCCACCCAGCATCCAGCCGGCAGAGTAGGCTCAAACCCCCAAATACCGGTGCTGCACATCCGGCGCGGCGGCAAGCGAGGCGGAAGAGCCCCACCACACCACGCGGCCCCGCTCGATCAGGAAATGGCGGTCGGCGACGCGGGTGAGTGCGCCGACGTTCTTGTCGATCACCAGAATAGCGAGGCCGAGTTGCTTCAGGCGCGCGAGGCAGCGCCAGATCTCGGCGCGGATCAGCGGCGCCAGCCCCTCGGTCGCCTCATCCAAAATCAGCAGCCGCGGATTGGTCATCAGCGCGCGACCGATCGCCAGCATCTGCTGCTCGCCGCCGGAGAGCTGGTTGCCCATGCTGGTCTCGCGCTGGGCGAGCCGCGGGAACAGCTCGTAGACCCGTTCCAGCGTCCAGCCGCCGTCGTCGCGGACGACCGCGGTCGCCACCAAGTTCTCGCGCACAGTTAAGTTCGGGAAAATCTGCCGGCCCTCTGGCACCAGACCGACGCCGAGTTTGGCGACCTTGTAGGAAGGCAGACCGCGAATCTCGCGCCCGGCGAAGCGGATCGTTCCGGCGCGCGCGGGGGTGAGGCCGAGGATCGAACGCACGGTGGTGGTCTTGCCCATGCCGTTGCGCCCCATCAGCGTCACCATTTCGCCGGGCGCGATGGAGAGCGAGACGCCGAACAGCACCTGGCTCAGCCCATAGCAGGTCTCGATATTGGCGACGTCGAGCACGTTGTCAGCCATTGTGGGCGCCCTCCGCCTCGGCCTCGCCCAGATAGGCATCGCGCACGGCGGCGTTGGCGCGGATGCCGGCGGGCGCGCCGGAGGCGATTACGCGGCCATAGACCAGCACCGTGATGCGGTCGGCGAGCGCGAACACCGCCTCCATGTCGTGCTCGACCAGGAGGATGGTGACCTCCTTCTTCAGGGCGCGCAGCATCTCCACCATGCGGGCGGATTCCTCCGGCCCGAGCCCCGCCATCGGCTCGTCGAGCAGTAGCATGCGCGGCGAGCCGGCGAGCGCCATGGCGAGCTCGATCAGGCGATGCTCGCCATGACTGAGCGCGGAAGCCGGCAAGTCGGCGCGTCCGCTTAAACCCACGCGACCGAGCGCGGCAAGCGCGGGTTGGCGCAACCCCGTTTCCAAGCGGGCGTCGCGCCAAAAATGAAAAGAGTGCCCGGCCTGCGCCTGCACCGACAGCGCCACGTTGTCGAGCACGCTGAGATCGAGAAACAAGGACGTGATCTGGAACGAGCGGGCAAGGCCGAGCAGGCCGCGCCGGTACATCGGCAACGCGGTAATGTCGTGGCCGTCAAAGCGGATGCGGCCGGAATCGGGCTTGAGCTGGCCGCCGAGCTGCGAGATCAGCGTGGTCTTGCCGGCGCCGTTCGGGCCGATAATCGCGTGCAGTTCGCCGGCCGCGACCGTGAGCACAAGATCGTCGGTCGCGACGATGCCGTCGAAGCGCTTGGACAGATTGTCGACCTGCAAAAGCGGCTGGCTCATGGGCGCACCTTTGCCCGCAACTGCGACAGCAACCCGTCGATGCCGCCGCGCGCGAACAGCACGACCAGCAGTAGCAGCGGTCCCAGGATAATCTGCCAATATTCGGTGATGCCGGACAGCACCTCCTCCAGCACCAAGAGCGCCACGGCGCCGATCAGCGGACCGACGACCGAACCCATGCCGCCGAGCACCACCATGATGATGAGGTCACCCGAGCGCGTCCAATACATCATCGACGGACTGACGAAGTCGGTGTTGTTGGCGGTGAGCGCGCCAGCAAGGCCGCACAGCGTTCCGGCGATGACGAAACACACCAGCCGGTAGCGGTAGGTCGGAAAGCCGATCGCGCGCATGCGAATATCGTTCGAGCGAGCGCCTTGGATCACCATGCCGAAGCGCGAGTTCACCAGGCGATGAACGAGATAAAGCGTACCAAACAGGAGCGCGAGGCAGATGTAATAGAACTGCGTCTTGTTGGTAAGGTCGAGCGGCGCCACGAACTGGCTGCGCTTGTAAATAGTGAGCCCGTCGTCGCCGCCGTAGCGCGCCAGGCCCGCGACGGCGTAATAGGCCATCTGCGCAAAGGCGAGCGTAATCATGATGAAATAGACGCCGCGCGTGCGCAGCGACAGTGCGCCGATGATCAGCGCATAACAGCGCCGAAGCCGCCAGCGCCACCGGCCACTGCACGAAACCGGAGTAAATACCCTCATGCGCGAGCATGCCGACGGTGTAGCCGCCGATGCCGAGATAGGCGGCGTGGCCGAAGCTCATCATCCCGCCATAGCCGAGGATGAGGTTGAGGCTGACGGCGGCGAGCCCGAGGATGACAATGCGGGTGAACAGCGTGAGCACGAACAGGTTGCCGCCGAGCGCGACATAGACCGGCAGCAGCGCGAGCGCGGAGAGCAGCACGAACACCGCGATATTGCGGATGGTCAGCGCGTCGCTCATTTTCGGACCGCCGGAAACAATCCTTCCGGGCGCGCCACCAGGACAATCGCCATCAGCAGATAGATCAGCATCGAAGAAAGCGCCGGTGCAGCGGTCGCAGCGGTTTCCTTGCTCAACACCATGCGAAGCAGGTCGGGGAAAAAAGCGCGGCCGAGCGTGTCGACGAAGCCGACCAGAAGCGCCGCGATGAAGGCACCGCGCACCGAGCCTATGCCGCCGATCACGGTGATGACGAAGGCGAGGATGAGGATGTTCTCACCCATACCGATCTGCACGGTGAGGATCGGCGCCTGCATCAGGCCGGCAAGTCCGGCGAGTGCAGCGCCCAGTCCGAACACCAGCGTGTAGAGCAGCTTGATGTTGACGCCGAGCGCACCGACCATCTCGCGATTGCTGGCGCCGGCGCGGATCAGCATGCCGATGCGGGTACGCATCACCAGGAAATAAAGAAAACCGGCGACCGCCAGCGAAACGATGATGATCGAGAGCCGGTAGGCGGAATATTGCACGCCCGGCAGGATCGTCACCGGGGTATTGAGCCAGGACGGCAGCGGCAAAGAAAGACCTTCCGGCCCCCAGATCAGCCGCACCGCCTCGTCGAAAAACAGGATCAGCCCGAAGGTGCCGAGCACGTGGTCAAGATGATCGCGGCCGTAGAGCCGGCGCATGACGACGACTTCCACGCCCATGCCGACGACGAGCGTGGCGATAAGCGCCAGCAGCGCGCCGAGCACGAAGCTGCCGGTCCAGGCCGCGAAGGTGGCGGCAAAATAGGCGCCGATCATGTAGAGCGAGCCGTGCGCCAGATTGACCAGGTCCATGATGCCGAACACCAGCGTCAACCCGGCCGCCAGCAGGAAAAGCAGCAGGCCGAATTGCAGGCCGTTCAGGCATTGTTCGATGAAAAGCGTCGTCATGGCGCGTCGGTGGTGGACATTCGCAGGCTTCCGGCGAACGAACGGCGGCAGCGCGGGTGCGCCGCCGCCGCGGTAGTTCCCCCGTGGATCACTTCATCGGGCACTTGTCGTGGGAGCCGTCCTGATAGTCCTTGACGATGGTGGCGACGGTCTTGAGCACGTAGTCGCCCTTGGCGTCCTTCACCGCGTCCTGCAGATAGAAGTTCTGGATCGGAATGTGGTTGTTGCCGAACTTGAAGCCGCCGCGCACCGATTTGAAGTCGGCTTTCTCGAAGGCTTTGCGCAGCGCTTCCTTGTCGCTCAAATTGCCTTTGACGGCGCTGACCGCCGACGCGATCAAGTTGGCGGCATCGTATGACTGCGCGCCGTAGAACGACGGCCGATGGCCGGGATATTTCGCCATGTAGTCGGCCACGAACTTCTTGTTGGCCGCGTTGGGCAAGTCGTTGACCCATTCCTGCGCGCCGGGCACACCAATCGCGAGGTCCTTCTGCAAGGGCAGCGACGTTTCGTCGATGGTGAACGCCGTATAGAGCGGGATCGTGCCCTTGAGTCCGGCCTGCTGGTATTGCGCCAGGAATTGTACACCCGCCTTGCCCGGATAGAACACGAAGACGGCGTCCGGATTGGCGGCCTTCGCCTTGGCGAGCTCGGCCGAGAAGTCAAGTTGCGACGGCCAGGTGGTGAGCTCTTGCCCGACGATCTTGCCTTTGAAGGTATGGCCGACGCCAGCCAGCATGTCCTTGCCGGCGGCGTAGTTCGGGCCGATCAGAAAGACGGACTTCACGCCCTTCTGATTCATGTACATGCCCATGGCCTCAGGGGTCTGGTCGTTCTGCCACGAGGTCGAGAACACATAGGGCGAGCACAACTCGCCGGCCACCTGCGAGGCGCCGGCATTGGCGATGACCATGAAGGTCTTGGAATCGACGATCGGCTTGATCGAGGCCAGCAGCACGTTCGACCAGATATAGCCCGAGATGAAATCGACCTTGTCGGACTCGATCAGCTTCTGGGTCTTCTGTTTGCCGACTTCCGGCTTGAACCCGTCGTCCTCGTAAATCACCTCGACCGGCAGGCCGCCCATCTTGCGCCCCATATGATCGAGCGCGAGCTCGAAGCTGTTGCGCATGTCGTTGCCGATCACGGCCACCGGGCCGCTGAAAGTCGAGACGAATCCGATCTTGATCGTTTTTTGCTGGGCCATGGCAGGGCCCGCGGCGAGCGCCAAAGCGACGCCCGCGGCCAATAAAATCTTGCGCATTTTTACTTCCTCCCCCGGGTCCTTTTTTGGCCCGTTCAATCGAGATACTAATGTACCGGGATCGGTGACAAAAGGTCCACCGGCGCCCCGGTAGCGGGCTGCTCACCTTCGTGAAATGGCCAGTAATTCGAGTTTATTGGCCATGCGATGGCGGTTCTTGACCAATTCGCCGGCCGCTTGGCCTCGCGCATGGCTTACGCGGCTTGCGGCGACGTCTGCATGCGGCGCATTTCGCGGAATGAGACCAGCTTCCTTCGGCTCTCGTCCCATAGCACCAAGCGGACGCATTTGATGCTTTGCCAAAGCGTGAGCCGGCCGATGTCGCTCAGCTCGGGGTGTTCGCGCAGCACCCGCGGCAACCGGTAATACGGAATCCGGCTGCACAAATGATGCACATGGTGCACGCCGATATTGGCGGTGAACCAGCGCAAGAGTCCGGGCAGCACATAATACGAACTGCCGTGCAGCGCGACCTCGTGCAGATTCCAGGTGTCGTCGTGGGCCCACGCGGTCTGCTCGAATTGATGCTGCACGTAGAACAGCCACACGCCCATGGCGGCTGCCAGCAGCATGATCGGCCCATGCACCAGCAGAAACGGACCAACGCCGACCAGCCACATCAGCGTGGCGACGACGATCGCAATCGCGAGGTTGGTGCCCATCGTGCTGACCCAAGGCTGCCAGCCACTGCGCATCAAGCCGAACGGAAGCCTATGCCGCAGGATGAAAAGATAAGCCGGGCCCAGACCAAACATCACCGCCGGGTGGCGGTAGAACCGATACATCAGGCGGCGCCAGCGCGATAGCGCGAGATATTCGCGCACCGTCAAGGTATCGATGTCGCCAATACCACGGCGCTCCAGATTGCCCGAGGTTGCGTGATGAATGGCGTGCGTACGCCGCCAGAAGTCGTATGGCGTCAGGGTAAGCACGCCGAGCGCGCGGCCGATCCAATCGTTAGCCAGGCGATGGCGGAAGAACGCACCGTGTCCGCAATCATGCTGGATCATGAACAGCCGCACCAGGAATCCGGCGGCCGGAATGGAAAGCAGCAAGGTGAGCCACCAAAAGCCCAGGTAATAGGACGCCCACATCACCACCCAAAACATCATGAGGGGCCCGAAAGTGACGCCGAGTTCGAACAGACTGCGCCCGTTGCTGGGTTCGCGATAACGCGTGAGAATTTGGGTCCAGGTGCGCGCGTCGATTGCTGGTCCCGCGCCGGCGCGGCCATGTCTATTGTCCAAGTGATTGCCCTTTGTGAATATAGATGTGGTGCAGGCCGACCAGCCGCACGGCTGTCGCACTCACGTACGTTCGGATGTTACGGAAACAACAAGCCGGCAGATTACCAAGGTTTTTGTGTGTCGGCTACGGCACAAGGTGGTATCTGGTGGCGGTAAGGCAATAAGACCGCGGGAGATTTATCATGACCTTCACCGTCGCCATCGTCGCGCCCGGCAATATGGGCTCGGGCGTCGGACAACGTCTGACCGAGAACAAAGTGAAGGTGCTGACCTCGCTCGCCGGCCGCAGCGAGCAAAGCGCCAAACGCGCGCAGGCGGCCGGTATGCAGTCGGTAAGCGACCGCGAATTGGCGGAAGCCGATTACCTGCTGTCGATCGTGCCGCCGGGCGACGCGCTCGGCCTCGCCAAGCGCCTGGCGAACGTGCTCACCGCCGCCAACAAGAAACCCGTTTACGTCGAGTGCAACGCGGTCAGCCCGCGCACCATGCTCGACATCGCCGAGGTGGTCGGCGCAACCGGCTGCCCCTTCGTCGGCGCCGGCATCATCGGCCCGCCGCCCAAGCCCGGCTCGACCAACACCAAAATCTACGCCGCCGGTCCGCACGCGGCGGATTTCGCCAAGCTCAACGATTACGGATTGATCGTGCGCGTGCTCACCGGCCCGCTCACCGCCGCAGCCGCGCTCAAGATGTCTTATGCCGGCATCACCAAGGGCTTCCAGGCGCTGGGCGCCGCCATGATGCTGGCCGCAACGCGCGAAGGCTCGGCGCAAGCGCTCAAGGCCGAACTCGCCGACAGCCAGCCGGCGCTGCTCGGCTACCTCGGCAAACAAGTGCCGGCCATGTATTCCAAGGCCTATCGCTGGGTGGCCGAACTGGAAGAGATTTCCGCCTTCGTCGGCAAGGCCCACCCCGAGCACGCCATGCTCGACGCCGCCGCGCGGCTCTATGAGCGCATTGCTGCGGATTTCGAAGGGGATAAGAAGGAAGTCGGCGAGATGGATAAGTTTCTAAAGTCATGAGCGAGCAATCCATCCTCGTCGAAAAGCGCGAGGGCTATCGCGTCGTCACCCTCAACCGGCCGCAGCGGCGCAACGCTTTCAACGAGGCGATGCTGCGCGCGCTGCGTCAGGCCATCGACGAGGCGGAGGCCGACGCAAGCTGCCGCGCCCTTCTGATCACCGGCGCCGGCCAGGGCTTTTGCGCCGGGCAAGATCTCGCCGACCGCCTCGCCAAGCCGGGCGAAACGGTCGTGCTCGGCGCCGCGCAAGAGACGCATTACAATCCGCTGGTGCGCAAATTGCGTAAGCTGCCCTTTCCGGTCGTCGCGGCCGTGAACGGCGCCGCCGCCGGCGCCGGCTGCAGCATCGCGCTTGCCTGCGACATCGTGCTGGCCGCCCGCTCGGCGAGCTTCGTGCAATCCTTCGCCCGCGTCGGGCTGGTGCCGGATTCGGGCGGCAGCTGGTTCCTGCCGCGGCTTGTGGGCGAAGCCCGCGCGCGCGGCCTTGCGCTACTGGCGGAGCCGCTGACGGCGGAAAAAGCCGAACAATGGGGATTGATCTGGAAATGCGTCGACGACGCCTTGCTCGCCGCCGAGGCGCGGAAATTGTGCGAGCATTTCGCCGCGGCGCCGACGCAAGGGCTGGCGCTGATCAAGCGCGCGCTCGATGCCTCGGCGACCAACACGCTCGACGCGCAGCTCGATCTCGAGCGCGACCTGCAGCGCGCAGCGAGCCTCACCCCCGATTATGCCGAGGGCGTGCGCGCCTTCATGGAAAAGCGCAAACCGAATTTTACCGGCCGCAAGGAAAATAACTGATGGACGCCGCCAAGCTTGCGCGCGCCTGCGCCGACGCCATGTGGGCGCAAGACGCCACCAGCCGCGACGCCGGGATGCAACTGATCTCGGTCGAGCCCGGAGAGGCCTCGCTCGCCATGGCGGTGACCGAAACGATGGTCAATTGGCACGACACCTGTCACGGCGGCTACATCTATCTCCTGGCCGATACCGCTTTCGGCTACGCTTCCAACTCGCGCAATCGGCGCATGGTGGCGCAGCATTGCAGCATCAGCTATCTCACCCCCGCGCAGCGCGGCGACCGGCTCACCGCGCATGCGACCGAGCGCCAGCGCTCCGGGCGCTCCGGCATCTACGACGTGGTGGTGAATCGCGCGGACGGCACGGTGATCGCCGAATTCCGCGGCCATGCCCGTGCCATCGAAGGCACGCTGGTGCCGGAGGCGCAATGACCGCGATCGACATCCACACTTATATCGTGCCGGCGGAGTTTCTTGTCTATGCGGGCAAGCACGGCGGCGCGCATTGGCCGTCGATGCAGGCGGCGCACGACTGCCACCAAAAAAATGTAATGATCGACGGCAAGAACTTCCGCACCGTCGGCGACCAATGCTGGGATATCGAGCAACGCAAGCAAGCGATGGCGGCGATGGGCGTGGCGCGCCAAGTGCTCTCCCCGATGCCGGCATTGGCCGCGCGATTTTTGGGCGAGGCCGCATGAGCAAGGCACAGGTCCGCGCCAAAGTCCGCGCGCTGCGCAGCGTCGATCTCGGCTTTGCCGATCCCGACAAAGCGCTGCGCTTTTTCACCGAGGTGTGGAATCTCACTTATGCCGGCGCAGACGCGGGCGTGCATTTTCTGCGCGGCACGGGCGCCTTTCGCCACGTACTCACGATCCGCCGCCTGCCGCAGCCGGCGCTGATCCGCATGGTGCTCGACGCCGCCGACGCGAAGACAGTGGACGCGTTGTACGCGCAAGTGCTCGCGCATGGCCTGCAAACTGTCGAGCCGCCCGCTAAACTGCGCCAGCCGCACGGCGACTACGGCTTCGGCTTCAAGGACCCGGAAGGCCGCAACATCGCGATCGTCTGCGGCGTGCGTGACCATGCCGACGCCGCCGACCGCCCCGACCGGCCGCGCAAACTTTCTCACGTCAACGTCAATTGCGGCGACAGCGACGCCACGCTCGCCTGCTATCGCGACGCGCTCGGCTTCACCCTCACCGACACCACGGCGCGGCTGCGGTTCTTGTCGTGCAATGCCGACCATCACAGCATGGTGCTCGGCTTCACCGGCGGCGCGACGCTCAACCATATTGCCTTCGAAATGCCCGATCTCGATTCGGTGATGCGCGGCGCCGGCCGCATGCGCGACGACGGCCGCGCCATCGAATGGGGGCCAGGCCGCCACGGCCCCGGCAACAACGTGTTCTGCTATTTTCTCGGGCCGGAGGACCTGCCGGTGGAACTGACCGCCGAAATGCAGCAGATTGACGCGAGCCACCGGGCCAAGACGCCGGAGCAATGGCGCTGGCTGCCCGGCCGGCTCGATCATTGGGGCATCACCGCCGGGCCGAGCGAGCGCATCGAAACAGCAGGCCTCGACTATCGCTTTCCCGCCGACGGTTACCGTTTGGACGAGTGGCGCTGATGGCCGACAAACGAACCTTACGCGTCGGATTGGCCGGGCTCGGCGCGGTCGGGCTGGAAGTCGCCAAGCGGCTGATCGCCGGCGTGCCCGGCCTGACGCTTACCGCGGTCGCCGTGCGCGACGAAGGCAAAGCGCGCCGCGCGCTACCGCAACTCGGCGCCATCGCGATCAAGCCGGCGATCGCGCTCGCCGACGACTGCGACGTGGTGGTGGAATGCCTGCCGCCCGCGCTGTTTCGCAACGTCGCCATCTCGGCCATCGACAAAGGCCGCATCTTCATGCCGCTGTCGGTCGCGCAATTGCTGGAGAACTGGGACCTGGTCGAGCGCGCCAAACAGAAAGGCGCGCGCATTTTACCGCCGACCGGCGCGCTCATCGGCCTCGACGCCGTGCGCGCCGCCGCCGAAGGCGACATCCGTTCCGTCAAGATGATCACGCGCAAGCCGCCCGGCGGCCTTGAAGGCGCGCCCTATCTGGTCGAGCACAAGATTTCGGTCGCCAACCTCACGGCGCCGTTGAAAGTGTTCGACGGCAGTGCCCGCGAAGGTGCGCGCGGCTTTCCCGCCAACGTCAACGTGGCGGCGGCGCTCAGCCTCGCCGGCATCGGCCCCGACCGCACGCAATTGGAAATCTGGGCCGACCCCGCGCTCACGCGCAACACCCACCGCATCGAAGTCGATGCCGACGTCGCGCGCTTTTCCATGACCATCGAGGGCGTGCCGTCGGAAAACCCGCGCACCGGCCGCATCGTGCCGCTGTCAACCATCGCGGCGCTGCGCGCGCTGGTGGCGGAGCTGAAAGTGGGGACTTGAGCCGCCGCAGGGCGGTATCCGGGGATGTCTTATCGCGGGCCGAAGAATTGCGACGCGACGAGGACGATGAACCAAATCCCCGCGTATAGGCCGATCCCGATCAGCATCACCGTCATTATTGCCTCCCCGGATTTCTCATGAATCAAGTCTATCGCGTTTGACCGGCCATTTCACCTGCCGCAGGCGGCACGAAACGAAGCAGCCGCCCCGCAATTTGCTGCGGGGCGGCCGTGTCGTCTTGAGGCTCGGGGAGATCAGTTCTTCTTGGTCTCGGCCGGCGCGGCGATCGGATGCGTCTTCAGATATTCCTGATAGGTCTGGCCGGCATAGTTCACCGGGCCCTGTTCGGCCTGCGCCTGATCGGAGCTGCCGTCGACCGGCGCGCTCGCCATTTCCTTGGTGCACAGATCCTGGAACACGACCAAGCCTTGGTCCGTATAGGTCTTGGTCAGGCAGGTGCACGGGCCGGGCTGCACGGTCGCGACGCCTTCGACGTAACCGACCGGGCGCACCCAGATGTGGTTGTGCCAGCGCACGAAGTGGCGGTGCTCGTGGAAGCGCCAGTGGTCGATGTGGTGGCCGATCTGACGGATGGTCGTGTGACCGCCGCCGCCGGTGCGGCTGGTACGGACCATGGCATCGGCGTCGTTCGACACGAGGGCCGCGCCGGCAAGCGTGGCGGCGGCGGCGAGACTGAGGATGATCTTGCGGGACATGGCTCTCTCCTGGGTAATAGGTTGCGATAGCCATGGGTCGCGCGGCGCGGGAAAAGGTTCACGGGCGGCAAGCGGAGCGGGCGGCGTTTGACAATCCGGGTCGGCGGTTTAACGTTTGCTGCCAAATATTTAGCCTTCGGTATGCCGGGTCATCTACCGCATGAAGCCAGCGCCATTCACCCGCCACGTGCCGCAGACGCTCGACGAGGCGCTGAAGATTTTGGCGCAGGTCGCATCGCAAGACGGCCGCGTGCTGGCGGGCGGCCAGAGCCTCGTCCCAATCATGGCGTTTCGCCTCGCCAAGCCGGCGCATCTCGTCGACATCAACGAAGTCGCGGGGCTCGACAAGATCGCGAGTGACGGCAAGACGCTGACCATCGGCGCCTGCGTGCGCCACTCAGCTTTCCACAAACCGGTGGTCGATAATCCGCTCGGCAATCTCCTCGCCAATGTCGTGCGCCACATCGCGCATTATCCGATCCGCATGCGCGGCACCTTCTGCGGCAGCCTGGCGCATGCCGATCCGGCCTCGGAATGGTGCCTCACGGCGGCGACGCTCGATGCCACGATGGTTGCGAAAAGCGTTCGCGGCGAGCGCCTGATCGCGGCCCAAGAATTTTTCCAAGGCATCATGGCAACGGCGCTTGGTGAAGACGAATTGCTCGCGGAAGCGCGCGTGCCCCTACTCGCAGCCGACGCCAAATTCGGCTTCAACGAATTCAACCGCCGGGCCGGCGACTTCGCGCTCGCCGCTTCGCTGGTTACCTATCGCCTCGCCAACGGAAAGATCGTCGACGCGCGCGTCGGCGTCGGCGGCGCCGAGGCGAGCCCGCGCCGCATCGCGGACGCCGAAGCTGCGCTCAACGGAAAGGCACCGAGCGACAAAGTCTTTCGCACCGCCGCCGAGGCGGCCGCCGCCGCGGTCGATCCGCTGGAGGATCACCAGACCAATGCCACTTACCGGCGCGACCTGGTGCGCGCCGTGGTGCGCCGCGCGCTGGAGCAAAGCGCATGATCCCGAAAAGTGGGAACCGGTTTTCGGACAAGATCATGCGCAAGGAAAAATCCGCATGACCGCGCACACCAAAGGCTCGGGACTGAAATGGGTCGGCCGCGCCATCAGGCGCCTCGAGGATCCCGCGCTGATCACCGGCCAAGGCCGCTTCACCGCCGATCTTCCCGCCGCCCATTGGGTGCGCTTCGTGCGCAGCCCGGTAGCGGCGGGCAGGATCGTGAAGGTCGCCGCGCCTAAAGGCACGATGGTAATCACCGCCGCCGACCTCAAGGGCGTGAAGAAGATCACGCCCATGCTGCACAAGTTCAATTACAAACCGGTCGGCCAGCCAGTGCTGGCCGATGGCGCCGTGCGCTTCGTCGGCGAGCCGGTCGCGGCGGCGATTGCCGCCAGCGCGGCAGCGGCCGAAGACATCGCCGAGCAGGTCGAACTCATCATCGACGAGACAGCGCCGGTGATCGATGCGCAGGCGGCGCTTGCCCCCGGCGCACCGCAAGTCCATGCCGAGGCGCCCGGCAACGTCATCCTCGAAGGCAAATTCAAGACGCCCGACTTCGACGCGGCCTGGAGCAGCGCTGCAAAAATCGTCAAGTTCGAGCGCGCGCTCGCGCCGGCAGAATGCGACGCCGATGGAGGCGCGCGCCGGCCACGCTGCCTTCGATGCGGCGACCGGCCGGGTGACGCTGACCTGCACCACACAGATGCCGCATCTCACGCGTACGGCGATTGCCGACCTGCTCGGCATGCCGGAGGCCGACCTGCGCGTCATCGCGCCCGACGTCGGCGGCGGCTTCGGGCAGAAGATGTCGCTCGCGCCCGAATACGTCGTGCTGGTCTGGCTGGCGCGCAAGCTCAAGAGTTCGGTCGCCTGGAGCGAGGACCGGCGCGAAAACCTGATCGCCGGCTTTCACGCCCGCGATCAATACCTCACGCTCGCAGGCGCCTTCGACAAGGATGCCAAGCTCACCGCGCTCAAGGCCGACGTGGTCGCCAATGTCGGCGCCTATTCCTGCTTTCCCACCACCTGCGGCGTCGAGCCGCTGATGGCCATGGCCGAGCTGCCCGGCCCGTACGATTTCCGTTTTTATGAATGCCGTGCGCGCGGCGCGCTCACCAACACCTGCACCATGGCGCCCTATCGTGGCGTGTCGCGGCCGGTGATCACTTTCGCCCTTGAAAGATTGATGGACAAGGCGGCGGCTGCGTTCGGCATCGAGCCGGTGGATATCCGCCGCCGCAATCTGATCGGCAAATTCCCCTACACCTCGGCCATGGGCCTGGTGTACGACGAAGCGAGCTACCAAGAGACGCTGGAGATGGCGGTCAAGGCCATCGACGTGCCGGCCTTCCGCGCGCGGCAGAAAAAAGCGCGCGCGCAAGGCCGCCATCTCGGCATCGGCTTTGCGACCTTTTCCGAACGCACCGGTTACGGCAGCCCGGCTTTCGCCGCGCGCGGCATGGAGATCGTGCCCGGTTGGGAAACCGTCATCCTCACCGTCGACCCGTCCGGCTTTGTCGAGGCGCGCATCGGCTCCTCGCCGCACGGCCAGGGCCTGCGCACCACGCTGGCGCAGATCATCGCCGACGAAATCGGCGTGACACCGGACCTAATCAAGGTCGTGCATGGCGACACCGACCGCGCGCCTTACGGCTGGGGCACGTTCGCCAGCCGCTCGCTGGTAATTTCCGGCGGCGCCACGCTGATCGCGGCGCGCAAGGTGCGCGCCAAGCTGATCAAGATCGCGAGCCACCTCTTGGAAGCCGCACCCGGCGACATTGTGCTGGAAAATGGCGCGGCCAAAGTCGCCGGCACCGACCGCTCGATTACGATCGCGTCAATGGCGCGCGCAGGCCTACACGCAGACGCACCGCTTCAACGGCGAGATCGAGCCCGGGCTGACCGAGACCGGCACCTACGATCCGCCCGGCACTTTCTCCAATGCCTGCCACGTCGCCATCGTGGAAGTCGATACGGAGACTGGCCGCACGACAATCGAGAAATATCTGGTGGCGGAAGACGCCGGCCGCATCATCAATCCGATGATCGCCGAGGGCCAGGTGCATGGTGGCATCGCACAGGGCATCGGCAACGCGCTCTTGGAAGAGATCGTCTACGACGAGGACGGCGGCATCCTCACCGCCAACCTCGCAGACTACATGCCGCCGACCGCGCGCGAGATTCCACCGATCGAATTGCTGCATAGGGAAACGCCGAGCACGCAGTCGATTACCAAGGCCAAGGGCCTGGGCGAAGGCGGCACCATCGGCGCGCCGGCCGCCGTGATCAACGCCATCAACGACGCGCTGATGCCGTTTGGCGTCGAGATCGACGAAATGCCGGCGACGCCGCAGCGCATCCGCGCCGCGCTGCGCGCCAAGGAACAAGCCGCATGAGTGCGAAGACCGTCATCACCCTGACCATCAACGGCCGCGACCACGCGGTCAGCGTCGAGCCGCGCCGCACATTGGCCGACGCCATCCGCGAGGATTGCGGGCAGACCGGCACCCATATCGGCTGCGAGCACGGCATCTGCGGCGCCTGCACCGTGATCGTCGACGGCGAGCCGGTACGTTCCTGTCTGATGTTCGCCGTGCAGGCGGACGGCAGACAAATCCGCACCGTCGAAGGCCTGGCCAATGGCGACGCGCTGCACCCGATGCAGCAGGCCTTCATGGACCATCACGGCCTACAATGCGGCTTCTGTACGCCGGGCTTTTTGATGCTGGCGGTGGGCGTGCTGGAATGCGAGCCGGATATTTCCGACGACGACTTGCTCGACGTGTTGTCGTCCAATCTCTGCCGTTGCACCGGCTACCGGAACATCATCAAGGCCGTGCGCGCGGCGGCCAAGGAGATGCGCGGGAAATGACGGCTCCGGCCAAATTCGTCGGCCGCTCCGTTCCGCGGTTGGAAGACCGCCCGCTGCTGTTGGGCCAAGGCCGTTTCGCCGCCGACATTTCGTTTCCCGGCCAGTGGCACATGCGCGTGGTGCGCTCAGCCCTAGCGCACGGCAAACTGAAGTCGATCGACGCCGCCGCCGCGCTCGCGCTGCCCGGCGTGCACGCGGTTTGGACTTTTGCCGACATCGCGCACATCCCGCCGATCGGCTTTCGGTTGACCGGCCTCACCGCGCTGGAACCGTACCGGCAATGCGCGCTGGCGCAGCATTACGTGCGCTATGTCGGCGAGCCGGTGGCGGCCGTCTTTGCCGCGGATCAATACGTCGCCGAGGACGCCGCCGATCTGGTCGAAGTCGATATCGATCCACTGCCGGTCGTTCTCGATGCCGCCGTGCAACCGGGCCCGTTTGACGCGGAGCGCTGCACCGAAACGGCCATCATCGAAAAAAAATCCGGCGATATTGACGCCGCCTTCCGCGCCGCCGACATGACCGTCGAACTCGATTTGCGCATCGGCCGGCACAGCGGCGTTCCCTTGGAAACGCGCGGCGCCATCGCGCGCTACAATGAGGCCAACGACATTCTGGAAATGCACGGCGCCGCCAAGGTGCCGCACTGGAACCGCGACCGCCTGGCGCTGATGTTGGGCCGCGACAGCGCGAGAGTTCAACTTTACGAGGGCCATGTCGGCGGCGGTTTCGGCATCCGCGGTGAAATGTATCCGGAGGATGTGCTGGTTTGCGCCGCCGCGCTGAAGTTCAAGCGGCCGATCAAATGGATCGAAGACCGGCGCGAGCATCTGATCGCGGCCAACCATTCGCGCCAGCAGCGCCACAAGATCAAGGCGGCAATCGACAAAAACGGGCGCATTCTCGCCATCGACAACGAATTCTTCCACGACAACGGCGCTTACATGCGAACGCACGCGGCGACGGTGCCCGACCTCGCCGCCGCCATGCTGCCCGGCCCCTACCGCGTGCCGGCCTATCGCGCGCGCGGCCATATCCGGCTGACCAACAAGACGCCTTGCGGCACCTACCGTTCGCCCGGACGCTACGAAACGACCTTCGTGCGCGAGCGGCTGATCGACGCCATCGCGGCCAAAACCGGCATCGACGCCATCGAGATCCGCCGCCGCAATTTCATCGACAGGAGCGCGATGCCCTATAGCCTCGGTTTCGGCACGCTCGGCACCGATATCATTTACGACTCGGGCGACTATGCGAAGCTGACCGATAGGCTTCTGGCGGCGGCGGATTGGCCAGCCATGCAAGCCGCGCTCAAACGCCGGCGCGCGGCCGGCGAAAAGGTCGGCTGCGGCTTTGCCATATTCGTCGAGAAAAGCGGGCTCGGACCGTTCGACAAAGTGCGCATCGAAGTGGCGCCGGACGGCGCCATCGAAGTCGTCACCGGCGTTGCTTCGCTCGGGCAAGGCGTGGAGACGGCGATCGCGCAAATCGCCGCCGAGACGCTGCGCGTCGACTACAAAAACATCAAGGTCACGCACGGCCAGACCGACCGCATCGACAAGGGATTGGGCGCATTCGCATCGCGCGTTACGGTGATGTGCGGCGAGGCGACGCGCATGGCGGCGGTCAAGCTGCGCGAGGCCGCGTTCGCCGCCGCCGCCGGACTGATGCAGACCACGCCCGACGCGCTCGACATTGTGGACGGCGAAATCGTGCGCACCGGCAAGCGCGGCCCGTCAATGCGGCTTGCCGCGCTCGCTGCCACGGCCGGCGGCCTTAGCGCCGAGGCCGAGTTCAAATCGAGCCAGATGGTCTATCCCTACGGCGCCCACGTGGTGCAGCTCAAGGTCGACGCCGACACCGGCGGCGTCTTAATCGAGCGCTATTTGGTGGCCTTCGACATCGGCAAGGCGGTCAATCCGATGCTGGTGGAGGGCCAGATCGTGGGTGGCATGGCGCAAGGGCTGGGCGGCGCGCTCTATGAGGAATTTCTTTATGCCGAGAACGGCGAGCCGCTGTCGGTGACGTTTGCCGATTACCTGATGCCGACCGCGCATGAAATGCCGGGCGTCGAAGTGATCGTCACCGAGGACGCGCCCTCGCCTCTCAATACCTACGGCTTCAAGGGCGCCGGCGAAGGCGGCATCACACCGGTCGGCGCGGCGATTGCGTCGGCGATCGACGATGCGCTTGAGTTTCCCGGCGCGGTAACGCGCCTGCCGGTCACCCCGCAGCGGCTGAAGGCGCTGATGACCGCACGTTGATTTGTGGATGCATTTTTTTGAGCTTGGTGTATTTTATCGCCAAGGGCGGCGGCCGCAGAGAGGTCGCGCAATGGACCAGCGACAAAAAACCCAACGGAACGAACCCTCGCAGCGCCGCGAGTTCAGCCGTCGTACTCTCGCCTTGGGCGCGCTTTTCATCGTCACCGCCGGCCTCGCCGTTTTCGTCGACCTCGACGCCGTGATGCATTACTTCCACATCGTCGGCCGCATGTCGCCGATAACCTTGGAAACGGGCGCTATCATTTCGCTGGCCAGCGCCATCCCCTTCCTGGCGATGGGCATGTCCATTGCCAAGGATATGGACGAAGGTGAGCGATAAAGGCGCTCAAAGCTAGAAATGCGGCCGGTAGCCGTCGGCCGCCTTCTCCACCCGACCGGCGAACGGCGCGCCGACATGGCCTGGGAACACCAGCGCGCCGCTCGCGGCGCAATAGTCGAGCACCTTGCGGCGGGAAACGCGCGCCTGCGCCGCGTCGGAATTCTTCGGGAAATTCCAGTCGGGGTAATAGACCTGCAGCAAATGGTGCCAGACGTCGCCGATGAAGGCGGCGCGCTCGCCTTTGCTTTCGAGCTTGAAGAATACGTGGCCGGGCGAATGGCCAGGCGCGGTGTCGATCTCGATGAAATCGTTGATGCGGTGCGCGCCCGCGATCACGTCGGCCTTGCCGTATTCGAGGATCGGCACCACGCATTCGCGGAAGGTGCCGAGCTCGGCCGGGCCTTCCTTGGGATCGGCGTCGATCTTGGAGAAGTAGTCGATGTCCGGCTTATTGAACACGTAACGCGCGTTCGGGAAGGTCGGCACCCATTTGCCGTCTTTCTGCTGCGTGTTCCAGCCGACGTGGTCGTGATGCAAATGCGTGCACATCACCAGGTCGATCTCCTCCGGCCGCGCGCCGGCGGCGGCGAGCCGCTCCAGGTAGTTGATGTTGAGCATGTTCCACCACGGCCGGCCCGGCTTGATCTTGTTGTTGCCGCAGCAGCTGTCGATGAGGATTTTCTTGCCGCCGATCTGCAGCAGCCAGCTATGCACGCTGAGCACGATCAGGCCCTTGCCGGGGTCGTAGTAATGCGGCGCCAGCCAGCTTTTGTGCACGGCCATGTGCGCGTCGCTGAAGTCGGGGAAGATGTCGCGCAGCGGATAGCACGGAAAATTGGTTTCTTCGATGCGCGTGACGGTCGCTTGCCCGACCGTGAAGGTCCGCAACTTTTCGCGTTCGATGATCCCCATGGCGCTCCCTCTTCGCTTTGGTTGGAGATACTCTATGGTGCAGCAATGAGCGTCAAGCCGACGGGGGAACCAGCATGGATTTAGGGATCAAGGGTCGCCGCGCCATCGTCACCGGCGGCTCCAGCGGCATCGGATACGAGACGGCACGGCAATTGCTCGAAGAAGGCGTGCGCGCGCTCATCTGCGGGGGGTTGTGGTAATACTCAACCCAGCTTCTTCAACAGCTTCACCACCAACTGCTGCTCTTTCCCGCTCAATGGCTCAAACGTCGCGGCGGTGATCGCGGTGGCGACCCGCGCGGCGGCGGCGGTCTATCGAATCGGCGAGCGCGGTGACGAGGCCGTGCGCGCTCAGGCGGTCGACCACGCCCTTGATGGTGGCGGCGTCGACATAGATCAGCCGGCCGAGTTGGTTCTGCGAACAAGGCCCGGCTTCGTGGAGCTTGGCGAGCGCAGCGAACTGGGTTTGTGTGAGCCCTTCGATCATGCGCGCCGTGAAGATCGCGGTGTGGCTCTGCATGGCGATGCGCAGCAGGAAGCCGACCTGCTCGCCGAGCGCGTAGCTTGCCTGTGCGGCGGCATCCGCCGCGGATGGCGCAAGTTTCAGTTTTTCACGCCGCATCGCCCATCCGTTTTCTACAACCTAATACAACCGCAGCCCGCCGGCGAGAACGATAAAGATTGCGCCGCGGCGAAGGGGCTACCTTGACCTAGTTACTGAAAATACGGATGTTCCGGGCCTGCGGCGTTACACCGTCAAATAGGCCCGTTGCACGTCCTGGTTGGTATCGAGTTGCGTCATCGAGCCCTGCCAGCGGATCTGGCCCTTCTCCAGCACGTAGACGCGGTCGGCCACCAGGCGCGCGAAATGCACATTCTGCTCGGACAAAAGGATCGACAGCCCGTCTTTTTTCAGTTCGACGATTGTGTTGGCCATCTGCTCGACGATCAGCGGTGCCACGCCTTCCGAGGGCTCGTCGAGCAGAACCAGCAGCGGATTGCCCATCAGCGTGCGCGCCACCGTGAGCATCTGCTGCTCGCCGCCGCTCATGCGGTCGCCCAGCCGGTCCGGCATGCCGGCGAGATTGGGAAACAACGCTAACAATTTTTCCGGCGTCCATGCAGGCGCCGGCCGCCCGTCGGCAAAGAGGCGCTCGCGCTGGCGGCCGATGTCGAGATTTTCTATGACGGTCAGATCGGAAAAAATGCGGCGGTCTTCCGGCGTATAACCGAGGCCGCGGCGCGCGATCTCGAACGGCTGCAAGCGCGAGATATCGTCACCGTTGAAGCGCACGTTGCCCGAGCGCTCGGCGATCAGGCCCATGATCGCTTTCAGCGTGGTCGACTTGCCAGCACCGTTGCGGCCCATCAATGCCACCACTTCGCCGCGGCTGACCGCGAAAGAGAGATCGTAAAGAATGCGTGCGGCGCCGTACCAGGCGCTCAACCCATCGACCGCGAGCATGGGCTCGCTCATGACGCGGCTCCTGCGAAAGTCTTGCCACTGCCGAAATAGACCTCGCGCACTTGCGCGTTGTCGCGGATGGAGGTGGCATCGCCGTCGGCGATCAACCGGCCGCGCGCCAACACCACGATGCGATCGGCGAAGGCGAACACCACATCCATGGAATGCTCGGTGAACAACACCGAGATCTTGCGTTCCACCACCAGGCGCTTGACGAGCTCGATGAGCCCGTGCCGTTCGCGCGCGGCCATGCCGGCCGTCGGCTCGTCCATCAACAGCAGGCGCGGCTCGTTGGCGAGCGCGATGGCGAGCTCGACGCGCTTGACGTCGCCATAGGCGAGTTCCCGGCTCGGCCGGTCGCCGGCATCATGCATCCCGACCTGCGCCAGCAACTCGAGCGCCCGTCCGCGATGTAGCGAAGCGGCCGGCGTCCACAGGCGATGGACGTCGCCGGTGTGCGAGAGCAGCGCCATCTGCACGTTCTCGGCGACCGTCATCGAGCCGAAGGTGGCGGCGACCTGGAAGGTGCGCCCGACCCCGCGCCGCCAGATGGCGCGCGGTTCAAGGCCCGCGATATTTTTGCCTGCGAACAATATCTCGCCGGAATCGGGCGCCAGCTGGCCGTTGATGATGTTGAAGCAGGTGGTCTTGCCGGCGCCGTTCGGCCCGATCATGGCGAGGAACTCGCCCTCGCCCACCGCGAAGTTGATTTCGCTCAAGGCGCGTACACCGCCGAACGACTTGGATAGACTGCGGACCTCGAGCGCGCTCATGCCGCGCCCCCGCGCTTACGCCAGAGCGCCGCGACGCCGCCAACGAGGCCGCTTGGAAACGCCAACACCAGCAGCAGAATGATGGCGCCCAGCAGCGCGCGCCAATATTGCGTGTCGCGCATCACCATGTCCTGCAGGGTCGTGAACACCGCGGCGCCGACGATCGGCCCGCTCAGCGTCTGGATGCCGCCGAGCAGCACCATCACCAGGCCGTCGATCGAGCGGCCGACGTGGATGGTCTCCGGCGAGATCGAGCCCTTGGCAAAGGCGAACAAGCCGCCGGCGACGCCGCAAACACTGCCTGCAATGGCGAAGCCGAGCCAATGCACGCGCTTGACGTCAATGCCGATGGCTTCGGCGCGCAAGGGCGAATCGCGTCCGGCGCGCATAGCATAACCAAACGGCGCGAACAGAAAGCGCCGTAGCAACAGCACGGCCGTCGCCGCTAGCAATAATGTGAGCAGGAAATACACCCAAGCTTTGTCGAACGGCGGCGGCGGCCAGACGCCGATCACGCCATTGGAGCCGCCCGTCAGTTCCTCCCACTGGAACACGGTCGCCCACACGATCTGCGCAAACGCCAGCGTCAGCATAGCGAGATAGACGCCAGATAGCCGCACCGCGAACCAGCCGAACAGCAGCGCGCCGGCGAGCGCGATAAGCGGCGCGGCCAGTAGCGCGAGGCCCATAGGCACGGCCAGCCATTTCACCAGCAGCGCCGCGCCATAGGCGCCGAGGCCGAAGTAGGCGGCGTGGCCGAACGAATGCATGCCGCCGGGGCCGGCGATGAAATGCAGCGAGGCGGCGAAGATCACCGCGATCAGCACGTCGATGCCCAGGATCAGCAAGTAGGGCGAGCTTTGCGCCAAGAGCGGCAGACAGAGCAGCAGCACGAACACGACGGCGCCGAGCGCCTTGAGCGGCGGCGTCGCCGGGCGCAGCGGATATTCCGGTTCGGCGATCAAGCGCACCGCGGCTTGCGCGCGGCCGAGCAGCCCGTAAGGGCGCGCGATCAGTACCGCGGCCATCACCAAAAATTCGGCGACCAGCGTCAGCTTGGAGAAGTTGATGCTGATGAAGCCGAAATCGAACACGCCGATCCCAATGCAAATGGCTTTCACCTCGGCGATGATGACGGCGGCGAGATAGGCGCCCGGGATCGAACCCATGCCGCCGACGACCACCACGACGAAGGCGTCGCTGATCGCGGTCAAGTCGGTGGCGAGATCGGCCGGTTCGCGCGCGACCTGCAGCGCGCCGCCGAAGCCGGCAAGCGCGGCGCCGAGCGCGAACACGGCGGTGAACAGCATCGCCTGGTTGACGCCGAGCGCGCCGACCATTTCGCGGTCCTGCGTCGCCGCCCGCACCAGCCGGCCGAAGCGCGTGCGCGCCAGGCCGAAATGCAGCACCAGCAGCACCGCGGGGCCGACGACAATCAGGAACAGATCGTAGCTCGGCAATTGCCGGCCAAGCACCTCGACGGCGCCGCGCAAGCCGGGCGCGCGCGGGCCGAACAAGTCCTCCGGACCCCAGATGGAAAGCGTGACGTCGTTGATGATGAGCACCAGCGCGAAGGTCGCGAGCAACTGGAACAATTCGGGCGCGCGATAGATCCGCCGCAGCAACACGATTTCGATCAGCGCGCCGATGATGCCGACGACGATGGCGGTCGCGAGGATGCCGCCCCAGAAGCCGAACGCGCCGCCGATCTTGGTCGCGAACGAATAGGCGATGTAGGTCCCCAGCATATAGAGGGACCCGTGCGCGATATTGACGATGCGGGTGACGCCGAAGATCAGCGACAGCCCGGCGGCGACAAAGAACAGCCCGGAGGCGGTGGAGAGCCCGTTGAGGGCTTGGAACAGGAAGGCGTTGAAAGACATTTCATGCTCGCCGCGCCGCCTCTTCCCCTCTCCCTTGTGGGAGAGGGTGCCGAGCGAACGAAGTGAGCGAGGTGGGTGAGGGGGTAGAGTGGAGTGAGGTTGAGCCCCATCACCCGGCTCGCCGCTCACGCGGCTCGCCACCCTCTCCCACAAGGGGAGAGGGAAGCAAGCCCGCGGCAGCTTCCATAATCAATCCGCGCCCGCGGGCCGCAGCTTCTTGACCTCGGCGTCGGAGGGCAGCACCGCAGCGCCGTCGACGTATTTGAAGTCGGTCATGGTGCCCTTGCCGTTCTCCAGCGCGATCTTGCCGACAAAACAGCCCATGGTCGCCTGATGATCGACCGCCCGGTATTCGAACGGGCCAAAGGGGCCGTCGATCTTGAGACCCTTGAACGCCGCCACCAGTTTTTCCGGATCGGTCGACTTGGCCTTGGCGATGCCGGCGGCGGCCGATTTGATCGTCACATAGCCGACCACCGAGCCGAGCCGCGGATAGTCGTGATACTTCGCCTGATACGCTTTTACGAAAGCGACGTGCTCGGGAATTTTGATCTTGTCCCACGGATAGCCGGTGACCACCCAGCCCACCGGCGCCTCGTCCTTGAGCGGGTCGAGATATTCCGGCTCGCCCGAGAGCAAGCTCACCACGGTGCGGTTCTTGAACACGCCGCGGGTGTTGCCCTCGCGCACGAATTTGGCGAGGTCGCCGCCGAACAACACGTTGAAGATGGCGTCGGGTTTGGCATCGTCGATCGCCTGCGCCACCGCGCCGGCGTCGATCTTGCCCAACGGAGTGGCCTGCTCGGTGACAAATTCGGCGTCCGGCTGCGCCTTTTTCAACAGCACCTTGAAGTTCGCGGCGGCCGATTGGCCGTATTCGAAGTTCGGATAGACCAGCGCCCAGCGCTTTTTCTTCGCCGCCACCGCCGCCGGCATCAGCATCGCCGTCTGCATGTAGGTCGAGGCGCGCAGGCGGAAGGTGTATTTGTTGCCGTCCTGCCAGGTGATCTTGTCGGTGAGCGGCTCGGCGGCGAGGAAAAACACTTTCTTCTGGCCGGCGAAATTGGTGACCGCAAGCCCGATATTGGAGAGGAACGTGCCGGCGAGCATGGCGACGCCTTCGCGCGTCACCAGTTCCTCGGCGGCGCGCACCGCTTCGCCCGGATTGGCGCCGTCGTCGCGCGAGATCACTTCCAGTTTTTTGCCGAGCACGCCGCCTTTGGCGTTGATCTCCTCGACCGCCATTTCCATGCCCTTCTTGTACGGGTCGAGAAAGGCGGAAAAGGCCTTGTAGCTGTTGAGTTCGCCGATCTTGATGGTGTCCTGCGCCGCCGCCGGCGTGGCAAGACCGACTGCGAGCGCAAGAACCGCGAACAACCGCGTGTGCATGTTGGGGACTCCTCAATACGTTTGCACAAAGTGTCCGACCGCCGCGTCCGCCTTGTCAATCGCGCAGGACGTGCGCGAACGCGGCGCAGCCATGCGGTCTTAGCCTTTCGGCCTATCGCGGAAGCGGTCCATCAGCGGCTTGTCCTGGCCGCCGTCGATTTCGATCATGGTGCCGTTGACCATGGTCATCAAGGGCGAAGCCAGCATGACAACCAAGTTGGCCACCTCTTCGACTTCGGCGATGCGCGCAAGCGGGATCGAGGCCGGCGCGAGTTTGTCAGCTTGTTCGCGCGGGATTTTCATGTCGCGCGCCATGGCGTCGACGAGGCCAGCCCAGCGCTCAGTGCGCACCGGCCCCGGATTGACCGCGACGAAGCTGATGTTGTCGCGGCCATATTGCCCGGCAAGCGAGAGCGTCAGGTTCTGCCCCGCCGCATTGGCCGCGCCCGGGCAGATTTCCCAGTAGGACGGCTTCACCCCGTCATTGCCGATCAGGTTCACCACGCGGCCGCCGCCCTGCTTCACCATGACCGGCAGCACGTAGCGCAGGCAGCGCACGTAGCCCATGAACTTGAGCTGCAGCCCCTTCTCCCAGTCGTCCTCGGTCAAATGCTCGATGACGCCGCCGGCGGCCGAGCCGGCATTGTTGACCATGATGTCGGCGCGACCGAGCGCCTTGACGCCCTGCTCGATGAAATTCTTGGCGTCGCCGTCTTTGCGCAAGTCTGCCGGAATGGCGACGATCTTGCGGCCGGTCGCTTTGGCGATTTCGGCCGCCGTCTTTTCCAGCGGCTCCTTGCGGCGCGCGCAGATGGCGACGTCGACGCCTTCCTTGGCGAGCGCGAGCGCGATGCCCTTGCCGATGCCTTCCGAGCCGCCGGTCACCAGCGCAGTCTTGCCCTTGAGCTTGAGGTCCATCGCGATGCTCCACTTTCTACTTCGGTTTGTGCGCCAGCCAACGGCCGGCTTCCGCCGCGGCGATCAATTCGGCGACGGCCGCGTTGAACTTGGCCGGCTCCTCGCTGGTGATGGTGTGGCCGGAGCGCGCAATGACGCACAGCCCCGCTGTCGGCACGATGCGGCGCAGGAAGACGCTGCCGTCCACGCACCATTCGTCCTCGTCGCCGACCAGCACCAGCAGCGGCGGTTTGAATTTTCGCAAATCCACTTCCATGTCCCACAGCGTCGGCCGCTTGGCCTGCAGGTTTTCCATCACCAGCGCGTGGCCCTTGGACGAATGCTCGCTCAACATCCTGATGAATTCGGCATAGCCGCGCGGGTCTTTGTTCTTGTGCGCCTGCCGTGTCGGCCCGTCGCCATAGCGCGCGGCGGCGACCGCCATGGTCTCCGTAGCGAACATCTTGCCGGTCTCGCGCGAGGCGGCGCGCGTGGCTTCGACCACTATCGGATCGGGGCTCGAACCGTAGCCGCAACCCGCCGCCGTCACCGATAGACAGCGTTCGGGGTAACGGATGCCGACATGCAGCGCAGTCGCCGCGCCCATCGAATGGCCGACCACATGCGCCTTGCCGATCTTGAGCGCGTCCATCACCGCGATGACGTCGTCACGAAATCGGTCCTGGCTGTATTTGCCTGGATCGTCCGGGATATCGGAGGGCGGATAGCCGCGCTGGCTGTAGGTGACGCAGCGGTGCGCGCGCGCAAAGTAGCGCATCTGCGGCTCCCAGGTGCGCCAGTCGCCGGCATATTCATGCACGAAGACGACGGCCGAGCCGCTGCCGGCTTCCTCGTAATAGAGCCGAACGCCGTCGCCGGCGGTGATGTGCGGCATCGTGTACCCCGCTCAAGCCCGCCAATTATTTGCACGCGATTGAAAGCAGAGTAAAGTCGCGCTGCCCGGATTGAGCCACAAGGATCGCGGCGCCATGACCGCGACCGTAAAATCCAGCAGGGAGAGTTGCATGCTCAAGATATCCAGACGCGGCCTGGCCGCGTTGGCGGTTATTGCCTTCGCCATTGCCGACTTCGCCGCGCCGCAGACCCACGCGCAGGGCAAGCCGGTGATCAAGGTTTCCTCGCTCACGCTGCCGGTGTTCAACCCGCTGGTGTGGAACATCATGAAGGCGCGCGGTTTCGACGCCAAGCACGGCTTCGAGCTCGACATTCACGCCTATCCCTCGATCGCGGCTTTCTACGCGGCCTTCGCCACCGGCGAGACCGAAGCGCTGATCGGCGGTCCGACCGTGTTCCAGAATCTCTATAACGAAGGCGCGCCACTGCGCATCATCGGCTCGGGCTTCACCCTCGGCGACCTGGTGATCTTCGCCAAGGACCCGGCCATCAAGTCGCTCGCCGACCTCAAGGGCAAGCAGCTCGCCATCGACATGGGCGGCTCGCAATACCAGGTGGTCAAGATCTACACCGGCGCCAAGGGCATCGACCTCGGCAAGGACATCACCGTGGTCAACGCCAATTTCGGCGTCGCCCGCGCCCAACTGGAAGCAAGCCGCGTCGACGCCGCGCTGGTGATCGAACCGCTCGCCAGCATCAGCGCCAAGCAGCATCCCGACTGGCACGTCATCTTCAACGGCGCGCAGGGCTGGAAGGAGCTGACCGGCGAAGCCGGCTGGGAGATCGTGCCGGCCATGCGCGCCGAATTGATCGCGAAATATCCCGACGCGCCGAAAATGCTGATCGCCGCGCTGCAGGACGTCGCCAACGTCATGCACAACGAAACCGCGGCCGGCGACAAGATCGCGGTCGAGACCACCAAGCTGCCGCCCGGCATCCTCACCGCCGCGATCGCCAGCGGACGGCTGCAATTCATCGTCAAGCCGGCGACCGATCCGGCGGTGCATAAATCGATCCGCGACATGATGGACCGGGCGGTAAAGGCCGGCTTCTATCCGAAGGCCGCCGACGAGAAGATCTTCTACGGCCAATAGATGTCGTCGCCAGGGCATGACGAGGCGCTCACGGATCGCACGCCCGTTCCGGAACTGATTTTCCCGCGGCAGACGCTTGTCTCGCTGCTGGTCTTCGCCGTCTGCTGGGAGACGCTGTCGCATCTTGCGCCCTATCTCGGGATTCCGCCCTTCGCCATCCCGAGTCTCGTGCACATCGCCAAAAGCATCGCCGACGTCACCCCGATCGACATCGCGGTGACGCTGGCGCGCGTCATCGGCGCGCTTTTCGTGTCCTTCGTCGGCGGCATTGCGCTGGCAATGGCGATGTACCGCTCGCAGGCGCTCGACAACTACCTGCATCCGATGATCCGCATCTTGATGGCGGTGCCGGTGGTGTCGTGGATCCTGTTCGCGGTGCTGTGGTTTCCCGGCGTCGAATTCCGCATCGGCTTCGTCCTGGTGGTGGTGTGCGGGCCGGTGTTCCTGGTGGATGCGCTCGACGCTATGCGCGGCGTACCGCGCGAACTGCGTCACATGATGCAGTCGTTCCGGCCGACCACGCTGCAATATTTCGTCAAGCTGATCCTGCCGGCGATCGTGCCGACCATTTTCACCAGCTGGAAGGTCAATATCAGCCTGGCGATCCGCGTCGTCACCATCGCCGAGCTGGTCGGCGCGGTGACCGGCATCGGCCACCAATTGTCGGTGGCGGAGGAATTATTCTCGGTGTCCGACGTGTTTGCCTGGACGGTGATCCTGGTGGCGCTGCTATTCCTGCTCGAGGCCGTGGTCGCTCGCGTCGAGAAACGCCTGCTGCGGTGGCGGGCATGAGCGCGTCCGATGGCGGGCCGCCGCCGATCGAAGTGCGCGGCTTGCGCAAGGTTTTCCGGCAGACCACCTCGGGCCAGGAGGTGGTGGCGATCGACCGGCTCGACCTGACCATTTCTCCGAGAGAAGTGGTGGCGATCGTCGGCCAGACCGGCTGCGGCAAATCCACCTTTTTCGACTTGGCGATTGGCCTCGAAGCGCCGACCGAGGGCTCGATCCGCATCGGCGACAAGAGCCCGCACAGCAACTTCGATTTCTTCCGCGGCCGCATCGCCACCGTGTTCCAGCAGGACCGGCTGTTGCCGTGGCGCTCGGCGCTCGATAACGCCAAGCTGCCGCTCGAACTCATCGGCCTGCCGGAAGCCGCGCAGCGCGAACGCGCGCTCACCTGGCTCAAGCGGCTGGGCCTGGCGCAATTCACCAACGCCTTTCCGCACGAACTCTCCGGCGGCATGCGCCAGCGCGTCGCCATCGCGCGCGCCTTCTCGGTGCAGCCCGATATTCTGCTGGCCGACGAGGCCTTCGGCCATCTCGACGAGGTGACGGCGGCGGAGCTGCGCGAGACTTTTTTGGCGCTGGCCCGCGAATGCGGCTCGACCGCGATCCTGATCACGCATCAATTGGAAGAAGCGATCAGCGTCGGCGACCGCATCGTGGTGCTGGGAAAATCGGCGAAGCTTTTAGCCGACATCCACGTCGCGCAGTGGCCGAAAGCGAAATACGGCGTGTTGCGCGAGGCAATCCAGGCGACGCTGCAAACGAACAAGCCGGACCCGAGGCTCAAGCAGGTCGGCGCCAAGGTCGCATGCAAAAAGAAACGTTAGCTTTTAAATATCGCCTTCGCCGCGTCGCCGACCGCCTCGATCGCCATGTCGGTGTCGAGGAAGCAGACGATCCGGCACGGGCAGCTTTCCAGACCATCGTAGCGCCACGGGAATGCGCCGATCAGGCAGCGCTTTCCCAGCATCAGCTCGATGTCGCCGCCGAGGTTTTCCGCGTGCAGCAGGCCTTCCTGGAATGCCCATGAGTGGAACGGAAATACGTCCTGCGTCACCCGGCGACCGGATTTCTTATGGGTGAATTCGAAGGTGCCGAAGAACTCGCCCGGCGTCTTGCCGTGTTTCTTGGTGAACTCGGCGGCGAGATCGGGCCGCATCGAGCGGATCGAGGTGTTCATGGCGTGGTCGCAGGAGCCGGTGTCCATGCCCCACCATTTGATTTTCCGCTGCAGCATCCAGTGCAGCGTGGCGAGATTGGGCCCCGGGTGATAGCAGAAATACTTCACCAGATCCTGCTGCGGCTGGCCTTCGTAGTGCCGATGCCAGCCGGTGTGCAGGATCAGGATGTCGCCGTCGCGAATATCGGCACCTGAAGTTTCGATCATCTCCGGCGTGATCACCGCCCAGTCGTGCATGTGTTTGGAGATATCGACCACCACGCCGCGGTTGACCAAATAATCGAGCGGCAGATGCGCCATGTCGCCGTGCCGGTTGTCGGTCGCGTGCATGGCGCCATCGAAATGAGTACCCACGTGCAGCGCCGTGTCGATCCGCTGCGCCGCAATCATCTGCGTTTGCAGATTCGACGCGTAATACATCTTGTTGCCGGCATAGCCGACCCAGCCGGGCGTGTGCACGTTCATGACATGGGAGAGATCGACGATTTTCATGGTGCGTTCCCGATGTAAACTAAATGAAGTCGATCACAACAGACCGCGCAGCGCCAGATGCAGGCCGAGGCCGAACAAGCCGAGGAAGAACCACAGCCGGAACGTTTGCTCGCGCACCTTGCCGCGCACCACTTGTCCGAGCAACATGCCGGCGGCCGCCATGGCGAGCGCCAGCAGCGACGGCACGGCCAGCGCCATGTTCATTTCGCCCGCATAGTAAAGCGCGAGCGCCAGCGTGACGGTTGACACCGTGAACGACAGGCCGAGCGCCTGCACCAGCCGGTCGCGGTCGAAACGCAGCGCCTGGATATAGGGCACGCCCGGTATGGCGAACACGCCGGTCGCAACCGAGACGACGCCGGTGGCGATCCCGGCCAGCAAGCCGATCCAGCCCTCCGCGCGCGGCGGTAGCGAGAACTGCACATTGAACAAGCCGAAGGCGGCATAGAGCGCGAGCGCCACGCCGAGCCACATGGTCGCCTGCCCGCCCATGCCGGGCGGCAGCAGCGCCGCGCCAATGAAGGTGCCGATGCAGATGCCGGTCAGCAGCGGCCACATGCGCCGCAGCAGCGCGGGCAAGGCGCCACCGGCCGCGAACTGCCAGATATTGGTGACCAGCGACGGCACCACAAGGATCGCCGCTGCCTGCGCCGGCGTCATCATCAAGCCGAGAAGGCCGATCGCCACCGTCGGCAGGCCGAGGCCGATCACGCCCTTGACGAAGCCCGCCAGCAAATAGGCGCCCGCCGTGGCGGCAAGGACCGGCAATGTTTCCACGCAAACTCCTCAAGGTTGCGGGCGGACCATGCGCGATGGCGGCCCCCGCCACAATGCGGCAGAGCGCAACCCTGCCTCCGGTTTTCGCGAAGCGCGGCTTCGTTGCCGCGGCAGGCGGTTCAATGCCATACTTTTCGGCGGTTCACGCAGGAGCCGGGTTGCATGCCGGACGTCTTCGTCGCCAAAGTTTCGCAGTTCCCCGACGGCGAGCGCCGCATCGTCAGCCACGGCGAACGCGAAATCGGCGTGTTCCACTGGCAAGGCCGCTTCTACGCCTACGAGAACCTGTGCCTGCACCAGGGCGGGCCGGCCTGCGAAGGCCTTCTCATGCACAAGGTCGAGGACCTGCTCGGCCCCGACCGCACCTGGCACGGGCAGCGGTTTTCCGACGATGAAATCCATTTCGTCTGCCCCTGGCACGGCTACGAATATGATCTCAAGACCGGCGAATGCGCCGCCGACCGCAACCTGAAGCTGAAAAGCTTCGACGTGGTCAAGCGCGGGGAGGATATCTATGTCGTCGCAGGCTGACATAAACGTGCGCGCCTCCGGGCGCCCGAGCGATGCCGAAATCCAAGACCGGCTGGCGCAGGCCGTGCGGCTCTATGCCGAGCGCGCGGCGGAGAGCGAGGGCGTGCTGCCGGCGTTTCCGTCCGGCGCGCCGATGACCGCCACCGAAGTGATGGTCACGGTCACCGCCATGCTCAAGGCGGTGAACCTGCAGGTTTTCGAGCTCGGCATGTGGCAGGCCTGGTCGGGCCGATAATAAGGCCAATTGCATTATGGACCTTCCACTCAGCGACCTGCGCCGCATGGCGTTCGAGGAATTCGACACGACCAAGCTGCTCGCGCACGCCAGCAAGCAGGCGGCCGAACGCGGCTACAAGAACTTCCCGATCGTCGACGTCGACTCGCACCATTACGAATCGGAATCGTTTAGCGAAATTCTCGAATACATGGATGATCCCGTGCTCCAGCAGCTCGCCATGAGCGCGAGCCAAACCGGCATGCGCCACACCGGCCTGGTGCAGAACAGCGTCGGCTATCAGGACATGGGCGGCCGCGTCACCCGCTACGCGCTACGCAAGATCGAGAAGACGGCAGGCGATCCGCATCGCGACATCACGCTGACCAAGCGCTGGATGGACGCCATGGGCACCGATATCGCGGTGATGTTCCCGACCCCGATGCTCACACTCGGGCTGCACCCGCAGGTCGAAGTCGAAGTGGCGCTGGCGCGCGCCTATAACCGCTGGCTCACCGAGCGCGTGCTGGCGCACGAGCCGCGGCTGCGCTCGCTGCTCTATCTGCCGTTCAACGACGCCGACGCCTGCTACCGCATGGTGAAGGAGTTCGGCCAAACCAAAGGCGTCGCCGGTTTCATGGTGACCGCCGCGCGCCACCGGCCGGTGCAGCACAATTCCTACATGAAAACCTACGCGCTGCTCGAGGAAATGGGCCTGCCGCTTGCCTTCCACGCCGGCTACAATTGGAACGACCAGTCCATGGAGATGATGAATAAGTTCATCTCGGTGCACGCCATCGGTTTCGTGTTCTACAACATGGTGCATCTCACCAACTGGCTCATGAACGGACTACCGGAGCGTTTCCCCAGACTGAAGGTGCTGTGGATCGAAAGCGGGCTGGCCTGGGTGCCGTTCATGATGCAGCGGCTCGACAATGAGTACATGATGCGCTCGTCGGAAGCGCCGGCGCTCAAGCGCAAGCCGAGCGACTATATGCGCGAAATGTTCTTCGCCTCGCAGCCGATGGAGATCGCCGATACGGCTATGCTGGAGCAGACGTTCCTCATGATCAAAGCGGAGACCCAGTTGCTCTATTCGTCGGACTATCCGTACTGGGATTTCGATCTGCCCTCGACCATCTACGACCTGCCGTTCTTGAGCGAGCAGGCCAAGCGCAATATTCTCGGCGGCAACGCCATAAGGGTGTTCAATCTCAAACTGCCGGCGCAAAAGCTGGCGCGCGTCGCGTAAAAACTGCCGGTGGAAATAACGGGAGGACGACAAGGTGCGCACATTTCTGGCGACGTTATGCGCGGCGGCGATCTCGATGTCCGCCGCGTCTGCGCAGGACGGCGCGGCCAGCTATCCCAACCGGCCGATCAAGATTATCGTCTGCGTACCGGCCGGCGGCGGCGTCGATACCGTTACGCGCATCGTCGCCAACGGCCTGCAGGAGAAGCTCGGCCAGCCGGTGGTGGTGGAAAACCGCGCGGGAGCGGCCGGCAATATCGGCGCCGAAGCGGTGTTCACCTCCGATCCGGACGGCTACACGCTGCTGGCGGCGCAGCCCTCCCCGCTCACCGTCAATCCGCTGCTCTATAAGAATATGGCCTTCGACCCGGCCCGGTTCGAGCCGGTGGCGATCATGACCACCGTCGCCAATGTGCTGCTGGTGCGGCCGGATTTTCCGGCCAAGACCGCGCAGGAATTCATCGCCTACGCCAAGGCCAATCCGGGCAAAATCAATTACGCCTCGCAGGGCATCGGCACCACGTCGCATCTAACCGCGGCGCTGTTCGAGAAGGTGACGGGCACCAAATTGGTGCACGTACCGTACAAAGGCACCGCGCCGGCGCTCACCGACCTCATCGCCGGCCATGTCGACATGATTTTCATGGAGCTTGCCTCCGCCATCAAACTGCACCAGGGCGGCAAGGCGCGCATTCTGGCGGTGGCGACGGCAAAGCGCATCGCCAATCTGCCGGATATCCCGACGCTCGACGAAGCCGGCCTGAAGGACTTCGAGTCGGGCACCTGGAACGCCATCGCCGCGCCGCCCAAGACGCCGGCGGCGATCGTCGCCAAGCTCAACGCGGCGATCGACGCCGTGCTCAAGAGCCCGGACGTGCAGGCCAAGTTCGCCAAGATCAACCTGCACGCCGCCGGCGGCACGCCGGCCGAGGCGAAGGCCTTCATCGCCAAGGAGACGCGGGTCTGGGGCGAGGTGATCAAGGAAGCGCACGTCCCGGCGCATTGACGGCCAGTCGGACATGCGGGTAAGCCGCACCGTCTTTGGGCTAAGAAATCCCTCATCCGGGCCGCCGCAACTAATTGGGGTCCCCACTATCCAAATTGCCGCCGCATGTGATTTCGCGCCGCTTTTCTTTACGTGAAAACTGGGGCATTCTGGCCGGCAATAAAAACAAAGATATCCAGGGGAGGACGACAATGAAACGCATTCTGCTCGCGGGCGCCGCCTTGCTGGCGGCGAGCCTGATGCCGGCCGCCGGCCAGGCGCAAGGCACCGTCAAGATCGGCGTCATTCTGCCCTATTCGGGTCAGTTCGCCGACGCCGCCAAGCAAATCGACGAAGGCATCAAGCTTTACATGAAACAGCACGGCGAAACCGTCGCCGGCAAGAAGATCGAGATCATCCGCAAGGACGTCGGCGGCATCGCGCCGCCGGTCGCCAAGCGGCTGGCGGAAGAACTCGTCGTGCGCGACAAGGTCGACATCCTTGCCGGCTTCGTGCTCACCCCGAATGCGATCGCGGCATGCGGCGTATCGGCCGAAGCGAAAAAAGTCATGGTCATCATGAACGCGGCGACCTCGATTATCGTCGACAAATCGCCCTATTGCACCCGCGCCGCCTTCACGCTGTCGATGGTGACGCAGACGCTCGGCAACTGGGCGGCCAAGAACGGTATCAAGAAGGCCTACACGATGGTGTCGGACTATGCGCCCGGTCACGACTCGGAGACCGGATTCATCACCGGCTTCAAGGCCGGCGGCGGCGAGATCGTCGGCTCAGTGCGCATGGCAGTCGCCAATCCTGACTTTTCGGCCTACGTGCAGCGCGCCAAGGATCTCAATCCGGAAGCGATCTTCGTGTTCATCCCCGGCGGAGCGCAGCCGGCCGCCATCGGCAAGGCCTTTGCCGAGCGCGGCATCGACACCAAGAAAGTCAAGGTCATGGGCACGCAGGAGCTAACCGACGACTCGGCGCTCAAGAACATGGGCGACACCGCGCTCGGCATCATCACCGCCTCGCCTTACGATCACAACCTCAAGAATAAGCTCAATGCGGAGTTCGTCGCCGCCTATAAAAAAGAATTCGGGGGCGCCAACCCGAACTTCTTTTCGGCCGGCGGCTACGACGGCATGACCCTCATCTACGAAGGCCTCAAGAAGTCGAAGGGCGACACCGACGCCGACAAGCTGATCGCGGCGATGAAAGGCACCAAGTGGACCAGTCCGCGCGGCCCGATGATGATCGATCCGGCCACCCGCGACGTGGTCGAGAACATCTATATCCAGAAAGTCGAAAAAGTTGGCGGCAAGCTGGTCAACGTCGAGTTCGCCAAGGTTCCGAACGTGAAGGACCCTGTGCACGAAGCGATGATGAAGAAGTAGTCGCCGGCTTCGATCTTGCTCCGGAGGGGGCGGCCCATGCGGTCGCCCCTTCCATTTTGGACCGCCGCCAATAGAGTGTCAGGGACGATCTCCCGCTGAGGAGCGCTGACCGCCGCCATGCTCCCTCCCGTCTTCGGCGTTCTGTTCGACGGCATCGCCTACGGGATGCTGCTGTTCCTTTTGTCGGTCGGCCTGTCGGTGACGCTCGGCCTGATGAATTTCGTCAATTTGGCGCACTGCGCCTTCGCCATGCTCGGCGGCTACGTCACCGTTTTTCTGATGCAGAATTTCCACTGGCCATTCTTCGCCACGCTGCCGATGGCCTTCATCATCACCGCGCTGGTCAGCGTCGCGTTCGAGCGCGTGCTGTACCGCCGGCTTTACCGCGCCAGCGACCTCGATCAGGTGCTGCTCACCATCGGGCTCGCATTCATTTCCGTCGCGGTCGCCGCCTATTTCTTCGGCACCACCCAGCAGCCGATCGACGTGCCGGCCTATATGCGCGGCTCGTTCGACGTGCTCGGGCTCGATATCGCGGCCTACCGGCTGTTTCTGATCGGCGTCGGCGCGGCAATCACGCTGGTGCTGGTTACCACGCTCGAATACACCCGCTTCGGCGCGCAGGTGCGCGCGGCGGTCGACAACCAGCGCATGGCGAGCGGGCTCGGCATCAATGTCGAGCGCACCTTCGCCGTCACCTTCGCGCTCGGCTCGGGGCTCGCCGGCCTTGGCGGCGCGCTGGCGATCGAGATCGTCGGCCTCGATCCGTCGTTCTCGTTCACCTACCTGATCTACGTGCTGATCGTGGTCTCGGTAGGCGGGCTCGGCTCCATCGTCGGCTCGCTGTCCGCCGCCATTTTGATCGGGGTGAGCGACATCGCCGGCAAATATTACGTGCCGCAGCTCGGCGCCTTTCTGATCTACCTGGTGATGCTGGCGATCCTGATGTGGCGGCCGGTCGGCCTGTTCGGGAGGCGCTAGCAAATGTCCGTCGCGTCGGATGCAACCGCAGCGCCGGTCAACTACCTCAAGGCGCGGACGCGCTGGCACCCGATCGAGACCGCGTTCTGGCTCGCCACGCTGCTGCCGTTCTTTTCCCTGCCGTCCTATCTGCAACTCGCCAACCAGATCGCGATCACCGCGCTGTTCGCGCTTTCGCTCGACCTCATCCTCGGCTATGCCGGCATCGTCTCGCTCGGCCACGCCGCCTTCTTCGGCACCGCCGCCTATGCCGCCGGCCTGTTTTCGAAATTCGTCTGGAGCGAGCCGCTGACCGGGCTCGTCGCCGGCACGGCGGCCGCAGCGCTCCTCGGCTACGCGTCGAGTTTCGTGATCGCGCGATTTCGTCACCTGACGCTGATCATGATCACGCTCGGCCTCGGCCTGCTGCTGCAGGAGGCGGGCAACAGCGCGGGCTGGCTCACCGGCGGCAGCGACGGCCTGCAGGGCGTCAACATCTGGCCGCTGTTCGGCCAATTCAAATTCGACCTCTACGGCTACACCGCTTACGGATATTCGCTCACCGTGCTGTTCGTGGTGTTTCTAGGCGCGCGGCGGCTGATCCACTCGACCTTCGGCCTAGCGCTGCGCGGCATCCGTGAAAATTCCGTGCGCATGCCGGCGATCGGCGCGCCGAGCCGCGCGCATATCCGCAAGATCTATACCATCGCAGCCGCCATCGCCGGCATCGCCGGCGCGCTGATCGCACAGACCACCTCGACCGTCGCGCTCGATTCGCTCAGCTTCGAGCGCTCGGCCGAACTACTGGTGATGCTGGTGCTGGGCGGCGCCGGCCGGCTCTATGGCGGGCTGGTGGGCGCGACGATCTTCATGGTCGCGCGCGATCAGTTTTCCGGCATCGCGCCGCAATACTGGTATTTCTGGATCGGTATCTTGCTGGTGGTGGTGGTGATCTTCCTGCCAAACGGCATTCTCGGCGGCCTGTCGAAAATAATCATGCGCTGGAGGCCACAGTGAGCGCGCCGGCTTTGGCTACTCAAGGCCTGTCGATGAGCTTCGGCTCGCTGGTGGTCGCGCGCGATATCGACCTCGCGCTGCCGGCCGGCGCGCGCTACGCGCTGATCGGGCCGAACGGCGCCGGCAAGACCACGCTGATCAATTTGATGACCGGCATGCTCACGCCCAATGCCGGACGCATCGTGCTGGGCGAAGAGGACATCACCGGCCTCGAGCCGCAGGACCGCGTGCGCCGCGGGCTGGCGCGCACCTTCCAGATCAACACGCTGTTCGCCGGCCTCAACGCGTTGGAGGCGGTCACGCTTGTAGTCGCCGAGCGGCGTGGGCTGGCCGGCAAATTCTGGCAGAACATCGCCGTGCACCGCGGGGCCATCGAGGAAGCCTACGACATCCTGGCGCGGCTGCGGCTCGGCGATAGCTGCTACCAGGCGACGCGCGAATTGCCCTATGGCCGCCAGCGGCTGTTGGAAATCGCGCTCGCGCTCGCCACCAAGCCGAAGGTGCTGCTGCTCGACGAACCGGCCGCCGGCGTGCCGCAGGAGGAATCGGGCGACATATTCGAAGTGGTGGCGAGCCTATCCGACGATTTGACGCTGCTGTTCATCGAGCACGACATGCATGTGGTGTTCCGCTTCGCCACCCACATCATCGTGCTGGTGGGCGGCAGCGTCTTCGCCGAAGGCTCGCCGGCCGAGATTGCCGCCGACCCGGGCGTGCGCGAGGTCTATCTGGGCAAGCGCAAACATGGATGAAGCACTTGGCTGAGCCGCTCCTCACGCTTGAACACGTCACTGCGGGTTATGGCGACGCGGTGGTGCTGCACGACGTGTCGCTGCAATTGCCCGAGCACGGCAGCCTGGCCGTGCTGGGCCGCAACGGCGTCGGCAAATCGACGCTCTTGCTGACCATCATGGGCTACACGCAGTTGCGCGACGGCAAGCTCTTGTGGCGCGGCGCCGACATTTCGCGCAAGCCGCCTTATAGCCGCGCCGCCAACGGCATCGGCTGGGTGGCGCAGGAACGCGAGATCTTTCCCTCGCTGACAGTGGACGAGAACCTCACGGTGGCGGCGCGGCCGGGCACCTGGGATCTCGACGCGGTGTTCAATTTGTTCCCGCGGCTATCCGAAAGGCGCCGCAACATGGGCAACCAGCTTTCCGGCGGCGAGCAGCAGATGCTGGCAACCGCGCGCGCGCTGATGACCAATCCGGCGCTGCTGCTGCTGGACGAGCCGTTCGAGGGCCTCGCCCCGGTCATCGTCGATGAAATGGTCGCCGCCATGCGGCTGATGCTTGCCGACCGCAAGATCGCCATCCTCCTGGTCGAGCAGCACACCGAAATCGCGCTGGAATTGACCGCCGAGGCCATCGTGCTGGAGCGCGGCGCGGTGGCACACCGCGCGCCCTCGGCGGCGCTCAAGGACGACACCGCCACGCTCGAACGGCTGGTCGGGTTGCGCGTCAGCGCAACGGCGTGACATTCTACTGGCCGCGCAATTGTGAGGACGACGCATGGCCGGCCCGATGATCCCCAAGGAACGCAGCACCTATTCGGCGATCGTCGACCGGCCGCCGCTCAAGCTACCGGGCAAGGCCCGCATCGTGTTCTGGACCATCGTCAATTACGAGGTGTGGGACATCGGCAAGCCGATGGCGCGGCAGTTGCTGCCGGCGCCGACCGGCGTGCCGCTGATGCCGGACGTGGTGCATTGGGCCTTCCACGAATACGGCATGCGGGTTGGCTGCTGGCGCTTCTTCGAGTTGTTCAAGAAGCTCGGCATCAAGCCCACGCTCGCGGCCAACGCGCGCATCTGCGAGGACTACGCGCGCGTCGCGGGCCAGGCGCGCGACGACGGCTGGGAGTTCATGGGCCATGCCTACGAGCAGGGTCCCATCCACAAGGAAGCCGACCAGTCCGGCATGATCAACCGGACGATGGACATCATGCAGAAGTTCTGCGGCAAGCGGCCGGTCGGCTGGCTCGGCCCCGGCCTGACGCAGACGCTGGAGACGCCGGACTTGCTCACGGCCGCGGGCGTCAAATACATCGGCGACTGGGTCTATGACGACGAGCCAACCGTGATCAAAACCAGCAACGGCCCGCTGGTCACTTTGCCCTACACCATCGAATGCAACGACATTCCGGTGATGATCATCCAGCACCACAACAGCGATTACCTGCTTCAGTTGGTGAAGGATCAGTTCGACCGGCTCTATGCCGAGAGCGCAACGCGCGCCAAATTCTGCGTGCTTGCCATCCACCCCTACATCAGCGGCCAACCGCACCGGATCAAATATCTCGAGCAAATTTACGACTACGTGAACAAGCACGACGGCGTGCTGCACTGGAACGGCGAGCAGATTCTCGACTGGTACCGCAGTGTTGCCAAAATCGGGGCCGCCGCTTAGCGTGGGCGACGGCCTAAAAGAATAAAATCCAAACGTACGCGGGAGGAATTGCCATGCGTTATAGGGGAATCTTAGGCGGCGCTGCCGCGCTGCTCGGCCTGCTGCCCATGGCAGCGCAGGCGCAGAACCAGGAAATCCGGCTCGCCCAGCAATTTTCCATGGGCTACCTGCAGCTCAATGTGATGGATCATCAGAAGCTGATCGAGAAGCACGCCGCCGCGCTCGGCCTCAAGGACGTGAAAGTGTCGTGGTTCAAATTCAACGGACCGACCGCGGTCAACGAAGCGCTCATTTCCGGCAACGTCGACATCGGCTCGGGCGGCGTGCCCGGCCTGCTCACGCTGTGGGCGCGCACCAAGGGCACCCCGCAGGAAGTGCGCGGTATTGCCGCGCTGTCTTCGCAGCCGTTTTTGCTCAACACCCGCGATCCTAACATCAAGACCGTCAAGGACTTCAAGGAAAGCGACCGCATCGCGGTGCCGGCGGTGAAATCCTCGGTGCAGGCGCTGACTTTGCAAATGGAAGCGGCCAAGCTCTTTGGCGCCAAGGACTTCGAAAAGTTCGATCCGCTCACCGTATCGATGACGCCGCCCGACGCCACCGTCGCCTTGATGAAAGGCGGCGCCCAGATCACCGCCGCCTTCAGCGTGCCGCCGTTCCAGTACATGCAGCTCGAGGACAAAGAAATTCACACGGTGCTCAATTCGTTCGACGTGATGGGCGGCTCGCACACCTTCACGGCGATCTGGACTTCGAAGAAATTCCGCGACGCCAATCCCATCCTGTACAAGGCGTTCCTGGCCGCGCTCAAGGAGGCGACCGACTACGTCGAACACGATCCGAAGCAGGCGGCTGAATACTGGGTCGAAGATTCCAAGTCGAAGCTGCCGCTCGACACCGCCGCCAAGATCGTCGGCGGCAAACAAGTGCACTGGACCATGGTGCCGGAGAACACCATGAAGTACGCCGACTTCATGTCGAGCGTCGGCCGCATCAAGGTCAAGGCGGAGTCGTGGAAGGACTACTTTTTCCAGGACATCTACGACCTGAAGGGAAGTTGAGGCGCAACAGATGAACTTTCCCAAGCCGCCGGTCGGCATGTTGCCGACTGAGCGCCTCGCCTATTCGCCGATCGCCAAGCGCGCGCCGCTTAAGCTGCCGAAGGGCGCGCGCATGGCGGTGTGGACCATTACCAATGTCGAGGACTGGGACCCGACCCAGACCATGCCGCGCACGGTGCTGACGCCGCCGGCCGGCGGCTCGCCGATGCCCGACATCCCGAACTGGTGCTGGCACGAATACGGCAACCGCGTCGGCTTCTGGCGGCTGCTGCAGGTCTATGACGACTTCAAGATTCCGGGCGTCATGAACATCAACGGCGTCGCGGTCGAGGCCTATCCCGAGATCGTGCAGGCCTGCGTCGATCGTGACTGGGAATTCGTCGCGCACGGCTACACCCAGCGCAACATGCAGAAGGTCGAGAACGAGCGCGCCGACATCAAGAAAAGCGCCGAGGTGATCCTCAAGGCGACGGGGAAACGCCCGCGCGGCTGGCTCGGGCCCGGCCTCACCGAAACCTGGGAGACGCCGGATATATTGGCCGAGGAAGGCTATGACTTCGTCGCCGACTGGGTGCTGGACGACCAGCCGGCCTGGCTGAAGACGCGGGCAAAACCGATCCTCAGCATCCCCTACACGCAGGAATGCAACGACGTCGCCATGATGCTGATCCAGCATCACAAGGCGTCGGAATTCTACGAGCGGGCGATCGACCAGTTCGAGCAGATTTACAAGGACGCCAAGGGCTCGGCCCGCGTGATGGCGATCTCGGTGCACCCTTACATCATGGGTGCCCCGCACCGGGTGAAATATTTCCGCAAGATCTTCGAGAAAATCCGCAAGAAGAAGGACGTGCTGTTCTGGACCGGGTCGCAGATCGCGGATTGGTACATGAAGGCGGGGCAGAAGCCGTGAATAACGGCGTGGCGGGCCTTGGTTTCGTATAGGCGGTGGACTATTCGTTACACCATGGCCGCAAAAATCACTGACCCGAAAACCATCGCCGAGCAGACGGCGAAGATGTATCTCGAGGTCGGCGCCGTCCGTTTCATGGCCGACAAGCCGTTCATCTTCACCAGCGGCTGGGCGAGCCCGGTCTACAACGACTCGCGCTGGCTGATTTCGTTTCCCGACGTGCGCAGCGCCATGATGGATTTCGCCGTCACCACCATCGACCGCGACATCGGCCGCGACAAGTTCGATACGGTGGCAGGCGGCGAAACCGCCGGCATCGCCTTCGCCGCCTGGGTGGCGGAGCGGCTTAATTTGCCGATGCAATACGTGCGCAAGAAGGCCAAGGGCTTCGGCCGCAATGCGCAGATCGAAGGCCAGTTGCTGCCCGGCCAGCGCGTGCTGTTGGTGGAAGATCTCGCCACCGACGGCCGCAGCAAGGTGAATTTCGTCAAGGCGATCCGCGAGGCCGGCGGCCTGTGCGAGCACTGTTTCGTGATTTTTTTCTACGACATCTACCCCGAAGGCAAGAAAATCCTCGCCGATCTCGGCGTCACGCTGCACGCGCTCACCACCTGGTGGGATGTGCTCGCCGTCGCCAAGGCGAGCGGCAAGTTCGACGCCAAGATGCTGGGCGAGGTCGAGAAGTTCATGAACGATCCGGCCGGCTGGTCGAAGGCGCATGGCGGGGTAGCGACCGCGGCGGAGTAAACAAGCGTAACGGGAGGCCGCTATGGCTGAAGGCAAAACGTAAGGTGAAGGCGCGCAAGGTCCCGGCAAAAGCGAAAAAGAAAAGCGCAGCAGCCAAGCACGCAAAAGCGCGGCCCAAGAATCGCCCGAAGCACAAGTTCACTTTCAGCCATCACCGCGAGCAGGATTTCGACGCCGGCTTGCGCACTTACGCCAAATACCGCGATCTCGGCATAGCGCCGGCGACCGGCGGCATGGTGCAGGCGCACGTCATCAAGTTCGTGCCGCCGTTTCGGCCGGAGGAAGTGTCGATCCCGCACTATCACGACGTCGACTTCCAGATGATCTACGTGCTCAAGGGCTGGATCAAAAGCGAGTTCGAGGGCGAAGGCGCGCACACCTTCCACGCCGGCTCGTGCTGGATCCAGCCGCCCAAGATCAAGCACACCGTGCTCGGCTATTCCGACGATTGCGAAGTGCTGGAGATCGTGCTGCCGGCCGATTTCGAGACGGTGACGCTGGCCTAAATCGCCCGCATCAGCACGAGCCCGCCGGTCACGACGGCGAAAATCACCGCGGTCGCGCCGAGCACCGTGGTGATGTGCCGCCAGCCGAGCGCGATGATGGTTCTGACCGAGGTGCCGAGGCCGAGCGCGCCGATCGCCAGCAGCAGGCCCCAGGTCGAGACTTCCGACAGCACGCTCTTGACGGGCGCATAGGCCGGCAGCAGCGACGGCAGCAAGGGCATGGCGCTGTTCACGGCGCAAAGCAAAAGGAACACGATGCCGAACACCGGCACCGGCACGCGCGCCTCGCCGTGCTTGAGCCCCAGCCGCGTGAAATACCAGCCGACGCCGAGCACCACCGGCAGCAGCAGGAACACGCGGAACAGCTTGACGATCACCGCGGTGTTGCCGACCGCGGTCGACACCGCGTAGCCGGCACCGACCACCTGGGCGACGTCGTGAATGGTGCCGCCGAGCATCACGCCGGTGGTCTGCGCATCGAAATGCAGCAGGATGCAGAGCGGCGGATAGATCAGCATGGCGAGCGTTGCCAGCGCATTGACCGCCACCACCACGAAGGCGATGTCGGCCGATTTGCCGGAATAATCCGGCACCACGGTGGAAACCGCCAGCGTCGCAGATGCGCCGCACACCGCGGTGCCGACGCCGACCAGCGCGCCGAAGCCCGGCCCGCGCCCGTACCAGCGGGCGAAGGCGAAACCGGAGGCGAGCGTCGCCAGCATGGCCACTACGATCAAAAGCGCGGTCCCCGGCCCGAGCGCGGCGATATCGGCCAGGCCCACGCGCAGGCCGAGCAGCGCCACCGCCCAGCGCAGCACCGTGCTCACGCAAAACCGCATGCCGGGCTGCATGGCCGGCCGCGCCGCGACCGGGTTGAGCGCGATGCCGACCACCAGCGCGATCACCATGCTGGGGATCGGCACCACATGCGCGACGTAGGGTGCGGCGAGATAGCCGATAGCGGCGACCAAAGCCGACAGCGCCACGCCCGGCGCATAGTCGGCGGCGAGCACCAAGGCCGGCCGCGCGGTTTGCGAATTTTCGACGGTCACGCGATGTCCTTGATTCCGGCGCTCGGCCTGGAATCTATCGCGGCCTGCGGCGCGGCGAAACAGACAATCGGTTGATTATTTCTCGATATCGTCGTCGGAGAGCACGCGCAGCGCGGCGCCGTCGACGTCGCTGTATTGCCCGCTGCGCAGCGCCCACAAAAAGGCGAACAGGCCGGCGAGGCCCAAACCTAGCGCCAGCGGGATGAGATAGACCAGCACGTTCATGATCGCCCTCCCCGCGCACGCAGCGCGTTGAGCGTCACCATCATCGACGAACCGGACATGGCGAGCGCGGCAATCAGCGGCGTGACCGCGCCGGCAATGGCAATCGGCACCGCGACGGCATTATAGAGCGCGGCGAACACGAGGTTTTCCTTCATCAGCGCGCGCGCGCGGCGGGCGATGCGGATGGCGTCGAGCACCGGGGCCAGCCGTTCGCCGAGGAACACCGCGTCGGCCTGCGCCTGCGTGACGTCGGCGGCGGCGATCGGCGACAGCGACACCTGCGCGGCGGCGAGCGCCGGCGCGTCGTTGAGGCCGTCACCCACCATCAGCACGCGGCGGCCTTGCGCCTGTAAGGTTTCGATGCAGGCGATCTTTTGCGCCGGCTTCAATCCGCTTTGCCACTGCAAAATGCCGAGCGCCGCGGCCACCGGCCGCACCGCCTCGGCGCGGTCGCCCGACAGAATGTGCAGATCGAGCCCAAGGCGGCGCAGCGCGCTCACCACTTCGATCGCGTCGGGACGCAGTTTTTGCGAAATGGCGATGGCGGCCACGCGGCTGCCGTAGACGAAATAGATATACGAGGCGCCCGATTCGAGCGCGGCGGTTGGCGCGATGCCGCAAAACTCCGCACTGCCGAGGCGCGCTTGGACGCCGCCGAGCGTGGCGCGCACGCCCTGTCCCGGTTCTTCGACGACGACGTCGTACGGGATATGGCTCAAGCCTTCGCGCGCCAGCGCCACCGCCAGCGGATGCCGGCTCGACAGCGCCAGCCGCGCCGCCATTTGCAACAGCTCCGGATCGATTGCCGCGGCATCGATCACGCGCGGCTCGGCCAGCGTCAGCGTGCCGGTCTTGTCGAAGATGACGGTATCGGCTTCGGCCAGCCGCTCGATGGCGTCGCCGGCATTCAAGATGACGCCGGAATGGAACAGCGCGCCCGAGGCCACCACCTGCACCGCCGGAATCGCCAGCGCCAGCGCGCAGGGACAGGTGATGATGAGCACGGCGATCGCCGTCACCACCGCGTCGTGCAGCGAGGCGCCGGCGAGCCACCAGCCGAAGAAGGTCAAGGCCGCCGTCGCATGCACCATCGGCGCATAGAAACGCGCGGCGCGGTCGGCGAGCCGCATGGTGCGCGATTTTGCGCTCGCCGCCTTTTCCAGGAGCCGCTCGATCTCGTCCAAAAGCGTGGCGCGGTCGGCCGCGGTGACGCGCAACGTCAAAGCGCCGGAATTATTCATGCTGCCGGCGTATATCGCGGCGCCGGCAGCGACCTTGCGGCGCGCGGTTTCGCCGGTGATCAGGCTCTCGTCGAGCTCGGACGCGCCGCCGAGCACGGCGCCGTCGGCGGGCACCCGCTCGCCCGGCTTGACCAGCACACGGTCGCCCGCATGAAGCGCCGCCACCGGCACGCTCACCAGCTCGTCGCCCATGAAGCGATGCGCGGTTTCCGCCTTCAGCGCCGCCAGATTGCCGGCGACCGCCCGCGTCTTGCGGCGCATGGCGTGGTCGAGCGCGCGCCCGACCAGTAGAAAAAACAAAAGCATGATGGCGGAATCGTAATAAGCGTCCTTGGCGTGATGCGCGGTCTCCACCACCGACATGGTGAGCGCCAGGATCACGCCGAGCGAGATCGGCACGTCCATGTTGAGGGCGCCGGAGCGCAACGCGCGCCACGCGCTTAAAAAGAACGGCCGGCCGCTGAAGGCCGCTGCCGGCAGCGCGATCAGCGCCGAAGCCCAATGGAAGAAATCGCGCGTCTCCGGCGTGATATCGCTGCCGTTGCCCGACCACACCGACACCGACAGCAGCATGATGTTCATGGCGGCAAAGCCGGCGACCGCCAGACACAGCGTCAGCCGGCGCGCCTCGGCCGCTTCCGCCTCTTCGGCGCGCAAAGGCGCGAACGGGTAACCGTGATAGCCGGCTTCTTCCAGCGTTTGCAGGATTTGCGCCGGCTTGAGCGCGCCGTCGGTCCAGGCCACGTGCAGGCGCCGGTTGGTAAAATTGAGCCGCGCCTCGGTCACGCCCGGCAGGCGCTTCACCGCGCTTTCGATGCGGCCGATGCAGGCGCCGCAGGCGATGCCTTCGACCGCGAGCTCCATGCCGAGCGTGCCGTCGCCGGACGGCCTGGCAAAGAGCGAGAGATCGAGCGCTTCGCTCATGATTCGGTTCGCCTAGCGCAACGAAACGCGGCTGCGCGAGCGGAACACGCGCTCGCCGCCGCGATAAAGATCGACGATCAACTCCCATTGCCCGGGCTGCGCTTCGACCGCGCCGTGAAAGACGCCGGCGCCGATGCCGCGCACCGCGATGACATGATCGAGCCTGTCGTCGGCCGGATGCGCCAGCCGCGCATCGGCGGTCAGCCCGACGAGCGGCGCGCCGTGCGCGTCGCGCGCGGTCAGGTCGAGCACTGCCTGGCCCGCACGGTCGCGCTTGAGCGTGCCGCCCACCTGCCAATGCAGCGCGTCTTGCCGCTCGACTGCGCCCACTTCTTGCTCAAATTGCAGGCCGGCCTTGTACGAGCTCAACGTTTCGACGCCGCCGAAAGTGGAGATCGCGGCGCGCACCATGATGCCGTTGACGATGAAAACGATGCCGAAAAACGCCACCAGCCAGATGAGGACCTTGCCGCCGGTCAACTCGCGCGGTTGTTTTTGTTTTCCGCCGGAAGTCGTCGTCATTTTATCCCCTCCGTTCACGGCCCGAAAAAGTGATCACGCGCTTCGGCCTGTTCGCCGGTCGCGATGTCGGTTAAGCGGAACACGATCGCGGTTGAGGCCGGCGGCGTATCGCCGTAGTCGGTCACCAGCACGCGCACTTCGCGCGTTGTGTCGGGGCCGACGTCGATCAGCAACTGGCCGTCCTCGCGCGCCGGCACGCCGACGAAATCGATCAGGCTTGCCGGCAGACCGTCGAACGCAAGCACGAAATCGCGCTTGCGCAACTGCTTGTTGATGATGCGGATGGTGTAGCCGTTGCGCACCGCCCCGTTCGACAGCCTGACCGACATTGGATTGCGGTCGTGGATCGAGCTCAAGCCCTCGCTCTCGCGCGTCGCCAACGTGAAGATCATGATGCCGCCGCAGACGGCGATGATCGCGGCATAAAGCACCGTACGCAGGCGCACGAGTTTGACGAAACCCTGCTTGCCTTCCTGCCGGCGCTTGATGTTGATGTCGGTATCGTAGGCGATGAGTCCGGTGGCGCGGCCGATTTTTGTCATCATCGCGTTGCAGGCGTCGATGCACAGGCCGCACTGGATGCAGCCGAGGCTGGCGCCCTCGCGGATGTCGACGCCGGTCGGACAGACGCGCACGCACTGCTTACAGTTGACGCAGTCGCCGGCCGGCTTGCCTTGCGCGCGCAATGCGTTCGCCAGGCTTGCCGCGCCGCGCGGCTCGCCGCGGTCGTACCGGTAAGTGACGTTGAGCGCGTATTCGTCGGTCAGCGCCGCCTGGATGCGCGGCCACGGACACATATAGAGACAGACCTGCTCGCGCATGTGGCCGGCGAGCGTGTAGGTGGTGAAGGTCAGAATCCCGATCCAGAGATAGGCGACGAAGGGCGCCTCACCGGTGGCAAGATGCTTCACCAGCGTGGGCGCGTCGGCGAAATAGAGCACCCAGGCGCCGCCGGTCCACCACGCCACCATCAGCCAGAGAAAGTGCTTCGCGGCCTTGCGGGCGTAGGTCTCGGCGGTCCATTTGCGGCCGTCGCGCTGCATGTGGTCGCGGCGGTCGCCTTCGGTGAGCCGCTCGATGGCGAAAAACAGATCGGTCCACACCGTTTGGGGGCAGAGATAGCCGCACCACACCCGGCCAGCGACCGCGTTCATCAGGAACAGCACGATCGAGGCCACGATCAGCAGGCCGGTGATGTAATAGACCTCCTGCGGCCAGATCTCGATGAAGAAGAAATAGAACCTCCCATTGGTGAGATCGATCAGCACCGCCTGTGCGGGCGCATTCGGACCGCGATCCCAACGCACGAAAGGCAGCAGATAATAGATGCCCAAGGTGACGAGCAGTACCGCCCATTTGATGCGGCGGAAGTTGCCGTGCACACTTTGCGGATAGATCTTGCGCCGTGGCGCATAGAGCGGGGTATTGTCACCGGGCGGCTTGGCGCCGACTTCAGCCGCCGCTACCAGTCGCGCCAGATCGGGCGTTGCGGACGCCGCCTGATCGAGCGACAAGGTGTGCGCGGCTTGCACAATCACTTCTCTCCGCCGCCGAAGCTATAGACGTAGACGACCAGCGCCTTGATGGTCGGATCGCTCAGGCGGCCCTGCCAGGCCGGCATGGTCGCGCCGCGGCCATTCTGGATGCCCTCCATGATGGTCGCCTTGTCCGGCCCGTAGAGCCAGATCTTGTCGGTGAGATTGGGCGCGCCGACGTCGTGACTGCCCTTGCCTTCCGGCCCGTGGCAGACGGCGCAGTTGTCGGCGAACGTCTTCTTGCCGAGCGCGAGATCGGCGCCCTTCTCCGTCGGCAAGCCCGACAACGAGCGCACATAGTCGGCCACCGCCGAAATCTGATTGGGCTTGAGCATGCCCTCGCGCCCGAAGGCCGGCATATTGCCCTCATGATCGTCCTTGTCGCCCGAGCGGACGCCGTGCCGGATGGTCTGTTCGATATCGGTTAGCTTGCCGCCCCACAGCCAGTCGTCGTCGTTGAGATTGGGATAGCCCTTGGCCCCGCCGCCGCCAGCGCCGTGGCAGGGCGCGCAATTATCGGCGAAAGCGACGCGGCCTTGCGCGCGCGCGAAATCGAGCAATTGCGGATCGTTCACGATTTCGGCGACCGACGCACTGGTCAGCTTGGCCATCATCGGCCCGCGCAACGCTTTGAGCTGCTCGAGGTCGGAAACCACCGCGCTGCGCGCGTGCCAAGCGGTGATGCCTTGCGTCGAGGTGGTCAACAGCGGCCAGGCCGGATAGACGACCCAATATCCGATCGCCCAGACGATGGTGAGGTAGAACGTCCACAGCCACCAGCGCGGTAGTGGCGTGTTGAGCTCGTGGATGCCGTCCCAGTCGTGGCCGGTGGTCTCGGTGCCGGTGACGGGATCGATGTCTCTATGGTCGTCGGCCACCGCTTAGTCCTCCCGCAACGGAATGCGTGCGTCATCTTCGAATTGCTTTTTGCGCGACGGCCACAGCGCGTAGGCCAGCACGGCCGCGAAGAGGATCGCGAAATAGACGAGGCCCCAGGTCTGGGCGAACTCGGCTACGGCTTTGTAGGTCGGGTCCATCGCGCTCACCGGATGTTGGCTTTGTCGTCGTAAAGCTTGAAGTCGACTTGCGTGCCGAGCATCTGCAGATAGGCGATCAAGGCATCGGCTTCCGTGACGCGGTTCGGATTGCCGCCGAAGTCGCGCACTTGCGCTCGCGGATAGCGTTTCTGTAGATCGGCGGCGTCGGGGCTGTCGGTCGTCGCTTGCGTCACCACGTCGGCGGTTGCGTGGGCGATCATGTCCGCCGTATAGGGCACGCCGAGTTCGGCCTGCACCTTCAGGTTCTCCGCGATATGGGCGTAATCGAGGTCGGTCTGCTCGAGGAACGAATAGTCCGGCATGATCGAGCCCGGCACCACCGAACGTGGATTGCGGAGGTGGTCGCGATGCCATGCGTCGGAATATTTGCCGCCGACGCGCGCAAGGTCGGGCCCCTGCCGCTCCGAGCCCCACTGGAACGGATGGTCGTACATGCTCTCGACCGCGAGCGAATAATGGCCGTAGCGCTCGACCTCGTCGCGCAATGGACGAATCATCTGCGAATGGCAGAGATAGCAACCCTCGCGCACATAGATGTCGCGGCCGGCGAGCTCGAGCGGCGTATAGGGCCGCACGCCTTCGACCTTTTCGATCGTGTTCTTGAGGTAGAACAGCGGCACGATCTCGACCAATCCGCCGATGGCGATGACAATCAGAATGCCTATCACCAGGACGATCGAATTCTTCTCGAGGATCGCGTGTTTTTGCCAAAGCGACATCGTCGTCCCCGCCTATTCCGCCGGCGCCAGCGTCAGGCCGGCAGATTCGGCGATTTCCGCCGAGGTCACAGTCTTCCAGAGGTTCCAAGCCATGATCAGCGCGCCGACTAAGAACAAGAGACCGCCGAGCGCGCGGATGATGTAGAACGGATGCATAGCCTCCACCGTCTCGACAAAGGAATATTCGAGGAAGCCAAGCGAGGTGTAGGCGCGCCACATAAGACCTTGCAGGATGCCCGCCACCCACATCGAGGTAATGTAAAGCACAATGCCGATGGTCGAGATCCAGAAGTGCCAGTTGACCAGCTTGAGAGAATAAAGTCTGCGGTGCCACAGCCATGGCACCAGACAATAGAGCGCGCCGTACGAGATATACGCGACCCAGCCGAGCGTGCCGGAATGCACGTGGCCGATGGTCCAGTTAGTGTAGTGAGACAGTGAATTGACGATCTTCACCGACATCATCGGACCCTCGAAGGTCGACATGCCATAGAACGCGACCGACACGACCATCATGCGCAGCACCGGATCGGTGCGGAGCTTGTCCCAGGCGCCGGATAACGTCATGATTCCGTTGATCATGCCGCCCCATGATGGCATCCACAGCATGATGGAGAACGTCATGCCGAGCGTCTGTGCCCAATCCGGCAGCGCCGTGTAATGCAGGTGATGCGGGCCGGCCCAGATGTAGAGGAAGATCAGCGCCCAGAAGTGAATGATAGACAGCCGGTAGGAATAAACCGGCCGGTTGGCGCGTTTGGGGATGAAGTAGTACATGATGGCGAGGAAGCCGGCGGTGAGGAAGAAGCCGACCGCGTTGTGGCCGTACCACCATTGCACCATGGCGTCCTGCACGCCCGACCAAACGGGATAGGACTTCGACGAAAACGGCGAGATCGGCACCTCTGCGTTGTTGCCGAGGACAAGCACGGCAATCGTCACAATGAAGGCAAGGTAGAACCAGTTGGCCACGTAAATGTGCGGCTCAGTACGACGCGCAACTGTGACGAGGAAGACGAGGAAGTATGTCACCCACACGCAGACCAACCAGAGAATAGCGTACCATTCAGGTTCCGCATATTCGTGGCTGCGGGTGATACCAAGGACATAGCCCGTCCCCGCGATAACGATGAAGAAGTTGTAGCCGAGCACGACGAACCACGGCGCCAGATCGCCGGCGAGCCGCGCGCGCGAAGTGCGCTGCACAACATAAAATGATGTGGCGAGCAGCACGTTGCCACCGAAGGCAAAGATTGCCGCCGAGGTGTGCAACGGACGCAGGCGTCCGAACGTAGTCCACGGCAGGTCGAGATTGAGCGTTGGATAGGACAGTTCGCAAGCAATATAGAGGCCGACCGCCAACGCGGCGATGCCCCAGAACACGCCGGCGATGGTCGCGAACTTGACCGGACCCATGTTGTAATTGGGCTTGCCGTCGACGGTCAGCGGCAACGGCCCGGCCGGACGCTCAAAATACCGATTGATGATGGCGAACACTGCCGCCATGCTAGCAGCGGTAAAAAGGTACGCATGAAACGCGTATTCCGCCGTGTAGGCCTTGGCGGCAATCACGATCGAGAAAAACGCTAAAGCCGTAAAGGCCAGCGCTAGACCTCCCTCGCCGAGGGTCATCGTCTTTTGAGGAGCGAGCGCGTTCGCCATATAGTTATCCTGTGGTCTGGCCGGCATAGAACTCGAAGGGGCCGCAGCAATAAATATCCGCCAGGGCCGCGGTATTCTTTTTGACGCAGGTCAAATGGACCCGATTTACAGCCTCAAAAGCTGCGCCGGTTCGCCCGCCACGGCAGTCGCCCTGCCGGTACCGTTGCCCGGGCGCGCACAATCTTGACCGTTGTGCACGCTACTGCCCTGCCCGGCTCAGGCGTAGCCGAGCCAGTGCCAATAAGTGGCGCCCAGCAGCATCAGCAGAGCGAACGCGATCACCGTCAGCACCAGGCCGGTACGCACGAAATCGCGCGCGTTGAACGTCTCGGTGCCGTAGGCGACCATGTTCTGCGGCGCGTTCACCACCAGGATGAAGCCGAAGCTGACCACAAATTGCAGCAACATCGTCATGCCGATAATGTTGATGCCGGGGGTGGCCACGCCTTTGAGCACCGCGATCACGATCGGGATCATGGCCGAGGCGAGCGCGGTGGCGCTGGCAAAGCCGAGATGAATAACGACCAGGAACAGGCTCATAACTGCCAGAATGAAGAGCACGCTGGCGTTCTTCAGCCCGAAATCCGCCACCACGATATCGGCCAGCCAGCTCGCCGCGTGGGTTTGCAGCAAGGCGGTGCCGAGGCTGATGCCGACGCCGAACAGAACGATGGTGCCCCACGGAATCCTCGGTTGCGCTTCCTTCCAGGTCATGATGCCGAAGCCGGGCATGAACATCAGCGCCACTGCCGTGATCGTTGTGGTGCTGGTGTCGAATTTATGCAGCACGCCTTCCGTCGCCCAGAAGCCGATCAGGATCAGCGACAACGCGAGCAGCTTCTTTTCGGACGCCTTCATCGGCCCGAGTGCGGCCAGCGATTTGCGGATGCCCTCGTGTCCGCCCGGCACTTGCGCCACTTCCGGCGGCATCATCCGGGTCATCACGAAATAGAGCGCGACCGACATGATAATGCCGAACGGCGCCGCCGCGATCAGCCAATCGAGCCAGGTAATGGTCTGGCCGAAGGTCTTTTCGATAAAGCCGATGGCGACCATGTTTTGCGCCGCCGCGGTCTTGATGCCGACATTCCAGATGCTGGCGGTCTGGACCGTGGTGATCATCAACATGCTAGCGAAGGCGCCGCGCTTGTCGACACCATAGGCGGCGATGATGCCGAGCGTGATCGGAACGAGGCACGCCACGCGTGCGGTGGTCGATGGCACCATGAAAGCGATCACGAAGCCGACCAGAATGGTGCCGGCCACCACGTGCCGTGTCTCGGTGCCCACGCGCGAGAGAATGCCGAGCGCAATGCGCTTGTCGAGGCCGGTCGCCGTCATCGCGGCGGCCAGGAACAGCGCCGCGGCGACCAACACCAGCGCGGTGTTTGCGAAGCCGCTGAACGCCAGTCCGAGCGCGCCGCTGGTGCCGAGCAGCACTTTCGGGTTGGCGACGTTGGGCGCCAGACCAAGCAGGAACGCCATCAGGGCCGCGATCACGACCGCCGAGACGGCATAATCGATGGCTTCCGTCATCCAAACGATGACGGCAAAGGCGAGAATCGCCAGCATGCGATGCGCGGCCACCGGCAGACCAGCCGGCGTCGGCAGCAGCAGAATGACAATGAGCGCCGCAGCCGCGGCCAACAGACCCCAGTTGTCGGCGAGCCAGTTCGATTCCTTGACGCCCGCCTGCGCGGCCGGGCGAAGCGTGGATTGTGTGAGGATGGACATCTATTCCCCCATGAGGAAAATCCGTCCCGCACAACATGCGCTAATCGCCGACCATGGCATTGAGCCACGTCAAACCACGGGTAAAGTTTGCCGACCGAACAAGACTTAAGCGGATACCGGCCCCGCATCGGCCTGTAGTCAAATAATGGAAAAAAGAGGCGCGCCCCCGCGCCACGACGGCCGCGGGGACGCGCTCCGACTAACGCCCCTAAATCTAGGCAGCGGCTTTGACGTCGATTTTCTTGACTTGCGCCGGCGCCGGCTTGGGCACCGTCACCTTGAGCACGCCTTTGTCGATGCTGGCCTTGATGGCATTGGCGTCGACGCCTTCCGGCAGTTCAAGCGAGCGCACGAACGAACCGTAGCTGCGCTCGACCAGCCGGTAGGCCTTGTCCTTCTCTTCCTTTTCCGCCTTCTTCTCACCCCGGATCGTGAGCACGTTATCGGCGAGGTTGACCTGCACGTCCTTTTCCTCGAGGCCGGGCAGCTCGGCGGTGATCTCGATTTGCTTGTCGGTTTCCGTCACGTCCACGCTCGGCAGCAATTCGTTGCCGCCGCCCGTGGAAAATGCCGGGAACCCGCGCGTGAAATCGTCGAACAGCCGATCAATCTCCCGTTGCAGCGACATGAACGGATTGTCGTTGCGCGCAACATTGCGGTCACGGCCGACCGTTATCAGTGATCCGAGATTCATGGAAAACCTCCGCATTCTGCGGCGCCATCTTTGGTGGCGTCAAAATCATCAATACATAATTAGCGCGAGCGTTCCTTGCGTCAGGTCAAAATAGAAAAAATAAAGCGGCGCCCGCGCCGGCCGCCCCGAAAAGGAAATGCGTTCGGCGTCAATGCGTTACCGCATCGTCCGCCGGCTCGATGGTGAGCCCGGAGGTCGGCTCGATCCAGACCAAATGATCCTTCACTGCTTTCACGCCGGGGATGTTCTCGGCGGCGACTTGCAGCGCGGTGCGCTGGCGTTCGTCGATAATCGCTCCCCACAACTCGACCACGCCCTCGTGCACGACGACGTTGACGGTTGCCACCGGCGCCCACTGCGTCTTTTGGATTTCCGCCAGCAGACGCTCGCGGATGGTCGCATCGTCGCCGACGGCCGGCTGCGCCACGCGCGCGAGGCTGACCATGGCATGCATAAGATTGGAGCGCGTGATGATGCCGACCACCAGACCGCCGCACAGGACCGGCACGCGTTTGATGCGGCGGCGTTCCATCGCCTCCACGATGTCTTCGAGCGGCGTGGCGACGTCGACGGTCTGAACGTCGCTCGTCATCACCTCGGAGACCTTGCTGCCGTGCGAATGGCTGTATTCGGCGGCCATGCGGCCGGGACCCATGAGGAATTCGAGCCAGCGCGAGCGGCGACGCTCGGTACTGGTCTCGCGGCGGCGCAGGAAGTCGCCTTCCGACAGCACGCCGACCAGATTGCCGCTCCTGTCGATCACCGGCAGGCCGCTGATGTGGTGCTGCAGCATCAGCCGCGCCGCCTGCAACACGGTTGCATCCGGATCGATCGAGACCACGTCGCGCGTCATCACGTCTTCGGCTTTCATGGCAGCCTCCATTGCGTGTCGGACCGCTACCACGAAAGCCATGAAAAGCTGTTGATTCAGGTCAATTGCAAGGTGATCAGCACTTCCATTCCGGCGCCGCAACCGGGGTCCAGGGGCGCTTAAGGCGCATGTCGTCGGCAATGGCGTTGGCCGCGATATAGCCGGGCGCCCCGTTGACGCCGCCGCCATTGCCCGAGGACGAACCGCACAGATAAAGCCCTTCGACCGGCGTGCGCGAACCCGGCAGCAGCGGATGCGGCCGGTTGATGCCGAGCTGGTTCGGCACGTAGGCGCCCATGCGCACCGCGCCCTGCCGCATGTTGATATTGAGACGTTCGACGTCGAGCGGCGTAAACAGATGCGTGCCGATAAGGTTGTCGCCATCGAGATTGGAAGCGTAGACGCGCCAGTCGTCGAGTACGCGCCGGGTGTAATCGGCGCGGTCCTTCTCCCAGTTCTGCGGCCCGCCGTCGACCGAATAGGGCGCGAACGGCCACCAGAACGCCGAATGCCTGCCGGGCGGCGCATAGGTCGGGTCGAACAGGCTGTTGCAGGCGCCGTTGCCCATCAGCACCTTGGGAAACTTCTTGGCGGCGCAGTCGTCGAAGCAGCTTGCCACCTCGTCGATATTCTCCATGCCGAAGAAAATATTGTAGGCGCGCGCAACGTCGGGATCGAAAGCCTCGGCGCGATAGGCCGGCGGACTCTTCAGGGCCAGATGCAAGGTGACCAGGCTGTGATTGCCCCAGTGCCAAGCTTTCGCCTTCTCGCGCACCGGTTCGGGGAACAGCGCCTCGCCGGCCATCTGCACGGTCGCGGGAAAATCGATGGCGCTGGCGATGAATTTGCGGCCCTCGATCAGTTTGCCGTCGGCGAGCTTGACGCCGGTGGCGCGGCCGTTTTTGACCACGATCTCTTTCACGTCGGCGCCGGTGACGACTTCCCCGCCGCCGGCCTCCACCACCCGCGCCAGAGCGTTCACCAGCGATATCGCGCCGCCGACCGGCAGCGTGAAACTGGCGATATTGGCAAAGATCGCCGGGAACACGATGCCGGCGCCGGCCACGTTCTCGGTGGTGATCACGTGCATGTAGGAGGTGAACAGCGTGCGGATGCGCTCGTCGACGAAATGCTTGCGCACTACGCTGAACAAATCGTGCTGGGCGTGCGAGAGCAGTTCCTTGGCCTTGGGTCCGCTCAGCCGGTCGAGCAGTTGCTCGCGCGGCAGCGGCGCGTTGTAGAGCAGCGAGGCGAGCAGCGGCCGCATCTCGATGCAATAGGTGTTCCACAATTCGCGGAAAGTATTGGCGTCCTGCCTGGAGAAACGCGCGAGCGAGGCGCAGGTCTTGTCGAGCTCCTTGTAGATGACGATGCCGGTGCCGTCGCGAAAGACTGCCGCCTGCTGCACCGGCGGCTCGATATAGGAAAAGCCGTAGCGATAAAGTTCGAGGTCCTCGATCAGCGGGCAATGGCTCATGCCCATGTAGAAATTGGCGTGCAGATTGAGCCGGTGACCGGGCAACCGGTCGCTGTCGGTGCTGCAACCGCCGCCCAGGCGCGGGTTGCGCTCGAGCACCGCGATTTTCAGTCCGGCGCGCGCGAGATAGGCGGCGACCGTCAATCCGTTATGGCCAGCGCCGATGACAATACCGTCGAAACTCGTCATGCGGCCCCCTGCCAGTCGCTTGCGAGATCGGAATTTGCGGCGGCACGCTACTATGCCGTCGCCGACGCGACAACGCAGCCTTCAGGTTGCGCGCGCAGCGCTGCGCATAAAAAAATGCCCCGGCGAGGGGTGCCGGGGCAGTCAAGCCGAACAATAGTCAGGGAGAACGACGTTCGGCAGTCAAACTCGACGCAGACTACGCATTCAACCGGTTAAGCGCCGCGCGGTTACGCAACACGATGCGGCGGGAACTCGGCACCGCGATCGCCGCGGTGTTCTCAAGCTGGGTAAGCGTACGCGACACGGTTTCGATGGTGAGGCCGAGATAGTCGGCGATATCCTGGCGCGACATCGGCAGATCGATCTCGTTGCCGACCGGAACGCGCGAAGCCATTTCCAGGAGGAAGCCCGCCACCCGCTCCTGCGCGGTTTTGATCAGCAGCAGGATGTGGGCCTGCACGCGCTGCAGCTCGTCGGCCGTCATGGTCCAGAGCTTGCGGGCGGTTTCGTTGTCGCGCGCCGCGAGGTTGATCAGGGCGCTGCGCTTGATGACCAGAATCTTGGAGTTGACGATCGCTTCGGCGGAGAAGGTATGCTCGTCGCCGACCTCGAGGCCGAACACGTCGCTAGGGAGATAGAAGGCGCCGATCTGGCGGCGCCCGTCGTTGAGCACTTTGTAGGTGCGGACGCTTCCGCTCACCACCTTGTAGAGATATTCGGCCGGCTCGTTTTCGCCGTAGATTTCGGCGTTGCGGGTGAACGGCATCGGCGCGCCCATCAGCTCGATCGAGGCGCCCAGCACGTGTGAATTGACCGCCGGGACCGGATGCGCAACGGCGGTGGCCGGATGACGGGGGGCGTGGCGGTGGGTCATCGTCTGGGTGAGCATGGTGCCGGGTCCTTCGATGAATTCGATGGTGCTGGATACCCCTGGAGCCGGCCGCCCGAAATTCAGATAATCTCCATAGGGGTTTTACCGGAGGCGATCGGAGGCATCGCCAGGGCAAAACTGCGACCGCAAACGCCCGGGATAAATGTCTGATATTATTGGTAAATCTGAAGCGTTACCGGCGACCGAGCGCGGCCTGCATTTTGCGCTATGGCCTGGCGCCGACCACCGTTGCGCTGGCGCTTGGCCGGCGCATGCGTTGCTCGACACCGATTCTGCACGAGCGACACGATATTTCTTGTATTTCATGCCGCCCGTCCTGCTGACCGCCGGAATCGGCGGTCTGGGCCCGGTCTGCTGGCGACCGCGCTCAGCCTGGTGGCGGCGTTTTTCCTGCTGGGAAATTCATCGGCAATTTCCACCTCGGCACTCGGTCAACGGCGGCGCCTTCACCATCATTCCGTATCGGCGTGTCGTGGGGCGGCGAGCTGCTACATCGCAGCCGCCGGCGCGCCGGCGTCATGACGCGCGACGCGCGCGCGCGCGAAGCGCACCTGCAATCGATTCTCGACACCGTGCCGGAAGCCATGATCGTCATCGACGAGCGCGGCGTCATGCAGTCGTTCTCGAGCGCCGCCGAGCGCCTGTTCGGCTGCCAAGCGGCCGAGGTCATCGGCCGCAACGTCTCAATCCTGATGCCGACGCCGTATAGTGAAAATCATGACGGGTATTTGCACCGCTATTTGACGACGGGCGAACGCCGCATCATCGGCATCGGCCGCGTGGTGGTCGGCCAGCGCAAGGACGGCTCGACTTTCCCGATGGAGCTTGCGGTCGGCGAAATGAAATCCGGCGACCAGCGATATTTCACCGGCTTCATCCGCGACCTGACTGAGCGGCAGCAAACCGAAGCGCGCCTGCAGGAGCTGCAATCCGAACTCGTGCATATTTCCCGGCTCACCGCGATGGGCGAAATGGCCTCGACTTTGGCGCACGAACTCAATCAGCCGCTGTCGGCGATCGCCAATTACCTGAAAGGCTCGCGCCGGCTCTTGGAGGGCGCCGGCGACGAAAAATCCGCCGCCATGCGCGACGCCTTGGAAAAGGCGGCCGACCAGGCCATGCGCGCCGGGCATATCATCCGGCGGCTGCGCGATTTCGTCTCGCGCGGCGAAAGCGAACGGCGCGTGGAAAGCATCACCAAGCTGGTCGAGGAGGCGAGCGCACTGGCGCTGGTGGGCGTCAAGGACCTCGGCATCCGCGTGCAATTCCAGTTCAACCCGGAAACCGATCTGGTGATCGCCGACCGCGTGCAGGTTCAGCAAGTGCTGCTCAATCTGATCCGCAACGCGATGGACGCGATGGAGATCCTCGTCGACGCGCGACCTCATTGTCGCCATTGCGCCGGCCGACCGCAACCACGTCAGGATCAGCGTGACCGACAGCGGCTCAGGCATCTCGCCCGAGATCGCTGAGCAATTATTCCAGCCTTTCGTCACCACCAAGCGGCACGGCATGGGCGTAGGCCTGTCGATTTCGCGCGCCATCATCGAGGCGCATAACGGGCGAATCTGGGTAGAACCCAATCCGAGCGGCGGGACGATTTTCCATTTCACGCTCTCGGTCGTAAACGAAGGGGACGTCTGACGATGCAACCTGAGCCGGTCATCTACGTGATCGACGACGACGATGCCGTGCGGCAATCGCTGGAATTCCTGCTGAAAACCGCCGGGCACACGGTGCGCAGTTTCGAGTCGGCCAAGGCCTTTCTCGAAATCCTGCCCGAGCTGCGTTCCGGCTGCATCATCACCGACGTGCGCATGCCGGAGATCACCGGCATCGATCTCTTGCGCCGCGTCAAGGAGCACCACGCGAACATCCCGGTGATCGTGATCACCGGCCACGGCGATATTTCGCTCGCGGTCGAGGCGATGAAGCTCGGCGCCGTCGATTTCCTGGAAAAGCCCTTCGACGACGACCAATTGCTGGCCGCGCTCAAAGCCACGCTCAGCCGCGACGCCGACATGGCCGAACGCAAGGCCGAGGTGACCGAGATCAACGACAAGCTGGCGGCTTTGTCGAACCGCGAACGCCAGGTGCTCGACGGCCTGGTGGCCGGCAACGCCAACAAGACCATCGCCTTCGATCTCGGTATCAGCCCGCGCACGGTCGAGATTTACCGCGCCAATCTGATGACCAAGATGGCGGCCAATAGCCTGTCCGACCTGGTGCGCATGGCAATGATGGCCGGCATCCTGGAAAATTCCGGCAAGCGCGGGCGCTGACGCGCGAAGCTTGCCAATCCGCCAACACGATGATCGAGTGGCCGCGCTTAGTTGCCGCGCTTGGCGGCGGAACAAGGGGTAACGCATGGCGTCGGAATATCGGCTGGCGAGTTACGCGGACGGCGGGGCCGCCATCGCCGGCGTGCTAGCTGGCGACCGCGTCGTGCCGGCGGCGCCGTTGTTGCTGGGGCTCGACGGCTCCTCGGTGCTCGCTATTTTGCGCGCCTGGGACAAGGCGCATCTTTTGCTGCACGCCGCCGTGCAGAAGTTACAGCCGAACGACGGGATTGCGCTGGCGCAAGTCAAGCTGCTGGCGCCCATCCTTTATCCGGGCGCGCTCTACTGCGCCGGCGCGAACTACTGGGACCATCTGGAAGAAATGGCCGATATCGCGAAACGCGTCACCGGCAAGGCGCCCTCAATGGTGAAGGGCAAGGACCCCTATTTCTTCATGAAGACCACGGCAGCTCCATCATCGGCACCGGCACGCCGGCACGCATGCCGCCGTTCTCGCAACAGATCGACTGGGAGGCCGAACTCGGCGTCGTAATCGGCAACGCGGCCCGCAACGTCTCGAAAGCGAAAGCCTTCGACGTCGTCGCCGGCTATCTGATCGTCAACGACCTCTCCGCGCGCGACCTGATGAAGTGCGAAGGCACGCCGTTCGGCATGGACTGGGTCGGGCAGAAATGCTTCGAGGACGCAGCGCCCATAGACCCCTGGTTGACGCCGGCGGCCTATTTCGCCGACCCCAACAACTTGCCGATCAAGTTGTGGGTCAACGGCGTGCTCAAGCAGAATTCGAACACCAGCCGCCTGGTGCACGGCATCGCCGAGCAGATCGTCTATCTCAGCCGTCATTTCACCCTCAATCCGGGCGACGTGATCGCCACCGGCACGCCGTCCGGCGTCGGCATGCCGCGCGGCGAATTCCTCAATGCGGGCGACGAAGTGCGCATCGAAATCGGCGGCTGCGGTCAACTGGTCAACACGATGGTCGGCGACTGAGAGGGCGAAATATGCGTCGAAATGCTGCGCATTGGGCCGCCGGGCGCGGATGACAAGGCAATGATTTTCCATTAGAAATCGGTGGGCAAGGCTCGCTAGAAGCCGCCGTGGTCAAGGGAGGACATTCATGTCGTTGCAGAATCTGGTCAGGGCGTGGGCCTTGGCTGCCGCCGTCGCGCTCGGTGCCGGCAGCGCGCAGGCCGCCGACCCCATCGTGCTCAAACTCTCGCATTTCGTGCCGCCGGTGCACGCGTTCCACAAATGGGTCGTGAAGTGGACCGAGAAGATCGAGAAGGAGTCCGGCGGGCGGCTGAAGTTCGAGATCTATCCCAACGGCCAACTGGTCGGCCCGCCCAACAGGCAGTTCGACGCGGCGCGCAACGGCATCACCGATATCGCCTTCTGCCTGCACGGCGTCACGCCCGGCCGCTATCCGATGACCGAACTCGCCAATTTGCCCTTCACCTGGCCGTCCGGCGGCGTCAACCTGCCGGAGATGGCCAAGCGCATGACCGAGCTCGCGCCGAAATATCTCGCGGCCGAGCATCAGGGCCTGCACATTCTGTTCATGGTAATGGCGAACCCCATCGTCATTTACTCGCGCGTGCCGATCAATTCGGTCGCCGACTTCAAGGGCAAGAAAATCCGCTTTGCCTCGATCACCAACAAGCAGCTGCTCGACGCCATGGGCGCGGTGCCGATGTTGATCCCGCCGCCGGAATCGCAGGACGCGCTCGCCAAGGGCATCGCCGACGGCGCCGGCTTCCCGCACGAGGCAGGCTTCGCCTACAAGCTCGCCGCGGTCGCGCCCTACGCGATCGAGCCGCCGCTGGCGTCCGCCACCTTCGCGCTGGTGATGAACCCGGCCAAGTACAACTCGCTGCCGCCGGACCTGCGCGCCATCCTCGACAAGGAAGCCGGCGTTGCCGGCGCTATGGACTTCGCCAAGGATTGGCAAGCCTTCGAAGCCTTTGCGCGCAACTTCGAGATCGAGAAGAGCGGGCTCAAGGTCATCACTCTGCCCCCCGCCGAGGTCGCCAAGATGAAGGAACTTTCCAAGCCGATCATCGAAAGCGCGCTCGACAAGCTGGAAAAAGAGGGCAAGCCGGCGCGCGAATTCTTCGCGGCCTACACCAAGTAAGACTTCAGCCCGCCGTCATTCCGGAGCGTCCGCCTAAAGCGCGCGCCCCGGATGACGTTCCCCGCCCCCGACGGCTTTACGGACGATGAACCGCAACCAAGCCTACGCCTTGTTTGACCGGCTGCGTGTCGCGCAGCTTCGCCTCGCGTCGATCGCGCTCATGATCATGATGGTCGTGACGCTCGCAGACGTATTCATGCGCTACGTGTTCAACAGCCCGATCCGCGGCACCTACGAGCTGGTCGAGGCCATGCTGGTGATCTTTGTATTCCACGGCATGTCCACCGCCTTCCTGCAGCGGCGCAACATCGCCATCGACCTGATCGATACCTTCGCGCACCGTTACATCATCGCCGCGCTGATCCGCCTGTCGGACGCACTCACCATCGTCACGCTCGGCCTGTTCGCCTACGCCATGATCACGCCGGCGCTGCAGTCCTATAATTACGGCGAAGTCAAAATGGAGCTGCAGGTGCCGATCTGGTGGATGTGGGCGATCGCGCTCATCGGCATCGCCGGCGCCATTCTGTGCGCGATCGGCGCGCTGATCGCGCCGGCGGTTCCCCACCACACCGACGAGCCGGTGTAATGGCCGCTTCCAGCATCGGCGCCATCGGCGTCCTCGCCCTGTTTACGATGCTGTTCCTCCGCGTGCCGGTGTGGATCGCGCTCACGCTGGTCGGCTTCGTCGGCAATTCGATCATGTCCGGGATCAAGCCGACTTTCGCGCTCGCCGGCACGGTGCCGTTCGACGTCGGCGCCAGCTACAATTTGTCCGTGCTGCCGCTGTTTATCCTGATGGGTGAGGTCGCTTCCGTCACCGGCCTGTCGTCCGATCTGTTCAAGGCGGCGCGCGTGGTGCTGGCCGGCATGCGCGGCGGGCTGGCGGTCGGCGCGCTCGCGGCATGCGCCTGCTTCGGCGCGGTGTGCGGCTCGTCATTGGCGACCGCGGCGACCATGACGCGCATCGCGCTGCCGGACATGCGCAAGGCCGGCTACGACCCTGGCCTCGCCGCCGGCGCGCTCGCCGCCGGCGGCAGCCTTGGCATTCTCATTCCGCCCTCGATCATTCTGGTGATCTATGCAGCGATCTCCGAACAATCGGTGCCGCGCCTGTTCGCCGCAGGATTGGTGCCCGGCCTGGTGCTGACCGCGCTTTACATGCTGGCGGCGCTTGCCGTCGCCAACATCAAAAAATCTTACGCGCCCATGGGAGAAAGCGTGCCTTGGCGCGCGCGTTTCGCCGCCATGAAGAGACCCTGGCAATTCCTCGCGCTGTTTCTGGTCACCATCGGCGGCATCTATGCCGGCGTATTCAGCCCGACCGAGGCCGCCGCGGTCGGCGCGGCCGGCGCCATCGTGCTCGGCATTCTCGGGCGCAGGCTTTCGTTTTCGGCGTTCACGCGTTCGATCGAGAACACGGTCGCCACCTGCGGCGTCCTGTTCGTGATCGTGTTCGGCGCCAACCTGTTCTCCTTCTTCATGGTGCAGACGCAGCTGCCCAATCTGCTGGCCGACGGCGCGCATGCCGCCAATTTGTCGGGGCCGGTTGTGATGACGCTGATCGTGATCGCCTACATCATCTTCGGCTGCTTCCTGGAGGCGATCGGCATGATGCTGATCACCGTCCCGGTGTTCCTGCCGCTGGTGATTCAATTTAGCTATGACCCGGTCTGGTTCGGCGTTATCGTCGTCATCGTCGCCGAGGTCGGGCTGATCCACCCGCCGGTCGGCTTGAACCTGTTCGTCATCCAGGCGCACGCGCCCGACATCAAGATCACCAGCATCTACCGCGGCATCGTGCCGTTTCTGTTCGCGCCGCTGCTGCTGATCATCTTGATGTTCTTGTTCCCGTCGCTGGCGCTGTGGCTGCCGAAATTCCTCTACGGTTGATTTATTTCATCATCTCTTCCGGCGGACCGGGGCTCCACAGGTTGGAGGCGGACGGGTCCTTCGCCCACACTCCGCCCCGGATGTCGCGGAGTTTACCGCCGGGCGCGCCGACGGCGCGACCCGGTGGCTCATCCGCGCTACGGCCCATCCGGGCTACCGGTTCGGGGTACGCCGCTATTGCCGGCGATTGACGCCCAGCCCCTGCATGAAGCGCGCGCGGATCTGTACCGGATCGCGGTCGGTGGTGCCGACGCCCGGTTTGTCGTCGATGCGCGCGGCGATCAGGCTCGGCCCGCCGTTGAGCGCCTGCGCGAACAGCCGCTCGAAGTCGTCTTCGTCCGCCGCCCAGGCGCTATTGGCAAGCCCGGAGCCGCGCGCGATGGCGACGAGGTCGGCAACCGTCGCGCTCGCGGTCGGCTGGCCGCCGGTGATCTGGTAGATACCGTTGTCCCACACAATAATCGTGAGGTTCTTCGGCGCCTGCATGGCGACGGTCGCAAGGCAGCCGAGCTGCATCAGCAGCGAGCCGTCGCCCTCGAGCGCGACCACATGCCGTTGCGGCTGCGCGAGCGCGACGCCGAGCGCGATCGGGATGGCGAGTCCCATGCTGCCGAGCATGTAGAAATTCTGCGGGCGCTGGCCGCTCGCCCACAGGTCGAAATTGGCGTTGCCGATGCCGCCGATGACGGCTTCGTCGCGCTTGAGCTTGCCGGCGAGCCGCTTGGTCAGCTCGAAGCGGTTCATGACTTTGGCGTTATGCGCCGTGCTGCTCATGCCGCGAACACCTTGCCGCCGGTCAAGAGCGGCGAAAGAATGAAGGCGACCGGGGCCTGCGTCGCCACCGCCTGCTTGATCGAACGGTCGACGATGAAGGCGAGTTCGTCCTGGCGCGTGATGGTGTGGTTCTCGACGCCGAGCGAATCGAGCAGCGGCCGCATGGTCTTGTACACCATGGCCTGGCCGAGATTGAACTCGCCGAGCGTGCCGCGCTCGGACACGAAGATCAGCGCCGGGATCTGGCTCGGCATCACCAGCGAGGCGAGCGCGTTCGGCAGTGTGGCGAAGCCCGAAGTCTGCATCAGCACGGCGCCGCGCATGCCGCCCATCCAGGCGCCGCTGACGATGCCGACGGCTTCTTCCTCGCGCGTGCAGGGAAAGGTCGTGAAAAACGCGTCGGCGTGCAGCGCCTTGATCAGCGGGGTAAGCACCTTGTCGGGCACGTAGACGACGAGCTTGACGTTATTGCTCTTGAGGGTCGCCAGCACGATTTCATGCCAAGGCTTTTCGTGCAAAGCCGCGGCCTGTTTTTTCGAGTCGTTCATTGGATCGCGCGACACCATTGCTTCAATAATCGCAAAAGCTTACCCTAAGATCGACACCGGTGCTAACGAGAAAATGCCGCCGGACAAGATGGGGAGGACAATGAAGAAAGCACAAGGAAATTCGAACCCGACGCGGCGCCGCATCATCAAGGGCGCCGGCGTTTTGGCGGCCGGCATTGCCGCGCCGTCGTTCCTGCGCATCCGCTCGGCCTCCGCCGCCTATCCGGACCGGCCGGTCAAGATCGTGGTGGCCAATACGCCGGGCGGGCCGTCCGACATCACCGCGCGCATCGTCACTGCCGCCATGCAGGAAAACACCGGCAAGACCTTCATCGTGGAAAACCGCGGCGGCGCCGGCGGCAATATCGGTTTCGGCTACGCGGCGAAATCGGACCCGGACGGCTACACCATCCTGCTGATCACCAATTCCTTCTCGGTCAACGTCACGCTTTATCAGCAACTGCCCTACAAAGTGGACGACTTCGTCCCGGTGAGCGAACTGGCAAGCTCGCCCAATACGTTTACGGTGAAAGCCGATTCGCCGGCCAAGACGATGAAGGAATTCGTCGCGCTCGCCCGCGCCAACCCGGACAAATACAATTGCGCGACGCCGCCGATCGGAACCTCCTCGCAAATGCAGTTGGAGTTCCTGAAGGCCAAGGAGAATCTGCCGAAACTGGCCGACGTCGTGTTCAAGGGCGGCGGCGACGCCATCACCGCGCTGCTCGGCGGCAACGTGCAACTAAGCTCCGGCTCGCTCGCGCCGGCGCTGCCGCATATCAAGGCCGGCACGCTGCGCTGCCTCGCGGTCACCGGCGACCAACGCTGGCCCGATCTGCCCGACACCCCGACCATGGTGGAGGCCGGCTACAAGGACTTCGTGTTCGCGGTCGATTGCGCGCTGCTGGCGCCGGCCAAGACGCCGCCGGAGGCCGTCAAGTGGCTGGAGGCGGAAACGCTGAAGGTGCTGCAGACCAAGGAGATCCAGGACAAGCTGCACAAAGCCGGCTTCCTGGTGCGCGCGCAAGGCGCCGACGCCTGCTGGAAGCGCGTGCACAAAGAAATCGCTCTGTTCAGGGACATCATCGAAACGGCGCACATCAAAAAAATGTAAGTCTGTGCAGATCAAGTCCATCGAGCCGATCGCGGTCAGCCTGCCGATGCGCAAGCCCGTCATCATGGCGGGTGAGACGGTGCATCGCGCCGACAACGTGCTGGTGCGCGTGGAAGCCGACGGCGGCTTCGTCGGCTGGGGCGAAGCGGCTTCCGCGCCGGTAATGACCGGCGAAACGCTCGAGAGCATCGTCTCCGCCGTGCATTATCTCGAGCCGGCGTTGCGCGGGCGCGAGGGCGCGGACATCACCGGTGCGCTCACCGCCCTCGACGCCCGCATGTACGGCAATCACGGCGCCAAGGCGGCGATCGAAATCGCGCTGCACGATCTCGCCGGCCGCGCCGCCGGCAAACCGGTGCACGCGCTGCTCGGCGAAAAAAAGCGCAGCCGCCTGCCGCTGCTCGCGGTCGTCGGCAGCGGCGATCTCGACGGTGACCTGCGCGACGCCGAGAAGAAGAAAGCGGCGGGCTTCACCGCCTACAAGATCAAGGTCGGCATCGGCGCCGCCGCGGACGACGCCGCCCGCACGCGCGCGATTTGCAAATTGCTCGGCCCCGGCCTGCTGATTTCGTCCGACGCCAACCAGGGCTACACGACCGAGCAAGCCATCGAATACGTGCGCTCAGTCAAAGGCTGCGGACTCGATTTCTTCGAGCAGCCGGTCGAAGCCGCCGATCTTACCGGCATGTCGGCGGTCGCCGCCGCCGCGCCCGACATCGCCATCGGCGCCGACGAGGGCCTCCATTCGCTCGACGACATCAAACGCCATCACGAGCGCAAGGCGGCGCGCGGCGGCAGCCTGAAGGCGATCAAGTTCGGCGGCTTGCGCGGCGTGGTCGAGGCCGGGGAACTGTGCGAACGCCTCGGCATGAGCGTCAACGTCTCCTGCAAGACCGGCGAATCGAGCATCGCCTGCGCGGCGGCGCTGCACGCGGCCTGCGTCATCCCCAACATCGCCTGGGCGCTGACGCTCACCCAAATCGCGCTCGCCGAGGACGTCACGGCTGAGCCGCTCGCGACCGCGCGCGGCCATGTCGAGGCGATCGACCGCCCCGGTCTCGGCGTCGAAGTCGACGAGGATCGCGTGCGCCGGCACCGCGTGCAGATCGCCGCGCGCAACGTGGCCTAAGCAGGCGGCCGGCAGAACCCAGCGCCGCAATACAAAGGTTGCCACGCGGCCGCATCGTAGTGGATGATGCGGTAGAAGACCGAAAACGCGACGACGCCTGGGAGGGCAGAATGAGCCACAAACGATGGCAGAATTGGTGGCGGGCGCCGCTGGCCGCGGCCGCGGTTTTCGCGTTCGCCCTCAACGCCGCCGATGCCGACACGCGCGTCGTGCGCATCGCCAAACAATACGGAATTTCCTATCTCCCGCTCACCATCATGCAGGAGGAAAAACTGCTCGAGGCCGAGGGCAAAAAACTCGGACTCGATCTTTCCACCGAATGGCTGCGCTTCACCGGCGGCCCGCCGATGAACGAAGCGCTGATCTCCGGCAATCTGGATTTCGCTTCCGGCGGCGTCGGACCTCTGGTCACCATCTGGGCGCGCACCCAGGGCAATCTCAAGGTCAAGGGCGTCAGCTCGCTCAATTCGATGCCGCTTTATCTCAACAGCATCAATCCCGGCGTCAAAACCATCAAGGACTTCACCGAGAAGGACCGCATCGCGCTGCCGGCGGTGCGCGTATCGATGCAGGCGGTGATCCTGCAGATGGCCGCGGAAAAAGTGTTCGGGCCCGGCCAGGAACACAAGCTCGATGCGTGGACGGTGTCGCTCAGTCATCCGGACGGGCTGGCGCAGATGATGAGCGGCAAGTCGGAAATCACGGCGCACTTCACCTCGGCGCCGTTCATGTATACCGAGCTCGACGACAAGCGCGTGCATCGCGTGCTCAACAGCTATGACGTGTTCGGCGGACAGCACACGTTCAACGTGGTGTGGGCGTCGGCCAAGCTCTACGAGGGCGAGCCCAAGGTCGTGCAGGCCTTCCTCGCGGCGCTGCGCGATGCGATGAAGCAGATCACGGACGATCCGGCCGCCGCCGCCGCGCTTTGGGTGAAAGCCGATAAATCCAAGCTGACGCCGGCGGAAGCCGAGAAGATCATCCGCGACAAGGAAAACACCTGGACCCTGACGCCGCAGAAAGTGATGGTGGTCGCCGACTACATGGCGCGCGTGAAGATGATTCCGCTGACGCCGAAGAGCTGGCAAGACATGTTCATCGACGCCATCCACGATCTGCCGGGCAGTTGATGGTGCATTCGGACCGCCGGCCATGACCCCCGTGCTGCTCGAAGCAAACGGCGTGACACTGCAGTACAAGACACCGCGCCATCTGGTGACGGCGACCTACCAGGTCGACTTCAAGGTCCACCAGGGCGACCGCTACGTCATTCTCGGGCCGTCCGGCTGCGGCAAGTCCACGCTGCTGAAAGCGGTCGGCGGTTTCATGCCGCCGGTCGAGGGCTCGATCCGCATCCGCGGCCACGAGATCGGCGAGCCGGGCCCGGACCGCATGATGGTGTTCCAAGAATTCGAGCAGTTGATGCCGTGGAAGACCGTGTTCCAGAACGTGCTGTTCCCGATGAAAGTGACCAAGAAGTTTTCGCCGGCAGAAGCCAAGGTGCGCGCCCGAGCGGTGATCGAGAAGGTCAAGCTCACCGATTTCCAGGACGTCTACCCGCACATGCTCTCAGGCGGCATGAAAATGCGCGTCGCCATCGCGCGCGCCATGGCGCTCGAACCCGATATATTGCTGATGGACGAGCCGTTCGCCGCGCTCGACGCCATGACTCGGCGCACCATGCAAAAGGAATTACTGGCGCTGTGGGATCAATTGCGTTTCACGGTGATGTTCGTCACCCATTCCATCGAAGAAGCGATCATCGTCGGCTCGCGCATTTTGGTACTGTCGCCGCACCCGGGCCGCGTGCGGGCCGAACTCGACGCCGGCAACATCGACTACACCAACATCGACAGACCGGAATTCGGCGCGCTGTCAAAACGCATTCATAGACTGCTGTTCGGCGACGAGATCGGCCACGCCAAAGTCAGCGAGGAAGCCGGCGCGTGAACGAACATTCCGACCGCCCCGAATTCGAAAGCGAGCTGGTCGATTCCGGCGTCATCGGCGACGTCGAGCGGCCACTTTCCTGCATCGAGCGCGTCGTCAACAACGAGAGCGCGCAGCGGCTGGCGATTCTGGTGGCGCTGATCGTGCTGTGGGAACTGTACGCGCGTTGGCTGGACAATTCGTTGCTGTTCCCGACCTTCACCGAGACGGTGCGCACGTTCTGGCACGACATCCGCAACGGCGTCTTGATCGACCGGACCGTGACCTCGCTGCGCACGCTCGCCGTCGGCTATGCGTTGGGGCTGGCGCTGGCGGCGCTGTTCACCACCGCTGCGGTCGTCAGCGGCGTCGGCAGCCGTTTCCTTTCCACCCTCACCGCCATGTTCAATCCGCTGCCGGCGATCGCGCTGTTGCCGCTGGCGCTGATCTGGTTCGGGCTCGGCACGCCTTCGCTGGTGTTCGTGATCATCCATTCGGTGCTGTGGGCGGTCGCGCTCAACACGCTGATCGGCTTCCGCAGCGTGCCGGAAACGCTGCGCATGAGCGGGCGCAATGTCGGCCTCAAAGGCGCGCGCTATGTCGGCATGATCCTGATTCCGGCCGCCTTCCCCTCGATCCTCGCTGGCATGAAAATCGGCTGGGCCTTCGCCTGGCGCACGCTGGTCGCGGCGGAATTGGTGTTCGGGGTCTCCTCGCGCTCCGGCGGCATCGGCTGGTATATCTTCGAGGCGCGCAACGACCTCGACACCGCGACTGTATTCTCCGGCCTGCTTACGGTCATTTTGATCGGGCTGTTCGTCGAATCGGTGATCTTCCGCGCCATAGAGGCGCGCACGGTCAATTTGTGGGGCATGCAGCGATGACCGGCACGCTGCAAGTCGATATCTGGCGCGGCACCGAGACCGGCAGTTTTCAGCCTTTTGCCATTCCGCGCCGCGAGCATCAGACCGTGCTCGACGTGGTGACCGAAATCCAGCGCGAGCATGACGCGACGCTGTCCTATCGCTTTGCCTGCCGGGTCGGCATGTGCGGCTCCTGCGCCATGGTGGTGAACGGCCGCCCGCGCTGGACCTGCCGCACGCGCGTGAGCGAGGTCGCAAAAGGCGGCCGCTTGCAACTCGAGCCGCTGCAAAACTTTCCCGTGGTCAAGGATCTCGCGGTCGAGATGACGCAGTTCTTCGACAAATGGAAAGCGGCGCAAGGCTATTTCGAGCCGGGCGCGACGCCGGAAAAAGATTTCGCCGTGGTGCCGCCGGCAACGCCCGCGCGCCAGGCCGCCGATGCCGGCATCGAATGCATCGGCTGCGGCGTTTGCTACTCGGCCTGCGACGTGGTGGCCTGGGATAAGGACTATCTCGGGCCGGCCGCGCTCAACCGCGTCTGGACGCTTGCTAACGACGTGCGTGACCGGGACAACGACGCCCGGCTTGCCGCCGTGTCGGGATCATCCGGCTGCCAGGCCTGCCACACGCACATGAGCTGCACCCAATTCTGCCCGAAGGCGATCGCGCCGACTTATGCAATTGCCGGCCTCAAGCGTGCGGTGTTGCGCCGCAGTTTCCGAGGAGAAAGATGAGCGCGATCCTGTTCCTGGCGCAGCGCGCCACCGCCTTCGTACTGGCGCTCGCGGTCGCCGTCCACCTTGGCACTATCCTTTATGCCTCGCGCGGCGGTTTGACCGCGGCCGACATCCTGGCGCGCACGCACGGCAATATTGCCTTCGCACTGTTTTATGGCCTGTTCGTCATCGCGGTCGCGATCCACGCGCCGATCGGATTGCGCAACGTGTTGCGCGAATGGACGCCGTGGCGCGGCCGTTCGCTCGATCTCGCGCTGGCGCTGTTTTCAATTCTGCTGCTCGCCCTCGGCCTGCGCGCCGTGATTGCCGTATACACATGAGGGCCTCGCACCGACAGCGCGGCTTTGTCGCGGCCATGCTGCACCGCCTGTCGGGCGTCGCGCTGGCGATTTTTCTGCCCATCCATTTTCTCGCGCTCGCCAACGCGCTCAACGGCGCCAAGGCGCTCGACGCCTTTCTCGCCATTACGCGCCAGCCGCTCGTCATGGCCGCCGAATTCGCCATCGTCATCGCACTCGCCATTCACATGACGTTGGGCCTGCGCGTGCTCGCCATCGAGTTCTTCGATTTCCGCGAGAAGACGCTGGTCCCGCTGTCGGTCTGCATCGCCGCAGTGTTCGCGGTCGGGCTCATTTTCATCCTCAACGCCGGCTGACGCGATGATCGCCGGCCTTCCCTACTACACACTCGCGGTTCTCTGGATCGGCGCGCTGTTCGGCGGCGTCGCCGCCGGCGGCAGCGGCTTTGCCTTTGGGGTCGCTGCTTCCGCGATCTGGCTGCACCGCATCGATCCGGTGCATTGCGCGTTGATGGTCACCGGCTGCGGCGTGCTGCTGCATTCGACCACGATCTGGCCGCAGCGCCACCACATCGAGTTCGCCAAGCTGTGGCCGTTCCTCGCGGGCGGCATCGCCGGCATCCCGATCGGCGTGCGCCTGCTGGTCTTTACCGATGCCGGCGTGCTCAAGGCCGCGATCGGCATTTTCCTGCTGGCGTTCGGAACCTATGCGCTGCTCTCCCCGCACCTGCATACGTTTTCCGGCGGCGGCCGCATTGCCGATGCCGGCGTGGGTTTCCTCGGCGGCGTTCTCGGCGGAATCGGCGGCTATTCCGGAGTATTGCCGACGATCTGGACGCAAATCCGCGGCTGGCCCAAGGCCACCGCCCGCGCCGTCTACCAGCCCTATATCATCGCCATGCATGCGCTGGCCTTGGCCGGCATCGTCTGGGTGACTTTGGACCGCGCCGGCGTGATAATGATGATCGCGGTGCTGCCGCCGCTTTTGCTGGGAACCTGGATCGGCTGGCAGCTTTACGGCAGGCTCGACGACCGGCGCTTTCGCCAGGCGCTCGCCGTGCTGCTGATCGTCTCGGGCCTGACGCTCGTCCTTTAGGAACGCATGATTCCGAATAGTGGGAACCGGTTTTCGGATAAGATCATGCGCCAAAGGAAAACTGTCATGCAGCTCGATCTCAAGGAAGTCGAGGAACTTAGCAAGACGCTCTATATCCGCGCGCTCAAGCTGCTGCCGAACGACATCAAGCAGGGCTTCGAGCGGCTGCTGATGGAGGAAACCGACGCGACCGGCAAGACCATCTTGGGCACCATGGTCGAGAACATCCAGGTTGCCGAGCGCACCAAGAATTTGCTCTGCCAGGATACCGGCATTCCGATCTACAACGTCGTCATTGGCCGCCATGTCGAATTCGACGGCGCCGGCATGAAGGATGCGATCCGCCGCGGCTGCGAGCGCGCCACCAAGGAGCACCCGTTGCGGTCCTCGGTCGTGCATCCGGTGACGCGCAAGAACGAGCAGACCTCCTGCGGCGTCGGCATTCCCCTGATCAACGTCGATTTCGACGAACGAGAAGAGACGGTCGAGATCGAGATGATCCCCAAGGGCTCGGGCTCGGAGAACGGCTCGTTCCTGCAAATGCTGATCCCGGCCGACGGCGTCGCCGCGGTAAAGCGCTTCGTGATCGACAAGGTGATCGAATGCGGCGGCCGCGTCTGCCCGCCCACCATCGTCGGCGTCGGCGTCGGCGGCACCTCGGATCTGTGCATGCATCTCGCCAAGGTCGCGGCGACGCGGCCGCTCGGCACCACCTGCGCCGATCCGGAAGGCGCCAAGATCGAGGCGCAGTTGAGCGAGGCGGTCAACCAGCTCGGCATCGGGCCGCAGGGCCTGGGCGGCCGCGCCACCGCGTTCCGCGTGCACGTGGAAGTCGCCGCCACGCACATCACGATGAACCCGGTGGCGGTGAACATCCAATGCCATTCGGCGCGGCGCGCCAGCGCCGTCATCACGCCCGGCGGCATCGCGTTCGAGTGATTGTATGACCCACCACGTCCTCGACATGCCGATCACCGACGCGCAAGCGCGCGCGCTGCGCGTCGGCGACACTGTCACGCTCGAAAAAACTTTGTTCGGCATCCGCGACGCCACGCTGATCGAGATGTTCGACCGCGGGCGCGTAACGCGGTTCAACCTCAAGGGCCACGCCGTCATCCACACCGCGCCGAATGTGCGCAAGGTCGATCCGCGTCCGGAAAATTCCTCCGGCTACGAGCCGCTCTGCATCGGCACCACCACCTCCATGCGCATGGAGCGTTTCACCAAGCCCTTGATGCAGCGCGACGGCGTCAAGCTGATCATCGGCAAAGGCGGCATGGGGCAGGCTTCGCTCGATGCCTTCGAGGAATTCGGCGGGGCTTATTTGGCCGTAGTCGGTGGCGCCGCCGCGCTGGAAACCACCTGGATCGAGGCGATCGAAGAAGTCGATATGGACGACCTGCATCCCGAATCTTTGTGGAAATTCCGCATCAAGGGCTTCGGCCCGCTGCTGGTGACGATGGATTCGCACGGGGCTTCGCTGCACGCCAACGTCAACGCCGAAGCCGCGGCGCGCCGCGCGGCGGTGCTCGCCGGCATCGGCAGCGCGTGAACGTGCAGACGCTTGCGACCGACATTCTGATCCTCGGCGCCGGCGGGGCCGGGCTGTTCGCCGCGCTGCACGCCAAGAACATGAACCACGGTCATGAAGTCACCATCGCGGTGAAAGGTCTGCTCGGCAAATGCGGCTGCACCCGCATGGTGCAGGGCGGCTACAACGTCGCGCTCTCAGCCGGCGACTCGGTCGAGCGCCATTTCATGGACACGATCGAAGGTGGCGGCTGGCTCAACGATCAGGAGCTCGCCTGGCTCTTGGTCGAGACCGCGCCGCGCCGCATCCGCGAACTGGAGACCGAGCTCGGCTGCTTCTTCGACCGCAATCCCGATGGCACCGTGCATCAAAAAGCCTTCGCCGGGCAGACCTTCGACCGCACCGTTCACAAAGGTGACCTCACCGGCATCGAGATCATCAACCGCCTGGCCGAACAAGTCTGGCGGCGCGACGTGCGCCGTCTGGAAGACCACCGCGCGCTCGATCTAATCCCGACCGCCGACGGCTCCGAACTCGCCGGCGTCTTGATGCTCGACATGCGCACGGGCGAGCCGCTCATGGTCCGTGCACGCACGACTCTGCTGGCGACCGGCGGCGGGCCGACCATGTACCGTTATCACACGCCGTCGGGCGACAAATCCTGCGACGGGCTCGCCATGGCCCTGCGCGCCGGCCTGCCGCTGCGCGACATCGAGATGGTGCAGTTCCATCCGACCGGTCTGCTCGCGGGCGAAGGCACGCGCATGACCGGCACCGTGCTGGAAGAGGGCTTGCGCGGCTCCGGCGGCTATCTCACCGACAGCGCCGGCCAGCGCTTCATGTTCGACTACGACCCGCGCGGCGAACGCGCCACCCGCGACATCGTTTCCCGCTCGATCATGGACCGCATCCGCCAAGGTCATGCGTCGCCGCATGGCGGCGTCTATATCGAGATGGGCCATCTTGGAGCGGAGCGCGTGCGCCTCGAATTCAAGGGCATGGTCGAGCGTTGCGCCGATTGCGGCTTCGATCTCGCCGCCGGCCGCGTCGAGGTGATCCCGACCGCGCATTACATGATGGGCGGCGTCGAGTTCAAAGCTGATTGCACCACCGAACTGCCGCGGCTTTACGCGGCCGGCGAGGATACCGGCGGCGTACACGGCGCCAATCGCCTGGGCGGCAACGGCGTCGCCAATTCCACCGTGTTCGGCGGCATTGCCGGCGACGTGATGGGCGCGCGCACGAAGCGCGAGGGCGCCCTGCCCGAGCCGGACAAAAATGCGATCGACGCGGCTACCGCGCGCGCCTTCGCCCCGCTCGGCCGCAAAACCGGTCCTCTGCCCGAGATGCGCGAGCGGCTCTACAACGTGATGTGGAACGACGTCGGCATCTTGCGCGACGCGCAAAGCCTCAAGCGCGGCGCGGCGGCGCTCGAAGCGCTCGCGCGCGACATCGCCGCCTGCGGCGTCGCCGACCAAAGCCGTCGCTATAATTTGACCTGGATGGATCGGCTCAATCTGGAAAATCTCACGCTGGTGAGCCAAGCGATCTGCGCCGCCGCCGATTTCCGCCGCGATAGCCGCGGCGCACATTTCCGCGAGGACTTCCCGCAAACGTCGGATCTCGCCGCCTCGCGCTTTACCAGCGTGCGGCTTGCCGGCGGAAAGCCGGCTGTGGCGAGTGAAGCCGTGACGTTCACGCGGGTGCGGCCGGGCCAGTCGCTGCTCCAGCAGGAGCCGGCCGCCGCCGCGCTCTAGCCAAGCTATGCCTAAATCTTAGGCTAATTTCCTCTATTGTATGCAATTCAATTGAGTGCAGCCGCTGCCGGTTCGCGCGGACCGCACTATTTTTCTCCTTAAATCAACCGCTTACCAAAATTGTGCAGCGCGGCCGGTTTTGGCACGCTGCTTGCGGATGATCTTCCAGTGCATTCGGGAGGTTCATCATGAAACGTCGTGAATTCCTGCAGTCGATGACCGCGCTCGCCGCCGGCACCGCCATCTCCACCCCCGCGGTCTGGTCGGCCAAGGCGCAGTCGCGCAAAGAAACTCTGCTGCTCGTCACCGAGAATGGGCCGAACAATCTCGACATCCATGGGCTCGGCACTAACCGGCCGGGCTACGAGGCGTCGTGGAACTGCTACGACCGCCTGATCACCCACGAGAAGAAAACGCTCGCCGACGGCTCGATCTCCTACGACCGCGACAAGTTCAAGGGCGAACTCGCCGACGACATGAAGATCGGCGACATGTCGGTCACCTTCAAGCTCAAGAAGAACGCCAAATTCCAGGACGGCGCGCCGGTCACCGCCAAGGACGTGAAGTGGTCCTACGAGCGCGCGATCACCGTTGGCGGCTTCCCGACCGTGCAGATGAAGGCGGGCTCGCTGGTCAAGAAGGAACAGTTCGTCGTGGTCGACGACGCGACCTTCCGCGTCGACTTCATCAAGAAGGACCGCCTCACCATCCCCGATCTCGCGGTGATCGTGCCCGGCATTTACAATTCCGAGCTGCTCAAAAAGCACGCGACCGAAAAGGACCCTTGGGCGCTCGATTACACCAAGAGCAATACCTCCGGCTCCGGCGCCTACAAAGTGACGAGCTGGAAGCCCGGCGTCGAAGTGGTCTACGAGCGCCACGATGGCTGGGTCGGCGGCAAGCTGCCCGAACTCAAGAAGGTGATCTGGCGCACCATCCCCTCCTCCGGCAACCGCCGCGCGCTGATGGAGCGCGGCGACGCCGACATCTCCTTCGATTTGCCCGCCAAGGACTTCTCCGAAATGAAGAAGGAGGGCAAGCTGAAGATGATCTCCAATCCGATCGGCAACGGCATGTATAGCCTCGAATTGAACGTGGTGCATCCCCCGTTCGACAACGAGAAAGTCCGCCAGGCCGTGGCCTACGCGATCCCCTATCAGAAGATCGTCGACGCGGCGATGTTCGGCATCGCCAATCCGCTGTTCGGCGGCAAGTCGAACGAGGTTTCGTCGATCCTGTGGCCGCAGCCGACCGCCTATAAGACCGACATGGCCAAGGCCAAGGCGCTGATGGCGGAATCGGGCGCGGGAGCGATCGACACCACCATCTCCTTCGATCTCGGCGACGGCGTGAATTCCGAACCGATCGCCGTATTGATCCAGGAAAGCCTCGGCCAGATCGGCATCAAGACCACCATCAACAAAGTGCCGGGCGCCAACTGGCGCAGCGAGATGGCCAAGAAGACCATGCCGATGATGGTGAACTTCTTCTCCGGCTGGCTGGACTACCCGGAATACTTCTTCTTCTGGTGCTATTCCGGCCAGAACGCCATCTTCAATACGCCGAGCTACGTCAACAAGGACATGGACGCCTTCATCGACGGCGCGCGCGCCGCGGCCGCCGTCGGCGAAAAGGACAAATATGCGACCGACGTGAAGGGCTTCATCTCCAAAGCCTACCTCGAAGTGCCGCGCGTACCGATGTTCCAGCCGTTCCTCAACGTCGCGATGCAAAAGAACATCTCCGGCTACAGCTACTGGTTCCACCGGCAGGTGGACTACCGCTCGATCGTGAAGGCGTGAGGAACCGGTGTCGTCCCCGCGCAAGCGGGGACCCAGTACACGCCGGCGCCGGTTGTTAATCGCAAGCGCCGGCGATTACTGGATGCCCGCTTTCGCGGGCATGACAATCAGGGAGTCATCGGGTCATGCTCGCGACCCTCGGCAAGCGGCTCGTCACGGTGATCCCGACGCTGATCGGCGTCGTGATCGTCACCTTCCTGCTCACGCGCGTCTTGCCCGGCGATCCGGCGGTCTATTTCGCCGGCCCCGCCGCGACGCCGCAATCGATCGCCGAAATCCGCAAGTCGCTCGGCCTCGACCGGCCGCTGCCGGAGCAGTTCGCGCGCTACGTCAACGATCTCGCGCACGGCAATTTCGGCAACTCGCTCTCGACCGGCCGCCCGGTGGCGACCGAGATCACCAGCCGCCTGCCGGCCTCCGCCGAATTGACGCTGCTCGGCTTGATCCTGTCGCTCGCGATCGCGGTGCCGCTCGGCATCCTTGCCGCGGTCAAGCAGGGCTCCTGGATCGACCACACCTGCCGCGTGGTGGCGACCGCCGGCGTCTCGCTGCCGGTGTTCTTCACCGGCCTGCTGCTGGTTTACGTGTTCTATTTCCTGCTCGGCTGGTCGCCGGCGCCGATCGGTCGGCTCGACGCCTTCGCCACGGCGCCGCCGCAGATCACCGGCTTTTATCTGTTCGACAGCCTGGTCACCGGCAATTTCGAGACCTTCCGCGCCGCGCTCAGCCAGTTGATCCTGCCGGCCTTCACGCTCGGCATCTTCTCGCTGGCGCCGATCGCGCGCATGACGCGCGCCTCGATGCTCGCCGTGCTCGCCTCCGATTTCGTGCGCACGGCGCGCGCCAGCGGCCTCGACACCCGCACCGTCATCCTCACTTACGCCTTCCGCAACGCCATGCTGCCGGTCGTCACCACGCTCGGCATGGTGTTCTCCTTTTTGCTCGGCGCCAACGTGCTGGTGGAAAAAGTCTTCGCCTGGCCCGGCATCGGCTCCTACGCGGTCGAGGCGCTGCTGCAATCCGACTTCGCGCCGGTGCAGGGCTTCGTGCTCACCATGGCGGTGCTCTATGTCGCGCTCAATCTGCTGATCGACATGCTTTACGGCGTCATCGATCCGCGCGTGAGGCTCGAGGGATGACCGAAGCCATCATGCCGACGCCCGTAGCAGCCGCGCCCAAGCCGGCGCAGAATTCCATTTTCAGTCACGCCAAATACGTGATCGCGGAAAATCCGGTGACCGGGCTTGCCTTCGGCCTGTTCGCGTTGATCGCGCTCGCCGCCTTGATCGGGCCCACAATCGTGCCGCACGATCCGCTGGCGAGTGACACCGCCGCCGCGCTCAAGCCGCCGTCGCTCGCGCACTGGTTCGGCACCGACCAGCTCGGCCGCGATATCTTCAGCCGCGTGGTGGTGGCGACCCGGCTCGATTTCGTCATCGCGCTCGCCTCGGTCGCGCTGGTCTTCGTCGCCGGCGGCTTTGCCGGCATCGCCGCCGGTTTCTTCGGCGGCTGGACCGACCGCATCGTCGGGCGCATCTCCGACACCATCATGGCGTTTCCGCTGTTCGTCTTGGCCATGGGCATCGTCGCCGCGCTCGGCAACACCGTGACCAACATCGTGATCGCCACCGCGATCATCAATTTCCCGCTTTACGTCCGCGTCGCCCGCGCCGAAGCCAACGTGCGGCGCGAGGCCGGCTTCGTGCAGGCGGCGCGGCTTTCCGGCAACGGCGATTTCCGCATTCTGCTGATGCACATTTTGCCGAACATCATGCCGATCATGATGGTGCAGATTTCGCTCACCATGGGTTACGCCATCCTCAACGCCGCCGGGCTGTCGTTCATCGGGCTCGGCGTCAAGCCGCCGACGCCGGAGTGGGGCATCATGGTGGCGGAGGGCGCCGGCAATATCATTTCAGGCGAATGGTGGATCGCGCTGTTTCCCGGCGCGGCGCTGATGATCGCCGTGTTCTGCTTCAACCTCTTGGGCGACGGGCTGCGCGACCTGGTCGATCCGCAACGGCGGACCTGAACGCGATGGCAAAGAAATCGAAAACGGCGGCCAAATCGGCCAAGCTCAGAGACCACGACAGGTCGCTGCCGTTGCTCGACGTGCGCGATCTCACGGTCGAGTTCGCCACGCGGCGCGGCATCGTGCGCGCCGTGCAGCACGTCAACATCACCGTCGCCAAGGGCGAGACGCTCGGCATCGTCGGTGAATCCGGCTCCGGCAAGTCGGTCACCTCTTATGCGGTCATGCGCATCCTCGACCGCGCCGGGCGCATCGCGCAGGGTTCGGTCGCTTTCAGCGGTCTCGATCTGCAGGCCGTGCCGGAAAGCGAGATGCGCGACCTGCGCGGACGCGAAATGTCGATGATTTTCCAGAACCCGCGCGCCGCGCTCAACCCGATCCGCAAGGTCGGCCGCCAGATCGAGGACGTGCTGCTGCAGCACGCCCAGGTCGACAGCGACCTGGTGAGCGAGCGCGCGATCGAAACGCTCGAGCAGGTGCGCATCGCGCGGCCGCGCGAACGCTACCACGCCTATCCGTTCGAACTCTCCGGCGGCATGTGCCAGCGCGTGGTGATCGCGCTCGCGCTTGCCTGCCGGCCGCAACTGTTGATCGCCGACGAGCCGACCACCGGGCTCGATGTGACGACGCAGAAAGCGGTGATGGATCTTGTGGTCGAGTTGACGCGCGAGCGCGGCATGTCCACCATCCTGATCACCCACGATCTCGGCCTCGCCGCCGCCTATTGCGACCGCGTGATGGTGATGGAGAAGGGCCACGTGGTGGAGGACGCCAAGTCCGAGCTCATCTTCAAGAAGCCGTCGCACGCCTATACGCGCAAATTGATGCGCGCGACTCCGCGTCCGGGCGTGTCGCTGCGCGATCTTCTGCCGGAAGACGATGGTGGGCGCGAGATGAGCAAGAAAAGCCCGACGAAGACGCAAGAAGCCGGCAAAGAAAACTTACTTGTGGTCGACAAACTGGTCAAAGAATATCCGCGCAAGGGCCTGCCGTCCTCCTGGGCCAAGATGTTCAGCCGCAAACCGCCGGTGGAAACCGAAACTTTCCGCGCCGTGGACGGCATCAGTTTTTCCATAGCGCGCGGCGAAAGCGTTGGTCTCGTTGGTGAATCCGGCTGCGGCAAATCCACCACCTCGATGATGGTGATGCGGCTGATCGACAAAAGCTCCGGCATGATCACCTTTGCCGGCAACGATATCGGCGAAATTCCGGCACGCAGCTTCGCGACACTGCCCGCGCGCAAGAAAATCCAGATGGTTTTTCAAGACCCTACCGACAGTCTCAATCCGCGCTTCACGGCCGCGCGCGCGATCGCCGATCCGCTGCTGCGCCTCGGCGGCATCGGCCGTAGCGAAGTGCGCGCGCGCTGCGAAGAGCTCGCCGAACAAGTCGGGTTGCCGCTTAACCTATTGGACCGCTTCCCACATCAACTTTCCGGCGGGCAGAAGGCGCGCGTCGGCATTGCGCGGGCCATCGCGCTCAAGCCGGACCTCGTCATCCTCGACGAGCCGACCGCCGCGCTCGACGTGTCGGTCCAGGCCGTGGTGCTCAATCTATTGCAGGACCTGAAGGATTTGCTCGGCATGAGCTATCTTTTCGTGTCGCACGACCTCAACGTGGTGCGACTCTTGTGCGATCGGGTCATCGTCATGCAGGCGGGAAAAATCGTCGAACAGGGACCGACCGAACGCGTCATGGGCGCCCCGGCAGCGAGCTATACCCGCGATTTATTGGAGGCGATCCCGCATCCCCCGATTTAAGGGATGCGCCGGGGCGAGGATTTCCACATGAGCCTGATCGCGCCTGCCGAAGCGACGCCGGACATCCGCTGGCCGCGCAAAACCCGCGCCGAGGAGCTGCGCCTAATGCTCGCCGACGAGATCGTGCGCGGTGCGCTTACGCCCGGCGCTTCGCTCGACGAGACGACGCTGGCACGCCGTTTCGACGTTTCGCGCACGCCTGTGCGCGAGGCGATCCGCCTGCTGGCGGCGAGCGGGCTGGTGGAAGTACGCGCCCATCGCGCCGCCATGGTGGCGCGCCCGAGCGCGGAGCAGCTCGCTGGCATGTTCGAAGTCATGGCGGAGCTCGAGGCGCTGTGCGCCGGCTTTGCCGCCGAGCGCATGACCAGCCCGGAGCGGCGCGCGCTTGAGGACGAGCATGAAAAGCTGCGCGTGCTGATCCAGAGCGGCGACCCGCAGCGCTATCACGAGGTCAATGAAGCCTTCCATAACTGCATCTACACCGGCGCCCACAACACCTACCTCGCCGAGATAACGTTAGCGACGCGGGCGCGGGTGCAGCCGTTCCGCCGCGCGCAATTCCGCAATCTCGGCCGGCTCGCCAAGTCGCATGTCGAACACGACTGCGTAGTGGAGGCGATTCTGCGCGGCGAGCAGGCGATCGCGGGGTCGGCCATGTACGCGCACATCGTTACCGTGCGCGAGGAGTATGAGCACTATACCGAGACGATTTGAGACGTCTTCAGGCCGGTATTTTTTCGCGCGCTAGATATGCCCGCCAGCCGCCGAAGCTTGAAATGTCGCGCGCGCCAACGGTGGCCGCGGCTTCGACCAGAAAGCCCTTGACCGCACGGCCATCCGACAGCGCGACCGTGCCGATGGAAAGCGGCGGCGGCACCGCGTCCGCGAAGCGGCCGAAAGCTTCCAACGGAAGCGCCCAAACCTCGAGGTCGATCACGGCGCCTTCACCGTTTTCGACACGCAGCAGGCCCGGCTTCGGCGGTGTAGTGTCGGATAGCGCGTAGAGCCGGTAGTCGGGCGCAGTCTTCGCTGCCTCAAGCAGGCGGCCGCCGAGCGCGCGCAATTCGCCGTTGAGGGGTAGCCCCGAGAGATGTGCCCCGACGACGGCTACGGCAGCCTCGCCCGCGAGCGGCGATTTCGGCAGCGGGGAGAGCGCCGGCTGCGGCTTCTTGAGCGCACCGAGCGGCAGCGCCGTGTCGGTGTGGAAAACACGGCCGATTTCGGCCAGCCGCGCATCGGCGCCGCCCGGCGCCAGCAGCGTGATGCCGAACGGCACGCCGGTATCCGTCATGGCAGCCGGCAACGCCAGCCCGCATAGATCGAGCAGATTGACGAAATTGGTATAGGTGCCGAGCCGGCTGTTGAGCTGGATCGGATCGGCCAGCACTTGCTTGACGGTATAGACGGTGGGTGCGGTCGGCAGCGCGATCGCGTCGATCATATGGAAGGTATGATCGGCGACGCGACGTAATTCCTCCAATTTATAAAATGCCGCGAAGGCATCGATTGCCCTGGGGCGCAGGCCGCTCAAGATGATTTCTCGCGTTACCGGATGGATCGCATCCGGGTCCGAGGCGAGCAGCGAGCGCGCGGTGAGCGTGCGCTCGGCCACCCATGGGCCCTCATAGAGCAAACGTGCGGTCTCGTAGAACGGCTCGATGTCGATCTCGACAAGCGCGCAGCCGAGCCGTGCCAGCCGATCCAGCGCCGCGTCATAGGCCGCGGCGTATTGCCGATCGCCGAAGAACAGCCGCTGGCCGGGCCGCGGCACACCGAGTTTGACGTGCGGCGGCATGGCGCCAATGGCGGCGAGCGGCCGCTGCCGTGAATAGGGATCCTTGGCGTCGGGCCCGGCTATGGCCGAAAGCGCGGTCCAGGCATCCTCGACGGTGAGCGCGAACACCGACACGCAATCGAGCGTGCGGCAGGCCGGCACGACGCCGTAGGTCGAGACGAGGCCGAGGCTTGGCTTGAGCCCAACGATATTATTGAAGCCCGCCGGCACGCGGCCGGAGCCCGCCGTGTCGGTGCCGAGCGTCAGCGGCACCAGACCGGCGGCGACCGCCACCGCCGAGCCGGAGCTCGAGCCGCCGGGAATGAGGTCGGCGCTAAACGTGTTCCGCGGAGTGCCATAAGGCGACCGCACGCCGACCAGGCCGGTCGCGAACTGGTCGAGATTGGTCTTGCCTATGACAAGTGCGCCGGCCGTACGCAGCCGCGCCACCGACGTGGCATCATGCGCCGGGTGATATCTGAAGGCGGGACAGGCGGCGGTTGTCGGCAGACCGGCGACGTCGATATTGTCCTTCACCGCGACCGGTACGCCGTAGAGCGGGCGCCCGGCGGCGCCGGCCGCGGCAAGCGCCCGCGCCTCCACCAGCACGTCGGCCTCGGGACGCAAGGTGATGAACACGGCATCGTCGCCATGGGCGCGAATGCGGGCATAGCTGCGGGCAACGGTCTGTTCCGGCGTTACCGTCCCCGTCCGGTGGGCGGCCACGATCGAGGCAACGTTGTCGGTCACTATGTTCTCTATCTATTCGAGTGGAAATGCCGATGCGCGGAGAGTGGACCGCGCAATAGAGCGGGCACTGCGGGTAGAATTGAGCGGCAAGATTTCCATCATCGGAGGGATTAGTCCAGCGCACCGCGAAACCGCATCTTGGCGGCTCGCGGAGGGAGAGGAACTGGCAACTAACCCTATCCAGGGCAAGTCACGGTAATCCAGCGTAAACCAATGTGCTGAGGCGTCATAGTCGAGGATTTCGGTACCTATAGCGGATTCCAACAAATTTCTAGTCTCGCGATGATTTAGCCGCGCGTTCTCGCAACCGATAGAATTGAATGGCGGTCCTAGCCGTTTCAGGTTTCAACTTCTTAAAGTCGGCATTCCATTGCTCAAACTTGTGCGCCGATCGGCTCTTGGTGTTGTCGGTAGATTGCACTAGCAACACCGCCTTAGTGGTATTCCAAGACAGGCCGATTGATTTAGCCAGCACCAGCACTTGATCGCTGTGGTCAAGCACCAAAGCCCGTTCGGTAGCTCCGATTGGCAAGTCGCCCAGCAGTGAAAGTGCCACCGCGGTCTCATCGAACTTGCCAGCTTGCGCGAACTCGCGGAGCCTATCCTCACTCAACGCTCCCGCTTGGTACAGTGACTGGACCTTCGCTTGCGCTGCCAAGAATTCGGGAGAACGTTCGCGGGTCTGCGTTTGAATTTCGTCAGACGCCCGCTTTACTATATCGCGGATTAAGGTGGCCTTCGCGCGATCAGCGGCTTCCAGTTTTAGCCGCACTGCCTCAGAAGCCGCTTCGAATAAAGTCAACAGATAGTCGCGTGGAATTTCTGGACGCGCCCAGACTGTGAGCGCGAGTTCATCATTAGCCTCGGATCGGGTGATCAGTGTTGTATAGCCGAATGGTGAAAATTGCGCGCCTGAATTCGCGGCCGTATTGACGACAACTTGCTGATCGCCGCGTTCCACAAGCACGTCGGTAACGTTTTCGCTGAGCATTTTGCGTTGCGAAATGGCGAGAAGATGCTGCTGGCTTTTGGTTTTTGCGCCGGCGATCAGCGTTTTCTCGTCGAGTTTCTCAGAGTGTGTAAGTAATGGCCCAGCTACTTCAATCGAATCATCAAGCGCCAGTGCACAACTGATCTTGGGTGGTGCATTGGCTATCGTGGCTAGCCTTTCCCCAAATGCGGCACGGGCTGAGTTTTCAATCTCATTGACCAACCGGCCCATAACATCATCGAACAAAGCCATTTGCTCATCGTCGAAGCCATTCGAGCCGGTCACGAACAGATCTGTTACCCGCCGCAGGACGTCAGCGCGCGAACCGATGTTGCGATGAACGATCGCGGCTTCCAACTCATCTATTAGTGATTGGCGCCCCGTGGCGAGAGCCTTTCGGCCGTCAGACGCGCTCTTGCGTCGATCAATGGCGGCGTTGGACCCAGAGTCGAAGCTATGCGGCATCTTCAATCTCGGGACAGCTATAAAGGCTTTCGAAGTCAATTTCGGAGACCGGGCATGGGCGCTTGAACAGATAACCTTGAAGTGACGTTACTCCAGCCAATCGCAAGAGCCGGTATTGATCCGCGGTTTCGATGCCCTCTGCGGTTGTCGCTATATCGAGATTTTGTGCAAGAGCTAAGACCGCCGATATGATCGCAGCGCAGTCGGCACGCTTGGTTATATTCTGGGTGAATGATTTGTCGATTTTGATTTTATCGAAGGGAAACATGGTCAATTGACTGAGCGACGAATATCCGGTCCCAAAATCATCGAGTGCAACTACGACGCCAAGATTCTTGAACTTGCGCAACGCTGGCAGACATTCCGCCGCAGACTCGATAAGCGCCGTCTCGGTGATTTCAAGTTCCAACCGTTCGGCCGGCAACCCTGATTGAGCGAGCGCATACATGACAACGTCAGGCAGGTTAATCTTTCGGAATTGTACCGGTGACAGATTTACCGCAACCTTGACACCGTTGGGCCATTTTGCAGCATCACCACACGCGGTATGCAGCACCCACTCGCCGATCTGCGTGATCAAACCGGTTTCTTCCGCGAGCGGAATAAACTGATCAGGAAAGATTATACCCTTGTTCGGATGCCGCCACCGGACCAGCGCCTCAGCGCCGCAAATCCTGCTCGTCTTTGTGTCGATGATCGGTTGATAGTGAAGTTCAAATTCGTCGTGCTGGATTGCGCGACGCAGTTCGTTCTCAAGCTCATGACGCGTGCTTGCAGCCACACTCATTTCTGAATTGAAGAAACGATAGCTGTTCCTGCCAGCGGATTTTGCCCGATAAAGGGCCATGTCCGCCATTTTCAGAAGGTCATCGGAATCAATCCCATGCTCCGGTGCCAAGGCAATTCCGATGCTCGTACCGATATTGACCTCATTACCGTCTATCTCAAACGGCTCGGCAAAGATCTCGATAATGCGGTTTGCAAGCGAGCTAGCAGCTTCGCGCTGGCTGGACTCACCCGCCTGAATGATCGCAAATTCGTCACCGCCTAGCCGCGCTAACACGTCGGTCTCTCGCAATGCCGCCTTGAGGCGCGTTGCTACTTCTCGCAGCAGAGCATCGCCTGCGGGGTGGCCTAGCGTATCGTTGACTTGTTTGAACCTATCGAGATCCAACAGTAAAACGCTGAATAGATTGCCTAACCGACGCTGGCGCGCGGCGGCCTCTTGAATCTTTTGGCTGACTGATATTCGATTAACGAGACCGGTTAATGCATCGTGATGCGCCATGAACGAAATTCTCTGCTCTGACAGCTTCCGTTCCGTGACATCATCGATAACCACCACTAGATATTTTGCAGTTCCCTGCGTGTCACGCACCACGATGCGCTTAGTAGAGAAAACGCGCGACCCGAGCTGCGGTGTTTCCACCTCGTAGTCATTTATAGATATGCCAACATTGTTTTGAATGGCGTCGTCGTCAGCTTTATCCATCAGGTCCGCGTCATTGGTCCGATAGATATCGAACACGGTCTTTCCTGTTAATTCAGAAGACGACCGCCCAATTGTTTCCTCGAACGCTCGGTTAGTAAGAATAAACTTGTGCGTTTTTACGTCCTTGACGACAACTGCAATTGGAATGTTCGCGATGATAGAATCAAGAAATTTTTTGGTATCGTACAACTCCTGCTCACCGAGCTTCTGCGCGCTGACGTCCTCGTGTGTCGCAACCCAACCGCCGCCTACCATCGGTCTATGAACCACCGATATGTAACGCCCGTCTCTCAATCTATTTGTGATTTGATATGGCTTATTGCTCGTTACCTCTTTGATCCGATCTTCAATGTAGCTTTCGTGATCATTTGGTGCGGTACCGGACGCGACTCGGTACTCTAAGATTTCACGAAGGGTTATTCCAGGTTTTGTGTGCTCGTCACTCAGGCCGTATAATTCTGCATATTGTTTATTACAGACGATCAAACGCTGCGTCTCATCAAACATGCACAACGCGTGCGACATGTTATTGATGGCCGCATCGAATCGTATAATTTGTGTCGCTAGTTGGCGCTGTCTGTTCAAATCGGCTTCGGCAAGCGCACGAGTTCTCTCCGCTTCTATAATATTGGCACGCGCCTCATCGAGGCGTTGCCGCTGCGTCCGTGATCGGACGATCCAAATTGCGGAAGTGATAATGATACATATTAATAGGCCCGCGATCACGCCTATCGTTACCGCCATCGCGCGCCAAGCGGAGAATGCGGCCTCTTCACTTTGCGTTACGACGACGACTAAGGGAAATTTTGTGAGCCTGTGTGCCGCGGCAATGCGCGCCTGATGATCTATTGGGCTTATCGAGCGTGAAACTCCCGAATTTAGATTGCCCATTTTTGTCAGGACTGATGCCTTGGCAATCGCTCCAACTTGGCCCGCTACGGGAAACCGTGCAAGCAAGCTCCCATCACTTCGCATTAATGTCGCCGCGTATCCATTACCAAGGGATGTGGTGCGAAAAAACTCTTCGTAGTATTTCAGAGTGGTTGAGGCGAATACCACGCCGATAAATTTTCCACCTTTTGTTAATACAGGTTTGGCGAGAATAATCACCCAAGCCTTGCTTGCGTTGCCTTGCATCGGCTCGCCGACGAAGGAGGGCATCTTCGGATTTTCTTTTATTGCCTGAAAATATTTTCTGTACGAGAGGTCAATGGCTAGATTTGGCCAATCGCGTGAGCCGTTGATTCTTTTCCCACTCGCATCGAGTATGCCAATCGCATCAATCTGCGGCAGCGCCGATATTTTCTCTCTCAGGAAGACATGGTAGTCTTGGCTACCAAGTTGGCTGAGATTTTCGCCGTTCAAGACATCGTTGCTGATCCTTTCGGCAACGCTGATCAGCGCCATATCTACAGATTGGAATGTGCGGTCAATAGTTTCCGACAGGACGAGGCTTTGACGTAGAAGGCTTGCCTGCACATCGCGCAAAGTATTCTGATGTGATAGGGTTAGAATGCCAGCGCACGCAACAACGATAACTACAATAGTAAGCGCACTGCCGATAACTAGCCAAACGAACCGATTTGACGATGTTATTTTAACAGTGTCTCGCTGCCGCATTCGGCTGTAGCCATAATTGGTCAATAAAAATTGGTTTTGTTGCGCAGGTGAATATCCGATTGGCCGGACTGCCAATTAAATCAGAGGCGCCTTGAGTTTCTGTAAATTTCTGCAGCAACTACGAAAAACAGATTAGGGATTCTTTAACCAGATTATTGGCGCCGTTGATGGATTCGAGCTGGTGCCTCCTACCAAGTTGCATTGCGTGGCGGAGGGAGTGTCCGTCCATATCCGGTAATCGCGCTTTAATATCAATAGTTTGCAAATTCATCCCCGTGTGTACCCACAAACTTACCCACGAATTGGCGGCGGATTTCAGCGGTCAAAATGACCTGACGGATTTTTTGAACCAGCGGGATAGAGATTACTGCATTTCAGAATCGTGATTTCACGCTTTCACCGAACCCTCAACCACCACATCGATAAGTTTTGCGCCGGGTTGCGCGAATGAGGACATGAGTGCAGGAGCCACATCCTTTGGGTCCGTGATGCGGATTGCCTCGATCCCGAGAGCCTTTGCAAGGCCGACAAAATCAACCGATGGGTTGACAAAGTCCATGCCGACAAAATGATCACTTTGATGGAATGTGAGAAGTCGCTGCTTTATGATCCGATAGCCGCCGTTATTCGCGATCACAACCGTCAATGGCAGCTTGTGATGTGCTGCCGTCCATAGCGCCTGTATTGAGTACATCGCACTGCCATCGCCCGAGTAGCAAACAACCGGTCTATCTGGATTTGCCAGACTTACGCCGACCGAAGCCGGCAGTCCCCAACCGATGCCGCCTGAGGCAAGGGCATGATAGCCATACCGATCTCGATTGGGACGTAGCGCAGGGATATAACGTGATGTGGTCAGTCCCTCGTCGACGAGGATGGCGTCCGTAGGCATCGCCTCGGCAACCTGCAGCGTCAGCCAGTCAGGATCAATCGGCGCACAAACCCGTTTCTTTACGATCTCATCAATCAACCTTGTGCGCTGCGAAATCCAATTCTTCGATGCCAGAGCGGCGATACCGTTCTTTGCACGCCTCTCGAGGGCTGTACCGCCCGCAGCCTTAAGTGCTGGGACCAACACCCGCAGTGTCTCCTTCACGTCAGCCTTGATCGCCATTTCTGCCGCGTAGTTCTTGGCCATATCCCAATCAATGAGGCCTATTTGCACGATCGACATGCCATTCGGGAGCGGATCGATCTCACTATGCACCGACATACGAAGCGGGTCTGCCCCAAGGACGATCATCAGATCGTATGCAGCCAGCATGTCCCGCGTTTGCTTCTGCACGCGCGATACTGCCCCCATGAAGCACGGGCTCTCCGACAGGAAATGCGCGCCATATGCGACCGACTGCTGATAGGCAGGGCACCCCAGCGTCATCGATATGAGCGCGGCTTCGTACAGCGCATCGCTCTTCACAACCTCGTCGCCGGCGATGATGACTGGATGCTCCGCTCTAAGAATGCGCTGTGCTAGGGCTTGCAACGACTCATCCGAGGGCTTCACACGCGTATCCACTCGCGTCGAGTGTCCAAGATCGACGCCAGCCTCGAAATTCAGGATGTCCCCCGGCAGCGAGATAAAGACCGGTCCGGTCGGCGGTGTCATCGCAACTTTAGCGGCGCGGCGGACGATCCGCGGCAAATCCTCAAGCCGCGTCACCTCAACGGCCCACTTCACCAATGGTTCGGCAATCCTGACAAGCGGCCCATAAAGCATCGGCTCCATCAGACCGTGCCCCTGCTCCTGCTGACCAGCGGTCAGAATCATCGGTGTACCGGTGAATTTGGCATTGTATAACGCGCCCATGGCATTCCCGAGTCCGGGCGCCACGTGGACATTGCAAGCGACCAAACGCCCTGAGGCTCTGCTGAACCCGTCTGCCATGGCGACCACGAGGCTCTCTTGCATCGCCATCACGTAGGTTAGATCGGGATATTCCTTCAGCGCATGCATGATCGGAAGTTCGGTAGTCCCCGGATTACCAAAGAGATGAGTAACGCCCTCGTCCTTTAGCAGTGCGAGGAATGCTGAGCGTCCGGTGATGCGGTTCATGGAAGGTTACTCATTCCTGCGGGCTTCGCAGTCGGGTTGGGGCGCCATGACCGGCTTCTAATTGATAGAGCAATTGAACAGGCTCATAGCTACTTTGCTGCCAAAAGAGGTGTGCTCCACCGACTGTCCTCTAAACTCTAATTCTGGATACAGAAAGCAGTCCACGATGGGTGGCCTTTGCCATATTGCGCCACACTGGTCTTTTGGAGATTGCTATCATCGCGCTTACGACAGTCCCGTACACTTGTGCCTGACTGACATCAGTGTCTCGATTAATATTAAACCAAGTTTGCTATTTTAAACCAAAGTACGCGCGGCGTAGTGCATCATTCGCATGCATCTCGGAAACCGTTCCGGAAAATCCGATCCGGCCGTTGTCCAGCGTGTACACACGATCGGCAAGATCCAGAAATTTGACGTTTTGTTCGGCAATAAGGAGCGCAAGATCTTTCGCGCGGAATTGCGCTAGCACACGGACTACCTCCTTGACGAACAGTGGCGACAGGCCAGCCGAGGGCTCATCCATGACGATCAGGCGCGGATTACCGGCAAGCGCCTTGGCAATCCCGACCATTTTCCGCTGGCCGCCGGACAGGCTGCTGACCAGCGCGCGGCGACGCTCCGCGAGAGCCGGGAACACAGCATAAAGTTCATCGGCCCTCCGACCTATCTGGCGCCGCGGCAGGAACTGAGCGCCGATGCGGATGTTTTCCTCGACGGTGAGGCCGACAAAACCCGACGCCTCTGACATGTAAACAATGCCACGCCGCACCCGGTAGTCGGTGCGCAGCCGTGTTATATCTACACTATCGAAATCAATCTGGCCCTCGCGTGCGTCGATGAGGCCCATAAGTGTTTTCAGCAGCGTTGTTTTGCCCGCGCCGTTGGAGCCGAGCAGCACAATGGACTCGTGTTCATGAACGCAAAACTCGACGCCCCACAACACCTGGATTCGTCCATAACCCGCGGTGAGGCCGGTGACTTGAAGCAAAACTATCGAATTGCCGTCAGGCTGCATCCTCTCCTCCGAGGAATACCTCAACAACCTGCAAATTCGTAAAGGCGCCTGCGAGTGATCCTTCGAAGATTTCCCTGCCCGCATTCATGACGACAATGCGGTCGGTAATCTGACCAATGAATCCCATCAGGTGCTCAACGACGAGAAGCGCGATTCCGCTACTAGCAAGTTCCTTTAGCTTGGCGGCGACATGTTCGAGTTCGGCCGGATTCAATCCAGCGGCGAGCTCATCGACGAGCAGAAGTCGCGGGCCGGTCGCAAGCGCACGTGCCAAGTCTAGCATCTTTTGCCGCGCGCTATTGAGCTCGGCCGCGGGCCGGTCCGCGAAAGCCAAGAGGTCGAGCGAGGACAGCAACATGTCCGTATCGGCCCGACTATCGCGGTTGCGCCCATATGCAATGGCGATATCCACGTTCTCGCGTACGGTGAGGGTGAGGAACGGGCGAGGAATCTGGAAAGTTCGATTGATTCCTGCGTGGACCAGGCGATGTGAGGGAAGGCCCGCAACCGAGCGTCCCTCAAGATGGATCGATCCGCCGTCCGATGTGTAGAGGCCGGAAATGATATTAATGCAGGTCGTCTTACCCGATCCGTTGGGCCCGACCAGGCCAAGAATCTCGCCCGCTCCCAAACTGAAACTGAGACCGTCAAGAGCCCGGAAGCCACCAAACTGCTTCACAAGACCGTCGATCGTTAGAAGCGGAGAACGATCAGGGGACATTTAATCCCCAATGGCGCAGCAGCGAGACAAGGCCATTCGGCAGAAACAATACGAGACCCATGATCAATGCGCCGTAGATGAGCTGAAAATACTGAGGTGTCGAAATCCCGACTGTATTGTAGAGGCCATAGAGAATGAAGACGCCAAGGATCGGTCCGGTTACCGTCGCGTTGCCGCCAAAAAGGGTAAACACAATCGCGAAGATCGTAAACTCGCCACTGAAGACCGTCTCGGGATAGAATACCGATACGTACCAGGCGAAGACACCGCCGGCCAGGCCAGCGATCAGCGCGCTCAAGAGCCACGCGATTATGCGCTCGCGCACCACGTTAATGCCGGCCATGCCGGCGCTGATCGGATCCTCGCGGATGGCCTGGAGTGCCATACCAAAGCGGGAATTGCGCAGATAAATCACGAGACCGAGTGTTGCCGCCAACACGGCGAGCGTCGTCCCATAAGCGAGCGTGGGATTGAAGACGCCGCTGAGGCTGATGCCATAAGGACCTTTGGTTATGCTTTCGAGGTTGGGGTTGGACACCACCTGCAGCACGGCAAGCGCAGCGGCGAGATTGGCGATGGAAAAATAGGCCCCCGACAGGCGAAACAGCGGCGTCAGAATCAATCCAAGGGCGACGGCGGCGCCAGCCCCGACCGGCAGCGCCAAAAGTGGCGGTGCCTGCAGATGAATGACCATCAGCGAGAAGCCGTAAGCACCGGCACCAAAGAACCCGACGTAGCCAAATGGCAGATAGCCTGTGAATCCGTAGATGACGTTGACGCCCTGAGCGAGCATGATAAAAATCATGAAATTGAAAAGCAGAAGATGATTGCTGTAGATGCCCGGCAATATCGCAAACGCTGCGACTACCGGCACTAAAATCAGCAGAACGTGGCGCATTATCTTATGCACGCCGCACCTGCCTTCCCAGGAGCCCGCTCGGACGCACCAGCAGGATCGCAATCAGCAGCAGGAAGGGAAGAAGATTGGCCCAAGAGCTGTAGTAACTTTGCATGAACATGTAGGAAATGCCGTAGACCAACCCCCCAAGCACGGTGCCGAGCGGATTGCCGAGAGAGCCGATGACGATTACGGTGAAGGACGTCACCGTCACCTCAACGCCCATTGCCGGGGTGATACTGCCAAGCATGAACGGCGCAAAAACGCCGGCGACGGCCGCTAGTCCGAGGCCGATCCCAAATGCAAAAGCCGAAACGCGATGGACGTTGATGCCGGTCGCGATCGCTTCCTCGCGGTTCGCCATGACAGCACGCGTCAGATAGCCGAGGCGTGTCTGGTAGAGATAAAGATAGACGAACAGGACGGCGATGCCACTCACCACACCGCTCGCCGCCCAGGCCGCCGGAAAGGTTTGACCAAAGATCTCGATGGGGCCATTGTCGACCTTGTGGCCGAGGAAAAACCCTTTGGCTGCAGCGATCACAATTCCGAGCTGCACGCCGGGGATGGAACGCTCGCTGGTGCCGAATGCAATGGTTGTGACCGCCTCGATGACTTGCGAGAGACCGAAGAACAGAATGAACGACAACATTTCCGGATCGCGTGCCTTGAGCAAGCGCGGCACGAGCAGATAATAGAGCGGCAGTCCGACGACCGCGAATAAAGCGAAAACGATCGGGATCGCGGATATTGGATTGATGGCAAAAAGAGTGAACAACCAGAATGCGAGGAATGCACCGAGCATTAGAAAATCACCATGCGCTAGATTAACGATGCGCATGACGCCGAACACGAGATTCAACCCGAGCCCCATCAGACTGAAATAGAGGCCGAAGAGCAAGCCAGCCAATAGGGTATAAAGAAGCATTAGGGCGGGCGGGCTTTGGTTTTGATGGTTGCCATCTCTTCCTGCACGATCAGGGACGCGGATAGACCGGCTTTCCGGTTGCCACGTCATGCGGCCAAACTGTCACGAATTTTAAATGTTCGTGCTCATCAAGAATGAGTTGCCCAAGCGGCGTGATTTCCCCGATCTGCGCTCCGTTCGCGTCAAGTTCGAACGTGCCATCCAATGTCCTGAGCTTTCCGGACAGGCTGAAGATCGCTTTGCGCAACTCAAGCTGATCGAGGCTATTGGCGACCGCAAGTGCATTCTCGATCACGAGCCCGGTCGTGTAACCTGCTACCGAGTTGAATCCGAACTCGACTTTCGAGCCCGCATATTTTTTGTCCCATGCGGCTTTGTAATCCTTAAGCGGCATGCCGAAGCTGGCCTCATAGGCAATTTCCGAGGACGGAACGTAGGTGAACACGTAGTTTAAACCGGCGCCTCCGACATTCTTCTCCAGAAGCTCGGTCTCGAGACCGGGATAGATGCAGAAAAGAAACTTCGGTTTGATACCGCTGTCCTGGACATTGCGCAGAAAGGCGATGTCGTTTGGTGCGTAGCCAAGTTCGATGACGGCATCGGGGTTAGTCGCGCGGATATTGTTCAGTAAGACGGTGTAGTTCGACGTTTCGGTCGGAATGCCTTCATCGTAGACGATTTCGACACCAGAATTTGATTCCTTGATAAACTTTCGGACTGCATTCGCCTGCGTTCCGGTGAAATCGTTCGTGGAATATAGAATCGCCACCCGCTTGATTCCGAGCTTGGGGCCATCGTGAGTGATGAAATCTGCGAGCGGTTTCGGCCAAATGCTGGAAACCGGATCGGACATCAGTGCGATGTATGGATTATCGGGGGTGAAGAAATTCGCTCCCGTACCGGTTTGGTCGATAAGCAGCATCTTATGGTCGCGGGCGATCGGAACCGCCACTGACGTCAGCACGGATCCAGAATCCGAGATCAAAATATCGACCTTGTCCTGGGTGATGAGCTGATTGTAGAGTGTCGCCGCAGTCGCAGTATTGCTCTGATCGTCATAGGCGATGAGCTTGAGCGGAATCTTTTTATTGAACGCCTTGACAAAAACGCCGCCCTCGGCATTTTTCTGCTCAAGCCAAAGCTTGAGACCGTCATGGACCGGCATGGAAATGCTCGCGAAGCGTCCAGACGAAGCATAAAGGGTCCCGATCTTGATCTCGGCGGGAGCGTTAATTCCCTGGGCGAATGCCGTAGCCGAAGTCATCGATGCAACTAACAGCGCAAATAATGTGCGTCGTGTCATGAGCGTCCTCCGGAAGATTTTTCATTGATTGCCGTTACACTAAAACAACGGCCACAGCGGCGCAACCCAGGCCACGGCCTTCAACCTGGAGAGTTATCGGCTTCGGTGCGAATGTCGCCATCGATGGTAGTGCCGCCTGCCAGTAGTGCGTCGATTTCGTCAGCCGATATCCCTGCGTCCCGGAAAACCGAAAGGCTGTGTTCGCCCAGACGCGGGGCATGACGGCATATTTTCAGAGCGGACCCATTCCAACGGCTGGGTATGCCGGTATAGCGGATTTGGCCCTCGGTCGGATGTGATTTTGTTTCAAAAAACTTGACCGAGGCGAGATGCGGATCGTCGATCAATGTGTTGAGGTCGTGCATCGGCGCGCATGGAATATCGCACCGCCCGAGAAGATCGATCCACTCAGCGGATGTCCGCGTGCGCAAGATATCGGCCAAGATGCCGTAAACCTCATTATAATGACGAACACGCATCGTCTGGTCCGACAGGCGGGCATCCGAAGCATATTGTTCGGCCTGATCGATGGCAGTGAAGAACGATTTCCAGTGCTTGTCAGTATAAACCAGAATGCACAAATAGCCGTCGCTGGTCGCATAGGGGCGGCGATTTGCAGTCAACAGCCGGCTATATCCGGGCTCTCCTATGGGAGGATTGAACGAGCGCCCGCCGAGATGATCGCCCAGAACGAATTGCGCCATAGTTTCGAACATCGGGAGTTCGACCGACGGCGCCTCACCGGTTCGATCGCGATACAGAACAGCCGCCAGTGTGGCGTGAGCGGCATTTATGCCGACGATCCGATCGACGAGCGTCAACGGCACGTATTCTGGCGCATGCCCTCCGATTTGCGCGCTGACTGCCGGCACGGCGCATATTCCCTGAATGAGGTCATCATAGGCGGGCTTCCCGGCGTAGGGACCGTTTTCACCATAGCCGATCAGGCTTACATAAATGAGGCGCGGATTGGCTATCCGCACGTCCCTGTCCGTGAGCTTAAGGCGTTGCATCGCGGCCAGGCGATTATTGTGGACCAAAACGTCTGCGGTCTCACACAGCCGCAGCAGTATCTTTCGACCGAGCTCCTGCTTCAGATCAAGGACGACGCTCCGCTTGTTGCGGTTCAGTTGCAGGTAGAGCGCGCCCATATCGGTGCTTTTCTTCGCTCCGCCCATGCGCATCAAATCGCCTTGAGGCAATTCAATCTTTATAACGTCCGCACCGTAATCTGCCAAAATCTGGGTCGCATACGGGCCCAACACCATGGTCGTTAGATCGATAATACGCAGCCCGTCCAATGGAGCCTGGATATTCTGTCCTTTTGCGGTTGGCGACATTGCAATCCCGACTGTCTCTAATTCGTCCAATGCATCATCGGATGACGCGGCTTGATTCTTCCTCATAAGGCGGCGAGTAGATGACGAGAACTTTGCATGGCGTCGCACTAGTCGTGGTGAAGACATGCTACGTGTCTGGAGGAAAATAGCTGCAATCGCCAGGACCGATCTGCTGGCGCTGACCGTCGACCTCGGCAATGGCCGCACCTTCAAGGATATAGCAAACCTGCTCGATTCCCTGGTGCGCGTGCGGCAGTGCCCCGTTTCCCGGTTGTAACGTCCCGCAGACGATCTCAATGTTCTTTGCACACATAAGCTTCGGATCGATGAGGTGCTTATTGAATGTGCCGGTATAATTGGCAGGGTAATAGGCGGAAACGTCCTGGCCTCGAACGAAGTATCGATTGCTCATGGTATTCCTAATATGACTTCGGCAGTCCAAGAACCTTCTCCGCGATGAAGCAGAGAATGAGCTGCGGACTGATCGGTGCGATCCTCGGAATCATGCTCTCTCGCAAATACCGTTCAACGTGATATTCCCTGGCGTAGCCATAGCCGCCATGGGTCATGACTGCAGTTTGACAGGCTTTAAATCCGGCTTCGGCAGCCAAGTATTTTGCCGCATTGGCCGTCGGCCCACAGGCTATGCCGTTATCATATTGCCGCGCGGCCTTGAAAACCATGAGACTGGCTGCCTCCAGTTCCATCCAGCATTCCGCCAGCGGGTGTTGGATGGCTTGATTTTGGCCGATCGGGCGATCAAATACGACGCGCTCTTTCGCGTAAGCCGTCGCGCGCTTGAGCGCGACGCGGCCAAGGCCAACCGCTTCCGCGGCGATCAAAATCCTTTCCGGATTCATCCCGTGAAGAATATATTCAAATCCGCAACCCTCCTCGCCAATTCGGTCCTCGACCGGAACCTCAAGTCCGTCAATGAACAGCAGATTTGAATCGACCGCCTTGCGTCCCATCTTCTCGATCTCACGCACCTCGACGAAACGCCGATCGAGCGCGGTGTAGAAAAGGCTCAAGCCGTCGGTCGGTTTTTTCCCTGCTTCAAGCGGCGCGGTGCGAACGAGAATCAACATCTTATCTGCCACTTGCGCGGTAGAAATCCAAGTCTTCGTACCACGCATCACATAGTGATCGCCGCGAAGCGCGGCACGTGTCTGCAGCTTCGCTGTTTCAAGACCGGCGTTCGGTTCGGTGACTGCAAAACAGGCCTTCTCGTCGCCTGCGACAACAGGTGGCAGCATCCGGCGTCTCTGTTCCTCGCTGCCGTAGACGACCACCGGGTTGAGGCCGAAGATGTTCATGTGAACCGCCGAAGCGCCGGAAAAACCGGCACCCGAGGCTGAGATTGCCTCCATCATAATGGCAGCTTCCGTGATACCGAGACCGGATCCACCATATGCTTCCGGAATGCAGATACCGAGCCAACCCTCGGATGCGAGTTCTTTGTGGAATTCGTGAGGAAATTTTCCGTCGCGGTCGCACTGAAGCCAATAGTCGTCGTCAAAATGCATGCAGGTTTTGGTCACCGCGTCACGCAGCGATCGTTGAAGATCCGAGGGTTCAAAGTCGATTGTCATAATTTTGGCGTCGCTGATGA
>CAWCVE010000023.1:0-91783 GCA_963798825.1 uncultured Alphaproteobacteria bacterium | reverse complement strand
GACCGAGCGCACTCGGCGATTGCCGAGATGATCGATGTCGTCGATCTCGCCCTTGCCGTCGCGCAGATCGACCAGCGTGCGGATGACGGAAATGATGTCTTCCTTGCGCAGCACGCGCATGGTGTCGGGCGCGTCGAGGTCGAGGCGCATGTTCATCTTGACGCGGCCGACGGCGGACAGGTCGTAGCGTTCGCTATCGAAGAACAGCGAACGGAACATCGCTTCCGCGGTGTCCACGGTCGGCGGCTCGCCCGGGCGCATGACGCGGTAGATGTCGAACAGCGCGTCCTCGCGCGTCATGTTCTTGTCGACCGTGAGCGTGTTGCGGATATAGGCGCCGACGTTGACGTGGTCGATGTCGAGCAGCGGCAGTTCCTTGTAGCCGGCCTCGATCAGGATCTTGAGGTTCTTCTCGTCGATCTCCTGGCCGGCCTCCATGTAGATCTCGCCGGTCTTGCCGTTGGCCAGATCCTCGGCGACGTAGTGACCGATCAATTCCTCGTCGGTCATGCGCAGGTGCTTGAGGCCCTTCTCGGAGAGCTGGCGGGCCTGGCGCACGCTGAGCTTCTTGCCGGCATCCACCACCACGCGCCCGGTATCGGCGTCGACCAGATCGTTGACCGCCTTGTAACCCTTGAGCCGGTTGGCATCGAACGGCACGCGCCAGCCATCTTTGGCGCGCTTGTAAGTCACGTGCTTGTAGAAGGTGCGCAGGATTTCCTCGCCGTCGAGGCCGAGCGCATAGAGCAGCGACGTCACCGGAATCTTGCGGCGGCGGTCGATGCGCGCATAAACGATGTCCTTGGCGTCGAACTCGATATCGAGCCAGGAACCGCGGTACGGAATAATGCGGGCGGCGAACAACAGCTTGCCCGAGGAGTGCGTCTTACCCTTGTCGTGATCGAAGAACACGCCGGGCGAGCGGTGCATCTGCGAAACGATGACGCGCTCGGTGCCGTTGACGATGAAGGTGCCGTTATTGGTCATGAGCGGGATGTCGCCCATGTAGACGTCCTGCTCCTTGATGTCCTTGACCGAACGCGCGGCGGTTTCCTCGTCGATATCGAACACGATCAGCCGCAGCGTTACCTTGAGCGGCGCGGCATAGGTCATGCCGCGCTGGCGGCACTCGTCGACGTCGTATTTCGGCGGCTCGAATTCGTACTTGACGAATTCAAGCATGGACGAATTGGAAAAGTCGGAAATCGGGAACACCGATTTGAACACCGCCTGCAGGCCCTCGTCGGGACGCCCGCCCACGGGTTCCTTGACCAGCAAGAACTGGTCATAGGATGCCTTCTGAACCTCGATGAGGTTCGGCATCTCCGCTACTTCTTTGATTGTTCCGAAAAACTTCCTTACGCGCTTGCGACCGGTAAATGTCTGCGCCATCGTCTCTTTCTCTCGATTCGATTTTGGCGGCCAGCGCGGGCGCCTCTCCGAACGGTCGCAATCCATCGCGACCATCAGGACAGGCGTCGGGGCTACCCGTTTCTATGTGATTCGGGCCTCGCCCGAACCGCCGCACACTTCACAATTCCCGTGAACGGGCCGCACCCGTTCAGGTCTCGCCTCCAAATGACCGTTTGCCGGTCACCGCTTGCCTTTTGTTCGAGACCCCCGGGGGTCTGAATCCCGGGGATATCAGTATTTCTCGCGATCCCCTGGTCTCGCTGACGCCCGCCCGGGGATTTCGCTTAAGTAAGCGTTGCTTACTTAAGCTCAACCTTTGCGCCGACCTTTTCCAAGGTGGCCTTGATCTTGTCGGCCTCTTCCTTGTTGACGCCTTCCTTGACCGGCTTGGGCGCACCCTCGACCAGATCCTTGGCCTCTTTGAGGCCGAGGCCGGTGAGCGCGCGCACTTCCTTGATCACCTCGATCTTCTTCTCGCCGGCAGCGGCGAGGACCACGGTGAACTCGGTCTTTTCTTCGGCCGCGGCAGCGCCGCCGCCCGCGGGACCGGCCGCCACCGCAACCGCGGCCGCGGCGGAGACGCCCCACTTCTCTTCCAGCATCTTGGCGAGGTCGGCAGCTTCCAGGACGGTCAGCTTCGACAAGTCATCGACGATCTTTTGCAGGTCAGCCATTGTTCAGTTCCTATCGGTTCGAACCAGAGATTTGCTTGTGAGCCGTCACGCAGCCGCGCTCTTGGAAGCGTAGGCCTGGACCACGCGCGCGACCTTGGCCGCGGGAGCGTTGACGAGTTGTGCGATCTTGGTCGCCGGGGCCTGAACCAGGCCGACCATCTTGGCGCGCAATTCATCAAGCGACGGCAGCGAGGCGAGCGCCTTGACGCCGTTGAGATCCAGAGCGGTTTTGCCCATCGAACCGCCGAGAATGACGAACGCTTCGTTCGCCTTGGCGAAATCGACGGCCACCTTCGGCGCCGCCACGGGATCGCCTGAGTAGGCGAGCACCGTCGGCCCCTTCAGCAGGGGCGAAATGGCGGCAACGTCGGTGTCCTTGAGCGCAATCTGGGCGAGACGGTTTTTCGCGACCTTCACTTGCGCGCCCGCGTGCTTCATCTGCTTGCGCAGAGTCTGCATCTGGGCGACCGTGAGGCCCGCATAGTGAGCCACCACCACGACGTTCGAGGTCTTGAAGACCCCGCTCAGTTCGGTGATGGACTCCGCTTTAGCCGCTCGATCCACTGCAAGCTCTTTCCGGTTATGACGGTCCGCCGCAAGCTCGCGGGAACCGCCGGGTTGAGACCAGCCGTCCCGCTTTTAAGTTCACGCGCAGCGAACCGGGCAGGACGACGTTTGAATAGCCTGCCCCCCGATACCCGCCGAAACAGGCAATCGGGTCTCCGAGGTTCGAACCAAACCGGCGCAACCGTGAAGTCGCGCAAACTTGGGCTCGTGTCCCCGTCTGTGCTGGCCCTTTGCAGGATTAAGCTTTGGCCCGAAGGCCGCGGCGCCGGCAGTCTTGGACAGGTCGGCCAAATCCGTTGCCGGACTTGACCTCGCGCGCCGCTCAATGGCGAAAGCTCCTTCGGCCTTTCAGATGTCCCGCCGGGATGCCCAAAAGGAAAAAGTTCCGATCACCATTGTGCTAGAGAAGCAATTTTAGAGACGCACAAAGGCGTGCCGACAAACTGGGCCGGCACGCCCAATTGCTTTTATTTAGAGCGTCCAAGCCCCTTTGCCAAGCCCCTTTTTCGCGGGAATTCCCACGAAAATAGCTGCAAAAACGGGGTCAGTGGCCGCCGCCACCGGCGCTAAATAGCGAAGACGGCTCGACTTTGATCCCCGGGCCCATGGTCGAGGAAATCGCCACCCGGTTGATGTAGTGGCCTTTGGCCCCAGGCGGCTTCGCCTTCTGCACCGCGTCGGCGAACGCTTTGATGTTTTCTACCAGCTTGTCCTCAGTGAACGAGGCCTTGCCGACCCCGGCCTGGACGATGCCGGCCTTTTCCACGCGGAACTCGACCGAGCCGCCCTTCGACGCCTTCACCGCGGTGGTCACGTCCATCGTAACGGTGCCGACTTTGGGGTTCGGCATGATGCCACGCGGGCCGAGCACCTTACCCAGGCGCCCCACCAGCGGCATCATGTCGGGGGTGGCGATGCAGCGGTCGAAGTCGATCTCGCCTTTGTTGACTTTCTCGACCAGGTCCTCCGCGCCGACCACGTCCGCGCCGGCGGCCTTGGCCTCCTCCGCCTTGGCGCCGCGCGCGAACACACCGACCCGCAGCGTACGGCCGGAGCCGTTCGGCAGCATGACGACGCCGCGCACCATCTGGTCCGCGTGCGTCGGGTCGACGCCGAGATTCATCGCGATCTCGATGGTCTCGTCGAATTTCGCCTTGGCGCGCTCTTTCACCAGCTTGACCGCTTCCGCGATCGGATAGGACTTGTCGCGACTGACGCCTTCGCGCGCGGCTTTGGTGCGTTTTCCGAGTGCCATGGCCGTTACTCCGCCACCGTGAGGCCCATCGAACGGGCGGAACCTTCGATCATCTTCATCGCCGCTTCGATCGTGTCGCAGTTCAAATCCTTCATCTTCTGCTCGGCGATCTCGCGCAATTGCTTCTTGGTCACCTCGCCGACCATTTCGCGGCCCGGCGTCTTCGAACCGCTGTCGAGCTTGGCCGCTTTCTTCAAGAAATAGGACACCGGCGGCGTCTTCATCTCGAAAGTGAACGAGCGGTCCTGATAGGTGGTGATGATCACCGGGATCGGCGTGTTCTTTTCGATCTTCTGGGTCTGCGCGTTGAACGCCTTACAGAACTCCATGATATTCAGGCCGCGCTGACCGAGCGCCGGCCCGATCGGGGGCGACGGGTTAGCGGCGCCGGCCGGCACCTGTAATTTGAGGAATCCAGTGACTTTCTTCGCCATAACTCACTCCGGTTAGTGGTGCGGATATTGACGGTTGGCGGCCGCCTCACCTCCCACGTCTGCTATGTCGGCCGCATCGGCCGCCGGCACATGTAGAGCGTCTTGTCCATGCTGTCCAGCCGCGCCCGGAGCAAGCGTCAAGGGGCGCGCCAGACTACCAGGCTGGTACCGCGGATGCGGCGCAGGCCGAGTTGGCGCGAGCGTTCCAGCTCGTCGAGCGCCCGCGTCACGCCCGGCCACACGGTGTAATCGTGCCAGATCACCAGGCCGCCCGGCCGGATCAGGCGAAAAGCCGTCTCGGAATCCTTACAGGCGTAGTCGTAGGCATGCGAGCCGTCGATGAACACCAGACCGGCGCGGCCATTGTGCGGCGACCAATCGAAGCTCGCCGAATCTCCGAACAACTGCGTGATACGCCGGGCGTAGGAACGCCGGGCCGGCGGACAAGTCCGCATGCGCTCGCCGGAGGCCGGCTTGTCCACCAGCGTACGTTCCAACTCTTCGATCGTGAAAGCGGTGGCATGGTCGGCGGGCAGATCGAGCGTCAGAACATGGCAGCCTCGCGGTGCGTTGACCGCAAGATTGATCGTGGTGCGCCCGTCGAAGGTACCGATTTCGACGATATCGCTGCCGGGCTCGGCTTGCGCCGCAGCCTGCGCAAGAACGGCGAGCTCCGAAACACGCACATTGCCGTGTCGTTTCTCGGTCTCCACCAGACGCACCGCTCCGCGCGGCACGATCGTCCTCCAGTCCACCGTCTCGATCGGCAAAATGCTCGCCGTGCCGGATGATTGCTTGCCGCGCAGCCTGCGGCCCGCGCCGCGGACCACGGCGGCTGCGCGCGACATCGGCAGATAAACCGATAGCGCGTAAGCCGCAGGCAGCCGCGCCTTCATCCTATCGGCGGCACTGGCGGCTATGTCGCTCATGGCCGCCGGCTACCGCTTTGCAGCGCTTCATCGACGGCGCCGAGCACCTGCTGAACCGATAATTCATCGAGACACACGCTGCGGCTGTTTAAATGGCCGTCGCAGCCTAATCGCTCGCAAGGCAGACATGGCAGCGGGTTCTGCACCACCCAGGCATTGCCGCGGCGCTGAACGCGGCCGGCCGCGACCCAAGGTTCCGCGAGACCGCCGACCGGCCACGGCCCCATTAGGCGCGGATCGACCGGCCCGTAGATCGTAACCGTCGGGCAGCCGGCGCCGGCGGCGAGGTGACTCATCGAGGTGTCGATGCCGATATAGACCGCGGCATCGCCCATTAACTTAGTAATCTGCGGCCAGTCGAGCCGGCCATCGAGCCGATTCACCGCGGCCCCGTTCCACAGCGCGTCGAGGTAGGCGCGCTCCGCCGGGTCGGAGCCGCCAGTCGTCACCACTTCGAGGCCGCGCTCGGCGAGCGCACGTGCCAAGCCGCGCCAGCCGGCGTCGGTCCATCGCTTGTAGCGGTACATCGGATTGGCGTGGACTACGGCGAACCGGCCGCGCGGCAACTCGTCTGTCCGCGCCTTCGTATCGGACGGACAAACGATGCGCGGCTGCGCCGGGAGACCAAGCACCTCGGACAGCCGCAGCGTTTCCAGGACGCGATGGTTATGCGGTTTCGGCGCCAAGGGCACGGTCAAGACGCGCTTCTTCCACCAGGTTCCGGATCCATCGGGCGCGTGAAATCCAATTCGCCGCCGGCCCGCCAGAAATGCCAGCAGCGTCGGGCGATCGCCCGTCTGGGTCGAAATCGACAGATCGTAGCGGCGCCAAATCGAGCCGATCAGCGCGAGCAACTGACGCGCCGAGGCGCGCTCGGGCAGTGTCAGGATCTTATCGATGTCGGGGTTGCCAGCGAGAATCCCCTTCGAGCTAGAAAACATCAGCACGTCGATCGTCGCCTCCGGCAGGCCCTGACGCAGCGTGTGCAATAGCGGCGTCGTCAGCAGCACGTCGCCGAGCCGCCGCATTACGATCACCAGGATGCGCGCGGATTGCGGCAAGTCCTTCAGCGCGACGGCGGTACCGTCCGCCCTCGCCGGCAACGCTGGGAATTGTTGAGCGACTTGCAGGGCCATGATGTTTGCGCCGGCGGCGCATGCCTCGAAGCCAGTTCAGTCACCCTACAGCAATCGAGAAACGAACCTTACGCGAAATCGCGGTCAGAGCTTCTCGACCTGGCCGAACTCCAGCTCTACGGGGGTCGCGCGGCCGAAGATCGACACCGCCACCTTCACGCGCGAGCGCGCCTCGTCGACTTCCTCGACCGTGCCGTTGAACGAGGCGAACGGCCCGTCCGACACGCGCACCTGCTCGCCGACCTCGAACGACACCGAGGGCTTAGGCCGCTCGATGCCTTCCTGCACCTGGTGCAGGATGCGGTTGGCTTCGACTTCCGAAATCGGCATCGGCTTTTTATCGGTGCCGAGGAAGCCGGTAACCTTCGGCGTGTTCTTGATCAGATGGTAGACCTCGTCGGTCAGGTCCATCTTCACCAGCACATAGCCCGGGAAAAACTTGCGCTCGGCGTTCACCTTGCGGCCGCGGCGCACCTCGACCACGATTTCGGTCGGCACCATGATCTCCTCGAAGTGGTCAGTGAGCCCGCGCTGCTTGGCCTGCTCGCGGATCGATTCGGCGACCTTCTTCTCGAAGTTCGAATAGGCATGCACGATGTACCAGCGCTTGGGCCGGGTCGTCGTGGCGGTGTCGGTATCGCTCATTGCTGGTTCGCTTTCAGGTGCCAATGCCGAGCACGAAGGTAACGGCGATTCGGATCAATTGATCCGCGACCAGGAAAAAAATTGAAGCGATCGCCACCATGACGAATACCATGCCGGTGGTGATCATCGTTTCCTTGCGCGAGGGCCAAGTAACCTTGCGGGTCTCCTCGCGCACTTCCTGCAGGAAGCGGAACGGGCTGACCCGCGGCTTGTGGCGTACTTCTACCGGCGTTTGATCGTTCATCGGCTTGCTTTTCTAACCGTTCTCCGCCTGGCAGGAGTGGCAGGACTCGAACCTGCAACCCCCGGTTTTGGAGACCGGTGCTCTACCAATTGAGCTACACTCCTCCGTAAAGCGGATGCGGCGGACCATAAGGGCCCGCCGCGGCGATGTCATGCATTATACAGGGCGGCTTTGCAAGGGCGGAAATGCCCGGTTTCGGGCGCTTTCCAGCCGAAATCCGCAAATCGGCGGTCCAGCTGTACAATACGCTGGCGTTTCATAATATCCTTGCCCGACGGGGATTTTCTGCGCGGAACGCGCCCAAAGCCGGGGCAGCGATGAAACTCACTGCGAACCAGAATTCGCTGGGCGTGCGCATCGACGGTATCGATTTGTCGAAGCCCGTCAGCCAGCCGCAATTTGCCACCATCCTGGCCGCGCTCGGCAAATACGGCGTCATTTGCTTCCCAAAGCAGGCGCTCGATGCGCGCGCCTTGAAGGCCTTCTCGGAGCGATTCGGTTCCTTGCAGGGCTCCCCGACCGGCGACTACTGCGAGCCGGGCGTGCCCGAGGTCATGCTGCTCTCGAATATCCGGGAAAACGGCAAGCCGATCGGCTTGGCCGATGCCGGGCAGGATTGGCATACCGACATGTCCTATAATGAGGTGGTCGGCTTCACCAATGTACTTCACGGCATCAAGATCCCGCGCCGCGACGGCAAGCCGCTCGGCAACACGGTGTTCGCCGACATGCACGCCGCTTACGAGGACCTGTCGCCCGCGTTCAAGACCAAGCTCGCGAATGCCACCGCCACTCACGACTTCAACAAATTCTGGGAGGAAATGCGCAATCGCCCCGGCTCGACGCGCGCCCCGCTCACGGCTGCGCAGCGCGCGGCGCGCCCGCCTTCGGTGCATCCGGTTTTCCTCACGCACCCGATCACTGGCCGCAAGGTCCTCTACGCCAATCCAGGCTACGCGGTGCGCATCAACGAACTGGACGAAGCGGACAGCGACGATATCCTGGCCGAGCTCACCCGGCACCAACTTCAGCCGAAGTACCAATACGCGCACGTTTGGAGCGAGGGCGACGTGTTGATGTGGGATCACCTTGGCACGCTGCACAACGCCATTCCGGATTACCGGCCGGACGAGATCAGGCTGATTAAGCGCTGTCAGGTGATGGCGGACCGCATATTCGACGCGGACTTCGTGCGCGAAAATCTCGCGCAAGCGGAGATTTGATCGCGGCAACCGGCCAGTGGTCTCAAGACCGCAGGGTGCGCACGTCGTAGGCGACGACGGGGCGATGAAAACCTTTGAGCGTGAGTTCGCCGGACTCTTTGACCTCGGCGATGTCTTCGATCGCCATGTAGACCTTGCGGTCGACCAGGATCTGCCCGGCTTCCGCCTCCCCGCACAGCCGCGCGGCCAGGTTCACGACCGAACCGATGGCCGAATAATCCAGCCGACCTTCGAACCCGATGCGCCCGATGGTGGCATAACCATGCGAGATGCCGAGCCCGAAGCCGAGCTCGTGGCCGTATTTGCGCCATTTCACCGCAAGCTTCTCGACTTCGGCGCGCATTTCGACCGCCATGCGGACCGCGCGAACGGCGGGCTGCAGACACGGCAGCGGATCGTTGAACAGAACCATGAGGCCGTCGCCGGCGTATTTGTCGAGCGTACCTTCGTGCTTGTGGATGAGCGCGCCGAGACAACTGTGATACTCGCCCAAGACGTTCATGACCTCTTCGGGCTCCGCGTTTTCAGCGAAAGTCGTGAACCCGCGCAGATCGCAGAACACGACGCTGATGTCGCGGCGGTGGCTTGCCAATATTTTCTCGTCGCCGCCGGACGACAGAATGAGCTCGACGACCTGCGGCGCCAGAAATCTTTTCAAGCGGCCGATCCGTTCGATTTCCGCGATCTGGTCGGTGACGCGTTGCTCGAGCGACTTATTCCATGAGGCGAGATCGGCGGCCTGCGCGGTGACGGTGTCGTGCAGTTCCTTGATGCGCAGCACCGATTTCACGCGGGCGACCAGCGAGGTCTGATCGACCGGCTTGGTCAGATATTCGTCGGCGCCGGCATTGAGACCCTCGACCACATCCTTGCTGTCGGCCTTGGCGGTCACCAGGATGATCGGCATGAACGGCATGCTGGGGTCCGCCTTGATGCGGCGGGTCACTTCGATGCCGTCGATCTTCGGCATCATCACGTCGAGCAGAATAAGGTCGGGCAGATACTGCCTGGCGGCGGCGAGCGCCTCCTCGCCGTCGCCGGCCTGCAGCAATTCGTAGCCGTGGATTTCCAGCCGCGTGACCAGAATATCGCGGTTGGTCTCGTTGTCGTCGACGATCAAAATGCGCGGCGGCTTGTGCATGGCGGAACGCGTCCGAAATCTATTTCAGGTATTCGTTGATCTTCGCCAGTAATTGGCGCGGGCTGTAGGGCTTGGTGACGTAGGCGTCGCAGCCAGCCGCGCGCGCCTTGGCCTCGTCGCCGCTCAGCGCATAAGACGTGACCACGACGATCGGGATCGCCTTGAGTTCAGGATTGGCCTTGATGCGGCGCGTCGCCTCGTAGCCGTCCATCACCGGCAGCTGGATGTCCATCAGGATCAGATCCGGCCGGTGTTTTTCGGCCTGCGCGACGGCCGCCTGGCCGTCATGCGCCTCGATCATCTCGACATCGATGCTGCCCAGGAGATCGCGCAGGATTTGCCGATTGTCTTCCTGGTCTTCGACCACGAGGATGCGTTTGGTCATGCTGGCTCCACCTGTCGCTCGACTTTAAGGGGGACATTGAATGAGAACGTCGATCCCTGCCCGAGGCTCGAGTTCGACCCACAAGCGGCCGCCATGCATTTCCACGATCCGCTTCGAAATGGCGAGGCCGAGACCGGTGCCGCCTTTTTCCTTGGTGGTGGATGAATCGGCCTGCTGGAATTCTTCGAAGATTTTGTGCTGATCCTCGATCGCGATGCCGGGACCAGTATCGCGCACCGATATCGTGAACGATCCATTCGCCGCCTCCGCCTTGATCGCGACTTCACCCTTGTCGGTGAATTTGATCGAATTACCGACAAGATTGAGCAGGACCTGGGTGAGCCGGCGTTCGTCGCCGTGCGCGACCGGCAATTTTTGCGGCAACTCGACTTTCAGGTCGAGCTTCTTGTTCTTGGCCAGCGACTCGACCGAGCTAAACACGCTGTGCACGATATCCTTGACCGAATAATCGGCCAGCGTCAGCGTCAATTGTCCGGCTTCGATCTTCGACAGATCGAGCACGTCGTTGATCAGCCCGAGCAGGTGCTTGCCGTTGCTCTGCACGCGCGTGAGCACGCCGCGCATTTTTTCGGTCGGCTCGCCGTAGATGTTGTCCATGATCAGTTCGGTATAGCCGAGAATGGCGTTCATCGGCGTGCGCAGTTCGTGGCTCATATTGGCGAGGAACTGCGATTTGTGCTTGCTGGCTTCGGCGAGTTGGCGGCTCTTGTCCTGGATTTCGTCGAACAGCCGCACGTTCTCGATGGCGATGGCGGCCTGGTCGGCAAACGTCGAAACTAGTTCGATCTGCTTTTCGGTGAATGGCCTTACCTCGGCTCGCGTCAACGTCAGCACTCCGACCGGGACGCCCTCGCGCAGCATAGGAACGCCCAGCATGGTGCGGAAGCCGCCCAAACGCTGGGCCTCTTTCCAAGTGTAGTCCGGATCGGCTTGGACATCGGGGATATGGATGACTTTGCCTTCCAGCAGCGCCCGTCCCGTGCCGGTGTCGCGACCCGGTTCGACCGGGCGATCCTTGACGAACTCAGCGAATGCCTCCGGGAAACCGTAGGAAACCGAGCGATAATAAGTATCGCCCTTGCGCTGGGTAATCGTGCCCTGATCGGCCTCGCACAGCCGCGCGGCGGAATGCAGCAGTGTGTCGAGCACCGTTCGCAGGTCAAAGGCCGAGCGGCTGATCACTTTCAGCACGTCGGCGGTGGCGGTCTGCTGTTGGAGCGACTCCGACAGATCGTCGGTACGCTCGCGCAACTCATTGAACAGCCGGGTATTCTCGATGGCGATGACAGCCTGATCGGCGAAGGCCTTGATGAGTGCGACTTGTTTGTCGGTAAAAGGTTTTGGGTCCTTGCGTGCAACGCCGATGGCGCCGATCACGCGCTCGTCGCGCAGCATGGGGGCGAAAATGTACGAATCGAAGCCGAATTCGCGCGCAAACTTCTCCGCCCCCGGCGGTGCCGCCGGATTGCCCCGCACCGGCGCGCACTGATGAACCTGTTTGGACAGCATCGTCAGCCCGCCCGCGGTCGAATCATCGAGCGGACGCGGATAATTCTCAACCAGCTTCTCGAATCCCGGATCTCCGTCGGCCACCGGCATATGGATGATGCCGTCCTGCAGCACCTGCACGACCGCAAAGCGCGTGCCGAAGACGCGGCGCAAATTGCGCACGATGGCATCGAACACTGGCTTGGTATCGGCCATCGATCCGCTTATCGAGGCGAGGATTTCGCCGCTCGCCTGCTGCTGCTCCAGCGATTCGGAAAGATCGTCGGTGCGCTCGTGCAGTTCCTTGAGCAGACGCGTATTCTCGATGGCGATAACCGCTTGCGCGGCAAAGTTCGTGACCAGCTCGATCTGCTTGTCGGTGAACGGACGCACCTCCTGGCGATAGATGATGATCACGCCGATCAGCTCATCTTCCTTGAGCATCGGCACCGCCAGCAACGTGCGAATGCTAGCGATTTCTACACCAACAACGGCAAAAGGATCGCGTGCCTTATACGCCTCTTCCTCCCTCATATCGGCGACGTGGACCACTCGCTTTGTCAGTGCAACGCGGCCGAGCCCGCTGCCCGGTCCCGGGTGGAGCGGTTTATCCTTGCGGATGTCCGCATAGCCGGGCGGCGCGTTGAACATGGCGACGACCCGAAAAGCGTCGTTGTCACAAAGAAACAAATTGCCGAAATTCGCCCCACAGATGCGCGTTGCGTTTTCCAGCATCGTCTGAAACACGGGCTCAAGCTCGCCCGGCGAACTGCTAATGACCTTGAGCACCTCCGAGGTCGCCGTCTGCTGCTCCAGCGACTCGCGCAATTCGCTGAGCAGCCGCGCGTTCTCGATGGCGATGACGGCCTGCGCGGCGAAATTTTCCAGTAGCGCGATCTGCTTGTCGGCGAACGGCCGCACCTCCTGCCGATAGATATTGATGGCGCCGACGAGCTGCCCCTCCTTGATCATCGGCACCGCGACCATCGTGCGCGCTCCGGCAAGCTTGACGAGGTAAGACTTGCTGTATTGCTCTTCGTTCGCGAGATCGGCGACATGGAGCTTTTGCTTCGTGCGCACGACGGTACCGAGCGGCGAGATATCCAGCGGGATCGCCATGTCTTTGGGTCGCCCTTTAGCAAACTCCTCCGGCGCGTTATGCGTGGCTGCCAGGCGCATTGTGCTGCCGTCATACAGCGCCAGATTGCCGAAGCGCGCGCCGCAGATGCGCACGGCGTTGTCGAGGATCGCATTGAACACGGGATCAAGCTCGCCGGGCGAGCTGGAGATGGCCTGCAATACGTGCGACGTCGCCGTTTGCTGGTCCAGCGCCTCGCGCAATTCGCTGAGCAGGCGCGTGTTCTCGATGGCGATGACGGCTTGGGCGGCGAAGCTCGTCAAAAGCTCGATCTGCTTTTCGGTAAATGGCCGAACCTCCTGCCGAAAGATGGTAATAATGCCGATCAAAACTTCGTCTTTCAGCATCGGCACGTAAACCGTCGAGCGCGCACCGGTCATTGCGACGAACCTGCGGCGTTGTTCATCGACCTGATAGGCCGGCTCATCGGCCACATCGCGAATCTGGATCGCCCGTTTTGTGGTTACCATGCGCGCAAGCGGCGTATTGCCGGTCGCGCTTACCAATGGGTCGCGACCTCTGGCCTCAGCGAACGCCGTCGGAGCATTGTGCATCGCGGCTGTGCGATATCTGTCATTCTCGACGATATAGAGCGTGCCGAAGTTGGCTTGGCAGATGCGCGTTGCATTCTCCAGGATGGATGTGAACACCGGCTGCAATTCGCCCGGCGAAGAACTAATGACTTTCAGCACCTCGGAGGTTGCGGTCTGCTGTTCGAGCGACTCGCTCAGCTCGTGTGTGCGCACCTCCACTTTTTTCTCGAGGTCGGCATAGGATTCCTGCAGACGTCCGGTCATGTCGTTGAACTGGTTGGCGAGCGCCTCCAATTCGTCGCCGGTCTTGACCGAAATGCGTTGTGTGAGATCGCCGCCGGCGATGCGCGCCGCGCCTGCCCGCAAGGCCTGGATCGGCACGACCATCCTGCGCGCAAGGAAGATGCCGGCGAGCGCAGCCAGAAAGAGCGCGGCGAGCAGCACCAGCGCCGTGCGCTGCAAGGAGGCGATCAGCGGCTCATAAGCCTCCGCCACCGGCAGCTCGACGAACACCGTCCAGCCGAGCGGCTCGACCGGAGCATAAGCGGTCAACACCTGCCGACCCTGGATGTCGGTGGCGGTTTCGACTTCCAGCGCAGGCGTGCCTGCCTCGTGTTGCTGCGCCGCCTGCACTTGCGCGAGCCGCGTCATGTCCGTTTTGCGAAGGACCAGGCTGATGTCGGGATGCGCGATCAGACGGCCCTGCCGGTCGACCACATAGGCGTCGCCGCGCTTGCCGACCTTGATCTTCGAAACCACGTCCCAGATCAGCTTGAGATTGACTTCAGCGATGCTCACGCCGGCGTCGCGGCGCGTGCCGGCGAGCGACAAGGTCATGTAGGGCTCGGACTCGCGGCGGAAATAGACCGGGCCGTAATAGACTTTGCTCTTCACGGCCTCAGTAAACTTCGCCTCCTTCGACAGATCGAGACCGCTGCCGACCACGTCCATGGCGAGCCGCGACACCCGCAATTGCTCCTTGCCGCTGGCGTCGACCTGCGCCAGCTCGGTGATCGCGGGCACCTGGCGCAATAGGCGCAGCGCATCAAACCTGCGCTGTTCGATGGTGCCGGTCGACCACAGCAATTGCGTGGTCCAGCCGACCTGGCTTTCTATTTCCTTGATGAACTGTCCGATCTTGGCCGCCGCCGACTCGGCCTGCTCGTGCTGGATCTGGATCAACGTGTCCTTGTGTTCGCGGTAGGAAACCCAGATTTCGAACACGCCGTTGGTCACCAGCGCCACGCAAACCACGGCGACGAACAGCCCGGCATATTTCAGGAATAGACGGCTGCGGACCCTGCGCGGCACCGCGGCGGCCTTTTCCGTTTGTTCGGGTGCCGAGCGAACGGTCATTCGATCACCTCGTCGGCGCGCGCGCGGCAAGCGGCCAAGAAACCGAAGTCGCCGCCGCTCCGCCAAACGCCAAGATGAACGTGCGCCGCTCCATGTTCCCCCCACAAGGATCAGGCCTGCTATCAGGCTAAATCATACCAGCAACGGTACGAGCGGCGTACGAAATCGGGAACCGGATCGGGCATTGGGCACGGTGCAACAGGCGTTTCTTTTCGGGACAGGTTGCCGTGACCCGCCACGGCGAAAGGCTGCAGCTGGGCTGGATCTGGATAAAGGCGGTGCGCGATACCCCCTAAGTCCTTGAAAAGATTGGAGCGGGTGAAGGGAATCGAACCCTCGTCATCAGCTTGGAAGGCTGTTGCTCTACCATTGAGCTACACCCGCGGAACACGGCGACAATTTACCAGAAATTCCGCCCGCCTTCGTTGCTATGCAACTCCGGCGCGGCGGCCTTCGCGTATACCGGTTTGCCGAGCCGAAGCGCGAAGCAGAATGGTGGGAGAGGTAGGACTCGAACCTACGAAGGCATAGCCAGCGGATTTACAGTCCGCCCCCTTTGCCGCTCGGGACACTCTCCCTGGAAGGCCGTCGCACAATATTGATCCGACAAGAAAAACCGCCCGCGCCGGCCGGCCGGATTTCGCGCGTTTTATGGGCAGCCACCCCCTTTAAGTCAATGGAGGCTGTTCGGCCCACAACGGATCGGTTAAGGCACGGCGATGGCAGCACAACCTCCCCGCCCCGGCGCCACCCGTCAGCAGATCGAACGACGCGAGCGCTTCGAGCGCGCCCGCCGCGACGGCCTGCGGCCGGCCGGCGACGGGCCGGTCGTAATGTATGGCTGGCACACGGTCACCGCCGCGCTGCGCAACCCGGCGCGGCGCTTGCGCAAGCTGCTCGCCACCGAGAACGCCGCGCGGCGCTTGACCGATGAGGGCATTGTTTCGCCCATCGCGCCGGAGCTGGTGCGTCCTTCCGCGATCGCCGAGCGGCTGATGCCCGACGCGGTGCATCAGGGGCTCTATCTGGAAACCGATCCGCTGCCCTCGCCCGCAGTCGAGGATCTGCCGGCGCAAGGCGTCGTGCTGGTGCTCGACCAGATCACCGATCCGCGCAACGTCGGCGCGATTTTTCGTTCGGCCGCGGCCTTCGCGGCTTCCGCCATCGTGACCACGCAACGGCATTCGCCGGACGCCACCGGCGCGCTGGCCAAGGCCGCGTCCGGCGCGCTCGAATTTGTGCCGCTGGTCAGCGTGCAGAATCTGGCGCGCGGGCTTGCCGCGCTTAAAGTGAGCGGCTTTCTCGTGGTCGGGCTCGAACTCGAGCGGAGACGCCGATCTCGCGACCTTGCCCTTGCGTGCGCCGCTCGCGCTGGTGCTCGGCGCCGAGGGTAAAGGCCTGCGCCAGCTCACCAAAGAAACCTGCGATCACGTCGCCCGCATCGCGTTGCCGGGCACGATCAAGAGCCTGAACGTATCGAACGCGGCGACGCTCGGGCTTTATGTCGCGAACCTCCATTTTAGTGGCGCATAATCTTTTCCGAAAACTGCTTCACACTTTTCGGGATTATGCGCGGGTGGGCGGGCCCTAAAATGCGAACGGCGGGCCCCCAGCCCGCCGCCCGCGTCCCACGATCTCTTTAGGCGATCAGTCGCCGCGCTCGATGGTCGTCCCGCGCTCCTTGCGGAACAGCCGGATGTTCATGCGGTCAGGCCCGATAATAGTGACTTCGGCCTCGGCGCGGATCACCCGCTGCTTGCCGCTTTCGAGCGGCGCACCGGATTCCTCGGTTTCGATGGTCACAGGCGCTTCTTCCCCGTAGCCACGTTGCCACTGCACGTGGCTGCCGCAACCGTCCAGGCAGCGCACGTATGGAAAAGCGCGCAAGCGGTAGGGAATCGCAAATACGTTCGGCGCCAGTTGGACCGCGAGCGGGCGCGCTTTGACGTAACGATGATAATGGCGATGATGATACGGATAGAGCGGCGCCGGCCCGGCGCAAGATCTGCAGTTCCAATGCGCATGCGCGGCGGCGGCCGGCATCAGACCGGCGGCGACGATGGCAAGCAGAGCGAGTTTGCGCGGGCGATTGATCATGGTGTTCATCCGGGTGGATCGACTTTCAAAATTTCTATTCAAGGTTTTAACGAATGTGCATTCCGGGTGCGCCGTGCAGATGCGGCCTATACCGCGAGCCAGACCGAGCGTCGCTTCGGTTGCCAGTCTGCCCGTCGTCCGAGGCCGCTGGCGGCTGCGCCACGCCGGCATAGAGGTGCTCGACCGCCCAGTCGTTCGACCAGGAACGGCGATAGGTCTGCGCCGGCTTTAGCGGGCGGACGACAGCCGAAAGATTTTCGGAACGTCCGAGCCGCGGCGGGATGCCGGTGATCGGGAAGTAATGATGATAACGCCACGGCGCTTCCCAGTAGGCGCGCACAACGACGCCGGGCTGATCGTCGTAGAACCACACCATCTCGCTGCGCTGGCCGTGTTCGTAATAGGCCCCGGGATAGCCTCCTGGAAGATCGGCCGCGCGCGCTGCGCCGCCGGCGATACCGAAGCCCAACACAGCGATGGCGAGCACAAGGCGCATCCGGCTCATCTCCAACAAATCCAAAGGCATTTTATACGAAGGCGTTACATCGCAGACCGCTATCGCAAGGTAACATTAATTGCCGCGCCGCCTTGAACATGCCGGAATTGCCGGCACCAATTCGCACCCGACTGCCAACCGTCCATGCAACCCCACAGCCATTAAAGTTAATCGCCGTGCCAAACCGCCAGCCACCTGCTCCTTCCGCCAAACCTTCATCGTCAACGCGGGCGGATTTTCGCGAGCGTTATGACGAGATCGAAGCTCGTCGCGCCGCGCTGGTCGCGCGGCTGACTTCGCTCGGCGAAACCAGCCAGCGGCATCCGGGCTACCGACGCGCGATGACGCTGCTCAACGCAACTTTCCGGCGTTCAAAACTGGCGCAGCGGTTGGCCGTCCTGCAGGCTGCCGCCTGGCTAATCGACGTGTTGGAGAAGATCACCGCGATCAGTTGATCGGCTGGGATAAGCCGGACGCCGGCCAGCCCATCACCGTTTCATTTCAATGTCTCATTTCAATGACCTAAAAAGGTCGTGTCATACTTAGGGCGTAAGACCCGAGACGCACAGACGGTCCCGTTAAGCGCGGCATACTCGTGCGCTTGGGGCGGCCTTTTGGCGATAATGCGGGAGTCTGCCTCCAACAAGAAATCAATAATCGAAAACAGGGACAACGCTCATGACAACGATGACGGCGACCGGTGGCCGCGAAGTCGGAATGACCTCCGAACAGAAAATGGTCATATTCGCTTCGTCGCTCGGCACAGTGTTCGAGTGGTACGATTTCTACATTTACGGAACGCTCGGCGCGTTCCTGGCGAAATACTTCTTCTCCAACGTGCCGGCCAATGTGGGCTTCATCTTCGCGCTGCTCGCTTTCGCCGCCGGCTTCGCCGTGCGTCCGTTCGGCGCGCTGATCTTCGGCCGGCTCGGCGACACGATTGGCCGCAAATACACCTTCCTCATCACAATGTCGCTGATGGGCATTGGCACCTTCTTCATCGGCGTGCTGCCCGGCTATGCGTCATGGGGAATCGCGGCGCCGGTCGTGCTGATCGCACTGCGCCTGGTGCAGGGACTTGCGCTCGGCGGCGAATATGGCGGCGCGGCGATCTACGTCGCCGAACATTCTCCGCCCAACAAGCGCGGCTTCTACACCTCGTGGATTCAGACCACCGCCACGCTCGGCCTGTTCATGGCGCTGCTGCTGATCCTCGGCATCCGCACCGCTATGGGCGACGCGGCCTTCGGCGACTGGGGCTGGCGCATTCCGTTCCTGCTCTCGGCGATCCTGCTCGCGGTGTCGATCTGGATCCGGCTCAAGCTGAACGAATCGCCGCTGTTCAAGAAGATGGTGGAAGAAGGTAAGCAGTCCAAGCGTCCGCTCGGCGAGGCCTTCGGCCAGTGGTCGAATGCCAAGATCGCGATCGCGGCCCTGCTCGGCGCCACCGCCGGCGAAGCCGTGGTATGGTACGGCGGACAGTTCTACGCACTGTTCTTCCTCACCCAGACCCTGAAAGTGCCGTCGGTCACCGCCTGGATCATGATTGCGGTGTCGCTTGCACTCGGCACCGGCGGGTTCATCTTCTTCGGCTGGCTGTCGGACAAGATCGGCCGCAAGCCGATCATGCTCGCCGGTTTCGCGCTGGCGGTCATCACCTACTTCCCGATCTTCGGGGGCCTCACCCACTTCGCCAATCCAAAGCTGGAGCAAGCACTTGCCGCGGCGCCGGTGGTTGTCACCGCCGATCCGAACCAGTGCTCGTTCCAGTTCAAGGCGACCGGCACCGAGAAGTTCACCACCGCCTGCGACATCATCAAGTCGACGCTGGTCAACCTGTCGGTGAACTACAACAACGAAGCCGCACCGGCCGGCACCAAGGCGAGCGTGAAGATCGGTGAGCAGAACCTGACCGCCGACACGCCCAACCTTCCGGCCGCCATCACAGCGGCGGTGAAGGCGCACGGCTATCCGGCTAGCGCCGATCCGGCGGAGATCAACCACGTCATGACGGTGCTGCTGCTCACCATCTTGGTCATCTACGTGACCATGGTGTACGGACCGATCGCCGCCTGGCTGGTCGAACTGTTCCCGACCCGAATCCGTTATTCGGGCTTGTCGCTGCCCTACCACATCGGCAACGGCTGGTTCGGCGGCTTCCTGCCGGCGACCGTGTTCGCCATCGTGGCGGCCACCGGCAACATCTACTCCGGCCTCTGGTATCCGATTTGCGTCGCGGCGATGAGCTTCGTCGTCGGACTGATCTTCCTGCCCGAGACCAAGGACCGCAACATCACCACCATGTGACGCAAGAGGCGGGGCGGCCCGCAACCGGCCGCCCTGCCCCGCGAGTTTTCCGCCCCGCACGTAGGTGCGGGGCGTTTTTCTTGGAAAGCCCGGCCCTATGCGGCTTAGCCCCGCTTGTGGCGATACGGCGACGCTGATAGCTCTTTGATTCGAGCCGGGTTAGCTCAGCGGTAGAGCAGCGGTTTTGTAAACCGTTGGTCGGGAGTTCAATTCTCTCACCCGGCACCAATAAAACCGATAAAATCCGTCCGTTATCGCGATTTTCGCGCCGGCCGCGCGCCGGGTTGCGGCAGCACGGTTATTATGCGGGGCTGAACTGACGGAGTGTCGAAACGCTTCTATGCCTACGATTTGACCAAGATCAACACCCCATGACGCAATCAGGCCACCGTCAGGCCAACAGGGTGAAGCCGTGCTGATTGCTCTATTCGCGGATATTCACGCCAACCGGCAGGCGTTCAGTGCCTGTCTCGCGCAGGCACGCGAACAAGGCGCGCAGCGCATCGTGCTGCTCGGCGATTATGTCGGCTACGGGGCCGATCCCGATTGGGCGGTGACGACCGTCATGGATCTCGTCGAGCAAGGCGCTGTCGCCGTCCTCGGCAATCACGACAGCGCGGTCGGCAATCCGCGCGAACAGCTCAACGTCGAGGCCCAAATAGTCATCGAGTGGACACGCCGGGAACTCGGCGCCGCGCAGCGGCAATTTCTGGCCAACCTGCCGCTCACGCACGTCGATGGCGAGCGGCTCTATGTGCATTCGGATGCGAGCGATCCGGCGGCCTGGATTTATGTCACGAGCACATACGAAGCCTCGCGCAGCTTGGCGTTCAATCCGGCGCAAGTCACGTTCTGCGGCCACGTTCACCAGCCCGCCATCTACAGCATGTCGCCGACGGCGAAGATGACGGCGTTCACGCCGACCACCAGCGCCGCCGTGCCTCTGCTGCAGGGCCGGCGCTGGCTTGCGGTGCTCGGCTCGGTCGGGCAACCGCGCGACGGCAACCCGGCCGCGGCCTACGGCATGCTCGATACTGAAAAGCGTGAACTCACTTATTGCCGTGCGCCCTATGACGTCGAGCAGGCCGCGGCCGCGATCCGCAAAAAAGGCCTGCCGACGTGGCTCGCCAATCGCCTGTTCGCGGGAAAATGAACAATGGCTAAGCCATTGCACGAACCAGGTTTGATCCTCGATGGATTCCGGCTCGAGGAAATCGCGCACCGGGGCGGCATGGCGACGGTTTGGCGCGTCTCGCGCCCCGGCACCGCGACGCCGATGCTAATGAAGGTGCCGATTATCGGCGAGGGCACCGACCCTGCGACGATCGTCAGCTTCGAAATGGAACAGATGATCACGCCGCGGCTCACCGGCGTGCATGTTCCCAAATGCATCGCGTTCGGCGACTTTGCGACGCAGCCCTACATCGCGATGGAGTGCATCCCTGGTAAGACTCTGTACGCGCGGCTCGCCGAACTCCCGCTGCCCTATGCCGAAGTGGCGGAGATCGGCGTGAAAATAGCCCAGGCGCTGGACGATCTGCACCGTCAGCACGTCGTCCACCTCGACATCAAGCCGAGCAACATCATGTTCCGCCCGACGGGCGAAGCCGTTCTGCTCGATTTTGGCCTCTCGCATCACGACCATCTGCCCGATCTGATGCAGGAGGAATACCGTCTGCCCTTCGGCACCGCGCCCTATATGTCGCCGGAGCAATTGCGCGACATCCGCGACGATCCGCGCAGCGACCTGTTTGCTCTCGGCGTCCTGCTCTACTTCTTTTCAACCGGCGTGCGGCCGTTCGGCGAAAGCGAAACGCTGCGCGGGATGCGCCGCCGGCTCTGGCGCGATCCGGAGCCGCCGCGTCGGCTGCGGCCCGACTATCCGCCCTGGCTGCAGGAGATCGTGCTGCGCTGCCTCGAGATCGAGCCGGGCTGGCGCTATCCGACCGCGGCGCAACTCGCCTTCGATCTGAGCCATCCGGCCGAGGTCAAGCTCACCGCCAGATCCGAACGTATGCGGCGCGATCCGCTGACCACGGTCCTGCGCCGGCGATTCAACAAGGAACTGACGCGGCCGCGCGACAAACCCGCGCTTGCCGCCCACCTTTCATCCGCCCCGATCATTGCCGCTGCCATCGATTTGGCCGAAGGGTCCAAATCGATCAATGATGCAATCCTTGTCACCGCCAGGCGCATGCTTGCGACCCTGCCGTCGGCGCGGCTCGCCTGCCTCAACGTGCTCAAGCAAGGCCGGCTTACCATCGACTTCACGCTCGACGAGCAGGGCCATAACCGGCAGATCGACCGGCTGGTCGGTCTGCGGGACTGGGCCGAGCCGCTCAAGCTCGAGGAAGGCCACCTCACCGTGCATGCGCTCGAAGCGGTCGACCCGGCAGCCGCCATCCTCGAATTTGCGCAGAATAACCGGATCGACCACATCTTGATCGGCGCGCGGCAGAACTCGCTGATGCGCACGCTGCTCGGCAGCGTATCGGCCAAAGTCGCCGCCGAGGCGCTTTGCACGGTCACCGTGGTTCGGGCGGATTCGGCCGCGGCGGAAGAAAAATCGTCATCGGCGGAAGAATCAAGGGAGGTCGCTAGCCGCCAGCAGGCCTGACGAAATTTTGTGCGAATAACGCGGCCCGGTGTTACGGCCATCTGTGGCGTCAATGAGCAACCCGATGATATGGTTGGTCTTTCCAACCGACCACTCGGGATCTTGAAAGCGCCGGACGGGCGGTTGCAGCCGCATCCGCCTTCGCTAGCCTCATTTTCAAGCGGGCCGGCACTAACCCCAAAGTCAGAGGATGTTGGCCGTCCGGGACCTTGTTCGGTGGTTGCCGACTGTGCCAAACTATACACGTTACTCGTAATACCTCGGAGATCTAGCATGCCTCAGGGCACCGTAAAGTGGTTCAATCCGACGAAGGGCTATGGCTTCATCCAGCCGCAAGAAGGCGGGAAGGATGTGTTCGTGCACATCTCGGCGGTTGAACGCGCCGGGCTTAGCACGCTGAACGAAGGTCAGACCGTTCAGTTCGAACTCGTCGAAAATCGCGGAAAGACATCCGCAGAGAACCTCAAGGTTAAGTGACCTCGTCGCCCGAGGCTACTTTCGGCCTTTTTGTCTGAATCTGGCGCTGCCGAGCAGATAAAGCCCGGCGGACGCCGCGCGCCATTTTGGCGCGCAATAAATCGCGCGCTAACGCGTGAGTGTCCCCAGTTCGGGAAACGGCGCGTAGGCCGCGTCCTTGCAATATTCGCGCACTTCATGCGGCCCGTCGAGGAAGCGGTCGAGCTTGCCCGACACGTAGACCGCGGCGCCTTCCTTCGGGGCGCCGTATTTTCCGTCGACGCGCGCGGTGTAGCGCACGCAGGCGACGTAGCGCTGGCCCGGCCCGACCGTCTTGAGCTCCGGTTGCGACACTGACGCGGCGCGAACTTGGGTCGGGTCGTTGAGATAGGTGCGCAGGAATGCCATCAGGTCGACTTTGTAGTTTTGCGGAACGACGTTCTGCGCGTCCCACTGCGCCTGCAGTTCGGCCCGGCTGGGGCCGACTTCGGTCGTGCAGCCGCCGACCAATAGCACCGCTACCAACACCAACCACCGCATTCCTCGCCTCCGCACGCCGCGCCTTGCACCCGCCGCCGCGATCATAGCGGCTTGCGTCGGATCGGCTAGGGCAACCGGCCTAAATAGACGCCGATGCATGGTGTTGGAGGGTATAGTGCTTGCCGAAGAATTGCCTTGCTCGCGTGCAAGACGGACCATCATGCCAGCACTTTCCCGTCGCACGTTTCTGACCGGCCCCCTGCTCGCCGCCGGCTGCGCCGCGCTGCCGGCGCCGGCACGCGCCGCCGCGCCCGCGGCCAAGACGCAAGGCCCCGGCGTCTACCGGTATAAGCTCGGCGACTTTCAGCTTACCGCGCTCTACGACGGCATCTGGAACCTGCCAATCGACGACAAATTCGTGCGCAATGCCCGCGGGGCGGAGGTGAACGCCGCGCTCGCCGCCGCCTTCCTGCCGCCGAGCGTGCTGCCGGTTTCGTTCACCGCGCTCTTGGTGAACACCGGCTCGAAACTGGTGCTGATCGACACCGGCACCGCCGGGCAGATCGCCGACAGCGCCGGCTTCATGAACGCCAATCTGGACGCCGCCGGGCTCACGCCCGGCCTGATCGACACCGTCATCATCTCGCATTTCCATCCCGACCACATCGACGGCATCAAGACCAAGAACGGCGCCAAAGTGTTCGAGAATGCCGAGATCCTGGTGCCGGAGCCGGAATGGAAGTTCTGGATGGACGACGGCAACATGAGCCGCGCCGAGGGCACCGTGCATCGCTACTTCCTCAACGCGCGGCGTATCTTTAAGGACATCGCCAAGGAAGTACGGCAGTTCAAGCCCGGCGCCGAGATCATCCCCGGCATCGTTTCACTTCCGGCCTACGGCCACACGCCCGGCCACACCGCCTTCGGAATCTATTCGGCCAATAAATCGCTGCTGGCGATGAGCGACACGGCGCGCGAACCGTGGCTGTTCGTGCGCCATCCGCAATGGCAGCCGAGCTACGACATGGATGGACTGCTGGCCGCCAAAACGCGCACCGTTATGCTCGACCGCGCCGCCGCCGACGGCATGCCGGTCGAGGCGTACCACTTCCCCTTCCCGGCCTGCGGCCACATTGTGCGGACCGGCACCGGCTTCGACCTCATGCCCACGATGTGGCAGCCGTTGTGAGGCGCTAAAACGTCGCGCCGGAAGACAGCAGGAAGGTGCGTCCTGCAAGTGGGTAGGCATTGAAGGCCCCGATCGTGGGCGGGGTCGCCGGGCCGAACAAACTCGCCGGAGAGCCGCCGCTCGCGATTGCGTAGTCAAAGTACTGGACATCGAATGCATTGAGCAGGGCGGCAGACCAGAAAAAGTGATCGTATTGGCCGCCAATTTTGATATCGACCGTTGTCTGGCCGGGAATGAGCGGCTGAACGTTGAGTTGATCATTGTCCATGCGGCGCGGCCCGAAAAACTGGGCGCTGATGTCGAGCACCAGGAGCTTCTTTACAATATTCCACGACGCGCCGGCATTGCCTGTCCAAGCCGAGATGACCGGGATTTCATTGCCCGCATAGGGACCATTCCGGAATCTCGCATCGACATAGGCGACGCCGCCGTGCAAGCGCACATCTTCGGTTACTTGATAGGACGCGTTCGCTTCCCAGCCGAGGCGCCGAGTTCGGATCGAGATTGACGTCCTGTAGCAGCGCCGGGATGAAATGGATCTCATTGTTCAGCCACATCGCAAAGACACTTGTCTGAAGACTAAACGGACCCTTGTTGATGCGAATTCCGCTTTCGACGTCCTTGGATGTCTGGGTCTTGAGGTCGAAATTGGCCGGGGCGGTGAAGCCGAACGGATTTCCCGAGCCCACACGCTCATCGGCGTTGCCGAGGCGGAAGGCGCGCGCCGCACGGCCGAACACCGTTAGCCACGGATAGATACGATAGTCGGCCCCGAAATGAGCGGCGTATTGCCATTCAGAAGTGTCGAGCGACGGGGCCTGCGGATTCGACGCATAAGCGCCGGCATTCGGATCGACGGCGGCGTTATAGATATCCGTCGCCCTGACCGCGTTGTTCTGCACGCGGCCGCCGACCGAGAGGTCCAGATCGGGCCTCAGGGCCATCGTGTCCATGGCGTAAAGGCCGAGGGTCGTCTGGCGGATGTCATAGCTGTGCACAGGCGGCAGGCCGAACGCGGTCGGCCGGTCGGAATTGTATTGTGTGTTGTAGAAATCGATACCGGTCAGAAGATGATTGGAGACACCGAATAGGTTGTGGGTGATGTCAAGCCGCGGCGTCACCGAAGACGTCGTCATGACCGTGTCGACGTAATTCATCGGGGTTGCAGCCGCGACGTTGTAGGCGAATGGAAAGTAGGGCTCGTAATAATTGTAGAACAGCGCTTGCTGGAATTTGCGCCGCACGCCGCCGTCGACGATCAGTTCGACGCCCGGCATAAGCGTCGCATTGACGCCCCCGGTGAAACTCACGCCCTGTTTTTTCGCCCAATCGAGCGGCGTGTTCGATTCCTGCGGCGTGTTAAGCCAGAATGGCACGAAGGCTGATGGTGCGTTGGGCAACGGGCCAGGAAGGCTTTGCCGCTGATCATCCCCCGCGATATTGAGATAGGCGCCCCAAAGCGGCGCCTGATAGTTGATATTGCCGGTGGCATTTTGCTGGCGCAAGCCGCTATTGACCCTGTAACCATTGGACGTAATGGCGTTGCCGTAAGCCGAGACAGACCAGGGACCGGACGACACTGCCGCGGACGCGCGGCCCTCGTAGTAATTGTATGAACCGCCCAGCGCCTCGACGCGACCGCTCGCGCCGGGCAGCGGCTTCCTCTTGGTCACGATATTGATGACGCCGCCTATGGCGCCGTCACCCCACAACACCGCACCACTGTTGCCGCGCGTGATCTCGATGCGTTCGATACTGTTGAGCGGGATCGAGGAAAAATCGAAGCCTTGCAGGTCGAAGTCCTGGTAGCGGCGGCCGTTGACAAGGATCAGCACATTCGATGGCGCAAAGGCACCGAACCCGCGCAGATCGACGGTCGAACCGGAACCGTTGGTGCCGCTGTAGAGATGCTGGGTCTGGATGCCGGCCTGCTGCGCCAGAATATCGGGCAGGTTTTGCGCCGGTGAGCCGGCAATGTCCTCGGCGGTGATCACCGAGCTCGAGGCACCCACGATAACGCCGCCGAGACGTGTCGTGCCGACGTCGATCGGTGGCAACACCACTCGGTTGCTGCTTTGCGGCAAATCTTGCGCGCTTGCCGCTTGGGCGAGCAGGACACTCAGTGCCAAGGTGGCACCAGCGACGCGAAATTGACGTCCCATGACACAACGTTCCTTCGTTCACGCCTCGCGTGACGCGAAGCGTATCGGGTGAGACCAAGCCCGATGCGAAGGACGAATGACCGCAACACGCATAAACCGCAGCGCGCGACGCTCACACCGTCGAAGTCGTGGGAGAGCTTCTCTCACGGCTTCGCACCGGCATTGTCGTCACCGCTGCGAAGACCGCTCCGTATGGACGCCCCGTCCACCGGTTGGGTGACCGCGCTGGCAGGTTTCCTGGCTCGCGGGTCCTCGCCCAGTTGCGCCCGGCCTTCCCGGTTTCCCAGTGGCCATACGGACGCGGGCTCGCCGCTTACAGTTGCGGGGGCAGCCACGGATTTCGGCCAATGCGGCCGATTCCGCGTTCCCTCTTTCGTCCCCGGGGCGACCCGGGGAACCAACACGTTAAAATGCTCCCTCTAACACGCTGACGAGTCAAGCAGTGTGGCGCCCCGCGGCCAAATGGCGGCGCGGTAAAACTTTTGTGTAGGGCGGGACTAGGCGCCGATCACGGATTGTTTTTTCGTATCGGAACGATTCGTCGTATCCTCACGCTTGAGCCCCCTTAAGGAGAGCTTCCACATGACCCCGACTAAAGCGCTTCGTACCATCGGCATCCTCGCCGCCGCCGGCCTGCTCGTGACCGCCATCAGCATCAAGCCGGTAACCGTCTATGCCATGGGCACCGACAACCCGCCGACCGACGACGGCAGCAAGAAGAAAAAGAAAAACGACGGCAGCGCGATCGAGCAGCAAAAGCAGCAGCAGGCGGATGCGAAATTCCTGCGCGACTACCGCGCCGCCCGCGAGCTGATCCTGGCCGGCAATTACCAAGCCGGCATTGCCGCCATGCACGCGCTCGGCCGCGACGATCATCCGGATGTCGCCAATTATATCGGCTACGCCAACCGCAAGATGGGCAACTACGAGCAGTCGAAGATCTGGTATGAGGCCGCGCTCAAGGCCGACCCCAATCACACCCGCACCTGGTCCTATTACGGCATGTGGCAGATGGAACAGGGCAACCGGCTGATGGCGCTCGACGACTTGCGCAAGGTGAAGCTCTTGTGTGGCAGCACCGACTGCAAGGAATATATCGAGCTCAAGGCGGTGATCGACGGGACGGGAAGCTACTGAGCAATCGCTTCGCCGTCTGAAATGCGTAAGCGCCGGGCCTGAGCCCGGCGCTTACATTTTATGACCTGGCGGTCTCCGCCACGATCCACTTGTGGTACTCGGGATCGGCGCTTTCCACCGGCAATACCATGACCGCCGGCGTCGTATAGCTGTGCAATTCCTTCACCGCCGTGCCCACCGGCCCGACCAGCGAAGCGCGGGTCTTAATCAGCATCACCGCTTCCTCGGCCCGTTCGATTTTGCCCTCCCACCAGTAGTGCGAAATCATCCCCGGCAGGATATTGACGCAAGCCGCCAGCCGCCGCTCGACGATTGTGCGCCCGGCCGCCTCCGCCTCGACAATCGAGGGCCAAGTCGTATAGACGAGCACCGCGCGTTCCATAGTGCAGTCCCTTAAGAGTTGCCCAATGAGCCGCCCGTCCCAGCGTTTCAAGCATATCGCCTTCGTCGCCGGCACCACGCCGGAGGCCCGCGAGGCCTATGAGCGGCTGCAAGCGCGCTACGGCAATGCCGAGCCGAAGGATGCCGACGTTATCGTGGCGCTCGGCGGCGACGGCTTGATGTTGCAAACCCTGCACAAGTTCATGGATTCCGGCAAGCCGATCTACGGCATGCACCGCGGTACCATCGGCTTTTTGATGAACGAATTCGCCATGGACGAGCTGCCCGCGCGGCTTGCCGCCGCGCAGATCACCGTCATCCATCCTCTGGTGATGCGCGCACGCGATACCGCCGGCCGCCTGCACGAACACCGCGCCATCAACGAGGTGTCGCTGTTCCGCCAGAACGCGCAGGCCGCGCTGCTGCGCATCTTGATCGACGGCCAAGAGCGACTCGCCGACTTGATCGCCGACGGCTTGCTGTTGTCGACGCCCGCCGGCTCCACCGCCTATAACCTGTCGGTGCAGGGGCCGATCATTCCGATCAACGCCCCGCTGCTCGCGCTCACGCCGATCAGCCCGTTCCGGCCGCGGCGTTGGCGCGGCGCGCTTCTCCCCGATAAGGCCAAAGTCACCATCGAGGTCCAGGACGTCGACAAGCGCCCGGTGGCCGCGGTCGCCGACAGCGACGAGGTGCGTTCCGTGCGCAGCGTCGACGTCTCGATGGACCATAACGTGTCGCTCAACCTGCTGTTCAACCCCGGGCACAATCTCGACGAACGCATTTTGCGCGAGCAGTTCGGATTCTGAGAACCGCGCATGATCCCGAAAAGTGGGGACCGGTTTTCGGATAAGATCATGCGCAAAAGAATATGAGCTGCAAATGACTCAGAAATTCGACTTCACCGTCAACGGTAAGCCGGTCAGCGTCGCGCTCGACAACGAAGAAACGCCGCTGCTCAATGTGCTGCGCAACGAACTCGGCCTCATGGGCACGCGCTTCGGCTGTGGGCTCGAGCAATGCGGCTGCTGCATGGTACTGATCGACAGTGTGCCGGAGAAGTGCTGCGCCAAGCCGATGTGGAGTATCGCCGGAAAGAGCGTCATCACCATCGAGGGACTGGGCACGCCGGATCGCCCACACCCGCTGCAGCAGGCCTTCATCGACGAGCAGGCCGGTCAGTGCGGTTACTGTCTCTCCGGCATCTTGATCACGGCCAAGGCGCTGCTCGACAAAAATCCCTCGCCGACGCGAGCGCAAATTGCCGCCGCGCTCGACGACAATATCTGCCGCTGCGGAACGCATAACCGCATCATGCGGGCGGTGGCCAAAGCGGCCGCGCAGATGAAGGCGGCCACGCCATGAACGCGCCGCTGCCCGGACCGCTCAACGACAATCCGCAACTCGACCGCTGGGTGTCGTTCCCTGCCCCCGGCAAGGTCATCGTCAAGACCGGCCGGGTCGAACTCGGCCAGGGCGTGCTCACCGCCATGGCGCAGATCGCCGCCGACGAACTCGACGTGGCGATGGCACGCATCGCGATCCGTTCCGGCGACACCGAACTGACGCCGAACGAAGGCTACACCGCCGGCAGCCAGTCGATTCAATTCGGCGGCGTCGCCCTGCGGCAGGCCTGCGCCGACGTACGCGCGCTGATCCTCGATCAGGCGGCCAAGATTGTCGGCTGCACGGTGGACGAATTGTCTATCCGAGACGGCAGCATCCTGCGCAACGACGCTGCCACCGGTCAGGATTACTGGACGCTCGCCGGCGCGGTGAATCTCGCCGTCAAGGCGGCCGGCAGTGGCAAGCGCAAGCCGGTTGCGGCTATGACGCACATCGGCGACAGCAGCGAACGCCTCGATTTGCCCGACAAGATTTTCGGCAAACCCGTTTTCATCCACGACATGCGGCTTCCGGGCATGGTGCACGCGCGGGTCGTGCGCCAACCCAACCGCGGCGCATCGATCGACAAGATCGACGAGACGGCGTTCAAACGCGCCGCCAAGGGCAAAATCGGCTTCGTGCGCATCGGCAATTTCCTTGCCGTGGTCGGCGACGACGAGACCGCCGTCGATCTCGCCGCGGCGGCGGCGGTCAATGCGGTGACCTGGCAAAACGTCGAGACGCCGACCGCAGCCCAGCAGGAAGCCAATTGGCTGCTGCAGCGCCCCTTCATCGATCGTCCATTCGGCGCGCCGGAGCCGGGCGAGCCGCAAGCGCGCCAGCGCTTCGAGGCGACCTACAGCCGCGGCTATCTGGCGCACGCCTCGATCTCGCCGTCCTGCGGGCTGGCGCAATATCGCGACGGCCATCTCACGGTGTGGACGCATTGCCAGGGCGTCTATCCGCTGCGCGCGGCACTCGCCAAAGCGCTCAACCTCGACCCCACCGCCATCACCGTGCATCACGTGCAAGGCTCCGGCTGCTACGGCCACAACGGCGCAGACGATGCCGCGGCCGATGCCGCCATCATCGCCATGCAGCTGCCGGGCAAGCCGGTCCGGGTGCGCTGGCGGCGCGAGGAAGAATTCGTCTACGAGCCGAAGACCCCGGCGATGATCGTGAAGGTGCGCGCACTCCTTGACGATGCCGGCAAGCCGGCCGACTGGACGCAGGAAATCTGGAGCCCCACCCACAACAACCGCCCGGGTGCCGGCGGCGTTCTGTTGGGTGCGGTCGCGCTGCCCAATCCGATGCCCGAGCCGCCGCCCAATGACGTGCCGGAATCAAATGGCGGTGGCGCCACCCGCAACGGCGAGCCGCTCTACGACATCGCGGCCAAGCGCATCCTGCATCATCTGGTGACAGAGACGCCCGTGCGCACCTCGGCGCTGCGCAGCCTCGGCGCCATGGCGAACGTGTTCGCGATGGAATGCTGCATTGACGAATTTGCCGAGCGCGCCGGCAAGGACCCTGTTGAATACAGGCTCTCCATCATTGCCGACAAACGCGCGCGCGCGGTAATCGAGAAGGTTGCCGCTATGGCGCGCTGGAATGGCAAGGAACCCGGCGGCAGCGGCCACGGCCGCGGCATCGCTTTCGCGCGCTACAAGAACCGCGCCGCCTATTCAGCCGTTGTGGTCGAGCTCGACGTCGACGAGGAAATCCGCCTTTGCCACGTGTGGTGCGCGACCGACGCCGGTCTCGTGGTCAATCCGGACGGCGCGATCAACCAACTCGAAGGCGGCATTATCCAGTCGGCGAGCTGGGTGCTCAAGGAGCAGGTCCGCTTCGATAACGGCGTCAGTTCGTTCGACTGGGAGACCTATCCGGTGCTAAAATTCAGCGAGGTGCCGGAGATCGACGTCGAACTGATCAACACCAAAGACGACGTGCCGCTCGGCGTCGGCGAAGCGACCGCCGGACCGACCGCGGCGGCGATCGGCAATGCGGTTTCGCACGCGCTCGGTGCGCGCATCCGCGATCTGCCGCTCACCCGCGAGCGCATCATGGCGGCGCTGTTGAAGACGTGATGGCGCATTGCGCGCATAGGCTTCCGGTGTAAGATCGTTTGGCGCAGGGAGAGACCCATGACGAATGGCATCAAAACGGCGACGCTCATACTGGCGATCGGCTGGAGCCTGACGGCCTCCGCCGCCGAACCGGGCTGGGACAAGATTCGCGGCAACGACACCGGCGGCATCATCCCGTGGTCGGAGGAGCATGAGCTCAACGCGCCGGAATGGGCGGCGGAGCATTGCGCATACTACAAAAAATACGCGCACATCACCACCATTCAGCGGCAATACGGCGATTACATCGTTTTTGACTGCATTTCACGCCCGCCCAGTCGTTAGTCGACGCGCCGCCGGCACCAAGAGCCACACTCAAATCCGACGCAGCGGATTGGTGAGCGCGAGGAAGAAACCACCGGTCGAGAACACCGCCATGGTCAGAAAGGCGGCGCGAAACGCTTGCCCGATATCGACTTGGACGGCCACCAATTGACCGGGCGGCAACGCAGGCCCGATGCGGGCGTGCTTGACCATGGTCGCGAACACGCGGGCCGCTTCCGGATTTTTAAAGGCAAGGAAAGCGAACAAGACCGTCGCCACCAGCGCGGTGCCGAAGCCAGCGCCAATCGAGCGCGAGAATTGCACCGAGGCGGCGGCTTCGCCGAGCCGCATCGGTCCGGCGGCGCTTTGCACGCTGACTTGCACGACCCCCATCACCGTGCCCATGCACAGCCCGTTGCATAACAGCAGACCGGCGAGCGCCGAGTTGCCGAGCGCGGAGGCCCAAAAGGCGAAAACCACGAAACTCGCGGTGACCAGGCAAAGGCCGACGACCGGGTAGACCGTGGTCAATCCGGTCTTGTTGACCAGCCGGCCGGTGACCAGCGATCCGATTCCGATGCCGATGGTGAGCGGGACCAGCAAAAATCCGGTCTCCGACGGCGAGGCCCCCCGCACGACTTGCAGATAAACCGGCAGGAACGTGATCAAGGAAACCAGCGCCGCGCCGTGACATGCCGCCAAGGCATCGCTGTGCCAGATCGCCGGCTGGCGCAACAGCCCGAGCGGTATGAGCGGCGACGGCGTGCGGTTTTCATGCCGGACCAGCAGCACCAGCGCGATGAGCCCCGCGGCGAACAACCCGCCGCCCAGCGGTACGGCGTCGAGATCGACGTGCTGCACTTGCTCGAGCGACAGCAACGTCGTTGCGACGAACACCGTGAATAGGACGAGGCCGCCCGGGTCGGCGCGCCACGCAAGCCGTTCCACCTTCGGGCTGGGCAGCCGCCAGGTCAGCGCGACCGCGCCGAGCCCGACCGGCACGTTGACCAGGAAGATCGACTGCCAGCCGAACTGCTCGGTCAGATAGCCGCCGGCGATCGGTCCAAACGTGTTGGCGCAGACCGCGACAGCGGCGAGGTAGCCTTGGTAGCGCGCCCGTTCACGCGGCGGGATCGCTTCGCCGATCAGTGCCTGCGACAACGTCATCAACCCGCCGCCGCCCAGCCCCTGTAGCAGGCGGGCGAGCGTCAGCAGCTCGACGGTGAGCGAGGCCGCGCACAGCAGCGACGCGACGATGAACACGGCGAGCGCCACGAACATCAGCCGGCGGCGGCCGAACGCGTCGCCCAGCCGGCCATAAATCGGCGCCGCAATCGTCGATGCGATCAGGTAGGAAACGACGATCCATGAGGCGCGCTCGAATTGGCCGGTGGAGGCTGCGATCGCCGGCAACGCGGTGGCGACGATGGTCTGATCTACCACCGCCAGAAACATCGGCAGCATGATCGAGGGGAATACGGTCAGAAACGCCGGATATTTGGCGACCGGCCCGGCGGGGCTTTGGCTTTGGTCGGGCCGGTTCGACAATTGGATGCGGTCCTGCGTGCGAGCGAATGGCTTATCAGTGCGCCATCAAGACCGGCAAGGTCGCGTTGGCGAGAATGTGACGCGTCGCTCCGCCGAAGATCATCTGGCGCAACCGGCTCTGGGTGTACGCGGACTTGACCAGCAGATCGCAGCCGAGCGAGGCGGCGTGCTCAAGAATGATTTCACCTGGCGTGCGCGTCCCGCGCTTGACCGTCAACGCGGCGGCTTTGATCCCGTTCCTGCGCAGATGACGTGCGGCCTCCTCTGCTGGCGGCCCGGTCTCGGTGCCGCCTTCCACCATCAGCACTGTCACCTGTTCGGCAAGCCGCAGCAGCGGCAGCGCGAAGACGTCGGTGCGCGCCTGCTGCGTGCTCCTATTCCAGGTCACCAGGACGTTGCGCGCGAGCGTGCGCGGCGCGGTTTGCGGGACGACCAGGACCGGCCGGCCGCTGTCGAACAGCGCGGCTTCCAAAGGCGGCATACGGGGATTTTGCGGGTCCGGCCCCGGCCGTCCGAGCACGATCAGATCGAAACTACGACCGTAATTCCCGATGAAGGCATCCTCCGCCGCCTCCGCTCGCGGCCAGCCATAAGAATAGACCGCCGGCTCCCGGTCGGCTTGCGGCACCCCATGGTGCTTCATGAATGCTTCAAATTGGCCGCGCGCCTGAATGGCGGTGTCGCCCTCGAAGGCGCCCGCAATCGCCAGACTGCTGACCGGCTCGACCGTCACATAGGTGCCGGGCGATGGGCGGACGGCGAAGCCTTCCATGTAGCTGCCGAATTCGCCGGCCACCAGCCGGGCGGCTTCGAGCACCGCGGGCATCGCGTCGTGATCTTCGGTCGGGATCAAGATGGTCTTCATGCCGAGTCCGCGTGAAAGCAACTACCCCAACAATGACAGGGTTTTTCGAATGGTCCAGGCGGAACGGCCGCATTGACCCCGCAACGGCGGCCGGCTCCGCGCCGGTATGCTAAACCCTTCCTTAACGGCGCCCCAGTAGCTTTTCCGGGACGGTTTGGGGCTCAAGGCCCGAGGCCCGGGGCACCATGGTCCGCATCGAATTCAACCGCCTGCGTTTCCTCGTCATCGACGACAACGCCCACATGCGCCGGATGCTGCGCACGCTGCTGCACGGCTTCGGGGCACGCGAAGTGCATGAGGCGGAAGACGGGGCGGCCGGCCTGGAAGCCTTCACCCACCACACCCCGGATATCGTGATCACCGACTGGGCGATGCCGATTTTCGACGGGCTCGAACTCACCCAGATGATTCGCCAGCCGGGTGCCAATTCCAACCCCTACGTGGCGATCATCATGCTGACCGGGCATTCGGAAAAGAAACGCGTGGTCTCGGCGCGCGATGCCGGCGTCACTGAATTCCTCGCCAAGCCGATCTCGGCCAAGGGTCTCTACGAGCGCATCGTCAACGTGGTGGCCAATCCGCGCCCGTTCATCAAGACCAAGACCTATTTCGGCCCTGACCGCCGCCGTAACGTCAATCCGAACTATGTCGGCACCGAGCGCCGCAAGGGCGGCAAAGCCGACATCATCAAACAAGTTCCGCTGACCGAGAAAGTCCGCTCCCCCGGCTGACCAGGCAAAACCCCATGGGCCCCTCAAAAAAGAACTCGACGGGAGTCGCAACTTACGGCGACCACGAGGTCATTACTCCCGAAAACAAGCTGCGCAAGGTCGTCAGCGCCAAACCGCTGCAACCGGGCGAGGACGATCCGATCGCGCGCGCGGAAAAGGCGCTGGCCGACCTGTCGTCGGAATTCTCATCCTGGATGAACGCCGAATGCGAGCGGCTGGACCAGGCACGGCGCGCCATCGCCGCTGGCGGCTTCACCGCGGCAAACAAGGACGCGATATTTCACGCCGCCCATGACATCAAGGGCGAAGCCGCGACATTCGGATATCCGCTGGTGGCGGCGGCCGCCGACAGCTTGTGCCGGCTGATCGAGCACACGCCCAACGTGACGCGCATCCCCGTTAAGCTGGTGGATCAGCATGTCAATGCGGTGCGCGCGATCCACCGAGAATATGCCCACTCCGACGCCAAGGCGCTGGCCACCACGCTGACCAAGCGGTTGCGTGAGGTAACCGACGAGTTTCTCAAACATGAGAATCGCGACCGGCCGGACATGCTAGAACAAATCATCGGCCCGTCGATCGCACCGGAGTGAGCCGCTAGGCCACGAGCCGCGTGTTGGCGATCAGATCGACCGCAATAACCGGGTCATCGTTGGCGACGAGATCGTCGCAGAACATACGAGCTTCCTCGCGCGCGGCCTCGACTGCAAACCGCCGCAGCAGGGCCAGCAGCGATGCCAAATCCCGGCCACGCTCGGCCTCGCAAGCGGCCAACACGCGCTCGACCAAGCGCCGCTTGAGACGTGCCACCCCACCCCGTTCGCCGATCAAGGCGCCGTCGCGCATGGCAGCGATTGCTTCGCGAAACGCCGGATAGGCCTGATCCGGCAGCCCTGCCTTGCGGTAGAGGGCGCCGAAGCCGGAAATATTCCGGTCGTGGATATAGCCGGTGACGCGGTCGATCGGCACTTCGGATAATTCCGCGAGGACTTCCTCGAACAGCACCACATTGCCCGAGAGCAGCGCGCGCAGAATCATACCGGCGGTCAATTGACCGCTTTGGCGGAGATGCTGCACCAATTGGCCGACTTCCTCGTAGGGTGTATCGGCGGCGAGCGCGACGGTCGCCTTCTCGCAGGCCTCCCGCGTTGCGTCTTCCGCGTGTTCGGGACCCAACCATTGCCGTCCGGCGACAAAGCCGGCGAGCGTCCGCGACAGCTTGCTGAGCAATGCCTGGCGGGTCGCCATCGGCAGATCGGGGCGCGCCATCACGGACTCGCGGATCGCAGCCAAATGGCCGAAGCGCTCGACGATGCGGTCGATCGAGAACGAGGCAATATCGGCGTCGGAGTTCTCCAAAAGCGCCAGACACGCTTGCGCCGAGCCCACCTCGGCGATGGCTGCGGCGAGCGAGCGCGGCAATATTGCGCGGCTGGCAATGGCAGCTTGTGCCGCCGGCTGCGCCGTGGCCACCAGGTCGATGAGATCGGTTTCTTGCAGCAACGGCGAAAGCGCCAGGATCGACATCGCGATTTCCGGCTGATCGTTGGCAAGCGCGTGCACCACGACCAGCGGCGCCTTTTGCGCGGTGGCGAACACGTCCGCGAGCGCGCGCCGTACCAGCGGCGAGGGATCGTCCAACAGCATGATCATCGCGCCTTCGGCGGCGGCGATATCGTCTGTCGACAGATCGGAATAAAGATAGGCGCGCGCCAGCGCGGAAGTGGCCTCGGCCCTTTCACCGGGCGGAGCGTGACGAATCCACTGCAAAAACTGACGGACAATCATTGGCACTACCTGACGCGACCGACAGCCATCATGCACATCGACGGCACGACTGAGCCTAGCCGACGACGCTTAACAAAGCGTTCACCATAGAAATTATGGAGCCGTTAACGATACGGTAAGCCGCGCGCTCCGCATCAGGTCTTGCCGCCGGAAAGCTTGCGGACGCCGGCGGGCGGATCGCTAAACAGATTGTGCATGAGCGAAGGCTGGGGCCGGCGCGTCGGGCCTGGCCGGCGCCCACAGATCGCTCACGGTTTGCGTCACTGGCCGGTTGCCGCGATCGCCGAACATGCCCTGGAAGAATGACCGCGCCTCGGGCGGCACGGCCGGGACCGGTACCGGATTCGCGGGCGGCAAGCTGTTGGCCTGCGCGAGCGTTTGCGTGACGCCGGCGGTGTCGGGAGAGACGGCTGGCGCCGCCTGGCTGCCGCGCAAGCCGGGTGCGAACGCGATAGCGCGCGCAACCGCGAAGCGGCCGGTCAGCGTGGCATAGACGTCACTCACGCTGCGCGGCTGGCCGGTTCGGTTCGCGAATATGCTCGGGTTCGCCGCCGCCGCTTGCGGAAACATCGCGGCGGCATTGGCCGCCGGCTGGCTCGCCGCTGCGTTGATCAACTTTGCAGCCCCGTCGGAGCCGAGAAAATGTGCGATGTAGAGTTCGCCGTCGGTAGGCTGGCGCCCGATCGTTGCGGCGAGTTGGGCGGCATTGGCCTGGGTGAAAGCGCCCGCCATGGTCGCGCTCGCGGCCGGGTCGTCGCGCAGGCGCATGATCGCCGCGCGCTGGTTCGGATCGGCCACCTCGTACCGGCCGTCCGCGTTGAGCGTAATGGAGTCGGCGTATTGGCCATAGCCGAGCGCCGGCCCGGCATGCTTGAGGGTCGCGAGCCAGGTCTGGTCGATGAATTGATAGAGCCCCTTGGCCGACGAGGTCGCGGCCTGCGCGGCCGGATTGAGATTGGATTCGATGCGCGCGGCAGTCAGCAGATATTCGAAGCTGGCGCCGGTCGAACGCGCGGCGTCGCGGATCGCGCCCGCGACGCGTGCCGACGCATTGGCTATAATGGAATCGATCGCCATAGCGGGCCTTGAAAAAACGGGCCTCAGGGTCGCGGGCCGGACTCATGGCCGAAGCGGGCACTGGCATTCGCGAGCCCTGTTGATCCTGGGTAATTATGGTAAATGAATGATTAACGGCGGCGGCCTAAGGCGCGCGGCCCACGTTGCGGAGGACAGCGATGGTTGACACGATCCAGCGGCACAAGCGCGGCGGGCTCTATTTCGAGGACTTCGAGGTCGGCAAGACCTACGAGCACCGCTACACGCGCACCGTCACCCAGATGGACAACATGTTGTTCTCCAACATGACACTCAACCCGCAGCCTCTGCACATCGACCGGCATTTCTGCGAGCAGGAAACTGAATGGGGCCAGCCGCTGATGAACTCGCTGTTCACCCTCGGCCTCATGATCGGCATCCAGGTCTCCGACATGACGGTCGGCACGACCATCGCCAATCTTGGCATGACCGACGTGAAATTTCCCAACCCGCTGTTCGAAAACGACACCGTCCACTGCGCCACGCAGGTCGTGAGTAAGCGCGAATCGAAATCGCGTCCCGGCGCCGGCATCGTCGAATTCCATCACAAGGCGTTCAAGCAGGACGGCACACTGGTGGCCGAATGCCACCGCAACGCCTTCATCAACATGCGGCCCAAATGAATCGGCAAAAGTAGATTGATGCGCTCCCTGCTGTTCGTTCCCGCCGACGGCGGGCCTAAGCTCGACAAGGCGATGGCGAGCGGCGCCGATGCCGTGATCCTCGATCTCGAGGATTCGATTGCGCCCGAGCGCAAAGAGCAGGCGCGCAAGCTGGCCTTGGAATTCCTCAAAGCGCATGGCGCGCGCAAAGACCGCCCTCGCCTGCTGGTGCGTATCAACGGTCTCGACACCGGCATGACCGACGCCGATCTCGACGCGATTGTTGCCGGCAAGCCCGACGCCATCCTGTTCCCCAAGGCGGAGGGCGGCGCGAGCGTCACCCATCTCGACGCCAAGCTCACCGCACGCGAGGCCATCGCCGGCGTGCCGGCGGGCTCAATTGAAATCCTGGCGCAGACGGTAGAGTCGGCCGCCGGCCTGTTCACGGCTGGCACTTACGAGAATTGCAGCCCGCGGCTCATCGGCATGACCTGGGGACCCGAGGACTTGTCGGCCGAGCTCGGCGCGGAAGCAAACCGCGAAGCTGACGGCACGCTGAGCGAGCCCTATCGCATCGCGCGCGCGTTTTGTCTTTTCGGCGCGGCGGCGGCGAAGGTGCCGGCAATCGAAACCATTCACGTCAATTTCCGCGATCAGGAGGTTTTGCGCCGTGACACCGAACTCGCCCGCCGCGACGGCTTCACGGCCCGGCTCGCCGTTCATCCGGCACAAGTGGCGGTGATCAACGCGGTGTTCACTCCGAGCGACGAGCAGATCGCCAAGGCCAAGGCAGTGGTCGCCGCCTTCGCGGCCAGGCCTGGCGCCGGCACGATCGGCATCGACGGCAAGATGTACGACCGCCCGCATCTTGCGCGGGCGCAGGCCCTGCTGGCGCGTTTGACCTGAAGGTTATTCCGCCGCTTCCACTTGCGCTGCTTGGTTGGCGCGGCCATGCTGCGCATCTCTGACGTGTTTGGCGTGCGCGATGAAGGCGCGCGCCGCGTCGGTGTGGAACAGTTCGTGCGTCGCGGCCTCGTCGTCGGCGACGGCGGTCATGGCCATGTCGGTATAGGCTGAAGCGCTCCGGATCGTGTTTAATGCGCAGATAAATACGCCGCAGTCTGAGATAAAGCGCGCCCCAGCGCACCACTTTGCTCGCCATTTCGGTGAGATATTTCGGATAGAACGACCAAATCGGCTCGATGGGGAAACCGGGTCGCCGGTCGCGCCGATATTTCAACCGCAGCAGGCCGCTTTCGAGCGGATGGATGTGCTCGATATTGATTGAGCCCATGAACCAGGTGATGAGAAACAGCGCGTTGCTGGCATTCGCCCGCGTCTGCGCCACCCGCCGCAAAATCGTCTCGACGTGGTCAATCGTGTAATAGCGCTGCCACGCTTGTTTGTAAGCGCGATCCCAGTCCGCGCGCGACATCTTCGGATGTGTCGTGCAGATGTGGTTGAGATCGTATTTGTTCATATCGGGATCGAGCGGCGCGCTAGCGATGTGCAACTTGAGATGGTCCTCCGAACCCGGCAGCGGCGTCAGATAGAAAAACTCCAGCAGATCGACCGGCAGCTCGCGCTTAATCACGTCGATGTCATGCATGATCGACTCGAAGGTGTCATTTGGAAAGCCGAGGATATAGCCGGCATAAGTGAGAACGGCCGAGCGCTTCCAGGCGAGCAGCATGTCGCGGTATTCGGTGATCTTATTTTGCCGTTTCTTGGCACCGAGCAGATTGTCGGGGTTGATGTTCTCGAGCCCGATGAACACGCGCTTGATGCCGGCGCGCGCGCACTTTTCAACGAAGTTCGGCAGCTTGTAGCAGAGCGTATCGACTTGGATGATGAAGCTGGTGTTGAACTTCTCCACCTCGCGCAGATGAATGAGCCGGTCGAGGATGATTTCCCAATCCTTGTTGCGGGCGAAATTGTCATCTGTGATGAAGAAGGCGCGTAGCCCTTGCGCATAATTGAGCCGCACGATGCGCTCGACATCGTCGGGCGAACGACGGCGCGACTTGCGGCCCTGCACGTTTATGATAGTGCAGAAGGAGCACTGATAGGGGCAGCCGCGGCCGGCGTCGAAGCTGGTGGTGCCGGCGATGGTGCGCTGCACGCGGTCGACCCGCAGCAGCGGCACCGGCGTGCCCTCGATTCCCGGCAGATCGTCCATGTAATTGTAGAGCGGCCTGAGCGCGCCGGCGTCCGCGTCGCGCAGCAGCAGTTCAATCCGGCCCTCGGCTTCGCCGGCGAACAGCGAGAGGCCCATGGCTTTGGCGCGGTCGAGATCGGCATCGACGCCGTTCAGCATCGACAGCACGCCGGAGACGTGGAAGCCGCCGATGCCGACCTGGATGCCGCGCTGGCGCAGCGGCCGCGCTAAATCGAGCGCGCGCGGAAACTGGTTTGACTGCACGCCGGCGAGCATCACCATGCCGGAGCCGGCCGCCTCGATCATGGCGGCCAAGCGCTCGGGGCGGATGCGGGTGTTGATTTCGTCGAAGGCGTGGATCTCGATGTCAACGTCATCGCCGAGAACCCGGCGCTCTGCGCAGTCCTTGGCGAGACCGTAAAGCGCGGCGAGCGAATTCGACGGTACCGGCGAGCGCAGCCATTGAATGACATAGCCGTCGTCGTCGTAATGCGACGGCTTGACCAGCAAGAGGCAAAAGCGCCGCCGGACGCCAACCTGAACTGCCGCTATCGCCCCCATGCGATTCCCTGTCACGAACTCACGTAAGCCGAGGATATTTCCTAACTTTACATGCGATTGTCGCAAGGTGAAACCGATATCGTCAGTTAACGGCGCGGCTTAGCGGGCGCCCCGCTGTAAACCGCATTCGGGTCGAACTTCTTGTCGGCATTACGGAATTCGAGCTTTACGCCGCCCGTCTGCCCGAGCGGGACCGCGCGGTAGAAACAGGAGCGCCGTCCGGTATGGCAGGCGCCCTCGCCCTCCTGCTCGACCTTGAGCCAGAGCGCGTCCTGATCGCAATCAACGCGCAGTTCGACTACGCGCTGCACGTGGCCGGAAATCTCGCCCTTCTTCCACAATTTCTTGCGCGAGCGGCTGTAGTACCAGGCCTCGCCGCTTGAGATGGTTTTGCGCAAGGCTTCCTCGTTCATGTATGCGACCATCAGTACGTCGCCCGATTTCGCATCGGTGACGACGGCCGTGATCAGCCCGTCCGCGCCGAATTGCGGCGCGAAGCTCAAGCCTTCCTCGATTTCGGATACGGCAGTCAAACTCGCCTCGCGCAGTTGACGCGGCGCCTAGCGTTGCGTCCCGCGCAGCATAGTCATGAACCGGACTTGTTCCTCCGCCGTCTCGCGGAACGCGCCGATGAAATGCGTGGTCACGGTCAACGCGCCGGGCTTCTCCACCCCGCGCAGCGACATGCACATATGCTCCGCCTCGATCATCACCGCAACACCGCGGGGTTTCAGGATCTCTTCGATCGCGGTTGCCACCTGCGAGGTCAGATGCTCCTGCGTCTGCAGCCGCCGCGCATAGACGTCGACCAGGCGCGCGAGCTTGGACAAGCCGACCACCCGCTCCACCGGCATATAGGCGACATGCGCCTTGCCGAAGAACGGCATCATGTGGTGCTCGCAATGGGAATTGAATGAGATGTCCTTCACCAGCACGAAGTCGTCATAGCCGCCGGTTTCGCTGAAGGTGCGGTCGAGCACCTCGACCGGACATTCGGTGTAGCCCTGATAGATTTCTTCGTAGGCTCCGATCACGCGCTTCGGCGTTTCCAAGAGGCCTTCGCGGTCGGGATTGTCGCCGGCATAGGCGATCAGCGTGCGCACGGCGGCTTCCGCCTGCTCGCGCGAGGGCCGCGGCTCGACCGGCATGGGCGCCGCCCGCACGTGCTCGGACAGACCCTGCTTGGGCCACGGTTTGATGATGGTATTCTTGGCGTCCATAACGGTCTCTCCGTTCGACCGGCACGCACCCATTAACGGCTGCACCGGGAGTGTCACCGGGGTGGCCGCGTCATTAACCCGCCGGACCGCTTCGGTCCAATGCGGGGCGTCTGGACGCTGCATTCCCATTCGGCATGGCTCGTGTGAGCCATACTTGGCGCGCAGAACCCCTTCTCGCGCCGTCGCGTCAGCACCTATATATTGATTTACGCGGCAGAGGCAATCCGCGGAACTGCGTAGCACGGCAAAATTTCAATGCTTAACGAGGTTTATAACGACAAAATCCTCGACCTGGCGGGCAATATCCCCCGTCTGGGACGTCTCAATGCGCCCGATGCCACGGCCACTGCCCACTCCAAATTGTGCGGCTCCACGGTCACCGTCGACCTCAAAATGAACGGCCCGGTGGTCGGCGATTTCGCCCATGACGTGAAGGCTTGCGCGCTCGGCCAAGCCTCATCCTCCATCATGGCCCGCCATGTGGTGGGCGCCAAGCCGGCGGAACTGCGCGAGCTGCGCGAGACCGTTCGCAAAATGCTGAAGGAAAACGGCCCGCCGCCCTCCGGCAAATGGGCCGACATCGCGGTGCTCGAGCCGGTGCGCGACTACAAGGCGCGTCATGCCTCGACCATGCTCACTTTCGATGCGGTGGTCTCGGCGCTCGATCAAATCGAGGCCAAGCGGGGGCCGGCCGCCGAGTAAGCTACTTCGCCGCCGCCATGCCGCCGGTCTTGCGCGGCACCAATTCGGCGCGATCGCCGATCGCCTTTACGCAGCCCGCGGCGAGCCGCGGTAAATTCTGTTGCGCGCCGGTATTGCCGAAGCGGATGCCGGTGACCATGCCGGCGCTCTTGGTCTCGATCAGCATCGAGTGATTACCGGCAGCGGTAAAGGCCTTTATCAGCGCGGCCGGCACCGTGCCGGCGGCATAAGTAACGAGTTCGTCGGGTTGCGCGCGGCGCTCCGAAGATACCACGTTCAGCGAGGCCGACATGCGGCCGACGGTCATGATCACGGCCGCAAGTTGGGTCGGTACCTGGACGTGGTCGCCGTCATGGCGCCGCTCGACATAGCTGACGTCGTAGCTGTCGCCGGCACCGCAGGCGAACATGAGATCGAAATTGCCGATGTCCTCGCCGCCGGCGGTCAGCGGCTGGTGCCGCGCCAAAGTTGCGACGCCCGCGCGATTTATCACCGCCCAGCGCCGCTCGCTGATTTCGGTCGCGCCGGCGCCATCGGTCAGGCGCGGAATTGGCTGCTTTGCGGCCGCGGCCGGCGACGAGGCGACCGTAGCGGCGGCCGGCACTGCCGGTTCATCAGTCGCGAGTCGCATGCTGCGCGTCTCGGCCGGCGTCAGCGCATGCATCGGCTCCCAAGGCGGGATGCGCAGCGCGAGATTGAGCAGATCGATCGAGCCGCCCATGTCGATCGTGTATTTCGCCAGCCGTCCGATATCGCGCTGCACCAGCACGAGGTCCTCGGCCGAATAGTTCGCCGCGGTCGGATCGTCGCGGCGGTCGCCGAGCCAGATCTGGTGCACCATCACACGCGCTTGAGCCGGCACCGCGCGGTGCACGCCGCCGAGCAGCACGAAGCCGCACATGGATTCGCAATCGGCGGCGCCCGAGAAAGTTCCGCGCGGCGTGTCTTGATCGGCGCCGCCGAGATCGACGATGCGGCCGACCGTGGTGTCGAGGCCAAGCTTGCGGATGGCGCGTCCGAGCGCGATGGCGCCGAGCACCGAGCCGCCATCGGAATCGAGCACGACCGTTGCGCCGGCGAGGTTGTGGCCTTGCGCGAAGGTTTCAAATTCGCGCGGCGTCTCCGCCGTGATGGCGCCGCTCGCCGAAATCCAAAGCTGGCAGTTGGCGCCGCAGCTCTCGGCCGAGCCCTGCAGGCGCAAATCGAAGCGCATCGGCAGCGTGCGATCGGCGGCATCCGCCGATGCCGGCACCGGCTTGGCCAGCGCCGCCAAAGCAAGCGCAACTGCGAACGCGAGAGAGCGAGCCATTCTTCCCCTTTTCGCCGTCGAGCCCTTATTATTGGCGCGGTTGTTTTCGCGTTCGTATCGGGCTTTGGCGGCTTCTGATACCCCCGGTCTATGTCGTTTTTAATGAGCCGGCGGATTCGCGTCTAGTGTAAAAAAGCCGCTATCGACATTGTGCTGGATCAAAACCTGCGGTTCCGGGGCGACGGAACTTCAAGACACATCCATTTCTGGAACTTTATGGTAGCGATGAGCGGACCAAGCAGATCACCCACCGGCTTTGCACGCCTGCCGCGGCTCGCCGGGCGCGGCGTGGTGGCGCTCTATCGCTATACGCTGGCGCCGCTGATCGGCCCGCGCTGCCGCCATCTGCCGGGCTGTTCCGACTATGCGGACGAGGCGATTTCCCGCTTCGGGCTATGGGCCGGCTCCTGGATGGCGCTCGCGCGCATCCTGCGCTGCCACCCCTGGGGCACGCACGGGCTCGATTTCGTGCCGGCCGCATTGCCGGCCGGCGCCCATTGGTGGGCGCCCTGGCGCTACGGCCGCTGGCGCGGAACGAACGAGACGCCGCCGGCCTAGTTGCACAGAATTTTCCGGCTGCTATATGCGTGCCGTTGCACCGCTTACCTGCGCTCGTTCGCAGGAGTGAGCCATAGGAGCCGAAACATGGTCGCGCTGACCTTTCCCGACGGCGCACGCCGGGACTACCCCCAAGGCACAACCGGACTGGACGTCGCCAAGGGCATTTCGCCCTCGCTTGCCAAGCGCACCGTCGCAATGGCGCTCGACAACGTGCTCATGGACTTGAACGACCCCATTGAGCACGATTCGAAAATTGAATTCATCAATCGCGAAGACCCGCGCGCGCTCGAGCTGATCCGGCATGACGCCGCGCACATCATGGCGGAGGCCGTGCAGTCGCTGTGGCCGGGCACCCAAGTCACCATCGGCCCGGTGATCGAGAACGGCTTTTATTACGACTTCTTCCGCAACCAGCCGTTCACGCTGGAAGACTTGGCCGTCATCGAGAAGAAGATGAAGGAGATCGTCGCGCGCGACAAACCCTTCAGCAAGGAAATCTGGTCGCGCGAGCAGACCAAGAAAACCTTCCGCGACATGGGCGAGAATTTCAAGGTTGAATTGGTCGACGCCATTCCGTCCGACCAGCAGATCAAGATCTACAAGCAGGGCGACTGGTTCGATCTTTGCCGCGGCCCGCACATGACCTCGACCGGCAAGGTCGGCAACGCCTTCAAGTTGATGAAGGTGGCCGGCGCCTATTGGCGCGGCGATTCGAAGAACCCGATGCTCACCCGCATCTACGGCACAGCGTTTGCCAAGCAGGAAGAGCTCGACGCCTACCTGAAACAGATCGAGGAAGCCGAGAAGCGCGACCACAGAAGGCTCGGCCGCGAGATGGACCTGTTCCATTTCCAGGAGGAAGCGCCCGGCTCGGTATTCTGGCATCCGAAAGGCTGGACGCTGTTCCAGGCGCTGGAGAATTACATCCGCCGCCGCCAAAGCGCGGCCGGCTATCACGAGGTCAACGCGCCGCAGCTCATGGATTCATCGCTCTGGGTCGCCTCCGGCCACATGGCGACCTTCCGCGAAAACATGTTCCTGACCCAGCCGCGCGAAGACGACGAGCGCGTCTTCGTGGTCAAGCCGATGAATTGCCCCGGCCATATCCAGATCTTCAAGAACGGCCTGAAATCGTACCGCGACCTGCCCTACAAGCTGGGCGAGTTCGGCAAGGTGCACCGCTTCGAGCCTTCCGGCGCGCTGCACGGGCTGATGCGCGTGCGCGCCTTCACGCAGGACGACGCGCACGTCTTCATCACCGAGCAGCAGATCGCCGCCGAAGTGCTGGCGATGAACGACCTCATTCTGTCGATCTATTCGGATTTCGGCTTCGAGGATGTCACCATCAAGTTCTCCGACCGGCCCGACAAGCGCATCGGTGACGATGCGGCCTGGGACAAGTCGGAAGCGGCGTTGATGGCGGCGCTGAAAGCGTCCGGCCGGCCCTGGACGCTCAACAAAGGCGAAGGCGCCTTCTACGGGCCCAAGCTCGAATACGTGCTGCGCGACGCGATTCGGCGCGACTGGCAATGCGGCACCGTGCAAGTCGACCTCAACATGCCGGGCCGGCTCGGCGCCTTCTACATCGACGAGCATTCCAACAAGGTGACGCCGGTGATGCTGCATCGCGCCATGTTCGGCTCACTCGAACGCTTCACCGGCATTATGATCGAGCACTATGCCGGCCACCTGCCGCTGTGGCTGTCGCCGGTGCAGGGAATCGTCGCCACCATCACCGACGACGCCAATGACTACGCGCGGGAGGCGATTGAGGCCGCGCGCAAGCTCGGGCTGCGCGTCGAAGGCGACCTGCGCAACGAGAAAATCAACTACAAAGTGCGCGAGTACTCGCTCGCCAAGGTCCCGGCTTTGCTCGTCGTCGGCAAGAAGGAAGCCGCCGAACGTACGGTCTCGGTGCGCCGCCTCGGCCAGGACAAACAGGAAGTGATGCCGCTCGATATAGCGCTTCATGCGCTCGCCGACGAAGCGGTGCCGCCGGACTTGCGGCGGGCGAAGGCGGCGGCCTGACGCACTGATCTACTTGCCGTCTGTCGCTTGCTTAAGCGCGCGCATCACGTCGCCGCGCGAGATCATGCCCAACAATTGGCGGTCCGGGTCGAGCACTGGAAAACTGCGAATCCGGTGCGTCACCATCATTTGCAGAACGCGGGTGAGCGGCGTTTCCGGCTCGACGTGAATGATGCCTTCGGTCATCACGTCGCCGACCGTGCGCTTCATCAGCTCGTCGTAGCTCGGCATCAGCTGGCCGGTGGTGAAAGCAAAAATGCGCAGAAAATCGAATTTGGTGACGATGCCGAGCATGTGGCCGTTATCCAAGACCGGATAGGCATCGAAATCGTGCTGCGCAAACAAAGTTTCCAACTCGCCCATGGCGCATTGGCGCGTCACGGTTTTCACCTTGGTCGTCATGTATTGCGCTGCCGTCGATTTAAGAAAGCGAAACATGTCCTTCGATCCCTCTCGATTACCGGCGATGCCGACCTAGCGACCCTGGCTCACGATATAGGCGGTGAGGTCGGCGGCTTCGTTGCGGCTCAAATTCATGTCCGGCATTTTCGGATGCGGATCGAGCAGGAACAGCGCCAGCTTGGCGGCATCGAAGCCCGGCACCTTGGCGATGGCGGAGAATGGCGCCACCTGGGTATTGCCGCTTTTCTGATCGGTAGCGACAATGTGGCAGGCCGCGCACCAGCGCTTGGCGAGTTTTTCGCCATTCGCCGCGTCGACCGCGAGCGCCGCCTGCGGCACTGCCGTGGCGGCGATGAGCAACAGCAACGAGCGGACTATTCGTTTCATGGTGACCTCACAGAACAAATAATATCGTAGCAGAGCAAGACTGCGGCGCCGTGACCTAGATCAAGGGCGGAAGTTAGCGACCGGCCGCGGCGCGGAACGGCGTCCACTCGCCGCCGGCGTTTGGCGGCCGCTCCAGCATGGCCATGAAGCGCTCCGCCCAATGCGTGATATCGTTCGCCACCAACACCTTGTAATTGGCCGCCTGGCGCGCCCGCCGTTCCTCCAGCGGCATCGACAGCGCCCGGTTGATCGCGATGGCGACGCCCTCCGAATCGTAAGGGTTGACCAGCAGCGCCGCCGTGCATTCGCGCGCGGCGCCCGCAAAGCGCGACAGGATCAGCACGCCGGGATCGTCGGGGTTCTGCGCGGCGACGAATTCCTTGGCCACCAGGTTCATGCCGTCGCGCAACGGTGTCACCAGCGCCGCGCGCGCGGCGCGATAGAGGCCGGCGAGCGCGGTACGGCTGTGTGCCCTGTTGATGTAGCGCAGCGGCGTCCATGACGCCTCGCCATAGGTGCCGTTGATGCGCCCGGCCGCTTCCCCTACGAGCCGCCCGATATCGGCATATTCCTGGATGTCGGTGCGGCTGCGCGGGGTAATTTGCAGATAGGTGACTTTGCCGCGCCAATCCGGGAAATTATTGAGGAACCGCTCGAAGGCGTTCATCCGCTCGGGCAGGCCCTTGGAATAGTCGAGCCGGTCGACGCCGATGATCATGGCGCGCCCCGAGAGACTTTCGAGCACTTCGCGCACGAATTCCGTTTCGATCGCGCGCCGCGCCAGCCGCGTAAAGGCTTCGGTCTCGATGCCGACCGGAAACACGCCGACGCGCACGATGCGGTCGCCGACCGCGAAGCTGTCACTGCTGACCGGCGTTAAATTGGTTTCATTGTCCAGATAGCGCGAGAAATTGGCGGCGTCGATTTCGGTCTGGAAACCGACCAGGTCGTATTGGCTGAGCGCCGGGATGAGCTGCTCGTGGTTGGGCAGCGCGGTGAGAATTTCCGGCGGCGGACACGGCACGTGAATAAAGAAGCCGATCTTGTTCCTGTGGCCGCGCTCGCGTAGCGCACGCGCCAGCGGCAGCAAATGATAATCATGCACCCAAATTACGTCGTCGGGCTCGAGCAGCGCTTCCAAGCGTTTGGCGAAGAATTCGTTGACGCGGAAATAGCCGCCGAGGTCACGGCGCGTGAATTCGGCGAGATCGAGCCGGTAATGCAAAATCGGCCACAGCACGCGGTTGGCAAAGCCGTTATAGAATTCCTGGTAGTCATCCTTGCGCAGATCGATGGTAGCGTACGTGACGTTGTCGCTCTCGACGATTTTGGCCGGCCCCGGATCGTTGTCGGTTGCGCGTCCGCTCCAGCCGAACCACAGTCCGCCGCGCTTGCGCAAGGTCGGACGAATCGCGACCTCGAGCCCGCCCGCGCGCGCGCTTTTATCGGGCACGCCAACTCTGTTCGAGACTACGACGAGCCGCGCCAATATCGGTCTCCCCAGCTCCGCGAAAGTTTGATCGCGGTCAATATCAATCCCGACATCGAATAGGTCTGTGGAAAATTGCCCCACAGTTTTCCGGTCGCCGGGTGAACGTCTTCCGAAAGCAATCCATAAGAATTTCGCAATTTCAATGCGTCGACGAACATTTCACGGGCCTCGTCACGCCGTCCGATTTCCCACATTGCATCGATCAGCCAGAACCGGCAAATCAAGAAAGCCGTCTCCGGCAGGCCGAAATCGTCTGCGGCGACATACCGCATAACGTGGAAGTCGCGCCGAAGTTCACGCTCGATTGCCTCCACGGTGGAGACGAAGCGCGGATCGTTGGGCGCAATCAGCCCGAGTTCGGCCAGCAGCAAGCAGCTGGCGTCGAGATCGTCGCTGCCGAAAGCCGCCGAAAACGCCTTGCGTTTGGGATTCCAGGCGCGATGGAGCACTTCCTCGCCGAGGCGTTTGGATATCTCGCCCCAGTAGGCGGCCCGATCCGGCAAACCGAGATGACCGGCGATCGCCTCCAGCCGCTGGCAGCCGGCCCAGCACATCGCCGCCGAATAGGTGTGCACCCGCTTGCGGCCACGATATTCCCAGATCCCGGCGTCCGGCTCGAACGCCAGTTGCGCCGCCAATTCGCCGAGCGGCTCGATCACCTTGAACAGCGCAGCGTCGCCCGGCTTCGGCAGCCGTCGATCGAAGAACATCGGCGTCGCCGCCATGATGATGCTGCCGTAGACGTCGTGCTGGTCCTGGTCGACCGCGGCGTTACCGATGCGCACCGGGCCGTCGCCGTTGAAGCCGGCGAGCGCTTCCGCTGTGCGTTCCTCGAGCCTTGAGGTATGCACCACGCCGTAGAGCGGCTTGAGCCGGTCGGCGCGGCCGGCCGCGATACTCAGAATATAGGAGATGAACTCCTCCATCGTGCGCGTGGCGCCGATGCGATTGAGAGCGCGCACCACAAAGAAGGCGTCGCGCATCCAGCAGTAGCGGTAGTCCCAGTTGCGGCCGGATTTCGGCCCCTCCGGGATCGAGGTGGTGAGCGCGGCGACGATCGCGCCGGTCTCCTCGAAATTGCAGAGCTTGAGCGTGATGCCGGCGCGGATGATCTCGTCCTGCCAGTCGTTCGAGAAGGCAAGCCGGCGCACCCATTCCATCCAATAGTCGCCGGTGCGCTCGCAGAATTCCCGGCAGGTGCTCTCGAGCGCGCCTTCGAACGGCTCGTCCACTCCGATCACCATGTGCACCGGGCGAGTGAGCACGAAGGAGGCCTCGTTTTCCACATGCGAGAGCGGCGCGTCGGTGGTCAGCCGAACCGGCACGTCGTCGCGCCAATAGCGAATGCTGTTGCTACCCGACGAATGGGAGGTCACCGCCTCGCCGTAGCGGTGCGTCACGCGCAAGCGAATCGTGATGCGCGGCATGCCGGCGAGCGGCTCGATGATGCGCACGAGTTGCGGCGGCCGGAACGTGCGGCCGTAATGATGGAAGCGCGGCGCAAAATCCGTGATCCGAATCGCGCCGCCATTGTCGTCGAGCAGATCGGTGACTACGATGGCGGTGTTACGCTTGTACGCGGATCGACGGTCGACCTCCCCGTCGAGCAATACGTCGGTGAAACCTTTTTCGTCAGCGCCGGCCAAGAGCCGGCAAAAAACCGGATCGCCGTCATAGCGCGGCAGGCACCACCACACGATGCGCCCGGTGGGCTCGACCAGCGCCGCGGTGCGGCCGTTGCCAATGACGGCCAGATCGAGCGTGGCGTCGGTCGTCACGCCCGCACCTTTCCGTTGGACGCCAGCCGCTGCAAGGCGCGGCGTACATCCATCGGCGATTCGAAAACCCCCGCCAGCCCGCCGAAATGCCGGCCAACCGAAAAGCCCTTGCCGCCCAGCTCCGGCAACAGCGCGAACACCGATTTGTCGGTGACGTCGTCGCCGATGAAAACCGGCATGCGGCCGGCGAACGGCGCGTGCGTCATCAGGGCGCGCACGCCGTCGCCTTTGCTGACGTTCGGCCGCTTCACCTCGAGCATCGCCTTGCCCGGCAGCACTTCGGTCGCCTCGGCCGGGAAGGCGGCGCAGCCCGCCGCGATATGCGAGCGCAGGCGATCTTCGTGCTGCGGCGCCTTGCGATAGTGCAGCGCGAGCGAATAGCCCTTGTCCTCGACGACGATGCCGGAACCGGGCGTCGCCGCCGCGGCCAGGCGCCGTCGCAATTTTTGTGGCAGCGGCGCAATCGAGGTGATCGCTTCCCGCACGCGCATCTCGGCGCCATGGCCGCCGATGGCGGGCAGCTTGAGCGGCGAAAACAGCACATCGAGGTCGGCGATCGGACGCCCGCTCACCAGCGCGAGCGCACCGCCCGTCGCGCGCGACAGGCGGGCGAGCGATTGGCGCAAATCGTCGGCGACGTGCACTTCATTCGGCGACGGCCCGATATCGATCAGCGTGCCGTCGACATCGAGCAGCAGCGCGATCGATCTAGCATCGAGCTCGGCAAAAATGTCCATAGCCGCGTCGTTCGCAATGGGCTGCGTCACCATAATCTATTCCAACGATCTGATTTGCAGATCGGTTCCGGCCGTCACTGCGCCAGCACCTCGACGTCGCCGTCGACGCCGGTGACGACCTTGAATTCGCGCTCGTAGACCTTGCCCTCGTTGCGCGCGATGGCGCGGTATTCGCCCTCGGCCAGGATCACGCGCGGAAAGGCGCCGATCGATTCCTTGATCACGTCGCCGCCGGGCGTGAGCACCGACCAGGCGGTGTTGGCGAGCGCCTCGCCGCCCTTTTCGGCCACCAGCTTGAGCGTGATGGCGGCGGCGCGGTGGGTGACGGTGATGTCGGTGAGCTTGGCCGCCTGCACGCGGATGTCGGAGCGCACCACCGAATTGGCGTCGCCGTAGTTCGACACGATATAATAGGTGCCCTCAGGCACCACCACCACGTTGCCGGTCATCACGTGCTCGGCGATCGGCCGGCGGTCGCCGGGCTCGAACTGACTGCCCTTGTAGACGTCGAACGACACCTGCCCGGCCGGAATGCGAACGTCGCCCACGCGTCCCTCAAGACGCAGCGCGCCGGCCGGCAGATCGAATTCCTCGCGCACGGTCGCCCCGCCCAAGGTCACCGGTTTAACCGCGGTGGCGAGCCCGAAGCCGACATGCACGATATAGGCGCCGGCCGGCAGCACCAGCGTCGGCGCCGGCGACTTGTCTTCCTTGACCAGGAGGAATTTTCCGGCGCTGTCGCGCTTGGTGGAATAGATGCGCCAGGTGAGACCGCCGTCGATGACGGGTGCGCCTTTGCCGAAGCGCGCCGAGAGCGCGAGCGCCACCTGCCCGGCCGGCACCATCGGCACCGCGGTCGGCGCGGTTGCGCGCGGCGCGGTCAGCGGCCATTCGGATTGCGGCACCAGCACACCGCCCGGGCCGAACGGCTCGCCGCGTATGGCCGGTGCCGGCCCGATCAGACCCGGTGTTGGCGTCGCCGAAAACAAGGAATTCTGCCCGGCCGCCTGTGCCGATGCGGGCTGCGGAACGAGCAAAAGCGAGATGAGCCCGAGTGCCGGCCACAGCCGGCGGCAGGCGGCGAATGCGGGTGGGTGGCTCATGGCGAGGGCGTTTTCGGCCCAAATCGCGGCGATTTCAAGCCATTAGGCGGTTTGTCACCCCGGAAGCCCTATGCTAGGCGCAACGGCCATTGCCAAGAGGTCTCAATGCCCGACGCCTTACAGCTCTTGAAGACCCGCCGCTCGGTCAAGCCGATGGAATTGACCGGCCCGGGCCCGAGCAGGCCGGAAATCGACACCTTACTCGCCATCGCCTCGCGCGTGCCCGACCACGGCAAGCTGGCACCTTGGCGCTTCATCGTGTTCGAAGGCGATGCGCGCGAGGCCGCCGGCGAGGCGATTGCAGAAGCCTTCAGCGCCGACCGCACCGACGCCACGCCCGAGCAGATCGAATTCGAACGCAAGCGGCTGGCGCGCGCGCCGCTGGTGATCGCGGTGGTCAGCCGCGCCGGCCCGCATGTGAAAATCCCCGAATGGGAGCAGCAACTTTCCGCCGGCGCTTCCGCAATGAGCATGGTCATCGCGGCCCACGCCATGGGCTTCGCGGCGAGCTGGATCACCGAATGGTACGCCTACGACCGGCGGGTGCTCGACAAACTCGGCGTCGGCGCCAATGAGCGCGTCGCCGGCTTCGTCCATATCGGCCGCGCGGCCAAGCCGCCGGAGGAGCGCGAGCGCCCGCCGCTTGAGGCAATCGTCACGCACTATTCGGGGCAGACGAATTGATGTTCTACGAGCCGGACAAGCGCGACAAGAACATCCTTGCGCACGATCCGTTCAAAGCCATCGTGGCGCCCCGCCCGATCGGCTGGATCACCTCGATGAGCCTGCAAGGCGAGGTGAATTGCGCGCCCTACTCCTACTTCAACGGCGTCAACAGCCGCCCCAATCTGGTGATGTTCGCCAGCGAAGGCAAAAAAGATTCGGTGAGCTTCATCGAAGAGACCGGCGAATTCGTTTGCAATCTCGCCACCTGGGATCTGCGTGAGGCGATGAACTTGACCTCGGCGCCGCTCGCGCGCGGCGTCAACGAGATGGTGCGGGCGGGCCTGGAGCCGGCGCCGTCGCGGCTGGTCAAGCCGCCGCGCGTCAAGGCTTCGCCCTGCGCGCTCGAGTGCAAACGCCTCAAGATCGTGACGATGGAAGACGTCGAGGGCCGGCCGCTCGATTGCCACGTGGTGTTCGGCCAAGTCGTCGGCGTGCATATCGACGACCGCTTCATCGTCGACGGCCGGCTCGACACTGCGGCCATGCGGCCGATCGCCCGCTGCGGCTATGACCAGTACGCCGTGGTCGAAAGCGTTTTTGCGATGCAGCGGCCGTTGAACTAATCCGTTTCTGACGCATTTAACCTTTATGTAATCACGTAAGCGCACGCTCCCTGTCACGTTTCGGTCACAAGACTCCGCCAGCGTTTTTCACCATATCGAGGGGATCCGCTTGTCCGGCGGCTGGCCAGATCGGAAAATCGGGGGACGGGGAGAAAAAGTTGGTGTTTGAGGGTTTATTCGCGCGTGTGCGTAACGGCGACCGTTCCGCCGAAGCGACCACCGCGCCGCTGCAGCCGGCGCTTACGCGCCCCACCATCGGGCTCGCGCTCGGCGGCGGTGCCGCGCGCGGTTTCGCCCATATCGGCGTGATGCGCACGCTCGCCGCGCACGGCATCGTGCCGGACGTCATCGTCGGCACCTCGATCGGCGCGGTGGTCGGCGGCTGCTATGCCGCGCGCCAGCTCGACGGGCTCGAGGAATGGGCGCGCGGCCTCAACGTTCGCAGCATCCTTAGCTATCTCGACGTCAGCCTGTCGGGCTCCGGGCTCATCCGCGGCGGCCATCTCGCGGCTCAACTGGAAAAGGCGCTCACCGACAGCCGCATCGACGATCTGCCGATCCGCTTTGCCGCCATCGCCACCGAATTCAATACCGGCCATGAAATCTGGCTCACGCGTGGGCGTCTCGCCGAGGCGCTGCGCGCCTCCTATGCGCTGCCGGGAATTTTCCCGCCGGTGCTGATCGGCGGGCGCTGGCTGGTAGACGGTGCGCTGGTCAATCCGGTGCCGGTGTCGGCCGCGCGTGCGCTCGGCGCCCGACTGGTGATCGCGGTCAATCTCAATTCCGATTTGTTCGGGCGCGGCACCATCATCGCCAATCACGGCTCCGACGACGCCGATGAACCACCTGCCGACAAGCCCAAGCCGAACGGCCTGCTCGGCATGTTCGGCGAACGCTCGCTGCGCCGGCAATTCCTCGGACGGCGCGGCCGCCCCGGCATTCCAACCGTCATGGTGGAAGCCTTCAACGTCATGCAGGACCGCATCACGCGCGCGCGGCTCGCCGGCGATCCGCCCGACGTTCTGGTCAGCCCGCGGTTGGGCGCGGTCGGCTGGTTCGATTTCCACCGCGCCGCCGAAGCCATCACCATCGGCGCCGAAGCGACCGAAAAAGCCATCGAGGCGGTGACCGAGGCGGTCACCGCGCTGTCGCAGCCTTACGGCAGCAATGGGTCGGGCAAGTAGTCACGCGGTGCGGATGTAATCCCGCATCGCCTCGGATTCCTGCTCGATCTCACCGACGCGCTGCTTGACGACGTCGCCGATCGACACCAGCCCGATCAGCTCGCCCTTGGCCATGACCGGCATGTGACGGAATTTTCCTTCCGTCATCCGCTCCATGATGCTGGCAATGCTGTCGTCCTCGTTGCAGGTGGTGACGTTGCGGGTCATGACCTGTCCGACCGGCAGGCCGAGCGCTCCGGCGCCCTGTTCGGAGATCGCGCGCACGATGTCGCGCTCCGACAATATGCCGGCGAGGCGCCCTCCCGCGCCGCGGATCAGGACCGCGCCGATGCGGTGCTGGTTCAAGAGTTTGACCGCCGCCGTCAGATCGGCCGTCGGTTCGATGGAGATAATGTCGCCGCCCAAAGCTCCCGAAACTTTGGCGGCCAGGATCGCTTTGACGTTCATAGTAGCCTCCTTGGGCCCGGCGCCCTCGGGTGCATGCTCACCCTTCGAGGCCGGGCGATGAGCAACGATCCTGCCGCCCTGCCGGTTCCGTCAAGAACAATCGGGGCGCTATGGGCCGCGCGCGATCACATTGCTTAACGCCGCGTTGCAAAACCTCTATTGCGGCATCGCACCAATATCGTCGGCTGGCGGTTCCGGCGGGGCCGGATCGAACCAGGAAAACAAAATCAGGCCGGCGAGAAAGCCGCCGATATGCGCCTGCCAGGCGACCACCTGGTTCGACCCGATGCCGGTCAATGGAAACGAGCCGATCCCGAACAGAATATTGATGCCGAACCACACCGCCAGGAAGGCGAGCACGCGCGGATCGCGCAGCACCCCGGAGAGCGGGATCGCCGGCACGTGATAGTCGGTGGCCTCGCCGGTTCGCCGGAAGCTAAGCGGCCCGCCACGCTGGAACGCAAATCGCATCGCCGCTGCCATGGTGCCCGAAATCGCCGCCGAGGCCCCGATCACCGGCACCGCTTCGCCGGCATGGGTGGCGAGATGCATCGCCGCGCCGGCCGCCGCCGTCGCCGCGAAGAACGCCAGGAAACGCGGCGCGCCGAACCGCCGCGCCACCGCGCTGCCGAACGGCAGCAGCCACACCGCATTGACTCCGTAATGCGTCCAGTCGGCGTGGATCAGCGCATAGGTCACAAAGGTCCACAATTGCGCGCCGACGCCGCCCGGCAGCACGCCACCAAGCACGACCGACGTGTCGTAGCGCGACGGAATGAAGGCGAAGGTGAGCAGGAATTCCATGTCCTGCTCGCCGGTGAGCACGTATGTGCGCACGGCATGAATGAGCGCCAGCACGGCCAGCACGGCGAGGATGACGGGCGGGATGTTGAAGGCAGGTTCGCGCTTCACAAGAATCCAAAAGCCTGCGTGAGGGGCTTGAGTTACGCCGCTTGGCCGCCCGACCGCAAGCATGCACGCGAATAAAAAAAGGAGGGCTATCGCCCCCCTGTCAGTTCGTATGGATGGTTCGGCGGCGACCGTAGCGGCAATTGCGCCGCCGGCAATGCCTTTGCCGTTTTAACGCTAACGCACGCCGCCCCTTTGGCGGACCCGTCCGCGGCACGGCGCCTGCACCGGCGATGGCGTCGCGGCGAAAAGCCGGCGCGGATGTCCCAGCGAGGGACACCGAACGCCGACGCCGTCTCGCGACGGAACAGGTGGCGCCGATGAAACATCAATCCACGCGGACGGTGTTCGATTATTGGAACGAGAAACGGGGAAACCGCCCGGCCCCCATGCGCGCCGAGATCGATCCGACCGCGATCCGGCATGCGCTGAGCGACACCTTCACGCTGGCGGCGGATTTTACCGATCAGCTCCGGTTCCGGCTCGCCGGCACGCGCGTTTGCGCGCTGTTTAGCCGTGAGATCAAAGGCGAGGTTTTTTCCGCGCTGTGGAGCGAGGCGAGCGGCAATTCGATCGACGACCTGCTCTCCATCGTCGCCCATGAAACGACCGGCGCCGTCGCCGGGCTCACCGCGCGCACCGAGGACGGCGCCGAGACTGATCTGGAGCTTTTGCTGCTGCCGCTCGCTCACATCGGCCACGCCCGCGTCCGCGCGCTCGGCGTGTTGGCGCCGACAAATCCGCCCTATTGGATCGGCACCAAGCCGGTGGTGGAACTCACGCTCGGCACGCTGCGCCACGTCGGACGGGACACGGACAGCCCGCTTGCGCCGCGCCTGGTCCCGGCGGACGCCAGCAGCCGGGTCCAGCATGGCTTCGTAGTCTACAGCGGCGGCCGCCGAACTCCCTCCGGCGAGGAGACCGGCTAACGCCCCGTTAACGATAGGCTCATAGGGTCATGGGCTGGGGGAATATGCCCCCAAAACCCTAGACCGATTATGCCCGCGCCCCTGCCAAAGCCGAGATCGCTGCCGTTGGCCGAAGAACGCCGGCGTCATCAGCGCGTCAAGGTCAACTTGCTCGGGCGTTACATGCTGGCCGACCGGCGCGAGTTTCCCTGCCAGGTGGTCAATATGTCGCCGGGCGGCATCGCCTTGGTCGCGCCGGTATCGGGCCAGCCGGGCGAAAGGGTAATTGCCTATGTCGACCATCTCGGCCGGCTCGAAGGCAAAATCGCGCGCCTGCTCGACAACGGCTTCGCCATGACGGTCGAGGCAACCTTGCGCAAGCGCGACAAGCTCGCCGCCCAGCTCACTTGGCTCGCCAACCGGCATATCCTCAATCTGCCGGAAGACCGCCGCCACGGCCGCTTTATCCCGCGCAAGGCGATGGCGCGGCTGATCCTGGCAAACGGCAACAATGTCGCCTGCCGCATTATCGACTTGTCTGAATCGGGCGCCGCCGTATCCATCTCGCCGGAACTTCGGCCGGCGGTCGGCAGCATGGTTACCATCGGCAAGACGCAGGGCCGGGTCGTCCGCCATATCGAGGACGGCTTTGCCATCGAATTCACCCGCCTGCAGCACTCCGATTTCATCGAAGAAAACGTGACCGGCCCCTGAGCCGGCGCGCGCGGGTCCAGCGCAGGCATTTTCGGCATCACGCACTAGCCTGAGTCGTCGGTAAACGCCGTGCGTAAAATTGCGCGCATCGGCCGCGGTGGAATTGCGCCGGCCGGGCAAGTCCGCCGGTATCATCAAGCCGAAATCTCAGAACCGCTTACGGTAAACGTCGCGCGCGCGGCAACGCGCGCCGCTGCGGCTTTGCTGGGTTTCGGCCGTTAATGTATAAACTTTTACATAAATCGTATTTGATAAGATTTTAATCGAATTATACTCCAAATTTCACTGTTTTCGTCTCTTTCTTTATTTGGTTTGTCTTCAAAATGACTTGCTAGACTTAGCGGCGATGCAAAAACTTTGTGCGAAATGTGGTCCCAACACCTCGGGAAGGGGCCACTACTATGGGCTGGCGTTTCAAACGAATTGCGACCGGCGGCCTGCTGGTCACGGTCTGCGCGGCGGTCTTGGCCGCCGCGGCGGGCAGCGCGGCTGCGGGCGATCGTCTCGCCTATGGCGGGCCGGTCACGTCACACGAGCGCGCCGCCTATATCGCGGTCGGCGAGCCGACGCGTGCGCCGATCGGCTGGGTCGAATTCTGCATCCGCTACAAACCCGAATGCGAGACCAAGCAGTCGACGGCGCGCGACGTGGTGCTCACGCCCAAGGCTTGGTCCGACATGGTCAAGGTCAACGCCTGGGTCAACGACAACATCAAGCCGATCACCGACCTCGAGCATTGGGGCGTGGTCGAGCAATGGGATTATCCCAGCGACGGTTACGGCGACTGCGAGGACTATGTGCTGCTCAAGCGGCGCATGCTGATGCAGGCCGGCTGGCCGCGCGAGGCACTGCTGATCACCGTGGTGCGCGACAAAAAGGGCGACGGCCACGCCGTGCTCACGGTCAAGACCAACAAAGGCGAGTTCATTCTCGACAATCAGGAAGCGCAAATCCTGTCCTGGAACAAAACCGGCTACCGCTTCGTGAAGCGGCAGTCGCAATCCGATCCGAATGTCTGGATCGCGCTCGGCGAGCCGCGGGCACCGGCCACGGTATCCGCACGCTAATTCGCGATCTCGGCAAACGGCTGAACTGAGCCACACGTAAGAAGGAATTCGCGCTCCCGGTCACGTCCCCACCCCTCCCCGTCCCCAGACCGGGTTCGCGAGCGGCCGGCCCTCCCCCAAGGGCCGGCCGCACCTTTTTTGGCGCGGCATGGAACTAGGGCCGCTTCGTCTTTCACGCAATTGTCAACACGCGGCCTGACTGTCGACTCTTTTCGCGCGGATTTAATCGCGTGGGAGCGACGAAACGACGGAGGCGCCCCATGCGACAGCGAATTGACTTCACCAAAGTGAGCCCTGATGCCTATAAGGCGATGGCCCCCTTGCAAGCGTATGTCGACAAATCGGGTCTCGACCACAAACTGCTCAGTCTAATCAAGATCCGCGCTTCGCAGATCAACGGCTGCGCCTATTGCATCGCCATGCATACGCGCGATGCCCGCAAGATTGGCGAGACCGACGAACGCATGCATCTGCTCGATGCCTGGCGCGAAGCGCCGATCTATACCGCGCGCGAACAGGCGGCTTTGGCCTGGACCGAGGCGCTGACCCTGCTCACCGACGGTCACGTGCCGGATGCGGTCTTTGAGCAAGTGCGCCGGCAATTTTCCGAAAAGGAGATCGTCGATCTCACCCTCGCGGTCGTCGCCATCAACGGCTGGAACCGCATCGCGATCTCTTTGCGCGCCGTGCCGGAAGTCAGCAGCGAGAAGATCGCGGCCTGATTTCAGCCGATCCGCTTCAACCCCTTGGCGTATTGCTGTGAGCGCCGTACGTAAATGTCGGCGCCGCCGCGGATCATCTTGGCGGCTTTCTCGTCGAGCGTGCGGATCGCGCGCGCCGGCGCACCGACGATCAATGAATTGTCCGGGAAGGTTTTACCTTCGGTGACGACCGCGCCCGCGCCGACCAGCGAATTCTTGCCGATCTTGACGCCGTTGAGCAAGATCGCGCCCATGCCGATCAGGCTGTCGTCGCCGACGGTGCAGCCGTGCATGATGACGTTGTGGCCGATCACGCAATTGCTGCCGATTACCATCGGATAGCCGGGATCGGTATGCAGCGTGGCGTTGTCCTGGATCTGCGAGCGCTCGCCCAATTCGATCCACTCGTTGTCGCCGCGCAGCACCGCGCCGAACCAGACGCTCGCCTCGCGCTTAAGCCGCACGCGGCCGATCAGTGTCGCGGTCTCCGCCACCCAATATTCGCCCTCGCCGGGAAATTCCGGCCGTTGTCCGTCGAGTTCATAGATTGGCATTCGCGTCTCCTATGAGACGCACATTCGCAATGAGCGCGGAAAATTGGAAGTGCTTAGCGCGTGATCCCGAAAAGTGGGCACCGGTTTTCGGATAAGATCACGCGCAAACTAAGCCACCAGCAGGCCGCAGGCCTGCAATGTCATGACCAGCGTGAGCCCCGACATTAGGCTCCAAAAGCCGGCAATCAGCGTCGCCACGAACACGAATTCGAAGCGGCGGCCTTCCTTGGCGTGCCCGAGCAGCGTGTTGCGCATGATCAGGAACGGCGCCGCCACCATCAACAGCGGCACCGCCGCGAAGGTTGACGGGCTGGGTCCGGCGCTAAGCAGGCCAAAGCTCGGTAGCCGGCTGGTGACGAGCTGGTAGGCCGAGCTGCACAGGCCCGCTACGGCAAAGCCGAGCGCAAGGGCCAGTACATTTTGCAGGGATTCCGGCGACATCGCGGCCTCAACGCAATACAGGAGGCCCTGTTTCGCAAAGCGGGGGCGCGCGCGCCAGCCAATCCTTAACAAATGGTAAACGCGAGAAGCCAGGCTTGCCGCGGGCGCCATGGCATAATCGGCGGCGATTCGAATTCGGAAAACGGCATGGCCACTCTCACGCACGCGCCCGCCAAAGCAGCCAAGCCGCGCCGCCGCCGTACCGGGCGCGGCCCGCTCGCCGCGCCGCTGGCGGTGTTTGCCACCGCCACGTTGGTCGCGGCCGCCTATGTGGCCTACGTGCTATGGCCGCGCTGGCCGGATGCGCCGGTCACGCTCGACGCGCCGTTCATACCGATCATTGTCGCCGGCGTTACTTTTTCCATTGAGCCAGCGGCGATCCGCATGCCGGTGCAGCGCCGCCCCGGCACGCAGGCGCGCGTCGACCTCGCCTATCTGTGGCCCTCGCTCACCCCGCCCGACCCGGCGAACAAGCCGACTTTGGGCGCGCCGGTCGATCCCAATGCGCGGCTGTTCGTGACCATCGCCTCGGGCGATAGCACGCTGCCGCTGATGGAGCGCGTGCAGACGATCTATCCGCGCTATCTGGCCGCCGAGCCGGCCGCCGGCCCCGACGGGCTCACGCTACGCGGCTTCCGCGACGGCACGCCCTATCAGGGCGAGGAACTGGTGTTCGAATCGAAGGCGCCCGAGCATTTCCTGGCGCGCTGCTCGTTGCGCGGCGTAGTCAATAGCGGAGAATGCCTGCTCGAGCGGCGCATCGGCAGCGCCGACATCACGCTGCGCTTTCCGCGCGACTGGCTGAGCGATTGGAAGACCGTCGCGGCCGGCATCGACAAACTAATGGCGCGGCTGCACCCGAATTGACGGTTAAATGCCCGAGTTGACCAGGTCGACGTCCAATATCGGCAATTCGAAAATATACGACTTGCGGCCCTTCTCGACTTCGAGGAACAGCACGCCGAGAAATTCCTCGCCGATATAGACTTCGAGCGAATCCGTTTTCTTCGGCCGCACCACGACGCGGATGTTCTCGTTGTCGAACTTGCGCCGCAGGTAGGCGTTGAGCGTCGGCACCGGCTGGATCGAAGGATCGTTGCCGACCTGGATGACCATGCGGAAATTATAGGAACGGTCGCCATCCTCGTCGTCCAGCGTCAGTTCGCCGAGATCGTCCTCGCCGACGAACACTTCCGCGAAATCGCCCGCCTTCGGCACCACGCGAATGAACGCGTTGCCGAACAGCTTCTTGAGATAGGCGTCGAGTTTCCTGACTTCCGATACGTCCACCGGGCCGCTCCAGGTTGATTGCAACGCCTAGTTGCCCGATTGGGCGCGGATGTGCAAGCGCCTCAACCGTCGAGCATGATGCCGTAAAGCATCTGGTCCATGGCACGCGAAGGCTCGGGGCAGCCGGCCTCGCCAACCACCCTGGCCGGCACGCCGGCGACGGTGACGTTGTTCGGCACCGCCTTGATCACCACGGAGCCCGCGGCGACGCGCGCGCAATGGCCGATCTCGATATTGCCGAGGATCTTGGCGCCGGCGCCGATCATCACGCCGTGGCGGATTTTCGGATGGCGGTCCTCATGCTCCTTGCCGGTGCCGCCGAGCGTCACGTCATGCAGGATGGAGACGTCGTCCTCGATCACCGCGGTCTCGCCCACCACCAGGCCGGTGGCGTGATCGAGGAAGATGCCGCGGCCGATCTTGGCGGCCGGGTTGATGTCGCATTGGAACACCGACGACGAGCGGCTTTGCAGGTAGAGCGCGAAATCCTTGCGGCCCTTACGGTGGAGCCAATGCGCCAGCCGATGCGTCTGGATGGCGTGGAAGCCCTTGTAATAGAGCACCGGCTCGATGAAACGCAGCGTCGCCGGATCGCGGTCGAAGGTGGCGACGATATCGGCGCGGAAGATTTCGCCGAGCACCGGCTCGTCCTCGAGCGCGTCGTTATAGGCCTGGCGGATCAAGTCGCCGGAAATGTCGGCATTGCCGAGCCGTTCGCTGACGCGGTGGATGACGGCGGCTTCCAGCGTGTCGTGGTGGAGAATGTTCTCATAGATGAAGGTGGCGAGCTCCGGCTCGCGGCGCGCGATGTCCTCCGCCTCGCCGCGGATGCGCGCCCAGCCTGGATCGACCTTGTCGAGACCCTTTACAGGCCGCGTCTGAAACTGAGCCATATCGGTTCTCCGGTTCGTTCCTCTCGAACCCCTACATGGCCCTTTTAGCACATTTTTCGAGAGGCCAAGAGGGGCGCCTAAAGGCTAAGGCGCATAGCTCATGCGCGTTGGTTAAGGAAGTGCAGCACAGCGGTTTTGAACGCTTTGTCGCCGACCGCCAGCATGTGGTCGCGATTCGGGATATCGAGCGCGCGCGCTCCCGGAATGAGCGCGGCTAATCCTTCAGCGGAGCCGGCGACATCGTCGTTCGTCCCGACCGCGACCAGCGCCGGGACACGGATACCGGCCACCTGCGCGCGGCTGAGCGTCTGGCGCGAGCCGCGCATGCAAGCGGCGAGCGCCCTGAGATCCGATTTGGTTTGCTCGGCGAACGAGCGGAACAGGCGGCCGGTCGGGTCGCTAACATCGGCGAGCGAATGCGCCTCCAGCGCCTCGGCGATATCCTCCGACAGCCCGACACCCTCCACCAGCCGAATGCCGAGCCCGCCGAGAACGAGCGAGCGCACCCGCCGCACTTGATGGACCGCGAGAAACGCCGATATGCGCGCGCCCATGGAATAGCCCATCACGTCGGCGCGCTCGATGCCAAGATGATCGAGCAGCGCGCGCACATCCTCCGCCATGGTGGCGCTGTGATAGGCGGCCGGATCGTACAGCTTACTCGATTGGCCATGGCCGCGATTGTCGAGCGCGATCGCGCGCCGCCCGGCGCCGGTGAGCGTCTTCATCCAGCCCGGGCTGACCCAGTTCACTTCCTTGGTGGAAGCAAAGCCGTGCACCAGCACGACCGGCTCGCCGGCTCCTTCGTCGAGATAGACGATCTCAACCTCGCCGTGTTTGAAACTTGGCATTGCTGATGAAACTCGCTCCGGACAGACCCGCTAGCGGTGATACCACGGCGCCAGCCGATGCCGGAACCGGATCATCAGCGAACGAACGCCGACCGCGAAGATCGCCAGGCACAGCACGTAGACCAACGAAGCATTCTCGTTGAGCTCGTTCGACTTGGTGAACACCGACATGCCCATTCCGTTGACGCTGGCGAGCACCTCGACCGCGATGGCGTTTGTGATGCCGCGCGCGAAGCCGAGCTCGATGCCGGCGACGATAAACGGCAGCGCCGACGGCATCGCAATGCCGAACCAGACATTGTGCGTGCGAGCCCCGAACATCTTGCCGACGTCGAGATAGTCCTTGGAAATTGCCCGCGTGCCGTCGGCGGTGGTGACGGCGACCGGTAGAAACACCGAGATCACCACGATCACCAGGCGCGCCGCCGGCTGGTAGCCAACCCACAAAATGACGATCGGCACCAGCGCAATCAGCGGCAGCGCGTAAAGCGCGCGGATGTATGTGGACATGAACCAGTCGATTTCGCGCACCCGGCCCATGGCGACGCCGATCAAGACGCCCGCCGCGCTGCCGATCGCCACGCCCTCCAGGATCGAGCCGAGGGTTGCGCCGACGTCGGACCAAAATTCCGCGGTGGCGATGGTGGACGGGATCGCCATGACAATGCCACTCGGGCGCGCCACGAAATCGGGCAGCTGCGTGCGCACCCATATTTCCCAGATGACCAGTAGCACGGCGCCGGCCACGAGCGGCGCCGCGCGCTCGCGCGTGATCAGGCCGCCACCCAAGCTCCAGCGCACCGCGGGCGCCGCCTCTATCCGACCGCTGTATGTCGCCATCGCACCAGATACCGTTCGATCAGTTCGCCGACGCCGACCAGCAACACCGCGATCGCGCAGATGAAGACGGTGACGGCGAGCACCCAGCCGGAGTCAACGACCGTGGTTCCTTGCAGCAGGACCGCCGCCACGCCGTCGGGATTAAGGAAGAATTCCGCGACCAGCGTGCCGACCATCGACAGCGCGATCGACTGTTTGATACCGCTCATCGCGTAAGGCGTAACGTAAGGAATAATCACGTCGCGCCAGAGCTGGCGCTCGTTCGAGCCGAAAATCGCCGCCACGTCGAGGTGCTGGCGCGGAATGCTGCGCGCGCCTTCGGTCACGCCGATCAGGATCGGGAAGATCGAAATGAGCACCGAAACCAGCACGCGCGAGCCGAATTCGAAACCGAACATTACCGACACGAACGGCACCAACGAAATCGTCGGCGTCGCATAAAGAATGTAGACGTAGGGCTCGAAAGCCGCCGCAACCAGCTTGCTGCGCGCGAGCAGCAGGCCGAGCGTCACGCCCACGACGATATTGATCAAGAGCGTGACGCCGTAAAGTTTTCCCGACACCAAAAGCCCCGGCAGCAGCGGGCCGCTTTGCAGCATGTCCCATAGCCGGCTCATGGTGGTCGTGAACGGGACGAACAGGACGCCGAAGCTGTGGCCGAGCGCCTGCCACGCGCCGAGCAAAAGCAGAATGCTCAGCGCGTAGCAGGCAAGCCGGATCCACCAGGCATGGACGATGCGAAAGCGCGCGAGCCGCGCCTCGAAGGATTCCTCCTTCGCGGCTGCCGTTATTCCGGTTCGCGCGCTCGCGATCGCCATGGCGAGGCTACTTGCTCATGCCGCCCATTTTCTCGACCCGCTTCATCGCTTCGGCATAAAGCGACTTGTCGACCAGCTTGTCGTAGCTCGGCTTGGCTTCCGGCTTGAGCAAGCCGTCCTTCACCATTTCGCTGGCCTGACCCATCATCTGCTTTTCGTCGAGGCCGTCATTGTTCACCCAGTAATGGATGCTTTGGAACGTCTTGATGGCGCCCTCGGCCACCTTAACGTCGATCTGGCTCGCCTTGGCCGCAATCTCGGCGAACTTCTGCTGATCGGCCGGCTTGGTGCTGCTCATCAGCTTCTGCGTCATGATCCAGCCTTCGAGGAAGCGGACGACGCCTTCTCTGTCATCGGCAATCGCCTTCTTGGAGACGAGCACCGAGCCGTAGTGCAGCCCGGCCTTGATCGCGGCCGGCACCGGGATCAGGTGCCACTTCTTGCCGGTCTTAAATTCGATCTGCGCAAGCTCGTCGACGTGAAAGACGGATACATGAACCTGGCCGGCAATGCCCGCCTTCACCAGCGGCGCATTGGCGAGATCAATCGGCGTCATTTCGGTGAGCTTGAGGTCGCAGGATTCGACCTCCGATTTCAGGAACAGCCAGCGCGCATTGTTGATGCCGTCGGCGGCGACGGTCTGGCCTTTGAGGTCCTTGCACTCTTTCACGTTCGGCAGATCGGAGCCGATGATCCAATCCTGGTTAGGCATGCCGGCGACGATGACGAGCGGCGCGCCGGCCGCGATCAGGTTCACCGCTACCGGCGTCGCCGTGTAGCCGACCTGCACGTCGCCGGTGATGACCGCTTTGGCGGTATCGGTGCCGCGCTGGAACCAGCGGAAGCTCATGTTGAGCCCCACCTTCTTCCAGTAACCCATGTCCTCGCCGACATCGACGAAGGTGTTGGAGAATATCGGCGGCCGTCCGATTGCCGACGACGCGAGCTTGATGTCGGCGGCATTCGCATTGACCGGAACGCAGAACGTCATCGCCGAGAGCGCGAACATGGCGCTTAACAGCGACGTTTTCGGCACGAGGCCCGATCGCGTTGACTTACGCATGGTTGGTCTCCTCCCTCTTGTGTTTAACGTTGACGTCGTTTTCGAACGCTTCTTGTCGACCGGTTATTGTACGCGCGTTTGCACCGCTTCCGGCTGGTCGAACAGATCGTGCCAGACCTGTTCGCGCAAATTGATGAATTCGCGGCTCGATACCACGCTGCGCTCGCGCGGGCGCGGCAAGTCCACTTTGCGCACCGCCCGCACATGCGCCGGCCGGCCGGCCAGCACGATCACGCGGTCGCCCATCAGCACCGCCTCGTCGATGGCATGGGTCACGAACATCATCGCCGTCGGCCTGCGGTCCCAGATGCGCAGCAACTCGAACTGGAGCTGCTCGCGCGTCTGCGCGTCGATCGCGCTGAACGGCTCGTCCATCAGCAGCAATTTCGGTTCCATCACCAGCGCGCGCGCCAACCCGGCGCGCTGCTGCATGCCGCCAGAGAGCTGATGCGGAAAAGATTTCTCGAAGCCCTTCAGGCTCACCAATTCGATCGCGTCAGCGACGCGCTGCTCGATTTCTTCCTTGGGCGCGTGGCGCAGCTTGAGGCCGTAGGCGATGTTGCTCCACAGGTTCTTCCACGGGAACAGCCCGAAGTGTTGGAACACCATTGACACGATCGGCAGCGGCTTCTCGACCCGCTGGCCGTCGATGCGGATTTCGCCGCCGTTGAGCTGGTTTAAGCCGCCGACACAGCGCAGCAGCGTGGTCTTGCCGCAGCCGGACGGGCCGACGATGCTGACGACCTCCGAACTGCCGACGCTGAGACTGATGTCGTCGAGCACGTCGAGCGCCCCGTAACGCAGGCACGCCTTCTCGACCATTAGCCGCGCTTCACCGGGTCCGTGCATCGGCATCACGCCACGCCGAGACCGCCAACGGCCCGAACGGACCGTCAAGGTCGGTGTGCTCCTCCCAATCGACCGGCGCAGTCGACGTAGCGCCGGTCAGCAAAGCCCCCACGGCTTATTGTTTTCTTTTTTGCAGCCTATCGGCTCGATCGGGCAAGAGCAATGCGGACGGTATGGACATAAGGTCCCGGCTGCGGATTGCGATTTTCATCAGGCTGAAATGGCTCTAGGCACGGCGCGCACGCCTCGCTATGGTGCCGCCGAAATCGCCACGAGTCTGCTGACAAAAAGGGCTTCCCATGGCGGAGCACGTCGTCCCCCATTTCCACAACGATCCGGGCGTGCCGATGATAGAAATCGGTGCCAAAGAATTCCAGTGCGTCGGCGCAACGCCGCCTTACGATCATCCGCACGTGTACCTCGACATGGGCGACGACAACGAGATCATCTGCCCCTATTGCTCGACGCTTTACCGGTTCGATCCCGCGCTCGATCCGCACGCGGCGCGGCCGCCGCAATGCGCCTTGGCAGTCGCCGCCGCCTGATTCCCAAAATCGGAGGCCTGAGCCTTGGCGTCCGCGCGTCACGTCATCGTCGCCGGCGCCGGCATCGCGGGGTTGACGGCGGCACTGGCGCTGGTACGCGCCGGTTTGCGCACGACGGTTCTGGAACAAGCCGCAAAACTTGAAGAGACCGGCGCCGGCATTCAGCTTTCACCCAATGCCACCCGTGTGCTGATCGCGCTCGGCCTGCGCGAAAGGCTTGCGCCTATGGTCATGACGCCGCAGGCGATCCGCGTGATGGCGGGCGCCTCCGGCCGCGAGATCGTGCGCATTCCGCTCGGGGCGGAAGCCGAGCGCCGCTACGGTGCGCCCTATTGGACGATCCATCGCGGCGATCTGCAAGTCGCGCTCGCCGCCGCCGCGCAGAGCGCGCAGGATATCGAACTCAAGCTCGGCGCCCGCGTCGAGGACTTCGCCATCCACGCCAACGGCGTCACGGCGCAGGCGCGTAGCGGCGGGCGCGTGCTGGACGAGCGTGGGCTGGCGCTGATCGGAGCCGACGGCGTCTGGTCGACGCTGAGCGCGCGCATTCAGGGTCGCCGCCCGCCGCGCTTCCGCCACCGCACCGCCTGGCGCACGCTGGTGCCGGCCAACGCCGTGCCGGAAGAATTCTGCGCGCCGCTGGTGCATTTGTGGCTCGGGCCCGACGCCCATCTCGTGCATTACCCGGTCAAAGGCGGCCGCCTCATCAATATCGTCGGCATCGTGCGCGACGAATGGAAGGAGATCGGCTGGTCGGCTGCCGGCAGTCGTGCGGAAATTCTGCGCCACTTCGCGCGCTTTGCCTGGGCCGAAAAAGTGCGCGCGCTGATCGCGACCCCCGAGCAGTGGCTGAAATGGGCGCTGTACGACCGCACGGAGCCTTTCAGCGGCGGGCGCGGCCCGGTGACGCTGATCGGGGATGCCGCCCACCCGATGCTGCCATTTCTCGCGCAAGGCGGCGGCATGGCGATCGAGGACGCCGCGGTCGTTGCCGATATGCTAGGCAATTCTCTCGACGACCCCGCCGACGCGCTGCGCGCCTATGAAGGCGCCCGCTGGCACCGCACCGCGCTCGCCCAACTCAAGTCCCGCCGGCAAGGGCGCATCTATGGGCTGAGCGGCCCGGAAGCGCTGCTGCGCAATCTCGCAATGCGCGCGATGGGCGGAGAAAAACTGCTCAGCCGCTACGACTGGCTCTATACTTGGCGGCCGCCAGAACGTTTTGCGAGCGAACCGACATGATGTTTCCTTCGACCGTCGCCGGCAGCCTGCCGAAACCGTCTTGGCTCGCCGAGCCGGACAAATTGTGGCCGCAGTGGCGGCTGCAAGGCGCCGATCTCGTGCAAGGCAAGCTCGACGCCACGCTGTTGGCGGTCAAGCTGCAGGAGGATGCCGGCATAGAAATCGTCTGCGACGGCGAAATGTCGCGCCAGCATTTCGTGCACGGCTTTCTGGAATTCGTCGACGGCATCGATTTCGCCCGCAAGGTCGAGATGGGCATCCGCGCCGACCGCTACAAGGCCATGGTGCCGGTGGTGCGCGGCGCGCTCACGCTCAAGGGCCGCGTGCACCAGGCCGAGGCGCGCCATGCCCGCGCCCATACCAAACGCCAATTGAAAATCACCCTGCCCGGGCCGATGACCATCTCCGACACCATCGCCGATGCGCATTACGGCGACAAAGTGAAGATGGCGATGGCTTTCGCGGGGCTGCTCAATCAGGAAGCGCGCTCGCTGCAAGCCGACGGCGTCGATGTCATCCAGTTCGACGAGCCGGCCTTCAACGTGTTTATGGACGAGGTGCCCGGCTGGGGCATCGAGGCGCTGCATCGCGCCATCGACGGGCTGACCTGCACCACCGCCGTGCACATCTGCTACGGCTACGGCATCAAGGCCAATATCGATTGGAAAAATTCCCTGGGTGGCGAATGGCGGCAATACGAGAAGATTTTTCCGGCGCTCGCAAAAAGCCGCATCAAGCAGGTGTCGCTGGAAGCCATCAATTCGCGCGTGCCGTTGAAGCTACTCTCGCTGCTTGACGGCAAGGACGTGCTGGTCGGCGTCATCGACGTCGCGACCGACGAGATCGAGACGCCCGAACGCGTCGCACAGGTGATCGGCGAGGTGATGAAATTTGTGCCGCGCGAGCGCATTGTCGCCTGCACCAATTGCGGCATGGCGCCGATGCGGCGCGAGGTCGCGGAGGCTAAGCTCAAGGCGCTCGGCGCCGGGGCAAAATTGGCCCGCAAAAAATACGCCTGAAGCCTACCGCCCCGCCCGGCCCATCACGTCCATCAGTTCGGCGACCTTGCGCCGCTGATCGGCCTTGTCGCCGCTCGAGATCGCGTGCGCGACGCAATGGGCGACGTGGCCGCGCAGGATTTCCTCTTCCACGCGGCGCAGCGCCGCACGCACCGCGCCGATCTGCGTCACGATATCGATGCAGTAGCGCTCGTCCTCGACCATGCGTTCGAGGCCGCGCACCTGGCCCTCGATGCGCTTGAGCCGACCGAGCGTTGCCGTCTTGCCGTGCTTCGCCATGCGGTCTATATACCCCCCAGGGGTATTGAAGGCAAGAGCCGCCCGCTACCGCCAGCCGCAAGCCCTACAGAAATAAGACCGGCCGAGAGTTGCATCATGTCGATGACTTCCGAACACCACCATCGCGTTGCCCCGGTTGCCGGCGTGGCCATCGACCCGGTCTGCGGCATGACGGTCGACCCCAAGGCCGGCAAGCCGCACGTCGATTACCGGGGCCAGACCTATCATTTCTGCTGCAACGGCTGCCGCGGCAAATTCCTCGCCGGCCCGCAGAAATATCTCGGCGTGCGCGAGCCCGAGCCGGTCGTGGAAGGCGCGACCTACACCTGCCCGATGCATCCCGAGATTCGCCAGATCGGCCCCGGCGCCTGCCCGATCTGCGGCATGGCTTTGGAGCCGGAAATCGCCACCGCCGACAGCGGCCGCAACCCCGAACTCGCCGATATGACGCGCCGCTTCTGGATCAGCCTTGTGCTGGCGCTGCCGGTGATGGTGCTGGAAATGGGCGCGCACTTCGTCGGCGCGCATAATTGGGTCGATCCGGCGCTTTCGAACACCATCCAGTTCTCCTTCGCGACCCCGGTGGTGCTGTGGGCCGGCTGGCCCTTCTTCGTGCGCGGGGCGCAATCGCTGGTCACGCGCAACCTCAACATGTTTACGCTCATCGGCATGGGTACCGGCGTCGCCTATCTCTACAGCGTGCTCGCCACTTTCGCGCCCGGTATTTTTCCCGCGGCCTTCCGCAGCCACGGCGCGCCGGCGGTCTATTTCGAAGCCGCCAGCATGATCACCGTGTTGGTGCTGATCGGCCAGGTGCTCGAATTGCGCGCGCGTGCGGCGACATCGAGCGCGATCCGCGCGCTGCTCGATCTCGCGCCCAAGACCGCGCGCCGCGTCAAGAACGACGGCAGCGACCAGGAAGTCGCGCTCGATGCCGTCGCCGTCGGCGACAAATTGCGCGTGCGCCCCGGCGACAAGGTGCCGGTCGACGGCATGGTGCTGGAGGGCCACTCCGCGCTCGATGAATCCATGGTGACCGGCGAATCCATGCCGGTGACCAAAGACAAAGGCGCGCGCGTGATCGGCGGCACCATCAACATTAGCGGCAGTTTCGTGATGCGCGCCGACAAAGTCGGCCGCGACACGCTGCTGGCGCAAATCGTGCAGATGGTGGCGACGGCGCAGCGCAGCCGCGCGCCGATCCAGCGCCTCGCCGACCGGGTCGCCGCCTGGTTCGTGCCGACCGTAATCGCGGTCGCGTTCGTTGCCTTCGCCTCGTGGGCGACATTTGGCCCGGAGCCGCACTTCGCCTTCGGATTGGTGGCGGCGGTGAGCGTACTGATCATCGCCTGCCCCTGTGCGCTGGGCTTAGCCACCCCGATGTCGATCATGGTTGGCGTCGGGCGCGGCGCGCAGGACGGCGTGCTGATCAAGAACGCCGAGGCGCTCGAGCGCATGGAGAAAGTCGACACCCTGGTGATCGACAAGACCGGCACACTCACCGAAGGCAAGCCGAAGGTCGTGGCGGTCGTTCCCGCGCCCGGCTTTGATGAGGCGCAGGTGCTGCGCTTTGCGGCGAGCGTCGAGCGCGGCAGCGAGCATCCGCTGGCGGCGGCGATTGTTGCGGCGGCCGCCGAGCGTAAGATCGAATTGAGCACCGTGCACGGTTTCGATGCGCCGGCCGGCAAGGGTGTCGTCGGCATGGTCGAGGGCAAACGGCTCGCGCTCGGCAGCGCAAAATTTTTCGCCGAGCTTAACATCGATACCGCGCCCCTCGCCCAGGATGCCGAACGCCTGCGCCAGGACGGCGCCACCGCCATCTTCCTTGGCCTCAACGGCAAGGCGGCCGGCGTCATCGCCATCGCCGATCCGATCAAAGCCTCGACGCCGCAAGCGCTCGAGGCGCTCACCGCCGCTGGTGTGCGCGTGGTCATGCTCACCGGCGACAACCGCACCACCGCACTCGCGGTGGCCAAGAAGCTCGGCATCACCGAAGTCGAGGCCGAGGTGCTGCCCGAGCAGAAAAGCAAATTGATCGAGAAGCTCGCGCGCGAGGGCCGCGTGGTCGCCATGGCCGGCGACGGCGTCAACGACGCCCCCGCGCTTGCGGCAGCCCAAGTCGGCATCGCCATGGGCACCGGCACCGACGTCGCGATCGAAAGCGCCGGCATCACGCTGCTCAAGGGCGACATCAGCGGCATCGTCAAGGCGCGCGCGCTGTCCAAGGCGGTGATGGGCAATATCCGGCAGAATTTGTTCTTCGCCTTCATCTACAATTCCGCCGGCGTACCGATCGCGGCCGGCGTGCTTTATCCTGCCTTCGGATTGCTGCTTTCTCCCATTATTGCCGCGGCGGCCATGGCACTTTCCTCCGTCAGCGTCGTTGGTAATGCGTTGCGGCTGCGGCGCGCGGCATTGTAGGGATTAAGGGATGCAGCGTTTCCTTCTCGCCTTCGGCTTGCTGGCTTGCGCCGGCGCCACCCAGGCCGCCGAATGGCGCGTGAGCCGCGTCAGCGCGCCGGCGCGCGTGACGGCGATCGAAACCGTCGCGGGTCAGACGCAGATCAACGCCGGCGGGCTTTGGTACAAAATCGTGCTCGCCGGCGAAAATGTCTCCCTCGTCTTCATCGACACGCCGGCGCAAGCCAAGCTGCCGGATGGCGCGCTGCCCGACGGCAAAGTCGCAACGGGCAAAGGCGAGATCGCGCGCGCCTGGCTAGCCGAGCCGGTAACGCGCTACGACCACGGCATCCTCGGCGACAAGATCGAGGCCGGCAGCCTGGTGATCGAGACGCGTGACGGCAAGCATCAGACCGTGCGGCTCAAAGGCGACGCCGTGTTCGAGGACCTCGAGCCGCGGCTCGCCGATCTCGACCGCGACGGACATGACGAAGTGATCGTGGTGAAATCCTATCTCAAACACGGCTCGGCGCTGGCGGTGATCGCCGAACGCCACGGCAAATACGAGATCGTCGCCGAGACGCCGCCGCTCGGCGGGGCGCACCGCTGGCTCGATCCCGCCGGCATCGCCGATTTCAACGGCGACGGCAAAACCGACGTCGCGCTGGTGCGCCAGCCGCACGTGATCGGCGCGCTTGAATTATGGAGCTGGCGCGAGCGGCGAATTGCGCAAAATCGCCGAACTCCCCGACATCGCCAACCACATCGCCGGCACGCGCGCGATTGACATGGCGGCCGTTGCCGATTTCGACGGCGACGGCATTGCCGATATCGCCGCGCCCTCGCTTGACCGCACGCACCTGCGCATCGTCAGCTTCGCGCCGCGGCCGCGCGAGATCGCCAGCGTCCCGCTGCCCGCCAAGGCAGCCACCAATTTGGGGCTGGTTACGGAAAGCGCCGGACCGCCGGCCATCGTGGCCGGTCTCGCCGACGGTTCGTTGATCGTGATCCGGCGCGTCCTGTAAAGCGGTTCAGTGCAGCGCACGGTCGCTCGCCCGCGCGTCGGGAGCGTCGACGCCGGGCATGAAATTGCATTTCCTCTCGACGGCGGCGGCGCGCAAATCCTTCATCTCGCCGCGCGCCGAGGCGTAGTCCGTTCCATAGGTGGCGCTGGCGATCATCTGGGCGCCGGGATCCGTGCCGGCTTTCGCCATCAGCTGCTCCAGTTCTTTTTGGCGCGCCTGCGTGGCTTTCGCGGTGCGCGCGATATCGTCGCAACTGTAGAGCACGTATTTGCCCGGCGCGACCAGGAACGAGGAAACCGTGTCATCCGACATGGCGCAGCCGGAAAGCAGGGCCGCCGGCATGATGCCGAACAGCACCGCCGCCAGCCGTCGCAAGGTCGAGTTCCCGGTCTCCGTCATCGGCCTTCAATGTGCGGCGAATTTGTTTATTTTTGGTGCGGACGCCCGGACTCGAACCGGGACGGGATTACTCCCAAGGGATTTTAAGTCCCTTGCGTCTACCATTCCGCCACGTCCGCGTGGCCTGTGCTTCCAACTCCGCGCCGGCGCGCGGACAAGCACCACGCGGCGGCGTTTCAAACTATTTGGCTAATAAGGCGCCCCAGGTCTGCGCCCAGTCCTTGCCGCTGGCGTCCACCACGCGGCCGTCTTTTTCAAAGAACTTGTTGGGGATCTGGAACATGGCGATGAAGGTGCCGCCCTTGGGCGCCCAAGCCACGTGCCGGCTTCCCGCGGGCCGCCAGACGAATTCGCCGGGGCCGACCTCGACGCCGGCGTCGGGACCTTCCTTGTCGACCAGCGAGCCTTCCAGCACATAGGTCTGCTCGATCAGCACGTGCTCATGGTCCGGCAGCACCGCGCCCGGCTCCATCTTGAACAGCATGGTGGCCATCCCGCTCTTGGGATCGAACAGCAGCGTCTTCATCTCGCAGCCGGGAAAGCGCAGCTTCTGCCAGGGCATTTCGCTCGGCTTGAGATGATGCGAGCGCAGGTCGTCGACCGGCGCGGCCTTGTCGGTGTTCGGCTTGACGTTCATCGGCGGTCCTCCCGGCTCACGCGCGAAATGATACACGAAAAAGACGGCTAGTTCGCCAGTTTAATGTTGGCCTGCTCGACGATCTTGCCGAACTTTTCGGTCTCCGATTCCACGAAGCTCGCGTATTCCTTGGCCGACATCAGCCGCGGCACGATGCCCTGCACGGTCAGTTTATCGGAAATCGAGGGGGTCAGCAGCGCCGTGTTTACGATGTCGTTGAGGCGGTCGACGATCTCGCTCGGCGTGCCGCCGGTCGCGAACATGCCGAACCAGTTGAGCAGTTCGTAGCCGGCGAGCCCCGGGCCTTCGCTGAGCGGCGGCACGTCCGGCAATTGCGGCATGCGGTCCTTGGACGTGACGGCCACCGCGCGCAGCTTGCCGGCCTTGATCAGCGGCAGCGCCGCCGCCAGGCTGGTGAAGCTCATGCTGACGGCCCCGGTCGCCACGTCGGTCACCGCCGGCGCCGCCCCGCGGTACGGCACGTGCAGCACATTGGTGCCGGCCATCATGTTCATCAACTCGCCGGCCAACTGTTGCGGATTGCCGACGCCGGAGGACGAGAACGACAGCTTGCCGGCATTGGCCTTAGCGTAGGCGATCAATTCCTGCGGATCGTGCACCGGCGTTGAGTCGGCAACGACCACCACGCAGGGCACGATGCCGATGAGTGCGATCGGCGTAAGTTCGCGGCGTGGATCGTAGGTCATCTGATCCTTGTACAGATGCGGGCTGATGGCGATCTCGCCCGAGGTCGCCATCAGCAGCGTGTAGCCGTCAGGCGCCGCCTTGGCGACGGTGTTGGCGGCGAGCATGCCCGCCGCACCCGTGCGGTTCTCGACGATCACCGTCTGACCGAGCGCGGCCTTGAGCGGTTCGGACACGAGGCGCGCCGAGATGTCGATGCCGCCGCCTGGCGGAAAGCCGGCGATGATGCGGATGGTCTGCGTCGGATAAGACTGCGCCAGCGCCGGCCCGGCCAGGAATGAAGCACTCGCGCTGGCGAGGAATGTGCGTCGGGTCAGCATGTCGTCCTCCCTGCTTTTTGTCTCAATCGCCGCCCTCGCGGATCGGCGGCTGGAAGGCGAGCCCGGTGTCCCAAGGGAAATAGATCCAGGTGTCCTGCGACACCTCGGTGATGAACGTATCCACCATCGGCCGCCCCATGGGCTTGGCGTAGACGGTGGCGAAATGCGCGGCCGGCAGAATGTCGCGCACCACGCGCGCGGTCTTGCCGGTGTCGACCAGGTCGTCGACGATGAGCACGCCCTGCCCTTTGCGCGCATCGAGGTCACTTCGGGCGCGACGCCTTTGAGCACCTTCAGTTCGCCCCGGTTCCTGTAGTCCTGGTAGCTCACCACGCACACGGTTTCGATGATGCGCACGTTCAATTCGCGCGCCACGATCGCCGCCGGCACCAGCCCGCCGCGGGTGATGGCGACCACCGCCTCGAACGGCCCGGCCTCGTGCAGCCGCCACGCGAGCGCGCGCGAGTCGCGGTGAAACTGATCCCACGAGACGGGGAAGATTTTTTCCGGGCGCGGGGGGCTGTCGGCTTGCGGCGTCGGCATGAATGGTTGTCCGTTAGCGCGCCGCAGCCGCCAGCTGCGATTTGACTTTTGTGAGCATGTCTTCGACCGCGCCTTTCGCCGCCCGCAATTTTTCCGGATCGCGCGAGCGCACCACAATATTGGTGTTGGGTCCGAGCTTCTCGTCGAAAAACGGATAACTGCCGATGATGGTGTCCGGATTGGCCTTGGCGATGGCGCCGAGTTCGGTGCCGACATCGCCTTCCTTGGCGTCGGCGCGGATGGTCTCCGACAACAGCCTGGCGCTGGTTTTGAGTTTCGGCGCCACCTCGTCGACCATCGCCTGCATGATCGAGGGCACGCCCGCCATCACGATCACGTTTTCGATCCAGAAACCGGGCGCGCCCGATACCTTGTTTTTCACCAACGCCGCGCCGTGCGGGATGCGCGCCATGCGCAGGCGCGCCTCGTTGAGCTCGCCGCCGATCTTGGCCATGCGCTCCTTCAGGATCGCGACCGCTTCCGGGTGGTGGCTGATGCCAACGCCGAACGCCTTGGCCACGCATTCGGCGGTGATATCATCATGCGTCGGCCCGATGCCGCCGGTGGTGAAGAGGTAAGTGTAGCGCGCGCGCAGCGTATTGACGGCTTGCACGATCGCCGCCTCGTCGTCGGAGATCACGCGCACTTCCTTGAGGTCGATGCCGATGGCGGTGAGATAATCGGCGATGAACCCAATATTCTTGTCCTTGGTGCGGCCCGACAGGATTTCGTCGCCGATGACCAGCACCGCGGCCGTAACGATTTCAGGATTGGCGCTCATGCCGAACACCTAGCGTGGCCCCGCCAGCCACTCAAGTTGCGCGCTGACCGCGCGGCCGCAACGGGGCCCCTCCCGCAGGCCCGTTCCGCCCATTATTTAGGCATAAACTGGCTGCGTCGTTTGGCGTAAATACGCGGTTTTCCTAGGTTTTTCTTGGCCTAAAGCTTGCACATTATCTGCCGGGGGACGGCGGTCCGCCTTGCCCCGTAAAGGAAAGGGCACGACACGACGTCGCGCGCGAGTTCTCGTAAGCGGCTGTTAGCTGGGGGTCCGAGATGGTTGCCGCCTTCGATGAGATGAAGGGAACCGACGGTGGCGTGCGTCCCGCCTATGGCGAGTTGTCGCGCTGGCTCGAGGAAGTTCCCGCCGATGTGCTCGATTACCGCAGGCGCGAAGCCGAGCTGTTATTCCGCCGCATCGGCATCACCTTCGCGGTCTATGGCGAAGCCGACGCGCAAGAACGCCTAATCCCGTTCGACGTCATCCCGCGCATCATGGCCGGCGCCGAATGGCGGCTCCTGGAAAAGGGCCTCGTCCAGCGCGTCAAGGCGCTCAATCTGTTCCTCAAGGACGTCTACGGCGCGCGCGAGATCCTGCGCGCCGGCGTGGTGCCCGATGACCTGGTGTTTCGCAATCCGGCGTTCCGCCCCGAGATGAGCGGACAGCGCGTGCCCTACGACATCTACATCCACATCGCCGGCATCGACATCGTGCGCGTGGACGCCGAGACTTTCTACGTGCTCGAGGACAACGCGCGCACGCCCTCCGGCGTCTCCTACATGCTGGAGAACCGCGAGATCATGATGCGGCTGTTCCCGGAACTGTTCGCGCGCCACCGCATCGCGCCGGTGGAAAATTATCCGGACGTCTTGCTCGCAACCCTTAAGTCGGTCGCGCCCTCGCCCGGCGCGCGCGACCCGACCGTGGTGCTGCTCACGCCCGGCGTCTACAACTCGGCCTATTACGAGCACTCGTTTCTCGCCGACAAACTCGGCGTCGAACTGGTCGAAGGCCGCGACCTGTTCGTCAAGGACGAGATCGTCTACATGCGCACCACGCAGGGGCCGCACCGCGTCGACGTGATCTACCGGCGCATCGACGACGACTTCATCGACCCGCTTACTTTCCGTCCCGACTCGGCGCTCGGCGTCGCCGGGCTGATGTCGGCCTACCAGGCCGGCAACGTCACGCTCGCCAACGCCGTCGGCACCGGCATCGCCGACGACAAGGCGGTCTACAGCTACATGCCGGCGATCGTGAAATTCTATCTCGGCGAAGAGCCGCTCTTGAAAAACGTGCCGACCTGGCGCTGTCGCGAGGAGGAACATCTGGCTTATGTGCTCGACCACCTAAGCGAGCTGGTGGTCAAGGAAGTGCACGGCTCCGGCGGCTACGGCATGCTGATCGGGCCGGCGGCCAGCAAGGTCGCGATCGAGCAGTTCCGCGCCAAGCTCAAGACCGCGCCGAAAAACTTCATCGCGCAGCCGACGCTCGCTTTGTCGACCTGCCCGACTTGCGTCGAACAGGGCGTGGCGCCGCGTCACGTCGACCTGCGCCCCTTCGTGCTTACCGGCAGCAAAGGCACGCGCATCGTGCCGGGCGGCCTGACGCGCGTCGCCATGAAAGAGGGCTCGCTGGTGGTCAATTCCAGCCAGGGCGGCGGCACCAAAGACACCTGGGTGTTGGACGGATAGAATGCTCTCGCGCACCGCCGACAACCTGTATTGGCTTTCGCGCTACGTGGAGCGCGCGGAATATCTCGCGCGCATTCTCGACGCCACCCAACGTCTGGCGGCGCTCCCCCTCGCCTATGTCGGCACCAGCAACGAATGGGAATCGGCCGTGCTCACCGCCGGCTGCGCCACCGCCTTCTTCAAGCAGTACGACGAAGCCAACGAGGAAAACGTCACCGATTTCCTCGCCTTTTCCACCGCCAATTCGTCCTCGATCCGCAACTGCTTCGAGCTCGCGCGCTCGAACGCGCGCGCGGTGCGCACCGCGCTGACGATGGAGATGTGGGACGCCATCAACGGCACTTGGCTCGAGCTCAAGCGCTACGGCAACGGTCCGACCTCGCGCGAGGAATTTTCCCGCTTCCTGCGCTGGGTGCAGGAATCCTCGCTGCGTTACGACGGCTCCGCCTACCGCACGATGCTGCGCAACGACGCCTACTGGTTCTCGCGCCTCGGCGTCTACATGGAGCGCGCCGACAACACCGCGCGCATCCTCGACGTCAAATACCATTTGCTGCTGCCCGACAACGAGCGCGTCGGCGGCCCGCTCGACTATTTCCAATGGGCGGCGATTCTGCGTTCGGTGTCGGCGCTGACGTCGTATCACTGGGTCTATCGCGAAAGCCTGCAGCCGTGGCTGGTGGCCGACCTGCTGATTCTGAAAGAAGAGATGCCACGCTCGCTCGCCTCCTGCTACGAGGCGGTGGTGCGCAATCTCGACCAGATCGCCGGCGCCTACGGCCGGCAGGGCCCGGCCCAGCGCCAGGCGCGCGGCATCCGCGCCCGGCTGCAGAACAGCAAGATGGACGGTATCTTTCAGCGTGGCTTGCACGAATTCATCGGCGAATTCATTACCGAAAACAACCGCTTGGGCGCCGCCATTACCGAACAATTCCTGCTATGAGCGTGCTAGAACGTCTTCGGTAATGCTGGCCCGCCTGAAGCTCATGCGCATTCGCATCTCGCACGCGACCACCTATCGCTACGACGCGCCGCCTACCGGCGTGATCCAGATGCTGCGCCTCACCCCGCGTAATCACGACGGGCAATACGTGGTGAACTGGCGCGTCGACCTGTCGGAGGATTGTCTGCTGCACCAGCACGAGGACGCCTTCGGCAATATCAGCCATTCGTTCACCGCCGAAGGGCCGTTTAACGAATTGGCGGTCGCGGTCGAAGGCGTGGTCGATACCACCGACACCAAGAGCGTGGTCGCCGGCGCGGTCGAGCGTTTCCCGCCCGGGCTATTCCTGCGCGAGACCGCGCTGACCGAACCCGACGCCGCCATTATCGACTTCGCCGAAACCGCGCGCGCCGAGGCGGGGCGCGACCCGCTGACGCTGCTGCACGGTCTGATGACCGCGCTCAATCGCGAGATAAAATTCGACACCGATCCGACCCATTCGGCGACCACGGCCGCGGAAGCCTTCGCGCTGCGCCGCGGCGTCTGCCAGGACGTCACCCATGTGTACATCGCGGCGGCGCGCCAGCTGGGCATCCCGGCGCGCTACGTCGGTGGCCATTTCTACCGCGTCGACGGCGTCACCGCGCAGGAGGCCGGCCACGCCTGGGTCGAAGCCTATGTGGAGCATCTCGGCTGGGTCGGTTTCGATCCTACCAACGGTATCGGCATCACCGAAGCCCATGTGCGGGTGGCGGTCGGCCTGGATTACCTCGGCGCCGCGCCCGTGCGCGGCACGCGGTATGGCGGCGGCGGCGAAACCCTCAAAGTGGCGGTGCACGTCGATCAGGCGCGCCAGCAGGCGCAATCATGACCAGAACATGACATTGCCGGACCTAGGGTCGCCTCGTTATAAGCTTGCGGCCCTGTCGAGAACGAAGGCGCGAAAAAATCACCCAAGAAAAAGACGGAACACATGACATATTGCTGCGGAATTCTGGTGCGCGACGGGTTGGTGATGATCGCCGACACGCGCACCAATGCCGGCCTCGACAACGTCTCCACCTTTCGCAAGCTGCACGTCTATACCGAGCCCGGCGAACGCATCATGGCGATCGCTTCCTCCGGCAATCTGTCGCTCAGCCAGACGGTGCGCTCGATGCTCACCGAGGGCGTGCAAAATCCGGAAACCGGCGAGATCGAGACCTTGATGAACTCGCCGACCATGTTCCAGGCCGCGCAGCGCATCGGCCGCACCATCCGCACCATCCAAGCCGCCGAAGGCAAGGTGCTCGCGGCCGCCGAGATCGAACACGACGTCGCTTTCCTGTTCGGCGGCCAGATCAAAGGCGGCCGCCTGCGTCTGTTCATGATCTATTCGGCCGGCAATTTCATCGAATGCACCATCGACACGCCCTATTTGCAGATCGGAGAGCACAAATACGGCAAACCGGTGCTCGACCGCGCCATCAGCTTCGACACCGATCTCTACGACGCGCTCAAGATCGGGCTGATCTCGATGGATTCCACCATGCGCTCCAATCTCGGGGTCGGACTGCCGATCGACATTCTGGTGGCGCGCCGGGACACCTACAACTCTGAGGTGAATTACCGTATCGAACCGGGCGAGCCCTATTTCCAGGACCTGCGCGAGCGCTGGTCGACCGCGCTGCGCGCCGCCCATATCGCCATCCCGCGCCCGCCCTATCGCAGCCCCGGCTGAAGTTTCTGCCCTGCAGCTGGGCTGAAGTTCCCCATCCCTACCATTTTTACCTTCGGTTAACAGCACCGCCAGAATTGCGGTATCGAAAAGCCGCCGGCGCCCTTACGAAAGCCAAAAGCAAGCTTTCCTCCCTAGGTTCAGCCCGAAAAACCTAATCGGTAGGACACGTTAAGGGGCTAGACCTTGCCGGCTGTGGCTCGCCCGCGCGCATCCGACGAAAAATACACGAGTTGGGATCGCGCGCGCTTGAGCGTGGTGGTCCCAATCGGCGTCATCGTGGCCGTCGCCATCGTCTGCATCGTCGTCGCCGTGCTCTCTTCGGCCCAGCGCGTCGACGAAGTCGCCGTCCAGCATGAGAAGCTGCTGTTCTCGCGCGCGCTCAGCAGCTATGGCGAGCGGGTACTGGGCGAGGTCAAAAGCGTCGCCGCTGCCGACCAGGCGGTCCAGAATCTCCGCGTCAAATTCGACCCGGCCTGGGCGCAACAGCGCGTCGGGCATTGGCTGAAAACCTACTTCGATCACAACTACGTCTTCATCTTCGACGGCAACGACAAACCGGTCTTTTCGCAGTTCGGCCGCGATGCGCTCAACGCATCGTGGGCCGACAAGGCGCTAGCCGACCTGGAATCGGTGCTCGGCTATATGCGCGGCCGCAATCCGCCCTTGCACGGCACGCTCCGCCTCACCCAGCCAGGCGGGGCCGACGACGGCCAGCATGCGCAGGCCGCGGTAATCCGGGCGCTTGCGGGCCGCCCCGCCGTCATTGCCGCGGTCGCGGTCGGGCCGCTCGGCGGACTGCTCGGCTCCGGCGACCGCGCGGCGCCGATCGTGATGTCGGTGAAATTCATCGACAGCGAGGCGCTCGCCGGCATCGCCGCGCAACTGCAGCTGACGCATTTGCGCAAGCTCGAGGACGAGCCGGCGGCGCCCACCGATTTGACCTACGAGCTGATCGGGCCGCAAGGCCATGCGATCGCGCGCTTTGCCTGGACGCCGCGGCAGCCCGGCGCCGAGATCGTCAGCAGCGTCATCCCCTTCATTGCCGTCGCGCTCGCCGGGTTCACGCTGCTCGCGGCCTTCGTGCTACGCTATATGCGCCGCACCGCGGTCGCGATCGCCGCCGGCGAATCGCGGCTGCGCCACCTCGCCATGCACGACCCGCTCTGCGGCCTGCCCAACCGCATCTTCTTCGGCGAGCGGCTGGAGGCGGTGATCGAGGAGGTGCGCGCGGGCTCCTCGCCGGCCGCGGTGTTCTATATCGATCTCGACCATTTCAAGGACGTCAACGACACGCTCGGCCATCCGGTCGGCGACGAGTTGATTCGCAACGTCACGCTGCGGCTGTCGCACACGCTGCGCGGCGACGACCTGGTGGCCCGCCTCGGCGGCGACGAGTTCGCGGTGATCTCCTCGATCGGCGATGACCACGCCAAGATGACGGCGGTCGCCCAGCGCCTGATCGCGGCGATCTGCGCGCCCTATGCGATCAACCGTCAGAACATCGTGATCGGCGCCTCGATCGGCATCGCGGTGATCAACCGCAATTCGGGCGGCGCCGCCAACATCATGCGCTATGCCGACATGGCGCTCTACCGCGCCAAGAACGAAGGCCGCAACCGCGCCTGCATCTACGACGCGGCGATGGACGCGGATCTGTCCAACCGCAAGCTCCTGGAAGGCGACCTGCGCGAGGCGATCGAGAACAACCAGCTGCGGCTGCTGTACCAGCCGATCGTCAACAAGAGCGGCGAGACTGTGGTCGGCGTCGAAGCGCTCTGCCGCTGGACGCACCCGACGCGCGGTGAAATTCCGCCCACCGAATTCATCGCCGTCGCCGAGCGCAGCGGCCTGATCATCGATCTCGGCGCCTGGGTGTTGCGCCAGGCCTGTCTCGACGGCAAGGCCTGGCCCGGCCTGAGCGTCTCGGTCAACGTGTCACCACTGCAATTCCGCCGCACGGATTTCTTCGACACCGTGCAAAAGACCTTGCACGAGACCGCGTTCGATCCGACCCGGCTCGAGATCGAACTCACCGAAAGCGTGCTGCTCGGCAACGTCGACACCGCGGAAGCCGGCATGCTACGGCTGCGCGAACTCGGCGTGCGGCTGGCGCTCGACGATTTCGGCACCGGCTATTCGAGCCTGCTCTATCTGCGCCGCCTGCCGTTTGACAAGCTCAAGATCGACCGCAGCTTCGTGTTGTCGATCGAAAAAGCCGCCGACGCCGCGGCCATCGTGCACGCGGTGGTCAGCCTTGGCCGCGGCCTCGGCATGAAGGTGACGGCGGAAGGCGTGGAAACCGCCGACCAGCATCTGTTCCTGCGCGCGGCCGGCGTGCACTTCATGCAGGGCTATCGTTTCGGCAAGGCCGTGACCGCCGCCGAGATCACCGCCCGCCTGCAATCGCCCGACGCCTTCAAGCCGATCGACGTGCCGCAGGCGCTCGCCGGCTAGCCGCGGACTTCACAGCCGTCAATTCGAACAGCGCCAGACCTGCACCTCGCAAGTTTTGCCGCCATCGTCCGCGCATTATTTCACCGCGATGGCGCGCGCCTGGCGGTCGCTACGGCCGACGCCCCAATAGGCGGCCGTGCCCTCGCCCGACACCACCGCGCCGCAGCGGCGGTCGAACCACACCATGACTTCGCAGTCGTTGCCGTGCTGCTCGCAATTCTTCAAGGCGACGCTTTCCGCCTTCGCCCGGCTGCCCCACTGATAGGAGTCGCCCCAGGCCCGGCTGGTGCGGCCATAGGCGATGGCGCCATTGCTCGGCGTCGAGACGGATGGCGACGAGCCCGGAATGCAGGTCGTCCACTGCGAGCATTTGCCTTGGATATAATTGCTGCAACCGGAGACACACGCCTGTGCCGACGCACTTGCCGCAAGTGCGATCGCGGCGGCAACGGCCGCGATTGCTATTCTCTTCGCCTGTTGCATGGTTTGCCTCGGTGCGGAAGACCCCGCCGGTGCATTTTTACAGGCGCGTGCGGCGCTAGCAAGCCACGGCGGTTACGTGGGCGCGCGGTTTTGTGATATGGCCTGTGCGCCAATCCAATAGGTCGAGGAAGGACATCCGATGTGTGCGTCTGCCAAAATCGCGCTGGTGACCGGCGCCGGAACCGGGGTCGGCCGGGCGGTGGCCATTGCGCTTGCCATAGCCGGCTACAGTCCGGTGCTGGCCGGCCGGCGCAAGGAAATGCTCGACAAGGTATCGGCCGAGATCAACGCGCTCGGCGCGCAGGCGCTGGTGGTGCCGACCGACGTATCGAAACGCGAGTCGATCCTCGCTTTGTTCGCCGCCGTGAAATCGAGCTTCGGCCGGCTCGACGTGCTGTTCAACAATGCCGGCATCGGCGCGCCGCCGGTGCCGCTCGAGGACCTGCCCTACGAGACCTGGAGCAACGTGGTGGCCACCAATCTAACCGGCATGTTCCTGTGCACGCAGGAAGCCATCAAAATCATGAAGGCGCAGACCCCGCGCGGCGGGCGCATCATCAATAACGGCTCGATTTCCGCGCACGCGCCGCGGCCGTTCTCCGTCGCCTATACCTCGACTAAGCACGCGATCACCGGCTTGACCAAATCGACCTCGCTCGATTGCCGGCAATACGACATCTGCTGCGGTCAGGTTGATATTGGTAATGCGATCACGCCGCTCACCGAGCGCATGGCGACCGGCGAGGGTGTGCTGCAACCGAATGGATCGAAGATGATCGAACCGCGCATGGAGGCCGAGCACGTCGGCAACGCAGTGGTCTACATGGCGAGCCTGCCGCTCGACACCAACGTGCTGTTCATGACGGTGATGGCGAACAAGATGCCGTTCGTCGGGCGGGGCTGACGCCGTAATGGTCGCCGAACTCGAACATTGGCGCGATTTTTACGTCCTGGTCGGCACCGCCGGCGCCACGCTGGTCGCCTTGTTGTTCGTGGCGATTTCGCTCGGCACCGGTTTTCTGAACGACAAAAGGGCGGCGGCGACGCGCGCCTTCTACAGTCCCGTGGTCGTGCATTTCAGTGCCGTGTTTTTTATTGCAGCCATCGCGCTGGTGCCTTCGCACCGGGCCGTTTTCTTCGCGGCGATGATCGGCGCCTGCGCCGCGGCCGGGCTCGGCGTTTCACTGTTCGTAACCGTCCAGCTGTCGCGTCACGACTGGACCAATTACAAGCAGGATCACCTCGCTTACGCGCTTTTGCCGACCATCGCCTACGTGGCGCTGCTGGTTGCGGCGGCGATGATCTGGCGCGAAAACGATATCGCGCTCGACGTGCTGGCCGGCGCGCTCCTTACGTTGCTGATTGTCAATATCCGCAATGCTTGGGATCTTACGCTTTCGATGGTGCGCCGTCGGGCGGGCCGTCGGTGAGCTACTTGGCCAGCGTCACCGCGACCTTCGTCCCGGTCTTCACCTTGCTCAAGCTCTTCACGCTGCCGAGCGCCTTGGCGAACACGTTGCAGGGGCTGGCGAGCCGCGTCTCGTTGCCCTTGGAGATCGGCGTACGGCCGAAGCCGATCGCGATCGTCGAGCCTTGCGGCCAGTAGGCGATCTCGCCTGGCACGATCACCGCGCGCGCGTCTTGCTCGCGCGACGCTGCCACCGGCACGTCGAAATACACTTCCTCGCCCCAGGTCAGCACCGATGAGTCGATCGGCAAAGCCGCCGCGATCGCCTTGGCGGTCGGCGTATCGAGCAGTTCGGCGTCCAGCGTCAGCGCGCCGAAATCGAAGCGGATGCGGGCCATCGGCGGTCTCCCATTGCCTCGGCCCCGGCAAGTCATGCATTTTGGTGAATAGGCCGGCCTTGGCAAGCCAGGCGGCGCGACTTAACCACCGCCCTGTGGGAGAATTACGACATGCAGCGCGCGCTATCGGCGTTGATCGCCATAATTGCTGCTGTCTTGGCGATTGCAACCGTCCCCGCTTGCGCGCGCCCGATCCATATCGTCGCCTTCGGCGACAGCGCGACCGCCGGCTGGCTGGTGGCGCGCAAAGACGCCTATCCGGCGCAGTTGCAGGCGCTCTTGCGCAAAAAAGGCTACGACGTCGCCGTGACCAATGCCGGCATCAACGGCGGCACCTTGCTCGACGGGCTGCTGCATTTCGACCAGGCGATCGCGCCCGGAACCGACATCGCCATTGTCGAATTCGGCACTAATGATCTACGTCAGCACGCCGCGCTGAAAACCGTGCGCTCGCGTTTGATTGAGATCGTCCGCGCGTTGCGCGCGCGCAAGATCGAGGTGCTGGTGATCGGTCTCGGCAGCCTCAAGCTCGACGACGTCGCGCGCGCCCAAGACGTTGCCTACGCGCAATGGGATCTGCCGCCGGGCCAATACCGCGCGCGCGACCACGCACATTACAACGCGCAAGGCTACTCGATCGTGGTCGCGCGCATGCTTCCGCAGATCGAGACGCTGATCGCGCGCGCCGCGCATCATTAGGCGGACTTCACACCGCGCCCGATCGGGCCGTCGCGGGTAATCGCCCAAACCGCGATGCCGAGCGCGACAAAGCCTGCGCCGACGTAACCGATGCTGTGCAGATAACCGAGTCCAAACAATACGCCGCCGATCGCCGAGCCGATCGCCTGCCCGGTGTAAAGCGCCGATGTGTTGAGCGCGACCGTCGCACTCGACAGATCGGGCGCCGCCGTAACCATGCGCGCCTGCTGCATCGAGTTGGTGGCGGCAAAACCGAGCCCCCAGAACACGATGCCGACGCCCATCACCGGCAGCAGGCCGGCGCCGAGCGCCCACAGCAGCATGCCGGTAAAGGTCGAGCCGAGAAACACCACCGAAGTGACCCAGCCGCTGAGCGCCGACACGATGCGCGTGGCGATGACGTTGCCGGCAAAGCCGGCTACCCCGTAAATCGCGAACATCGCGCCGACCGCGCTGTGATCGGCGCCGGTCAGCCGCATCAACAGCGGCGCCAGATAGATGAACACCGTGAACTGGCCCGACGTCTGCAAAATCGTGATCAGCAGCAGCAGCATGATTTTGCGGTGGCGCGCGATGACGCCGAAGCTCTTGAGCGACAAAGGCGGCCCGCGCAGGCTGCGCGGCAGCGTAAAAGCAAGCAGCAGGCACGGCACCAGCGCCGCGAGCGCGGCGGCGCCAAAGGCCGCACGCCAGCCGGCATAAGCGGCGACGAAGGCGATCATCGGCAGGCCACCGGCGATGGCCAGCGACCAGCCGAGAAACACGAAGGCGATGGCGCTCGATCGCCTGTCCTGCGGCACGATCATCGCGACCGTCGAGGCCGCCTGCGGCGTGTAGATCGCCGCGACCGCGAGCATGGCGAGCCGCAGCGCCAGCACGCTGGCGTAGTTCGGCGCCAGGGCGGAAGCGGCCTGCCCCGCGACCAGAACGGCCAGCGTGCCGGCCAGCAGCAACCGGCGGTCGATGCGCGTTGTCAGCCACGCCACGATCGGCGAGCCGAAGCACAGAATGACCGCGCCGAAGGTCACCAGCAGCCCGGTGTCGCGGATGCCGACGCCGAGGCCGTCGGCCAGCACGGTCAACATGCCGGCCGGCGCCAGGATGGACACGCCGGTGGCAAAATTGCCGAGCATCAAAGCGGTGCGGGGGAGAAATTGCCTCACGCAATTTACCTAGGGCAATTGCATTGCCTGCGCCATGCGCGATGCCCCGCGCCGGCGCAATTCATTTGATGCGAGGCATGACGGTTATTGATCGGTCTGCGGAGCGCCCGCCGGGCGGGTTTCGAAGGATGCGGCGGACAATGCTTCTTGACTTTATTCCTACTATTGAATATAGTCCTCTTTGTCCGGCTCAATGACAGCGTCGTCTAGAGGCGTCTTGATGATGGGACCGGACGCGGCGCCCGCGCGGGGGAGACGAACGCTCCTCCCCCTCCCGGGCGGCGCCGGGACCCCGCCCGGCGGCCACGAGGAGCCGCCTGCGAGGAGCTCGCTGACGGCGGGCCGTTGAGGTTTGCCCGAGGCTCGCAAGGAGCGGCCACCGAGAAGGGGTCGCAACTCAGAGCCGGAGGCAGGGCGAAACGGAACGTCAGAAAGCGCGGCCCGGCGCCGGAAGAAGAACGCCGCGATGGCGCGCCGAGAGGCGCCATACCTCCGCAAGAAGGTGTGACTTGAGACCAAAGGACGCGCCGCTTGACGCGCCATCCCCTTGATTTATTCGAGGGGCAAGGAGTGGAATACGGCGTACCCGGCGCCGCAAAGAATACGGGCGATGACGCTTATGCGCTTCAGTGCAGCCGGAACTCGCCGTTGATCGCTTTGATCTCAGCCGGCTTGATCAGCTTGCAATGCGCGACCTGCACCGAATGCAGCGGCCCTTCCAACTTCTCTTGCCAGAACTCCAGAAATTTCTTCAGCTCGGGAAATTGCGGGAACAGGTCGTAGGCCTGCCAGACGTAGGACTGCAGCAGCCATTGATGATCGGGACGTCGGTACAGGATGTGCGCGGTCGTCAGCCCAAAACCGGCGACCTGCTTGCGGAAATCGTCAGACACAAAGCCTTGCGAAACCATCGCGCCCTCCGTCGAGTCGGACACAAGTTTCCATTTCCGGCACTAGCCATTGCAAGCCGAATTGGTAAACAAACTGTTTAAAAACAAGGCGTTAGCAGCAAGCACGCGCGCCTGCTAACAGTCCTGGCAGCTCGCTACGTGCGGCCGCCGCAGCTAACCCGGCAGCCGCTTGGCCGGTTCCAGGCGCATGGCTGTTAACCATTGATCGACAAGGATTTTCTGGCGCTTCTTGGCACTCGCCCCAAATGAGTGCTAAAAAATTTCTCGATGCCCCTTGCGGGTGAAAAATCTGTCACCCATCTGCGTCTCAGGTTCTGGCGGGGGGACCCGCCAGGTACCAAAAAGCAAAACCATCCAATAACTTAGGAGGACACCATGAAGTTCCGCCCGCTTCACGACCGCGTCGTCGTCAAGCGCATCGATGCCGAGGAAAAGACTGCCGGCGGCATTATCATTCCCGACACCGCCAAAGAGAAGCCGAGTCAGGGCGAAATCGTCGCCGTCGGCCCCGGTGGCCGCGACGAGAGCGGCAAACTGATTCCGATCGATCTTAAGGTCGGCGACACCATCCTGTTCGGCAAGTGGTCGGGCACCGAAGTGAAAATCGACGGCCAGGATCTCCTGATCATGAAGGAGTCCGACGTCATGGGCGTGATCGAAGGCGGCCATGCCGCCAAGCGAAAAGCCGCCTAACCGTTTCAGCGACAGCAAAAAGGAATTCGAACTATGGCTGCTAAAGACGTCAAATTCGCCGTCGATGCGCGCGACCGCATGTTGCACGGCGTCGACATCCTGGCCAATGCGGTGAAAGTCACTCTTGGCCCGAAAGGCCGCAACGTGGTGCTCGACAAGTCGTTCGGCGCCCCGCGCATCACCAAGGACGGTGTCACCGTCGCCAAGGAGATCGAGCTCGAGGACAAGTTCGAGAACATGGGCGCGCAGATGGTGCGCGAAGTAGCGTCGCGGACCTCGGATCAGGCCGGCGACGGCACCACCACCGCGACCGTCTTGGCCGCGGCGATCGTGCGCGAAGGCTGCAAGGCCGTGGCCGCCGGCATGAACCCGATGGACTTGAAGCGCGGCGTCGACCTCGCGGTCGAAGCCATCGTCGAGCACCTCAAGAGCAATTCGAAGAAAGTGACCTCGAACGAAGAAATCGCCCAGGTCGGCACCATCTCCGCCAACGGCGACACCGAGATCGGCAACTTCCTCGCCAAGGCCATGCAAAAGGTCGGCAACGAGGGCGTGATCACGGTCGAAGAGGCCAAGAGCCTGGAGACCGAGCTCGACGTGGTCGAAGGCATGCAGTTTGACCGCGGCTACATCTCGCCCTACTTCATCACCAACGCCGACAAGATGCGCGTTGAGATGGAAGACCCCTACATCCTGATCTACGAAAAGAAGCTGTCAGGCCTGCAGGAACTGCTGCCGCTGCTCGAAGCGGTGGTGCAGACCGGCAAGCCGCTGCTGATCGTGGCTGAGGACATCGAGGGCGAGGCGCTTGCCACGCTCGTGGTCAACAAGCTGCGTGGCGGTCTGAAAGTCGCGGCCGTCAAGGCGCCGGGTTTCGGCGATCGCCGCAAGGCCATGCTGCAGGACATCGCGATCCTGACCGGCGGCCAGGCGATCTAGTGAAGATCTCGGCATCAAGCTCGAGAACGTCACCATCGCCATGCTCGGCCGCACCAAGAAGGTGATGATCGACAAGGAAAACACCACGATCATCAACGGCGCCGGCAAGAAGGCCGACATCGAGGCGCGTGTCGCGCAGATCAAGGCGCAGATCGAGGAGACCACCTCGGACTACGACAAGGAGAAGCTGCAGGAACGTCTCGCCAAGTTGGCGGGCGGCGTTGCGGTGATCCGCGTCGGCGGCGCCACCGAGATCGAGGTGAAGGAGCGCAAGGATCGCGTCGACGACGCGATGCATGCGACGAGAGCCGCGGTCGAGGAAGGCATCCTGCCGGGCGGCGGCGTCGCGCTGTTGCGCGCCACCGAAGCCCTCAAGCGGGTCAAGACCGCCAACGAAGACCAGAAGCACGGCGTCGACATCGTCCGCAAGGCGATCCAGGCACCGGCGCGTCAGATCGCGCAGAATGCCGGCGAAGACGGCTCGGTCATTGTCGGCAAGATCCTCGAGAAGGATCAGTACAACTGGGGCTTCGACGCGCAAGCCGGCGAGTACGGGAATCTCGTTTCCAAGGGCGTGATCGACCCGACCAAGGTCGTACGTTCGGCGATCCAAGGCGCGGCCTCGGTTGCCGGCCTCTTGATCACCACGGAGGCGATGGTCGCCGAAGTTCCGCAAAAGAAGTCGCAGGGCGGTATGCCCGGCGGCGGCGGCGGAATGGGCGGCATGGGCGGCGGGATGGATTTCTAAATCCAACGCTCCATCAAAAATCGGAAAGGCCCGGGAGCAATCCCGGGCCTTTTCGTCACATGGCGCT
>CAWCVE010000022.1:0-117396 GCA_963798825.1 uncultured Alphaproteobacteria bacterium | reverse complement strand
ACCGGTGCCTTAAACCGCTCGGCCACCCTTCCGCACAGTGGTTTCGGTAGCTCAGCTAAACGCTTCGGTCAAAAATGCCGCCTGGTTTTGTTGAAATTCAACCGTTTGACGCGTGGAATGAACAATCTGGATTGAGATTTCATTTGCGCGCCGCCGGCGCAGGGCCATTGTGCCGCTCGCACACTCATTTGGCTGCGCTTCGCACTTGCGAACCGGTCAGGCCCTGAGGAATTACATTGTCTGCGGGACCGCCAAATGTGGCAGTGGAACCAAGTATTTACCACCCCGCTCATCGGCGGTTCCCGAAATCGGCCCAACAGGGTAAACTGACCGCTTCGCATCGGGGATTGCAGGCAGCATGGGCGGATTTGGGGGCAGGGGCAGCTTGTGCCTGGTTGCGCGCCTTGCTGGGCTGATCGCCGGCTGTCTCATCCTTGCCAATTGCTCGGGTGGCCTCACCGGCCGCGTTGATCCCCTCTACGGCGTATCTTCCAGCGCGCGGGTGGTCGAGCCGGGCCAGCCGGTGCCCAAAGGCGGCGGTGTCTATCGGGTGGGCAAGCCCTATACGGTGGCGGGGCGCGAATATGTCCCTCAAGAGGACGTCAATTACACTGCCGTCGGCCTCGCCTCCTGGTACGGCGACGATTTCCACGGCCGCTACACCGCCAACGGCGAAATCTTCGATAGGGATTCGATTTCGGCCGCGCATCCGACCATGCCACTGCCGTCTTATGCGCGCGTCACCAATCTCGCCAATCACCGTTCGATCGTGGTGCGGGTGAACGATCGCGGGCCTTACGTCGGTAATCGCGTCATCGACGTCTCGGTGAAGACCGCCAAGCTATTGGGTTTCTACGGCAACGGGGTCACCAAAGTGCGGGTCGACTATGTCGGCCGCGCGCCTTTGCAAGGCTCCGACGACCGTAAGTTGATGGCGACCCTGCGCGAAGGCGCGCCGGCCGAGGCTTCGCCGGTCCTTGTTGCCTCCGCCAAGTCTTACGCGCCGACTTATTTCGATAACCGCCCGCTGACGCATGTGCCGGCGCCACCCGACCGGCCCTATCGGCTGGGCGAGGGTGCCCGCGAGGTGTCCGCAGTGCCGGCCCGCACGCTCGAATTTGCCGCCGCCAGCCGGGTACAGGCCGAGCCTGAGGCTTCGCCGGTTACCGCCTATGCGCCGACGAGCACTGACGGCCGGGCCGGATTCATGAGTGGCCGCGGCCTTTACTGAGCCACAAATTTCCGCCACATCGCCACTGATTATGGCCGTTAATTAGGCCGGCTTGACGCGCCTTGCGCATGCGAAAGAATATTGATGATGGCCCTTGCGTCTCATGCAATCGGACGGTTGCTGACTGTGGTGACGATGCTCGCCGCGCTCGGCGCGTTCGCCGTGGCCGCGCCGAAAGTCGAGCACAAGCCGGCCAAACCGGCCGCCGCGGCGCCCAAAAAAGAAGCACCCAAGAAGGACGAAGCGGGTATCACCGCGCCGCACGCTATCCTGATCAACGCCGAGAACGGCGGCGTGCTCTACGATCGCGACCCCGACGCGCTTATCTTTCCGGCCAGCTTGGCCAAGCTGATGACCGCCGAATACGTTTTCCACGAGATCAAGGAGGGCCGCCTCAAGCTCACCGACGAATTCACCGTGAGCGAGAATGCCTGGCGCCGGGGCGGCGCGCCCTCGCACAGCTCGACCATGTTCGCGGCGATCCACAGCAAGGTGCCGGTCGACGACCTGCTGCACGGCATGATCGTCCAGTCCGGCAACGACGCCTGCATCGTGCTGGCGGAGGGGCTTGCCGGCACCGAAAACGAATTTGCCGAGAAGCTGACCCAGCGCGCCCGCGAGATCGGGCTCGCGAAATCGGTGTTCACCAATTCCAACGGACTGCCCGATCCGAACGAGCACGTCACCACGCGCGAACTCGCCATGCTGGCGCGCCGTATCATCCTCGACTATCCCGAGCTCTATAAGATTTTCAGCCAGCCCGATTTCACTTGGAACAAGATCCGTCAGCCAAACCGCAACCCGCTGCTCGGCGCCGTGAACGGCGCCGACGGCTTGAAAACCGGGTTCACCAAGGAGGCCGGCTACGGCCTGGTCGGTTCGGCGGTGCAGGACGGCCTGCGGCTGATCGTCGTGGTCAACGGCGAAAAGAGCCCCAAGGAGCGCGCCGACGAAGCCAAGAAGTTGCTAGAATGGGGCTTCCGCACCTTCGAGCCGCGCAATCTGTTCGCCGAAGGGCAGATTCTCGGCTATGCGAAAGTCTATGGCGGCACCAGCGGCTCGGTGCCACTCGAGGCCCCCGGCCTGGTGACAATGATGGTGCCGAAAGCCGGCGGCGAAAAGCTGATCGCCCGCATCGCCTATCAGGGCCCGGTGCCGGCGCCGATCGTCAAGGGCCAGCCGATCGGTCTGCTCAAGGTCTGGCGCGACGACAAATTGGTCCTGGAGGTGCCGCTCAAGGCCGCCGAGAGTGTAGAACGGGGCAATATGCCGGGGCGGGCGCTCGATGCGGTGACCGAAATGGTGATCGCGCTGTTCCGCGCTGGGGCCGAGCGGCTATAATCAGTTTTTCACCGCCCAGACAGGACGAAATGCGCGGACGATTCATCACCTTCGAAGGCGGCGAAGGCAGCGGCAAGTCCACCCATGCGCGCATTTTGGCAGACTGGCTCAATGCGGCCGGCATCGAGGTGGTGCTTACGCGGGAGCCGGGCGGCTCGCCCGGCGCCGAGATCATCCGCCATATTCTCTTGTCCGGCGTCGCCAAGCCGCTCGGTGCCGAGACCGAGGCCATTTTGTTCGCGGCCGCGCGCGACGATCACGTGCGCACGACCATTCGCCCGGCGCTGGTCGACGGCAAATGGGTGATCTGCGACCGCTTCATCGACTCGACCCGGGTCTATCAAGGCGCGCTCGGCAAGGTCGACATGAAACTCATCCGCAGCCTTGAACGCGTAACGGTCGGCGCCGCCATGCCCGATCTCACCTTCATCCTTGACGTTCCGGCGACCGTCGGTCTCGCGCGCGCCAAGCGGCGGCGCGGCAAGGGCGCGACCGACCGCTTCGAGGCGGAGTCGGTCGAATTTCACGAGGCGTTGCGCAAAGCTTATCTCGCACTCATGGAAAAAGAGCCCAAGCGCTGCGTCGTCATCGACGGCCGCGCGCCGCGTGACGTGGTGGCGGACCGCATCTGGGCCGCCGTTGAACAGCGCCTGCTGGCGCAACCGCGCGCGGCGGAAACGATTTCACCGTGAGCGCGGACGACGCCGACAGCGACGTGCTGCGTCCGCGCGAAACTGCAGCGCTGTTCGGGCACGCCGAAGCCGAACGCGCGCTGCTCGATGCCTACCAAGGCGGCCGCATTCCGCACGCCTGGCTGATCGGCGGGCCGCCTGGAATAGGAAAGGCGACGCTCGCCTATCGTCTGGCGCGTTTCGTGCTCGCGCATCCCGATCCGCAGGCGTCCGCCGTGCAGAAGGCTACCTCGCTCGCGGTCGATCCGGACCACGCGGTCGCGCGCCGCATCGCCGCGCAAGCGCAAGGCGGCCTGTTAGCGATCGAGCGTGTGATCAACGAGAAGACCGGCAAGCTGTTCACCGAAATTCGCGTGGAAGACGTGCGGCGCAGTGTTGTATTCTTCGGCTCGACCGCGGGCGAGGGCGGCTGGCGGGTCGCGATCGTCGATTCCGTGGACGAGCTCAACGCGGCCGGCGCCAACACCTTGCTCAAGGTGCTGGAGGAGCCGCCGGCGCGCGCCTTGCTGCTGCTGGTGAGCAATGCGCCCGGGCGCGAATTGCCCACCATTCGCTCGCGCTGCCGCCGCCTGCTGTTGCGCCCGCCCGAGCCCGCCGACGTGGCGCGCGCGGTCGCTGCCGCGAGCGGGCGCGACGCCGAGGATGCGGAGGTGCAGCAAGCCGCACTCGCCGCCGACGGCAGCGTCGCCCGCGCGCTCGGGCTGCTCGACGGCCCGCCGCTCGCGTTGCGCCAACGCGTGCTCGACTTGTTCGCACAATTGCCCGATCCCGATCCACGCGCGCTGCACGCGCTTGGCGACGCGCTCGGCGGCAGCGAGCCGCAGACGCTCGCGGCCTTCATGGACATGGTCAATGCCTGGCTGTCGGCGCGGCTCTCCGATACGCGCCCGAAGCCGCAAATGGCGCGCACCGCCGAGGTCTGGGAAAAGGTCAATCGCGCCGCGCGCGAGGTCGAAACCTATAATCTCGAACGCAAGCCGCTGGTCTTTGCGGTGTTCGGTCTGCTGGCGGAAGCGGCGAGGCGGTGAGCGTGGCGGCCGATACCGTGAAAAGCAATCCGAAAACCATGGCGGCGCCGGGCGGCCACTATAGCCACGCTGTGTCGGCAAACGGATTTGTCTTCGTCTCAGGGCAATTGCCGGTCGCGCCGGATGGAACCAAGCTCAATGACGTGCCGTTCGAGCGTCAGGCGCAGCAGGTGCTCGACAACGTGGCGGCGGCATTGGCGGCGGCCGGCAGCGCGGTCAGCCGGCTGGTGCAAGTGCGCGTCTACGTCACCGACATCCAGTCCTGGCCGGCGTTCAACACGATCTATGCGGCCTGGGCCCGCGAAGCACGGCCGGCGCGCTGCGTTGTGCCGGTGCCGGCGCTGCATTACGGCTTCAAGATTGAGGTCGAAGCCGTGGCGCTGGCCGGTTTAGCGTAGCGACTTGGGTGTCGGTTTTGCCGACACGCCGGCCGCATAACTTTGCGATTTATCAAACTTTACGGGCAAACCGGCCGCGCGCTCACGCCCGGTTGTTGCGTCCAATTTTGATCAAGATCAGTTCATCGAGCTCGAAATCGATCTATTGAAGCAGATAGTTCCCGTTCCATCGGGGTTTCTGTGGGCCGCTGGTGGCCGGGTAAGGATAGCGGTTGCTTGGTAGGCCTCACGCTTCATGTATAATATCCGGCTCCTAGCCGGGGGGGACAGGATGAGCATCTCAGAAGATTTCTTGAAGAGGGAAGACCTTCGTTCGCAAATGTTCGGCGAGACATGGCGAACCCTGATCCCGGAAGTGTTCCGGGACGTGCCGACCTATTACGATAAGGGCAATGCCGTCGCCTCGCTGGGGACCTGCGCCTGCTGGAGCGGCATCTTCGCGCAAGCGGTCCACCGCCATCTGCCGCCGGGCTCCAAGGTGCTCGACGTTTGCTCGGGGATTCACGAAGTCCCGCTCAAGCTGCTGGCCCTCGACCCAAGCCTCGAGATTCATGCCGTCGACGGCAGCCCGCATATGACGGCCGAAGGCCAGCGGCGCGCCCGTGAGCGCAACCTAACCATCCACGCCCGCGTCTGCGACGCCCATGTGTTGCCGTTCCCGGACAATTCGTTCGACGCGGTGACGCTGCAATTCGCCTCGCGGCATCTGGAGATCATCCGCGCGTTCAAGGAGATTTATCGCGTGCTCAAGCCGGGCGGCATTTTCTGCCATGACGACATGCTGCGCCCGGCCTCGCGCGTCGTCGAAATCCCTTATCTCGCCTATTTGCGTTTCTCGGTCTGGTTCACCGCCAAGCTGTTCGGGAGTTCCGCCGAGAGCATGAAATGCGTGCGCTATTTCGCCGACGCCATCCACCATTTCTACAAGCCGCGCGAATTGGACGGCCTGCTTAAGGGCATGGGCTTCGTCGACATCGAAAGCCGCAGCTTCCTGACCGGCGTGATGTCGTATCACATCTCGCACAAGCCGGCGCGCTAGAACGAAAAATCTGCGAGCGGAGGGGAACCCCTTTCCCGTCCGCGAGGTTACCGCGTATCATGCGCCGGACGGTGCGATTGCACGTTCTCACAAGGGGGCACGATGAAACTGAAATTATTCGTTGCGATCGCCGCGATCGCCGCTCTGACGGTTGGCGCGCAGGCGCAGCCAAAGCCCAAGAAAGTCACCAAGGCGGACGCCCAGAAAGTCGTCGCCTTGATCAGCGCCGACAAGGCCAAGACGCAGATCTATTGCGACATGGCCAAGCTTGGCGAGCAGATCGACCAGGCCGACCAGAAGAAGGACAGCAAGAAGGTCGAGGAATTGGGAACGAAAATGGATGAGATGACGCAGAAGCTCGGCCCCGAATATGCCGCGCTGATGGATGGGCTGCAGGGCATGGACCCCGAATCCAAGGAGGGCAAGGACATCGGCGCGGTGCTCGACGGGCTCGACGCGCTCTGTAAAAAATAGCGACGGCCACCTCATCTGGTGCGGAGCAGGCGAATAGCCGTCAGCGCCTGCGCAAATAGATAAACCAATAGTCGCCGCCGACCAGCGCGCCGCCACCAAAAATATTACCCAGCGTGACCGGGATCAGGCTGAGAAAAAATGCCTGCCAGGTCAGCCCTGCATAGGCAGCGGCATCATTTCCGATCTGCGACCACAATGCGGCCGGCCCCCAGGCCTTCACGAACAGGCCGAGCGGAATGAAATACATGTTGGCCACGGAATGCTCGAAGCCGGCGGCGACGAAAGCGGAGATCGGAAAAAGAATGGCGAGCACCTTGTCGCTCGTTGTCCGGGCGCCGAGCGCCAGCCAGACAGCGAGGCAAACCAGCACGTTGCACAGCACGCCGAGAAACAGTGCATGCTCGAATGGCAGGGCGGTCTTGTCAGACGCGATCTTAAGCGCGACAGCGGCAACCGACCCGCGCCCAGCGAGATACTGGCCGGACAGGAACGCCAGCAACGCGGTTCCTACCGCGCCGATGAAATTGCCGACGTAGACGATCGTCCAGGCGCGCAGCATGTCGCGCAGCGGCAACTTGCCGGCGGCCCAGGCCATCACCATCAGATTGTTTCCAGTGAACAGTTCGGCGCCGGCAAGGATGACCAGGATGACCAGATGAGCCCGAGGCCGAATACGACGCCGGCCAAGAGCCGGCTCACGCCGAACGGAATGACGCCGTCGGTGCCGGCCAGCACAGTGGTCGCAAACATCGCCCCGAGCGCGATGAAGGCGCCGGCGAGAACGGACAGCGCAATCAGGCTGAGAAAATCCAGCCGCGCTTTATGAACGCCAACCCCTTCGGCTTTTTCGGCGATTTCCGCCGGCAGCAGCGCGTCGATGCCGTGATCGGGGTGCTCGTTTGTGCTCATGCCGCGTCTCCGGAGAGTTTCGCGAGCATGAGCACAATTTTCGTCAGTGCAATTTGACGCAACTCAATCTGTCATAACCGCGACATACGCCACCGCGGCGGTGCCGTCCGCGCCCTGCTAAATCTGCGCCTCCTCGAACGCGTTCACCCACATCGCGCAGATGCCCGAGCGAACGATGTCGGCGCGGGTGAACTCGATCACCGGCACCGGCAGATTCTGCGCGTCGATCATGTCGATCACCGTGCGCAGACCGCTGTCGCGGTCGAGATCGCATTGGCTGACGTCGCCGTTGACGACCACCGTGCAGTCTTCGCCGATGCGCGTCAAAAACGTCTTGATCTCGGCGGGTGTCGCGTTCTGCGCCTCGTCGAGCAGTACGAAGGCGTTCTTCCAGGAGCGCCCGCGCATCACCTCGAACGGCACCAGCTCGATGCCGCCGTGTTTGAGCGCGATGGCATAGGCCGCCTTGCCGATGCGGTCCTTGATCGCCTCCGTGACCGGCGCAGCCCAGGGCGCGAACTTGTCTTCCAGGCTGCCGGGGAAATAGCCGAGCGAGCGGCCGCACGGCACGTTTGGGCGGGTGAGGATGATCTTGTCGATTTGCCGGTTGCGGTAGAGGTCGGCGGCGTGGGTGGCCGCGATCCAGGTCTTGCCGGTGCCCGCGGGCCCGAGAACGATCACCTGGGGAGCTTTGCGAAGGGCGTCGAGATAGTCGGCTTGGGTGGGGTTGAGAGCCTTGATCGGGGGCAGCGCGCGTTCGATTTCGAATTTCGGATCGAGAAAATTTATGATCTCGGCGGATCCGAATTGGCGCTCATGGCGGCGTCTTTTTCTGTTGAGGTTCTTACCCAAGGGTCGACTCCTTCTGGTGGACTGGAGGATGAACGCGCAACGCCGCGGCCCGCGCGCAGGCGCGCAACCGTCGGGAATGAAAGGGGAGGGATTTGTGCGCGAGGCGGCGGGGCGACCGGCGTTCGGGAACATTGAGGCCCCGAAGACCCAGGCTTCCGATCGATCCGTAACTGACGAACCGCCATGCCCGCAGAGGCTAAGTGATTCGCATGACAAATTTCTAAAAATTTCGCGCGGAGGCGTTTACCGTCCCGGCAAAAAGCTGTCGGTAGCCGCCCCGCCGCGCGTTCGGACGCCTCAGCTTAAATTACAGCGTGCCGTTAGGGCTGGCCTGATCGATCGCCGTCGGAACGTGCTCGGCGAGCAATTTGAGCGCGGCGTCGACCGGCACGCCGAAATGCTCGGCCAGTTGCTTGACCTGGTCATTGCCGAGCGCCGCACGAATCTGCTCGGTCGTAACCGACATATTGGCGCCATTGCCGAGCCACGACTTGACCTGATCGCCGAGCCCGCCTTGCTGGAGCTGGTTCGCGAGACCTTGCAGGTTGCCGAGGTTCGTTTTCGCCAGCGCTGCGGAAATAAGCGCGGGTGCCGCGCCTGCCGCCATTTGCCCGACCATGCCGCCGAGATTATCCAAAAGTCCCATGGCTCAACTCCGTTACTGTTTTTCGCGACGCCCCCTCGCAGATTTCGATGTCAGGGATGCTTCTCGTTCTTGGCGGCACGCATGCCCTGGCTCATGGCATCCTTCTCGCACATATAGGCGCCGCTCTTGGTGTGGCCGTAATCGGCGTGACCGGAGAAGTGGTAGATCTTCGAGTTGAGATTGGCCCAAACCACGGTACCCGACCCGCAGCGCGACTTCGCCTGCGATTCAGCGGCGTACTGATTGGCGCCGCCGGGCGTGCCGGTCGCGGGCGCCATCGGAGCCGAGGCCTTTTCTTTCGGGGCTGCGGCGGGAGCGGGAGCAGGCGCAGCAGTCGGCGCGGCCGCCGGAGCCGCGGCCGCGGTGCCGGCCTGGCAGGACGCGACATAGGCCTTTTCGGTGATGCCCTTGGCCTGGTTGGCGGACTTATTCGCTTGCCATTCCTCCCGGCATTCCTTCGCAGTCTTCTTGCCGCCGCCTGCCGGAGCGGCCATTTTCTCACCCTTTTTCTCTTCCGCCTTTTTCTCTTTGGCGGTTTCCTTTGGGGCCGCTTTTTCTTCCTTCGCAGCCGCGGGTTTGCTCTTCGGCTCGGCCTCGGCTCGGCATTTTGCGACGTAGGCCTTTTCGGTGACCTTCTCCGCCTCGAACTTAGCCTTATCCGCCTTCCATTCCGCCACGCATTCCTTGGCGGTCTTGCCGGCCGCGAGCGCGGGTGAGGAGAGCGCCAAAATGCCGATGGCCGCGGAGCACATGACTGCGACAAAAGTGGATTTCATTTTCAAGCTCCAAAAACTCTCGTTGATCGTCGACAAAAAACGTCCAGCGGCCCGATCAGGGCCGCCGGACACCGAAGGATTTCATGCCGCCGCTTGCACGGCGAGCCGATACGGCGTGGTAAAGTGGCGCGATCGACGCGACGAACCACGACACGGTGACGACGCCTAGGCGTCTTTCTCGCATTTCTTCATGAAGCTGTCTTTGGCGGCGCCGGCGAGCGGCTTGCCATCTTTGCTCATCGCCTTGCCTTCGCAGGCGTCGGCCTTGCACTTCTTCAGGAAACTGGCCTTCGCCGCGCCCGCGAGCGCCTTGCCGTCCTTGCCGACCGCCATGCTTTCGCAGCTTGCCGCCATGGCAGAGCCGATCGCGAACGACGAAATCATGAGCGCGAGAATGATGCGTTTCATTGGTGTCCTCCCTGAACGCGTGATTTACATTGTTTAGAAGCAGTTTTACGCCGCTATGACAAGTGCGCAGAATAGCACAAAGGGCATTTTCAGCCGGAGGTTGTTTTCATTTTATGCAAAATCGGCGGTGTTCAGGCGGACGCTTGCCGCGCACGCCAAATCGCAACCGTCATCCAGCCGATCGAGGTGCCGGCGAAGCCGCCGGCGATCACGTCGCTGATAAAATGGTAATTGGCTCCGATCAACCCGACCGCGACCGCCAGCACGGTCGCGCCGTATAGCGGGCGCCAGCGCGGATACAGCATCCACAGTACCGAAATAACGGCGCAGGTGACCGCCGTATGGCCGGACGGGAACGCGGCATAGCCGGGCCCGCCGTGAAAAAAATTGAAGCCGTAGGCGCCGTCGTGGATGAACGAGGGATTGTTCGCCACCCAGGTGTCCGGCCACAGCCGCCCGAAGGCGAATTTCAGTCCGTTCTTAATGGTCTCGGTCACAATGAGGCTGATGCTGCACAGCACGCCGGCCGTTACGAGTTTCGAGAACGCCCGTCCGGCCAGCGCCCAGAACCCGAACGCCACGAAGGCGGCGGCGGCGAGCGTCAGCAGCGGATCGGGGATGTCGGTGAGGCGCACGAAGCTCTCGCGCTGCGCGCTGTGGGCATGCGCGAGCAGGGCGAGCGGCCGGTCGATCCACAGATAGCAGACCGCCACCGCCAGTGCGGTGAGCAGAAGGGCGGAGAGCCAGCGTTGCAGGGTGGTCATTACAGCCGAATCCGTGGGCGGGGATTTGCTTGTGCCAGAAGCACCGCCCGGCGCGCAATGCGCCCCCTAGCGCTCCGGCGCGGCGCTTAACAGCCGATTAACTTAAGTCCCCGCATAATTTCCTCGCCGCCTCGCAAAGCGTGAGGCGGCATGGGGATACCGGGGAAGTTCCGACTTTTCCACGCGTTCTCAAGACCGGCTGCCGCGCTTCGGCGCGACCGGCCGTGGCGTCAGTGTAACCAGTTGCGTTTGAGTAGCATGACGGGTGCGACCGCCGCGTTCTACGACGTCGATTGTTTCGACGGTCGTGATTTCTTCCGCGGCGCCTATCGCCGGCTCACGCAAATTATTCGTGGGATCGCCGGCACGGCCGTCATGGGCCTTGCGGTGCTGGCCGCCGTCGGCCTGCTGATCGTCACTGTTACATTCGCCGCCGCCTGGATCGTCAACACGACTGTCTCCAATCCGCATGCGCAGGCGAGGGCGGCCATGGGCCCGCTGGCGCTCGCCGGCGATGCACCGGCTTTGACCGGCGCCTTGCCTGAAGCCTTCGCCGACAAATGGGCACAAGCGACCGCGACCCTGCAGGTCGCCGCCGTGCCGATCGCCACGCCGCAATCGCAGGTCGCGACACTCATGCCGCCCGAGGCGCCGGTAGCCGCGCCCGTCAGCGTCACGCCATTGCCACCGAAACGTCCGGCCGTCATGGCCAATACCGTGCCGCTGCCGCAACCTTATCCGATGAAGCGCGAGATCGCGGTGGCAAGCGTCCGCGAAACCGGCCCGCAAATCGCGGCGCAAACCGCAACGCCCGCGCCGCCGCCCGTTGCGAAGCGCGTGGCGCCGGTGCAGGAGGCGCACAACCGGCCGCAGTTGCCCGGTCCCAGCAGCCGCGTCGCGGTCTACGACATCGCCGCGCACACTGTCTATTTGCCGGACGGCGAACGGCTCGAGGCGCATTCGGGCCTGGGCGACAAGATGGACGACCCGCGCTTCTTCAAGGTGCGCATGCGCGGCCCGACCCCGCCGAACGTCTACGATCTCACGCTGCGCGAGGAAATTTTCCACGGCGTGCGCGCCATCCGGCTCAACCCGGTGGACGACGACAAGATGTACGGTCGCGCCGGCATGTTGGCGCACACCTATATGCTCGGCCCCAACGGCCAGTCGAATGGCTGCGTGTCGTTCAGGGATTACCGCAAGTTCCTCACCGCCTATTTGAACAACCAGGTCGACCGCCTGGTCGTGGTGGCGCGGCTCACCGACATGCCACCGCGCGTCGCCTACGAGCGGCGCGGCAAAGCCGAGCGGTTCGCGGCGAACGATTGAACTCTAACGGCTCCGGCCCCTGTCCGGTCCATCCTCACTGTTAAAAACCACCTTGCATAAGTCGTGGATGCCCGGCACAAGGCCGGGCATGACGCCATGAATCGACGCGAAAATGCCCGCTAAACAGCCCTTCTACATTACCACTGCGATCTCCTACCCGAACGGCGCGCCGCATATCGGCCACGCCTATGAAGCGATCGCCACCGACGCCATCGCGCGCTTCATGCGGCTCGACGGCTACGACGTCTATTTCCTCACCGGCACCGACGAGCACGGCCAGAAGATGCAGCAGACCGCGGCGCGCGAGGGCCTGACCGCGCGCGCGCTGCGCGACCGCAACGTGCCGCTGTTCGAGGCCATGGTGAAGAAGCTCAATTGCTCCAACGACGACTTCATCCACACCACGGAAGAGCGCCACCACCGCTCGTCGGAGGAAATCTGGCGCCGCATGGAGAAGAACGGCGACATCTATCTCGACAAATACGCCGGCTGGTATTCGGTGCGCGACGAGGCCTATTACGCCGAAAGCGAGACGCAGCTCAACGAGCAGAAGGTGCGCGTCGCGTCCAAGACCGGCACGCCGGTCGATTGGGTGGAGGAAGAGAGTTACTTCTTCCGGCTATCGGCTTATCAGGAGAAGCTCCTCAAGCTCTACGAACGGGCGAATTACGTCCTGCCGAAGGAACGCCTGAACGAAGTCGCCAGCTTCGTGCGCGGCGGCCTGCAGGACTTGTCGATCTCGCGCACGACGTTCGACTGGGGCATCCGCGTACCCGGCAACGACAAGCACATCATGTATGTGTGGGTCGATGCGCTCACCAATTACATCACCGGCGTCGGCTTTCCCGACGACAAAAGCGAAAAATTCAAGCGCTATTGGCCGGCCGCGCTGCACGTCATCGGCAAGGACATCGTGCGCTTCCACGCGGTCTACTGGCCGGCCTTCCTGATGTCGGCTGGCATCGCCGTGCCGCAGCACATTTTCTCGCACGGCTTTCTGTTCAATCGCGGGGAAAAAATGTCGAAGTCGGTCGGCAACGTGGTCGATCCCTTCACCATGGCGGACGCCTACGGCGTCGATCAGCTGCGCTTTTTTTTCTTGCGCGAAATCCCGTTCGGGCAGGATGGCAATTACAGCCACGAGGCGATCGTCAACCGCATCAATGCCGATCTCGCCAACGACCTCGGCAATCTGGCGCAGCGCTCGCTCACAATGATCGCCAAGCAGCTAGGTGGCGCGTTGCCAGAATTGGACACTTATAGCGCAACGGACGAGGCAATTCTTACGGCCGCCGACGCGATGATTGGGAAGACGCGCGAGTTTATGCAGACGCAGCAACTCCACCTAGTGCTCAACGCCGTTTGGGCAGTAGTTGCGGACGCAAACCGCTATTTTGCCTCGGAGGCGCCGTGGGCGTTGGCGAAGAGCAATCCAAAGCGGCAGGGGACTGTTCTATGGGTTACGGCCGAGGTTCTGCGAAGAGTAGCAATTCTCTGCCAGCCTTTTATGCCGAGTTCCGCCGCGCGTCTGCTCGATCTCTTGGCCATACCGGGTGAACGCCGAGATTTTTCTGTACTTGAACCGGGAATCCGCATTCCCGCAGGGTCCAAGCTGCCGCCGCCCGCGCCCGTTTTTCCGCGCTATGTGGAGCCGGAAGAAAAAGCCTGACCATGCTGGTAGACAGCCACTGCCACCTGGATTTTCCCGATTTCGCCAGCGAGCTGGACGCGGTGGTTGCGCGCGCCCGCGCGGCCGGCATCGGGCGCCTGGTCACGATCTGCACCCGCGTGCGTAAATTTCCCCAAGTGCTTGCGGTCGCTGAAAAATTTCCGGAGATTTTTTGCTCGGTCGGCACCCATCCGCACAACGCCAAGGAAGAAATGGACATCGACGCCAGCGCGCTAATTGCCCTGACAAAAAATCCCAAAGTGGTGGCCATTGGCGAAGCGGGTTTGGATTATCACTACGACAATTCGCCGCGCGAGGCGCAGGCCGCAAGTCTACGCCAACACATTGCCGCCGCACGTCAAACCGGCCTGCCGCTGGTCATCCATTCGCGCGACTGCGACGCCGACATGGCGCGGATTCTGCAAGACGAAAGCGGGAAGGGCGCCTTCTCGGCCGTGCTGCATTGCTTCACCGGCGGCCGCGATTTGGCGTTCAAAGCCATAGAGTTAGGTCACTACGTGTCGTTCACCGGGATTCTCACATTCAAGAATTCGCAAAGTTTGCGCGACATCGCGGCCGAGCTTCCGGCCGACCGTATTCTGGTCGAGACCGACGCGCCTTATCTGGCGCCTTTGCCGTACCGCGGAAAACGCAACGAGCCGGCCTATGTGGTGGAAACCGCTAAAGTTTTAGCGGCTAGCCGGGGCGTGTCGGCAGAAGAAATCGCGCGGGCGACCACCGAGAATTTCTTCCGGCTGTTCAACAAAGTACCGCGCAATCTGGCCGACGCCGCATGAGCCTGCGCTTCACTATCCTCGGCTGCGGCTCCTCTATGGGCGTGCCGCGCGTCGCGCTGGGCTGGGGCAAATGCGATCCGAACGATCCGAAAAACCGCCGGCGGCGCTGCTCTCTTTTAGTGGAACGCGCGCAGGGGCCGGGCAAGGTCACGCGCGTTCTGGTTGACTGCACGCCCGACTGCCGCGAGCAGTTGCTTGACGCCGAAGTGGACTGGCTCGACGGCGTCTTGATCACGCACGAGCACGCCGACCATACCCATGGGATCGACGATCTGCGGCCGCTGTTCGTGCATAAGCGCCAGCGCGTCCCCGTTTATCTCGACGAACTGACCTCGCGCGCCATGCACGCCCGCTTCGGCTATTGCTTCATGACGCCGCCGGGCAGCGAGTATCCGCCGATCTTGACCGAGTGCCGATTGGCGCCCGGTCAGGAGATTACCGTCGACGGGCAGGGCGGCGCGATCGATGCGCTGCCGGTGCTGCAAAACCACGGCGACATCCCCTCCCTCGGCTTCCGCTTCGGCAACGTGGCCTATTCCGCCGACATCAAGAGCTTGCCGCCGGAGAGCCTGGCAGCGCTCGCGGGGCTCGACGTATGGATTGTTGACGCGCTCCGCCATGTGCCGCACCCCAGTCATTTCAATCTCGACGAAGCGCTGGCCTGGATCGGGCGCGTGAAGCCCAAACGGGCGATCCTGACCAATCTGCACAGCGACATGGATTACGCCGCGCTCTCCACCAGCCTGCCGCCCGACGTTGAACCGGCTTATGACGGCATGATGTTTGATGGCTAATCTAATTAGTAAACTTTTGGATAGATCAAATTGAAAATATAAGAGAAAATGCTCTCAGAGCCGCAATTCCAACGACCCATTCATTTCGTAAATAAACTAGATTTTTCGATCTATTCTCCGGTGTTCCTAAAATATAGGCGATGTTTCACTTGACAAACCCATTCTAGGCTGCTATGGCTTTAGATATTGGAGATAAGCCATGGCAAACACTGTTCTTTCTGATCCCCGGTTTCACAGCGAAGAGGCTGCTTTCGCCTATGTCGAAAAGCAGCTTTGGCCGCATGGTCCGACCTGCCCGCATTGCGGCGAGGCCGAGCGCCTTGGACGTATTCCCGGCACCCGGACCAAGCCGAGCAAGAAGCACCCGGAAGGTGCGCCGGTTTATGGCCTTTGGAAGTGCTATTCCTGCCGTGGCCAGTTCACCGTGCGGATCGGCTCGATTTTCGAGGATAGCCACCTGCCGCTGCGCATGTGGCTTCAGGCGATCCACCTGCTTTGCGCCAGCAAGAAAGGCATTAGCACCCGCCAGCTTCAGCGGATGCTCGGCTGCGGCATGAAAACCGCTTGGCATCTTGGCCATCGTATTCGCTTTGCGATGGCCCCGGATGGCTCGGTTGGGCCGCTGGGTGGCTCTGGCAAGACCGTTGAGGCCGATGAGACTGAATTGACCCGCTCGCGCAAATCCAAGCGTCCTGCGGGCCACCGTCGGCGCGATAACGCCGTGGTTTTCAGCCTTGTGGAGCGGGGCGGCAACGTGCGCTCCATGACCATGGATCACCGCAGCATCAGCAGCCGCCTCTACAAGAACGTGCACCCGGAAACCCGGCTCGTTACCGACAAGGCGCAGCACTACATTCACCCGCCCGTCGCGGCGCACGAAAGCGTCGATCACTCCAAGTACGAATGGGTTCGCGGCGACGTGCACACCAATACTCTTGAGGGATTTTTCAGCATCGTGAAGCGCGGGCTTGTCGGCATTTACCAGCACGTCGATAGCAAGCATCTCGACCGCTATCTGGCCGAATTTGATTTCAGGCAGAACACCCGCGCGAAACTCGGCATCAATGACGTTCAACGTGAGGCGCTGGCGATCCGAGGCGGAAAGGGAAAGCGCCTCACCTATGAAACAATTGAAATCTAGCAAACGAAAATATCGGGACCCACAGCTTCGGTTCCCCTTCAAACGCTGATCGTGGTATAGTCGGGCTATGGACAAAAAACCCAAGCCCGACGATCCCAAGCAATCAGAGCGCTTCATCGACGCTGCCCGCAAAGCGGAGGCGGATGAAAGCGAAGAGGGGGCCGAAAAAGCGTTTAAAAAGGTCACCATTCCAAAGGGCCGCAAGACTTAACCCCGTTCCGGCTTAAGCAGTTTTCGCGCGCGTACCAAAAGCGCGGTGCCCGGATTGCGCCGCGCTCTTTTTTTCTCAACTTGTTGCATAATCTCACCCTTAAACTCTGCAAGCTTTTCAGGCGAAATAATAAAATTGTAATGTAGCCACGGTGATTGCGCGGCTCTGACATTTTTCTTCGGTGCCGGAATTGTAATTGTTCCGGGGGGCTTTGCTCTACCGCGCTCGCTGCCAAGGACGTGGTACGCGCCGCCATCCGCACCTTGCAAACCCGGATAGTCCTTTTTATCGCCAGGAATTATCGTTTTAAGGATTTGTCGTAAATGACGCGGGCCTCTCTGCTTTAAATCATCGAAAATGCGGTGAGCATCACCAAAATTTTCATGGCCACTTTCAAGCACAAAATAGAGTTGCAAATCATCGGGATCGCCAAGGCGATAGCGAAGCACATCCACAATTCGCAATAGGCAAAACCGAAAGCAAAGGCCGTATTTGCTATCAAGCTGAATTTCGGATGGCCGCTCGTCCGCGACGTAGAATTTGTTGTAATCGGCGTAGCTGAGGACGGCAGTAACGCCGAACATGGTATGCTGCTCGGTTAGCTCGCCAGCACGCTGCCGGAAAGCAAGTTTCCGTTGGGCCCCCCATCCTCGAAACTCGCCTTGCGAGTGTTTCATTTTCTTGGAGTGGTAATAAGTTAGATGGTTCTTGATGAGGTGGTTGCGCCATGCGGAATCAAAGCCTTCCCAGCCGCTTACGTCCCCAATCAGACAACCCATGAGCATGATAGGCGGCCCATGGGTACCACTTTCGTCGATGTAGGCGGTGACGATCACAAACGGCCTCTCAGGCTCCCACTTATGAAAGAGGGCCAAAGCCAAAGACGCGGTTGGTCCGGTGCGGAAGCTCACGATCTATAGGCTTTCCGCTTGGGTTTGTGAAGTGAAACATCGCCAAAATATATTCCATAATATCTCTTATGCGAATCACGTAGCCGCGGTCGCCGCCTGGGGCGGCGTTTGCTACGATCGGCATCTCCCATCGCAACGAGCCCACCGCCTGTGAAGTCTTCCCGCGATATTGCCCGCCTGATTGAAATCATGGCCGCGTTGCGCACGCCCGGTAGCGGCTGCCCCTGGGACCTCGAACAGACGTTCCGCACCATCGCGCCCTATACGCTGGAGGAAGCCTACGAGGTGGCCGATGCCGTCGCGCGCGGCGATCTGAAAGACCTCAAGGAAGAATTGGGCGATCTCCTCCTCCAGGTCGCATTTCACGCCCGCATGGCCGAGGAACAAGACACCTTCGATTTCGGCGACGTGGTCGAGGCCGTCACCGCCAAGCTGGTGCGCCGGCATCCGCATGTCTTTGCCGACGCCGAAGGCCGTACCGCCAAGGCGGTGGAGGGGCTGTGGGAACGCATCAAGGTGGAGGAAAAGGTCGATCGAGGCGAGGCGGGGCCGATAGGCGCCCTCGCCGGCGTGCCGGTCGCCCTGCCCGCGCTGACCCGCGCCTTGAAGCTTCAGAACAAGGCCGGAAGCGTCGGCTTCGACTGGAACGACCCGCGCGCGGTTCTCGCCAAAATTCGCGAGGAAGCCGACGAAATCGAATCCGAGCTCGACGGCGCCGATACAAGCAAGGTTACGGCGGAGGTGGGCGATCTTCTGTTCGCGGTGGTCAACCTCGCCCGTCATCTCGGCGCCGATCCGGAAGGTGTTCTGCGCCAGACTAATCTTAAATTCGAGCGCCGCTTCGCGGCCATTGAGCGCGCGCTGGCCGCGCGCGGTAAAACGCCCAAGGAAGCCACTTTGGCTGAATTGGACGCGCTGTGGGACGAGGCTAAGGCGGCGGAAAAGGCCTGACAGTCAGGCGGGGAACTTCGCCCTCACCCGCGCCGCTTTTTCGGCATCCGCCCGTATCGTCACCGCCAGCCGCCCGTCGTCGCGCATGCCTTTCGACAGCACCTCGGAATGGCGATAAAGCCAGCTCAAGCCCGCCCCGTCGGCCGGATCGAGCGACAGTTCGAGGGTTTGGCGCTTTTCGTTCAGCCGGGTTTCGATCGCGCCGACCAGGCGTTCGATCCCTTCCCCGCTCAAGGCCGACACCGGGATCGGCCGGCGCGCATCGGGCTGCCGTTCGCTCAGATTGAACAGGCGCGCGCGGGCCTCCGGATCGAGCCGGTCGATCTTGTTCCAGACCTCGATCAGCCGCGGGTCGGTGGCGGCGATGTCGAGCTCGCCGAGCACTTTCTCGACGTCGTGCGACTGCGCGGCGGAATCCTCGTGCGACATGTCGCGCACATGCAGGATGACGTCGGCCTCGATCACCTCTTCAAGCGTGGCGCGGAAAGCCGCCACCAGCATGGTCGGCAGGTCGGAGATGAAGCCGACGGTGTCGGAGAGGATGACGCGGTTGCCGTGCGGCAGCGCGACCGCCCGCAACGTCGGGTCGAGCGTGGCGAACAACATGTCGGCCGACACCACGCTCGCCGCCGTCATGCGGTTGAACAGCGTCGATTTGCCGGCGTTGGTGTAGCCGACCAGCGCTACGATCGGATAAGGCACGCGCTTGCGGCTGTCGCGATGCAGCTTGCGGGTGCGCTTGACCTTGTCGAGCTCGCCCTCGATGCGCTTGATGCGGTCTTCGATCACCCGCCGGTCGGCTTCGAGCTGCGTCTCGCCCGGCCCGCCGAGAAAGCCGAACCCGCCGCGCTGACGTTCAAGATGGGTCCAGGAGCGGACCAACCGGCTCTTTTGATAGTTGAGATGGGCGTGCTCGACTTGCAGCGCGCCTTCGCGCGTGCGCGCGCGGCGGCCGAAGATTTCCAGGATCAAGCCGGTACGGTCGATGACCTTGGCGCTCCATACCTTTTCCAGATTGCGCTGCTGCACCGGCGAGACCGGGCAGTCCATCACCACCACGGAAGCAAACAGGCTTTTTACCAGCCCCGCAATCTCGTCGACCTTGCCGGTGCCGATGTAAGTCGCGGGCCGCACCTGGTTGAGCGTGACGAGCCCCTCCTCCACGACATTGAGATCGATGGCGCGCGCAAGGCCCGCGGCTTCTTCGAGCCGAGCCTCCGGCGTGCGCGTCTCGGCGAGCGAGCGGGCGCCCCCGCCCCTCGCCGACCGCTTGAGCCAAGGCTCGATGACGATGGCGCGCCCGGTCTCCGTGCCCGACGTCGTCGGGCTCAAGCGGTCGGGGCGATTGTCACGCTGACGTTGTTCCAACTAAGCCTTTTCCCCGGCCGGCGGCTCCTCGGCGCCTTCGAACAGCTGGATCGGGTGACCTGGCATGATGGTTGAAATCGCGTGTTTGTAGACGAGCTGGGAATGCCCATCCCGCCGCAACAGCACGCAGAAATTATCGAACCAGGTCACCACGCCCTGCAATTTAACGCCGTTGACCAGGAAAATGGTGAGCGGGATTTTTGCTTTGCGGACGTGATTGAGAAATGTGTCTTGTAGATTTTGCGCACGTTCGGCTGCCATGGCCGTGTTCCATTTTTTGCCCGCGTCTTACGCGCGAGACCTTCGTTGCCCAAGCCCTGCGCAGGCGAATTGCGCTGCACACGCCGCCTAGCCCCTCGCATAGGCGGTATCAAGCCCAAGAGGCCGCTATTAGATGGCAGGCGGTCCCCCGGCGCAAGCACAAGTTGGCGACCGCCGCACCAAAGCGCTGAAATTCTTGAGTTTTTGCCACCCATTTGGTGCCGATTCAGGCGATTTCCGCGTGGCGGTGATAGTCGCGCCGCAGCGCCGCTGCCACCAGCCCCGGCGCGCCATTGCCGACCGGGCGCCCGTCGATGCTCACCACCGGCAACACGATCTGGCTTGCCGAAGTGACGAAGGCTTCGCGCGCGGCATAGGCCTCGTCGACCGAGAATGCGCGTTCCTCGAAAGCGAGCCCTTGCGCCTCAAGGACGTCGATAACGACCGAGCGCGTGACGCCGGCCAGAATATCCCGCCCGAGCGGATGCGTGATGAGCTTGCCGTCGCGGCTGACGATCCAGGCATTCGATGAGGCGCCTTCGGTAACGCGACCAGCCTCATCGACCAGCCAGGCTTCGCGCGCACCCTTTTCGCGCGCAACCTGTTTGGCCAGCACATTCGGCAGCAGCGCCACCGATTTGATATCCACGCGGCTCCAGCGGATGTCGGGCATAGTGACTACGGCGATGCCCTCGGCGGCCATCTGTTCGAGCCGGGCAAGGTCGTTGCTGCGCGCGGTCACTACCACCGAGGGCTTGGTGTCCGCCGGCGGAAACGCAAAGTCCCGCCGCGCCACGCCGCGGGTGATCTGCAGGTAGACGATGCCGTCGCGCACGCGGTTGCGCCGCACGGTCTCACGCAACACGATGGCGAGCGCAGCCGGCGACATCGGGCGCGCGATGCGCAATTCGCTCAGGGAGCGATCGAGCCGCGCCATATGACGGCGCTCGTCGATCAGGCGCCCCGCCCGCACCTCACAGACTTCGTAGACGCCGTCGGCAAATTGGTAGCCGCGGTCCTCGACCGAGACTTTTGCCTCGCTGGACGGCAGGTAGCGGCCGTTGACGTAAGCGACTCGCGACATTAGCGCTAGCCGATCCCAAGCGCTTTGAGTTTGCGGTGCAGCGCCGATCGCTCCATACCGACGAATTCGGCGGTGCGCGAAATATTGCCGCCGAAGCGGCTGATCTGCGCCACAAGATATTCGCGCTCGAACATTTCGCGCGCATCGCGCAGCGGCACCCCCATGAGATGTTCGCCGCCATTGCCGTTCGGCATGCTCGGCACCATCGAGCCGACGTCGGGCGGCAGCATGCTGGCACTGAGCACGGCCTCCGGGTCGCCGCCGGCCAGGATCATCAGGCGCTCGATATTGTTGCGAAGCTGGCGGACATTGCCTGGCCAACTATGCGATTGCAGCACGGCCATGGCGTCTTCGCCGATGCGGCGTTTCGCCAGGCCGGTCGCCTGCGAAATCTGCTCCATGAAATATTCGACGAGATCTGGAATGTCCTCGCGCCGCTCGGCCAAAGGCGGCACGCGGATCGGCACCACCGACAGGCGATGATAGAGGTCCTCGCGGAATCGCCCATCCGCGACCGCCGCCTCGAGATTGCGCGCGGTTGACGACATGATGCGGACGTCGACCGCGACTTTGGCGCTGCCGCCGACGCGCTGGAAAGTCTGATCGACGAGTACGCGCAAAATCTTGTTCTGCGTTTCGCGCGGCAATTCGGCCACGTCGTCGATAAACAGCGTGCCGCCATCGGCCTCTTCCAGGGCGCCCGGCTTGCGGTCCTCCGCGCCGTTGGAACGATCGACGCCGAATAATTCGATTTCCATGCGTTCGGGCGTTATCGCGGCGGCGTTGATGACGATGAAGGGGCCGTTGGCGCGGCCCGAGGCCTGATGGATCGTGCGCGCTGTCAGTTCCTTGCCCGCTCCGGAGGGGCCGACGATGAGGATGCGGCTGTTGGTCGGTGACACCCGTTCGATGGTCTGGCGCAATTGGGCGATCGCCGCGGAGCGGCCGACCAACGTGGCCGGCTGAGGCGCCATCTGTTTGAGTTGCTTGACCTCGCGCTTGAGCCGCGAAGTTTCGAGCGCGCGGTCGGCAACCAGCATCAGCCGGTCGGCCTTGAACGGCTTCTCGATAAAATCGTAGGCGCCGTGCTTGATGGCGGCGACCGCGGTTTCGATGTTGCCGTGGCCGGAGATCATCACCACCGGCAGTTCGCGATGTTCCTGCTTGATGGCGTCGAGCAATTGCAGGCCGTCGAGCTTGCTGCCCTGCAGCCAGATATCGAGGAAAACCAGGTTCGGCTTGCGCGCCACGATGGCGGCCAGCGCATCGTCGCTATTGCGCGCGGTGCGCGCGTCGTAGCCCTCGTCCTGAAGGATCCCGGCGACCAGCTCGCGGATATCGGCCTCGTCATCGACAATGAGAATATCTGCGGCCATGCCCACTATCCGTTCACGCTGGCCTGATTTTCAGGCGCGGATTCTTCCGCATGGCCGGCGGCGGCAAACCGCACGCGCACCCAGGCCCCCCTTTGGCCGGGAATTTTGTCGGCGGCGTCGCGCAGTTCGATGCTGCCGCCATGATCCTCGACAATGCGGCCGACGATAGCTAAGCCCAAACCAGTGCCCTTCTCGCGCGTCGTGACGTAAGGCTCGAGCAGCCGGCTGCGGTTTTCCTTCGGCAGACCTATGCCGTTGTCCACGACGTCGATGTTGATGTCGGCGCCGTCGCGCGCGGCAAACACTCGGATCGAGCCCTTGCCGAGTTCGGCCGGCGGCGCCGCGGCTATCGCTTCGGCCGCGTTCTTGATCAGGTTGGTAAGCGCTTGCGACATCAGGCGTCGGTCGAAGCGAGCCGGCATTGGATCCTGGGCGATATCGGCATCGATGTCGATTTCCGAATGACCGACGCGCATCATGAACACGGCTTGGCGCACGGTGTCGGCGACATCCTCGGCGGCGATCACCGGTTTGGGCATGCGGGCGAAGCGCGAGAACTCGTCGACCATGCGCCGGATATCGTCGACCTGTCGCACGATGGTGTCGGTGCATTGATCGAACACCGAACGGTCCTCGCCGATCATCTTTCCATACTTCCGGCGGATGCGCTCGGCCGACAGTTGAATGGGCGTGAGAGGATTCTTGATTTCATGGGCGATGCGGCGGGCGACGTCCGCCCAGGCCGACGTGCGCTGCGCAGCGACCAATTCCGTAATGTCATCGAGCGTCACCACGTAACCGTGGGCGGCTTCGCCGGATTGCTCGCTGGTGATCCGCACCGACAAGTTTCTTTCGCGCCCGTTGCGGGTGATCGTCAGTTGGTCCTGCGTGCGTGCGCCCGCTCGCGCCGCCGCCATGAAATCCGCGAGCTCAGGAAACACTTCGGTCAACGGCCGGGCGAGTGCCTCGGGCTCCGTACGGCCGATTAGTTTCTCGGCCGAGCGGTTGAGGATGCTCACGCAGCCGTCGCCGTCCACGCCGATCACGCCGGCGCTGGCGCCCGCCAGCACCGCCTCGGTGAAACGCCGTCGGCTGTCGATAAGATCGCGCGCGCGCATGATGTCGTCGCGCTGACTGCGTAGCTCCTGCGTCATGCGGTTGAACGTTTCGCCGAGCTGCGCGAGGTCGCCCTCCGACTGGCGGACCGGCACGCGCACATGCAGATTGCCCGTGGAAACGACATTGGCGGCGCCGATCAGACGCCGGATCGGCGCCACCAGACGGTTGGCAAAATCCAAGCCGACCCAGACCGCCGACAGCAGGACGGTGAGCGCGATGACAGTGTACATCAGCGCGAAAGCAATCTGCACGCCGAGGCGGCGCGCCTCGATCGCGGCGTATTCAGTCACGCTCTCGCGAGTCGCTTGCAGTTGAGGCACGACGCGTGGATCGAGCAGCCGGGTCACATAAATATAATCGTCGTCGAAATTGTGCAATTTGACGACTGCCGCGACGTAATTGGTGTCTGGCAGCAGGACCAATTGCGGCTCAGTGTCTCCGATTTTTGGAAGTGCGTCGCGCGGCGGCATGGCGAACGTCTGGTTGACCTTGAGGTCACCGCGCGCAACGACGTTGAGATTCTTGTCGACGACGATCGCGGCGGCGAGCCCGCGGACCGACGCCTGGAAGGTGAGGTACTGCCGCAGTTTGTCATGGTCTTGCTCGAAGACCGTTTTGGAGCGCGCGATTTCGCTCGCCATGACCATGATATCGGATCGTACGATTTGCGCGTGGTCGCGTAGATAGGCTTCCGCCACGATCAACGAATTCTCGATTGCCGCGCGCGTGCGCGTGGAGAACAGTCGGTCGAGCCCGCGGTCGAGCGTAACGCTCGCCACGATCGCCACCAGAATCGCGGGCGCCGCGGCGATAATCGAGAATAATCCGACGATGCGCACGTGCAGCCGCGCGGCCGCCCGCCCGCTACGCCGCGCCTGCACTACCTGCCACACCTCGCGCACGATTACCCCGAGCAGCAACAAGACGGCGGTCGCGTTCACCAGCAGCAGCGTGACGACGACGTTGTGGGTCGGGGAAATCGGGGTGAAGTCGGCGAGAACGATAAAGGTGAGGAAGGCCGATAGCAGGGCGAGGCCGACCGCAATCGGCCCGAGCATCCTCGCTTCCCCCCGCTTGACAGGCGGAGCGACAAGCGCGGTCTCGGCGCTGGCAGCCTGTTCGACGCTCATTGACCCCTGGCAGCGGCTGATACGGGGCCCGGCAGCCCCCGAAAATGCGCGAAGCGGCGGACACCCCTCTCCGCAGTGATGCTTTTATACAACAATGTTGCCTGAAAGCGACAACATTGTGATTTCTTTCGGGTATTGCGGAACGGATCGGATGCGCCCTGCCTCAGATTTAACCCCAGCAGCGACGATACACCCCATTCACACAGGCGTGGATTTCACCACCCGACCTCACAAATCACTTATTGATCACGCACTTTCGAAACAGCTCTAATTCTTTCGATGGAGTCCGACTTTACGTTGCTTGCCAGCAATGCCAAGGTTGCTACCATAAGTTAAGCATGGATCACTGACTAAATCGCCGGTAATTTGGGATTTGCAGGGGGCACAAATGGGGTCGAGCAAACTGGGGAATTTGTCGGCAAAGATCGGACAATATTTGCCCAGCTCAAAAAACGGCGACAATCACGCAGGTGTCTCAGACATGCCCGATAATCAAATCGAACCGGCGGGGCCGAACGGCGCGTCATCATCACCGACGGCGAACTACATGGGTCATCGACTACCCGATGATGGATTGGAGAGTTCGAGTAGCCCCGATCAAGTGATGTCTTTGTTCAACTCCGTCCAAAACCAAGCCATCGACCTTCAGTGCCAATTGGCTAAGGCCACCTCCGATTGGACCCTGGCCCTTGGCTTGTTGACGGGTCGCGTCGCGACCTTGGAGCCGCTGCTCAATGGCGCGCTCAAGATTTCTAAGGAACGCGAGCGCGTGATCGAGGAGCTCAGCACCGCAAACAAGGAAATCAAGCAAAAACTCGCCGACTCCGACCGTGACCTGCTTCATTTCCGCCCGATGGCGCTGCAGATGGGGGAAGACCTTCGCATCGCCAAGGACCAACTCGAAAAAAGCGCGCGGCGGATATGCGATCTCGAGATCGAAAACACACGGGCGATCAGCGAGTACAACGATTTGTACCGAAAGCTGGCGACGGCCGACACGGTGAACCAACGGCTTACCGAAGACAATCTCGCTTATGCCCAGAAACTCGGCGAAAACGACACCACGATTCAATCGCTTCTCCGCAACACGGCGCAATTGAAGTCCGACCTGACCTCGGTTTCGGCCGACCGCGAGCGGGCGGAGAGCGAGAGAGGCGACTTCGCAAACCGACTTAAGGCCGCAAACGAAGAGATCAAGAAGACGCAGCTCAGTTTGGATACGATCAGGCAGCACATGATTACGCTGAAGAAAGAAAGCTCCGCGCGTATAAAAGAGACCGAAGAACGCGAACGTCTGGCATCGGAAAACCTGGTTGCCAAAGACAAGCAGGTTTACGATCTTGATGCCAAATTGGCCGGCATGAATTCGAAGAACGAGTTCCTTGACCGCATGGTCCACCGGATGCGTGAAGAACTGCGTCGCCATCTCGACCACATTGGCACGCTCGAATCGTCAAATCGGCAATTACTCGAGGCGCTGTCGCGCAATTCCGCGGCAACAGACCTCGAGGGCGATTTGGCGGAGCGGCAACAGACGCAACGCGGAACCCCGAGGCTGCGCACCGTTCACGAGTGACGGAGTCTTAGGTCCGCCCGCCGGGCGGATTTAGGCCCGCGCGCGCCTGCGACAACCGACGAGGTCGCTGGCGAGGCTAACCGCCTCCGCGGAAAATCTGAATGTCGAGGTCGCGGATTTTCTTGCGCAGCGTGTTGCGATTGACCCCCAACAAATCGGCGGCACGGATTTGGTTGCCGCGGGTGGCGGCGAGGGCCGCCGTCAGCAAGGGATATTCGATCTCGCGTAAGATCCGGTGATAGAGCCCCGCAGGCGGCAGGCCGTCGTCGAACCCCGCAAAATAGCCGGTCAGGTGTCGTTCCACCGCGGCGCTGAGACTTTCCTCGGCCCGCGTTTCATCGCTGCTCACGGGTAGCGCCGGTTGCGCCAGTTCCGCCTCGATCACCGCCGCCGTGATGGTCTCCTGCGGATAAAGCGCCGCCAATCTACGCGCAAGATTCTCGAGTTCGCGGACGTTACCCGGCCAGCGATGGCGTTTGAGACGGTCGAGGCCGGCCGGATCGATTTGCTTGGGCGGCAGTCCCTCGCGCTGGGCTTGGGCGAAGAAATGGCGGATCAGGTCTGGCACATCCTCGATGCGTTCGCGCAAGGGCGGCAGCCGTAGCGGCACGACGTTGAGGCGGAAGAACAAATCTTCGCGGAACAGACCCTGTTGGATCAGGAGCCGCAACTCCTTGTTGGAGGCGGCGATGATGCGGACGTCGCTTTTGATCGGCGTGCGTCCGCCGACCGTCGTGTATTCGCCCTGTTGCAGCACGCGCAACAGCCGCGTTTGCGCCTCCATCGGCATGTCGCCGATTTCGTCGAGGAAGAGCGTGCCCCCCTCGGCCTGTTCGAAGCGGCCGGCACTCCGGCTATTGGCACCAGTGAAGGCACCTTTCTCGTGCCCGAACAACTCGGATTCGATCAGGTCGCGCGGGATCGCCGCCATGTTGATGGCGACAAACGTGCCTGCACGCCGTTTACCGTAGTCGTGCAGCGCCTTGGCCACCAATTCCTTGCCGGTACCGGATTCGCCGGTGATCATCACGGTCAGATCGGTCTGCATCAGCCGAGCCAGCACGCGATAGATTTCCTGCATCGCCGGCGATCGGCCGACCAGCGGAATACTCTCGAAATCTTCGCTCTTGGCGCTAGCCGGCCGCTTTTCTTTCGGCTCCGACAGCGCGCGACCGACGATGGCGATGAGTTCCTTCAGATCGAACGGTTTTGGCAGATATTCGTACGCGCCGCGCTCGGACGCGCGAATCGCGGTCATGAACGTGTTCTGCGCGCTCATGACGATGATAGGCAGATCGGGGCGCGCTTTGCGGATTCGCGGGATCAGGTCGAAGGCGTTTTCGTCCGGCATAACGACGTCGGTAATGACCAGATCGCCGTCGCCCTGACTGATCCAGCGCCACAGCGTGGCGGCATTGCCGGTCGAGCGCACTTCGTAGCCGGCGCGCGAAAGGGCCTGATTGAGGACGGTGCGGATCGCGGCATCGTCGTCGGCAACCAATATGCTTCCCGTCGGCATGTTGTTACCTCACGGGCTCTGGGCCGACGGCGCGTCGTCGTTTACGGCGTCGTCGCCGCTGTAGATCGGCATCAACACGCGGAAGATCGTGCGCCGCGGCTGCGATTCACATTCGATAATCCCGCCGTGGTCGCCCACGATTTTCGCGACCAGAGCCAGTCCGAGCCCGCTCCCGCTCTGCTTGGTGGTGACAAACGGATCGAACAAATGCGGCATGAGGTCGTCCGGCACGCCCTGTCCGTTGTCCTTCACACAAAATTCTAGCGGCAGCGATACGCGCGCTTTGCTGCCCGGCACCGCCAGCCGCACACCGGGGCGGAACGCGGTGGTCAGCTGGATTTCTCCGTCGATTCCTCCCTCGCCGATCGACTCGGAAGCGTTTTTCACGAGATTGAGGAATACCTGAACAAGCTGGTCGCGGTTGGCGAGCACCGGCGGTAGCGAGGGATCATACTCTTCGGCGAATTTAATATGACGCGCAAAACCCGTTTGCGCCAGCCGTTTCACATGGTCGAGCACGACGTGAATATTGACCGGTTCGCGCTCGACCGGGCGCTTGTCAGCGAACACCTCCATACGATCGACCAACTTCACGATGCGGTCGGTCTCGTCGCAAATCAGCTTGGTGAGCGAACGGTCGTCGTCGCCGGCCGATTGCTCGAGCAATTGCGCCGCACCGCGAATGCCGGATAGCGGATTTTTGATCTCGTGTGCGAGCATGGCGGCGAGCGCAATCACCGAGCGCGCGGCGCCGCGATGCGTCAATTGCCGGTCCATCTTATCGGCGATAGTGCGCTCTTGCAGCATGACGACGACATGGTCGCGATATTCGGGCAACGGCGCGACATAGAGATCGACCAGCCGTTCGCCCGGATTGCGCGGGGTGGCGAGATCGACCTTGTATTCGTTCACCGCCGCGCCGGTGCGGCGCACCTGTTCGATCAAAGTGAGCAAGGGCGACCCGAATGGCACCAGGTCGCGCAACATGTGCCGGCGCAGAACCGGAATCGACGCCTCGAAGAATTGTTCGGCGGCGACATTGGCATCGGCGATCTTGCCGTCGGGAGAAACCATGATAACCGGATGCGGCAGCGCATGCAGCACTGCGTCGGCCGGCGAATTGACGGTCGCGGAGACGGCATGCGCCCGGTTCATGCGGCGGCCCTCCAGGCGAAAGCGTCGTAGGCGGCGGCGAGCATGCGGCGCGCTTGCGCCGGCTCTTCGGCCGTGAGCACGCGAGCGCGGTGGTTTTTGAGCACATCGATCGATATGCCGGCGGTCGCCGCCGCTGAATCGAGCGCCCAGGCGAGATGCTTGCGGGCATGACGGCGGCCGATCGCCAGCCCGTGATGAACGAGCATCTCGTCGTAGAGCGTATCGATCAGCGTGAATTGCTCCGCGAGCGACGGCGTGCGCTCGCGCTTGCCGGTCGCGAGATAGCGCGCCACCTGTCCCGGCAACCACGGCCGCCCCTGCGCGGCGCGGCCGATCATCACCGCGTCGGCGGCGGAAGCCGCCAGCGCGCATTCGGCGTCGTCGCACGAACGAATGTCGCCGTTGATGACCACCGGGACTGATACGGCATGCTTCACGGCGCGTACGGTCGACCAATCGGCACGGCCGTCATAAAACTGACAACGCGTGCGGCCATGCACGGTGATCATGCGGACACCGGCGGCTTGCGCGCGGCGCGCGAGCTCCGGCGCATTGATGCTGGCGTGATCCCAGCCAAGCCGCATTTTCAGCGTGACCGGCACGGCAACGGCGGCGACGGTTGCCTCGATCAAGGCGAGCGCGTGATTGAGGTTGCGCATCAAAGCCGAACCAGCGGCGCCGTTGGTGACCTGCTTGGACGGACAGCCCATGTTGATATCGATGACATGCGCGCCCTGCGCTTCCGCAACGCGGGCCCCTTCGGCCATCCAATGCGGCTCGCAGCCCGCGAGCTGCACGACGTGAATGGCCACGCCTTGCCCCTCGCTACGCGCACACGCTTCGCGCTCGCCTTGCGCCAAGGCGGCGCAGGCGGTCATTTCCGAAACTACCAGACCGGCCCCGTAGCGTTCCGCCAGCCGGCGGAAGGGAGCGTCGGTAATTCCCGACATAGGCGCCAAAATCACGCGGTTCGGCGCCTTCACGGAACCGATCTGCAGTGAATCACCTGCAATTTGCTTGATTTCGCCCCGAATGGGATGACTGCCTACCATTTAGGCGGCCCCTTTCAATGCTCAGAGTTTAGCCATTTTGACATGCGGCGCAAGTGCTGCACTGCAAAAAGTTGTTCATGCTTAAGCGCACTGCGGACCGCCTAATGCATTCCCGCTGCGACGGGAACGCGCTAAAGGCAGGCGGGAACCTGAGGAGCTTCAATAGCATGGCGGAAGTTGCAGCCGTCCTTGTCGCCGCCGGGCGGGGGTCGCGCGCGGGCGGCGATCTGCCCAAGCAATTCAGGCCGATCGGTGGCAAGCCGATGATCCGGCAGAGCCTGGTCATGCTCGTAGAACACCCAGAGGTCGATCTTGTACAGCCGGTTATCCATCCAGAAGACGTGGGGATGTTCCGCTCCTCGGCTGCTTCTCTTGAGCTTCTTCCGCCGGTGTTCGGTGGCGCGACCCGGCAAAGTTCTGTGCGCGCCGGCCTCGAGGCGCTCGCCGCCCACAAGCCCGACATCGTCCTGATCCACGACGCGGCACGGCCCTTCGCGAGTCCGGCTTTGGTGTCGCGCGCGATCGCGGCCGCCGGGCATACCGGCGCCGCGATACCGGCGCTGCCGGTTACCGATACCGTCAAGACCGTCGATCCCGCTGGCCTGGTCGAGAAGACGCTCGACCGCACCGCGTTGCGGCTGGTGCAGACGCCGCAAAGCTTCGCCTTCCTCGCTTTGCTCGACGCCCATCGCCGCGCGGCCGCCGCCGGCCGCGTGGATTTCACCGACGATGCCGCGCTCGCCGAATGGGCCGGCCTCAAGGTCAGCGTGTTTCCCGGCGAGCGCGGAAACATCAAGATCACCGAGGAAGGCGACTTCGCGCGCGCCGAAGCGATGGCATTCGCCGCGCTCGCCGATGTGCGCATCGGTAGCGGCATCGACGTGCATGCCTTCGGCCCGGGCGATCACGTCACGCTCGGCGGCGTCAAAATCCCGCACGCGCAAGCGCTCACCGGCCATTCCGACGCCGACGTGGTGTTGCACGCGCTGACCGACGCCATCCTCGGCGCGCTCGCCGATGGCGACATCGGCGAGCATTTTCCGCCGAGCGATGCGCAATGGAAAGGCGCCTCGTCCGACCGCTTTCTTGGCCTTTGCCCTCGACCGGCTAAGCTCGGCGCGGCGGCCGCCTCGTGCATGTCGATATCAACGTCGTGTGCGAGGCCCCGCGCATCGGGCCGCACCGCGACGCCATGCGGGCCAACATCGCCCGGCTCGCCGGCATTGACGCCGGCCGCGTGGCGGTGAAAGCGACCACCAGCGAAAAGCTCGGCTTCACCGGCCGCGGCGAAGGCATCGTCGCCTACGCGACGGCCACGGTGCGGCTGCCGTGGGGTTCGCCGTGAGCGAGGATTTGCGCGACGCCGCCATCGCGGTGCTCGATCTCTGCCGCGCGCGCGGCCTGAAAGTCGCGACCGCGGAATCCTGCACCGGCGGCTTGGTGGCGGGCGCGCTCACCGATATCGCCGGTTCCTCGGACGTGGTGGACCACGGCTTCGTTACTTACTCAAACGCGGCCAAGCAGCGGATGCTCGGCGTATCGGCCAACATTTTGCGAGCGCATGGCGCGGTGAGCCGGCAAGCCGCGCGAAGCCATGGCGCGCGGCGCGCTGGGCAAAGGCGGCGCCGATATCGTGGTCGCCATTACCGGGATCGCCGGGCCCGGCGGCGGCAGCGCCGACAAGCCGGTCGGCCTGGTGCATTTCGCCGCCGCCTCGCGCGGCGGCAAGCTCACCCACGCAGGAAATGCGCTTTGGCGGCATCGGGCGCGCGCAAGTGCGGCAAAAGTCGGTGCTACAGGCGCTGGTGATGCTGAAAAAGTTGGCGGAAAAGCGCGGTTAAACGAGTTCACAATCCTGCCGGCAAAGCCGGCTAATATGCCCGCTTTATGAAAACAAATTTCGCAGATGCCCTGCGCGCGCCGCCGCCGGCCTTCTGGCCGCTCTGGTCTGCTTATTGTTCGCCGGCGAAGCGGTGCGCGCGCAAGGCAAGCTCAAGGGGCACTATACCATCTCGATGACCGGCGTGACCATCGGCGAGATCGTCTGGTCGGTCGAGATCGGCGACACGCTCTACACGACGACCGCCTCAGGCAAAGCCAGCGGCGTGCTCAGCAAGCTGGTGAACGGCGAAGGCTCGGTCGAGGCGAAGGGCAGCATCGCCGCCGATGGCCTGATGCCGTCCTGGTACAAGTCCGCCATCACCGACGACGATGGCGCCATCGTATTGCAGATGACCTTCGCCGACGGCGTCGCAAGCGAAACGATCGCGCCAAAGCCTCCGATCTACGCCGATCGCGTGCCGGTGACCGACGCCGACCGCCGCGGCATCGCCGATCCGCTGAGCGCCGTGTTGATCCCGACCAAGTTCGGCGGCGGCGTCATGGCGACTTCCGATTGCGACCGCACGCTGAGGATTTTCGACGGGCGCCGCCGCTATAACCTGGCGCTGTCCTATAACCGCATGGACAAGGTCGCAGTCGAGCGCGGCTATTCCGGGCCGATCCTCGTTTGCGGCGTCGTGCTGCAGCCGATCGCGGGCTACCGGGCCGACAGCATGATCGTCAAATACGTCGCCGGCCGGCGCAACATGGAGCTGTGGTTCGCGCCGATCGCCGGCACCTCGATCATAGCGCCGGTAAGTGTGCTGATGCCGACCTTGATCGGGACGCTGAAGATCCAGGCCGACCAGTTCGAGGCGGCCGCGTCGGCGGCAACGCCGGCGCCGGTCGAGACGGCGCCCTTGCCGCCGCCGCGCTAGGCCGTGTTGCGGCCATAGACCTGATCGGCGCGCCGCTCGAACGCGGCGGCGAATTTGCGGAACGCGGTGTCGAACATGGCGCCCATCAGCATGCCGAGCGTGCGGCTGGCGAATTCGTATTCGATGAAGAATTCGACGTCGCAGGCGCGCTCGCCGGTCGGCCGGAAAGCCCAGCGGTTGTGCATGAACTTGAACGGGCCGTCGACGTATTCGACCAGGATTTTCAGATTCGGCCGGTCGAGCGTGACGCGGCTGGTGAAAGTCTGGCGGATCACCTTGTAGGCGACCGTCATGTCGGCCACCAGCACGGTGACGCCGTTGCCTTTGTCGGTGCGGCTTTTCACGCGCAGGTCGCTGCACAGCGGCACGAATTTGGGATAGTTTTCGCCGTCGGCGACCAGATCGAACATCTCGGCCGCGCTGTGGCGGACGCGGCGCTTGGTCGAAAATTGCGGCATGGCTCAGCGGTGCGCGGCGCGCGCGGCCTTCAGGCGCGCGAAGTCCTCGCCGGCGTGGTGCGAGGAGCGCGTCAGCGGCGAGGCCGCGACCATCAGGAAGCCCTTGGCGAAGGCGATGGTTTTCAGCGCCTCGAACTCGTCCGGCGGCACGAAGCGCATGACCTCGTGATGCTTGCGGGTCGGCTGCAGATATTGCCCGATGGTGAGGAAATCGACGTCGGCCGAGCGCAGGTCGTCCATCACCTGCAAGACTTCGTTTCGCTCCTCGCCCAGGCCCAGCATGACGCCCGACTTGGTGAACATCGCCGGATCGAGCTCCTTCACCCGCTGCAGCAGCCGCAGCGAATGGAAATAGCGCGCGCCGGGTCGCACGCTGAGATAAAGCGACGGCACGGTTTCGAGATTGTGGTTGAACACGTCGGGCCTGGCCTCGACCACGATTTCGAGCGCGCCGTCCTTGCGCAGAAAATCGGGCGTCAGCACTTCGATGGTGGTTTGCGGGCAGCGTTCGCGGATGGCGCGGATGGTGTCGGCGAAATGCCGCGCGCCGCCATCGGCGAGATCGTCGCGGTCGACTGACGTTACGACGATGTGGGCTAAGCCCAGTTTCGCCGTGGCTTCGCCGACATGCGCGGGTTCGTTGGGATCGAGCGCGCCGGGCAAACCGGTCTTTACATTGCAGAAGGCGCAGGCGCGCGTGCAGGTGTCGCCCATGATCATGAAGGTGGCGTGCTTCTTCTCCCAGCACTCGCCGATATTCGGGCAGCCGGCCTCCTCGCACACGGTGTGCAGGCCGTTGGCGCGCATGATGGCGTTGCGTCTCGGCGTAGCCCTGCGACACCGGCGCCTTGACGCGGATCCAGTCGGGCTTTTTGGCGCACGGCCGAATCCGGGCGATGCGCCTTTTCCGGATGGCGCGGGCGCGGCGCGTTGATGTCGTAGACGACGGCCATGCCTTTACTTACGGCTGCGCGCCTTGCGCTGCAAGGTCACGCCCTGCGGACCGCCCGCCAGATCGCGAGGAAAATCACCGCGCCGATGGTGGCCGTGATCAGACTTCCCCAGAAATCCTGCGTGACGGCGATGTTGAGTTTAGAAAAGATGAAGCCGCCGACAATGGCGCCGACCAGGCCGACGGCGAGATTATACAACAGGCCGCCGCGGCCGCCGAGGATTTGCGTCGCAAGCCAACCGGCGACCAGGCCGATCACGATCCAGGCGATGATGCCCATGGCGCGTCCCCTCCTCTAGGCCGCTTTCGGCGGCATCCTGTGGTTCGGCGTCGAGTTGGAAATCTTCAATTCGTCCTCGTTCATGTCGACGCCGACGTCGGCGAACAGCGGCGTCGAGAGATAGCGCTCGCCGGTGTCGGGCAACATGGCGAGCACGGTGTCGCCCGGCTTCGCGCCCTTACAGACTTCGAGTGCGCCGGCAAAGGTCGCACCGGCGGTGATGCCGACGAAAATGCCTTCCTGCTGCGCCAGCGCCTTCGAGTACTTCATGGCGTCGGCGCCGGCAATGGTGATGATGCGGCTGATCGCGCCGGTGCCGACCGCGTCGCCGGTGAGCTTCGGGATGAAGTCGGGGCTCCAGCCCTGCATCGGATGCGGCTTGAACGCGGGATTGGCCTTGGCCGGCGAGCCGTCCGGATTGCGCTCCTGCGGCGTCTTGCTGGTCAGCATCGGCGCGTCGGCCGGCTCGCACAGCACGATCTTGGTGTCGGGCCGCTCCTTGGCCAGCACGCGCGCCACGCCCTTGAGCGTGCCGCCGGTGCCGAAGCCGGTCACCCAATAGTCGAGCTTCTCGCCCTTGAAGTCGTCGACGATCTCGCGCGCCGTGGTGCGCGAATGCATGTCGGCATTGGCCTCGTTCTCGAACTGGCGCGTCATGAACCAGCCGTGCGTCTTGGCGAGCTCCTGCGCCTTGAGCACCATGCCCATGCCGCGCTCGGCGGCCGGCGTGAGGATGACCTTGGCGCCGAGGAAGCGCATCAATTTGCGGCGCTCCACGCTGAGAAGGTCTCCGCCATGGTGACGACCAGCGGATAGCCCTTGGCGGCGCAGACCATGGCGAGCCCGATGCCGGTATTGCCGGAGGTCGCTTCGATCACCGTTTGCCCGGGCTTGAGCGTGCCGTCCTTTTCCGCGGCCTCGATGACGCCGAGCGCAAGCCGGTCCTTGACCGAGCCGAGCGGATTGAAGGCTTCGACCTTGACGTAGAGGTTGATGCCTTTCGGCGCGAGTTTGTTGATCTTGACAACCGGCGTGTGGCCGATGGTTTCCAGGATGTTTGCGAATTTGGCCATAGATTGAACCTCCCTGTTTTTGTCGGACGGTCTCTCACATATTCAGGACGCGCCCATAAGCATCGAGCACCGCTTCCTTCATCATCTCCGACAGCGTCGGATGCGGGAAGATCGTGTGCATGAGCTCTTCTTCCGTGGTTTCGAGGTTCATCGCCACCACATAGCCCTGGATCAATTCGGTGACTTCGGCGCCGACCATGTGCGCGCCGAGCAATTGCCCGGTCTTCTTGTCGAAGATCACTTTCACCAGGCCCTGGTCCTCGCCTAGCGCAATCGCCTTGCCGTTGCCGACGAAAGGAAAGCGGCCGACGCGGATGTCGAGCTTCTTCTCTTTCGCCGCCTGTTCGGTGAGGCCAACCGAAGCAATCTGCGGCGTGCAATAAGTGCAGCCGGGGATCATGAGCTTGTTCATCGGATGCGGGTTGAGGCCCTTGATAGCCTCGATGCAGACCACGCCTTCGTGCTCGGCCTTGTGCGCCAGCATCGGCGGGCCGGACACGTCGCCGATGGCATAGATGCCCGGCACGTTGGTCTTGTTGAATGGATCGACCACGACGCAGCCGCGCTCGGTTTTCACGCCGAGTTTTTCCAGCCCGAGGTTTTCGATATTGCCGGTGACGCCGACGGCCGAGATCACGCGCTCGGCGGTGATCGTCTGTGTCTTGCCGCCCTCCTCGATGGTCGCCGTCACGCTGTCGGCTTTCTTATCGAGCTTCACCACCTTGGCGTTGGTGTGAATCTTGATGCCCTGCTTCTCGAAACTCTTGCGCGCAAACGCCTGAATTTCGTGGTCCTCGACCGGCAAAATCTGCGGCAGCACTTCGACCACGGTCACCTCGGAGCCGAGCGTGCGGAAGAACGAGGCGAACTCGATGCCGATGGCGCCGGAGCCGATCACCAGCAGCGACTTCGGAATTGACGGCGGCACCATGGCCTCGAAATAGGTCCAGACCAGTTTCTTGTCCGGCTCCAAGCCCGGCAGCACGCGCGGCCGCGCGCCGGTGGCGATGATGATGTGCTTGGCCTGATAGGCGCCCGGCGCCGAGCGCGCCCTTCGGCGCCTCGCTCTTACTCGCTTTTACGGTCACTTTGCCGGGCGCGTCGATGACGGCCTCGCCCCAGATGATCTGAACCTTGTTCTTTTTCATCAGGAAGCCGACGCCGTCGTTGAGCCGCTTGGAGACGGCGCGCGAGCGCTTCACCACGGCCGCGGGGTCGTAGCCGACATTGTCGGCTTTCAGCCCATAGTCCTTGGCGTGCTGCAGGTAGTGGAAAATCTCGGCCGAGCGCAGCAGCGCCTTGGTCGGGATGCAGCCCCAGTTGAGGCAAATGCCGCCGAGATAGTCGCGCTCGACGATGGCCGTCTTGAAGCCGAGCTGGGCCGCGCGGATGGCGGTGACGTAGCCGCCGGGGCCGGAGCCGATGATCAGAACGTCGAAATTGGTGTCGGCCATAGCCGTCATTCACCTCCGCACGGACCCCGATTGAATGTAGCCCAATTTAGGCATGTAATGGCCGCAATAACACCGGGGAGAAACGTCATGGGTATATTGGCAGGAGCGCCGGCCGCCTTGCGGCTATCGCAGTATTTCTATTCGCGCAAGCCAGTTTCGTATCCGCCGCCGAGATCAAGGTCTTCAGCACCATCGGCGTGCAGGCCGCACTCGAGGAATTGGCGCCGAAATTCGAGAAGGCCACGGGCAACAAGCTCAGCATCACCTGGGGCACCGCCGCGCTGCTGGTCAAACGCGTGCAGGCCGGCGAAAGCGCCGACCTCTACGTGCTGGTCAAACAGAGCCACGATACCCTGGTAAAGGCAAACAAAGCCGCGGCCGGGCCGGACGCGCTGTTCGCCAGCTCGGGCATGGCGGTCGTGGTCAAAAAGGGAGCGCCCAAGCCGGACATCTCCACGCCGGAAGCGTACAAACAGACGCTGCTCAAGGCCACGTCGATCGCCTATTCCAATCCGGCCTCCGGCGGCGCCAGCGGCGTGTTCTTCGCCAAGACGCTCGATCGCATGGGCATTGCCGACCAGATGAAGGACAAGACCCACTTTCCTCCGCCGAGCGGCAATTCGGCCAACTTGGTCGCGAGCGGCGAAGCCGAGCTAGCAATTCAGCAGGAGCCGGAAGTGATGGCAGTCGCCGGCGTCGATATCGTCGGCCCCCCGCCCGGCGATTTGAACAACATCACGCTTTATACGGCTGGCGCCGGTGTCGGTAGCCCGCAGGCGGAGGCGGCCAACGCGTTGATCAGGTTCCTGCACTCGCCGGAGGCGCAAGCCGTGTTCAAGGCGAGGGGACTCAAGCCCCAGTCATCGCCGAAAGCTTCGTAAAGCGTCAAAGCGTCTTGGTGGCCGGATAGAACGGCGCCACGATATTCTTGAAGCTGATGGCGACCGTGTCCTCCACGGCGAGCGCGCCGTGCAGCACGTTCGAGGGATGATAGCTGACCTCGCCGGGGCCGACCTCGTAGGTTTCGCCGCCGACCGTCATGCGCATGCGGCCGCTCACGACATAAATCGCCTGCTCTTCCGCATGCTGGTGCGGGCGCGCGCTGTCGCCTTTCTTCCAGTTCATCTGCATGACCTCGATCGACTTGCCGCGCACCACCGGCCCGCGCGCGTCGGAATGCGTCGGCGTGACCAGATGATCCTTGTCGGTGTCGAGATTTACCAGCGCCATGCGGCCTCCCGTTTCACACCACCATCATCACCGGGTTTTCGATCAGCTTCTTGAACGCGACGATGAGTTCGGCGCCGAGCGCGCCGTCGACTGCGCGGTGATCGCAGGACAAAGTCACGCTCATGATGGTGGCGACCGCGAGCTTGCCGTCGCGCACCACCGCGCGCTCCTCGCCGGTGCCGACCGCCAAAATCGTGGACTGCGGCGGGTTGATCACCGCGGTGAAATCCTTGATGCCGTACATTCCGAGATTGGAAACGGACGTGGTGCCGCCGAGATATTCCTGCGGTTTGAGCTTGCGCGCCCGCGCGCGGGCGGCGAGATCGCGCATCTCGTTGGAAATGGCGGAAAGCGATTTGCTACTCGGCGTTGCGCACGATCGGCGTGATCAGCCCGCCGGGCAGCGCCACCGCCACGCCGACGTCGGAATGTTTGTGCTTGAGCATGCCGGCTTCGGTCCAGCTCACATTGGCGTCGGGCACGCGTTGCAGCGCCAGCGCCAGCGCCTTGATGACGAAATCGTTGACCGAAATCTTGTAGGCCGGCTTGCCGTCTTTGTCCTTGGGCGCGGCGGCATTGATCTCCTCGCGCGCGGCGACGAGCTTGCCGATGTCGCAGTCCATGGTCTCGTAGAAATGCGGGATGGTCTGCACCGACGCCGTGAGGCGTTGCGCGATGGTGCGGCGCATGCCGTCGTGCGGCACGAAATTCGTAGGAGCCTTCCTCGTACAGCGCGAGAATCTGCTTGTCCGACAGCGTTTGAGCGGATGGTGGTCCTGACGGAGCACCTATGGTCGGCGCGGCGCGCATTCCCTTGCCGGACTTCGCCGCATCGATGTCGCGCGCGATCACCCGGCCATGCGGGCCGGAGCCCGAGACGCGGTTGAGATCGATATTGGCTTCCTTGGCGAGACGGCGGGCAAGCGGTGAGGAGAAGATGCGGTTGCTTGCAGTACGCCCGCCCTCGCCCTTCGAGACGGCACTTCGCGCCTCCTCAGGGTGAGGGCTTCGCTTAGCCTCATCCTGAGGAGCGGCCGCAGGCCGCGTCTCGAAGGATGAGGCGCTAGGTGCAGGCATTGCAACGGGCTTTGCCGGCGCCGGCGTAGTTTTCGCCGCATTCGCCGCCGCCTTCACGTCCTCGCCCTCGCCGGCGAGCACCGCGATAACTGCATTCACCGCCACGTCCTGCGTGCCTTCCGGCACAACGATCTTGGCGAGCGTGCCTTCGTCAACCGCCTCGTATTCCATCGTCGCCTTGTCGGTCTCGATTTCGGCGATGATGTCGCCCGACTTGATCTTGTCGCCCTCTTTCTTGAGCCAACGCGCCAGGTTGCCCTTCTCCATGGTGGGCGACAGCGCGGGCATGAGGATGTTGGTGGGCATTACGCGCTACCGGTAGCTCACGGCCTTGGCGGCCTCGACCACTTCCGCGACCGAGGGCAGCGCGAGCTTCTCGAGATTGGCGGCGTAGGGCATCGGCACGTCCTTGCCGGTGACGCGCAGAACCGGCGCGTCGAGATAATCGAAGGCATGCTCCATTAGCCGCGCGGCGATCTCGGCGCCGACGCCAGACTGCGCCCAGCCTTCTTCGACGGTCACGCAGCGCCCGGTCTTCTGCACCGAGGCGACGATGGTGTCGGTATCCATGGGTTTAAGCGTGCGCAGGTCGATGACTTCGGCCTCGATGCCCTGCCCGGCCAGTTCCTCGGCGGCTTTCAGCGCATAGGACATGCCCATCGACCAGGCGACGATGGTCACGTCGTTGCCGGCGCGCGCGATCTTGGCCTTGCCGATCGGCAGCACGAAATTATCGAGCTTGGGCACCGGCGAGGAATGGCCGTACAAAATTTCGTTTTCCAGGAAGATCACCGGATTGGGGTCGCGGATCGCCGCCTTGAGCAGGCCCTTGGCGTCGGCAGCGTTCGACGGCGCGATCACCTTGAGGCCCGGAATGTGCGAGTACCAGGACGAGTAGTCCTGGCTGTGCTGGGCGGCGACGCGCGCGGCGGCGCCGTTCGGCCCGCGGAACACGATCGAGCACCCCATCTGCCCGCCGGACATATAGAGCGTCTTCGCCGCCGAGTTGATCAACTGGTCCATCGCCTGCATGGCGAAATTGAAGGTCATGAACTCGACGATGGGCTTGAGGCCTGCGAGCGCCGCGCCGACGCCCAAGCCGGCGAAACCATGCTCGGTGATCGGCGTGTCGATGACGCGTTTGCCCCCGAACTCCTGCAGCAGCCCTTGCGTGACCTTGTAGGCGCCCTGATATTCGGCGACCTCCTCGCCCATCACGAACACGTCTTTGTCGCGCCGCATCTCCTCGGCCATGGCGTCGCGCAGCGCTTCGCGCATGGTCATGGTCACCATCTCGGTGCCTTCGGGAATGTCGGGATCGGCGGCGGCGTGCACCGCCGGGGCTTCCGGCGCAGGCGCCGTTTTCGGCGCGGGCTTGACTTCGAATTTTTGCGCGGCCGGCGCGGCGGCGGCTTTCGGCTGTGGGGCCGACGCACCGATCCTTGATCGCCGACTTGTCCTCGCCCTCACTTAAGATCACAGCAATCGGCGTGTTCACCGCGACATCGGCGGTGCCTTCCGGAATGAGAATTTTCCCCAACGTGCCTTCGTCCGCCGCCTCCACCTCCATCGTCGCCTTGTCGGTTTCGATCTCGGCAATGATGTCACCCGACTTGACGCGGTCGCCCTCCTTCTTAAGCCATTTGGCGAGGTTGCCCTTTTCCATCGTGGGCGACAGCGCGGGCATGAGCACTTCGATCGGCATGGGCGCTACTGTTTCCCCGGACAACAACTACGAACGATAAACGTCGGCATAAAGCTCGGCCACGTCCGGCTCGGGATCGTGGGTGGCGAATTCCGCCGCCTGGTTGATTACGTCGCGCACGTCGCCGTCTATCTTCTTCAACTCTTCTTCCTTGGCGAATTTCTTTTCCAGGATGCGCGCCCGCGCCATGTCGATCGGATCGTGGTGTGTGCGGATCTCTTCGACTTCCTCGCGCGTCCTATATTTCGCCGGGTCCGACATCGAGTGGCCGCGGTAGCGATAAGTGAGCATTTCGAGAATGTAAGGTCCCTTGCCGGCGCGGCACCAGGCGACCGCCTTTTCGCCGGCAGCCTTCACGGCGCGCACGTCCATGCCGTCGACCTGCTCTCCCGGAATATTGAATGACAATCCGCGCCGCGACAGATTGGTTTCGGCCGACGAGCGCGTGATTGCAGTGCCCATGGCGTAGCGGTTGTTCTCGATCACATAGACGACCGGCAGCTTCCACAACTCGGCCATGTTGAAGCTCTCGTAGACCTGGCCCTGGTTGGCGGCGCCGTCGCCGAAATAAGTGAGGGAAACGTTATCGTTGCCGCGGTAGCGGTTGGCGAAGGCGAGGCCGGTGCCGATCGGCACCTGCGCGCCGACGATGCCGTGGCCGCCGAAGAAGCCGCGCTCCACGCTAAACATGTGCATCGAGCCGCCTTTGCCCTTGGAATAGCCATGGCTGCGGCCGGTCAATTCCGCCATCACGCCTTTCGGGTCCATGCCGGTGGCGATCATGTGGCCGTGGTCGCGGTAGCCGGTGATGACTTCGTCGCCCGGTTTGAGCGCCATCTGCATGCCGACCACCACGGCCTCCTGGCCGATATAGAGGTGGCAGAAGCCGCCGATCAGCCCCATGCCGTACATCTGACCCGCTTTTTCCTCGAAGCGGCGGATGGTCAGCATGGTCCGGTAGGCGAAAAGCTCTTCGGCCTTGCTGAAATTGGCGACCGGGGTCGCCAGTTCCTTGCCGTCGGCGCTCGGGGCCTTCTTGCCCTCGTTTTTGACTTCGTTTTTGACGACGGCCATTGGCACTCCCTGCGAAAGCGTCCGGCCGGTTGTAACGAGGGGCTACGGTTAGGCTTTGCCTTTCCCCCATAGCTTAATTCGGCTGGGCGCGGAAGCGCGAGGCCGCCCGGCACGATTGCGGAAAACGCCTGTATTTTGGCTGAAAATTACCGGCCGCGCGGTGGATAACGTCAGCGCGGGTGAACGAGGAGCGTCAGGTCGCGCGGGTCGGCAAGCCCCAAGAGCGCGCGGGCGCGCTCGTCCAGCATGTCGGGATCGATGCGGTCGGAGCGCAGCAGCGCCACCCGCCGCTCCCACAGCGCGTGCTCGGCTTTGAGATGCGTGAGCTCGCTTTGCATGGTGCCCAGCTGCTGGTCGAGGTCGGCTTGCGCGCGCAGGCCATGGTTCCCGGTGAAGGCATTGACCGCGAAATAGCCGATGAACAGCGCGGCGAAGGTATAAAGCCCAATCGCGGTCAGGATGGCGTGGCGGCGGCGGTGGGAGACCATGGCGGTACAAAATGAACCGGGCCAGTTAAAGCGCGTTTAATAAGCGCGGAATCCGCAGTCCCAGCGCGGGGGAGCATCCTAGCTGGAACCGGCGCTATCCGCCCCGGCCGCGCGCCATGGTTCAGGTCAATGCGGCCACTGCATTATTGGAACAGTGCTGATCGCGTTCGCCGGTGAACCGTTGACTATCTTGGTGCTGATCGCGAGGTAGACGAGCGTATTTCGCGGTTTGTCCACCAGACGATAAATGCGCGTCGTCTTGAAAAAAATGCTCGTCTTCTGACTGAACACTTCCTCATTTTCACGCAGCTTCGACAAGTCAACGTCAATCGGGCCGATTTGCCGGCAGGACACCGAAAAATTGGATGGATCTTCGTTTAATCCAAATGGCTGGCCCCATCCGCCTTTTCTCGCCTGCGAAATGTGGCACACGATACCGGGCACTTGCGGATCTTCAAAGACGCTAACGCACACTTTGTCGTTCGGAGAAAGCGCGTTGAACGTGGTGCTGACGCAAGCCAAATCTGTAGAGTATGCGGAATTAAAAGACGTGACGACCAGAACGGCCGCTATGGAAAACCACTTCATTGGTAAATCTCCGCATTGTTTACGACGACCGGCCTTGCCTGAATTTACTCGGATTTGCTGCCGACGTTATTGAGTGTCGCGAGTATTGCGCGAACTGTATGGTGTCGGCCATATCCGCTTACAACTCTCGCCTGTTGGAAAAATTAAGCGCCGTGGAGATATGAAAGGGTCGCGTACCGACGTGTCCGGCCCTAAATATATTGCCTGATCTCGTTGAGCACGAAATTGCCGACCCGCTTGCCGCGGTTGCGGAAGACTTTCAGCATACCCTGGTCGACGAAATAGGTGAGCAGGATTGAATCGCGTGACTTGACGCGATTGTGCACGGCGTCCGCCGAGTGCCAGGTGTCGGTGCCGACCGCGAAGGCATAGCCGGTGTTGGGCGCAAAGCGCATCTGCGCCTTCTTCGGCATCGAACCGTCGGCGAGCTTCTCGTGGAAGATGGTGCCGATGTCGGTATTGGCGTCGTCCTTCGGCAGATAAAGCTGGACCGTAATCCCCTTCCACTTGGTGTCGGTGTGTGGCGAGATCAGATAGCCGGGAATGTCGCGGGTGAGGATCGGGATCGGATACATGCCGACTTTGGCGAAGCCGGCGCCGAAGCGCTTCGACAGGCCGGGCGCGAGACGGCGGATGAAAGCCTGCTTGACTGGCTCCGAACAGAGCGCGCGGCCGACCACGTCCCACAGCGCGCGTTTTTCCGGCGGCAGATTGCGGATGTATTCCGGGAACAGGTCGATCTTGACGCGCGTGTGCGTGCCGTCGGTGAGATCGTGGCCCCTGCTGCGGCCGTGCATCGGGCGGTAGTCGGTCGCCTCCGGCATCAGGCTGAGAATTTTTGCGTAGACGTCGTTGGGGAATACGCGCTCGAATTCGAGATGGAAAAACGGCTTCTCCACCGCGCGTGCGGCATCGATCGATTGCGTCACGAAACTCGACAGGCGCTCGACCGCCTGGCGGCGATCGCGGCCGGTCAATGCGGTGGTCTGATCCATCCCGGCAACCCAAAGCTTATTTTCATAGGAATTATGCCGGCAATTTGCAGCGAATTGGCCCCTATTGCAAGCCGCTGCGATCAGCCCGTCGCTTGCCGCGCAAAAGATGCGAGAGCGGCGGACATAGCCGTCACGGATTGGGCGGCGGCACCAAGTTTATGCCTAACGGCGATCCACGATGGATCGTTGTACGTCAATTTGACCGTCCCATCCGCGTCCTGCCAGACCAAAGCTTTAAGCGGCAGGTCGATACCGGCTGTTTGTGCGGCTTGCATCAGCGGCGTCCCGGCGGTCGGGTTGCCGAATATGACGAGTGTTGTCGGGCCGCAACGGAAGCCCGACGCTCGTAGCGCCCGCCGCATGATCAATACGCGCAAAAATCTTAATGCCTTTTTGCTCAAGGGCCCCGACAAGCCGCTCAAGTGTGGTGGAAAAATCATGCGCGCTTTGAACGGTGATAAGTCCACTATCAGACATTCGCGGCACCTCAGCGGCCCGATTTAAAAATCCCGCGGCCGGCATATTTCGCCTGCGCACCGAGCTCTTCCTCGATGCGCAGCAGTTGATTGTATTTTGCGGTGCGATCGGCGCGCGCGAGCGAGCCGGTCTTGATCTGCCCGCAATTGGTGGCGACGGCGAGATCGGCGATGGTGGAATCTTCCGTCTCGCCGGAACGGTGCGACATCACCGCGGTGTAGCCGGCCTTGTGCGCCATCTCGACGGCGGCGAGCGTCTCGGTCAGCGTGCCGATCTGGTTGACCTTGATCAGGATCGAATTGGCGATGCCGTCCTTGATGCCTTTGGCGAGCCGCGTCACATTGGTGACGAACACGTCGTCGCCGACCAGTTGGCATTTGCCGCCGATCTTTTGCGTCAGCAACTTCCACCCCGCCCAGTCGTCTTCCGCCATGCCGTCCTCGATGGAGACGATCGGATATTTTCCGGCAAGCTCGGCAAAATAGTCGACCTGCTGCGCCGGCGTTCGCGTTTTGCCTTCGCCCTCGTAGACGTAGGCGCCGTTCTTGAAGAATTCGCTCGCCGCCGGGTCGAGCGCGATCATCACGTCGCCGCCCGGCCTATAGCCGGCCTTCGAAATCGCCTGCATCACCACGTCGAGCGCGGCCTCCGCCGATTTCAATTCCGGCGCGAAGCCGCCCTCGTCGCCGACATTGGTGTTAAGGCCCATCGACTTGAGCTGCGCCTTGAGCGTCTGGAAAATCTCCGAGCCGGCACGCAGAGCTTCGGCAAAACTCGGCGCGCCGACCGGCATGATCATGAATTCCTGGAAATCGATCGGATTGTCGGCGTGCACGCCGCCATTGATGATGTTCATCATCGGCACCGGCAAAGTGCGCGCGGCGGTGCCGCCGACGTAACGATAAAGCGGCGCATGCTTGGAAGCGGCCGCGGCTTTCGCCACCGCCAGCGACACGCCGAGAATGGCATTGGCGCCGAGCCGGCCTTTATTGGGCGTGCCGTCGAGCGCGATCAGCGTCTCGTCGATCTTGGCCTGCGCCTCGGCGTCCATGCCGCCGAGCGCGTCGTAGATCTCGCCGTTGACCGCGTCGACCGCCTTGCGCACGCCCTTGCCGCCGTAGCGCGCCTTGTCGCCGTCGCGCAGCTCGACCGCCTCGTGCGCGCCGGTCGAGGCGCCGGACGGCACCGCGGCGCGGCCCTTCGAGCCGTCTTCCAGGATGACTTCAACTTCCACGGTCGGATTGCCGCGGCTATCGAGGATTTCGCGGCCAATAATGTCGGTGATGGCGGTCATGGCGGTACCCGGTTTTGGGGGCGTTTCTACAGGCCGCGATGGGTCTTGTCATTCCTTAAGAAAGCGGGCCAATAGTCGGCTTATGGCGAGAAAAAGACTTCAACTCGGCAGCCCCGCGCGCATCCCGGCGTCGCCCAAGGAAGCCGTGCTCGACCGTGTGCCCAATCCGCACGCCGATACCGACTATCTCGCCCGCTTCACCGCGCCGGAATTCACGTGTCTTTGCCCGATCACCGGCCAACCCGATTTCGCGCATCTGGTGATCGATTACGTGCCGGGGAAGTTCCTGCTCGAGTCGAAGTCGCTCAAGCTTTATCTCGCGAGCTTCCGCAATCACGGCGCCTTCCACGAGGACTGCACGGTGGCGATCGGCAAGACGACTGGTGACGCTGCTCAAAGCCGAAATTTCTGCGCATCGGCGGCTACTGGTACCCGCGCGGAGGCATGCCGATCGATGTCTTTTGGCAGGCCGGCCGCGTGCCGAAGGGACTATGGCTGCCCGATCAGGACGTCGCGCCCTATCGCGGGCGCGGTTGATCGGGGTGCCGCAGCCGTAACGCGCAAGTCCAACCGGTCAGCGTCAAAACGACCGTCCCGGTCAGCAGCACCGGAACGATGCCGATGCTGGTGAGGCCGAAGCCGTAGACCACCGGTCCGAGCGCCTGGCCGAGAAAGAAAAACGCCGAATGCCCGGCCATCGCCGAGCCGCGCGCGGCCGGCGCCAATTCGGTGACGAAGACCTGGATGCAGCCGTGCAGCAGGTAGAAGCCGAAGCCGACCAGGACGAAATTGGCGAACTCCACTGGCCACGGCATGCGCAACGCGATCACCACCAGGCAAAACGCCATCGTCATGCCGCCGGCCGCCATCATGCGGCGTTCGGCGAAGCGGTTGAGCAGGCGGGATATCGTGACTGTGTAAATAATTCCGCCGACCGCAAAGCCGCCGATTACCACGCCGGCGATGGAGGCATGCGTGACGCCTTCGCTGCGCAGCAGCACGGCCATATAGGGAAACACACCGAACAAAAAAATCGCTTCCAGGAAAACGGCGCCGAAGCAGTATTTCGCCAAGCGGATTGACGAACACCGCACGATAGTTCGGCACGAAACTCGACAGATCGAAGCGCCCGGGCGCCTCGTTCATGCCGCGAAAACCGGGAATGCGCGAAGGCGAGCGCGATCAGATTGATGGCGCCGGTGACCATGAACACGCCGCGCCAGCCGATCAGATCGCCGATCACGCCGGCGCCGGACGCGCCCAAGAGATTGCCGCTCATGGCGGCGAACAGCAGTCTGCCTAATGCGACCTGCCGCTGCGCCACCGGAACGCGGTCGCCGACGAGCGCGAACGCGATCGGGAAGACGCCACCGGCGGTCATTCCGGAAAGCACGCGCAACCCCATCAGCGTCTCGAAATTTGTCGCCAGCCCGCAAGCGATCGTGGTGACGCCGCCGATGAGCATGCAGACCGCGATCAGCCGCGCCTTGCTGAACATGTCGGCGAGCGCACCGAGAATTGGCTGCACCAGCGCATAAGGCAAAGTGAAGCCGGTCGAAAGCAGCGCCGCCGTCGCCGCCGTGACTTTCAATCCGGCGGCGATCTGCGGAATAACCGGATCGACCGAGCGCATGAACAACGACGTCGCGAAAATCACGAACGCCATGAGATTGAGGACGCGGCCCATGCGGGTCGGAAACCTTCCGCCGATTAACGCTTCGCCAGCCGGTCGAACTCGACCAGCGTGCGCAACAGCGGCTCCATCTCCTTGAGCGGCATCATGTTGGGGCCGTCGGACGGCGCGCGGGCGGGATCCTGATGGGCCTCGATGAACACAGCCGCAACGCCGACCGCGACGGCGGCGCGCGCCAGCACCGGCACGAATTCGCGCTCGCCGCCCGAAGAGGTGCCCTGCCCGCCCGGCTGCTGCACTGAATGGGTCGCGTCGAAGATGACCGGCGCACCGGTCGTGCGCTTGAGGATTGGCAGCGCGCGCATGTCGGACACCAGCGTGTTGTAGCCGAAGGAGGCGCCGCGCTCAGTCAACAGCACGTTTTTGTTGCCGGCACCGGTGATCTTCTCGACGACGTTCGCCATGTCCCAAGGCGCCAGGAACTGGCCCTTCTTGACGTTGACCGCTTTGCCGGTCTTCGCCGCGGCGATCAGCAAATCGGTCTGCCGGCACAAGAACGCAGGAATTTGCAGGATGTCGACTGCGGAGGCGACACGCGCGCACTGCGTCGGCGTCGTGCACGTCGGTGAGCACGGGAATTTTCAAGCTGTCGCGGATTTCCGCGAATATGGGGAGCGCCGCGTCGAGCCCGAGCCCGCGCGCGCTTTTTGACGAGGTGCGGTTGGCCTTGTCGAACGAAGTCTTGTAGACGAGGCCGACGCCGACGCGCGCCGCGATCTCTTTCAGCGCGGCGGCCATGTCCAGCGCATGCGCGCGGCTTTCCAGCGCGCAGGGACCGGCGATCAGCGCCAACGGCAGCGTATTGCCAAAGCGCACTGCGCCGACGGTGACGGTCGAATTGGGTTTCTGATCCAAAATTGGCCCTCGCGGGCGCGACCATGAAGCGGCGGCGCGGCGCGGTCAACGGGCTGAGCTGCCTCGGGCCGGCTCGAATCCCAGCACTGCGCCCATGGCATCTTCCGGGCCGATGACTGCGGCATTTCCGGCGTAAAGCCCGGCCAAACCGGCGAACTCGGGTGCGCCCTGCAACAGGCTCGCGTCCTTGGTGGCAAAGCGTATGGCCGCGAGCCGAGCGCCGCGCGACACATCCGGCGCCTTGACGCCGTAGCGATCAAGGAAGGCCGCAGGCTTCGTGACTTCGATGGTGCCGCGCGGCGTAGCAATCGTAAATCCGTCACCGCCGGTTTGCGCGGTGCCGCCGGTAAAGCTTTGCATGAAGTTCAGATGACGCGCCGGTTGCTCGGCAACCGCGACGACGCCGGCAACATTCGAGACGCCGTTGGGATGTTTCTGAAATGCCGGAATCCAGAAGTTCTCGGGATAATGCTGCTGACAGGTGAAGAAGCCGGCATTTGGCGCGGCCGGGTCGTGCGCGAAGGCGAGCGTAAAAGCAACCTTCACCGGCGCGCCATCAGGACGTTTGCCCTCGCGGTCGAAGTCATACAGATCGAAGTCGCCGATACCGTTCGTGCGGAAGTCCTCAGCGTCCTGCGCCCCGCTGCCCTTGAGCACGAGCATCGACAGCCCCTGTCCGATTCCAAGAAAATCGCGGTTGAAGGCGCCGAATGAAAAGTGCCGCGGCCTGTGCGGTGCGATCCCGCCGGGATCGGTCACGGCCAGCAGTTCGATAAACGTATCGGGCAGTTGGATGATGTGGTTTTGTGTGCCCCAGGCACGTGGATGCCGGTTGCGCGCGCCGACGGTGAAGCCGAGCCTACGAAAAAGCGCGGCCGCCGCGTCGAGATCGCGCACGGCGTGGACGATGTGATCGATACCGCGGGGCATTATTGGAATTTAGCAGCCGGCAGCACTTACACCAGCCGGCTTCGCTCCACCGCCGCGCCGATGAAAGAGGCGAACAGCGGATGCGGCTCGAACGGCCGTGATTTCAGCTCGGGATGGAATTGTACGCCGATGAACCAGGGATGGTCCTCATATTCGATGATTTCGGGCAAAATTCCGTCGGGCGACATGCCGGAGAAGCGCATGCCACGCTGCTCGAGCCGCCCCTTGTACCCGGTGTTGACCTCATAGCGATGACGATGGCGCTCGGAGATTTCCGTTGCGCAGTAAATGCCGGCGACGCGGCTGCCGCGCGTCAGCACCGCCGGATAGGCGCCGAGCCGCATGGTACCGCCAAGATCTCCGCCGTCCATGCGCCGCTGCAACTCATTGCCCTTGAGCCATTCGGTCATCAGGCCGACCACCGGTTCTTTGGTCGCGCCGAATTCGGTCGAATTGGCGTCCTCAATGCCGCACAGATTACGCGCGGCCTCGATGACGGCCATCTGCATGCCGAAGCAGATGCCGAAATACGGCACGTGCCGTTCGCGCGCGAATTGCGCCGCCTTGATCTTGCCTTCGGCGCCGCGTTGGCCGAAGCCGCCGGGCACCAAAATGCCGTTGACCTGTTCGAGGAAGGGCGCCGCGTCCTCGCGCTCGAACACGTCGGATTCGATCCAGTCGAGATTGACCTTCACTTTATTGGCGATGCCGCCGTGCGAAAGCGCCTCGATCAGCGATTTGTAGGCGTCCTTCATGCCGGTGTACTTGCCGACGATGGCGATGGTAACGTTGCCTTCCGGATTGCGGATGCGTTCGTTGATCAGCCGCCAGCGCTCGAGTTCGGGCGTCTGCTGCGGCTCGATGCCGAATGCCTCGAGCACCTGGGCGTCCAGCCCTTGCGCCGAATAGGCTTCCGGCACCGCATAGATATTGTCGACGTCACGCGCTTCGATCACCGCGCCTGGCCGCACGTTGCAGAACAGCGCGAGTTTGCGCCGTTCGCCTTCCGGGATCGGGCGGTCGGTACGGCAGAGCAAAATGTCCGGCTGGATGCCGATCGAGCGCAGTTCCTTGACCGAATGCTGCGTCGGCTTGGTCTTCAGTTCGCCCGCGCTCGGGATGAACGGCAGCAGGGTCAAATGGATGTAGACCGCGTGGTGACGCGGCAGATCGTTGCCCAATTGCCGGATCGCCTCGAAATACGGCAGGCCTTCGATGTCGCCCACCGTGCCGCCGATCTCGCACAGCACGAAGTCGAAGCCGTCGTTGCCCTCGCGGATGAAATCCTTGATGGCATTGGTGACGTGCGGAATGACCTGGATGGTGGCGCCGAGATAATCGCCGCGCCGCTCTTTGGTGAGGATATCCTGGTAGATGCGGCCGGTGGTGATGTTGTCCTGCTTGGTCGCCGGACGCCCGGTGAAGCGCTCGTAATGGCCGAGGTCGAGATCGGTCTCGGCGCCGTCGTCGGTCACGAACACCTCGCCGTGCTGATAAGGCGACATCGTGCCGGGATCGACGTTGAGGTAGGGATCGAGCTTGCGCAGGCGTACTTTGTAGCCGCGCGCCTGCAACAGCGCGCCGAGCGCTGCGGATGCGAGACCCTTACCCAATGAGGAGACCACGCCGCCGGTGATGAAGATGTACCGCGCCATGGGACCTAACCTGTAAGCGGCCTAAATCGATTCGACGAGCGCGAAAAATTCACAGCCGGTCTGCGGCTGTGCGCAAATCGAGAAACTCCAGTAATCAAAGGCTGTTGTATCGCTATTCTCAATTCTCACCTCAAAGGCCTTTGGGGCCCTTTAACTCGCATCGGTCTTTAACGCGGAAGGGCCGGTTTCCCGGCCCTTCACCAGCTTTTTATTTCGACTGCGGCACCTGCGGAGCCGCGGGCTCCGCCGGAGCGGCCGGCGGCGCAGCCGGCCTAACCGGCAATTGTCGAAGGATGCCGCCCGGATTAAGCGGCGCATTGGGTGAAGGCGCGCTCGGTGCGGTTTGGCCGCCCTGCAGGATCGTGGTCGGCTTGCGATTCAACCCGGCCAGGATCGACAAGATCAGGCTGGTCGCGAAGAACAGGCCGGCCAAAACCGCGGTTGCGCGGGTCAACACGTTGGCGGTGCCGCGGCTGGTCATGAAGCCGCCCGTCGAGCCGATGCCGAGCCCACCGCCTTCCGACTTTTGCAGCAGCACCACGCCGATCAGGGCGAGCACCAGCATCAGATGAACCACAATAACGACGTGCTGCATCGCCTCTCGATCCGTTCAAACCGGCCGTTCTGGGCTGCCCGCCCAGGCGGCATCTTGCCGTGGATATAGGAATTCGTGGCGGTCTCTACACGATAGTTCCGGCTTTTTCCACCCTTGCAGCGATTAGCGATAAATCGCTGCAATAGCGAGAAAATCGGTCGCTTTCAGACTGGCACCCCCGACCAGGGCGCCGTTCACATTGGCAATGGTCAAAAGCTCCTTGGCATTGGCCGGCTTGACCGAACCGCCATAAAGGATGCGGACCTTGCCGCCTTCGGCGCCGTAGCGGTCGGAGAGTTTCTTGCGGATGAACGCGTGCGCCTCGGCCACATCGGCCGCAGTCGGGGTCAGCCCGGTACCGATGGCCCAGACCGGCTCGTAGGCGATCACCAGATTAGCGCCGGTCGCGCCGTCCGGCAGCGCGCCGTCGAGCTGGCGGCCCAGCACGGCAAGCGTCTGCCCGGCTTCGCGCTCGGCGCGCTGTTCGCCGATGCAGACGATCGCGATCAGACCCGCGCGCCGCGCGGCCATGGCCTTGGCGCGCACTTCCGCGTCGGTTTCATGATGGTCGGTGCGGCGCTCGGAATGGCCGACGATCACGGCCACGGCGCCGGCGTCCTTCAGCATCTCGGCGGCAATATCGCCGGTATGCGCGCCGGAGGCTTCCGCATGGCAATCCTGCCCGCCGATGGCAATCGCCGAACCGCGCGCAGCGGCGGCAAAATCCGCGATCAGGGTCGCCGGCGGGCACACCATCAGCGCGGCCTTGATGCCGGCAGCCCCGTTGACGATCTTGGTCAGCTCGCCCTCGGAGACGGCAAACCCGTTCATCTTCCAGTTGCCCGCCACCAGCGGCTTAAGGTCGGCCGAAGCCATGATTTTGTCCTTGTCCGCGTGCGGTTATCAGACCCGCTCCGCGGGCGCCAGAGCGGGCGAGCGCCAAGCCGATCCTTCTTGAGTTGCAAGGAGTTGGCCCGCTCCCTATAAGGGCGCGGCCAGCCCTTCAATCCGCCGTCTCGTCCAACCACGAAGAACCACGCGTATGCTCCGCGGTATCCACAAAGCCTCTTCGACCTGGCTCGGCCGGGGCATTATGGCCGTCGTCATGGGCGGGCTGGTCGTCAGCTTCGCGATCTGGGGCATCGGCGATATTTTCCGCGGCTTCGGGCTTAATTCGGCGATCAAGATAGGCGGCACCGAAATCTCGACCGAGCAGTTCCGCCAGTTCTACAGCGAGCGCCTGCAGCAAATCAGCCGGCAAACCGGCCGGCCTATCACACCGGAGCAGGCGCGCGCGCTCGGAATTGACCGGCAGATACTCGGCCAATTGGTGGCCGAGACCACGCTCGACGAGCAGGCCAAGGCCTTGCGGCTCGGCATCAGCAACGCCGACATCGCCAGCCGCATAACCAACGATCCCAACTTCCGCGGTCTCAATGGCCAGTTCGACCGCACGCGCTTCGAGGAGCTCATTCGGCAAGCCGGCTTTACCGAAGCCCGCTTTGTCGAGGAGCAGCGGCGCGTGATGCTGCGCCGGCAGATCGCGGTCAGCGTGGGCGGTGAATTTCTCGTGCCGGCGACGGCACTCACCGCGATCAATCAATATCAAAACGAGAAACGCGCCATCGAGTATCTGACTTTAGGGGCGGCGCAGGCCGGTGACATCCCGGCGCCGACGCCCGAGGTGCTCGGCAAGTTCTTCGACGAGCGCAAGGTTTTGTTCCGCGCGCCCGAATACCGCAAGATCAGTCTGCTTTCGATGTCGCCGGCCGACCTCGCCAAACCCGGCGAGGTGTCCGATGCCGACGCCAAGAATTATTTCGAGCAGCACAAGGCAAGCTACGGCACGCCCGAGCGCCGCGAGCTGCACCAGATCGTGTTCGCAAAAACGGAAGAAGCGCAGGCCGCCTCTGAACGCATCGCCAAGGGCGCGAGCTTTGCCGATATCGTCAAGGAACGCGGCTTGAAGGCGAGCGACACCGATGTCGGCATGGTGACCAAGGCCGGCGTCATCGATCCGGCGGTCGCCGACGCCGCCTTCGCGCTCAAATCGGGCGAAGTGAGCGCGCCGGTTAAAGGCCGTTTTGGCACCGTCCTGGTGCAGGTCGGAAAAATCGAGCCGGGAAGCCAGAAGCCCTACGAGGAAGTCGCAGTACAGATCAAACGCGATATCGCTGAGAGCCACGCCATGACCCTGATCGGGGATCTGCGCGACAAGTTCGAGGACGAACGCGCCGCGGGCTCGACGCTCGCCGAAGCCGCCAAGAAACTCGGCCTCAAGTCGCGCACCATCGACGCGGTCGACCGCTCCGGCCGTGGCCTCGACGGCAAGCCGGTCGCCGACCTGCCGAGGACGCCGGACGCGGTCGCCGCGGCCTTCGCCAGCGATGTCGGCGTCGACAACGACCCAATGCAACTGCCGAACGGCGGCTATCTCTGGTACGACGTCACCGCCATCACGCCGGCGCGCGACCGCACGCTCGCGGAGGTGAAAGACAAGGTCGAGACCGCCTGGCGCGACGACGAAATCGCCAAGCGCCTGAAAACCAAAGCCGACGACATGGTCGGCAAGCTCGAGGCCGGCACCGCGCTTGCCCAGCTCGCCACCGATACCGGCCTGAAAGTGCTGACCGCAAACGACATGCAACGCGGCAAGCCGGGCGGCTTTACACCGGCGAAGCTCGTCGAAGCCGCTTTCAAGACGCCCAAGGGCGTGCCGGCGAGTTCAGTGGGCGACCCCGAAACCGTGCGTTTCGTGTTCCGCGTGACCGAAGTCGTCGACCCCCCGCTCGACCCCATCGCCGGCAAGCAACTCACGACCACGCTACAGAATTCCTACTCCGACGACGTCGTCGGCGCCTATGTCACGCGGCTTGAAACCGATTTCGGCGTGACGTTCAACCAGCAGGCGCTCAACCAGGTCATCGGCGGCGGTCCGGCCAATACCGGCAACCCCAACGACTTCTGATCCCATGCAGATCGAGCCGTCGGAAAGCGCATTCGCGGAAACGTACAGCCGCGGACAGGCGCAGGTGGTGTGGACGACGCTGGTCGCCGACCTGGAGACGCCGGTCTCCGCCTTCCTCAAGCTCGGCGGAGGCAAGCCGATGAGCTTTTTGCTGGAATCGGTGGAAGGCGGCGCGGTGCGCGGCCGCCATTCCATCATCGGCATCGACCCCGACCTGATCTGGCGGACTAATGGCGCCACGGCCGAGGTCAATCGCAGCGCGCGATCCAAATCGGACGCCTTCGTGCCCTGCCCCGAGCCGCCGCTCGCCGCGCTGCGTACGCTGATCGCGGAAAGCCGCATCGGCCTGCCCGACAGCCTGCCGCCGATGGCCGCGGGCGTCTTCGGCTATCTCGGCTACGACATGGTGCGGCAGATGGAGGAATTGCCGCCGCCCAATCCGGATCCGATCGGTATTCCCGACGCCGTGCTGGTACGGCCGACCATCATCGTGGTGTTCGACGCGGTGAAGGATTCGATCACCGTCGTCACGCCGGTGCGGCCCGAGAAAGGCGTCGACGCCAAGACCGCGCTCGCATGCGCGGTCGAGCGCCTGTCCGGCATCCTGGCAAGCCTCGACCGGCCGCTCGACAAATCGCTCGCCGACCACGACGACGGCCCGCTCGACGTGCCACCGCGCTCCAACACGACGCCGCACGAATACAAGGCGATGGTGCGACGGGCGAAGGACTACATCACGGCAGGCGATGCCTTCCAGATCGTGCTGGCGCAACGGTTCGAGGCGCCGTTTACGCTGCCGCCGTTTTCGCTCTACCGCGCGCTACGGCGGACCAATCCGTCGCCTTATCTCTATTTCCTCGATTTCGGCGGCTTCGCCGTTGCCGGATCGAGTCCCGAAATCCTGGTCAAGGTCGCCGGCGATGTTGTCACTATCCGCCCGATCGCCGGCACGCGCCACCGCGGTGCGACGCCGCACGAGGACAAGGCGCTGGAGGACGAACTGCTGGCCGATCCGAAGGAACGTGCCGAGCATCTGATGCTGCTCGATCTCGGCCGCAACGACGTCGGCCGAGTCGCCGAGATCGGCAGCGTGACGGTCACCGACCAGTTTTTTGTCGAGCGCTACAGCCACGTGATGCATATCGTCTCCAATGTCGAGGGCAAGCTCGCCGGCAACCGCGACGCGCTCGATGCGCTGGCCGCCGGATTTCCCGCCGGTACGGTGTCGGGCGCGCCCAAGGTGCGCGCAATGCAAGTCATCGACGAACTGGAAAAGGAAAAGCGCGGCCTTTATGCCGGCGCGGTCGGCTATTTCTCCGCTGCCGGCGAGATGGATACCTGCATCGTATTGCGCACCGCGCTGGTGAAGGACGGCAAAATGTACGTCCAGGCCGGCGCCGGCATCGTCGCCGACTCAGATCCCGACTTCGAGCAGCAGGAATGCATCAACAAGGCTAAAGCCTTGTTCCGCGCCGCCGAGGAGGCCCGCCGGTTTGCCAGCGCGGCCAAACGCGGGCAATAATAGTCGCCGGGGGAAGACTGCAGTCATGTGGGGGGCAGCCATGAATTGGCTGCATCGGCTCGATCGCTTGATCGGCCATGTCGTCGCAGCCACGCAATGGCTGGCGCTGCCGCTCGTCCTGCTGTTGTTCCTGCAATGGCCGCTGCGCGACATCGTGCGCTGCTGTTCGCGACAGGCCAACGACCTCGGGCAAATCATTTTCGCGCTGCTCGTGGCGGTGAGCGTGACCGCGGCGACGCGCGCCGGCACGCACCTCGCCGCCGATACGCTGGCGCAACGCTATTCGGCGCGCACGCGCCATCGGCTGCGGCAAATCTGCGCCATCATCGGGATCCTTCCTTGGGCGCTGTTCCTGCTCTACGCTAGCAATAGCTTCGTGATGTCATCGGTGCTCGGGCTGGAGGCTTTCGCAGACACCGACAATCCCGGCTATTTCATCATCAAGGCCGCGCTGTGGATCATGGCGCTCCTGGTCGTCGCGCAAGCCGTCCTCGAGCTCTTGCGCCCTTCACCCGCGGATGACGCGTGATGGAGTGGACCGGCTTTGCGCTGTTGATCCTGGTCGGCATTGGCATCATCTCCACCGGCCTGCCCGCCGCATTCGTTCTCATCACGGTTGCCGGCTTCGGCGCGCTCATCGGCCTCGCCACCGACACGATACCGTTTGCACTGCTCTCGGCGCTGCCCAATCGCCTGATCAATCTGTTCGAGAACGATCTGCTGCAGGCGCTGCCGCTCTACGTGACCATGGGCCTGCTGCTCGGCCGCCTACCGGTCGCCGACGCGCTCTATCGCACCAGCAACGCCGTCCTGCCAAGGCGCCCGTCGGCGCCGCTCGTCTCGGGCATGATTCTCGGCGCCCTGCTCGGACCGATGAACGGCTCGGTCGGTGCGAGCGTGCTCGGCCTCTCGCGCGTGGTGGCGCCGCGACTCACTGCCGAAGGAATTCCGGCGGCGACGCGCGATGCCGTCGTTGCGGTCGCCGCGACGCTCGGCGTGCTGGTGCCGCCCTCGCTGGTGCTCATTTTGCTCAGCGACGCGATGCTCAACGCGCACACGCTTGCGGTAACTGCGACCGGCCGCAGCGACCGCGTCATCAATACGCAGGACATTTTTCACGCCGCGCTGCTGCCGGCGGGAATATTTCTTTTGCTGTGCTTCGTGCTGTCCTGGTTTGCCGGACGCTCCGCCACCAGGCTGCCGCCACGCGAGAAGCTGACGCGCGACCAGGGCGTGCTTGCCGCGGTCGCGCTCGTGGCCTTGCTCGTGCTGCTCGGCGGCGTCGCCACCGGCTATTTCTACGCGGTCGAAGCGGCGGCCATGGGCGCCTTCATCTTGCTGAGTGCCGGCTTGATCAGCGGGCGGCTGCGCGGCGCCGTGTTGCGCGAACTGCTGCATGACGCCATCGCCATCACCGGCGCGTTGTTCTCGCTGCTGATCGCGGCCACCACGTTCACGCTGGTGCTGCGGCTGCTCGGCACCGACCGGCTGGTGAACAATCTGGTCGCCGCCATCCCGGGCGGCGAGATTCCGGCGACGGCGGTTATCCTCGCCGTCATCGGACTATGCGCCTTCGTGCTCGACGCCTTCGAGATCATTTTTGTCATCATCCCCATCGTCATTCCGCCGCTGCTAATCCGCGTCGCCGACGCGCGCTGGGTGGCGGTGCTGGTGCTGCTCACGTTGCAGTCCAGTTTTCTGCTGCCGCCGTTCGGCTACGCGCTAATGATGGTGCGCGGCGCTGCCAAGAAGCCGGCGCCGTTCCGGCCCTTCGTCAAGGCGCTCGTTCCGTTCCTGCTGGCGCAATGGATGCTGCTGGTGCTGGTGCTTTTCGTGCCCAAGCTCGTGCATTTCGGCGAGAACGCCGCCGAGAATAGCCGCGCGCCGGCAGCCCCCGTCTCCAGCGAGGAAATCGAACGCCGCATGCGGGAAATGCTGCCGCCGCCGCCCGATATCGAGCAGAAATGAGGCCTGCTTGACCCTCTTCCGGCCCCGCCGTAAGACCTTGAGACGGCGGGCAAACATGATCGTTTTGATCGATAATTACGACAGCTTCACCTTCAACCTGTTCCATTATCTGGGCAGCTTGGGGGCGGACGTCGTCGTGCATCGCAACGACAAGATTTCCACCGCCGACGTGATCGTCGCCGATCCGGAAGCCATCGTGCTCTCGCCCGGCCCCTGCACGCCGAACGAAGCCGGCATCTGCCTAGAGCTCATCGCCGAGGCTTCGCCAACCATTCCGGTCCTCGGCGTCTGCCTCGGCCATCAAGCGATCGGGCAAGCCTTCGGCGGCAAAGTGGTGCGAGCGCAGCCTGCGCACGGCAAGGTATTCGAGATCAAGCACGCGGGCACCGGCGTGTTCCGCGGCATCAACGGGCCGTTCCGCGCCACGCGCTATCATTCGCTGGTGGTCGAGCGCGCCAGTATGCCGCGCGGACTCACCGTCAACGCTGAGACCGGCGATGGGCTGGTGATGGGCGTTGCGCATACGAGCCTGCCGGTACACGGCGTGCAATTTCATCCCGAGAGCATCGCCTCCGAGCACGGCCACCTGATGCTGAAGAATTTTCTCGATCTCGCCGCCGCCTGGAACAAGCAGCGCGGGCGCCAATCGAGCGCAGTGCCGGCGCGCAAATCGCCCGCCCACGTCGCGGGTTAAGCCCATGGCCGACGATTTCAAAGCGCTCATCGCCAAGGTCGCGACCGGCGCGAGCCTCACCCGCGCGGAAGCAGCAAGCGCCTTCGACCGCATGATGTCGGGCGAAGCGACGCCCTCGCAAATGGGCGCGCTGCTGATGGCCTTGCGTGTGCGCGGGGAAACCGTCGACGAGATCACCGGCGCGGTCACCACCATGCGCGGCAAGATGCTGGGCGTTAAGGCGCCGGCGGACGCGATCGACGTGGTCGGCACCGGCGGCGATGCCTCCGGCTCGTTCAACATCTCGACTTGCGCGGCCTTCATCGTCGCGGGCGCAGGCGTGCCGGTCGCCAAGCACGGCAACCGCGCGCTGTCGTCGAAATCCGGCGCCGCCGACGTGCTTCAGGCGCTCGGCGTCAAGATCGATCTCAGCCCCGAACAGGTCGCCCGCTGCATCCGCGAAGCGGGCATCGGTTTCATGTTCGCGCCGGCGCATCACCCGGCGATGAAAAACGTCGGCCCGACCCGCGTCGAACTCGGCACCCGCACCATCTTCAATCTGCTCGGGCCGCTGTCCAATCCGGCGAGCGTCAAGCGCCAGATGATCGGCACCTTTTCCAAGCATTGGGTCGAGCCGATGGCGCAGGTGCTGAAGAACCTCGGCTCCGAAAGCATCTGGGTGGTGCACGGCTCCGATGGCCTCGACGAGATCACCACGTCGGGGCCGACCAGCGTGGCCGAGCTTAAGGACGGAAAAGTTCGCACCTTCGAGATCGCGCCCGAGGACGCCGGTCTCAAGCGCGCCAAACCGGACGCGTTGCGCGGCGGCGATGCGGGCGAGAACGCGAAAACGCTGCTCGATGTGCTCAAGGGCAAGCCCGGGCCGTTCCGCGACGTGTCGATCCTCAATGCCGCCGCCGCGCTGGTCGTTGCCGGCAAAGCCAAGGATTTGAAGCAAGGCGCCGCACTGGCGGCGAAATCGATCGACAGCGGCGAGGCCGAAGGCCGGCTCGACCGGCTGATTGCGGTGTCCAACGCCGTGGAGGCCTAGCGCATGATCCCGAAAAGTGGGAACCGGTTTTCAGATAAGATCATGCGCAGGAAAAAATGATGTCGGATATCCTCGCCAAGATCGAGGCTTACAAGCGCGAAGAGATAGCGGCCGCTAAACGCACGCGCCCGCTCGCCGCTCTTGAGGCCGACGCGAAAGCAGCGCCGCCTCCGCGAGGTTTTCTCAAAGCGATCGAGCGCAAGATCGCCGGCGGAAACTATGCGCTGATCGCCGAGATCAAGAAGGCGAGCCCGTCGAAGGGCCTGATCCGCGCCGATTTTGACCCGCCGAGCCTCGCCAAGGCCTATGAGGCAGGCGGCGCGGCCTGTCTTTCGGTGCTCACCGACGGGCCGTCGTTCCAGGGCAAACCGGAGTTCCTGGCCGCAGCGCGCAATGCCACCGGGCTGCCGGTGCTGCGCAAGGATTTCATCTACGAGCCCTATCAGGTGGTGGAATCGCGGGCGCTGGGTGGCGATTGCATTCTGATCATCATGGCTGCGGTCGACGACGCAGAGGCTAATGAAATTGAAGATACAAGCATTATCAATGGGATGGATGTATTGCTTGAGGTTCACCAGGAAGATGAGCTTGAACGCGCCCTCAAGCTAAAATCGCGGCTGATCGGCATCAACAACCGAAATCTGCGCACATTCAAGACATCCCTCGCAGTCAGCGAACAATTGGCCCCCAAAATCCCGCGCGACCGCATCGTGGTAGCCGAGAGCGGGCTCAATACACCGGCCGATCTTGCCCGCCTCGGCCGCATCGGCATTGCGACCTTCCTGGTCGGCGAAAGCCTGATGCGGCAGGCCGATGTGGCCGCTGCCACGCGCGCTTTGCTCGCGCGCCAAGCGCGCCGCGCCGCCGCGGAGTAAGCCATGGCGCGGGGCAAAAAAACCGTCGCGCGCCGCACGAAAGCCGCCGCCCGGCAACCCAAACCGAAGGCAAAACGCGTGCCTTTGCTGAGCAATACCGAACTCACCCACATCGACCCGCGCGGCCAGGCCCGCATGGTCGACGTTTCCGCCAAGAATTTGACCGAGCGGATTGCCATCGCGGAAGGCCGCGTGATCATGCGCAAGGAGACGCTCGATCTGGTGCTCGCCGGCAATGCACTCAAAGGCGACGTGCTGGGCGCGGCGCGCCTTGCCGGCATCATGGCGGCCAAACGCACGCACGGGCTGATCCCGCTCTGCCATCCGCTGCCGATCACCAAAGTCGAGATCGATATCGATCCGGAGCACGCCCTGCCCGGCTTCCTGGTGCGCGCCACGGTCAAGGTGACCGGGCAGACCGGCGTCGAGATGGAAGCGCTGGTGGCGGTCTCGATCGCGTGCCTGACGGTCTACGACATGGTCAAGGCGGTCGAGCGCGGCATGCGCATCGAGGGCGTCCGGCTGCTGCGCAAGAGCGGCGGTAAATCCGGCGATTACCGCGCCGAGGACTTCGCCGAATGAATCGTCCGCTGATGCCGGTCGCGGAAGCCTTGGGGCGCGTCTTGGCCGACGCGCGCGCGTTGCCGGCGGAGACGGTTGCGCTCGACGAGGCGCTCGGCCGCGTGCTCACCAAGGACCTCGTTGCTTTGCGCACGCAGCCGCCCGATGCGGTCTCCGCCATGGACGGTTATGCGGTGCGCGCAGACGACGTGGCGCAAGCGCCGGTCATACTGAAGCTCATCGGCGAAGTCGCCGCCGGCCATCCCTTCGAAGGCGAAGTGAAAACGGGTCAGGCCGCGCGCATTTTCACCGGCGGCGTGATGCCCAAAGGCGCCGACACCGTGGTGATCCAGGAACTCACCGCGCGCGACGGCGACACGGTGACGATCGCAGAAGTCCACGGCCAAGGGCCGCAACGTGCGCAATAAGGGAATCGATTTCACGCAAGGCCAGCCGCTTTTGCGCAAGGGCCGGCGCCTCAGCGACCGCGACTTGATGCTGGCCGCCGCCATGAATTACCCGAGCCTGAGCGTGCACCGCCGGCCCAAAGTCGCCGTGCTCGGCACCGGCGACGAGCTGGTGGCGCCCGGCACTAAGCCCTCGCCCGGCGAGATCGTCTATTCCAACGGTTTTGCCCTCATGGCGATGGCGCGCAGCGAAGGCGCCGCGGTGAGCGACCTCGGCATCGCGCCCGACCGCATCGAGGACATCGCCGCGGCCGTGCGCAGCGCGCGCGACTGGGGCGCCGACATCCTGCTCACCTCGGGCGGCGCATCGGTCGGCGAGCACGATCTGGTGCAGCGGGCGCTGGCCAGCGAAGGGCTTACGCTGTCGTTCTGGCGGGTGGCGCTGCGTCCCGGCCGGCCGATGATGCATGGGCGGTTGGGCGGCATGCAGGTGCTGGGCGTGCCGGGAAACCCGGTGTCGTCCTACGTCTGCGCGTTTCTTTTCCTGGTGCCGCTGATCCGGCGGCTATCCGGCCGCGCCGATGTCGAGCGCGTGCCCGGAGCCGGCCCGACTCGGCCGCGACCTGCCGGCCAATGACGAACGGGCCGATTACTTGCGCGCGACCCTGTCCACAGGCCCGGACGGCCTTGTAGCGACCCCGCTGCCGGCCCAGGACAGTTCCCTGATGGCGCCGCTGGCGAAGGCGGATTGTGTGTTGATTCGCGAGCCAAATGCTCCAGCGGCGGCCGCCGGTTCACACTGCGTCATCCTTAAGCTCGCCCTGTAGCGGCCTTTCGACTTTTTCACTCCAAATTAAATGGTTGCAGAACACATATCGAACAGATAGTGTCCGTTCATGATTTGTTTCTGGCCTGTCCCCTCCGGGGGCCGGACCATGACGGGGAGAGACAGATGTTAACCCGCAAGCAGTTCGAACTCCTGCGCTTCATCCACGAGAGGCTGACCGAAGCGGGGGTGCCGCCCTCGTTCGACGAAATGAAGGACGCGCTCGACCTGCGATCCAAATCCGGCATCCACCGGCTCATTACGGCGCTGGAGGAGCGCGGCTTCATCCGCCGCCTGCCAAACCGGGCGCGCGCCATCGAAGTGATCAAGCTGCCCGACTCGGTCGCGCATGGCATCGGCGGCGGGCGCTCGCGCGGCTTCAACCCGAGCGTGATCGAGGGCGATCTTGGCCGGGTGCGCGCCAGCACCGGCGTTGCGTCCGAGGACGACAGCTCCAGCATGCGCCCGATCGCCGTGCCCGTAATGGGCCGTATCGCCGCCGGCACGCCGATCGAGGCGATTCAGACCAGAAGCCATGTCATCAACATGCCAGCCGACCTGCTCACCGCCGGCGAGCATTTCGCGCTTGAAGTGCGCGGCGACTCGATGATCGAGGCCGGCATTCTCGACGGCGATATCGCGCTGATCCGCCGCTCGGAAGCCGCCGAGACCGGCGACATCGTGGTGGCGCTGATTGACGACGAGGAAGCAACCCTCAAGCGCTTCCGCCGCCGCGGCGCCTCGATCGCGTTGGAGCCCGCCAACACGGCTTACGAGGTGCGCATCTTGCCGCCCAACCGCGTGCGCATCCAGGGCAAGCTGGTCGGGCTATTCCGCCGCTATTAGCGGTCAATCGTCGGGTTCCAAATCCTCGACCTTCGGCGTCGCGTCAGGCGCGGTCGGGCGTAATGGCGCGGCTGCGCTTTCGGCGCTTTCCGGCGGATGCGCCCAAGACCGTTGATAGCCTGGTGGACGGGCGGCGCTGAGTTCGAAGCGACCGCCTGTCCAGCGCAGCGCCAGAGCGCCGTTGGCGCGCCAGGTCTTGCGGTCGATCAGCAACTGATGGAAATCGCTCGGCGCCTGGCGCGCCGAAATCACCACAACGGCGCGCGTGCGGCTTTGCCCGTTGTCGGCCATGGCGCGGCGCCCCCGACGCTCACGCAATTACAACCGGGGTTGCAGCCTATAGCAGCCGCAAGTTGTGGCTAGGGGAACGGTTGTGAACCTTCACACCATCATTGGGCCGCTTTTTCCTTCGCCACGTCCCTAGCGAAAGTATCGCGCAGGCCGATGGTGCGGATGAACACCGGATGGCCCGACTTCGACTTGCGGTCGAGGCAGAAATAGCCCTGGCGCTCGAATTGCACCGGCATTTCCGGCGTGGCGTCGGCCAATGCCGGTTCGAGCCGGGCGCCGACGAGCACCTCCAACGAATTCGGATTGAGGTCGGCGACGAAATTTTCCCCGCCGCTCGGGTCGGGCTTGGTAAAAAGTGGATTGTACAGCCGCAGTTCGGCGGGCATCGCGTGCCCAGCCGACACCCAGTGAATGGTCGCCTTCACCTTGCGGCCGTCCGGCGCGTTGCCGCCTTTGGTCGCCGGATCGTAGCTGCAGCGCAGCTCGACGATTTCGCCGGCCGCGTTCTTCACCACCTCGCGGCAGGTGATGAAATAGGCGTAGCGCAGCCGCACTTCCCGCCCGGGCGCGAGGCGGAAGAATTTCTTCGGCGGCTCCTCCATGAAGTCGTCCTGCTCGATATAGAGCTCGCGGCCGAATTTGATCTTGCGCGAGCCTGCCGCCGGGTCGTCGGGATGATTGACCGCGTCGAGCTCCTCGACCTGCCCTTGCGGATAATTTTCGATGACGACCTTGAGCGGCCGCAGCACCGCCATGCGCCGCAGCGCGGTCCTGTTGAGCGCCTCGCGCACCGAGAACTCGAACATGCCGACGTCGACCAGGCTGTTGGCCTTGGCGACGCCGATGCGCTTGACAAAATCGCGGATCGCCTCGGCCGGCACGCCGCGCCGGCGCAATCCGGCGATCGTCGGCATGCGCGGATCGTCCCAGCCCGATACGTGGCCGTCGCGCACCAGCAGCGTGAGCACGCGCTTGGACAAAACGGTGTAAGTCAGATTGAGTCGCGCAAATTCGTACTGGTGCGGCTTCGACGGCACGTCGAGATTGGCGATGAACCAGTCGTACAGCGGCCGGTGATCCTCAAACTCGAGTGTGCAGATCGAATGCGTGATGCCTTCAATGGCGTCCGACTGGCCGTGCGCGTAGTCGTAGCTCGGGTAGATTTTCCACGCCGTCCCGGTACGCGGATGGGGAGCATGCAAAATACGATACATCACCGGGTCGCGCAGGTTGATATTGCCGCTCGCCATGTCGATCTTTGCGCGCAGCACGCGGGCGCCGTTGGGAAACTCGCCCGCCCGCATGCGGCGGAATAGATCGAGGTTTTCCTCTACGGTGCGGTCGCGGAACGGGCTGTTCGTGCCGGGTTCGGTTAGCGTGCCGCGGTTATGCCGGATCTCGTCCTGACTCTGGTCGTCGACATAGGCCTTGCCGGCGCGGATCAGGTCCTCGGCCCAGCCGTACAGCCGGTCAAAATAGTCAGAGGCATGATAGAGGTGTTTGCCCCAATCGAAGCCGAGCCAGCGCACGTCGCGCTCGATGGCGTCGATATATTCCTGCTCTTCCTTGGTCGGATTGGTGTCGTCGAAGCGCAGGTGACAGCGGCCGCCGAACTCCGCCGCGACGCTGAAGTTCAAGGCGATCGACTTGGCGTGGCCAATATGCAGATAGCCATTCGGTTCCGGCGGAAAGCGGGTGACGATCCTTTTGACACGTCCGGCATCGAGATCGGCCTTAACGATATCGCGGATGAAATCACGCCCGGCCTCGGCCGGCGCGAGATTGCCGCTTGATTTATCGTCTTTCGCCATGTTTCCTCGATGCCAATTGCGACCCTATCCCGCGGCCCGTATGACGTGGCGCTCGGCTTAATGTCAATCGCGCTGACTCCCTCACCGGCAACTGTGCTAGACGGCCCGCGATGAACGAGCCCGTCGTCACCCGTTTTGCGCCGTCCCCCACCGGCTTTCTGCACATCGGCGGCGGCCGCACGGCTTTGTTCAACTGGCTTTATGCGCGCCGTTACGGCGGCAAGATGCTGCTGCGCATCGAGGACACCGACCGCGAGCGCTCGACCGCCGCCGCCATCGCCGCCATCATCGACGGGCTGACCTGGCTCGGCCTGATGTGGGACGGCGAGATCGTGTTCCAGTTCTCGCGTGCGCAGCGCCACCGCCAGATCGCCGAGCAAATGCTCGCATCGGGCCACGCTTACCGTTGCTATTGCAGCCCCGACGAATTGACCGCGATGCGTGAGAAGGCCCGCGCGGAGGGCAAAACGCGGCTCTACGACGGCCGCTGCCGCGAGCGCCCCGACGCGCCCGCGGGCGTCAATCCGGTTATCCGGTTGAAGGCACCGTTGAGCGGGGAAACCGTGGTCGAGGATCAGGTGCAGGGGCGCGTCGTTTGGCAAAACGAAAACCTCGACGACTTCGTGCTACTGCGCTCGGACGGCACGCCGACTTACATGCTGGCGGTGGTGGTGGACGACCATGACATGGGCATTACCCACATCATCCGCGGCGACGACCACCTCAACAACGCGGCCCGCCAGACCCTGATATATCAGGCGCTCGGCTGGAAGGTGCCGGTTATGTCGCATATCCCGCTGATCCACGGGCCGGACGGTTCCAAGCTGTCGAAACGCCATGGCGCGCTTGGCGTCGATGCCTACCGGGCCATGGGCTATCTGCCGGCGGCCATGCGCAATTATTTGGTCCGCCTCGGCTGGGCGCATGGCGACCAGGAAATTTTCTCGACCGAGGAAATGATAGCGGCTTTCGATTTGCCGCAGATCGGGCGTTCGCCGGCGCGCTTCGATTTTGCAAAGCTGGAAAACCTCAACGGGCATTACATCCGCGCCAGCGCCGACGGCGAACTCATCGCCGCGCTCGAAAATCTCCTACCGCATATTGCCGGCGGGCAGGAACTCGTCGGCAAAATGACGCCGGTACTGCGTAGCAAGCTGCTCACGGCCATGCCGACCCTGAAGGAGCGCGCTAAGACTTTAGTAGAATTATTTGATGCGACACGGTTTCTTTGGGCCAGCCGTCCCATTGAGATTAACGACCAGGCAAGGGTGCTGCTGACGCCCGAGGCCAAGGCCGTTACCGCCGCTATGCTGCCTGAACTCGCGGCCCTCGCCGAATGGACGTCTGCGGCGATCGAGACGGTAGTGCGCGGCTACGCCGAGCATTCCGGCCTCAAGCTTGGCGCGGTGGCGCAACCGTTACGCGCCGCGCTGACCGGGCGGACTACCTCGCCGCCGATCTTCGACGTGCTGGCGGTGCTGGGCAAGGACGAGAGCCTGGCCCGCTTGCGGGATCAGGCCCACTAAATCCCAGACGGTTGATATTCCGGTCCTGCCGCATTGCGCTTTGATCTATGTCTATACGGATGGCTCCCGGATGTGCATTATCTTGCAGTGCACACAAGGATAGAGTACCCCCAAAGCGGCCGGAAACCCGCTCGCCTTGCCCGGCGGCCCGGCTCCCGGCCTTAACGTTTCAACGCATCCCGCGCGCTGCCAAATCGAGGGCTCGACCATGGACGCCAAAACGGAAGCCAAGACGGACGCCAAGAAGAAAACCGGCACCATCACCGTCGGCAACAAGAACTGGGATTTCCCGGTCTACGACGGCACCATAGGCCCCGAGGTGCTCGACATCGCCAAGCTCTACGGCGAGAGCGGCATGTTCACCTACGACCCCGGCTTCACCTCGACGGCAAGCTGCGAGTCCAAGATCACCTACATCGACGGCGATGTGGGCGTCCTACTCTACCGCGGCTATCCGATCGACCAGCTCGCCGAGCACGGCGACTTCCTGGAGACCTGCTACCTGCTGCTCTATGGCGAACTGCCGACGCCGCAGCAGAAAGCCGACTTCGACTACACCGTCACCCGGCATACGATGGTGCACGAGCAGATGAGCCGGTTCTTCCAGGGCTTCCGGCGCGACGCGCATCCGATGGCCGTGATGACCGGCTGCGTCGGCGCGCTGTCGGCGTTTTATCACGACTCCACCGATATCTCCGATCCGCACCAGCGCCTGATCGCATCGATCCGCATGATCGCGAAAGTGCCGACGCTTGCCGCCATGGCCTATAAATATTCGATCGGCCAGCCGTTCGTCTATCCGAAGAACGAACTCGACTATTCGACCAATTTCCTGCGCATGTGCTACGCGGTGCCGACTGAGGACTACAAGCCGAACCCGGTGCTGGCGCGCGCCATGGACCGCATCTTCATCCTGCACGCCGACCACGAGCAGAACGCCTCCACCTCGACGGTACGGCTCGCCGGCTCATCCGGTGCCAATCCATTCGCCTGCATCGCCGCCGGCTGCGCCTGCCTGTGGGGGCCAGCCCACGGCGGCGCCAACGAAGCGGCGCTCAACATGCTGCGCGAGATCGGTTCGGTCGCGCGCATTCCGGAATTCGTCAAGCGCGCGAAGGACAAGAACGACAGCTACCGTCTGATGGGCTTCGGCCACCGTGTCTACAAGAACTACGACCCGCGCGCCAAGATCATGCAGAAGACTTGCCACGAGGTGCTCAACGAGCTCGGCATCAAGGACGATCCGCTGCTCGACGTCGCCATGGAGCTGGAACGGATCGCGCTGCACGACGACTATTTCATCGAGAAGAAGCTCTATCCCAATATCGACTTCTATTCGGGCATCACGCTCAAGGCGATGGGTTTCCCCACTACCATGTTCACCGTGCTTTTTGCCGTGGCGCGTACGGTTGGTTGGATCGCGCAGTGGAAAGAAATGATCGAGGATCCGAAGCAGAAGATCGGTCGCCCGCGCCAGCTCTACACCGGCGCGACGCAGCGCGACTACATACCGATTTCGCGCAGAAAATAAGCATCCGGGAAATTGACGACGGCAGGGCCGCTTTTCAGCCGCCCTTTCCGTTTGCGCCATTGCCGTTGAGCTTCGGCGCACTGGCGCCGTCATAGGCCCAGGTTAAATAAGCGCCGCCCCAACTAAAGCCGCCGCCAAAAGCGGCGAGCAGCAGACGGTCGCCGATTTTCAATTTCTGCTCATAGTCCCACAGGCAAAGCGGGATCGTCGCCGTGGTGGTGTTGCCGTATTTGTGGATGGTGAACATCACCTTCTCCAGCGGCAGGCCAAGGCGTTCGGCGGTGGTTTCGATGATGCGGCGATTGGCCTGGTGCGGCACCACCCAATCGATCATGTCGACAGTGAGATTGTTACGCGCCATGATGTCGCGGGTCACTTCCGACATGCCGGCTACCGCGAATTTGTAGACCTGCGCGCCTTCCTGGTAAACGTAGTGCAAGCGCTTGGCGACGGTCTCGGCGGTCGGCGGCATGCGGCTGCCGCCGGCTTTCTGATGCAGATGTTTCATGCCTGCGCCATCGGAACGCAGAATCGTGTCCATGATGCCGTAGTCGGTGTTCGGTTCGAGCATCACCGCGGCCGCGCCGTCGCCGAACAGCACGCACGTGGCGCGGTCGGTGTAATCGACGATGGCCGACATCTTGTCGGCGCCGACGACTACGACCTTCTTGTAGGTGCCGGCGGCGATGAATTGCTGGCCGACGGTGAGCGCGTAGATGAAGCCCGAGCAAGCAGCCTGCACGTCGAAACTGCCCACATTGCGGATGCCGACCATGTCGCAGATCAGATTGGCGGTGCATGGGTGCACGAAATCCGGCGTGGTGGTGGCGCAGATCAGAAGATCGACGTCCTCGGGCTTGGTGCCGGTCTTCGTGAGCAGGCCGCGCACGGCCTCCGCACCCATATGCGACGAGCCCAATCCCTCGCCCTTAAGGATATGCCGTTCCTTGATGCCAGTGCGTTCGGTAATCCACGCGTCGGTGGTGTCCACCATGCGCGCCAGATCCGCATTGGTCAGCAGATCGGGCGGCAGGTAGCCATGAACTGCGGTAATCGCGGCCCGCGGGGTGACGGTCAAAGGCGGTAATTCCAATTAACGGCCGTGGCATAAGCCCATATGGCAGAACGAAGCAAACTACGCCGTTGGCCGGCCGGATGCCACTGTTTCTCGTGCCGGTGGTGTTCCTGAAACGATGCAATCCAGGACCACGGCGGCGGCCCGGTCGCTGGGGGCGGTGCGGCCGATTTCCATGATCGCATCGAGCCGGCCGAAGGCGTCGATTTGGCGGCGCCGCTCGGCCGTATCGCCTAAGAGCGGCACCAGCGCCGCGGCCAGCCGCTCCGGCGTAACGGCCCGCTGCAGGAACACAGGCACCACGTTCTCGCCGAGAACCAGGTTGGCCAGGATCACGCTTTGCACGTTCACCAGCAGGCGGGCGGCCAGTTCCTCCAGCAGCGGCACTTTGTAAGCGGCGACCATCGGGACGCCGGCCACCGCCAACTCCAGCGTCGAGGTGCCGGACTTGACCAGCGCGGCGCGCGCGCAGCGGAAGGCGGCCTCCTTATCCTTGGCGTCGGTGACCATCCGCGCCGGCAGCGGCCAGCTCGCCACGGCCGCCCGCACGGTATCGGCAAGCCGCGGCACCGCCGGCACCACCACCTCCATTGGTCCGGTACGCGTTGCCGCCAATCCCACGGCCGCGCCGAAGACGTCCGCCATGCGGCGGATCTCGCTCGCGCGGCTGCCCGGCAGCACCAGCAACAGCGGTGGATCGGCAAGCCGGCGCCGCGCCTCCTCGGCATTAGGCCGCATGCTGGCGACCCGCTCGCTCAGCGGGTGGCCGATATACGTGCAGGCCGGGCCGCCGAGGTTGCGCATCGCCAAGGGCTCGAACGGCAACAGCGCCAGCACATGATCGACATAGGCGCGCATGGCGCGGGCGCGGCCCGGCCGCCACGCCCACACCGAAGGACACACGTAGTCGACGATCGGTATTCTCGCCGCTTGCGCGCGCACGCGCCGCGCCACGCGATGGGTGAATTCGGGGCTGTCGATGATGACTAGAACATCCGGCTTGGCGGCGATGACCGCATCGGCGGTTTGCCGGATGCGGTGCAGGATTTTCGGCAGGCGCGCCGGGATGGCGGCAAATCCGATGATGGCAAGATCGCCGAGCGGAAACAGGCTTGGCACACCGGCGCCCGCCATCTGCGCGTCGCCGACGCCGGAAAATCGCGCGTCCGGACGGCGCCGCCGAATGGCCGCGATCAGCGCCGCGCCCAGGCGCTCCCCGGAGTCCTCACCGGCCACCAGAAAGACATGCGGCGCCGGCGCGCGGCTCATCGCGCCGTCCCGCCGGGCGTACCGATGAGGAAAATTTTAGCCCGGTCGGCCGCCGCGATCAGACGTTCCGGCTCGGCGACGATGGTCGAGCCTGCCACCACGGCAATGCCGGCGAGCCCGGCGCGCACGACGCCCTCGACCGTAAGCGGGCCGATCGACGGTAAATCGAAGCGGCGATCCTGCCCGGGCTTGGGCGCCTTCACCAAAACGCCGCTGCCGGCAGGCGAACGCACGCGGCCGTTGGCGCGCATCTCCGCCATGCGGGCGAGCATCGCATCGGTACCTTCGGCGGCTTCCACCGCCAGCACGTGCTTGCCGGCAACCACCACGGCCTGCCCGACGTCGAATGCTCCGCTGGCGCGCAGATAATCGAGACCGAGATCGATATCGGCGCGGTCGCGCTCGGAAGCCTGCACGCGCCCGAGCGTGCCTTCCGGCACCAGGATTTCCGGCGCCACTTCCTGCGCGCCGCGCAGGATGAAACCTTGCTGCTCGAGCAGCCTGCCCATGCCGGACAGAAGATGATCGTCGCCGCCGCGGTAAGCGGCGAGGACTCGCAGCAAAAATGTCAAACCTTTGAGATCGGGATGCACCTGCCAGATCGATGGCCGCACCAGCGAGCCGATAAAGACCACCTCGCGGCAGTCCGCTTCGCGCGCAAGCCGAAAGAATTTTCCGAGCTGCCCGATATACATCCAGTGATGCGTAAAGCGTTCGACCGCAACGCCCTCGGCCGCGCCGCGCAGCGGAAACAGCACGACCGGTCGCCCGCGTTTTACGACCGATTCCGCCACGGTCAAAGGCAGACTGCCGCCGCCGCAAATGAGCGCGAGCGGAGCTTCCTGGCTTGCGACCGGCGCGGCGCTCATGCGTCCTCGTCGGCCTCGCCGCGCTTGATGCCCATGGTCAGCGGCCGTTTGCCGGCGCGGATGAAATCGATCATTTTGCGCACCTGCGGATCGCCGCCGAATTCGGCGGCGACGCGCTCGAGCCGGGCGCGGAATTCGCCGTCCCCGAAAAACAGCGCCCGATAGGCTTCGCGGTAGCGCTGGACGTCCGCCTTGGAAAACCCGTGCCGCCGCATGCCGATCACGTTGAGCCCGACCAGATCGGCGAGCGGCCCCTGGACGGTGCCCCACGGGATAACGTCGGCACGCGCGCCACTTAAGCCCACGATCATGGCGCCCTCGCCGATGCGTACAAATTGGCGCACCGCCGCGCCGCCGCCGAAGACGACATGGTCGCCGACGCTGACGTGACCGGCCAGCAGGATATTGTTGGCGAAGACAACGTTGTTGCCGACCTTGCAGTCGTGCCCGACGTGCGATCCGACCATCACGAAACAGCGGTCGCCGATTTGTGTTACGCCGCCGCCGTCCTCGGTTCCGGTGTTCATGGTGACGTGTTCGCGGATGTCGCATTCGGTGCCGACTACCAGCCGGGTCGCACCGCCGCGGTAGTGCACCGACTGCGGCGGCGAGCCGAGCGAGGCGAAAGGATGGATGACAGTACGCGCGCCGATTGTGGTGTGGCCGGTGAGGTTGACGTGTGCGATCAGCCGGCAGCCGTCGCCGAGCGTCACGTGCGGGCCGACGGTGCAATAGGGGCCGACCGTAACGTCACGTCCGATTGCAGCCGTCGCCTCGATCCGCGCCGAGGGATCGATCATGGCCGAGCTCATCCGTCGAAGCACATGGCGCCGACTTCCGCTTCGGCGACGATCCGGCCGGCCACTTTGGCCACGCCGCGGTACCACCACATGGTCCGGCGCTGGGCAATCTTGGTCATGTGGTACTCGATGGTGTCGCCCGGCAAAACCGGCTTGCGGAATTTCGCCTTATCGATGGTCAGGAAATACACCGATTTCGGCTGCACCGAGTAACGCTTCGCGATGCAAAGCACGCCGGCGGTTTGCGCCATGCCTTCGATCATCAACACGCCGGGAAACACCGGATTGCCGGGAAAGTGTCCTTGAAAATGCGGCTCGTTGATCGTCACGTTCTTAATGCCGATGCCATGTTCGTCGCCGCGAATGTCGATCACCCGGTCGACCATGAGAAATGGATAGCGATGCGGCAGATATTTGAGCACCGCCTCGATGTCCGCCGCTTCCAGCTTTGTTACGGCCTTGTCCATGGCATTCGTCTCACTCGTCCGCGGCCGCATTGGAGCCGTCTTTGGCGCGCCCAAGCCGCTGCAGGGCCTTCATTTCGCGGAACCACAGCTTGAGCGGCTTCGCCGGCGTTCCGCCCCAGCGCGCGCCGGCCGGCACGATGCCGTTAACATTACTGGTCGCCGCGATTTGTGCGCCCTCGCCGATCCTCGCGTCGTCATTTACGCCAACGCGCGCTCCCAGCACGACGAAATCCTCAAGCGTCGAACTACCGGCAATTCCGACCTGCGCAACCAAAACGCAGTGACGGCCGATGCTGACGTTATGACCGACTTGCACAAGGTTGTCGATCTTGGTGCCCTCGCCGATGACGGTGTCGCGGATGGCGCCGCGGTCGATCGTGGTGCCGGCGCCGATCTCGACGTCGTCCTGGATGATGACGCGCCCGACCTGCGGGACCTTACTGTGGCCGGCGCCACTCATCACGAAGCCAAAACCGTCCTGGCCGATCTTGCAGCCCGGTTGAATGATAACCCGGTCGCCGATCAGCGCGTAGGCAATCACGGCCCCGGCGCCGATCGAGCAATCCCGACCAATGCGCACGTCGCTACCGATCACGGCGGTTGCACCGATGAGCGTGCCGCCGCCGATCTTGGCGCGCGGCCCGATCACCGCGCCGGGCTCCACGGTGACGCCGCTTTCCAGCCGCGCGCTCGGATGTACCTGGGCGCCGGCCATGCTTCCCGCCTCCGCGAGCGAGGACGGCCGCAACGCATGCGGGAACAGTTCGCGCGCCACCGCCACGAAAGCGTGAAACGGCTCGTGCACGACGAGCGCGGCCACCCGCGCTGGCAGTTCCTTGGCGAGCGCCGCGGTCGTTAGGCACCCGCCGGCGTGTGTCGCGGCGGCCGCCGCGGCATAGGCTTTATTGTCGAAGAAACTGATGGCGTTTGGCGCCGCGCGGTCGAGCGAAGCGACGTCGACGACGCGGCGCGCGAGCAAAGCCTCGGGCGGCGGTGCGGCGCCGGTCAAGGCGGCGACCTCGGCCAGCGTCAGACCTCGCGCGTGTCGTAGGAAGACCGGCTCGCTCATGCCGCCAGTTCCGTGCCGCCAATCGCGGTCAAGATCAGAACTTCGTGCCGCCGCTGAAACGGAAGAACTGCGTACGGTCGTAGCTCTCCTTGGTCAAGGCGTAGGCAAAATCAAAGCGCAGCGGCCCGAGTGGGGAATCCCAGATCATGCCCATGCCGACCGACGAGCGCACTCCATTGGTGTCGGCGAGTTGCAGCTGTTCGCCGGTCACCGCCCAACTAGTCTCGCTTTTATAATTCCAGAGCGAGCCGGCGTCGGCAAAGGCTGCGACCTTGATGCCGATTTCCTTGGGCATGAAATAGAGCGGCGTCTGCGCCTCAACGCTCGCGCCCCAATACATCGTGCCGCCAAGCGCATCTTGGGAGGTGTACGGCGTCACGTCGCGCGGACCGATGCCGGAGGGCGCGAAGCCACGCACCAAGTTCGGACCCATCTGGAAGTTATCCAGCATGCGCAACTCCTTGCCGCCCCAGCCGGCCAGATAGCCGCCTTGCAGGTGGAGCACGCCGACGATGTCCGGCAGCACTTCGTAATAGGTGCGCGTCTCGCCGGTGGTACGGATGAAATTCACGTCGCCGCCGATGCCGGCGACATCCTGCGTCAACGAAGCAAAGAAGCCGCTGGTCGGCGATTTGTTATTGTCGAGCGTGTTGTAAGCCAGCGTATAGCCGACCAAGGAGGTCCAGACCGCGCCGTTAGAGAGTTCAATGCGCACCGGCAGCGAGGCTTCGCCGTCGGAGTAGCATTCGTCCGGCAGCGGACCGGCCTGCACGGCACCGGGCATGTGCGTTTGGTATCCAGCTGGAGGAACGTATGGAAGAGTAGGAGGACTGGTTTGGAACAACCCCCCAGTTACGGGAGAAATACAGTTATTCAAATAATCCGGCAGCGTGACCTCCTGCCGGTAAATCGAATAATGCGGCTGGATCGAAAGCTCTTCCGACAAGGCAAAGCCGAGGCGCAAATTAACGCCGTACGAATTCGTGTTGTACGACACGTACGACGTCGCCAAGCTCTCCCGCGCGAACATATCAATCCCGCCGGCCATGCGGTAGCCGAGCAGATAGGGCTCGACAAACGACAATTGGAAGCCGCGCGTATATTGTCCAAAGCTCACCGACGCCTTGCCGAACTGGCCCTTGCCCATCAGGTTGCGGTCGGCGACGCTGACCTCGGCGAGAAAACCGTCGGCGGTGGAGTAGCCGCCGGACACCGAAAATTCGCCGGTCGATTGTTCCTCGACGGTGACGTTGACGACCACCCGGTCGGGCGCCGAGCCGGGCTCGTTGGTGATCTTGACCGTCTTGAAGAAATTGAGGTTCTTCAGTCGGCGCTCGGCGCGGTCGATCAGCGCGCGGTTATAGGCATCGCCCTCGCCGATATCGAATTCGCGGCGGATCACGTAGTCGCGGGTGCGGGTGTTGCCGATAATGTTGATGCGCTCGATATAGGCGCGCGTGCCTTCCTCGACCACGAAAGTGAGATTGATGGTCTTCCTCTGAAAGTCGCGGTCGCCGCGTGGACGCACCGTGGCGAAGGCATAGCCGTGCTTGGCCGCCTCAATCGTCATCGTCTCGACAGTTTTCTCGACCAGATCGGCATTGTAGACGCTGCCGGTGCCGAGCTTGAGGCTGCCGCGCAGCGATGCCGCATTGATCGCGTGCATGTTCGACACCACGTCGATGGTGCCGACGTGGTACTGGCTGCCTTCATCGATGGTGAACGTGACGACGAAGCCCTTCTTGGCCGGATCGTATTCGCCGACCGCCGAGACGATGCGCACGTCGGCATATCCATGTTTGAGATAGAAGCGGCGCAACAGGTCGCGGTCGGCTTCCACCCGGTCCGGATCGTAGATGTCCGTGGTTTGCAGGAAGCTGAGCCAATTACTCTCGGTGGTTTTGATCAGCTCTTTCAAGCGGCCATTCGAGTAGGCATGCACGCCGACGAAACGAATCTCCTTCACGCCGGTTTTCGCACCCTCGCTGATTTCGAATACTAGATCGACGCGATTGTTCGGCAACTCAATGATCTTCGGATCGACCTTGACGTCGAAGCGGCCGCTGCGGTGATAGATTTCGATGATCCGCTGCACGTCGGCCTGCACGGTCGGCCGCGACAGCGTCCCGCGCGGTTTTGACTGGACTTCGGCTTTGAGCTGCTCGTCCTTGGCTTTCTTATTGCCTTCGAAGGCGACGCGATTGATCACCGGATTCTCGATCACGGTGATGACCAAATGGCCGCCGCCATGACTGACTTGCACGTCTTCGAACAGGCCGGTGGCGATCAGCGCCTTGAGGCCTTCGTTTTCCTGCTCGGGGGTGAGCCGCCCGCCCGGGCCGGGCTTGAAATAGGACCGCACCGTCGACGTCTCGACCCGGCGGTTGCCTTTCACGTCTATCGAATTGACCGTCTGCGCGGCCGCCATGCTCGAGGACGCCGCGCCAACAAACGCGGTACCGACAAGGGTACCCCCGAGGACCAAACAGCAAACAGCCAGCCCTCGCAAAATCCGCAGACTAAGTCCCATGCGCTACGCGCCTTTATATACCCGTGGGGCCGTCCCCGTTGCGGAGTCGACAGACTGTTGGGTTAGCTTTGGCAGCTTTGTACAGCGTTTTAGTGGCACTGCAAACGAAACTCCCGACCCAAGTTTCCCTTTCCCGTCAAAACGTTGCCCGTAAGCAACGCTCTAAGAGGTAGCCAGATGCAAAATGTCGTTAAAGGTCGCAAAAATCATCAGCATGACGACAATTGCCAGTCCGATCCGGAAGCCGACCTCCTGGGCGCGTTCGGACAGCGGCCGGCCGCGAATTGCCTCGATCGCATAGAACAAAAGGTGACCGCCATCGAGCAGCGGGATCGGAAATAGGTTTAAAAGCCCGATCGAAACCGACAGCACGGCCGTCAGGTGCATGCACGCCGCGAACGTGTGACACACTTGCCCGGACACCTGGGCGATGCGGATCGGCCCGCCGAGCTGATCGGCCTCTTCGCGACCGGTAAACACCCCGCCGATGTAGGCGAGCGTCCGGTCGACCACAAACCAGGTCTCCTGCGCTCCCATGACGACGGCCCGCAACGGCCCGACTTTCTGCGTCTTGATGTCGCCGGGCGCCATCGAGCGGCTGATGCCGAGCACGCCGAGCCGGTGCTTGTTGCCGAAATTATCCTTGAGCTCCTTGAGCTGCGGCGTGGCTTTGAGCGTGACATGCACGCCGCCGCGCTCGATCTCGATCGCGAGCGGCTCGCCGGCGCTGACGCTGACGATGCGCTGCATGTCGGAGAAGCTGTCGATTTTCTCGCCGTTGATGGCCACCACCAGATCGCCCGGCTTGAAGCCCGCGGCCTGCGCCGCGCTTGCCGGCTGCACGCTGTCGACGCGCGCGCTGGTGGTCTGTTTTCCGACGACCATGAAGACGCCGGCGAAAATGGCGACCGCCAGGATGAAATTCGCGATGGGACCGGCCGCCACCACTGCCGCGCGCGGGCCGACCGGTTTATGCACAAAGCTGACCGCTTTCTCGGCCTCGCTCATGGCGGCTGCGGCCTCGTGGTCGGGCACGCTCGTCGCATTATCGTCGCCGAGGAATTTCACATAGCCGCCGAGCGGAACCGCGGCGATTTTCCAACGCGTGCCGTAGCGGTCGTAAAAGCCAACGATTTCGGGTCCGAAACCGATCGAAAATGCCAATACCCTGATGCCGCACCAACGGGCCACCAGGAAATGGCCAAGCTCATGAAAAAACACGACAATTGTCAGTACAAACAGGAAGGGGACAATATAGCCGCCGAGATTGCTGCCAAATGCGCCCAATCCCCCCAATCCCCCCATAATATCCATACTCATCACGCCCTCGTCCCGCCGATATGGAGCCCACGTCGTTAGTAAACGCTTACTAGGATGACTTTACGGCAATTTCGGGCAAGAGGGCTAAGGCCAAACTTCTCGCATTATGGTCAATGGCGATCGCGGCATCGATATCCGGTAGTTCGGCCAGCAGGCCTCGCCCGGACGCCGCATCCAGCGTCTTTTCGACCAACGCCGTAATGCCAAGGAAACCGATACGGCCGGCGAGGAATTCGGCGACCGCGACCTCGTTGGCCGCGTTGAACACGGTCGGGGCCGCGCCGCCCGCCTGCAAGACACGCCGCGCCAGCGCCAGCGCCGGAAAGCGCACAAGATCGGGCGCCTCAAAGGTCAATTCGCGTAACGCTGCGAGGTCGAGCCGCGGCGCCGGGCCATCGATGCGCCGTGGCCAGGCCAGGCAATGCGCGATCGGGACGCGCATGTCGGGCGGACCGAGCTGGGCCACCACCGAGCCGTCCCGATATTCCACCAGGCCATGCACCACCGATTGCGGGTGCACCAGCACGTCGATCTCTTCCGGCTTGAGTGCGAAAAGATGATAAGCCTCAATCACTTCGAGACCTTTGTTCATCAAGCTCGCGGAGTTGATGGTGATCTTGGGTCCCATCGACCAATTCGGATGCTTGAGCGCCTGCTCGGGCGTCGCCGCTTTGATCGCCTCCAGTGACCAAGTGCGGAACGGCCCGCCGGACGCTGTGAGAATAATGCGCTTGACGTCCTCGCGGCGGCCGGCGCCGAGCGCCTGGAAAATCGCATTGTGCTCGCTGTCGACCGGTAGAACGGTGGCGCCGGCGCTGGCCGCGCGGCGCATGAACAAGGCCCCGGCGCAAACCAGACATTCTTTGTTGGCGAGCCCGACCATGGCGCCGCGTTCGATCGCCGCCAATGTCGGCTTCAAGCCGACCGCCCCGCTGATCGCCGCCATCACCCAATCGGCCGGACGTTGCGCGGCTTCGAGCAGGGCGCCCTCGCCGGCCGCGGCTTCGATGCCGCTGCCGGCCAGCGCATCCTTCAGTTCGCCGTAGGCCGACGGGTCGGCGACCACGGCAAAGCGCGCGCCGACTTCGCGAGCAATTTTGGCAAGCGCCGCCGCGTTGCGCCGCGCACTCACCGCCTCGACGCGGTAACGATCCGGTTCGCGTTTAATCAGATCGACGGTGCTCAAGCCGACCGAGCCGGTGGCGCCAAGAATGGTAATGCTGCGCACGGAGGCGGCCGGTTGCGGTTTCGATACGACGAGCCCGGGTACCGTCATGCGTTCACCACACCAGCAGACCGCGCGCAGCGCCGTCGAAGCCGCCGCGCAGCAGTCCGAGCGCGCATGCAACGAGTGCCGCTGCCCAGAAACCGTCGAGCCGATCCATCACGCCGCCATGGCCGGGAATAAGCTGGCTTGCATCCTTGGCACCGAACCGGCGCTTGACCCAGGATTCGAACAGGTCGCCGACCTGCGCCATGATCGACAACAGCAAGGCGACGATCGCAATAGCGGTCATATTGAATGCACCAAAATAATTTGCGACCAGAGCTGCAACGCCCATTGCTCCAAGCGTACCGGCAATCGCGCCGGACCAGGTCTTTTTCGGGCTGATCGCCGGCAACAATTTCGGGCCGCCAAAGGCGCGGCCGACGAAATATCCAAGGATATCGGTCGTCCACACGATCGCGAATAGCAAAATCAACGCAAGGAATCCGTACGTGTTGTCGGCGCGCAGCAGCAGCGGCGCCAGCAACATGATGACTGCGTAGCCGATGCCGGCGATGATCCAACCCAGACCTGTAACCAACGATATCCATTCCCAAAGCACCGCAGCCGCGGCCGTGGCCCAAAACCCCGTGAACGGCCAGCCGCCAAGATAAGCCGCGTAGATCGCCACTGGCGCCAGCACGACCGCCGAGACGACGCGCAGCACAAGATTGTTCGCGGACGCGGCTGCGCCTGCGTCGCCTGGATCGGAAACGGGGTCGGCTTCGGCCACGAGTTCAGGACCCGGTCTTCGCGACCAGGCCGCCGAACCGGCGCTCGCGCTGCTTATACTCGCGGATCGCCGCCTCGAGCGCCGCGCGGTCGAAATCGGGCCAATAAGTCGGCACGAACACCAGTTCGCTATAGGCCGATTGCCAGAGTAGGAAATTCGACAGCCGCTGCTCGCCGCTGGTGCGAATGATGAGATCGGGATCGGGAATATCCGGCGCGTCGAGAAAACCGCCGAAGGCTTCCATTGTGATTTCGGCCAGTTTGAGACGGCCCGCCGCGACGCCTTCGGCAATTCGCTGTGCCGCGCGCGTGATTTCCTGGCGCGCGCCGTAATTGAAGGCCACCACCAAAGTAAGGCTGTCGTTGTTCTTGGTAAGCTCTTCCGCCTCCACCAGCAGCCGGCCGATATCCGGATCGAGCCCGACGCGCTCGCCGATCACGCGCACGCGCACGCCGCTGCGGTGGAGGTCGGCGAGGTCGTTGCGAATGAAGCGGCGCAGCAGGCCCATCAGTTCGCCGACTTCATTGGCCGGCCGCGACCAGTTTTCCGCACTGAAGGAGAAAATCGTGATGAACTTGATGCCGATATCGCTACCCGCGCGGATCGTGCGCCGCAGCGCTTCGACGCCGCGGCGATGTCCCTCCCCGCGCGGCAGCCCGCGCGCCGCCGCCCAACGGCCATTGCCGTCCATGATGATTGCGACGTGGCGCGGCGCCTCCTCGAACGGCGGTGTTGGGCTATGCGGGACGTCGGCCTCGGGCATGGGTTTTAAGCCGTATTGCTTCCAGTTGAATCCGGATTCTGATCTAACACTATCCTTGCGCGCGATCTCGTCCGAAAACAACTCGCCAGCCCGGATCGAGGTCGGGACAAGCGTTTTCGGGGCGCTATGCGTATCTCAGACGGTTAGGATCTCCTTTTCCTTCGCAGCCAGCGTATGGTCGATGTCGGCAATCCCGGCGTCGGTCGCCTTCTGGATGTCGCCGGAAAAGCGGTCGTGATCGTCTTTGCTGATCTTGTGGTCCTTTTCCAGTTTCTTGATGAGATCCATAGCGTCGCGGCGCACGTGGCGCACCGCCACGCGCGCGGTCTCGGCGTATTTGTGCGCGATCTTGACCAGTTCCTTGCGCCGCTCCTCGTTGAGTTCGGGGATGCGCAGGCGGAGCAACTGCCCTTCCGTCGCCGGCGACAGTCCAAGATTTGAATTGATGATCGCCTTTTCCACCGCATGCACCAGCGAGCGGTCCCACACGTTGACCGCGATCAAGCGCGGCTCCGGCACGCTGACGCTGGCGACCTGATTGAGCGGCATCTGCGCGCCGTAGGCGTCGACCATGACCGGATCGAGCATATGGGCGGAGGCGCGGCCGGTGCGCAAACCGGACAATTCCGTCTTGAGCACCGCGCTGGCGCCCTGCATGCGGCGCTTGATCTCGTTGATATCGTGCGTTTCGTTTGCCATGGCGATCCCCCGGACACGTCGCCGCTCCCGTATAGGCGCGGGGCCAGCCTAGCCGATCAAAGTCGAGCGGCCCTTGCCACGCAGAACGGCCTCGATCGAGCCTTTTTCGGCGATCGAGAACACGATGATAGGCATGTGGTTTTCCCGGGCAAGCGCGAAGGCGGTGGAATCCATCACCCGCAATTGCTTCTCAATCGCCTCCTGGTGGCCGAGCTTGTCGTAACGCTTGGCGTTCGGGTCCTTCTTGGGGTCCGCGCTATAGACCCCGTCCACATTGGTGGCCTTGAGCATGGCCTGGCAGCCGAGTTCGGCCGCGCGCAGCACCGCGGTGGTATCAGTGGTGAAGAACGGATTGCCGGTGCCGGCGGCCAGCAGCACGATGCGGCCCTTGCCGAGATTTTTCAGCGCGCGCTTGCGGTTATAAGTCTCGCACACCGAGGTCATGGCAAGCGCCGAGAGCGTGCGCGCCTCATGACCCTGACGTTCGATGGCGGCTTCCAGCACCAGGCAGTTCATCACCGTCGCCAGCATGCCCATGGTGTCGCCGACTGGACGCGGCACGCCGCGCTCCGACACTTCGATGCCGCGGAAAATATTGCCGCCGCCGACCACGACGCCGAGTTCGACGCCCATTTTGCCGGCCGCGACCAAATCTTTGGCGATCTTCTCGACCGTGGCCTGGTCGAAGCCCGAACCCTGCGGGCCGCCGAAAGCTTCGCCGGACAACTTGACGATGACGCGGCGATAGATCGGTTCACGCATCGGAACGATCCTCCAGGGATCGGCGGTCAGCTTTGACCGGCAGCAGCCGCGACTTCGGCGGCGAAATCGGTTTCCTGCTTCTCAATTCCTTCGCCGAGCGCGTACCGCACGAACCCAGCGATCTTGATCGGCCCGCCGACTTTGCCTTCGGCTTCTTTCATGGCCTGCGCGACCGACTTCTTGTCGTCGTGCACGTAAGCCTGCTCAATCAGGCAGACTTCCTTGTAGAAGGTCTTCAACCCCGACTCGACGATCTTCTCGATCACGTTAGCCGGTTTGCCCTGCTGTTTGAACTTGTCGGCGAGTACGTCTTTCTCGCGCTTGACCAGCGCCGGGTCGAGGCCGGAAGCCTCGATCGCCTGCGGATTGGAAGCGGCGACGTGCATGGCGATCATGCGGCCGAGGCTTATCAGCTCGTCCGTTTTGCCCGCCGATTTAAGTGCGACCAAAACGCCGATCTTGCCGAGCCCGTCGACCACCGAACTGTGCACGTAAGACCCGACGGCGCCCTGTTTCACCGATAGCGAAGCGGCGCGGCGCAGCGTCATGTTCTCACCGATTTTCGCGATGGTGTCGGTGATGGCTTCGGCGACCGTGATCGAGCCGGCCTTGGCGGCCTTGATCTTCTCGACGTCGGTGCCGGTGCCGAGCGCCACGTCCGCAATCATCTTCACGAGGCCCTGGAACAGATCGTTGCGCGCGACGAAGTCGGTTTCCGAATTGACTTCGACCACGACACCCTTGGTCCCTTGTACCAGCACGCCGATGAGGCCTTCGGCCGCGACGCGGCCGGCCTTCTTGGCGGCCTTCGACAGGCCTTTCGTGCGCAGCCAGTCCTGCGCGGCCGTCATTTCGCCGTTGGTTTCGGTAAGCGCGGCCTTGCAATCCATCATGCCGGCGCCGGTCGACTTGCGCAGCTCCTTGACCATCTGGGCCGTGATATTCGCCATCTCGTCGTTACTCCGCGGTCAGTTCCTTGGCCTTTGCAATCCAGCCGTCGACGCGGCCGGGCAATCCCACCTCTTCGCCGATATTGTGCGCAGCGGTGGGCGAAAGCTCAGCGATCTGCGTGTAGTGGAAGATCCCGAGATCGTTGAGTTGCTTCTCGATCGCCGGCGATATGCCGGGCAGCTTCTTGAGGTCGTCGGCGACGCCGCGCGGCCCCGGCAATTGCTCGAAACCGAGATCCCCAAGCGCGGGCGCCGTCGCCACCGTTTCCACGATCGGCTTTTCCGCCGCGCCTACATCGATGCCCGCTTCGCCTTGCGCACGGGAAATTCCGTCGAGCGCGGCTTTCGCCACCAAGTCACAGTAGAGCGAAACCGCGCGGCTGGCGTCGTCATTGCCCGGAATGATATAGGTGATGCCGGCCGGATCCGAATTGGTGTCGACGATGGCCGCGACCGGAATATTGAGACGGCGCGCTTCCTTGATCGCGATATCTTCCTTGTTGGTGTCGATCACGAACAACAGGTCCGGAACGCCGCCCATGTCTTTGATACCGCCGAGCGAACGGTCGAGCTTGTCACGCTCGCGCTGCATGGTGAGGCGTTCTTTCTTGGTATAGCCGCCAGCCTCGCCGGAACTAAGCATCTCGTCGAGCTTGCGCAGGCGCGAAATCGATCCCGAAATCGTTTTCCAATTGGTCAGCGTGCCGCCGAGCCAGCGCGAATTGACGTAATATTGCGCCGACTGCTTGGCGGCGGCGGAAATGGCGTCTTGCGCCTGCCGCTTGGTGCCGACGAATAGGATGCGGCCGCCTTTGGCCGCGGTGTCGCTCACCGCCTGCAGTGCGCGGTGCAGCATCGGCACGCTCTGCGCGAGATCGATGATGTGAATATTGTTGCGGGTGCCGAAGATGTAACTGGACATCTTCGGGTTCCAACGGTGGGCCTGATGGCCGAAATGCACGCCAGCTTCCAAAAGCTGGCGCATGCTGAAGTCAGGAAGCGCCATAATCTTCTCCGGTTGATCCGCCGCGGACGTGTGTGAGCCCCCTAAAGGGACCACCGGACGGCCTTTTTGACCCATTGTCGGGGCCTAAAGCCAACGGTCCGCGTGAGTGATGGTGGGGCTTATATAGGGCCGGTTTTGCCGATGCAAGGCGCGGGCATCACCGGAACGGGGGTATTGACGCCGGCCACAACGACGAACCATCCGCGCCGCTGCGCGTTACCGGACATAGGCAAAACGACGGCCGCTTCGGCCGCAATTTCGGGGGCGCCGACACCCGGGAGGGCGCCATGACCACGAACGCCGATCATGTCCGACACCGCCGGCCGATCCATGACAGCCTGCATCCCATCGTATACCGCAGCATGATTGGGCTCACGGCGTGGCTGGTGCTCTCGGTCTGGGTGTTTTTCAACCGCGGTGCCTATGTCGGGCTCACGCTGGCGATGATTACGCTGTTCTTTGTGATCATCGTGGCGATCCCCGTGCTCATCTGGAAGACCTGGCAGCACAATGCCCCGCGCGAGGAAATGCGCGCGCCAACGGAATCTTTTGACGCTTGGGCGTCGCAACGTTTTGCGACTTGGACCGGCGCGCTCAATGGCCGCCAGGCGGCGATGCAGATATTGTTGCCGATCGCCTCGGTTTGCATCGGCATGACTGTTTTCGGCCTGGTGTATTATTTCGACGTGCCGCACGCGGGCTATTAAAGCGCCTCGACCTGCACCACGCCCGGCACCGCCTTGATGGCGCCGGCGATCTGCGGCGAAACCTTGAAGCGGCCGGCCAGTTTCACTTCCACTTCGGTGCCCTCGGCCAGCATCAGCACCATGCTCACTTCGCCGTCACCGTTCGCGGCCGAGCGCACCATCGGCTCCAGACGCTTGGCCACCGCCTCGATCGGCGCCTCGTCGCGCAGGAACACGCGCAGGCCCTTGGCGAGATTGGCGGCGGCTTCATCGAGCGGCTCGACCGACTGGATGCGCGCGCGCACCTCGTCGCCCTGCACTTCCGCCGACAGGAACAGCAGCACTGCCGTGCCCGGCTCGAGCAAATCGCGATGCTCGGCTAAACCTTCCGAGAAAATCACAGCTTCGTAATGACCGGTCGAATCGGACAACCCGATGATGCCCATCTTGCTGCCCGTGCGCGTGCGCCGCTCCTGCCGCGCCACCACGGTGCCGGCGACGCGGCCCGCGGTCGCGCCGGCTTTGACCGAGCGCGAGAAATCCGCCCAGGACTGCACGCGCAATTTCTTGAGCACGGCAGCGTAGTCGTCGAGCGGATGGCCGGAGAGGAAAAACCCGACCGCCTCGTATTCGCGCTTCAAGCGTTCGGCCGGCAGCCACGGCTCGACATTGGGTAGCACAATCGGCTCGCGCGCGCCGCCGCCGCCGAATAGCTCGTTCTGCCCGATGCTCGCCGAGTCATGCGCGCGCTGGGCGCGCGCCAGCACCGCGTCCATGGCCGGAAACACGCGCGCGCGGCTTGGCTCGAATTCGTCGAAGGCGCCGGCGGCGGCAAGGCTTTCCAGCACGCGCTTGTTGACCGCGCGCGGATTGATGCGGTCGGCAAAGTCGGTGATATCGGCAAATTTGCCGGCTACTCGCGCGACGACAATCGCTTCGACCGCCTGCCGGCCGACGCCCTTAAGCGCGGCCAGCGCGTAGATGATGGTATTGCCGTCCACCTCAAACGCCACATGCGAACGGTTGATCGACGGCGGGTCGACTTTGATGCCGAGGCGCTCGGCCTCGGCGCGGAATTCGGCGAGCTTGCCGGTATTGCCCATGTCGAGCGTCATCGAGGCCGCCAGGAACTCGACCGGGAAATTCGCCTTCATATAGGCGGTCTGGTAGGCGACCAGCGCGTAGCCGGCGGCGTGGCTCTTGTTGAAGCCGTATTCGGCGAAACGCTCGAGCAGATCGAAGATGGCGTCGGCCTGGTATTTTTCGATGCCGTTCTTGACCGCGCCCTCGACGAAGATGGCGCGCTGCGCTCGCATCTCCTTCATGATTTTCTTGCCCATGGCGCGGCGCAAAAGATCGGCTTCCCCGAGCGAATAGCCGGCGAGAATCTGCGCGGCCTGCATCACCTGTTCCTGATAGACAATGACGCCGAAGGTCTCCTTCAGAACGGTTTCGAGCTTGGGATGGATGTAGTCCGGGTGCTCCATGCCGTGCTTGCGCGCGCAATAGGTCGGGATGTTCGCCATCGGGCCGGGCCGGTAGAGCGCGACCAGCGCGATGATGTCGTCGAAGCGGTCGGGCCGCATGTCGAGCAGCGCGCGTCGCATGCCGGCACTTTCCAGTTGGAACACGCCGACCGCTTCTGCCCGAGCTAGCAAATCGTAGGTTTTCTTGTTATCGAGCGGGATCGCCGTGAGATCGATGTCGATGCCGCGCCGCTTAACCAGCGCGACCGCGGTTTGCAGTACTGTCAACGTCTTCAGGCCGAGGAAGTCGAACTTCACCAGCCCCGCCTGTTCCACCCATTTCATGTTGAACTGGGTCACCGGCATGTCCGATTTCGGATCGCGGTAGAGCGGCACCAGTTCCGACAGCGCGCGGTCGCCGATCACGATGCCGGCGGCATGCGTGGAGGCGTGCCGCGTGAGGCCTTCGAGCTTGCGCGCGATGTCGAAGGCGCGCTTGACCACCGGGTCGTTGTCGCGCTCGGCCTGCAGCTTCGGCTCGCCTTCGATGGCCTGCGCGAGCGAAACCGGAGCCGCCGGATTCTGCGGCACCAGCTTGCAGAGCTTGTCCACCTGCCCGTAAGGCATCTGCAGCACGCGGCCGACGTCGCGCAAGACGCCGCGCGCCTGCAGGGTGCCGAAGGTGATGATCTGCGCGACTTGATCGCGCCCGTAACGCTCCTGCACGTAGCGGATCACCTCGTCGCGCCGGTCCTGGCAGAAGTCGATGTCGAAGTCGGGCATCGACACGCGCTCGGGGTTGAGGAAGCGCTCGAACAGAAGCCCAAAGCGGATCGGATCGAGATCGGTGATGGTCAGCGCATAGGAAACCAGCGAGCCGGCGCCCGAGCCGCGGCCGGGGCCGACCGGAATGCCTTTCGCCTTCGCCCATTGAATGAAATCGGCGACGATCAGGAAATAGCCGGGATATTTCATGCCTGCGATGACACCCAATTCGAAATCGAGCCGCGCGCGGTATTCATCCTCGGTATGGCCGGGCGCGACGCCGCCGGTGGCCAGCCGAGCGTTGAGGCCCACTTCCGCGCGCTTGCGCAATTCGCTCGCTTCGTCGCTGTCGCCGACCGAAAACCGCGGCAGGATCGGATCGTGGGTATGCGGGCGGAAGGCGCAGCGCTCGGCGATCTCGACCGTGCTCGCAAGCGCCTCCGGCAGATCGAAAAACAGCGCGACCATCTCGGCGCGGCTCTTGAAACGGTGCTCGGCATTGAGCTGGCGGCGGTCGGTCTCGGCGAGCAGCCGGCCCTCCGCGATGCAGATCAGCGCGTCGTGCGCTTCGTGGTCGGCGGCGGTTGCAAAATACGGCTCGTTGGTCGCGACCAGCGGCAGGCCCCTGGCATAGGCGAGATCGATCAGCACTGGCTCGGTTTGGCGCTCGGCCGGCGTGCCGTGGCGCTGCAACTCGACATAAAGCCGGTCGCCGAACAGGCGCGCCAGCGCGTCAAGCCGCGTGGTGGCGAGATGGCTTTGGCCTGCCGCGATCGCGCTATCGAGCGGCCCGCCGGGCCCGCCGGTGAGAGCGATGATGCCCTCAGTCTCCCCGTTAAGCCATTCGAGCTTGAGCCGTGGCGGCTCGTTCGGCGGCGTGTCGAGAAAAGCGCGCGAGGACAGCCGCATCAGGCTGCGATAACCGTCTTCGCGTGCGGCCAAGAGCACGATGCGTTCGCGCGCCGGCAGCGCGTTGGCATTGCGGGCGCCGTGGTCGGTGTCGCCGAAGTCGATGGCGAGCGCACAGCCGACGATCGGCTGAATGCCGGCGGAGGCCATTTTCTCGGAGAATTCGAGCGCCCCGAACATGTTGTCGGTATCGGTGAGTGCTAATGCTGCCTGCTTGTCGGCCTTGGCGAGATCGGCCAGGCGCGCCAGCGGGATCGCGCCCTCCAGCAGCGAATAGTTCGAGTGCACGTGCAAGTGCACGAAATCGAGGCCGGTCACGGGTGATTCCTTGTTGTCACCCAGAGTGGGGACAGTCAGCGCCCGCGTCTACTGTCAACGGCCCATGGCGCACCAGTCATGCCGGCTTTCAACAGGCCAAATCGGCGCTCACCGGAGGCGCCGGTCCTACAAGTTGCTGAACACCTGCGACCAGATGGCGATCATGCCGACAAACAACGCGAGCGAGGTCAGCGCGGCAGCTTCTTGCAGGACGGCTTTGAACATAATCCTCTCCACGGAACAGATGGGGAACATAGTTCTTGTTATGTTCTAGGTCAAGAACTAAAAATAGGAAACCCGCCGGCAACGTTAGACAAATAAAATCAATGCTTTAGGATAGTTACTTCACCCACCTCACGCCATCTCCACCACCTGCCCGTTCTTCAAGGTCACGCGCCGGTCCATGCGGGCGGCGAGTTCCATGTTGTGGGTGGCGATGACGGTGGCGAGCCCCGACGCGCGCACGAGCTGGGTGAGCGCCGCGAACACGTGGTCGGCGGTGTGCAGGTCGAGGTTCCCGGTCGGCTCGTCGGCGAGCAGAATGCGCGGCGCATTGGCCACCGCGCGCGCGATGGCGACACGTTGCTGCTCGCCGCCCGAAAGCTCCGACGGCCGGTGGGTGAGCCGGTCGCTTAAGCCCAGATAGCCGAGCAGCTCGACCGCGCGCTTCTTGGCCTCGCCGCGCGACAGCCCGCGGATCATCTGCGGCAGCAGCACGTTCTCCAGCGCGTTGAATTCCGGCAGCAGATGATGAGACTGGTAGACGAAGCCGATCTCGTTGCGGCGGATGCGGGTGCGCTCGGCATCGGGAAGGATCGCGGTGGAGCGCCCGTCGATATAGACGTCGCCGTGGTCGGGATGCTCGAGCAGGCCGGCGATATGCAGCAACGTCGACTTGCCGGCGCCCGAAGGCGCCACCAGCGCGACCGATTGCCCGGGCCAGAGCGCGAGCTTGGCGCCGCTCAGAATGTGCAGCGCTTCCTCGCCCTGCCGGTAGGTGCGCTCGACCGCATGCAGGAACAGGATCGGGATGTCCTCGGCTTTGTCCTGCACGCCAGGAGCCGCGGCGGCGATCGTTTCACTCATAGCGCAGCGCCTCCACCGGATCGAGGCGCGCCGCGCGCCAGGACGGATAGAGCGTGGCGAGGAACGACAGCACCAGCGCCATCACCACCACCGCGCTGGTCTCAGCCGAATCCATGTCGGCTGGCAGATGCGAGAGGAAATAAAGCTCGGGCGAGAACAGCTCGGTATTGGTGAGCCAGGACAGGAATTGGCGGATGGTTTCGATATTCAGGCAGATCACGATACCGAGCAGAAATCCGACCAGCGTGCCGACCACGCCGATGGAGGCGCCGGTGATCAGGAACACGCGCATGATGGCGCCTTGCGTCGCGCCCATGGTGCGCAGAATGGCAATGTCCTGGCCTTTGTCCTTCACCAGCATGATCAGACCGGAAACGATGTTGAGCGCGGCCACCAGCACGATCAGCGTCAGAATGAGGAACATCACGTTGCGCTCGACCTGCAGCGCGTTGAAGAAGGTGGCGTTGCGCTGGCGCCAGTCGATCATGAAGATCGGGCGCTTGGCTGGCTTCCTGCACCGCCTTGCGGTAGCTGTCGATTCGGTCGGGATCGTCGGTATAGACCTCGATGGCGGTCACGTCGCCGGCGCGGTTGAAATAGGCCTGCGCCTCCTTCAGCGGCATGAACACGAAAGCCGAGTCGTATTCCGACATGCCGATCTCGAACACGGCGGCGATCTTGTAGACCTTGATGCGCGGCATCGTGCCCATGGGTGTGACGGCGCCGCGCGGCGCCACCAGCGTGAGGTTGTCGCCGGCGCGCAGTGAGAGCTGGTCGGCGAGGCGGCGGCCGATCGCCACGCCTTGGCCCTCGTCGAAGCCTTTCAGCGTGCCTTGCTTTATGTTGTTGATGACCGACGGCAGCCCTTCCAGGTCCTTCAAGCGGATGCCGCGGATGAGTACGCCGCCGGCGTTGAACGGCGAGGACGCCAGCGCCTGGCCTTCGACGATCGGCGCAGCGAGCCGGATGCCCTTGACGCCGGCGATGCGCGCCGAGACGTCCTCCCAGTCGGTGAGCGGCTTTTCCAACGGCTGGATCAAGAGATGGCCGTTGAGGCCGAGAATCTTGTCGAGCAATTCCTTGCGGAAGCCGTTCATCACCGCCATCACGATGATGAGGGTGGCAACGCCCAGCACGATGCCGAGGAAGGAAAACCCGGCGATCACCGAGATGAATCCTTCCTTGCGCCGCGCCCGCAGGTAGCGCAGCGACAGCATCCACTCGAATGGCGAGAAGGGCCGCGTCCCGTTGGGCTCGGTCATTGAAGGTTGGTTCCCGTGACTGGATTTTCACACGATTCTGGCGGTTTCGTGGGCAAAAAGCCCTGTCCGCACACAGGTTTATTAGGGTCAAACGCTTAGCGCCCGAGCAAATCCAGCGCCGCAACCGGGCTCATCAATTCCTTGGAACCGTCGGCGCGCTTTTTGACCTCGACCTTGCCCTCGGCCAGGCCGCGCGGGCCGATCTGAACCTGCCAGGGAATACCGATAAGGTCGGCAGTCGCGAACTTGCCGCCGGCGCGCTCGTCGCGGTCGTCGTAGAGCACTTCGACGCCCTTGGCGGCAAGATCGCGGTAAAGCTGTTCACAGGCGGTATCCGTGTCGGCCGCGCCCTGCTTCAGGTTGAGGATCGCCACCTTGAACGGCGCTACCGGCTCCGGCCAGATGATGCCGGCATCGTCGTGCGACGCCTCGATAATGGCGGCGACCAGGCGCGACGGCCCGATGCCGTAGGACCCCATGTGCACCGGCACCTCGGCGCCCTCGCCGGTCGCCACCACCGCTTTCATCGGCAAAGAATATTTGGTGCCAAAATAGAAAATGTGCCCGACCTCGATGCCGCGCGCCGATACTTGTTTGTCGGCGGGGACTTTGGCGTAGGCCGTCGCGTCGTGCATGTCGGAGGTCGCGGCGTACTGCGAGGTCCATTTGTCCACGATCGCCTGCAAGCCGGCGATGTCGTCGAAATTCACGTCGGCTGGCGGCACCGGCAGATCGAGATAGTCTTTGTGGCAGAACACTTCCGACTCGCCGGTCGAGGCCAGGATGATGAATTCGTGGCTGAGATCGCCGCCGATCGGCCCCGACTCCGCGCGCATCGGGATCGATTTCAGCCCGAGACGCGCGAAGGTGCGCAGATAAGCGACGAACATCTTGTTATACGAATGCCGCGCGCCTTTCTGGTCGAGATCAAACGAGTATGCGTCCTTCATCAAGAATTCGCGGCCGCGCATCAGCCCGAAACGCGGGCGCACCTCGTCGCGGAACTTCCACTGAATATGATAGAGGTTGAGCGGAAGATCCTTGTACGAGCGAACATACGACCGGAAGATCTCGGTGATCATTTCCTCGTTGGTCGGCCCGTACAGCATGTCGCGCTCGTGGCGGTCCTTGATGCGCAGCATTTCCTTGCCATAGGCCTCGTAACGGCCGCTCTCGCGCCACAGATCGGCGGATTGAATGGTCGGCATCAGGAGTTCGATGGCGCCGGAGCGATTCTGCTCCTCGCGCACGATCGCGCAGATTTTCTGCAGCGCGCGGAAGCCGAGCGGCAAAAAGGCATAGATGCCGGCGGCTTCCTGCCGCATCATGCCGGCGCGCAGCATCAGCCGGTGCGAGACGATCTCCGCCTCTTTCGGCGTTTCACGTAAAATCGGCAGGAAATAGCGGGACAGGCGCATTGTGGCGGCCCGGAATTGGATCGAATGGGCCCGAGTGAAAGCGGATCGGCCCGAAAAACACAAGGCCCGCCAAGGGGGATAACGCCGGAGCGGGAATAAATCGCCCAATTCGGCGTTATCAGTCATACTGGGGCATCGAGGACGGCGTCGCGCATGCGTGGTTTGGCCAGGCAGGTTACCAGTTGGGTGGCGATCTACGCGGTCGCCCTGCACATCATTCTGCTCGGCCTGATTCCAATCGCGGCCAACGGCGCGGCGGTCGATCCCTTCTCGGTCATTTGCCACGGCGCCGTTTCCGCCGCCGTTGCCGGCGATGAATCGCCGGGCAAGCCCGACCTCATTCCCGGACATGCTTGCGAGCATTGCAACCTGTGCAGCGCGGCGGCGCCCCCGCCAGCGCCCGATATCGTCCGCCTCGGCGACCTCATGCCGACGCGCCTGCTGCACGTCCTGCGCCCGGCCTCGCATGCGCCGACCGCCGGCATCGCCTTCCGCCCTAACTTCGCCCGAGGTCCACCCCGTTTCGCCTGACACCGAATTTCCCATGTCTGGACGAAAACGGAGTGACCCATGTCCCTTCATTTGCTGCGCGCGGCGCTATGCGCCGGACCGCTCGCGTTCCTCGCGATCACTGCGGCAAGCGCCCACGAGATCGTCGGCAACCGCATGTTTCCGGCAACGCTCGCCATCGACGACCCCGGCGTTGCCGACGAGCTTTCCTTGCCCACGGTCGCGATCTCCAAGACCGGCGATGTTCCGCCGGTAAAACAGCTCGATATTTCGGGTGAGTATTCCAAGCTGATCACTGAAGACTTTGCCGTATCCTTCTCGCCCACCTGGACGCATCTCTACGCGCCGGGTGGACCGAACATGGTCGGCGCCAGCGGTTTCCAAAACATCGAGACGACGTTCAAGTATCGCGTGTTCAGGAACGAAGAACATGAATTCGTCGCCTCCGTCGGTCTCAACATCGAATGGGGCGGCAGCGGCGCGCAGGATGTCGGCGCCGATCGTTTCACCACCTACACGCCCACGTTCTATTTCGGCAAAGGCTTCGGCGATCTGCCCGCGACCACAGGCTGGGCGCGGCCGTTCGCGTTCACGGGCCAAGTCGGCTACGCGATCCCGAGCGAGAGCGCGACCATCACCGTCGATCCGGACAGCGGCGACATCGACACCGAGTTCAATCCGCGCGTGCTGATCTGGGGCGCCTCGCTGCAATACAGCCTGCCCTATCTGAAATCTTCGGTGGTCGACCTCGGCCTGCCGGATTTCATCAATCGCTTGATCCCGCTGGTGGAGGCCTCGCTGCAAACGCCGGTGTCGAACGTGTCGACTTCCGGCACGGTAACCACCGGCACCATCAATCCCGGCGCCATCTGGGTCGGCGACAAGTTCCAGGTCGGCGTCGAGGCAATGATCCCAGTCAATAGGCAGAGCGGCCGTAATGTCGGCGCTATCGCGCAGCTGCACTTCTTCCTCGACGACATCTTCCCCAACTCCATCGGGCGGCCGATTTTCGGTGACGGCATTGCGTCAGGGAGGCCGGCATTCGGCAACAAGCCATGAAAACTTTCTCCAAGATCGCCATCGTTCTCGCCGCCCTACTGCTTCCCGCCGCTGCGCTCGCACACGCCTTCCTCGACCACGCCAGCCCGAAGGTCGGCAGCACAGTCGCCACCGCGCCGCGCGAATTGCTGCTGTGGTTCACCGAAAATCTGGAGCCGGCCTTCTCCACCGTCGAGGTGCGCAATGCGCAAGGCACAGTGGTGAGCGGCAAGGCGCAAGCCGCCAGCGGCGACAGCACTGAACTGCGCGTGCCACTTAAGGCTTTGCCGCCCGGGACTTATTCGGTGAGTTGGCGTGTTCTATCGGTGGACACCCATCGCACGCAGGGTAGCTTTTCGTTCCGCGTGGGGCCCTAGAGACAAGGCGCTCAGTGATCGATCCGCTTATTCTGTTCCGCGCCGTCCATATCGCCGCGACGGCGCTCGCCTCCGGCACGGTCGCCTTCATCGCGCTGGTGGCGGAACCAGCCGCCCGTGCGGCAAAAGCGGATTTTTCGGCGCTGCGCCACCGGCTGAGGTGGATGGTCTGGGTCGCGCTCGCGGCCGCCGTCTTGGCCGAGGCCGGCTGGCTGGTGCTGCTCTCTGCCGAAATCTACGGCGCCCCGGTCATCGCGGTGTGTCTGCATGGCGGCGTCTGGACGGTGCTCACCGATACCCGCTTCGGCCTGGTGTACATCCTGCGTCTCGGATTCGCCCTTCTGCTGGCCGTGCTCGTCTTGTGGCCGACTACCCGCCTGCTGCAAATCGCCGCAGCCGCCGGCCTGATCGCCCTCATCGCCCTCATCGGTCATGCCGGGGCGACGCCCGGAACCGCCGGCGACATCCATCTTGCGTCCGACATCGTGCATCTGCTGGCGGCCGGCGCCTGGCTGGGCGGCCTGCCGGCGCTGGCCATGCTGCTGGCGCACGCCCGCCGGTCCGAAGATCCGACTTGGCGTGGCTTCGCCACCGGCGCGACGCGGCGGTTTTCGTGGCTCGGGATCGTCTGCGTCGCCGCGCTGCTGGCAAGCGGCATCGTCAATAGCTGGAACCTCTTGGGCGGCCCGCGCGACCTGATGACGACCGATTATGGCCGCCTGGTGCTGCTCAAGATCGGCCTGTTCGTCGCCATGGTCGGCATCGCCGCGGCCAACCGGTTCCATTTCACGCCGCAGTTGCCCGCAGCCGGCGCGCTACGGGCGTTGCAGCGCAACTGCCTGGCCGAAACCGGCCTCGGCCTGTGCGTGATGCTGTTCGTCGGCGTCCTCGGCACCCTGTCACCCAGTGGCCATGCCCACAGCACCAACGCGGATGTACCGCCCAATGCCGCCTTCGTTCACATCCACACCAGCGTGGCCATGGCCGAAGTAACCATCGAGCCTGGCCGGACCGGCACGGCCAATGCGCATATTCGCGTTTTACGCGATGATTTTTCGGAATTCCCGGCTAAATCTGTCGATCTCGCTCTCGACCCACCAGGCGCGGGCCTAAAAATTGTGCGCAAGGCGGCTCATTTGCCGGACGGAAACTGGGAGGTGAACGCGCTGAACTTGGCGGAGCCCGGAGTTTGGACGGTGCGGGTGTTCATCGCGAACGACCGCGCTGCACCAATCGTTCTGGACGCGCCAATCGAGATCGAACGGTGACGGAATATTGATGACAGGGCCGCACCAATCGGTTAGCGTTTCACATCCGTGTGAATGGAGAACTTGGCGCAGAAAAAAGCCGGCTCCAGCGTGCGGCCCAAGTCTTGGGAGGAGCCAAGTCCTCGGCGCGGAAACGCTGCCGCCTCGAGCATAAAGCGAACAACAATCGGGCATGAGGACTTTAACTATGCGACGAGCAGGGCACCGCGCCCTGCTCTTTTTTTCCGAGATGGAGTTGGCCGGCCAGTTCAGGAATGCGGCGGATTGGAAATCCGCTTGAGGAATTCGAGCGGGATCAAGTTTTCTTTGTAGATCACGGTCAGAATCCCGAACAACACGGCGGACGTCACGGTCGTCCAAAATAACTTGCGCCAGATCACGTGTGCCGCCGGCGCGCCGGGGTCGGTGCCTGGCGCGACATCCCCGCTCTCCTGCTGACTGCGGATGCCCCAGGGCAGCACAGCAAACAGCACCACCCACCAGATGATGAAATAGATCGCGATGACGGTGCCGATTTGCATAACGACTTAAGCCTGCTCCAGTTCGACCAAGGTGCCGCAGAAATCCTTCGGATGCAGGAACAGCACCGGCTTGCCGTGGGCGCCGATCCTCGGCTCGCCATCGCCGAGCACGCGCGCGCCCTGCGCCTTCAACATATCTCGGGCGGCGCGGATATCGGGCACCTCGTAGCAAACGTGATGGATACCGCCGTCCGGATTCTTTTCCAGGAACTTGGCGATCGGCGAGGCATCACCGAACGGCTCCAGCAGTTCGATCTTGGTGTTGGGCAGCGTGATGAACACGGTGGAGACGCCGTGGTCAGGCTGCGCGACCTTGGCGGAGACTTCGGCGCCAAGCGTGTCGCGATAGATCGCGGTCGCCTTGGCGATGTCTTTGACCGCAACGGCGACGTGATTGAGACGACCGATCATAGTTATCCTCGCATAACTCCGGCATCCCAAGTCGGCTTTAGCCAACTTAGGCACTTTAAATACAGACATCGGGTAAACCCGATGTCCGTGGCATCATACCGTCAAGACGTGCACATGGCACATCGGCTTTTTACCCCAGCGCTCGGCGACGGCAGCGCGCACCGCGCGGCGGACGGCCTCCGCCACCGCGTCGGGATCGCGCCGGCGCCCGCGCGGCAGCGATTGCAGCGTCTCAATCATCGCGTAGTTCACCGCCTCATAAATGAGGCCGCCGTCGCGGTCGCGTTCCGGAATGCCGATCAAGTCGAGCGAGGGATCCTCGACCAACTCGCCTTTGTCGGTGATAGCGAGCGCGACCGAGACCGCGCCGGCAAAACTCAGGCGTTTGCGATCGGCGACGGTGCGGGCATCGGCCTCGACCAGGAGCGAGCCGTCCTTGTAGAGCCGCCCCGCCGGCACCTCGTCGATGATCCCGGCCGAAGGCGACAGCCGCACCAGATCGCCGTTGCGACATTGGATGACTTCCTTGACGCCGCAGCGGCGGGCGAGCGCGGCGTGCTCGGACAGATGCAGGGCCTCGCCATGCACGGGGATGAGTATCCGCGGCCGCACCCATCCGATCAGTTCTTCCAGCTCGGCGCGGCGCGGATGCCCCGACACATGCACTAAATGCGTCCGGTCGGTAATCACGGTGATGCCCTGGTCGATCAGCCCGTTGATAATGCGGCCGACGGCTTTTTCGTTGCCGGGAATGGTGCGGGCGGAAAAAATCACGGTGTCGCCGCGCGACAGTGTGACGTCGGGATGCTGGTCCTCGGCGATGCGCGAGAGCGCGGCGCGCGGCTCGCCTTGGCTGCCGGTGCAGAGCGCCACCACTTTGTTGGGCGGCAAGTAGCCGTAAGCGTCGACCGCGCGCAGCTCCTGGATGCCTTCGAGGTAGCCGGTCTCGCGCGCGACCTGGATGACGCGCTCCATGGCGCGGCCGACCACCACCACCTCGCGCTCGGCGGCGCGGGCGGCGTCGATCACCGAGCGTAGCCGCGCCACGTTGGAGGCAAAGGTGGTCACCGCCACGCGGCCGCGCGCGGCTTTGACCAGTTCGGCGACGGTCTTGGCTACGTCCTTTTCCGACGGCGAGCGCCCGTCGCGTACCGCATTGGTGCTGTCCCCGACAATGGCGAGACAGCCCTCCTCGCCGAGCGCGCGCAGTTTTTTCTCGTCGGTGACGTCGCCCAGAATCGGGGTCGGATCGATTTTCCAATCGCCGGTGTGCAGAACCGCGCCGGCCGGCGTGCGGATGATGAGCGCATTCGATTCCGGAATAGAATGCGCCATCGAGACCATCTCGACGTCGAACGGCCCAACCTTGAAACGGCTGCCAAGCGGCACCACGGTGACCGGAACGTCCGGCGCGCCCGGCTCGCTGGCGCGTTTGGCGCCCAGCAGCGCGGCGGTGAACGGAGTGGCGAATATCGGAACCTTCAATTGCGGCCACAGATTGAGGATGGCGCCGTAGTGATCCTCGTGCGCGTGGGTAATCACCAGGCCGGCGAGGTTCTTGCGCTGCGCCACCAGAAAACGGATGTCGGGCAGGATCAGATCGACGCCCGGCAGGTGCTCTTCCGAGGCAAACGACACACCGAGATCGACCGCCAGCCACTGGCGGTGGCGCTCGTCGCCGATGCCGTAGACCGACAGGTTCATGCCGATCTCGCCGACGCCGCCAAGCGGCGCGAACACCAGTTGTTGCACGGCCTTTGCCATGATCAGGCCCCGCCCAGGGCGAACACTTCGCCGGCGGTGACGCTGACGAGGCCGTTTGGCTGCTCGAGTTGCAACCGCCCTGCCTCGTCGAGCCCGCGGAAGCGGCCAGCGAGCTCGCGCTCCGGCAGCCGCACGCGGATGTCCTCGCCTAGACCGGCCGCGCGCGCGAGCCAGTCGATACGGGTCGCCGCAAAGCCTTCGCCGCTCTGCCATTGCGCCAGCCGGCGCTGCATCGCCGCCGCCAATGCCGCGAACAGGGCCTCCGGCGAGACCACGGCCCCCGTTCTGAGCAGATCGGTTGCCGGAAAGATCGTATTGAGGGGGTGGCTGGCGCAATTGACGCCGAAGCCGACGACAACCGCGAAGACCGGCTCGCTCTCGCCCTCGATCAAAATCCCCGCGAGCTTGTCGGGGCCGAGCAGCAGATCGTTCGGCCATTTGAGTTTGAACTGCGGCCCCAGCGGCGGCGCGCAGTCGCATAGCGCGTCGTGCAGCGCGAGCGCCGCCACGAACGACAGTTGTGGCGCCAAAGGCTTGGGCGACGGCTCGCTCACCAGCAGACTGGCGTAGAGATTGCCCGGCGGCGAGGTCCAGGCGCTGCCGCGCCGACCGCGGCCGGCCGTTTGGCTGCGCGCCGTGATCCACAACGGCCCGCGCTCGCCGGCGCGCGCACGCGCCAGTGCCTCGGCATTGGTGGAGCCGAGAACTTCGTAAGTTTCGTGCCGGACCCCCGCCAGGCCCGTGGCGTCGCGGTTCATCTCAGTGGCGCGTGATCTTGACCGAAAACCGGTCCCCATTTTTCAGGATGATGCGCATCAGAATAGCGATTTCGCCGCCGCGGTCGCAGCGCCAACCAGCGGCGCTGGATAGGCGAAGAACAGCATGTTGATCAGCCCGGAAACGCCGAGCACGAGCCGCAGCACGCCCGGCATGTTCTGGAAGCTCTTCACCGGCTCGTCGAAATACATGATCTTAACGATGGTCAAATAGTAGAAGGCGCCCACCACGCTGCTGAGCACGCCGATCACCGCGAGCGTATAAAGCCCGGCCTTGATGGCGGCGAGAAACACGTAGAACTTGGCGAAGAAGCCAGCGAGCGGCGGGATGCCGGCGAGCGAGAACAAGAGCATCGCCAGGAAGAACGCCATGGTCGGATGCGTGCGCGCGAGGCCGGCGAGATCGCCGATATTCTCGACGAACTTGCCGTCGCGCCGCATGCTCAGGATCACCGCGAAGACGCCAAGCGTCATCGCCACGTAGATCGACATATATACCAGCACGCCCTGCACACCCTCGGCGGTTCCGGCGGCCAAGCCGACTAGCGCAAACCCCATGTGGCCGATCGAGGAATAGGCCATCAGGCGCTTGATGTTGCGCTGGCCGATGGCGGCGAAGGCGCCGAGTACCATCGAGGCGATCGAGACGAACACGACGATCTGCTGCCACTCGTGGGTAATGCCGGGGAACGCGACCATGGTCGCGCGTACGAAGATGGCAATGCCGGCGACCTTTGGCGCGGCGGCGAAAAAGGCCGTCACCGGCGTCGGCGCGCCCTCGTAGACGTCGGGCGTCCACATATGGAACGGCACCGCCGAGATCTTGAAGCAGAAGCCGACGAACATGAACACCAGGCCGAAGATCAACCCGAGATTGGCGCCCGGGAGCGCCGCCTTGGCGATACCGGCGAAACTGATGGTGCCGGTGAAACCGTAGATCAGCGAGGCGCCGTACAGCAGCATGCCGGAGGACAGCGCGCCGAGCACGAAGTACTTCAAGCCGGCTTCGGTTGAGCGCACGTTATCGCGGTTCGAGGCGGCCACCACGTATAGCGGCAGGCTCATCATCTCGAGCCCGAGATAGAGCGCGATCAGATCGGCGGCGGAAATCAGCAGCATCATGCCGAGCGTCGAGAGCAGGAACAGCACGCCGTATTCGAACTTCTGCTGATGCTCGAGGCTCAGCCAGTTGAGCGACAGCATCAGCGCGCCGCCCGAGCCGGCGAGCGCTAACAGCTTGAGAAAGCGGGCATAATCGTCGATCACCAGGCTGCCGCCGAAGAGTTCATAGCGGCCCGGCGGGATCATCACGACCGCGAAAGCGGCAAGCGCCAGCACCCCGACGCAAAAGCCGTTGACAACGCCGGAGCTGCGTTCGCTCTGGTGCGCGCCGACCCCGACCATCAACATCAGCATGGCGCCGATCGCCAGCACCGCCTCCGGCAGGATCGGTAGATAGCCTTGCAACTGCATCAATTGATTCATCGGACGGCGCTCACTGGAAACATTTCGGCCCGCTCGATTTTGATGGCGGCGGAGCCCATCACGTCTTTTGCCGGCGCCGGGGTCGCGGCGATGGCGTGCTTGTAATTGTCGAGCAATTGGACAACCGAGGCCGCCGACATATCAAGCACCGGCTTCGGCGCCACGCCGAACAGGATGGTGAGCGCGACTAGCGGCGTGAAGATCAGCGTTTCGCGCCAGCCGATGTCTTTGATGCCGACCAGCGCAGGCTTCAGGTTACCGAAGATCATCTTGCGGTATAGCCACAGCGCATAAGCCGCCGACAGGATGATGCCGAGCGTGGCGAAGGTGGCCACCGCGTTATTGATCTTGAAGGTGCCGATTAGCGACAGGAATTCGCCGACGAAGCCGGAGGTGCCCGGCAGGCCGACATTGGCGAGCGTGAACACCATGAACACCGCCGCGAACAACGGCATGCGGTTCACCAGCCCGCCGTAGAAGGCGATTTCGCGCGTGTGCATGCGATCGTAGACCACGCCGACGCAAAGGAAGAGCGCGCCGGAGACGATGCCGTGCGAGATCATCTGGAAGATGCCGCCGGCGACGCCCTGCGGCGTCAGTGCGAAAATCCCCATGGTCACAAAGCCCATGTGCGCGACCGAGGAATAGGCGATCAGCTTCTTCACGTCCTCCTGCATCAGCGCCACCAGCGAGGTGTAGATGATGGCGACCACCGACAGCGTGAAGATCAGCGGCGCGAAGTCATGGCTGGCCGACGGGAACATCGGCAGCGAGAACCGCAGGAAACCGTAGCCGCCCATCTTCAGCAGGATGGCGGCGAGAATGACCGAGCCCGCGGTCGGCGCTTCAACATGCGCGTCCGGCAGCCAGGTGTGCACCGGCCACATCGGCAACTTGACCGCGAAAGATGCGAAGAAGGCGAGCCACGCCCATTTCTGCAGCGCGAGCGGGAAGCCATGCCGCAGCAGCGTCGGGATGTCGGTGGTGCCGGCATCCCAATACATCGCCATGATGGCCAACAACATGAGCACCGAGCCGAGCAGCGTGTAGAGGAAGAATTTGAAGCTGGCATAGACCCGGCGCGGGCCACCCCAGACGCCGATGATCAGGAACATCGGGATCAGGCCGCCTTCGAAGAACAGATAGAACAGCACGAGGTCGAGCGCCGAGAAGGTGCCGACCATCAGCGTTTCCAGCACCAGGAACGCGATCATGTATTCCTTCACGCGCTTCTGGATCACGGTCCAGCTCGCGAGAATACAGATCGGCATCAGTGCGGTGGTGAGGATGACGAAGGGCAGCGAAATGCCGTCTACCCCCATGTGATAGGAGGCAATGCCAAGCCACGGGTGCTTCTCGACGAACTGGAATTCCGGCGAAGTCGGATCGAAGCGCCACACCATCACCAGCGAGATCGCGAAGGTTACCAGCGTCGTCCACATCGCCACCCAGCGCGCCGTGCCTTTGGCGAGGCGGTCGTTGCCGCGCACCAGCATGATGAAGGCCGCACCCAGTAGCGGCAGAAAAGTGACGACCGAGAGAATGGGCCAATTGATGTTCATTAGTGCACCGCGAACATGAACCAGGTGATGAAAGCGGCCGCGCCAATGAGCATGGCGAAGGCGTAGTGATAGAGGTAGCCGGTCTGCAGCCGCATCACGTTGCGGGTGACGTCGAGCACGCGGGCCGAGACACCATCGGGGCCGAAGCCGTCGATCAGCCAGCCGTCGCCGCCCTTCCACAAGGTACGCCCGAGCCACTTGGTCGGCCGCACGAAGATCGCCTCGTAGATCTCGTCGAAGTACCACTTGTTGAGCAGGAACTTGTAGAGCACCTCGTGCTGGCGCGCGAGTTCGACCGGGATATCGGGCCGGCGAATGTAGAAGTGCCAGGCGATGACGAAGCCGATCGCCATCATCAGCGTCGGCATTAACCCGATCCAGAACGGGATGTGTTCCATGTCTTCGAGCACGGAATTGCTCTTGGCGAAGGCGAGCGATTCGCGGAAGAAGCCCTCGACGCCGTGACCGGCGAAGATTTCCTTAAACGGCAATCCGGCCATGATCGAGCCGAAGGCGAGGAAGCCGAGCGGGATCAGCATCACCATCGGGCTCTCGTGCGCGTCCTTCCAGTGCTTGCGGTCGTGCGGCTCGCCATGGAAGGTCTTGAAAATCAACCGCCATGAGTAGAACGAGGTGAGCAGCGCGGCGCCGACCGTGCAGATGAAGCCGTAGAGTGCCATCGGGCTCTTGGCGACGTAGGCCGCCTCGATGATGGCGTCCTTGGAGAAATAGCCGGCGGTGAGCGGGAAGCCGGTGAGCGCCAAGGTGCCGATGATCATCACGATATAGGTGTACGGGATGCGGTCCTTCAGACCGCCCATGTGCCGCATGTCCTGCTCGTGATGCATGGCGAGGATCACCGAGCCGGAGCCGAGGAACAAGAGCGCCTTGAAGAACGCATGCGTGAACAGATGGAACATGCCGACCGAATAGGCGCCGCTACCCATGGCGACGAACATGTAGCCGAGCTGCGAACAGGTCGAATAGGCCACGACCCGCTTGATGTCGTTCTGCACCAGGCCGACGGTCGCGGCGAACATCGCCGTGGTCGCGCCGATGAAAATGACGAAACTCTGCGCGTCGGGCGCGAGTTCGAACAGCGGCGACAGCCGCGCCACCATGAACACGCCCGCCGTCACCATGGTGGCGGCGTGGATCAGCGCGGAGACCGGCGTCGGGCCTTCCATGGCGTCGGGCAGCCAAGTGTGCAGCAGGAACTGCGCCGACTTGCCCATGGCGCCCATGAATAGCATCAGGCAGATGATAGTGAGCGCGTCGGGGTGCCGGCCGAACATTGGCAGGGTTTTGCCGACGAGCGTTGGCGCCTGCGCGAAGATGGTGTCGAAATCGATCGCGCCGACCATCGCGAACAACGAAAAGATGCCGAGCGCGAAACCAAAATCGCCGATGCGGTTGACGACGAAGGCCTTGATCGCTGCCGCGTTCGCCTCCGGCTTGTGATACCAGAAACCGATCAGGAGATAGCTTGAGAGGCCAACGCCCTCCCAGCCGAAGAACATCTGCACCAGGTTGTCGGCGGTCACCAGCATCAGCATGAAGAAAGTGAAGAGCGACAAATAGGCGAAGAAGCGCGGCCGGTACGGGTCCTCGGCCATGTAGCCGATGGAATAGACGTGCACGAAGGCCGATATCGTGTTCACCACCACCAGCATCACCGCGGTGAGCGTGTCGATGCGCAGCGCCCAATCCACCTTCAGGTCGGCGGACAGGATCCAGGTGAACACCGGCACGTGCTCGTCGCGATGGCCGAAGCCGATCTGCACGAAGGCGATCCACGACAGGATCATGGAGATCAACAGTAGCGTACAGGTGATCAGTTCGGACGTGCGCGATCCGGTTGCGGCCGGCCCCGCCGCATGGGCGTCGTGGGCATCTTGGCTGTGCGCGGCGTGCGCGTGCTCGGCATGCGCGCCGTGATCGGGAGCGGCAGCACCCTCCTCCAGGCCCGGCGGCGGGCCCTCGCCGGGGAAGCGCGCCCGCGCGCCCGCAAGCGCGATCAGCCCGGCCAGAATGGCGCCGAGCAGAGGTAAGAAAACGATTGCCTGATACAAAGTGGTCAGCCCTTCATCAGATTGATGTCTTCAACCGCGATCGAGCCGCGGTTGCGGTAGAACACGACAAGGATCGCAAGTCCGATGGCGGCTTCCGCCGCCGCCACCGTGAGCACCAAAAGCGCGTAGATCTGTCCGACGATGTCGCCGAGATGACTGGAAAAGGCGACCAGGTTGATGTTAACCGCGAGCAAAATCAGCTCGATCGACATCAGGATGATGATGACGTTCTTGCGGTTGAGGAAGATGCCGAAAATCCCCAGCGTGAACAGGATGGCGGCGACCGAGAGATAATGTCCAAGCCCGATGGTCATAGGTTGCTCCCCAGGCCCTGCCCCGAGCGCACCTTGAGTACTTCCATCGCGGTTTTCGGCGTGCGCGCTACCTGATCGGGGATGTTCTGACGGCGCACACGCACCCGGTGCTGCAGCGTCAACACGATGGCGCCGATCATGGCGATCAGCAGGATCATGCCCGCGGCTTCGAAGAAATAGGCATAGCGGGTGTAGAGCACGAGGCCGATCACCTCGATATTCGACGTCTTGGCCGCGATTGGCGAAGTGATCGCCTGCGATACGCCGGGCCCGATCGCCCAGGCGCCGACCACCAGCAGCAGCTCGGCGAGGAAAATGCCGCCGATCAACATGCCGATCGGCAGATATTGCAGCGCGCCCTGTTTGAGCTCGGCAAAATCGACGTCGAGCATCATCACCACGAACAGGAACAGCACGGCAACCGCGCCGACATAGACCACGATCAGAATCATGGCGAGGAATTCGGCGCCCAGCATCACGAACAGCCCGGCAGCGCTGACGAAAGCGAGGATGAGAAAGAGCACAGAATGCACCGGATTTCGCGACGCGATCACCATGATGGCGCTCGCCACGCAAATGCCGGCAAAGAGATAGAAGAACAACGCGGCAATTATCATCGTCTCACCTGCAAACGCTCATCGATAGGGCGCGTCGAGCGCCTGGTTCTTGGCGATCTCGCGCTCCCAGCGGTCGCCATTCGCGAGCAGCTTTTCCTTGTCGTAGTAAAGCTCCTCGCGCGTCTCCGCGGCGTATTCGAAATTCGGTCCCTCGACGATCGCGTCGACCGGGCAGGCTTCCTGGCACAGCCCGCAATAGATGCATTTGACCATGTCGATGTCGTAACGCGTGGTGCGCCGCGTGCCGTCGTTGCGGCGCGGGCCCGCCTCGATGGTAATCGCTTGCGCCGGACAGATCGCCTCACATAGCTTGCAGGCGATGCAGCGCTCCTCCCCGTTCGGATAACGGCGCTGCGCGTGCTCGCCGCGAAAACGCGGCGACAGCGGCCCCTTCTCGTGCGGATAGTTCAGCGTCGCCTTTGGCCCGAAGAAATACCGCAGCCCCAGAATCGTGGCGCTCACGAACTCCATCAGGAACAGGCCCTTGGCTGCGCGGTCCAGTCTCATCGCATCCTCACTTTATCGCCGAGACAACGAACTGCAGCACGAAGGCGACGATCGCCACCATGGCCAGCGACAGCGGCAGGAACACTTTCCAGCCGAGCCGCATCAACTGGTCGTAGCGGTAGCGCGGCACGATTGACTTCACCATGGCGAACATGAAGAACAGCATCAGCGCCTTGAGCACGAACCAGATCACGCCCGGCACCCAGGTGAACGGCGGCACGGCCACTGGAGGCAGCCAGCCGCCCAGGAAGAAGATGGTGCCCATGGCGCACATGGTGCAGATCGCCACGTATTCGCCGAGCATGAACAGCACGTAAGGGGTCGAGCCGTACTCGACCATGAAGCCGGCGACCAGTTCCGACTCCGCTTCGGCCAGATCGAACGGCGGCCGGTTAGTCTCCGCCAGTGCCGAGACGAAGAAGACGATGAACATCGGGAACAGCGGCAGCCAGTACCAGTTCAGAAACGCGAGCCAAGGCAGGCCGATCAGGTTCGCGAGCCCGCTCTGCTGCGCCGTGACGATGGTGGTGAGATTGAGCGATCCCGCGCACAGCAGCACGGTGATGATGACGAATCCGATGGAAACCTCGTAGGACACCATCTGCGCCGCCGCGCGCAGCGCCGACAGGAACGGATATTTCGAATTCGACGCCCAGCCCGCCATGATGATGCCGTAGACCATCAGCGAGGAGATGGCGAAAATGTACAGAACGCCGACATTGATGTCGGCGACCGCCCAACCGACGTTGACCGGGATCACCGCCCATGCGGCGAGCGCCAGCACGGTGGAGACCAGCGGCGCCAACAGGAAGACGCCCTTGTTGGCGCTGGCCGGAATGGTCGGCTCCTTGAGTGCGAATTTCAGCATGTCGGCAAAGGACTGTAACAGGCCCCAGGGCCCGACCACGTTGGGGCCGCGCCGCAACTGCACCGCCGCCCAGATCTTGCGGTCGGCGTAAATGACATAGGCGACCGCGACCAGCAGGAACACGAGCAGCAGCACGCATTCTGCCAGGATGATGATAAGGGGCCACAGATAGGTCCAGAAGAATTCCATCAGGTCCATGGCGCTACTCCGCCGCCGTCATTGACGGATTCTTGGCGACAGCTTGGGCCAGAGCCGAACATTCGGCCATGGTCGCGGAGGCGCGCGCGATCGGATTGGTGAGATAGAAGTCGGAAACCGACGAGCGCAGCGGCGCCTTGTCCGCCGTGCCGCCGAGCTTGGCGAGCTTTTCGACATCCGCGGCAGCACCGGCCGCGATCTGGTCGAGACGCATGAAATGCGGGTGCGCGGCAAACAGCGCCTGGCGCAATTGCGCCAGGGAATCGTAAGGCAAAGTTTGTCCGAGCACAGCGGACAGCGCGCGCAGGATCGCCCAATCCTCGCGCGCGTCGCCAGGCGGGAACGCGGCGCGGTTCGATACCTGCACACGGCCTTCGGTGTTGACGTAGAGCGCGGATTTCTCCGGATAGGCGGCGCCGGGCAGGATCACATCGGCGCGATGCGCTCCACGGTCGCCATGGGTGCCGATATAGACGACGAACGGTCCGGGCGCGACATCGATCTCATCGGCGCCGAGCAGGAACAGAAGGTCGACGCCACCTTCCGCCATGTGCGCCGTGTCGAAGCCGCCCGCGCCCGGCACCAGGCCGAGATCTAGAGCACCGACGCGGGACGCGGCGCTGTGCAACACGGAAAAGCCGTTCCAGCCGTCCTTGAGCGCGCCGAATGCGATGGCCGTCTTGGCCGCGAGCGAGGCAATGGCCGCGCCGTCCGGACGCGCCAGCGCACCGGCGCCGACCATAATAAGCGGATGCTCGGCCGCCTTTAGCGCCTCAGCGAATTTGCTGGTGCTGAGGTTGGCGAGGCTGTCGGCGCCCGCACCGAGATAGTCGTATTTGTAGGTCAGGTCGGCCTTTTCGCCGATCAAGCCGATCGGGAAATTGCCGGCGCGCCAGCGCTTGCGAATGCGGGCATTGAGCACCGTCGCTTCGCGCCGAGGATTGCAGCCGACGATCAGCAGGGCGTCGGCGCGGTCGATGCCGGCAATGGTGGCGTTGAACAGGTAGCTGGCCCGACCCCAGGCCGGATCGAGCGCCGCGCCATCCTGCCGCGCGTCGATATCGGCGCTGCCGAGACGGCCGAGCAGGTCCTTGAGCGCATACATTTCCTCGGCGCCGGCCAAATCGCCGACGATGGCGCCGATGCGCTTGCCCCCCGCCGTCTTCACCTTGGTCGCGATGGCGGCGAAGGCCTCTTTCCAGGACGCGGGCTGCAAGCGACCGTTCACGCGCAGATAAGGCTGATCGAGCCGCTGCGTGCGCAAGCCATCGACGATGTGGCGGGTCTTGTCGGAGATCCACTCCTCGTTCACGTTATCGTTGGTGCGCGGCAATATGCGCATCACCTCGCGCCCGCGCGTGTCGATACGGATCGCCGAGCCGAGCGCATCCATCACGTCGACCGATTCCGTCTTGTTGAGTTCCCACGGCCGCGCCGCGAACGCATAGGGCTTCGAGGTGAGCGCGCCGACCGGACAGAGATCGACCACGTTGCTTTGCAGCTCCGAGGTCATCGCCTGCTCGAGATAGGTGGTGATCTCCATATCCTCGCCGCGGCCGATGGCGCCGAGTTCCGGAACGCCGGCAACTTCGGCCGCGAAACGAATGCAGCGCGTGCACTGGATGCAGCGCGTCATGATCGTCTTCACCAGCGGCCCGATATATTTATTCTCAACCGCGCGCTTGTTTTCCTGAAAGCGGCTGGCGTCCACGCCATAGGCCATGGCCTGGTCCTGCAAATCGCATTCGCCGCCCTGGTCGCAAATCGGGCAATCGAGCGGATGATTGATCAGCAGGAATTCCATCACGCCTTCGCGCGCCTTTTTCACCATCGGCGTCTTGGTGAAAAGCTGCTTGGGCGTGCCGTCTTTGTTGGGGGCGAGGTCCTTGACGCCCATGGCGCAGGAGGCCTGCGGCTTCGGAATGCCCTGCACTTCGATCAGGCACATGCGGCAATTGCCGGCGATCGACAGCCGCTCCTGGAAACAGAAGCGCGGGATTTCCGCGCCCGCAGCTTCACAGGCCTGGAGCAGCGTGTACTCCGGCGGGACGTCGATCTCTTTGCCGTCGACAATAAGCTTGGTCATGTCTTCTTCTTCAGTTCGTCCGATCCGACGTTTTCATCACACAAGTCACATTTCCCGGTGCGCGTGCTCGCCACACCAATCGTCGCGCTTAGTGGTCACCCAGCCCGGGTAGTGCCGAACATGATCCGGCGCGTCGGAGCCCAACGCCGGCGGCGCGTGCCGCCGGCACTGTCCGAGGATCGAGCGCTCGCGGCTGGGCTCGCCGCCGGCGGCTTCCGCGGTCGGCCACCAGGATCTGCAGTTGAAGCACCTCAAATTCCGGTTTTCCCAGGACACTGTCTTGATCCATGTATTGCCCCGTCCCTACTCAGCCGCTTCGCGCACCGCGCCGTGGGCGTCGGCATTGCGCGTGTATTGGTCGATGCGTCGCTCAATCTCGGGACGGAAATGCCGCAGCAGGCCCTGCACCGGCCAGGCCGCGCCGTCGCCGAAGGCGCAGATGGTGTGGCCCTCGATTTGGGTTGTCACCTCCATCAGCATGTCGATTTCGCGCTTCTGCGCGCGCCCTTCCGCCATGCGGGTGAGCACGCGCCACATCCAGCCCATGCCTTCGCGGCAGGGTGTGCATTGGCCGCACGATTCGTGCTTGTAGAAATAAGAAATGCGCGCCATGGCGCGGACGATGTCGGTCGTCTTGTCCATCACGATCACCGCGGCGGTGCCGAGCGCCGACTTCTTGTCGCGGCAGCCGTCGAAATCCATCAGCAACGTGTCGGCCTGGTCCTTGCCGGCCGGCACCAGCGGCATCGATGAACCGCCGGGAATAACCGCGAGCAGATTGGCCCAGCCGCCGCGCACGCCGCCGGCATGCGTCTCCAACAGCTCGCGCAACGGAATGCCCATGGCCTCTTCCACGTTGCACGGCTTTTCCACGTGACCGGAAATACAGAACAGCTTGGTGCCGGTATTGTTCGGCCGGCCGATGGCCGCGAACCAGGCGGCGCCCCGGCGCATGATGTCGGGCACTTGCGCAATCAACTCGACGTTCTGCACGGTAGTCGGGCAGCCATAGAGTCCGACATTGGCCGGGAACGGCGGTTTCAGCCGCGGCTGGCCCTTCTTGCCTTCCAAGCTTTCGAGCAGTGCGGTTTCTTCCCCGCAAATATAGGCGCCGGCGCCGTGGTGAACGTAGAGGTCGAAATCCCAGCCGTGCACATTATTCTTGCCGATCAGCTTGGCCTCGTAGGCCTCGTCGATCGCGGCCTGGAGCCGTTCGCGCTCGCGGATAAATTCGCCGCGCACGTAGATGTAGCCGGTATTGGCGCCCATGGCGCAGCCGGCGATCAGGCAGCCCTCGACCAGGAGATGCGGATCGTGGCGCATGATCTCGCGGTCCTTGCAGGTGCCGGGTTCGGATTCGTCGGCGTTGACAACGAGATAATGCGGCCGCTCACCGATCTGCTTGGGCATGAAGGACCACTTCAGACCGGTCGGGAAGCCGGCGCCGCCGCGGCCGCGCAGGCCCGACGCCTTGACGTCGTTGACGATTGCCTCGCGGCCTTTTTCCAGGATCGTCTTGGTGCCGTCCCAGGCGCCACGCGCGCGCGCGCCTTTGAGGCCCCAGTCGTGCAGGCCGTAGAGATTGAGGAAGATGCGGTCTTTGTCAGCGAGCATTCGTTATTTCCGTGCCGCGTAAAGCGATTTGTCGGTGAGCGTCATCGGTCCGCCGACCGGCGCCGACAATTGCCGGTCGGTCTGCGGACCCGGCTTAGGTGTCTTGCCGGCGGCGAATTGGTCGAGAACTTTGCCGAAATCTTCCGCCGTCAGATCCTCGTAGTAATCGGAGCCGATCTGCACCATCGGCGCGTTGACGCAGGCGCCCAGGCACTCGACCTCAACCCAGGAGAACTTGCCGTCGGCGGTGACGTGGTTCTGCTCGCCGATGCGCTTGCGGCAGACGTTTTCCAGGTCGTCGGCGCCGCGTAGCCGGCACGGCGTGGTGCCGCACAATTGCACATGCACTTTACCGACCGGCGACAAATTGAACATCGTATAGAAAGTGGCGACTTCCAGTCCGCGGATATGCGCCATGCCGAGGAACTCGGCGACATAGCGGATTGCGGCTTCCGGCAGCCAGCCGCCGGCCTGCGCTTGCGCGCGCCACAACAAGGGAATGATCGCCGACTGCTGGCGCCCTTCCGGATATTTGGCGATCTGCTGCTTGGCCCAAGCCAGATTCTCCTTGCTGAAAGAGAACTCCTTCGGCTGCATTTCGGGCGGGGCGAGACGGCGCACGCTCATCGGTCGATCTCCCCGAACACAATGTCGAGCGTGCCCATGATGCAGGACACGTCGGCCAGCATGTGGCCGCGGCACATGAAATCCATCGCGCTCAAATGCGCAAAGCCCGGCGCGCGAATTTTGCATTTGTACGGTTTGTTGGTGCCCTCGGAGACGAGGTAGACGCCGAATTCGCCCTTGGGCGCCTCAACCGCGGCGTAGACCTCGCCGGCCGGCACATGGAAGCCCTCGGTATAGAGCTTGAAGTGCTGAATCAGCGCTTCCATGGAGCGTTTCATGTCGGCGCGTTTGGGCGGCACGATCTTGCCGTCGTCGACAGAAACACGACCTTGGCCCTCCGAACTGCGCAGTTTCTCGCAGCACTGACGCATGATCTTGATCGACTGGCGCATTTCTTCCACGCGCACGCAGTAGCGATCGTAGCTGTCGCCGTGCTTTCCGATCGGGATGTCGAAATCCATCTCGGCGTAGCACTCGTAGGGCTGCGCCTTGCGCAGGTCCCAGGCCGCGCCCGAGCCGCGCACCATCACGCCGGTGAAGGCGCGGTTCCAGGCCTGCTCGAGCGTGACCACGCCGATGTCGACCGTGCGCTGCTTGAAGATGCGGTTTTCAGTGAGCAGGCCTTCGAGGTCGTCGCAGAATTTCAAATACGGATCGCAGAATGCCTCGATGTCGTCGACCAGCTTGTTCGGAATGTCCTGATGCACGCCGCCGACGCGGAAATAAGCCGCGTGCATGCGGGCGCCCGAGGCGCGCTCGTAGAACGCCATCAGCTTTTCGCGCTCTTCGAAACCCCAGAGCGGCGGGGTGAGCGCGCCGACGTCCAGCGCCTGCGTGGTGATGTTAAGGATGTGCGAGAGCAGCCGCCCTATTTCGGAAAACAGCACGCGGATGAGCTGGCCGCGCTTGGGCAACTGCACGCCCAAGAGCTTTTCCGCCGCCAGGCAGAAGGCGTGCTCCTGATTCATCGGCGCGACGTAGTCGAGCCGGTCGAAATAGGGCACCGCCTGCATATAGGTCTTGTATTCGATCAGCTTCTCGGTGCCGCGGTGCAAGAGCCCGATATGCGGATCGACGCGCTCGACGACCTCCCCGTCGAGCTCCAGCACCAAGCGCAGCACGCCGTGCGCGGCCGGATGCTGCGGCCCGAAATTGATGGTGAAGTTGCGTAGCGCGGTTTCCGCCATTTTAACTCACGACCCCTTGCCTTCGCCCTTCGCCTTCTCGTCGCCCGGTAGCACGTAATCGGTTCCTTCCCAGGGCGACAGAAAATCGAACGTGCGGAATTCCTGCGCCAGCCGCACTTTGTCGTAGACCACGCGCTTCTGCTCGTCGTCGTAGCGCACCTCGACAAAACCGGTGAGCGGGAAATCCTTGCGCAGCGGATGACCCTCGAAACCGTAATCGGTGAGGATGCGCCGCATGTCCGGGTGACCGGTAAACAGCACGCCGTAGAGATCGAAGACCTCGCGCTCGTACCAGTCGGCGCCGCGATAAACGTCGATCAGCGACGGCACCGGCGTCACCTCGTCGGTCATGGTCTTCAGACGAATACGCTGGTTGAGTCGCGGCGAGAGCAGATGATAGACCACGTCGAAACGCTGCTCGCGGCTCGGCCAATCCACCGCAGTGCCGTCGATGATGCTGATAAACTGACAGGCCGCGTCGTCGCGCAGGAAGGTCGCGACCTTGACCATGTCGGCTGCTTTCGCCGATACGGTGAGTTCGCCGAAGGCGACCTTATAGCCTGTGACTGACGCCGGCAGCGCGTTCTTGATCGTCGCCCCAAGCCTGTCGAGCATTTCGTCCATTCGAAGACTCCGCTCAACGTTCGATCGTGCCGGTGCGGCGGATCTTCTTTTGCAGCAGCATGATGCCGTACAGCAGCGCCTCGGCGGTCGGCGGACAGCCCGGTACGTAGATATCGACCGGCACCACGCGGTCGCAGCCGCGTACCACCGAATAGGAATAATGATAGTAGCCGCCGCCGTTGGCACACGAACCCATCGAGATGACGTAGCGCGGCTCCGGCATCTGGTCGTAGACCTTGCGCATGGCCGGCGCCATTTTGTTGGTGAGCGTGCCCGCGACGATCATCACGTCGGACTGGCGCGGGCTGCCGCGCGGCGCGAAGCCGAAGCGCTCGCCGTCGTAACGCGCCATCGCCATGTGCATCATCTCGACCGCGCAGCAGGCGAGCCCGAACGTCATCCACATCAGCGAGCCGGTGCGCGCCCAGGTGATCAAGTCATCGACGGCAGCGACAAGGAAGCCTTTGTCGGCGAGCTCGTTGTTGATCCCGACAAAAAATTCGTCATCCGAACCGACCGGTTTGCCAGTGCGCGGATCGAGAATTCCTTTCGGCGCGGGTGCGACGAGCGTCATCGGGTGATCAATCCCATTCGAGAGCGCCCTTCTTCCATTCATATATGAACCCGATGGTGAGGACGCCAAGGAAAATCATCATCGCCCAGAAGCCGAAAGCTCCAACCTTGTGGAACACGACGGCCCAGGGGAACAGGAAGGTCACCTCGAGATCGAAAATGATGAACAGGATGGCGACCAGATAGAAGCGCACGTCGAATTTCATGCGCGCGTCGTCGAAGGCGTTGAACCCGCATTCGTAGGCGGAGAGCTTTTCCGGGTCCGGCTGTTTGTAGGCGACGATGAAAGGCGCGATCAGCAGCACCAGCCCGATCACGAGCGACACTGCGACAAAAATCACCAGCGGCAGATAATCCAGCAGCAATGCGCTCATGGCGACCTCTGCGTACAGCCCCGCGCCCTACCCGGATTAGACCCGCCCCGGACCGCCCGACGGCTCAAAACGGCGCCGCAGTCCCGCACAAAAAAGCCCTTGCCGTGTTTGGAATAGCCTCAAGGACGGGAGCGGCTGAGGCTTAGCGCAGTGCACAAAGAGTGGCAAGACGACATTGCGGAACATGCAAGGTTTGCTGCCCTTTTTGTGGGCGTATCCGCGTATTGATGCGATTGACAGCGCCGCAATCGGCCCTCGATAGTTGGCGCGGGCGACGCGACGCGCAAAAACCGGGACAACGCGCATGACAACTATGCGACATTTCGCAGTTCTCCTCGCGCTGGCGGCCGGCCTCAGTATTGGAGCACCACCGAGTAAAGCCGACGAGTACCCGTCGCGCTCCGTGAGAATCATCGTGCCGTTCGGCGCCGGCGGACCGACCGACGTCTATACTCGCGCCATCGCGGAGGAGTTGCGCAAGTCGCTGCACCAGACCTTCGTGATGGAGAACAAGCCGGGCGCCGGCACCACCATCGGCACCGACTACGTCGCCAAGGCCGCGCCCGACGGCTACACGCTGCTGATGGTGTCGGGCACGCAGACCGTCAACGAGACGCTCTACACCAAGAAGCCGTATCACCTGATGCACGATCTGGTGCCGATCGCGCCGCTGATCGACAGCGACCTGGTGCTGGTGGTGCATCCCTCGGTGCCGGCGAAGAATCTCGCCGAACTGCTGGCGCTGGCGCGTGCCAAACCGGGCGCGCTTAATTTCGGCTCGTCCGGTCCGGGCTCGAACTACCACATGGCCGCGGAGCTGTTGAAGCATCTCACCGGCATCGACATCGTACACGTGCCTTACAAGGGCTCGACCGGCATGCGCACCGATATTCTCAGCGGACAGATCCAGATGCTGTTCGACAGCGTCCCCACCATGGCGCCGATGATCAAGGCGGGCAAAGTGCGCGCGCTCGGCACCAGCGGCGCGACGCGCTCGGCGATCCTACCGGACGTGCCGACCATCGCGGAAGCCGGCGTGCCGGGATTCCAGGCGACCTTGTGGGTCGGCTTCATGGCGCCGGCCGGCACGCCGCAGCCGATTATCGAAACGCTCAACCGCGAGATCACGAAAATCCTCTCGCGCCCCGATATCAAAGCGGCGTGGGAAAAGACCGGCGCCACGCCGGTCGTGATGACGCAGCCGCAATTCAAGGATTTCATGGAGGCTCAGGTCACGAAATGGGCGGACGTTATTAAGGCAAATCATATCAAGCCGATCAACTGAACACAGCAACGGGGCACCGACGCGATGAATGAAATGACCATGCCGATTCACCGGCAGCGAGCATTGGACCGCCAAAGACGGCGGTGTGAAGCTGTTCCTGTTCGAGAAATGCGCCGGCGATCCGGCAAAGAGCATCGGCACCATCCTATTCGTGCACGGCTCGTCCATGGCCTCGCAACCCACCTTCGATCTGCAAGTACCTGGGCGCCCGGATTCCTCGGCCATGGATCACTTCGCCCGCCGCGGCTACGACTGCTGGTCGGTCGACATGGAAGGCTACGGCCGCTCCACCAAGGACCGCGACAACAACGCACCGATCGCGCAGGGCGCCGACGACTGCCATGCCGCGGCACTCTATATTCAGAATCTGCGCGGCAAACGGCCCCTGCTCGTCTACGGCATTTCCTCCGGCGCGCTGCGCGCCGCGATGTTCGCCGAGCGCCATCCGGAGATGGTGGCGCGGCTTGCGCTCGACGCCATGGTGTGGACCGGCGAAGGCTCGCCGACGCTCGAACAGCGGCGCAAGAAGCTCGCCGAGTTCATGGCCAAGAACCGACGGCCGATCGACAAGGTCTTCATCCATTCGATTTTCGAGCGCGACCACCCCGGCACGGCGGAAGAAAAAGTCATCAATGCCTTCGCCGACGCGGTGACCGCGCTCGACAATTCCGTGCCGACCGGAACTTACGTCGACATGTGCGCGAAATTGCCGGTGGTGAGCCCGGAAAAGATCACGGTGCCGACGCTGATCATGCGCGGGCAATGGGACGGCATCGCGTCGATGGAGGATTTATTGAAATTCTTCGCCAAGCTGCCCAATCCCGACAAACAATTCTCGGCCATGGCCGGCATCTCGCACGCCAGCTTCCAGCAGAAGAACTACATGGGAGTCTATCACATCCTGGCGCAATTCTTCGCGCAGCCGGCGCCGGTATATCGGGGTGATAGTTACGCGCCGAGCTTATCCGCCAAGTCGGCCAAATCCTTCGCCGCGTAATCGACCTTCACGGTCGGCCCAGGCTCTCCGGTATTCGGTCCATATTCGTTGACCCGCGCGGTGTGTGCGGTGCGCAATCCAAGTTTCAGCCGCCGCCGCGAGATCGTCGCTGTGCGCGGCGACCATCATGCATTCGGCCGGCTTGAGATCGAACGCCCCGCAGGCGGCGAGATAGACCCCTGGCTTGCGCTTGTAGTCCTGCGCAATTTCGGCGCCGAGGATCGTGTCCCATGGAAAATCGTTGCGGCGGGCGAGATCGACCATCAGCGAAATGTTGCCGTTTGACACCGGCGCCAGCCAGAATTTCTTTTTGAGCCGAGCCAGCGCCGCCGGCACGTCCGGCCAGGCATCGAGCCGGTGCCAGACCAACGTCAGATCGTCGAGCACTTCGTCCGACAAATTCTGCAAGTCGAAGCGCGGCAGCAATCGGCCGAGGCCCTCCCGATGCAGCACGTCGAGCTTGGCGAAGGCGCGCCGGCCGGAGCGCACCTCTTCCAATCCGGGCTGGTATTCGCCGCGCCAGGCGTCCGCGAAGGCCTGCCAATCGACCTTATACCCAAGGGGTTCGAGGATTTTTTCCGCCTCCCGGGCGACCGACGTGCGCCAGTCCACCAGGGAACCGAATACGTCGAAGAACAGGGCCTTGGGGCCAAGCATCGGGGCTTCTACGAGCATGAATTCCTCGCCGTCGGCGCCGGTCTTGAGCGGCGGAAACCCCGGCTAAGTCATTGATAAAATGGCGGGAGCGACGGGACTCGAACCCGCGGCCTCTGCCGTGACAGGGCAGCGCTCTAACCAACTGAGCTACGCCCCCGCGGGCGTGGGCAGGAGGTAAAGGCCCCCCGCCCCGTAGTCAAGGTAAACGATCCCGGCCGTCGGAAATTGCGAAAAAGCCTTATTTAGCGCGAAGAATCGATGGTCAGACCGCCCCCGAATCGTCTATGCGGGCGAGGTGTTTGGCGATCCGCCAAGCTCACGGATTCACGAGGAGGGTCCTAAAATGGCACTGGTTCCTGGAAAAGCTCCGACACCGCCAACCGTCACGCTGAAACATCTCGCCGCGGCGCTCGCGGAAACCCATGAGATGTCGAAGAAGCAGGCGGAAGCCGTGCTCGGCGATTTCGTCGGCAATATCGTCAAGCATCTGAAGAAGGGCGAGCGCATCCGCATCGGCGGCCTCGGCATTCTCCAGGTACGCAAGCGCGCCGCGCGCATGGGCCGCAATCCCGCGACCGGCGAAGCGATTCAGATCAAGGCGAGCAAGAAGGTCGCCTTCCGCGCCTCCAAGGAATTGAAAGAGTCGGTCTGACGTAACTCAGGCCGGACCCTCCGGGGACAATACCGGCAGGCTGGGAGCGGAAAGCTCCTGGCCTGCCGTTTTGCGTTTGGTGCGTTGCGGATAGGCTGGCTTCGCCAACCGAAGCCGTGAGATGCATTCGCCGATCGTCCGCCTTCGCGCTACAGGCTACGGCGGACAGCCTTCGCCGCTTCGCGAGCGAAGGCTGGTGGGCGGTGACGGACTCGAACCGCCGACATCCTGCGTGTAAAGCAGGCGCTCTACCAACTGAGCTAACCGCCCGTACCGCCCGATATCGCCATGCATCAGCACCGGTCTGCTGCCAGTCGCGCCGATGCCACCGAAACGAAAACGGCGCCTTGCGGGCGCCGTTTCCTGTTTTTTGACTTGCCGATCGCGCTTAATGCGCGGTCAGGCCCGACCCATCGTCTTCGACCGCAGACTGGCCGGATACGGCCGCGGCGGC
>CAWCVE010000021.1:0-191042 GCA_963798825.1 uncultured Alphaproteobacteria bacterium | reverse complement strand
ATATGCAGGGCAGCTAGCGCCCACCATCGTCATGCTCTCAATCAACCCTCTCGAACTGGAACAACTCCACCGCTGTGGTACATAAGCAGTTGGACCCACGGCATTCATCAGCGACGGCGTAGTTATGACGATCGACTTTGAACCCTCGGATCTTCAACGATCACTGCGCGACGCGGTGACCAAAATCTGCACGCATTTTGACGACGCTTATTGGCTTCAGTGCGACCGCGACGGAAAATATCCCCACGAATTCCACAAAGAGCTCGCATCCGAGGGTTGGCTCGGTGTCTGCATTCCGGAAGCGTATGGCGGATCCGGTCTCGGTATCACGGAAGCTGCCATTATGATGGAGGCAATCTCAGCCTCGGGTGCTGGTTTTTCTGGCGCATCTGCGGTTCACATGAACATCTTCGGCCTCAACCCGGTGGTTGTCTATGGCAGCGAGGAACAGAGGCGCCGAATGCTGCCGCCTGTTGTCGCAGGCAAGGAGAAGGCCTGTTTCGCAGTCACCGAACCGAACGCCGGTCTTGAAACAGCGAAGCTGAAGACACGTGCCGAGCTTCGCGGAGATCACTATGTGATGCGTGGTACGAAGACTTGGATTTCCACCGCGCAAGTGGCGGATAAGATGTTAATTCTTGTTCGCACCGCGCCGCTTGAGGCGGGGAAAAAACCCACCGACGGCTTGAGTCTTTTCTACACTGCGCTTGATCGGCGCTTCGTCGAGGTGCGTGAGATCGACAAGATGGGACGCAATGCAGTCGATTCAAATCTGCTGTTCATTGATGGACTTGAGGTTCCGGTCGAGGATCGAATTGGCGAGGAGGGTCACGGATTCGAATATATTCTTCACGGAATGAATCCGGAAAGGATTTTGATCGCGGCAGAAGCGGTGGGGCTTGGCCGCGTCGCACTCAAGCACGCAACGGCTTACGCGAAAGAGCGCGTCGTATTCGATCGCCCGATCGGCCAAAATCAAGCCATCCAACACCCGTTGGCGGAATGCTGGATGGAACTGGAAGCAGCCAGTCTCATGGTTTTTAAAGCCGCACGGCAATATGATAATGGCATAGCCTGCGGGCCGATGGCCAATGCGGCAAAATACCTGGCAGCTGAAGCCGGATTTAAAGCCTGTCAAACTGCAGTCATGACCCATGGCGGCTATGGCTACGCTAGGGAATTCCACGTTGAACGGTATCTGCGAGAGAGTATGATTCCGCGGATCGCACCGGTCAGTCCGCAGCTCATTCTCTGTTTCATCGCGGAGAAGGTTCTCGGGCTGCCGAAGTCATATTAGGGGCGCCATGAGCAATCGATACTTCGTTCGACACGAGGACGTTGCCGCCTATCACCCTGCCAATCATACTAGCACGGTCGACAAGAACCTCATCGATCCGAAGCTGACGGGTGCAAAGAATATCGGGATCATGTGCGGGACGTTACAACCGATAAACTGTACCATGCCCCACGCGAACCACGGAATCGGGCAGGGTTGCTATATTCTTGAAGGTGCGGCCATTGCCGAGGTCAACGGTCAGCGCCAGCAGATCGGCGCCGGCGATTGCAGCTATTTTGCTCCAGACATGCAGCGTGTCTTCACCGCGATTGGTGCGGCGCCATGCAAGGTGCCCGTCATCTACTCGCCACATCACGAGGAAGACTAAAGCCGCGTCCTTCGATGATGTGATGGACGGATTAAAGACAGTCGGGATTGCAATGTCGTTAACGGCAAACGGACAGAATATCCAAGCTCCGTTGGGCGGGCTGCGCATCATCGACCTGACCACTATGGTGTTGGGCCCGTATGCCACCCAGATTTTGGCGGATTACGGTGCCGACGTCATCAAGATTGAATCGCCTCAAGGTGATTTAATGCGGAAGGGCGGAGCGAGAAAAAGCGCCGATATGGGCGCGCTCTACCTGCAACTGAACCGCAACAAGCGCAGCGTTGTTCTCGATTTGAAGCAGGTGCTCGGTCGAAAGACACTGCTGCGGCTGTGTGAGACCGCTGACGTTTTGATCCACAATAATCGCCCGGCCGCGATGCAGCGTCTCGTGCTCACGGACAGGGACGCGCGGGTAGCGAATCCACGCCTCATTTACATAAGCCTGATCGGCTACGGTGAGAACGGTCCCTATGCCGGCAAGCCCGCCTATGACGACCTCATTCAGGGAATATGTGCCGTGCCGGCAGTCAGCGCGCAAATCGGAGGGCATGCGCCCGAATACGTACCGTTGACGCTCGTCGATCGGATCGTCGGCATAAATGCCGCTCATGCTACACTCGCGGCCGTTCTGTATCGCGATCGAACCGGCGAGGCGCCGTCGGTCGAACTCCCGATGTTCGAGACTATGGCGCAATTCGTTTTGGGTGATCATCTCGGCGGGCGCTCATTCAATCCCCCCATAGGAGAACCCGGATATAGCCGGCTGTTGACCGCAAATCGCCGCCCTTATGCGACGAGCGACGGCTATTTGTGCGTTCTTGTTTACACCGACAGGCACTGGAAATCGTTCTTCACTGCCATCGATCGGGCCGAGCAATATGCTTCGGATGCTCGCCTGTCGAATCAGGCGATGCGTGTTCGTCATTATAATGAAGTTTACGGCGTCTTGGCCGACATTCTGCGCACGCGAACATCCGCGGAGTGGATCGATCTTCTCGGACGGTGTGATATTCCATGCGCGCCGATGAACGACCTCGACACACTGATCGACGATCCGCATCTTACCTCGGTGAAGTTTTTTGAAACAAAACCACATCCGACCGAGGGCCAAATCCGCTATACCGGCATACCCAGCCGTTGGAATGGGGCCACTCTGAAAATATGCCGTCACGCCCCGCGTCTGGGTGAACACAGCCTTTCGGTTTTCCGAGACGCCGGGATATCTGCTGATGAAATTGATGCGCTCCTGGCAAGCGGCGCTACCATCGATGGCGACATCCGCATCGAAGCCGATAACCCTCCAAGTTGAAGGCCGTGTCCTGGGTTGCGCCGCTGGGACCGTTGTTTTAGTGTAACGGCAATCAATGAAAAATCTGACGGAGGGCGCTCATGACACGACGCACATTATTTGCGCTGTTAGTTGCATCGATGACTTCGGCTACAGCATTTGCCCAGGGAACTAACGCTCCAGTTGAGATCAAGATCGGGACCCTTTATGCATCATCCGGACGCTTCGCCAGCATTTCCATGCCGGTCCATGACGGTCTCAAGCTTTGGCTTGAGCAGAAGAACGCCGAGGGCGGTGTTTTTGTCAAAGTTTTCAATAAAAAGATTCCTCTCAAGCTCATCGCCTATGACGATCAGAGCAATAACGCCACTGCGGCGACGCTCTATAATCAGCTCATCACCCAAGACAAAGTCGACATTTTGGTCTCAGATTCTGGATCTGTGCTGACGTCGGTGGCCGTTCCGATCGCCCGCGACCATAAGATGCTGCTTATTGATCAAACCGGCACGGGTGCGAATTTCTTCACCCCCGACAATCCCTACATCGTGTTGATGTCCGATCCGGTTTCCAGCATTTGGCCAAAGCCGCTCGCGGATTTCATCACCCACGACGGCCCCAAGCTCGGAATCAAGCGGGTGGCGATTCTATATTCTACGAACGATTTCACCGGAACGCAGGCGAATGCGGTCCGAAAGTTCATCAAGGAATCGAATTCTGGTGTCGAAATCGTCTACGATGAAGGCATTCCGACCGAAACATCGAACTACACGGTCTTACTGAACAATATCCGCGCGACTAACCCCGATGCCGTCATCGAACTTGGCTACGCACCCAATGACATCGCCTTTCTGCGCAATGTCCAGGACAGCGGTATCAAACCGAAGTTTCTTTTCTGCATCTATCCCGGTCTCGAGACCGAGCTTTTGGAGAAGAATGTCGGAGCCACCGGTTTGAACTACGTGTTCACCTACGTTCCGTCCTCGGAAATTGCCTACGAGGCCAGCTTCGGCATGCCGCTCAAGGATTACAAAGCCGCATGGGACAAAAAATATGCGGGCTCGAAAGTCGATTTCGGATTTAACTCGGTAGCAGGCTACACGACCGGGCTCGTGATCGAGAATGCACTGGCGGCAGCCAATAGCCTCGATCAGCTTGAGCTGCGCAAGGCGATCTTCAGCCTGTCCGGAAAGCTCAGGACATTGGATGGCACGTTCGAACTTGACACGAACGGAGCGCAGATCGGGGAAATCACCCCGCTTGGCCAACTCATTCTTGATGAGCACGAACATTTGAAATTCGTGACAGTTTGGCCGCACGACGTGGCAACCGGAAAGCCGGTCTATCCGCGTCCCTGATCGTGCAGGAAGAGATGGCAACCATCAGAACCCAAGCCCGCCCGCCCTAATGCTTCTGTATACCCTATTGGCTGGCTTGCTCTTCGGCCTCTATTTCAGTCTGATGGGGCTCGGGCTAAATCTTGTGTTCGGCGTCATGCGCATCGTTAATCTGGCGCATGGTGATTTTTTAATGCTCGGTGCATTCCTCGCATTCTGGTTGTTCACTCTTTTTGCCATCAATCCAATTTTCGCGATTCCGATCGTTTTCGTCTTATTCGCGGTCGTCGGACTGCCGCTCTATTATCTGCTCGTGCCGCGCCTGCTCAAGGCACGCGATCCGGAAATGTTGTCGTTCATTCTGTTCTTCGGTCTCTCGCAAGTCATCGAGGCGGTCACAACCATTGCATTCGGCACCAGCGAGCGTTCCATCCCCGGCGTGCAGCTCGGAATTGTGATCGCAGCAGCCAAAGGGTTTTTCGTCGGCCACAAGGTCGACAATGGCCCCATCGAGATCTTCGGTCAAACCTTTCCCGCGGCCTGGGCGGCGAGCGGTGTGGTGAGTGGCATCGCCGTCCTGTTCGTCTATCTTTATCTCTACCGGACACGCCTCGGCTATCTAACGCGTGCGGTCATGGTGAACCGCGAGGAAGCGATCGCGACCGGCATCAACGTCCATCACGTTTCCGCTGTTGCATTTGGGATCGGCCTCGGACTGGCGGCCGTCGCCGGCGTTTTTGCGCCGTTCATGCTTGGCAGTATCACCCCTGCAATGGGCGTTGAGGTGACGGTGACGTCCTTCACCGTGATCGTCATCGGCTCTCTCGGCAATCCGCTCGGCACCGTGCTTGGGGGCTTGGTCTACGGCATTTCCTACATGTTCATGCAAAGCTACTACAGCTCTTGGGCCAATCTTCTTCCCTTTCTGCTGCTGATTGCGATCCTGCTGGTGCGCCCGAGCGGGCTCCTGGGAAGGCAAGTGCGCCGTGCATAAGATCATGCGCCACGTTCTGCTGATTTTAGTGCCGGTAGTCGCAGCGTTTGCGATATTGCCGGGCATCTACAGCAATCATCTTCTTCTTTTCAATTTCATGATTTTTATCATGCTCGCTCAGGGCGTCAACGTTATCTACGGATTCACAGGCTATCTACCATTTGGCTACGTCGGGTTCTTTGGTGCCGGTGCATACGGCTTCTCGCTGATGGTCATTCATCTGCAGGCACCGCCACTTTTGGCGCTGCCGGTCGGGGCTGGCGCCGCCGTCGCCCTTGGATTGATTCTGACACCGCTGTTTCGCCTATCGGGGGCCTATTTTTCCATCGCCAATCTCGCCGCTGCGCTTGCCGTGCTGCAGGTGGTGTCCAACCCCAACCTCGAAAGCATAACCAAAGGTCCTTATGGCATCAGCCTCAGCGGCGTCTTCAATCCCACGCTCGCTTATGGGACGACGCTCGCCGTGTTGGCGGCAACACTCGGTCTCGTGATTTATCTGCGCAATTCCCGCTTTGGTATGGCACTCCAGGCCATCCGTGAGGACCCGATCAGCGCTGGCATGGCCGGCATTAACGTGGTGCGCGAGCGCATAATCGCGTGGCTCTTGAGCGCGCTGATCGCTGGCCTGGCCGGCGGGGTCTTCGCCTGGTACGTATCGGTATTCTATCCCGAGACGGTCTTCAGTGGCGAGTTTACGATCTTCGCGATTGTGTTTACCCTTTTTGGCGGCAACGCGACGGTAACCGGACCAATCCTTGGCGTCTTCATTCTCTATGGCCTCTACAATGCAGTCGGGATTTCGACGCCTCAGTATTTTCAGCTCATCTACGGCGCATTGATCATGGGTCTCGTATTGTTTCTGCCGAATGGCCTTGTCTCGCTGCTGCGCCATTGGGGATTAAATGTCCCCTGATCATTCTCCGCTTCTAACGATCGACGGTCTTGTGAAGCAGTTTGGTGGCTTCCGGGCTCTTGACGGTCTCAGTTTTAGTTTGGGAGCGGGCGACATTCTTGGCCTGGTCGGACCCAACGGATCGGGTAAGACGACCTGCATTAATATCGTTTCCGGCCTCTACACATCGGACGGCGGTTCGATCCATTTTGAGGGACGCTCGGTAGCGGGCCTTCCCTCACATCGCCTGGTCCATGCAGGAATCAATCGAACTTTCCAGATTCCTCGCCCGTTCCTCACCCTCACCGTACGCGAGAACGTGGATATCGCCATTGCATATGGGCGCAACCGCGATAGTCGGGCCGATACGAACACGTTGCTGTCCTCGCTCGGCCTCTTGACTTTCGCGGATCAGCCCGCGGCCGAGCTCAATAGCGCGCGGCAGAAGATGCTAGACTTGGCACGTGCGCTCGCGACCGGCCCGCGACTTCTGCTCGTCGATGAGCTTGCCGCTGGATTGAATCCGGCCGAACTCGAACATGTCGCGGCCAAGCTGAAGGAACTTGCTAGTAGCGGAATCGCGCTTCTCGTCGTCGAGCACCTAATGGGATTCATTGGTCAGATTACCGACCGCATTGTCGTCATGAATGCGGGCAGGGAAATCTTCGAAGGATCACTCGCAGGCGCCTTTACGAATTCGCAGGTTGTTGAGGTATTCCTCGGAGGAGAGGATGCAGCCTGACGGCAATTCGATAGTTTTGCTTCAAGTCACCGGCCTCACCGCGGGTTATGGACGAATCCAGGTGTTGTGGGGCGTCGATCTTTGCGTTCATGAACACGAGTCCATTGTGCTGCTCGGCGCCAACGGCGCTGGCAAAACAACGCTGCTAAAAACACTTATGGGCCTCATCGACGCACGCGACGGCCAGATTGATTTCGATAGTGTAGATATAACGCGGCTGCGCACCGACTACAGGGTGCGGCGTGGCATTGTTTACATGTCCGAGGCGTCGGGTTTTGTCGGCCTCACGGTCGAGGAAAACATCCGCATCGGCGCTCAGTTCCTGCCACGGCGCCAGATAGGTCGGAGGGCCGACGAACTTTATGCTGTGTTCCCGGCTCTCGCGGAGCGTCGCCGCGCGCTGGTCAGTAGCCTGTCCGGTGGTCAGCGGAAAATGGTCGGGATTGCCAAGGCGCTTGCCGGTAATCCGCGCCTGATCGTCATGGATGAGCCCTCGGCTGGCCTGTCGCCACTGTTCGTCAAGGAGGTAGTCCGTGTGCTAGCGCAATTCCGCGCGAAAGACCTTGCGCTCCTTATTGCCGAACAAAACGTCAAATTTCTGGATCTTGCCGATCGTGTGTACACGCTGGACAACGGCCGGATCGGATTTTCCGGAACGGTTTCCGAGATGCACGCGAATGATGCACTACGCCGCGCGTACTTTGGTTTAAAATAGCAAACTTGGTTTAATATTAATCGAGACACTGATGTCAGTCAGGCGCAAGTTTACGGGACTGTCGTAAGCGCGATGATAGCAATCTCAAAAAGACCAGTATGGCGCAATATGGCAAAGGCCACCCATCGTGGACTGCTTTCTGTATCTAAAAAATTTGAGTTCAGAGGACAGTCGGTGGAGCCACTTCTTTTGGCAGCAAAGTAGCTATGAGCCTGTTCAATTGCTCTATCAGTTAGAAGCCGGTCATGGCGCCCCAACCCAACTGCGAAGCCCGCAGGAATGAGAAACCTTCCATGAACCGCATCACCGGACGCTCAGCATTCCTCGCACTGCTAAAGAACGAGGGCGTTACTCATCTCTTCGGTAATCCGGGGACTACCGAACTTCCGATCATGCATGCGCTGAAGGAATATCCCGATCTAACCTACGTGATGGCGATGCAAGAGAGCCTCGTGGTCGCCATGGCAGACGGGTTCAGCAGAGCCTCAGGGCGTCTGGTCGCTTGCAATGTCCACGTGGCGCCCGGACTCGGGAATGCCATGGGCGCGCTATACAATGCCAAATTCACCGGTACCCCGATGATCCTGACCGCTGGTCAACAGGAGCAGGGGCACGGTCTGATGGAGCCGATGCTCTATGGGCCGCTTGTCAGGATTGCCGAACCATTGGTGAAGTGGGCCGTTGAGGTGACGCGGCTTGAGGATTTGCCGCGGATCGTCCACCGCGCCGCTAAAGTTGCGATGACACCGCCGACCGGACCGGTCTTTATCTCGCTGCCGGGTGACATCCTGAATTCCGAGGCTGGCGTCGATCTTGGACACTCGACGCGAGTGGATACGCGTGTGAAGCCCTCGGATGAGTTGTTGCAAGCCCTAGCACAGCGCATTCTTAGAGCGGAGCATCCAGTCATCATCGCCGGCGACGAGGTTGTGAAGAGCGATGCGCTGTACGAAGCCGCGCTCATATCGATGACGCTGGGGTGCCCCGCCTATCAGCAGTCGGTCGCATATGGCGCGCATTTCCTGTCGGAGAGCCCGTGCTTCATGGGGGCAGTATCGCGCGTGCAGAAGCAAACGCGGGACATGCTGGCCGCATACGATCTGATGATCGTCCTTGGCGCAGACCCGCTTCGTATGTCGGTGCATAGTGAGATCGATCCGCTCCCGAATGGCATGTCGATCGTGCAAATAGGCCTCGTTGATTGGGATATGGCCAAGAACTACGCGGCAGAAATGGCGATCAAGGCTGACGTGAAGGAGACATTGCGGGTGCTGATCCCAGCACTTAAGGCTGCGGGCGGCACAGCACTCGAGAGGCGTGCAAAGAACGGTATCGCCGCTCTGGCATCGAAGAATTGGATTTCGCAGCGCACAAGGTTGATTGATGAGATCGTAAAGAAACGGGTTTGTGCGCCGATTGATCCTGACTGGCTGACGCTGCAGGTTGCCGAGGCGATGCCTAAGGACGCCATCCTCGTCGATGAGGGACTGACCACATCACGTTATATCCCTGCGCTACGTCCCAATCGAGATCGGTATGGCTATCACGCCCTTGCCTCAGGCGGCATCGGTTGGGGACTGCCGGCTTCGGTCGGCGTAAGTCTGGCAAATCCAGATAGACCGGTTGTTTGCTACTCGGGCGATGGCAGTGCGATGTACTCAATACAGGCGCTATGGACGGCAGCACATCACAAGCTGCCATTGACGGTTGTGATCGCGAATAACGGCGGCTATCGGATCATAAAGCAGCGACTTCTCACATTCCATCAAAGTGATCATTTTGTCGGCATGGATTTTGTCGACCCATCGGTTGATTTTGTCGGCCTTGCAAAGGCTCTCGGGATCGAGGCAATCCGCATCACGGACCCAAAGGATGTGGCTCCTGCACTCATGTCCTCATTCGCGCAACCCGGCGCAAAACTTATCGATGTGGTGGTTGAGGGTTCGGTGAAAGCGTGAAATCACGATTTTGATAGACATGTGTACCGAAGGTAATAGCCGGCGGGGGGTGAGAACGGCATTTTTACGCGGCATACGCGGGCGTGAACGAGGCGGCTTTTGCCTGCCGCTCGCGCTCTCAAAATTTTGGTTTGATGTTACCCCGGCTGTTACCCCGAAGCGGATTTTATGAAAAATCGTGCTTTAAGATACAGCGCCAAGTCATTGAAAAGATGTGGCGACCCCGGCTGGATTCGAACCAGCGACCCCCAGCTTAGAAGGCTGGTGCTCTATCCGGCTGAGCTACGGGGTCATGCCTTGCAAAAGGTTTACCCGCGCCGCGCGCCCATTGAAAGGTGCGCGCGCAAATTTGCGCGATTAACCTGCGGCCCAAAGAGGTCCCGCGATGAGCGCCATTGGCGAGCTGACTTGCGCCGAATTGACCGCCGCCTACCGGCGCGGGGAAATTTCGCCGGTCGAAGTCGCGCGCGATTGCCTGGCGCGCATTGACAGGCATGCGGCGATCAACGCTTTTCTACCGATCGAGCCAGAGGGCGTTCTGGCGGCAGCGGCCGAATTGCAAGCGCGCTGGCGGGCCGGCAGCCCGCTTGGCCCGGTCGACGGCGTGCCGGCCTCGATCAAGGACAATATCTGGGTCAAAGGCCTTCCGACCCGGCGCGGCTCAAAAACGAGCGATCCAACGCCGGCAGCCGAAGATTCGCCGTCGGTCGCGCGGCTACGCGAGCAGGGCGCCGTCATTCTCGGCAAGACCTGTATGCCCGAGCATGGCTGGACCGGCGTCTGCCATAGTCCGCTAACCGGCATTACCCGCAATCCATGGAATCCTGAATATACATCTGGCGGTTCGACCGGCGGCGGGGCGGTGGCGGCGCTGCTCGGGCTCGGGGTGTTGCATCTGGGGACGGATGGCGCCGGCTCGCTGCGCATCCCGGCCGCCTTCACCGGCGTGTTCGGCATGAAACCGAGCTTCGGCCGCGTGCCGGTTTATCCGGCGCTGCTGCTCAACGTGCTCTCGCACCAGGGACCGATCACCCGCACCGTCGCCGATGCCGCGCTGATGCTTTCGGTAATCGCGCAGCCGGATGCGCGCGACATGGCGGCCTGGAACAAGCCGGCACCGGATTACTGCGCCGGGCTCGATGGCGGCGTGCGCGGCCTGCGCGTGGCCTATTCGCCGCGGCTCGGTCATGTGACGGCGCTCGACCCGGAGATCGAGGCGGCGGCGCGCAAAGCGGCGCACGTGCTGGAAGCGCAGGGTGCACTGGTCGAAGAGGCCGATCCGCCACTCGAGCGCGCCCCCGATCTGATCCGTGCGATGTGGTGGCCGGTGGCGAACGCGATCGTCGATGCGGTGCCGGCGGCACGGCGCGCCGAGATGGACCCCGGTCTGCTGAGGATCGCCGAGCGCGGACGGGCATTCTCCGTCGGCGATTATCTTGCGGCCTATGCCGCGCGCGCCGAATTGCACGGCGCGATGCTGCGCTTCCATGCGCGCCACGATCTGTTGCTGACGCCGACCATGCCGGTGACCGCGCTCAAGGCTGGGCGCGAGAACCCGGAGAGCGGTGATTTCGGCGATGATTGGATCAACTGGTCGCCATACACGTATCCGTTCAACCTGACGCAGCAGCCGGCCGCCTCGGTGCCAAGCGGCTTGGCAAGCAACGGCCTGCCGATGGGCGTGCAAATCGTCGGCGCGTTGCGGTCGGACCAGACGGTGTTACGGGCGGCGCGGGTGATCGAACAGGCATTGCCGATGCCGCGGCCACCAGGCTATGGATAAGCATGTTTTTCGTAGATATATTATGTCGTTAGACCAGATTGTTACGGCAATTAATCTAACTTCTCATGAATTTCGACTAGCCGATTGGCTGGACGGGCGTTTACGCTGCTGGCTGCGTCATCGACCCCGTCGTGCCGGCCGACCGCGTCCGCCATCGTCCATTCACAGCGCGGCCACGACCTCGACACCTTCAAGCGATGAACTGATAGTCGCGACCGGCGCACTAACAATAACGACCTGTCGCCGCACTGGGAGGCTTCCTCGATGTTCACGACCGTCCGCGCCGGGCTTTCCGGCGCTTTTGTCGCAGCGCTGATAACCTTTGCCATTATTCCGGCGCTGGCCGCCGACAAGGTTTTCAAACGCGGCGATCTCGACGACGCGGCGATCAAGCTCGAGGCTCAGATCAAAAGCGATGCCGGCACGGTGACCAAACCGGCCGCCACTTTGCGGCATGATGCCGACTTGGCCTTTCAGAAGAAAGACTTTCGCACCGGCATGACCGTGCTCGGCCAGCTCGTCACCGTGGCGCCGGCCGACGCGTCGAACTGGCTGCGCCTGGCGCGCGCCGTGCTGCAGATTTTCCCGCGCGACGACCGCGAACGCGCACTGCTGCTCGATCGTGCGACGACCGCCGCCTATATCGCCTACCAGCGCGCCGGCGACCGCAACCTGGAAGCCGACAGCCTGGCGCTGCTCGGCAAGACCTTCGCTGACCGCAAAGCTTGGCGCCCGGCGCTCGACACCCTGCGGCTCGCGCTCGAACTGCGCGAGAGCGCCGACCTGCGCGGCCAATACGAGCGGCTGCGCGCCGATTACGGCTTCCGGATGCTGGATTATTCCGTCGATTCGGATGCGGTTTCGCCGCGCGCGTGCTTCCAATTCTCGGAAGAGCTGCCGGGGCGGCGCACCGATTTCTCGCCTTTCGTAGCGGTGGCGGGCCAGGACAAGCCGGCGATCTCGGCCAACGACAAACAGCTCTGCGTGGAAGGCCTCAAGCACGGCGAGCGTTACCAGATCACGCTGCGCGCCGGCCTGCCGTCGGTGGTCAAGGAGATCGCTGGCGAAATCGGCCGAGTTCACCATCTTCGTGCGCGACCGCAAGCCGTTCGCGCGCTTTTCCGGCAAAGCCTATGTGCTGCCACGTACGGGCCAGCGCGGCATTCCGGTGCTCAGCGTCAATACCAGCGCGGTCGTGCTGTCGGTCTATCGCATCGGCGACCGCAATTTGATCGACACGGTGCTCGGCTACGATTTCCAGCGCAATTTGAGCCAATACGACGCCGAGCGGCATGGCAAACGAGCGCGGCGCCAAAGTGTGGAGCGGCGAACTCGCCGTCACGCCCAAGCTCAATACCGAGGTCGCCACCGCATTTCCGGTCGACCAGGCGCTCGGCGATCTCAAGCCCGGCGTCTATGTGATGACCGCGGCGCCCAAGGACTTGGTCTCGAACGACTACGACCAGCGCGCCAGCCAATGGTTTATCGTGTCCGACCTCGGGCTGACCGCTTACAGCGCGCATGACGGCATTGACGTCTTTATTCATTCGTTGGCGAGCGCCGAGCCGCTTGGCGCCGTGGCGGTGCGGCTGATCGCGCGCAACAACGAGGTGCTGGCGACAAAGCCGACCGACAAAGATGGTTTCGTGCATTTCGAGGCGGGCCTTACGCGCGGCGAGGGCGGCCAGGCGCCGGCCGCTATCGTCGCCGCCGATAAAGCCGATTATGCGTTTCTCAGCTTGAAAACCACTGCCTTCGATCTATCCGACCGCGGCGTCGCTGGCCGCCAGGTGCCGACCGGCCTCGACGCCTTTGTCTATACCGAGCGCGGCGTCTATCGCAGCGGCGAAACCGTGCACGTCACGTCGCTGTTGCGCGACGCGCGCGGGCTCGCTGCCGCCGCGCCGCTCACGTTGGTGATGGAGCGCCCGGACGGCGTCGAATACCGCCGCGTGGTCGTGGCCGACCAGGGTCTCGGCGGCCATAGCTGGAGCGTGCCGCTCGTGCCCTCGGCCGCAACCGGCACCTGGCGCGTGCGTGCCTATACCGATCCCAAGCGTCCCTCGATCGGCGAGGCGAGCTTCCTGGTCGAAGATTATGTGGCCGATCGCATCGAATTCGATCTCACCTCGGCGGCCAAAGTCATTCCGCGCGACGCGCCGGCGCGGTTGAGCGTGGACGGACATTTCCTCTATGGCGCACCGGCCTCCAATCTCGATCTCGCGGGCACCGTGACGATCGCGGCGGCCAAGGAGCGGGCGGGCTTTGCCGGGTATTCGTTCGGGCTTGCCGACGATGCGGTCACGGCCGTGCGCCAGGAACTGGGCGATTTGCCGACGACGGATGCTGCCGGCAAGGCGAGCTTCCCTGTCACGCTCGACAAGATTCCGACAACGTCGCGTCCGCTCGAAGCGACCGTAGCGGTTAGCATGGCGGAATCCGGCGGGCGGGCGGTCGAGCGCAAACTCACGGCACCGATAGCACCGGCTGCACCGATGATCGGCGTCAAGCCGGCGTTTTCCGGCCGCTCGCTTGCCGACGGCGCCAACGCCGATTTCGACCTGGTGATGGCCGCGCCGGATGACAAAATGCTGGCGCAAAGCGGCCTGCGTTACGATTTGCTGCGCGTCGAGACCTCATATCAGTGGTACCGCCAGAACGGCAGTTGGGAATACGAGCCGGTCAAGCGCACCGAGCGAGTGGCCAACGGCACCGTCGATGTCGCCGCGGACAAGCCGGCGCGTATCTCGCTGCCGGTGAAATGGGGACGCTACCGTCTGGAAGTGTCGTCGCCCGCACCGGACGGCCCGGTCACCTCGCTCACTTTCGATGCCGGCTTCTATGCCGAATCGAGCGCCGATACGCCGGATCTGTTGGAAGTCGCGCTCGACAAGTCCGATTACAAATCCGGCGACGCCATGACCGTATCGGTGACCGCGCGCACGGCCGGCCGCCTGACGCTCAATGTGTTTACCGACCGGCTGGTCGCCTCGACTTCGCAGGACGTGAAAGCGGGTGCGGTGCGCGTGCCGCTGACCGTCGGCACTGATTGGGGCACCGGCGCCTATCTGGTCGCCACCTTGCGCCGCCCGCTCGACGCACCGGCACAACGCATGCCCGGCCGCTCCATCGGCGTGCAGTGGTTCTCGATCGACCGCGCGGCGCGCACGCTCGCGCTTGACATGAAGCTGCCGGCCACCATGCGGCCGGACAGCACGCTCGGCGTGCCGATCACGCTCGCGGGACTTGCCCCCGGCGAGGAGGCGCACGTGGTCGTTGCCGCCGTCGATGTCGGCATTCTCAATTTGACCAATTACAAGCCGCCGGCGCCCGACGCTTACTATCTCGGCCAGCGTCAGCTCACCGCCGAGATTCGCGATCTTTACGGGCAATTGATCGACGGCATGCAGGGCGTGCGCGGGCAGATCCGCACCGGCGGCGATAGCGGCGCCGAACTCAACGGCTCGCCGCCAACGCAAGCGCCGCTCGCGCTTTACTCCGGCATCGTCAACGTCGGGCCCGACGGCACGGCGCGGGTGAATTTCGATATTCCAGCCTTCGCCGGCACCGTGCGCGTGATGGCTGTGGCCTGGAGCAAGGACAAGGTCGGCAAGGCTACGGGCGACGTGATCGTGCGCGATCCGGTGGTGCTGACCGCGACGCTTCCGCGTTTCTTGCGCACCAGCGACCGCGGCGTGGTGCAGCTCGAGCTCGACAACGTCGAAGGCGCGGCCGGCGACTACAATCTCGTCATAAGCAGCGAAGGCACCGTCAAGCTCGACGGCGACAAACCGTTTACGCTCAAGCTCAACGAAAAACAGCGCGACCGGGTCTCCGTACCGGTCTCCGCCGCCGGCTCAGGCGCGAGCACCGTCAAAGTAAGCGTGAGCGGGCCAAACGGCTTTGCGCTCGCGCGCAGCTACGCACTCGACGTGCGGCCGGCAAACCAAATCCTCACCCGCCGCACCGTGCGCGCGCTGGCGGCCGGTGAAACACTGACGCTGTCGAAAGATATGTTCGCCGACTTCGTTCCGGGCACCGGCCGCGTCGGCCTGTCGGTCGCGATATCGGCCTCGCTCGATATCGCGACGCTGTTGAGCGAGCTCGACCGTTATCCGTTCGGCTGTTCCGAGCAGATCACCAGCCGCGCGGTGGCGATGCTCTATATCAACGAGCTTGCCGCGCAGGCCAAGCTCGCGCTCGACGGCGACATCGACCAGCGGATCAAAGACGCCATCCAACGTCTGCTGGCGCGGCAGGACTCGAACGGCTCGTTCGGCCTCTGGTCGGTCGGCGGCAACGATCCATGGCTCGACGCCTACGTCACCGATTTCCTCACCCGCGCGCGCGAGCGCAAGTTCGAGGTGCCGGCGGCGGCGTTCACGCTGGCGCTCGACCGGCTGCGCAATTACGTCGCGCAATCGCCCGACGCGAAAAAGAACGGCGGTCGCGACCTCGCTTATGCGTTCTACGTGCTAGCGCGCAATGGCGTGGCGCCGGTCGGCGATCTGCGCTACATCGCCGACACCAAGCTCGACGAGCTGGAGACGCCGATCGCCAAGGCGCAAATCGCCGCCGCGCTCGCCATGTTGGGCGACAAGGCGCGCGCCGACCGCGTCTATCTCGCAGCCCTTAACGATCTTTCGCCGCAACCCAAGTTCGATCTCGGCCGCGCCGATTACGGCTCGGCCTTGCGCGATTCGGCGGCGGTGGTGACGCTCGCCTCGGAAGGGCGTGCGCCGCAAAGAACCATCGACGATGCGGTCGCGCGCGTCGATGCGGCGCGCGCGCTGTCAATCCACACCTCCACGCAGGAAGACGCCTGGCTGGTGCTCGCGGCACGAGCGCTCGCCAAGCAGCTCAACGCCATCTCGCTTGCCGTCAACGGCGAGACAAGGCAGGGCACGCTCTACCGCAGCTTGCGCGCCGACGAACTCGGCGCCCCGCTGGCGGTGAGCAACACGGGCGCCGGCACGGTGCAGGCGGTAGTGTCGGTTTCCGGCTCGCCGCTCACGCCAGAGCCCGCCGCCGAGCGCGGCTTCAAGATCGAGCGCAACTATTTCACGCTCGACGGCGAGCCGGCCAATCCTGCTACAGCCAAGCAGAACCAGCGTTTCGTGGTGGTGCTGAAAATGACCGAGCCGGAGCCGCAATTTGGCCGCGTGATCGTCGCCGACTATCTGCCGGCCGGCTTCGAAATCGACAATCCGCGGCTGGTATCGTCGGGCGAAACGGGAACGCTCTCCTGGATCGCCGACGCCGTCGAACCGGTGAACAGCGAGTTCCGTGACGACCGCTTCACCGCGGCGTTCGACCGCAGCGAGAAGTCCCGGCCGGTGTTCACGGTCGCTTACGTGGTGCGCGCGGTATCGCCCGGACATTACGTGCTGCCGCAGGCCGTGGTCGAGGACATGTACCGGCCCGACCGTTTCGGGCGCACCGCGACCGGAACGATCGATATTACGGCGGCAAAATGAAACGCGGACGTTTCATCGTCGGCAGCCTTGCCGGCGCGGCTTTTCTGGCCGCGCTGACCGGGGCTGTCTGGGTCTATTCGCTCGGCCGGCCGCCGCTCGGCAACGATATGGAGACCTCGCATGTGGTGCTCGACCGCGAGGGCAAACTGCTGCGCGCCTATGCCACCAGCGAAGGACGCTGGCGACTGCCGGCGACCGTCAAGGATGTCGATCCGCGCTTCCTCAAGCTGCTGTTCGCCTATGAGGATAAGCGTTTCTATGAGCATGACGGCGTCGATCTTTTGGCGCTCGGCCGCGCCGCGGTTCAATTCGCGACCAGCGGCCACATCGTCTCCGGCGGCTCGACTATTACCATGCAAGTGGCGCGTCTGTTGGAGCCGCGCGAACATCGCAGCCTCGGCGCCAAGCTGCGCCAGATCGCGCGCGCGCTTGAGCTCGAACACGCGCTCGGCAAAAGCCAGATTCTTTCGCTCTACCTGACGCTGGCGCCATACGGCGGCAACCTCGAAGGCGTGCGCGCCGCCTCGCTCGCCTATTTTGGCAAAGAACCGCGCAAGCTGTCGCTTTCGGAAGCGGCGCTGTTGGTCGCGCTACCGCAGTCGCCCGAATTGCGCCGGCCCGACCGCTATCCGCAAGCCGCACGCGCTGCGCGCGACCGCGTGCTCGACCGCGCGGCGGTGGCCGGCGTGGTGCCGCGCGACGAGATCGCGCGCGCGAAATCGCAAGGCGTGCCGCATGAGCGCAAGCCGTTGCCGGTGCTGGCGCCGCATGCCGCCGATCAGGTCGTTGCTGCCGAGCCATGCCGCCGCATCCACCGGCTTACCATCGACGCCAGCTTGCAGAAGACTTTGCAGGACCTGGCGGTCGAGCGGGCGCGCGCGCTAGGGCCGCAGATTTCCGTCGCCATTCTCGCGGTCGACAACGAAACCGGCGAGGTGCGCGCGCGCGTCGGCTCCGCCGATTATTTCGACGAACGCCGCGCCGGCCAAGTGGACATGACGCAGGCGTTGCGCTCGCCCGGCTCGACCTTGAAGCCGTTCATCTACGGCATGGCCTTCGAAGACGGCCTGCTGCATCCGGAAACTCTGATCGACGATAGGCCGGTGCGCTATGGCAGCTACACGCCGGAAAATTTCGATCTGACGTTCCAAGGCACGGTGACCGTGCGCCGCGCGCTGCAAATGTCGCTCAACGTTCCCGCGATCGCCGTGCTCGGCAAGGTCGGCGCTAGCCGGCTTAAGCGCGCGGCTCACGCAGACCGGCGCAGCGTTGGTGCTGCCAAAGGGCGAAGCGCCCGGCCTCGCTATGGGACTGGGTGGCGTTGGCGTTAAATTGTCGGACCTCACGATGCTCTATACTGGGCTGGCGCGCATGGGCTTGGCGGTGCCGCTGATCGAGCGGGAAGGCGAGATCGCACAAAACCCCCGCCGGCTGCTCGATTCCGTGGCCGCCTGGTATGTCGGCAATATCTTGATCGGCGCGCCGCCGCCCGACAACGCGATGCCCGGGCGCATCGCGTTCAAGACCGGCACCTCCTACGGCTATCGCGACGCCTGGGCGGTCGGCTTCGACGGCCGCATGACCATCGGCGTCTGGGTCGGGCTGGCGGACGGCGCGCCCGTGCCCGGGCTTTACGGGCGCGGGTCGGCGGCGCCGATCTTGTTCGACGCTTTTTCGCGCAGCGGTAGCGCGCCGGCGCCGCTGGCGCATGCGCCGAAGGGCGTCGTCTTCGCCACCAACAACCGGCTGCCGCCGCCGTTGCAGCATTTCAGCGCCGACGGCGACATGAGCGCCGCCGCCGAGCCACCGCGCATCATGTTCCCGCCCGATGGCGCGCGCCTCGAACTCAGCAAGGGTGCGAGCCCGGAGCCGGTCGCGCTGAAGATCAGCGGCGGCGCCGCCCCGCTTACCGTCATGGTCAACGGCGTGCCGCTTCCCCCGCAAGGCGGCCGGCGCACCGTGTTCTTCGCGCCGGACGGGCCTGGTTTCGTGCGGCTCACCGTCATGGACGCCCGCGGCTCAACCGACAGCGTCAGTGTCCGCCTGCAATAGTCCGCGCCTCGGCCCACAGAATGACAGCGCGCGGGCTTGGGCCTATTGTGCGGGCCGATGCGCGGAATCAACACCGAACCAGTCCGATGAGCACGGTCACCAATGACGCGCGGCAAGGTTTGCGCCCGGCGCGCGGCATTTCCGCGGTACTGGATTACGCCGGCGCCTCGCACCGGCGCGCCGGTTTTGTCCTGATCGTCTTTTGCCTGATCGCCTTTTTGCCGGGCTTTTTCCAGATCCCGCCGGTCGACCGCGACGAGGCGCGCTTCGCGCAGGCGACCAAGCAGATGTTGGAGACCGGTCAATACGTCGACATACGTTTCCAGGACGAGGTCCGCTACAAGAAGCCGGTCGGCATCTATTGGCTGCAGGCGATTGCCGTGAAAGCGGGCGAGGCGGCCGGTATCCCGCAGGCGCGCACCACCATCTGGCTCTACCGGCTGCCGTCGCTGTTCGGGGCGATCGGCGCGGTGCTCGCTGACTTACTGGACCGCGCTCGCCTTCGTCTCGCGCCGCACCGCGCTGTTGGCGGCGCTGATGATGGCGAGCTGCGTGCTGCTCGGGGTCGAGGCGCGGCTGGCCAAGACCGATGCCGTGCTGTTGTTCACTTGCGTTGCGGCGATGGGCGTCATGGCGCGCATTTATCTCGATGAGCCGGCGCATGCCGGAAATTGCCGTTGGCTGGCGGCTGCCGGCGATTCTATGGACCGCGATGGCGGCCGGCGTGCTGATCAAGGGGCCGCTGATCCTGATGTTCGTCGGGCTCACGGCGCTGACGCTGTCGATCGCCGACCGCTCGGGCCGTTGGATCTGGTCGCTGCGGCCATTCGCCGGTCTCGCCTGGCTGCTGCTCCTGGTGCTGCCTTGGTTCGCGGCGATCCTAGTCAAGTCGGGCGGCGGTTTCATTGCGCAGTCGGTCGGTGAGGACATGCTGGCCAAGGTGATCGGCGGTCAGGAATCGCACGGCGCGCCGCCGGGATATTATTTCCTTCTGTTCTGGGTGACGTTCTGGCCGGGCTCGGTGCTGGCGGGCCTGGCCGCGCCGCGCGTCTGGCAGGCGCGGCACGAACCGGGCGCTCGGTTTCTACTGGCGTGGCTGCTGCCGTCCTGGGCGGTGTTCGAGGCGGTGATCACCAAGCTGCCGCATTACGTGCTGCCGCTCTACCCGGCGATCGCGATCCTGATCGCCGGCATTCTCGAAGGCGGCGGTCTGGTGACCAGGCCCTGGCTGGTGCGCGGCACCGCCGGCTGGTTTCTCTTTCCGGCGGCGATCGCGATCGGGGTCGTCGTCATCTTCATTATCGTCGGGCGCGATCTCGGCCTTGTGGCCTGGCCATTCGCCGCCGCCGCGACGATCTTCGGTCTGTTCGCCTGGTGGCTTTACGAAGTGGACGGCCCCGAGCGCGCCTTATTGCGCGGTATGTTGGCTTCGGTACTCGTCGCCATCACGGTCTATGCGGTGACGTTTCCCTCGCTGCCGGCATTGTTTCCGAGCGCGCTGATCGCCGACGACTTGCGCGCCGGCGATTGTCCCGCGCCGAAGGTCGCCTCGACCGGCTATTATGAAGAGCCGAGCCTGGTGTTCCTGCTCGGCACCGACACGCGATTCACCGACGGCACCGGCGCCGCCATATTTCTCGGGCAGGGGCCCTGCCGCTTTGCTCTGATCGATACGCGTAGCGTGGCAAGCTTCGTGCAGCGCGCCAATTTGATCGGATTGCATTATAACCTCGCGATGCGCGTCGAAGGTTATAACATCAGCATCGGGCGGCCGGTGATGCTCACCGTGTTCCGCTCGCTGGAAAATCCATGACGGCCGCCAACGGGACAGATCGTAATGCGGGCCCGGCGCAAGCGGCCTTGCGTCGTTGCGCTGTCAACGTGGTCGCGGCCTGCGTACGGCTGGCGCGACCGCCGCGCATCGGCGGGCGCGTTGCGTGGCCGGTGGCATCGCGCTCGCTCGGGATCGCAGCCGGGCTTGCAGGGGCGGTTTTCCTGATGACGATGTTTCTGTTCGACGCCGCCGCCATCAGGGGGGTCGGCCATTTGCCTCACTGGGTCGTCTGGTCGTTCGACCAGATCACGGACTTCGGCAAGTCGGGCTGGTTCCTGTGGCCGCTCGGCATTCTGTTTCTGGCGCTCGCCGCGCTGCCGAGCTTGCCGCGCGTGCCGCAGTGTGTACGGGCGGCGATTACTGTGCGGGTCGGATTCCTGTTCCTCGCCATCGGCGCGCCCAGCCTGTTCGACACCATCGTCAAACGCATGATCGGCCGGGCGCGGCCGCTGGTCGGCGGCAGCCTCGACCCCTATCTGTTCAGCCCGTTCAACTGGACCGCGGACTATGCCAGCCTGCCGTCCGGTCACGCCACCACGGCATTCGCGGCGCTGGCCGCCTTCGGTACGCTGTGGCCGCGCGGGCGCACGGTATTTTTGATCTATGCCTTGCTGATCGCGGTAAGCCGCGTGGTGGTGACGGCGCATTACCCGAGCGATGTCTTTACCGGCGCCCTGGTCGGCACGGTAGGCGCACTTTTGGTGCGCCGCTGGTTCGCGCTGCAAAGCTTAGGTTTATCCATCGCGCCGGACGGCGTTTTGCATCAAAAATCGGGCCCTTCGCTGCGGCGGATCAAATCGGTTGCCCGCGCGCTGCTGGCTCAATAAGAAGCTGCAATGAACGCCAACGATCCAGCGGTTGCTGTCGTGGTGCCGGTGCGGAACGAGGCCGGCAATATTCCGTCTTTGGTTAAAGAAATCGTCGCCGCGCTCGATGGGCAAAGCTTCGAAATCGTCTACGTCGACGACGGATCGAATGACGGCACCGAGGCCGAACTCAAGCGGCTGATGGCGCAAGCTCCATATCTGCGGCGGGTGCGGCACAAGCAGTCCTGCGGCCAGTCGGCGGCAGTACGCTCGGGCGTGATGGCGGCGCGCGCGCCGGTGATCGTCACGCTCGACGGCGACGGGCAGAACGACCCGGCCTTCATTCCGGCGCTGCTGCGCGCGCTCGGAGCAGGCGCGCCGCGCGTCGGATTGATCGCGGGCCAGCGCGTCAAGCGCAAGTCGGGCGGCTTCAAGAAACTGCAATCGCGTATCGCCAATGCGGTGCGCGGTGCGGTGCTGCGCGACGGCACACGCGACACCGGTTGCGGGCTCAAGGCGTTCCGCCGCGACGTGTTCTTGAGGCTGCCGTATTTCGATGGCTTGCATCGCTTCCTGCCGGCGCTGATCAAGCGCGAAGGTTACGAGATCGGCTATGTGGATGTGGTGGACCGGCCGCGCGGCGCCGGCGTGTCGAATTACGGGATGTGGGACCGGCTATGGGTCGGCATCCTTGACCTTGCCGGCGTGTGGTGGCTGATCCGCCGTAAGAAAAGTGTTCCGGAAATCGTAGAGGACTAGCGCGTGATCCCGAAAAGTGGGAACCGGTTTTCGGACAAGATCACGCGCCACTAAAGGAAGTCTCAGATGCTCATCGATATCACGCGCGCCGTCGGCGGCTACCTGCACGACGTATTCCTCGGCAACGTCGATTTGGGAATCCTGATCGGCTATATCGCGCAGGCGATGTTCGCCATGCGCTTTGTGGTGCAGTGGATCGCCTCCGAACGCGCGGGCCGGAGCGTGGTGCCGACCGCGTTCTGGGTATTCTCGATCGGCGGCGGCTTGATGCTGCTTGGCTATGCAGTCTATCGCAGGGACCCGGTGTTCATTATCGGGCAAGCGTTCGGCGTGTTCGTTTATTTGCGTAATCTGCAGTTCGTCATCCGCAGCGGCGGGCAGGGCGCGCCGGCTTGAAATTTATTTTGGCTTTTTACCGGCGCGTGATCTTGTCCGAAAACCGGTTCCCACTTTTCGGGATCACGCGCGGGCCATCGCCGCGAAACCGCGTTCGAGGTCGGCGATGAGGTCGTCGGGACCTTCAAGGCCAATGTGGAAGCGCAGCGTCGGCCCGCCCGGCGCCCATTTGGTGGCCGTGCGATACTCGCTGCAATCGAACACGATCACCAGGCTCTCGAAGCCGCCCCACGAAAAGCCCATGCCGAAGAGCGCGAGCTCGTTCATGAAGGCGTAGACGGATTGGTCGCTCGTCGGCTTGAGCACGATGCTGAACAATCCGCAGGCGCCGGAAAAATCCCGCTGCCAGATTTTGTGGCCGGGGTCGCTCTCGAGCCCCGGATGCAGCACGCGCAGAACTTCCGGACGTTTCTCCAGCCACCGTGCGATGCGTAGACCGGATTCGTTGTGGCGCGCAAGCCGCACGCCCATGGTCCGAAGGCCGCGTAGCGCGAGATACATGTCGTCGGGCCCGACGCACAGGCCCGTCTGTTGGATAACGGTCTTGAGCGCCGGCAGCGTCTTGGCGTTGGCCGACACGCAGCCGAACATGACGTCGGAATGGCCGCCGATATATTTGGTGCCGGCCTGGATCGAAAGATCGACGCCTTTCTCGAAGGCGCGGAAATAAAGCGGCGTCGCCCAGGTATTGTCCATCAGCACGTCCGCGCCTTTGTCGTGCGCGACTTTCGCGATGACGGGAATGTCCTGCATCTCAAAGCTTTGCGAGCCGGGCGCCTCGACGAACACCGCACGCGTGTTCGGTCTGAACAGTTTGGCAATGCCTGCGCCGATCAGCGGATCGTAATAAGTAGTCTCTACACCCATGCGCTTGAACACGCCGTCGCAGAAATTGCGGGTCGGCCGGTACACGCTGTCGGTGATTAATATGTGGTCGCCGGAACCTGCGACTGACAGCAGCGCGGTCGAAATCGCCGCCAGCCCCGACGGCAGCAAGGCGACGCCCGCGCAGCCCTCGCCCTCCATCGCGGCGAGCGCCTGTTCGAGCGCTTCGGAGGTCGGAGTGCCGCGGCGGCCGTATTGATAGCGCGAGCGATGTGCCACCTGATCTTCGGCGGTCGGGTAAAGCACGGTCGAGGCATGATAAACCGCCGGATTGACGAAGCCGTGCTGGCCTTTGGTATCGCGGCCGGCGGTGACCAGGCGGGTCTCGGGCTGGAGCGGGCTTTTGGGAGTCTTCGCCATGGCGATCGACAGGTCCGGTCTTTAAGGCGCGCGGAACTGCGGCGCCGGGCGACATATACGGACGCATCGGCGGGAAGCGTCAACCCCTTGACCTGGGAACCCGATCGTTCTGAGATGCGAAACGATGAGGGCTCGGGAATAAGGCCAAAAATTCATTTTCCGCGCTGGGCAGGGGCCCGGCGATGGTGGAAATGTTGGGCCGATCCGGACGATCCCGTAACCGCATTTGCGTCAAAGAGGTCGCGTCATGAAACGCTTCGCCAGCATTCTCGCTCTTGCCTTGGTCTTCGCCGCGCAGAGCGCATCGGCTCAGACCCTGAAGGCGGTGACCGACCGCGGCATTCTCAATTGCGGCGCCAACGGGACGCTGGCGGGCTTCGGCCTGCCGGACGCCCAGGGAAAATGGACCGGCCTCGACGTCGACGTCTGTCGCGCCATCGCCGCGGCGATTTTCAACGACGCCGGCAAGGTCAAGTTCGTGCCGCTGTCGGCCAAGGACCGCTTCACCGCGCTGCAATCCGGCGAGGTTGACGTGCTGCTGCGCAACACCACCTGGACAAGCTCGCGCGACAGTTCGCTTGGCTTAAGCTTTACCGGGGTGGATTACTATGATGGCCAAGGCTTCATGGTGCGCAAGGCGCTCAAGGTGAATTCGGCGCTCGAACTCGGCGACGCCTCGGTCTGCGTGCAGCAAGGTACCACCACCGAGCTCAATCTGGCGGATTACTTCCACGCCCATAACATGAAACTTAAGACCGTAACCTTCGCGACCGCAAACGAAGCAGTGAAGGCCTATGACTCCGGCCGCTGCGATGCCTACACCACCGACGCTTCCGGCCTCTATGCCGAGCGGCTGCGACTCGCCAATTCCAACGACCACATCATCCTGCCCGAGATCATTTCCAAGGAGCCGCTCGGCCCGGTCGTGCGCCAAGGCGATGACAAGTGGTTCACGATCGTGAAGTGGGTGCTGTTCGCCATGATCAATGCCGAAGAGCTGAACATCACCCAAAAGAACGTCGATGACATGATGAAGTCGACCAACCCGGACGTGAAACGCTTCGTGGGTACCGAAGGCAATTACGGCGAGCAGCTTGGCCTTTCGAAGGACTGGGCGGTACGCATCATCAAGCTGGTCGGCAACTACGGCGAAGTGTTCGAACGCAATGTCGGGCAGGGTTCGCCGCTCAAGATCGACCGCGGCCTGAACAAATTGTGGAACAAGGGCGGCATCCAGTACGCGCCGCCGATCCGCTGATCTTTCCGACCGGCGCCATCAGGGGGCGCCGCGAGGCCGACGAGGGGTAAATGCCGATTGACCTTCCGGCGGGGTCGCCCCCCGCGCGGGTTGCGTTCTACAACGACCCCAAGGTCCGCAGCATCGCCTATCAGGTCGCGCTTTGCGCGGTCGTTGGATTTCTTGTCTACGGCGCCGCGACCAACGCCATATCCAATCTGGAACGCGCGCATATCGCGTCCGGATTCGGCTTCTGGAACCACACGGCCGGATTCGACATCAGCCAGACGCTGATCCAATTCGAACTCGGCGACCTCGACCTACGGCCGCGCCTTTTGGGTCGGGCTGCTCAATACGCTGCTGGTGGCCGGGCTCGGCATCGTGTTCGCGAGTATCCTTGGTTTCATCGTCGGCATCGCGCGGCTGTCGAAGAACTGGCTGGTGGCCAGAACTGCCAGCGGCTACGTCGAGACCATCCGCAACATCCCGCTGCTGCTGCAATTACTGTTCTGGTACAACGCCGTGCTCAAGGCGCTGCCGGCGATCCGCGAAAGCTACGTTATCCCCGGGGGCATTTATCTGAACAATCGCGGCCTGTTCATGCCGCAGCCGGTCTTCAAGCCCGGCTTCGGTTATGTGTTGGCCGCGCTCGCCGCCGGCATCGTTGGCGCAGTCGCTTATTATGTTTGGGCGCGCAAGCGGCAAGAGCGGACCGGGCAGCAGGCACCGGTTTTTCTCGTCGGCGCGGCACTGATAATCGGCGTGCCGCTCATTGTGCTGGCACTCGCCGGCTTCCCGCTCGGTTTCGACTATCCGGCCGCCGGCCGCTTCAATATCAACGGCGGCATCGAGGTTCTGCCGGAATTCGCTGCTTTGCTGTTCGGGCTGACGATCTATACCGCGGCGTTCATCGCCGAGGTGGTGCGCGCCGGCATCATGGCGGTGTCGCGTGGGCAGACGGAAGCGGCCTATTCGCTCGGCCTGACGCCGGGCCCGACGTTGCGGCTGATCGTGGTGCCGCAGGCGATGCGCGTCATCATCCCGCCGCTGACCAGCCAGTACCTCAACTTGACCAAGAATTCGACGCTCGCGGTCGCGATCGGCTATCCCGACCTGGTGCAGGTGTTCACCGGCACGGTGCTGAACCAGACCGGGCAGGCGGTCGAAGTCGTCGCCATCACCATGGCGGTCTATCTCACCATCAGCCTGGCGACGTCATTGCTGATGAACATCTACAACAGCCGTATCGCGCTGGTGGAACGGTGAGGGCGCGATGACAATGGCCGAAGGCGATCTCGCCGTCACCGAAATCAAATTCGTGCGCGGCTCAACCATCGCGGCCAGGCCGGCGCCGGCGGCGATGACCGGCGCGCTCGGCTGGTTGCGCACCAACCTGTTGTCGAGCCCGTTCAACATCGCGCTGACGATCTTGATCGTGCTGCTGTTGGCTTGGGCCATCCCCGAGCTAGTCAAGTTCCTGCTGATCGACGCGGTGTGGACCGGCCGCGACCGCGATGCCTGCCGCGAAGTCGTGCAGCATCGCGAGATCGGCGCCTGCTGGCCGTTCGTCTATGAGCGCTGGTCTTATTTCGTCTATGGGTCCTTTCCGATCCCGCAGCGTTGGCGGGTCGACGTGTTCTTCACGATGCTGGCGATCGGCGTGGTGTGGATGTTGTGGCTGGAAGCCCCGCGCCGCGACTTCGGCTCGGTCTATTTCTTTGTCGTACTGCCGGTCTCCTCGTTCATTCTGCTGACCGGCTGGAGCGCGGCCGGATTACCGCCGGTCGATACCTCGCTGTGGGGCGGCATTCTGGTGACCATCGTGGTCGCCTCGGTCGGCATCGTCTGCTCGCTGCCGCTCGGCATATTGCTGGCGCTCGGCCGGCGCTCGCGCATGCCGGCGGTTCGACTGTTTTCGGTGATCTTCATCGAATTCGTGCGCGGCGTGCCTCTGGTGACGGTCTTATTCATGGCGAGCGTGATGCTGCCGCTTTTCGTGCCGGAGGAATACTCGCCCGATAAACTCGTGCGCGCGCTGGTCGGCATCGCGATGTTTGCCTCGGCCTATATGGCGGAAGTGGTGCGCGCCGGCCTGCAGGCGATCCCGAAAGGGCAATTCGAAGGCGCCATGGCGGTGGGTTTGGGCTATTGGCAGATGATGCGGCTGATCATCCTGCCGCAGGCGCTCAAGATCACGATCCCGAACATCGTCAACACCTATATCGGCCTGTTCAAGGACACGACGCTCGTGTTCATCGTCGGGATTTTCGACTTCCTGCGCACCATCGAGGTCGCCCGCATCGATCCGAAATGGGCGACGCCGGTCACCTCGACGACCGGCTACGCGGTCGCCGCAATCTTCTATCTGATTTTTTGCTACGCCATGAGCCGCTACGCGCGCGCGACGGAAACCCGGCTCGCATTGAGCGATAAACGCTGAGGTCATGTCATGAGTACCGCCGCAGGTTCGACGTCCCGCATGAAGCCGACGCAGCTCAACAATGCCGTCGCGGTGGAACTCGTCGGCGTGAACAAATGGTACGGCGAATTCCACGTGCTGCGCGACATCGATCTCAAGGTGATGGGCGGCGAACGCATCGTGGTCTGCGGGCCGTCCGGCTCGGGCAAGTCGACCATGATCCGCTGTATCAACCGGCTCGAAGAGCATCAGCAGGGCAGGATCGTCGTCGACGGCGTCGAGCTCACCAACGATCTGAAAAAGATCGACGAAGTGCGCCGCGAGGTCGGCATGGTTTTCCAGCACTTCAATCTATTTCCCCATCTCACGGTGCTGGAGAATTGCACGCTGGCTCCGATCTGGGTGCGAAAGACGCCGAAGAAAGAAGCCGAGGAAATCGCGATGCACTACCTCGCGCGCGTGAAAATCCCCGAGCAGGCCGGCAAATATCCCGGCCAGCTTTCCGGCGGCCAGCAGCAGCGCGTGGCGATCGCGCGCGCCTTATGCATGAACCCGAAAATCATGCTGTTCGACGAGCCGACCTCGGCGCTCGACCCGGAAATGGTCAAGGAAGTCCTCGACACCATGGTGGGCCTGGCCGAGGACGGCATGACCATGCTGGTCGTAACGCACGAAATGGGTTTCGCCCGCCAGGTCGCCAACCGTATCGTATTCATGGATCAGGGACAGATCGTCGAGGCCAACGTGCCGGAGGAATTTTTCAATCATCCGCAGCACGAACGGACGAAATTGTTCCTCAGCCAAATTCTACATTAGTGGGCGAGGGCGCCGCCGGCTTTCTGCCAGGCGTCGATGCCGCCTTCGACGTGCAGCGCGGCAAGAAGACCCGCGTCCTGCGCCGCTTGTACCGCCATGGCCGAGCGCTCGCCGTAGGCGCAATAAAACACGAGGCGCCGGTCGCTGGCACGCGCGAGTTCGCGCAGGATTCCACCGGCACCGATATTGTCCTGAAGTTCGCCGTATGGTGCGTGCACCGCGCCCGGGATGCTGCCGTGCTTTTGCCGCTCGCTCGCCTCGCGCAAATCGATGAAGGCGATGTCCGGCCGCCCGACCAGCGCGATGGCTTGTGACGCGTTGAGGGCCCAGCCGCGGCGCGCGATTTCCTGCTGCGCCATGCCGATCTTCATGTTGGAGGGTACGGCGACGTCCATCATCTTCGGGTTGGGCAGATGCAAATTGGCCATTAACGTCACGTAATCGTCGATCGACTTGACCTGCAGGCGCGGATTGTAGCGCTTCTCTTCGCCGATTGTGGAGACGGTGTCGCCCTTGTAGTCGTGCGCCGGGAACACCAGCGTCTCGTCGGGCAGCCGCAGCAGTTTGCCGAACAGCGATTCATATTGCGCGCGCGCGTCGCCGTTCTGGAAATCGGTGCGCCCGGTGCCGCGGATCAGCAGCGTGTCGCCGGTGAACACGCGGTCGCCCATCAAGAAGCTGTAGGAATCGTCGGTATGGCCGGGCGTGTAGAGCACGTCCATGCTGACGCCTTCAATGGTGAGCTTGTCGCCTTCGGCCAGCCGCATCGAGACGACGTCGGCTTTTGTGTTCTCGCCCATGACGGTGATGCAATGCGTGCGGTCGCGTAGCGCGCCCAATCCGGTGATGTGGTCGGCGTGCAAGTGGGTGTCGACCGCTTTGACCAATCTGAGATCGAGTTCGCGGATCAATTGCAGATAGCGATCGACCTTCTCCAGGACGGGATCGATGATCAGCGCCTCGCCGCCCGCGCGGGACGCAAGCAGATACGAATAGGTGCCGGAAACGCTGTCGAACAATTGACGGAAGATCATCGGGGCCTCGCACGGTAGCGCCGAGTCATATGCAATATTTTATATATATAACCGTCCGCGGTCGCAAAGGCTAGGGCGGACAGCCGCAAATTTCGCGGTACGCGATGTCCGCTATTCCGCGAACGGTATACAGATCAGCGAGGCGGGAAGCGTGTATTTTGCGTTTTCTCTGCCCGTTGCCGCCGCCGCCTCCAGCGCGTCGTCGGAAACCTGGTCGATGAGAATCTCTTCCTCGGTCCGGTCCAATCCGCTGTGGCTCATGGCATTAGTCCTTTGGTTCGCCGGCATTCGTCCGGCCGATAACAAACGCTCGTGCGAACGACTAAATTCTAGTGCGCGCGGTTGTCGGCTTTCAAGGGCCTATGGGGTCGCTGCCGGCTTACCTATGGACGCCCTAATCCTTCGCTACCGGCAAATCGGGTCTGCCGCCCCATTCCGCCCAGGAGCCGTCGTAGATGCGCGGCAGCGGCTTGCCGAGCGCATCGAGGCCGAGCGCGAGCACCACGGCGGTAACGCCGGAGCCACAAGTGGTGATGGTTGGCCGGTCAAGTTCGACGCCCGCTTTGGCGAACGCCTGCGCGATTTTTTCGCGCGAGGCGAGGCGGCCGTTGTCGAGAATGTCGGCGAACGGCACGTTGAGTGCGCCCGGCATATGGCCGGGGCGCAGACCGGGCCGCGGATCGGGATCGCGGCCGACGAAACGCCCGGCTGCGCGCGCGTCCACCACCTGCGCGCTGCCGTCGTTGAGTGCGACCTGCACGTCGGAGACCATGGCGACCGCGCCGGTGTCCATCGTCGCCTTGAACTTAGCGGGCGGCCGTTTCACCTCGCCGGATTCGACCGCGGCGCCCGAGGCCTTCCAGGCCGGCAAGCCGCCGTCGAGCACGAATGCATTCTTGGCGCCGAAGATGCGGAAGCTCCACCACACGCGCGGCGCCGAATAGAGTCCGGTTGCGTCATAGACCACGATGGTATTGGTCTCCGCGATGCCGAGTTTGCCGACCGCTTCGCCGAACTGGTCCGGCCCTGGTAGCATGTGCGGCAGATCGGTGGATTGGTCGGCGATGGCGTTGATGTCAAAGAACACCGCGCCAGGAATATGCGCGGCGACATATTCCGCCTTGGCGTCGCGGTTCTGGTTCGGCAGATAATAGGAGGCATCGACCACGACGACCTTGCCGATATTGTCGGCAAGCCATTCGGCGGTTTTGAGCCATCGACTTGATGTTGAACCGGGCATTGCGCGCTCCATATGAAAGCCGCAACCTTGTTCGATCTTGCGCTAATGTGCAACGGCCGGAACCGCGATTGAGTTGCATGCATGCGATAAGAAGGACACAGCCATGATCGCGCGCTATGGTACGGCTGGACGACCCCGCAAAACGCCGATGCCTACGAAAGCTTGCTGAAAATTGAGATATTTCTCGGCATTCTCGCCCGCAAGATCGCCGGCTTCCGCCGCATCGAGCTTTTGCGCGCGCCCGCCGGCGAGGAAGTCGAGTTCGCGACCGTCATGTGGTTCGACTCGATGGAGGCGATCAAGGTCTTTGCCGGCGCTAATTATGAGACGGCGGTGGTGCCGCCGAAGGCGCGCGCAGTGCTCAAGCGTTTTGACGCGCGCTCCAAGCATTACGAGGTGCGCGAAGAGCGTGACGCGAACTAAGCGAGCGCCAGCCGCACGCGGCGGTTCTGTTTGCCCTTCTTCTCGATCTGCGTCACCCGCACGGCGCCGATTTCCTTTGTGGAACGCACATGCGTGCCGCCGCAGGGCTGTAAATCGAGGCCGGCGATTTCGATCAACCGCACGCGCCCGGTGCCCATCGGCGGCTTGACCGACATAGTCTTGATTAGGCCGGGATTGGCTTCGAGCTCGGCATCGCTGATCCAGCGGCTCAAGACCGCGGCGTCGATTGCGACCATCTCGTTGACCATAGTCGTGATCGCGTCCTTGTCGAGGCCGGCTTCGGGGATGTCGAAGTCGAGCCGGCTTTCGCTTTCGCCGACCGAGCCGCCTGTGACGGCATAAGGGAGGATGGCGGAGAGAAGATGCAGCGCGGTATGCATGCGCATGCGAGCGTACCGTCTGTCCCAGTCGATTGCGGCGGTCACCGTAGCGCCGACCTTGAGGGCTGGGGAGCCGGGCGCCGGCACATGCGCAATCTCGGATTTTGCCGCGTCGGTGTAGACGGCGGTGGCGATAGTAATACGCGAGCCGTCGGATGCGGTGAGCATGCCGGTGTCGCCAGGCTGGCCGCCGGAATTGGCGTAAAACACTGTGCGGTCGAGTACGATGCCGCCTTGCTCGGTCAGTGCGATCACGTGTGCGTCGCATTCTTTCAGATAGGAGTCGCCGCGGAATAGGCATTCGGTGGCCATCGCACGCCTCAAGTTTTGACGAATGGCGGCTTGATGTCCGACCTTCGCTGCAGCCATTCCGGCACCGGCAGATTTTTCGATCGCAGGAACGCCGCGTTGAACAGCTTGGACTGATAGCGCGAGCCGTAATCGGCGAGCACGGTCACGATGGTATGACCGGGCCCAAGATCTTTCGCCAGGCGAATGGCGCCCGCGACGTTGATGCCGGAAGAGCCGCCGAGGCAGAGGCCCTCGTGCTGCATGAGGTCGAAGACCAGCGGCAAGGCTTCCTCGTCGGGGATGAGATAGGCCTTGTCGACGATCATCTGCTTGACGATCGCCGTCACCCGTCCGAGCCCGATACCTTCGGTAATCGAGCCGCCTTCGGTCGTTTTCGCTTCGCCGTCCTTGAACAGATGATACATCGCCGCGCCGCGCGGGTCGGCGACCCCAATGACGATGTCCTTGTTCTTCTCCTTGAGATAGTGCGAGACGCCGGCAAGCGTGCCGCCCGAGCCCACCGCGCAAATGAATCCGTCGATTTTGCCGCCGGTATCGTCCCAGATTTCCGGCGCAGTCGAGGTGTAATGCGCCTTGCTGTTATCGAGATTGTTCCACTGGTCGGCGAAGATGACGCCGTTCTTCTCGGTCTTCTTGAGTTGTTCTGCGAGCCTTCGGCCGACGTGCTGATAATTATTCGGATTGCTGAATGGGAGCGCCGGCACCTCGACCAGTTCGGCGCCGAACAGGCGCAGCGCATCTTTCTTTTCTCCGCTTTGAGTCTGCGGAATGACGATAAGCGTGTGGTAGCCGCGCGCATTGGCGACCAGCGCTAAGCCGATGCCGGTATTGCCGGCGGTCGCCTCTACCACCAATCCGCCGGGGCGCAGTTCGCCGCGCTTTTCCGCCTCCAAGATCATCTGGCGGCCGGCGCGGTCCTTCACCGAACCGCCCGGGTTCATGAATTCGGCCTTACCGAGGATGGTGCAGCCGGTCGCGGCGGACGCGCGTCTGAGCTTGATCAAGGGCGTGTGGCCGATGGCTTCAACGATGCCGTCGCGGATCTGCATGCCGCGACCCTAGTAGACCCAATTTGGGGCGACAAGGCCGGGGTTTATGGGCCAAAACGGCGAGGCCCGCCGGACTAAACGGTTTGAAATCGGCCACTCATTTCAACTGCCGAAGTTTTCGGAGACGTCCTCGAAACCATGTTGGCGCATTGGCCGATGGTAATCGGGCACATTCACAACTTTTTACCGGGCGGGGGCTAATCGTGACGGCAAAGGACGCACAAAAAACAGGCCCCGGACAGTCGGTTAGGCGGGATCACTTGATGAATCTCGACGTTAATACCCTCTTCATGGTGACGATCTATGTCGAGGCTATTCTCGGTTTGTTGCTGCTGTTCGCGTGGGTGCAGAACACCGCGATCCGCGCCGTTGCGTGGTGGGGTTTCGCCCATCTGTTTCGCGCCGCCTCGGTCGTGCTGTTTGGCATGTACGGCACGGCGCCCGATCTGATCACCATCGATCTCGCCAACGCGCTGCTGTTCACCGCCTACGCGGTGACATGGACCGGCGCGCGTGTGTTCGACGGCCGGCCGGCCGAACCGGTCTACCTGGTGACCGGCGCGGTACTCTGGCTGCTGGTCTGCCGCCTGCCGGTGCTCGCCGACGCCACCGATGCGCGTTCGCTGATCGCCTCGGGCATCATCACCTCCTACACCTGGCTGACTGCTTACGAATTCTGGTGCGGCCGCAGCGAGCCGCTGGTGTCGCGCTGGCCGGCGATCTTCATGCTGTTCGCGCACGGCGCGCTGTTTCTGTTGCGCACGCCGCTCGCCGCCATGCTGCCGTGGTCGCCGGGCAACCATATGATGGGCAGCGTGTGGCTGACCGTGCTGTCGTTCGAAGCGCTGCTGTTCACGATTTCGATCGCCTTCATCCTGCTGGCGATGGCCAAGGAGCGTACGGAATTGCGCCATCGCACCGCCGCCATGGTCGATCCGCTCACCGGCATCGCCAACCGCCGCTCGTTCCTGCAAGACGCCGCGCAACTGGCTAAGCGTCATGTCGCCAATCCGCGGCCGACCGCCGTGCTGGTGATCGATCTCGATCACTTCAAGTCGATCAACGACCGCTTCGGCCATGCGCTCGGCGACCGCGCGCTGGAGATCTTTGCCGACGCCGCGCGCCAGTCGATGCGTTCGTCCGACCTGTTCGGCCGCCTCGGCGGCGAGGAATTCGCCGCTGTCCTTTCCGATACCAGCCGCGACAAGGCGGTGGCCGTTGCCGATCGGATTCGCGAGAGCTTCGCGAAGGCCGCGCAGGACGTCGACGGCCGGCCGGTTTGCGCCACCGTAAGCATCGGCTTGGTGCATTGCCAAGAGGGCGCGCTCGATGTAACCGAATTGCTGGCGCAGGCCGACCAGGCGCTCTATTTCGCCAAGGAACACGGCCGCAACCGGGTCGAGGTCGCAACCCTCGACATGCTCCGCAAGCAAATGACCGACGGAGCGGCCACCTCGGCGGCGTCGGCGGGCGCGGTCACCGCCAAGTCCGCGGCCTAAAGCGCGGCGCCATCAAAGCGCCGGCGCCGTCTCGTTGGGGCGCTGCCCACGCATTGCCTTCTGAACGCGCCCCGGGCATAGAGCGCGCATGCAGCGCAGCACCGGCCGCATTCTCACCAGCCACGTCGGCAGCCTGATTCGCCCGCCGGCTTTGCAGGAATTCCTGCGCTTGAAGCAGGCCGGCAAGCCCTACGACGAAAAGGCTTATCGGAAATGCCTCAGCGACTCGGTCGCCGAGGTCGTGCGCCAGCAAGCGCAGACCGGCATCGACGTTGTGAGCGACGGCGAGTTCGGCAAATCGATCAGTTGGTCGCAATACGCGCTCGATCGCCTTTCCGGCTTCGAGCGGAGGCCGATCAAGCATGACGTCGCCAATCCGTTCAAGCGCGGCGCCGACCGCGAGCGTTTCACAGAATTCTACGCCGAGCTCGACGCGCGCGAAGGTGTCGCCACTACTACGGAAGCGATTTGCGTCGGCCCGATCAAATACACCGGGCAGGCGGAGATGCAGCGCGACATCGACAACTTCAAGGCGGCGCTGAAGAACGTGAAGGTGGAAGAAGCGTTCCTGCCGGTGGCAGCGCCGGCGAGCGTAATTCCCGACCGCAAGAATGAGTTTTACAAGAACGAAGAAGAATTGCAGGCAGCTATCGCCGAGGCGATGCGCGCCGAGTACAAAATGATCGTCGACGCCGGTTTCCTGGTACAGCTCGACGACGCGCGCAACGCGGTCACCTATGACCGCATGGTGCCGCCGGCGAGCTTTGCGGACTATCGGCGCTGGCTTAGCGATCAGGTCGACCTCATCAACCACGCCCTCGAAGGGCTCCCCGCCGACTGCATCCGCTATCACGTGTGCTGGGGTTCATGGCCAGGTCCGCATGTCAGCGACGTGCCACTGAAGGACATCGTTGATCTCATCCTCAAGGTGAAGGTCGGCGCTTATGTGATCGAGGGCGCCAACCCGCGCCACGAGCACGAATGGCAGGTGTGGAAAAACGCCAAGCTCGGGGCAGGGCAGGTGCTAATCCCCGGCGTCATCAGCCACGCCACCAATGTGGTGGAACACCCCGAGCTGGTGGCCGAGCGCATTGTTCGCCTGGCGAAAATCGTGGGGCGCGAGAACGTCATTGCCGGCACCGATTGCGGCTTTGCGCAAGGGCCGTTCCACCGCCGCGTGCACCCGTCGATCATGTGGGCGAAACTGGAGGCACTGGTGGCCGGCGCGCGGCTTGCGAGCCAGGAACTCTGGCCATAGTCTCCCGGTTTATGCCGCGCAGCCTCGGCCAGCCGGAGCCCCGATCATGAACGTCAGCGCCCAGCATTCCAGTGGATTGAAAGTCCCGTTCGATCACAAGCGTCTCGACCGACTGATGGACGAGGCTGGCATCGACCTGGTGATTGCGACATCCAAGCACAACGTGCAATATCTGCTCGGCGGCCACCGCGCCAATTTCTTCGATTACATGGATGCCACCGGCGTCACCCGCTATTTGCCGGTGTTCGTCTATCCGAAGGGCGCGCCGGAAAAGGCCGCCTATTTCGGCCACCGGCTGGAAAAGTTCCAGCGCGAGGTCAAGCCGATGTGGACGTCGGAGGTCCAGACCAGCTCGAACGGCTCGACCGACGCCATGCAGATGGCGTGCGACTACATCCGCAAGGCTGGGTTCAAGACCAAACGCATCGCCGCCGAATTCGGGTTTCTGCCCTACGACGCCTCGTTCGCCCTGCGAGGCGCGTTTGCCGACGCCGACTGGGTTGACGCGCTGTTCGTGCTGGAGCGCCAGCGCGTGAAAAAATCCGCCGACGAACTGGCGAAACTGAAGATCGCGTCGGAGGCCGTGCTCGCCTCCATGCAGGCGGTGATCGCCGGCCACGGCCCGGGCGCGACCAAGGCCGAGGTGGTCGAGGCGCTGCGCCGCGAGGAAACCAACCGCGGGCTCACCTTCGAATATTGCCTGATCACATGCGGCACCAGTCTCAACCGCGCGCCCTCCGAGCAGAAGTGGGAGAAGGGCGACATCATGTCGATCGATAGCGGCGGCAACTATCACGGCTATATCGGCGATATTTGTCGCATGGCGATCCAGGGCGAACCCGACGCGGAGCTTGAGGACTTGCTCGCCGAGATCGAAAGCATCCAGCGTGCGGCCATGAAGCCAATCCGCGCCGGCGCGATGGGGCGCGTCATCTATGACGCCGGCGAACCACTGCGCGCGAAGTCGAAGCACCACAATCACATGGAATTCCTAGCCCACGGCATGGGCCTGGTCAGCCACGAGGCGCCGCGGCTTACCGATCGCGGGCCGGTGCGCTATCCGGCAACCGACGCGGATATTCCATTGGAGGCTGGAGAAGTCGTGTCGGTGGAAACCACGCTGCTGCATCCGAGCCGCGGCTTCATCAAGCTGGAAGACACCGTGGTGGTCACCGATAGCGGCCACGAGGTGTACGGCGAGGGCGGGCGCGGGTGGAACCGGGCGGGGACACGCGCGTGATCCCGAAAAGTGGGAACCGGTTTTCGGATAAGATCACGCGCAATAAGAAAGTCCGCGCCTAAGGTTTTTTCGCCTTGGCGTCGATCTGCCTGGCAAGCCCGCTGAGCGCTTCCGCCACGTTCAGCGGATAGTCAAAGCCGCTTTCCAGTCGCGCCAGCGGGCCGGGCAGCCGCTTAAGATCGCGCGCGGCCCGTTCGCGGATTTGCGCGAGCGTAGGCGACGGCGCGAGACGCTTGCCCGCGCGCATCACCGGTATCACAAGCGCCTCGCCCGGCTGTTTGTCATTTTCGAGCGACAGAATATCGCCGCGCATGCGGCCGTCGGCGTCGTAGGCGCGCCAGACCTGCTTGCGCCCCGGCCAGGTTGCTTTGCCTTCGGATAACTTGCGTTTGGGCTTGCCGGCGTATTCCTGCAGCTTGTAGGCGCAGTCGAGCGCCGGAACGTCGACGGAAGCCGCGAGATTGACGCCGATGCCGAAGCCGTCGATGGGCGCTTTGTCGTTCATCATCTTTTGCAGCACGTCCTCGTTGATGCCGCCGCTGACCAAGATGATGACGTCGCACAGGCCGCCTGCGTCGAGAATGGCGCGCACCTTGCACGCATGCGCGGTGAGGTCGCCGGAATCGATGCGCACGCCGCGGATCGAAATGCCGTCGGCTTTGAGCCGCGGCGCCAGTTCTACCACTTTGCGCGCGCCTTGTTCGGTGTCGTAGGTGTCGATCAGCAGGATGACGCCTTGCGGCCGCGCGCGCGCGAAATTCTCGAATGCGGTCATTTCGTCGTCGTGCACCTGCACGAAGGAATGCGCCATGGTGCCGACGATCGGCACGCCGTAGCGCTCGCCGGCCTCGACATTGGCGGCGCCGGCAAAGCCCGCAAGATAGCTCGCGCGCGCCGAATAGAGCCCGGCCTCGGCGCCATGCGCGGTGCGCAGGCCGAAGTCGGAGAGGATCTTGCCGGGCGCCGCCAGCACCATGCGCGCGGCTTTGGAGGCGATCAGCGTCTGGTAATGCAGGATGTTGATCAGCCGTGACTCGACCAGTTGCGCCTGCGGCAAGGCTGCGGTGATGCGGATCAGCGGCTCGTTGGGAAAGCACGCCGAGCCTTCCGGGATCGCGTGTACGTCGCCGGTAAAGCGGAAGGCTTTCAGATAATCGAGCAGGTTGTCGCGGAACCGCCCGGTACTTTTGAGCCAATCGATGTCGGCGGCGGAGAACGCAAGCGTCTCCAGATAATCGAGCGCGTCGTCAAGTCCGGCCGCGAGCAGGAATCCGCGCCGCGGCGGCAGCCGGCGCACGAAGAATTCGAATACCGCTTCTTTGTCTTCTCCCTTATCCAGGTAGGCCTGGATCATATTGAATTCGTAGAGATCGGTAAGGAGCGGACTGGTCGAGGGCATCACGGCCTCTCGCAATGGGCGGCTATTGGAATAGCGGGCGGAAAAGAATGGCTCCTCGGGCTGGGATCGAACCAGCGACATTTCGATTAACAGTCGAACGCTCTACCGCTGAGCTACCGAGGAACAAACCGGGTTTTGGGCGCATCGGGCCTATAACAAAGCGTAACTGGTTTGCAAAGCAGGAATGGCCGGCTTCGCCCGCCTTCGCTGAAGCTGCCGCGGGCGCCCGCCACGCCAAAGGCTTGCCCGCCGAAGCTTCAGCGAAGGCGAGTGGAGGCCACGGCCGGAATCGAACCGGCGTGCACGGATTTGCAGTCCGCTGCGTAACCACTCCGCCACGTGGCCATCGGTTGACGCAGCCCACGCATGCGCTGGCCGCGCTTCCCCAGGATGCAAGCCTATATAGGAGCCGGCGCGTATCGACAATGTCGGGGGCTCGCTTGCCTTTTGCGCTAGGTTGCCGCACATAAGCCGCGCATTCCTTCAGCTTTGTCGAGGCTCACGATGACCGATTATACAGTCGCGCGCCGCCATATGGTGGACGGCCAGGTCAGGACCACCGACGTCACCGATTTGCGGGTAATTTCCGCCATGCTGGAGGTTCCCCGCGAACAATTCATGCCGGCAACGGCGGCCGCGCTCGCCTATCTCGATCTTGACGTGCCGGTGGGGGCATCCCGCCGCCTGCTCAGGCCGATGGTGCTGGCCAAGCTGATCCAGGCCGCGGAACTCGAGGCCACCGACCGCGTACTCGATGTCGGCTGCGCTACCGGCTACACCGCCGCCGTGCTGGCCCGAATCGTGGCTCGGGTCGTGGCGCTCGAACAGGACCTTGGTCTCGCCAAAGCGGCGGGGGCGGCGTTGTCGTCGCGGGCAAATGTTAACGTGGTTAACGGCACGCTGGCCGAAGGCTGGCCGCAAGGCGGGCCCTACGACGTGGTGGTGATCGAGGGGGCCACCGATGTCATGCCGCAGGCCCTGTGCCAGCAGCTTAAGGATGGCGGCCGGCTGGCCTGCGTGCTGGGGTCGGGCCCCGGCTCTAAGGCCATGCTTTACCGCCGCAGCGGCGGGGAGGTGGGCGGCCGGCCGATCTTTGACGCCTCGGCGGGGCTGCTCCCGGGCTTTGCGAAAACACCGGTTTTTGCTTTCTAAGGCTGCCGCCGGGTCGAATATGTGGCCTAAAAGCCCCAGGTTGTCGCCATTCCGGTGGGCGGCGGCTTGCGGGGGGTTTCAACCCAGCGCCGCTCCGCATATGGTTCGTGGTTGATCTTGGGGGCGCGCCTCGTGCGTAGCGCCGGCGGTGCTTTGGGCGGGCTGTTAAATGTGTCGTGGCGAACGTAGCGGTTGGGTAGGCGGTCTTGCTGCCGGCGTGATCGCATGCGCGACATTGCCGCTGGCTGGGCCGGCGAGCGGCGAACCGCTCGAATCCGCGCTGGCGCATGCTTATCAGAACAACCCGACTCTCAATTCGCAGCGCGCCAGCACGCGCGCGGCCGACGAAGGCGTGCCACAGGCGCTGGCCGGCTATCGCCCGAAAATCTCGATCGTCGGGACCGGTGGCGAGCAGACATCGTCGACAACGACAAAGACGGTAACGGGTGGCGTGGGCACTTACAGCACACTCGCCGGCTACAATGGGCCGGCAAGTGTCGGCGCGACCATCACGCAGACGCTCTACAACGGCTTCCAGACCGCCGGCAAAACCCGCCAGGCCGAGAGCGCGGTATTGGCCTCGCGCGCGACGTTGCGCATTGCCGAGGAGACCATACTGCTCAACGCCGCGACCGCCTATATGAACCTGCTGCGAGACAGCGCTATCCTCGATCTGCAGCGGCGCAACGTGGAAGTGCTGCAAGAGCAACTGCGGCAAACGCGCGACCGCTTCAACGTCGGCGAGGTGACGCGCACCGACGTGGCGCAGGCGGAGTCCAGTCTCGCCGCCGGCCGCTCGCAGGTGCTGCTCGCCGAAGCGAATTATACCGCCTCGGCCGCGACCTATCGGCAAGTGATCGGCAATGAGCCGGGTAAGCTTTCACCCGCCTCGCCGGTCGACCGCTTCTCGCCGAATACTCTGCCGGCGGCGGTCGCGACAGGCACCGCCAGTAATCCGGCGGTGACCACGGCGGAATACAATGTGGACGCCGCGCTGCAGGCGGTGAAAATCGCCGAGAGTGCGCTCTATCCGACGGTAACGGTGCAGGGCAGTTACGTAAATAATTGGTTGAGCACTTCGAGCCTGTCTACCATGAACGCCTACAACGCCTCGGTGATCGGAACGCTGAGCATGCCGATCTATCAGGGCGGCGGCGAATATTCCGCGATTCGCCAAGCCAAGGAAACGCTGGGGCAAAAACGCCTCGACCTCGACACCGCGCGCGACGTGGTGCGCCAGAACGTAGTGCAGGCCTGGGGCCAGCTTGAAGCGTCCAAAGCAAATATCGAGGCGACGCGGGCGCAGGTGCAAGCCTCCGAGATCGCGCTTAACGGCGTGCGCGAAGAGGCCCGCGTCGGCCAGCGCACCACGCTCGACGTGCTCAATGCCCAGCAGGTCCTGGTGAATGCGCGCGTGTCGCTGGTCACCGCTCAGCACGACCGGGTGGTGGCGTCCTACACGTTGCTGTCGGCGGTCGGCCGCTTGTCGGCCGAGGTGCTGGGGCTGAAGGTTCCGGTCTATAACGCCGTCGTGCACTACCAGCAGGTGCGCGATAACTGGGCGGGCGTGCGCACGCCGGACGGGCGCTGAGCCTGGATCCCGGCCCGCGGTCGAACCGTCGATAATTCCGATGCGATCGATCTATTGCGAAGGCCGGCAGCGGCTTTGCGGCGTCGTGTATCTGTGTCCACAGGTCATTGCGGTCAGCCGAATTTCTGCCTGCCATACCGGCGTGCCACTGGCGTATAAAAGGGAATCAAGCGACGATTCGCTCATGCCGGCGCCGGCCGGGCGTTTCGACGGGCAGGGGTTTCGGAAGCTGCGGTCGGGAATTCAGGTATGACCCAAACGGCGAAGGTCCAAGAGCCCTCGATGGAGGAAATTCTGGCGTCTATCCGGCGCATTATTGCCGACGACGACGCCAGCAAGGTGACCAAGCCGCCCGGGCCGGCCAGCAAGGCAGCGCCGCCGCGCGCGCCCGGGCTGCCTCCGGCGCCGCCGCCCGCGGCTGTTGCCAATAGCCAGGACGACATCGATGCCATGCTCGCCAACCTCAATACGCCGGCCGCAGCGCCCGGGTCCGACGTGCTCGATCTGACCGAGGCGATGACTGCCCCCGCGCCGGCAGCCGAAGCCGCCCCGGCGCTGACGTTCCGGACCATCGACGCCGCATCCGACGTGATATTCACCGATCGCGCGCCCGAACCGCCGTCCGAGTCGGCGCTGCGCATCCTCGAGGAACCGCGCCGGCCGCCCGCGCCGACGGCGGCGCCAGCCCCGCGGCCTATGCCGGCCGCCGCGCCACCGCCTGCACCGGACCGCGCGCTGATCTCGGCGTCCACGGTCGCGGCGGTGGACAGTGCATTCAATACGCTTGCGCAAACCGTAATTGGACAGAACGCGCGCACGCTCGAAGATCTGGTGAAGGAGATGCTGCGTCCGCTGCTCAAATCCTGGCTCGACGACAACCTGCCCGGGGTGGTCGACCGTATCGTGCGGGCTGAGATCGAGCGCGTCTCGCGCGGACGGCCCTAAGCTTTAGCCGACCATCGTCACGTCCGCTGCGCGTCGCTGCTTGAGTTGGCGCGCGAACCACAATCCCAGCGCCAACAGTACCGCGGCCGCGGTCAGGAACAGCGGCACCGCCGTCAGGCGGTCGAATACCACGCCGCCGCCGGCGACGCCCACGGTCTGCCCAAGATAGAGCGCGGAGGAGAAGATCGCGACCGCGGTGCCGCGCGCCTCCGGCGTCATCTGGGTGGCGTTGGTCTGCAGCGTGTTATGCAGCATGTAGAAGCCGAGCCCGCTGGCCGTAATGGCGATGGGCGCGATCCAGTAACGCGGCTCGACGGCGAGCGTGAGATAAGCGACCGCCAGCAGCGCGCCGCCGCCGGCGGCAAGTCCGGTCTGGCCGAAGCGGTTAACCAGCGCGCGCACCGACGCGCTGTAGATCAAGCCGCCAACCGCGAAGGCGCCGACGAACAGACCGACCAGTGTGAAACCGACTCCGAAGCGCAGATGGAGATCGGCGCCGACATAGGTGAAGGCGCCGAACATGGCGCCGAACTCGACGAAGGCAATGACGATGACCGTCAGCGCCCAGGGCGAACGCAGCACCAGACTGTAGTCGGCGATAAAGCCGCCGCCCGGCCGCGCCGCCGGGTTGCTCGCATGTGTGATCGGATTGCGCCACAACTCGTAGAACAAGCCGAGCGTGGCGGCCGCCAACAGGGCGGCGAGAATGAAGAACACATTGCGCCAACCGAACAGGTCGCCGAGCACGCCGCCGGCCGCTTGGCCGAACAATTGCCCAAGGATCTGGCCCGAAAGGAAGCGGCCGAGCACCTGCTGGCGGCGGTCGTAGGGGATGATGTCGCCGATGAAGGCGAAGGCGAGGGGAATGATCCAACCGGTGGCAAACCCGCTGCCAAGCCGCGCGGCCACCAAAAGCGGCAGCGACGGAGCCAAGCCGCACAGCGCTACCATGATCGTGGCGGTGGTGGCGGCGAGCGCGACACAGAGGTATTTGCCGAAGCGGTCGCCGATCGGGCCGATGACGAGCTGCACCGAGCCGTGCGCCAGAAGGTAGAAGGTGACGATGACGGAGGTCGCGCCCACGGTGACATTCAAGTCGGCGGCGATCTGCGGCAGCAGCGAATCGGTCGAGCGCACCATGGCCTGCGCGGCGAAAGACGCGAGCGCCAGGAGCGTGATGGCGCTGGTGGCGCTGCCGCTCGGTTTGGCTTGGGATTCCAGCAAAGTTGACACTCGGTGGCGTGGCGGGCTTTCTAGCGCGCCAAAGCGGATAAGCAAAACGACGATGATCGATAAGACCTATCAGCCCTCGGAGGTCGAGGGCCGCATTTACCGGACGTGGGAAGCGGCCGGCGCCTTCAAGGCCGGCCGGCCCGAGCGCGCCGGCGTGAAGCCGTACTCTATCGTCATTCCGCCGCCCAACGTCACCGGCTCATTGCATATGGGTCATGCGCTCAACAACACGTTGCAGGACATTCTCTGCCGCTTCGAGCGCATGCGCGGCAAGGACGTGCTGTGGCAGCCCGGCACCGATCACGCCGGCATCGCGACGCAGATGGTGGTCGAGCGGCAGTTGATGGAGCGCCAAGAGAAGAGCCGGCGCGATATGGGTCGGACCGAGTTCCTCAAGCGTGTCTGGGCTTGGAAAGAGGAATCCGGCGGGACCATCGTCAATCAACTCAAGCGGCTCGGTGCGTCTTGCGACTGGTCGCGCGAACGATTCACGATGGACCCTGGACTGTCGAAAGCCGTCGTGAAGGTTTTCGTCCAACTCTACAATGAAAAGCTCATCTACAAGGACAAGCGGCTGGTCAATTGGGACCCCAAGCTGCTCACGGCGATTTCCGATCTGGAAGTGGTGCAGGTCGAGACCAAGGCGCACCTGTGGCATCTGCGTTATCCGATCGAGGGCAAGACATTCGATCCGGCCGATCCCTCGACTTACATCGTCGTCGCCACCACGCGGCCGGAGACCATGCTGGGCGACACCGCGGTGGCGGTGCATCCCGACGACGAGCGCTACAAGGCGCTGGTCGGCAAGAACGTCATCCTGCCGCTGGTCGGGCGGCGCATTCCGATTATTGCCGACGAGTATTCCGATCCGGAAAAAGGCTCGGGCGCGGTGAAGATCACGCCGGCGCACGACTTCAACGATTTCGAGGTTGGGAAGCGGCATGGGCTGACGCAGATAAACGTCCTCTCTGTCGATGCGAAGCTAAAGCTTGCTGGCAATCTAGAATTTCTCGCCCACGTTCGGGGCGCTGGCGACACGGCAGAAACAGATGAGCTTGTCGGGTGGACAGTTGATGCGCTTGATAGAATTGATCGGTTTGCGGCGCGTAAAAAGATTGTCGAGCGACTTGAGGAAAGAGGTTTGGTCGAGAAGATAGAGCCGCATTCGCACGTGGTTCCGCACGGCGATCGCTCTAACGTTGTGATCGAGCCGTTTCTTACTAACCAATGGTACGTCAAGGCCAAGAAATTGGCCGAGCCAGCGATTACCGCCGTGCGCGAAGGTAGGACGACGTTCGTTCCGAAAAAATGGGAGAAGACTTATTTCGACTGGATGGAGAACATTCAGCCGTGGTGCGTATCGCGACAACTATGGTGGGGTCACCAGATTCCAGCATGGTATGGCCGCAAAGAAGTGGGTCAAGGACATTGGGCGTCAATATTTGATGATCCGGAAATTTTTGTTGCTAGCACTGAAGCCGAAGCGATCCATTCGGCGCAGCAGAAATACGGATGTGAAATTCGGGTATTGTCAAAATCGCCATCGAGCGAACTCGACCCGATATTCGATCAAATTGTTAACGACGAAAAGGACGGTAAGCCACGCTGGGAACCAATCTGGCGCGACGAAGACGTGCTCGACACATGGTTCTCCTCGGCGCTGTGGCCGTTCTCGACGCTGGGCTGGCCGGACGAGACATCCGAGCTCAAGCGTTACTATCCGACCGCGACTTTGGTCACCGGCTTCGACATCATCTTCTTCTGGGTTGCGCGCATGATGATGATGGGGCTGCACTTCCAGAAAGAAGTGCCGTTCAAAGATGTCTACATCCATCGCCTGGTGCGCGACGCAACCGGCGCCAAGATGTCGAAGTCGAAGGGCAACGTCGTCGATCCACTTGGCGTCATCGACGACTACGGCGCCGACGCGTTGCGCTTCACGCTGGCGCGCGGCGCGGCGCAAGGCCACGACATCAGGCTCGGGCCGCAAGACGTCGAGAACAACCGCAATTTCGCGACCAAGCTGTGGAACGCCGCGCGCTTTGTCGAATTCAACGGCGCGGCACGCGTCGAAGGCTTCGATCCGAAATCCGCGAAGGAAACGCTCAACCGCTGGATCGCGCACGAAACCGCGAAAGCCACCACCGAGATCACGCGCTCGATCGAGACTTACGCCTTCAATGAGGCGGCCGGCGCCGCTTACCGCTTCGTCTGGAACGTCTATTGCGACTGGTACGTCGAATTGTCGAAGCCGCTGCTCACCGGCCCGGACGGCGCCGCCAAGGACGAGACGCGCGCCATGGCCTCCTGGGCGCTCGACGAAATTTTCAAACTGCTGCACCCGTTCACGCCCTTCATCACCGAGGAACTATGGGCGGTGACGGCGGAGCAGGGGCCCAAGCGCGCTAACCTGCTGGCGCTCAGCGAATGGCCGCAACTCGAAGGCCTTACTGACGACAAAGCCGAAGCCGAAATCGGCTGGGTGATCGATCTCGTCACCGCCATCCGCTCGGTGCGAGCCGAGATGAATATTAATGTTCCAACCCCTTTAATATTGGCAGGGGATACGGTTGAAACGGTTGAACGCACAAAACGGTGGGGCGATTTCATAAGGCGAGCCGCGCGAGTCTCCGACATGTCCGCATATGGATTTGTCCCAAAAAATCTTTTTCAGCGTGTGCAGCGGGAATTCTACCACAAATATTGGCGACCCTTCGGTTTCTGGCGGTGGCAAAAGTTTGAAATTCCGGCACGGCGAGGTGCGATCCAGCTCGTAGTACGCAACGAGGTGGCCTTTTTGCCAATTGCTGGTGTGATTGATCTTGCCGCCGAGCGCGCGCGCCTCGCCAAAGAAATGCAGAAAGCCGATGCCGATGTCGCTCGGTCAGACGCCAAGCTGAGCAATCCGAAGTTCATGGAACGCGCGGCGGAAGAGGTCGTCGAAGAAGAAAAGGAAAAGCGCGCCGAGGCGGTCGCGCGCAAGTCCAAGATCGCGGAGGCGCTAGAGCGGCTTAAGGGGGCGGCATGACCGACCCCAACAACCGCCCGGGCGGGCCGAACCTGATCCTCACCGCCAAGAGCGCCAACAAGATCCAATTTTTCGATGCCGCCACGCTCGCTTGGACCGGCGAGCTCGACATGCCGGCCTCAGCGCATGAGATGGTCCGCTCGCCGGACGGTAAAAAAATCTACGCTTCGGTCTATGGCGGCGGCATTTTCGAGAAAAACAAGGACCCCGACCGCCGCATCGCGGTGATCGATCTGGCGGCGAAAAAGCTCGAGCGCACGATCGACGTCGGCGACAATCTCGCGCCGCATTCGGTGATGATGGACGCACACGGCACGCTGTGGTCGACCGCCGAACTCGGCAACGCGGTGCTGGCGATCGATCCCGGCAATGACCGGGTCGAACGCGTCGAACTCGGCGGCTCGCCGCACTGGATCGCGGTCAGTCACGCGACCGGCAAACTGTTCGCCTCGTTCAAGACCAAGGAAGCGGTCGCGGTCGTCGACATCGCCGCGCGCCGCATGATCGGCTCCATCGCGATCCCGCATGGCGCCGAGGGTATCGCGGTGTCGCCCGACGGCTGGGCGCTCTATGTCTGCGCGCACCGCAAGGGCGTGTTGCACGCTTTCGATACACGCACGCTCGCGCGCCACCACACGGTCGCGATCGACGGCGCGCCGGGCGAGACCAATCAATTGCGCCGCGTGCGCGTCTCGCCCGACGGGCACTATGTCTGCGCGTCCTCGCACGTGGATAATTACGCCGCCATCTACGACGGTCGCACGCTCAAGCAACTCGCCGGCTTTCCGACGCCGAAGGCGCCGATGGGCTTCGGCTTCGCAGCCGACAGCCGGCACGCGTATCTGTGCTGCCACGACGCCGCGGTCACGTTGGAATTCGAATTGCCGCGCGGCCGCGTCACGCGGCAATTCGAAACGGCGGCCGGCTGCGAGTTCGTCATTTCGTACTAGCGGAACGGCCTGCTCAGAAACCGCGAGCCCTTGAGCCCGAAACGCCACGGCTTTGCCACCGCCTTCGTGATGCCGATGCGCACGCCGACCGCGATGTCCGGCGTCTCTTGCCGCGCCCGCAATTCGAACGGCGCCCGGTCGAGCGGCAGGCCGTTGTGGCGGTGGCTGACGGCGAGCGCCTGACATAATTTGCCAGGTCCCGAGCATAGCGCCCGCTCGTCCGCCGCGCCGCGTCTTTGCCGCATTGCAGCAATTCCCAGCCTCGGCTCCAGCGCCCGGATCAGCACCGCACTGGCGCTGCCGGCCGCCTCGCAGACGAAGTTGAGGCACCAGTGGATGCCGTAGGAGCGGTAGACGTAAGCGTAGCCGGCGGGGCCGAACATCACGGCATTCCGCTCAGTTTGCCCTGTGTAGGAATGGGCTGCCGGGTCTGTGTGGTGATAGGCCTCGACCTCGACGATCACGCCGCCGACCCCATTAACCGACAAAGTCGCCCCGATCAGCTCGGGCGCGACCTCCAGAATGGGCCGGTCGAAAAAGCTTCGCCGCAGCTTGGGGGGCAGGGGCATTTTGCGGAGTTGGGGCGGGGGCTGTGGCTAAGCTGCAACACGTTTAGAACATTTAAGCCATCGGCCCCTATCATCCCCGCCATGCCGCGATTTGGCCATACCCTGCTCCGACATCGAAGGACGCCGGCCTGCGGCGCAAACCGTTGCCGGACTTTGAGGTTTTCAATGCCGGGCCGGGGGGCCTCGGATCAAGCCGGACTAATCCGGCAGCAAGAATTGGGGCTGGGGGGCACGACAAGGTTATGGACGCCAAAAGTAACCTGAAGGACGGACTGCCGAGCCGGCATGCCACCGAAGGGCCGGATCGCGCCCCGCATCGCGCCTTCTATTACGCGATGGGGCTTTCGGCCGAGCAAATTCATGCCCCCTTCGTGGGGGTGGCGACCTGCTGGAATGAGGCGGCGCCCTGCAACATCGCCCTGATGCGACAGGCGCAGGCGGTGAAAAAGGGCGTCGCCTCGGTCGGCGGCACGCCGCGCGAATTCTGCACAATCACCGTCACCGACGGCATCGCCATGGGCCACGCCGGCATGAAGGCCTCGCTGCCCTCGCGCGAGGTGATCGCGGATTCGGTCGAGCTCACCATGCGCGGCCACGCCTATGACGCGCTCATCGGCGTCGCCGGCTGCGACAAGTCGCAGCCCGGCATGATGATGGCGATGTGCCGGCTCAACGTGCCCTCGATCTACATTTACGGCGGCTCGATCCTGCCCGGAAAATTCAAGGGCAAGGACGTCACCGTGCAGGACGTCTACGAGGCGGTCGGCCGGCATTCGGTAGGCGAAATGTCGGATGCGGATCTTCTCACGCTGGAAGAAAACGCCTGTCCGTCGGCCGGCGCCTGCGGCGCGCAGTTCACCGCCAACACCATGGCGACAGTCTCCGAGGCGATCGGTCTCGCGCTACCCTATTCGTCCGGCGCGCCGGCCCCTTACGAGTTGCGCGACAAGTTCTGCTTTCTGGCCGGCGAGATGATCATGGACCTGATCGTCAAGAAGATCCGCCCGCGCGACATCGTCACCCGTAAGTCGCTGGAGAACGCCGCCGCGGTCGTCGCCGCCACCGGCGGTTCGACCAATGCCGCGCTGCATCTGCCGGCGATCGCGCATGAATGCGGCATCGAGTTCACGCTGTTTGACGTCGCCGAAATCATGAAAAGGACACCCTATATCGCCGATTTGAAACCAAGCGGCCGTTATGTCGCCAAGGATATGTTCGAAGCTGGCGGCGTGCCGCTACTGATGAAGACCTTGCTCGATCACGGTTTCATGCACGGCGATTGCCTGACCGTTACCGGCCGCACCATGGCCGAGAACATGAAGAACGTGAAATGGAACCCGGGCCAGGACGTCGTGCGTACGGCCGACAAGCCGCTGTCGCCGACCGGTGGCGTGGTGGGCCTGAAAGGCAATCTCGCCCCCGAAGGCGCGATCGTGAAGGTCGCCGGCATGGCGGGCCTGAAATTCACCGGCCCGGCGCGCTGCTTCGATACCGAGGAGGCCTGTTTCGACGCCGTGAAGCACAAGAAATACAAGGAAGGCGACGTTCTGGTGATCCGCTACGAAGGGCCGAAAGGCGGCCCCGGCATGCGCGAAATGCTCTCCACCACGGCCGCGCTTTACGGCCAGGGCATGGGTGCCAAAGTCGCGCTGATCACGGATGGACGCTTCTCTGGCGCCACCCGCGGCTTCTGCGTCGGCCATGTCGGGCCGGAGGCGGCGGTGGGCGGACCGATCGCGCTCGTGCGCGACGGCGACATCATCGAGCTCGATGCCGATAAAGGCAGCTTGAACGTGAAGCTTTCGGCCGACGAAATGGCCAAGCGCAAGGCAGCGTGGAAGCCGCGCGAAAGCGAATACGGCTCCGGCTATTTGTGGAAATACACCCAGCAGGTGGGGCCGGCCGTCAACGGCGCGGTCACCCATCCGGGCGGGGCGGGCGAGAAGGCGTGCTATGCGGATAGCTGAGTTCCTGTTGCGCGCACTGGTGATCGGCGCCGCTCTTACGGCGGCGCCGGCTATGGCGTTCGACGGCACCAAGTCCACCAACGCGATGGCGGCCGCGCCGCCGTTGACGGCGATGGAGGCGTTCCGCTCTGGCGCGCACTGGCTCAAGGCCGGCGAGAAGACCAAGGCCGTGCACTCGCTCGAATACGCCGCCGAAAAAGGCCATGCGCTGGCGCAGTGGAAACTCGCGCGCATGTATGCCGAAGGCGACGGCGTCGTGCAGGACGACCTCAAGGCGTTCCAATATTTCCGCGGCATCGCCGACAGCCATGCCGAGGACAACCCCGACACCCCGCAATCGCGCTTCGTCGCCAACGCCTTCGTCGCACTCGGCCATTATTATCTCGACGGCATTCCGAAGACGGCGATCAAGCGCGATCCCGAGCGAGCGCGCGAAATGTTCGGCTATGCCGCCTCGTATTTCCGCGATCCAGAAGCCCAATATTATCTGGCGCGCCTCTATCTCGACGGCGTCGGCGCGCCGCACGACCCGCGCCAGGCGGCGCGCTGGTTCGGCCTTTCGGCGCAGAAGGGCCAGTGTCAGGCGCAGGCCATGCTCGGCGCCATGCTGTTTGCCGGCGACCACGTGCCGCGCCAGGCGGCGCGCGGATTGATGTGGCTGACGCTCGCCAAGGACAACGCCAAAGAAGGCGCCGGCACCGATCAGGAATGGATCAACCGGCTCTACGACAGCGCGTTCCAGCAGGCGACTGAAGACGAGCGCGCGCTGGCGCTGGTCTATCTCAAGCGCTGGATGGAGACCCGGCGGGAATAGCCGGCGCGCTAGCGCCCCTCGATATCCAATTCGATCCACACCGGCACGTGGTCGGACGGCTTGTCCCAGCCTCGCAGGTGGCGGTCGATACCAGCATCGACCAACCGGTCGGCGGCCTGCGGCGACAGCAGCAAGTGATCGATGCGTATGCCGTCGTCCTTGGCCCAGGCGCCGGCTTGGTAGTCCCAGAAGGTGTAAAGATCGTGCGAGTCGCTGCTGGCGCGGATGGCGTCGGTGAGGCCGAGGTTGGTCAGCGCGCGGAACTTCTCGCGGGTCTGCGGCAGGAACAGCGCATCCTTGGTCCAGGCGGCCGGATTGCGGGCGTCGGCCGCGGTCGGGATGACGTTATAGTCGCCCGCCAAAACAAACGGTTCTTCCAGCTTCAGCCGTTCACGCGAAAAAGCAATAAGACGGTCCATCCATTTGAGTTTATACGTATATTTATCGGTATCGGGTGGGTTGCCGTTGGGCAAATAGAGGCTCACCACCCGCAGCACGCCGCCCCTGGTCGAAACCAGCGCCTCCAGGAAACGGGCTTGCACGTCGCCATCGCCCCCGTGCAGCCCAGACTTCACTTCGTCGAACGGCAGCTTGGAGAGCAAAGCCACCCCATTGAAAGCTTTCTGGCCATGCACGGCGACGTTGTAGCCGAGGCCCTCAAATGCCTCGCGCGGGAAGGCCTCGTCCACGCATTTGATTTCCTGCAGGCAGACGATGTCGGGGTCACGTTCCTTGAGCCAGGCTAAAGCGTTGTCCAGCCGCTGGCGGATCGAATTAACGTTCCAGGTGGCAATGCGCATCCATGTCTCCAGCGGGCAGACCCAAATAAAACCAGTGTTTTGCGTATTTACCAGTGGGCGCAGGGATATGCACTCAGCGCCGTTTATATGTTAGAAGGCGGCTAACGCGGCCCCTTCTTTATGTTGGAAAGACAAAGTAGTTCCGCGGAATTAGGGAGCGCCTGGGCAGGGCCCTTGAACAGCCCAGGCCGACAGTCGCAGATGACGAATAGAAAGTGGCTATTTGGGGTGGCGGCGCTCGCCCTGATTGGCATTGCCTTGCTTGTCCGCGGTTTTTGGACCAGTGACGGTGCGGCCGCGCGCTCGCAAGGTGCTGCCCGCGTGGTGCCGGTCGAGATCGCCACGGTCGAGCGCAGGCCGATGCCGGTGCGCATCGAATCGCTGGGCAATGTCACGCCGATCGCCAGCGTTGCCATCAAGGCGCGGGTCGATACCGCGATCACGGCGGTCCATTTCCGCGACGGCGCCGAGGTGAAAGAGGGAGATCTGCTGTTCACGCTTGACGGCCGCCAGATCGAATCGGATATCAAGCGGGTCCAGGCTGTGATCGACGGCGCGCAGGCGACGCTCGAACAAGCGCAGCGCGATGTCGAGCGTTACACCGATCTCGTGGCGCGCAACGCGACCCCCATCGTCACGCTCAATAACGCGCAGACCTTGGTGAACGTGTCGCGCGCGACGGCGGAATCGAACCGCGCGCAGCTCGAAAATCTAAAGGTTCAGCTTGGCTTCTGCGAGATCCGCGCGGCTATTTCCGGCCGCATTAGCATGGCCAACGTCAAGGTCGGCAATTTCGTCCGTCAGGCCGACACCGCGCCGATGGCGACCATCAACCAGATGGCCCCGGTCTATGTCAGCTTCACGGTGCCGCAAAAGCTTCTGCCGGAAATCCGCCAGGCGCTGGCGGCGAACACCGCCACTATCGACGCGGTTATTCCTGGTGACGCCAAGCGCGCCAACGGCCAGGTGACGATGATCGAGAACACGGTCGACCCGTCTACCGGCATGGTGATAATCCGCGCCACAATGCCGAACAAGGATGAACTGCTTTGGCCTGGCACGTTGGTCACGACCGAACTGACGCTACGGGTCGAGCCACAGGCGGTGGTGGTGCCGTCGACCGCGGTTCAAGTCAGTCAGTCCGGAAACTTCGTCTTCGTGATCAATGACGAGGTGGCCAAGGCGCAGCCCGTGAAGGTTGAGCGTACGGTCGGCGAGTTTTCCGTCATCGGCAGCGGGCTCAACGGCGGCGAGACCGTCGTGACCGACGGGCAGTTGCTACTGGCGAACGGAACGCGCGTCAACGCTCGCAAAGCAAAAGTCGCCGGCGGCTGATCCATGAATATCTCGGAAACCTGCATTCGCCGCCCGGTGTTGACGACGCTGATGACGGCGTCGTTGATCGTGTTCGGCGCCTTTGCCTATCGGCTGTTGCCGGTGGCGGCGCTGCCGGCGGTGGATTTCCCGACCATTCAGATCACCGCGCAATTGCCGGGTGCTAGCCCCGAGACCATGGCGTCTTCGGTCGCCTCGCCGATCGAGCGGCAGTTGTCGACGATTGCCGGTATCTCGTCGATGAATTCGTCGTCCTCGCTCGGTCTCACGCAGATCACCATCCAGTTCGATCTCGGCCGCAACATCGACGGCGCCGCGCTCGACGTGCAAACTGCGCTTTCGGTGGCGGCCAAAAACCTGCCGATCGAAATGACTACGCCGCCGAGCTTCCGCAAGGTCAATCCCGGCGACTTCCCCGTGCTCTACGTGAGCATGCGCTCCGACACGCTGCCGCTGTCCACCGTTGACGACTATGCGGAAACGGTGCTGGCTCCCAACATTTCGCAAATGCCCGGCATAGCCCAGGTGCTGGTCTATGGCGCGCAGAAATTCGCCGTGCACGTGCAGGTCGATCCGGTGGCGGCGGCCGCGCGCAACATTTCGCTCGAGGACGTTCGCACCGTCATCGCCAATGCCAATTCTAACGCGCCGGTGGGCACGCTCCAGGGCGAACAGCAGACGGTGACGCTGCTCGCCACCGGCGCGATGCGCCGGGCCGCCGATTATCGCGATGTCGTGGTCGCCTACCGCAACGGCGCGCCGGTCAAGCTCGACCAGATCGCCAACGTGATCGACAGCGTCGAGAACGACAAGATCGCAACCTGGTTCAATACCGAGCGCGCCATCGTGCTGGCGATCCAGCGCCAGCCCGACGCCAACACCGTCGAGGTGGTCAACGAGGTGCGCAACGCTTTGCCGGCTTTGCGCGCGCAAGTTCCGCCGTCCGTCCAGATGCAGCCGCTGTTCGACCGCTCGATCTCGATCCGCGCTGCGGTCACCGACGTGCAGGAGACGCTGACGATTGCCGTCTCGCTGGTGATCTTGGTGATCTTCCTGTTCCTGCGCAAAGTGTCGGCGACCATTATTCCGGCGCTGGCGGTGCCGGTGTCGCTGATCGGCACCTGCGCTGCGATGTACGCCTTCGGCTTTTCGATCAACAACATGACGCTGCTGGCGCTCACGCTGTCGGTCGGCTTCGTCGTCGACGACGCCATCGTCATGCTGGAAAATATCGTGCGCCACATCGAAGGCGGCATGCGCCCGTTCGAGGCGGCGCTGAAAGGATCGCGCGAAATCGGCTTCACCATCGTGTCGATCACCTTCTCGCTGATCGCGGTGTTCATCCCGGTGCTGTTGATGGGCGGCATGGTCGGCCGTGTTTTCCGCGAGTTCGCTGTGACCATCGCGGTCGCGATCATCACCTCCGGTTTCGTCTCGCTGACGCTCACGCCGATGCTGTGCGCGCGTGTGCTCAAGGGCCACCACGGCGAGGAAAAGCAGAACTTCGTGCTGCGCTGGTTCGAGGCGCTGTTCGAGCAAATGGCGAGTGTCTATCAGTGGTCGCTCGACTGGGTACTCCGCCACAAGTCAATCATGCTGATCGTCACGCTGTCGACCATCGCCGGCACGATCTGGCTATATATCGTCGTGCCGAAAGGCTTCTTTCCGACCGAAGACACCGGCTACGTCATCGGCATCACCGAGGCCAATACCGACATCGCCTTCCCGGCCATGGTCAAGCTGCAGCGGCAGATCGCGGATCTGGTGCGCAAGGACCCGGCGGTGGCCTACGTCAACTCGACGGTCGGCGCCGGCGGCCCCAATACGTTGCCGAACAGCGGCCGCATGCTGGTCGCGCTCAAGCCGCAGGGCGAGCGCGGCAAGCTGCAGACCGTGCTGGCGCGGCTGCGCAAGAACGTGAACATCGTTGCCGGCATCGAAATCTTTTTCCAGCCGATCCAGAACATCAATCTCGGCGGCAAGCTGCAGAAGAGCCAGTACCAGTACACGCTGCAATCGAACGACACCGACGCACTGTATCGGTTGGCGCCTGAAATGCGCGACAAGATGTCGAAGCTCGACGCGCTGCGCGACGTCACCACCGACCTCTACATCCAGAATCCGCAGGTGACGATCGAGGTCGACCGCGAGAAATCGGCGGTCTACGGCGTGAGCGTCGACCAAGTCCGTCAGACGCTCTACGACGCGTTCGGCTCGCGGCAGGTTGCCACCATCTACACGCCGGCCAACGATTACGAAGTCATTCTGGAGACTAAGCCGGAATTCCAACAGAACCCGAACGACCTCGACCGCGCCTACGTGAAGACCACCAACGGCACCGTGGTGCCGCTGTCGGCGGTTACCCGTTTCGTGCGCACGGTCGGTCCCTTGCAGGTCAACCACCAGGGCCAACAGCCCTCGGTGACCATCTCATTCAATCTCGCGCCCAATTATTCGCTCGGTCAGGCGGTCGATGCGATCCAAAACCTGGAGCGTGAGGAACGGCTGCCGGCCACGATCACCACCGGCTTCCAGGGCACCGCGCAGGTGTTCCAGGATTCATTGCGCGGGCAGGGCATTCTGATCCTGGCGGCGATCTTTGCCGCCTATGTCGTGCTCGGCATTTTGTACGAGAGCTTCATCCACCCGATCACCATCATCTCAGGCCTGCCGTCGGCCGGCATCGGCGCGATCCTGACGTTGATGCTATTCCGGATGGACCTGTCGGTGATCGCCATGATCGGCATCGTGATGCTGGTCGGCATCGTGAAGAAGAACGCCATCATGATGATCGACTTCGCGATCGAGCGCCGCCGCGTCGGCCTGTCGGCGGAAGCCGCAATCCGCGAAGCCGCCACGCTGCGCTTCCGTCCGATCATGATGACGACGTTTGCCGCCATCTTCGGCTCGCTGCCGATCGCGCTCGGCACCGGCGCCGGCGCCGAACTGCGCCAGCCGCTCGGCGTCGCCGTGGTCGGCGGCCTCTGCCTGTCGCAGCTGCTCACGCTCTACATCACGCCGGTGATTTATCTTTACCTCGACCGCTTCGACCGCATGATCAAGCGCCGGCTCGAGCCGCAACTCGAGGAAGTACCGGAAGCCCCGCCCGCGATTGCGGCGGAGTAGAACTCGGCCGTCGTCCCCGCGAAGCGCGGGGACCCAGTAACCACTGTCTCTCCGTATCTCGAATGCCGGGGATACTGGATCGCCGCCAGCGCGGGCGATGACAGTCAGAGCGCGAAGCTCGTGCCGCAGCCGCAGGAGGCGGTGGCTTTCGGGTTCTTCACCTTGAACGAGGCGCCGATCAGGTCGTCGACGAAGTCGATCTCCGAGCCCGCCATATAATTGACCGAGACCGGATCGATCAGCACGACCGCGCCCGCGCGCGCGATCACGATGTCGTCGTCCGCCTTGGCGCGCTCGACGCCGAATTTGTACTGGAAGCCGGAGCAGCCGCCGCCTTCGACGCGAGACGCGCAGCATCGAGCCGGCCGGCTCGGCTTTAAGGATCTCGCCGATCCGCCGCGCCGCGCGCTCGCTGACAGTGACGCTTGCGTCCATCGTCTTGTCCTTTGGCCTGAGCGATAGTTAAGTGCGCCGGACCTAGAGGTCAACGGGCAGGGCAGAGATGGCGATCGAAACCGGACGCGCGCGGGCCGCATATGCCGCCGATCCGGCCCAAAGCCGGGGCCGGCGCTATAACGAGCCGGCCAGTCCCACCCGCAACGCCTTCCGGCGAGACTGCGACCGCATCATCCATTCGACCGCCTTCCGGCGGCTGGCGCACAAGACGCAAGTCTTCGTCTATCACGAGGGCGACCATTACCGCACCCGGCTCACCCACACGCTGGAAGTCGCCCAGATCGCCCGCTCGCTGGCGCGCGCGCTCGGGCTCGACGAGGACCTGGCCGAGGCGCTGGCGCTGGCGCACGATCTCGGCCATCCGCCGTTCGGCCACGCCGGCGAGCGCGCGCTCGACGAGGCGCTCGCCCGCTTCGGCGGCTTCGATCACAACGCGCAGGCGCTGCGCATCGTCACCGAGCTGGAGCGCCGCTATGCCTCCTTCGACGGGCTCAATCTCACCTGGGAGACGCTCGGAAGGCCTGGTCAAGCACAACGGCCCGCTCATCGACCGCGCCGGCCAACCGGTCGCGCGTTATCGCGAGCGCGGCGTGCCGGCGGCGATTCTCGCCTACAACAAAATCCAGGACCTGGAACTGTGGTCGCAGCCGAGCGCGGAAGCGCAGGTCGCCGCTTTGGCCGACGACATCGCCTACGACGCGCATGACATCGACGACGGCTTACGCGCCGATCTGTTTACGCTCGACGATATTGCCGCGGTTGCGATCGTCGGCGACATCTTGCGCGAGATCGACGCCCGGCCGCCCGCGCTCGATCCGCCGCGCCGCGTGCACGAGACGGTGCGCCGCCTGATCACGCGCATGATCGAGGACGTCATCGCCGAGACCAGCCGGCGGGCGGCCGCGCACAAACCCACGGCTGGCGAATTGCGCAAGGCCAAGGGGCCGCTGGTCGAGTTTTCGCCGGCGATGAAAAAAGCCGACGCCGACATCAAGGGCTTTCTCTATCCGCGCATGTACCGGCACGAGCGCGTGATGCGCGTGATGGGCGAGGCCGAGAGCGTCGTACGCGACCTGTTTACGCATTTTGCCGGAACGCCGGCCGACCTGCCGGCGGAATGGGCGCACGCCGCCGCGCTCACCGACGAAGGCGCCCGCGCCCGCCACATCGCCGACTACATCGCCGGCATGACCGATCGCTACGCGCTGGTCGAGCACGCCAAGTATTTCGAGGCGACGCCGGAGTGCGCTGAGGCTGGCGCGCCGGCGCGCGCGTGCTATCCTCGGCGCGTCATGGCGCGATTGGTCGGGAAAGTGGCGTTCATCACGGGGGGCGGCAACGGCATCGGCCGCGCCACCGCGGAGCGCTTTGCCGAAGAGGGCGCCAAGGTCGTCATCGCCGAGATCGACCAGAAGAGCGGCGAGGCGGCCGCCCAATCCGCGCGCGCGCGGGCCAGCAATTCCGGCGGCGACGCCCATTTCGTGCCATGCGACGTGCGCGAACGCGCAAGCGTCGAAGCAGCCTTTGCGGAAACGATCGGGCGCTTCGGCAGGCTCGATATCCTGCACAACAATGCCGGCGGGGCGACGCCCGCCGACGGTCCGGTCACCGAGGCGCCGGAGGAGGAATTCTGGCGCGCCATCGGGCTCGACCTGTTCGGCACGTTCCTCTGTTCGAAGATCGGCATCCCGCACCTCATCAAGACGGGCGGCGGCTCGATCATCAACATGTCGTCGATCGTCGCCTTGAAGGCGCTGCCAGGGCGCGATTGCTACACCGCCGCCAAGGGCGCGATCGCCGCGCTCACCCGCTCGATGGCGGTCGAATACGCAGCCCACAAAATCCGCGTGAACGCGATTGCGCCCAGGCGTCGTGCTGTCGGAACGCGTCAAGAAACTGATGGCGGGCTCCAAGGATATTTCCAAGCTCGCGTCGAGCAATCTGCTGGGGCTCGGCCTGCCGCACCACATCGCCGACATGGCGGTCTACCTTGCTTCCGAGGAATCCGCGATCACCACCGGGCAGGTATTGTCGGTCGATAGCGGGGCGACGGTCGTGTAGCGAGATCGCGAGGCCCGGCGGCATTTTGACTTAACTCGCAAATTCCATTACCCGCACCAACAATGGCCGCAGCCAATAAGCCCCAACACCTCTTCGCCACCATGCTCTACCGCGTGCGCGCGGCCTGCGCAAACGTGCTCGGGCCGAGCGCCGACACCTCGCGCGTGGTGGTCGAGCCGCCGCGCGATCCCACGCATGGTGACCTCGCCACCAATGCCGCCATGGTGCTGGCCAAGGACGCATGCCAGAAGCCGCGCGATCTCGCCGAAAAAATCGCCGAGGTCCTGCGCCGCGACGACCTTGTCACCAAGGTGGACGTCGCCGGTCCCGGCTTCATCAATCTCACGCTTAAATCCCATGTCTGGAGCGAGGAACTGCGCGTCGTGCTGGCCGCGGGCAAGGATTACGGCCGCAGCGACATCGGGCAGGGCGAGAAGGCCAACGTCGAATACGTCTCGGCCAATCCGACCGGGCCGATGCATGTCGGGCACGGCCGCGGCGCGGTGTTCGGCGATGCGCTCGCCAATCTCTTGGCCTTTACCGGCTACGACGTGACGCGCGAATATTACATCAACGACGCCGGCGCGCAGGTGGATGTGCTGGCGCGCTCGGCGTTCCTGCGCTACCGCGAGGCGCTCGGCGAGGACATCGGGCCGATCCCGGAGGGGCTTTACCCCGGCGACTATCTCAAGTCGGTCGGCGGCGAATTGGCCGCCGAATATGGCGCGGCGCTCAGCGCCAAGCCGGAGGCCGAGTGGCTGTCGGTCGTGCGCGCCAAAGCCATCGCCATGATGATGGACATGATCCGCGACGATCTCGCCGCGCTCAACGTGCGGCACGACGTGTTCTTCTCGGAACGCTCGCTGATCGAAGAGGGCAACGCGGTCGGGCGCATCATCGAGGATTTGCGCGCGAGCGGGGAGGTCTACGAGGGCCGTCTGCCGCCGCCTAAAGGCGGCAATCTCGAGGATTGGGAGGACCGCAAGCAGACTTTGTTCCGCTCGACCAAGTTCGGCGACGATGTCGACCGGCCGCTGAAGAAATCGGACGGCAGCTACACTTATTTCGCCAGCGACATCGCCTATCACAAGTCCAAGGTCGCGCGCGGTTTCCGCAATCTGATTGACGTCTGGGGCGCCGATCACGGCGGCTACATCAAGCGCATGCAGGCGGCGATGAAGGCGGTGAGCGCCGGCAAGGCGACGCTCGACGTCAAGCTCGTGCAGCTCGTGCGGCTGCTGCGCGCGGGCGAGCCGGTGAAAATGTCCAAGCGCGCGGGCGAGTTCGTCACCTTGCGCGAAGTGGTGGACGAGGTTGGCAAGGACGCGGTGCGCTTCGACATGCTCTACCGCAAGAACGACGCAGTATTAGACTTTGATTTGGCCAAGGTCATTGAACATAGCCGCGAGAACCCGGTGTTCTACGTGCAGTACGGCCATGCTCGCGGCGAATTGGTGTTCCGCAACGCGCGCGCCGAGATGCCGGGTCTGCCGGCTGCGGCGAATGAGCGCGCGGCGTGGCTCAAGGGCGCCCCCCTCGACCGGCTCAGCGATTCCGGCGAGCTTTCGATCTTGCGGCGGATCGCGCTTTACCCGCGCCTGGTCGAAGCCGCGGCGCAGGCCCATGAACCGCACCGGGTGGCATTCTATCTCTATGAATTAGCAAGCGAATTCCACGCGCATTGGACGCGGGGAAATGAGTTGCCTCATTTACGCTTCATTATGCAGAATGATCCAGAAACGACGATGGCCAGGCTCGCTATGGTACAGGGCATCGTCACCGTTCTCGCCTCCGGCTTGGCCTTGCTCGGAGTCGAAGCGCCGGAAGAAATGCGGTAAATCTCGTTCGGCGAACAGCGCGTGGCGCAGGTTCGCGAATTAAGTGGCGAGGGCGCAGCCAGTAACCGGGGACCGAATGGCGGACGACCAAAACCAACGGACCTATCGTTCCAATGAACCGCCGGTGCGCCGCGCGCCGGCTCCATCCGCTTCCGCCAGCGATCCGCTCGCCGAACTTGCCCGCCTGATCGGGCAAACCGATCCCTTCGCCGAATTCGGCCGCGATGATGCGCGCCGTACCCCGGCGCCGCCTTCGGCGCCTGCCGCCGCGCCGAGCTTCGGCGCCAACGATTATTTCGGCGCTGCGGCCGCGCCGGCCCCGCAACCATGGCCGCCGGAAGCCTCGCCATTTGGCGCCCGCGGCCTGGCGCAGCAGCCCTTCGCCACCGACCCAAATCTCTATCCGGCAGAAGCCGAAACGCGCGGCCATCCGGCGGCCGATGCCGGCGAGTTCGAGCCGGACCCCGATCATCCTAACAACGCCCAATACGGGGCCGAGGAAGAAGACTTCTACGACGATGCTCCGCCGACGAAGCGGCGCATGGGCGTTATGGCCATTGCGGCGGTCTTTGCGCTGGCCGTGATCGGCACCGCCGGCGCTTTCGGCTATCGTGCGCTGTTCGGGTCCTCCGGAACGCACGAGCCGCCGCCGGTCATCAAGGCCGATACTGCGCCGAGCAAGATCGTGCCGGCGACCGCGAGCAAGGGCCCGACCAAGTTGATCACCGATCGGGTCGTCGACCATCCGCAGGGCGAAAAGCTGGTGTCGCGCGAAGAGCAACCGGTCGAGATGAAGAACCCTCCGGCCGCCACGCCGATACCGCCGGCGCAAAGCAACGCCCCGCCGGCCTCTGGTCAGCCGGCCCTCGGCAGCGGGGTCATTTCGAGCGAGCCGAAGAAAATTCACACCATCGCCATCCATCCCGGTCCGCCCGAAATCGCCGAAGGCCAGCCGACCACCGCCGCAGCACCGCCACCGGCTCCCGCAGCGGCGCCGCCACCCGCACGTATGGCCGCGCCGGCGCCGGTCAAAGAAGCGGCCGCGCCGCCGCCGGTCGCCGGCGCTCCTGCGGCCGTTCCGGAACCGCCGCCGGCGCCACGCCAGATGGCCGAAGCGCGCCCAGCTGCGCCGGTCCAACACGCGGCGCCAACAACCGGCAATGCGCCGCTTTCGCTCAGCCCGGACGCGCCCGTACGGGGCCCGATGCGCACCGCGGCGGTGGCCGCGCCAGCGCCGATTGCGCAAGCTGCCGAGGCGGCCAAAGGCGGCTACGCCGTGCAGGTATCCTCGCAGCGGAGCGAAGCCGAGGCGCAATCGGCCTTCCGCAGCCTGCAGGCCAAATATCCGAACCAACTCGGCGGCCGCGAACTTTTGATTCATAAAGTCGAATTGGGCGCCAAGGGCACTTACTATCGCGCTATGGTCGGGCCCTTTGCCACCGCCAATGAAGCGGGCACGCTGTGCAACGGCCTCAAGGCGGCCGGCGGCAGCTGTATTGTCCAAAGGAATTAGCGCGCTATTCCTTGCACTTAACGCGGGTGCGGGCTAATCCGCGCCGATGGCGGCACGCGCATTCATCACCGGACTGAGCGGGCCGACGATCTCCGGCAAAGAGCATGCGTTTCTCCGCGCGGCCCAGCCTTGGGGCTTGATCCTGTTCAAGCGGAATATCAGCACTCCAGACCAAGTAGCTGAACTTACAAACTCATTCCGCGACGTCGTCGGTTGGGAGGCGCCCGTTCTGGTGGACCAGGAGGGTGGCCGGGTGCAGCGGCTCGGGCCGCCGCAGTGGCCGGCTTTTCCATCCGGCGCCCGTTATGGCGCGATCTACGATCAAGACGTGACCACTGGTCTGGCCGTTGCTCGGCTCGGCAGGTCGCTTGATCGCGGCAGAGCTCAATGTTCCCCGGATCGATGTCGATTGTGCACCTCTGGCCGATATTCTTGTCCCCGGCGCCGACCCGGTGATCGGCGACCGCGCCTACGGCTCGGAACCGGGCAAGGTCGCCGCCATCGCCGGCGCCATCGCCGAGGGCCTTATGGCCGGCGGGGTGCTACCGGTGGTCAAGCACCTGCCGGGCCATGGCCGGGCGACCGCCGACAGCCATTTGAAGTTGCCGGTGGTCGATACCGGGCGGGCGACGCTGGAGGCGACCGATTTTGCCGCCTTCCGGCCGCTTAGCCGTCTGCCGCTCGGCATGACTGCCCATGTGGTATTTTCTTCCATCGACCCGGTCGCACCGGCCACCACTTCGGTCAAAATGGTGCGCGAAGTGATTCGGGGCTTTATTGGCTTTAAGGGCCTGCTGATGAGCGACGACGTCTCGATGAAGGCGCTGTCCGGCACGATCGCGGAGCGCAGCCGCGCCGCATTTGCCGCAGGTTGCGATGTCGTGCTCCACTGCAACGGCGACCTCGCCGAAATGACTGAAGTCGCGAGCGTGGCGCCGATGCTTGCGGGCGAGGCCGACCAACGCGCCGAGGCCGCGCTTGCGCAGCGCAAGGCGCCGGAGGAATTCGACATCGAGGCCGCGCGCAGAATTTTCACGCAGATGGTGGACGCCGATGCGCGGCCAACGCAACGGAAGACCGGTTCATGACGCCTGACGACTTCGACACCACGCTGGAAACCGATCGCGGCACCACCGAGCCGGCGATGATCGTGGACGTGGAGGGTTTCGAGGGCCCGCTCGATCTTCTGCTCGCGCTGGCGCGCACGCAGAAAGTCGATCTGGCGAAGATTTCGATCCTGGCGCTGGCCGACCAGTATCTCCAGTTCATCGACGCGGCGCGCCAATTGCGGCTCGAACTCGCCGCCGATTATCTGGTGATGGCGGCCTGGCTCGCTTACCTGAAATCCCGCCTGCTGCTGCCGGACGCCGGCCCCGGCGAGGGGCCGAGCGCCGAGGACATGGCGCTGGCGCTGGCGCATCGCCTGCGGCGGCTCGAGGCCATCCGCAACGTGGCAACGCAACTGATGGAGCGTCCGCGGCTCTACCGCGACGTTTTCCCGCGCGGCAAGCCGGAGCCGATCGACGAGATCAAACAGCCGGAATGGACCGCGACGCTGTACGATCTGCTCAGCGTCTACGCCACGCAACGCGCAAAAAGCGCGCTCTCGCATGTGCGCTTCAAGAAGCGCACGGTGTGGTCGCTGGCCGAGGCGCGCGCCGCGCTCGAGCGCTTGATCGGCATGTCGAACGACTGGTCGCGCATCGACGCGTTTCTGATTTCCTTCGTGGTCGAGCCGGCGCTGGCGGCGACCGTGATGGCATCCTCGTTTGCGTCCGCGCTCGAATTGGTGCGCGAAGGGGTTGCCGAGATTCATCAGAAAGAGTCGTTCGCGCCGCTCTACATGCGCAAGCGGGTCGGTGTGAACGGAAGTGCCTTGACCTATGACGCGCAAGAAAACACATAAGGGGAAGGACTCAATGCCGAGCGCTGCCAAGAAGCTCGTTATTGTGCAGAATAACGACGCGCCGGCAAGCCGGACGCGCCGCGGCGCAAGCCCGGCCGGAAGAATTGCGGCTGGTCGAAGCGCTGCTGTTTGCCGCCAGGCAACCGCTCGACGAGGCGACGCTCAAGCGCCGCTTGCCCAACGACGTCGACGTGAAGGACGTCCTGGCGCAACTGAAAGCGGAATACGCCACGCGCGGCGTCAACCTCGTGCGCGTCGGCCGCAAATGGATGTTCCGCACCGCCGACGATTTGTCTTGGCTGCTCACCAAGGAGACGGTGGAGACACGCAAGCTCTCGCGCGCGGCGATCGAGACGCTCGCCATCATCGCCTATCACCAGCCGGTCACGCGCGCCGAGATCGAGGAAATCCGCGGCGTGGTGGCGGCGGCCGGCACGCTCGACGTGCTGTTGCGAACGGAATGGATCCGCCCGCGCGGGCGGCGCAAGGCGCCGGGCCGTCCGATCACCTACGGCACGACGGAGCAGTTCCTCACCCATTTCGGGCTAGAGGAGGTGGGCGATCTGCCCGGCCTCGATGAACTCAAAGGCGCCGGTCTGCTCGAAGGCAATCTGCCGCCGGGCTTTGCGGTGCCGTTGCCGTCCGACGACAGCACTTTGCGCGACGACGAGGATCCGCTCGATCCCGGCGATCTTGACCTAGGACTGGCGCCGCCATCCTCGCGCGAGGAATAGCGCGAGCAATCCGCGCTTGCGGCTATGCGGCCGTGGGAGTCAGGGGCTTGGTTAACGGCCGCCACGGCCTAACGCCCCGGAACTAAAAGTAAATATCGCTTCTTCCGCGGGATTACGGCCGCATTACAAAGGCCGTAAGTCCTTGTTTTTGCCGCTTGCGGGGCCTAGTTTCACGCTCAAAGCACGGCTGGGGCGCCAACGAAGCCGCCGCCGCGGAGGGTTCGACCAATGGGTTCATTAAGTATCTGGCACTGGATGATCGTCATCGTCGTGGTGATGCTTCTGTTCGGCGGCCGCGGAAAGCTCTCCAACCTGATGGGCGACTTCGCCCAGGGCATTAAGGCTTTCAAAAAGGGCATGTCGGAAGACGACGGCGCGGCGCAGGCCAAGCCCGAGCCGGCCAAGACCATCGAGGCCGCCGGCACTGCGCCCAAGACGGACACCGAGCGCGCCGGGAGCGTGCGCTCTTAAACGGCGCCGGCAGCGTAGCGTGGGGACGGGCGGCAGCATTTTTGCTTGCGCATGATCTTGTCCGAAAACCAGTTCCCACTTTTCGGGATCATACGCTGGAGTTGACCTATCCATGTTCGGTCTCAACTGGGGCGAGGTCATCGTCATCGCCATCGTCGCGCTGATCGCGATCGGGCCGAAGGAACTGCCGACCGTTCTGCGCACCCTCGGCCAGTGGATGGGCAAGGTCCGCCGCATGGCCAACGAATTCCAGGGCCAGTTCCAGGAAGCGCTGCGCGAGGCCGAGTTCGCCGACCTCAAGAAGCACGCCGACGATATTTCAAGTTCGGTTTCGGAATTTTCCAACATCGATCCGCTCGCCGACGCGCAGAAAAACGTCGAGCAGGCCTTCGCCGATACGCCGGCGCTCGATGCGCCGGTCGCCGAGCTACCGCCGCCCGAGCTGCCGCCCGCCGTCGCGCAAGAAGAGCACGCCGCGCCGCCGACGGTTGAAAAGGCCGAGGGTGGCGCATGAGCGAACAGGACGAAGCCGAGATCGAGGCCAGCAAGGCGCCGTTGATCGATCATCTGATCGAATTGCGCTCGCGGCTGATCAAGGCGGTGCTCGCCTTTGCGGTGATGTTTGCGATCTGCTTCGTGTTCGCCAAAGACATCTACAACGTGCTGGTCTGGCCCTTCGTCATGGTGGCGGGGCCGGAAAATTCCAAATTCATCTACACGGCGCTGCTCGAATATTTCATCACGCAGTTGAAGCTCGCGATGTTCGGCGCCGCCTTCCTGTCGTTTCCGGTGGTGGCGGCGCAGATCTACATGTTCGTCGCGCCCGGGCTTTACAAGCAAGAGCGCAAAGCCTTCCTGCCGTACCTGATCGCGACGCCGATCTTTTTTGCGCTCGGCGCGCTGGTGGTCTATTTCGTGGTGTTTCCGATGCTGATCCGGTTCTCGCTGCACATGCAGCAGCCCGGCGACGCGCACGACGCCGCTATCTCGCTGATGCCCAAGGTCGGCGAATATCTCTCGCTGATGATGACGCTGGTGCTCGCTTTCGGCGTCGCCTTCCAATTGCCGGTGATCCTGACGCTGCTCGGGCGCATCGGGCTCGTCACCTCGGACCAGCTCAAGGCCAAGCGGCGCTATTTCATTGTCGGCGCCTTCATTCTGGCGGCGGTTTTGACGCCGCCCGACGTGCTCAGCCAGATGTCGCTCGCGGTGCCCTTGATGGTGCTGTTCGAGGGCTCGATCTGGTCGGTGCGCATTGTGGAGAAGAAGGCCAAGGCCGCGGAGGCCGCCAAGGCGGCGGCCGAGGCCGGTTCGGCGACGGCAAAGCCCGCGGAGTAGGGCGCTTACCCCTTACCTTGCAGTGACAAACCCGGCCATGACGGGCTAAAAGCGCCGCCATGTACGACATCAAATGGATTCGCGAGCATCCGGAGGCCTTTGACAAAGGCCTCAAACGGCGCGGGCTTGCGCCGCTGTCGGGCAAGCTGCTGGCGCTCGACGAAAAGCGGCGGGCGGCGATCACCAAATTCGAACAGGCGCAGGCGCGGCGCAACGCGGCGTCGAAGGAAATCGGTGAAGCCAAGAAGAAAAAGGACGAGGCCGCCGCACAAAAGCTGATGGCGGAAGTCAACGAGTTGAAAGTCACGCTGCCGGCGCTGGAAGCCGAACAGAATAAATTCGGCGAGGAACTCGACAAGGAGCTGGCGCAAATCCCCAACCTGCCGGCCGACGACGTGCCGGAGGGCGCGGATGCCGGCGGCAATGTCGAGCGTCATCAGTCCGGCAAGAAGCGCGACTATAAAACCAAGGAAGATCTGGCCTTCAAGCCGAAGCAGCATTTCGAACTGGGCGAAGCGCTCGGCATGATGGATTTTGAAATGGCCGCGAAACTGTCCGGCGCGCGCTTTGTGGTGTTGCGGAAAGGCCTGGCGCGCATGGAACGCGCGCTCGGGCAGTTGTTTCTTGACGTGCATACGAGCGAGAAGCACGGGTATACGGAAGTCAGTCCGCCGTTGATGGTCCGTGATCGAGCCATGGTCGGGACGGCACAACTCCCGAAGTTCGCAGAAGATCAATTCCACTTTTTCCCGGATGTTGTTTTACGAAGGCATTATCAAGAAACCATTATAACTGTTGGGCAGCAAGTTCTCGATTTTGCTGAGCGCAACGGGTTCGAAAAGGCGCGTGACGAGGTGGCAAGAACACCTCTTGGCCAATTCGACTACCGTGAAAATCCGGATCGCCTCTGGCTCATCCCCACCGCCGAAGTGCCGCTCACCAATCTGGTGCGCGAGTTGATCGTCGAGGAAGACAAACTGCCGATGCGGCTGACCGCCTGCACGCCGTGCTTCCGTGCCGAAGCGGGCGCTGCCGGCAAGGACACGCGGGGCATGATCCGCCAGCATCAGTTCACTAAGGTCGAACTGGTCTCCATCACGACGCCGGAAAAATCCAAGGAAGAGCACGAGCGCATGCTGGCCTGCGCCGAGGAAGTGCTGAAAAAACTCGAGCTGCATTACCGCGTGGTCACGCTCTGCTCCGGCGACATGGGCTTTGCCGCGCAGAAGACCTACGACATCGAGGTCTGGCTGCCGGGCGAGAACGTCTACCGCGAGATTTCTTCCTGCTCCAACTGCGGCGAGTTCCAGGCGCAACGGATGAAGGCGCGTTACAAAGGCAAGGACGGCAAAGTCAAAGGCCACGTCCACACGCTCAACGGCTCTGGCGTCGCGGTCGGCCGCGCGCTCATTGCCGTCATGGAAAACTATCAGGACGAAAACGGCGCCGTCGCGGTGCCGGACGCGCTCAAGCCCTATATGGGCGGTGTGACGAAGATCGAGAAGGCGGTATGAGCGTTGAACGTTGGCAAGGCGCTTCCAATCCCTCCCCTGAAAGGGGAGGGTGGCTCCGCGCGAAGCGCGGAGACGGGTGGGGTGAATTCGCAATTGTACGCCCTCACCCGGTCGCCTTCGGCGACCACCCTCCCGCGCAAGCGGGGGAGGGATAAGAAAACCATGCGTATTCTCATCACCAATGACGACGGCATCCATGCGCCGGGGCTCGAAACCTGCGAGACCATCGCGCGCGAGTTGGCCGACGAAGTGTGGATCGTGGCGCCGGAAAGCGATCAGTCGGGCGTGTCGCATTCACTCTCGCTCAATGATCCGCTGCGCCTGCGCGAAGTGGCGCCCCGGCATTTTGCCGTCAAGGGCACGCCGACTGATTGCGTCATCATGGGCGCGCGCCATTTGATGCCGCAGATGCCGGACCTGGTGCTTTCCGGCGTCAATCGCGGGCGCAACGCTGCCGAGGACGTGACCTATTCGGGCACGGTCGCCGGCGCGATGGAAGGCACGGTGCTCGGCATTCCCTCGTTCTCGCTGTCGCAAGCCTATTCCTTCGCCAACCGGCGCGATCCGCATTGGGAGACGTCGATCAAGTTTGCGCCCGACCTGATCCGCCGCGTGCTCAAGACCGGCATGCCGCGCGACGTGCTGGTCAACGTAAATTTTCCCGATTGCCCGCCCGAAGAAGTCGTGGGCTTTGCCATCGTCACGCAGGGCAAGCGCGACCAGGAATTGCTGCGCATCGACGCGCGCCACGACGGGCGCGGCAATCCCTATTTCTGGATCGCCTTCGGGCGCGGCGGCATCGCGGGGGCGGCCGCCGGCAGCGATCTCGCCGCACTCAACGACATGCGCATCGCCATCACGCCGCTCCGCCTCGACCTCACCGACCAGCCGTTCATGACTAAACTCGCGGAAGTTTTCGGTTAGGCCAGCAACGCGTCGAGCGCGGCTTTGAGCTGCTCGGCCTGGAACGGCTTCTGTAGCGCCGGGCTCTTGGCGTAGGGCTCGGGCAGGCTGCGCTCGCCGTAGCCGGTGACGAAGACGAAGGGCAGGCCGCGTTTGGCCAGGATCTCGGCGACCGGATAGACCTCCTGGTTCTCGAGATTGACGTCGAGAATGGCGGCTTGGAAATCGCCATCGGCCGCAAAAGCGCTCGCCTCGGCGAGCGTGCCAACCGCGGCCGCTACCTCGTAACCGAGGTCGGCGAGCATGTCTTCCAACAGCATGCGGATCAGGTATTCATCCTCGACCACGAGCAGGCGCGGCATCGCTTTCAAAGATTCGCTCATCGCCCGCTCCCGGCTTCCATGGCCGATCGAGCTTACATGCATTGGCGGTAAACGTGCTAATTTTACGGCGAGGAGGGTGCCGTGCCGAAGCGACCGTGGGACGAGCAAGCCGAAGAGCACATGGAATTCCTGCTCACGCTGCGCCGCCGCGGCATCGGCGACCAGGCAGTGCTGCGTGCCATGGACGAGGTGCCGCGCGGGCGCTTCGTCGAGCCGGCATTCGCCGACCGCGCCTATGCCGACCAGGCGCTGCCGATCGACTGCGGGCAGACCATCAGCCAGCCATATGTCGTCGCCTATATGACCGAGCAGCTCGCCTTGCGACCGCATCACCGCGTGCTGGAAGTGGGCACCGGCTCCGGCTATCAGGCGGCGGTGCTCTCGCGGCTGGCGCGCGAGGTGGTCTCGATCGAGCGCTATCGCACGCTCGCCGAGCAGGCGAGGGCGCGCTTGCAGGCGCTCGGCTACGACAATGTCGAGGTCGTGGTCGGCGACGGCTTTGCCGGCGTGCCGGCCAAGGCGCCTTACGACCGCATCGTCGTCACCGCCGCCGCCGAGCACCTGCCGCAGACTTTGATCGACCAGCTTGCCGACGACGGCGTGATGATTTTGCCGCTCGGGCCGCACGGCGGATCGCAACACATTATCAAGCTTACCAAATCGCAAACGGGAATTGCGCGCGAAGACCTGATTGCCGTGCGTTTCGTGCCACTATTGCCGGGCAAAGCGCAGGAACTCTGACATTTGCCGCCCGACGCGCGTTCTTCGCGCCACGCGGTCTGTGACATTTTTGCCAGACTCAAATGCCGTCGCAACCATTCGGTAATTCTTAAAACCTTATTTACTCGCTGCTGCTTTATTTCAAAGTCTACTTTTGTTGCGTATGAGTGAGTAACCACATGCCGTGCATTAACGTGCCGTCTCGCTCGCGTGCAAGCTCGCTAATCTGGCCGCACGTTGCCGTCATCGCTTTGGTAGGTCTTGCCGTCGCCGGTTGTTCGGATAGCGCACGCTTCGACTCCAACCCCTACGCCGCCAACCGCGGCGCGCCGCCGCAAGAGACGACCGGTTCGATCTCCTCGCGCCCGGCCGCTCGCAGCGTTGAATCGCAACCGCTGCCGGCGCCGAGCCGCCCGGCTACGGTCGCCTCCTCGCAGGGCGTCGCCACCGGCGCGCAGGGCCTGGGCGCCTACCGGCCTGGCACCTCGGACGTCACCGGATCGGTAACCGCGCATCGCACGCCGGCACCCGAACCGAGCGGGCATTGGACCTGGGACGGCGGCCAGCCGGTCACGGTCACTTACGGCGAAACGGTCGAGAGCATCGCGCGCAAATACGGCGTGCCGGCTTCCGCCATCATGGAGACCAACGGCTTCCGCGAAGGCGGCGTGCTGCGGCCCGGCCAGCGCGTGGTCATTCCGCGGTACGTTGCGGCCGGCGCAAGCCGCGTTCCGGCGCCGCAGGCGTCGGTCGCGCCGCGCGCCTCCGAAAGCGTGCATATCGTCGAGCCCGGCGAAAGCATGTTGGGGATCGCGCGCAAACACGGCGTCTCGGTCACGGCCTTGGCGCACGCCAACAACATCCAGCCTTACACCAAGATAAACATCGGCGACCGTCTCACCATCCCGGGCGGCCGTCACGTTGCCGAGCGCCCGAGCGCGGCGCCGCAGCTGGCGCAACCGCGCACGGTTCCGGCCGAAAAGTTCGCCGGCGGGCCGACGGAAAGCGCGCGCGTCGCCACGCCCGAGCATCAAACCACCGAAAGCGTGACACGGACCGCGGAAGCGGCCGGCGGCATCCCGTCGTTCCGCTGGCCGGTGAAGGGCCGCATCATCTCTGCCTTCGGCGCCAAGTCGAACGGCGGCCAGAACGACGGCATCAATCTGGCGGTGCCGGAAGGCACGCCGATCAAGGCGGCCGATGACGGCGTGGTCGCCTATTCGGGCAACGAGTTGAAGGGCTACGGCAACCTGGTGCTGATCCGCCATGCCAACGGCTTCGTGTCGGCCTATGCCAACGCCAGCGAACTCCTGGTCAAGCGCGGCGACACCATCAAGCGCGGGCAGGTGATCGCGCACGCCGGACAGACCGGCAACGTGACCTCGCCGCAATTGCATTTCGAGATCCGCAAGGGCTCGACGCCGGTCGATCCGATCAAGTATCTCGGTGGGGCTTAATATCCGAACCGAATTTCTGCGTGATGCCCGGCCTCGTGCCGGGCATTTTCGTTTTGGGCTATTCCTTCAACGCCACGCCCAGGCGGCCCGCCAGATCCTGCACGAATTGCCAGGCGACGCGGCCGGAGCGCGAGCCGCGCGTGGTCGACCATTCCAGCGCGTCGTGTTGCAGCGTCTCGCCGCGCGCTGGAATCTTGTAATGTGCGACATAGCTCTCGACCATCGCAAGGTATTCGTCCTGGCTGCAGCGGTGGAAACCGAGCCAGAGCCCGAAGCGGTCGGACAGCGACACTTTCTCCTCGACCGCTTCGCCCGGATTGATCGCGGTCGAGCGCTCGTTTTCCATCATGTCGCGGGACATCAGATGGCGGCGGTTGGAGGTGGCGTAGAAGATCACGTTGTCGGGCCGGCCTTCGATGCCGCCTTCCAACAGTGCCTTGAGCGACTTGTAGGTGGTGTCCTCGGCGTCGAACGACAGATCGTCGCAGAACACGATGAAGCGAAAGGCCGTGCCGCGAATTAGGCCCATCAAGTCCGGCAGGCTTTCAATGTCCTCGCGGTGGATTTCGATCAGCTTGAGCGGGGCGCTTTTGGCCTGACGCGCGAGCGTCGCATTGACGCCGGCATGCGCCGCCTTCACCAGCGAGGATTTGCCCATGCCGCGCGCGCCCCACAGCAGCGCATTGTTGGCCGGCAGACCCTTGGCGAAGCGCTCGGTGTTCTCCACCAGCACGTCGCGCACGCGGTCGATGCCCTTGAGCAGCGACATCTCGACGCGGTTGACGCGTTTGACCGGCGCAAGCCGGCGTCCCTCGGGATGCCAGACGAAGGCGTCGGCGCTGGAAAAATCGGGCAGGGCGGCGCGTTGCGGCGCCAGCCGCTCGAGCGCGTTGGCGATGCGTTCGAGCACGTCGGCGCCACCCGCGGCCTTGGATTTCGGCTGCGATTTGGACGTCGCTTTGGGCTTCGATTTGGCCATTGGCGCTGCTTTTCAAAAGTGCGCTGCTCTTAGCGGTCCTGTCCTGCCCCTGCAAGCGGGCCCGCGGGAAATAGGCCAAAAATGGCCTGTTTTGAGGGGTCTTGCGGCGTTGCAATTGGGGCCATGGCCGCTATAGTCCGCGCGAAATTACGCCAGTAATGCCGGGACGGGGACGCCTGGCGTGCCCTTGAAAACCAGTTAAGGAAAGTTTCGATGTTTATTTCGACCGCGTTTGCGCAAGGGTCGCTGTTCGGTGGGGGTGGCGGCGACGGCGGCAATATGGTGATGACGCTGCTGCCGTTCGCGCTGATTTTCGTCATCATGTACTTCCTCATCCTACGCCCGCAGCAGAAGCGGGTGAAGGAGCACGCAGAACTGGTCAAGAACGTACGGCGGGGCGACACTGTCATCACCAATGGCGGGCTGGTCGGCAAGGTCACCAAGGTGATCGACGACGATCAAATCGAAATCGAGATCGCGGACGATGTGCGCATCCGCCAGATGCGGCAGATGATCACCGACGTGCGCGCCAAGGGTGAACCGGTGAAGGACGAGGCCGCGGCCGGCTGACGCGTCTTTCAATTCACGGTTTCGGGATTAAGTCGGGACGTCATGCTTTATTTCACGCGCTGGAAGGCGGCGGCGATCGTTCTGACGGCATTGTTCATTTGCCTGTTCGCCGTTCCCAATTTCCTGCCCACAAAGATGGTCGACAGCTGGCCGAAATGGGCGCAGCGTCATGTCGTGCTCGGCCTCGACCTGCAGGGTGGCTCGCATATCCTGCTCGAGGTCGACACCAAGGCGGTGCGTAAGGAGATGCTGGAGACGCTGCGCGACGACGTGCGCCGCGTGCTGCGCGAGGCCCGCATCGGCTACACTGGGCTGGTCGTGCGCGGCAACAGCGTCGAGGTTCGCATCCGCGAGGGCGTCAATGCCGATCAGGCGCAGAGCAAGCTCGCCACGCTCTCGCAGCCGCTCGGCGGCCTGCTCGGTACCACCGGGCAGCGCAGCCTCGATATTACAACCGAGGCTGGCGGGCTGTTCCGGCTCACGCTGAGCGATCCGGCGATCGTCGAGCGCGTGCGGCAGGCGGTTGCGCAGTCGATTGAAATCATCGGGCGGCGCATTAATGAACTCGGCACCGTGGAACCGCTGATCCAGCGCGAAGGCACCGACCGTATTCTGGTGCAGGTGCCCGGTCTGCAGGATCCGACCCGGCTCAAGCAATTGCTCGGCAAGACCGCCAAGCTCGATTTCCGCATGGTCGATGTCGGGGCGTCGGTGGAGCAGGCGGTGCAGAGCCATTCAATTCCACCAGACGACGATCTGCTCTATGGCGCGAGCCAGCCCAAGACGCCGTATTTGGTAGAGAAACGCGTGCTGGTGTCGGGCGGCGATCTGACCGACGCGCAGCCGGGCTTCGACCAGCGCACCAGCGAGCCGATCGTTTCGTTCCGGTTCAACACATCGGGCGCGCGCAAATTCGCGGAAGTGACGCAGCAAAACGTCGGCAAGCCTTTCGCCATCGTGCTCGACAATGAGGTGATCTCGGCGCCGGTGATCCGCGAGCCGATCTTGGGCGGCTCTGGGCAGATTTCCGGCAGCTTCACCGTGCAAAGCGCGAACGATCTCGCCATCCTGTTGCGCGCCGGCGCACTGCCGGCCCCGCTCACCATCATCGAGGAGCGCACGGTCGGCCCCGGCCTCGGCGCCGACTCGATCGCCAAGGGCAAGATCTCGTCTTACGTCGGCGCGGCGATGGTCGTCATCTTTATGCTGGCAACCTACGGGCTGTTCGGACTGTTCGCCAATATCGCGGTGGCGATCAACGTTGCCATGATCTTCGGCGTGCTGTCGATGCTCGACGCGACGCTCACGCTGCCCGGCATCGCCGGCATTGTGCTCACGGTCGGCATCGCGGTCGATTCGAACGTGCTGATCTACGAGCGTATCCGCGAGGAGGTGCGGCACGGGCGCACGCCGATCAACGCCATCGACGCCGGCTTCTCGCGCGCGCTCGCGACCATCCTCGATTCCAATATCACTACCTTCATTGCCGCCGCGGTGCTGTTCTACATTGGCACCGGTCCGGTGCGAGGTTTTGCGGTCACGCTCGGCATTGGCATCATCACCACGGTGTTCACCGCTTTCACCCTGACGCGGCTGATTGTCGCCACCTGGGTGCGCTGGCGGCGCCCCCAACGCGTACCGATTTAAGGGGGACTTTCATTGCGCCTGCTTCGCATCGTACCCGACGACACCAAATTTGATTTCATGCGCTTCCGGCGCATCAGCTTTCCTATTTCCGCGCTGATGTCGATTCTGGCGATCTCGCTCTACTTCTTCCACGGGCTTAATTTCGGCATCGACTTCAAGGGCGGCACGCTGATCGAAGTGCAAAACAAGGCAGGCCCGGCCGATCTCGCGACAATGCGTGCCACGCTCGGCGCGCTTGGACTCGGCGAAGTGCAGTTGCAGCAATTTGGCGCGCCCGACGACGTGCTCATCCGCATCGCCGAACAGCCGGGCGGCGACGCAGCGCAGCAGGAGGCGGTGACCAAAGTGCGCGGCGCGCTCGGCAGCGCGGTCGATTACCGCCGGGTCGAGGTGGTGGGTCCGCGCGTGTCGGGCGAATTGCTCTCCTACGGCGTGATCGGTCTGGGCTTGGCGATCTTCTGCATTCTCGTTTACCTCTGGTTCCGCTTCGAATGGCAGTTCGCGCTCGGCGCCATGATCGCCAACGTGCACGACATCGTGCTCACCATCGGCTTCATGTCGATCACGCAGATCGACTTCGACCTCACCAGCATCGCGGCGCTGCTGACCATCCTCGGCTATTCGCTCAATGACACGGTGGTTATCTACGACCGAATTCGCGAGATGCTGCGGCGCTACAAGAAACTGCCCATGCCGGAATTGCTCAACGCCTCGGTCAATCAGACGCTGTCGCGCTCGGTTATCACCCACGTGACCGTGTCGCTCGCCTTGCTGGCGCTGCTGTTGTTCGGCGGTGAGGCGATCCATTCGTTCACTGCCACCATGATGTTCGGCGTGGTGCTGGTCGGTACCTATACCTCGGTGTTCATTGCCTCGCCGATTTTGATCTATCTCGGCGTCGGGCGCGGCGGCGATGCGCTCACCCGCGCCGCTGACACGACGAAAGAAAAACCCTGACGATGGCGGCCGGCGTCGACGCCCCGCATCTGCCTTACCCGGTGGCGATCGATTCCTATGGCAATGGCGGCTTCCGCTTCGGCACCATGTCGCACCGCGGATCGCTGCTCTGCCTGCCGGACGGCATATGGGCCTGGCCGGTCAAAACTGCCGGAGAAATCACCGAGGGAGCACTGGCGCCGGTGTTTGCGCGCGCGGACGCGCTCGATCTGTTTCTGATCGGGGCCGGACGCGATCCTTTTGCGCTGCCCGAGCGGCTGCGGGCGCGCTTTCGCGCTTTGTCGATTGCGGTCGATTGCCTGGCCACCGGGTCGGCGGCGCAGACCTACAATATCCTGCTGGGCGAAAAACGCCGCGTGGCGGCGGGACTGATCGCGGTCGAATGACCGCGCATGATCCCGAAAAGTGGGAACCGGTTTTCGGACGAGATCATGCGCAAAATAAGCTGCTAAACTGCGCCGATGAATAATTTCGAGTATTGCGCCGCGCTGGTGCGCGAGGCCGACTGGGACCGCTATCTCGCCACGTTGTTTGCACCAGCAGCGCAGCGTGACGCCCTGTTCGCGCTCTATGCCTTCAACGTGGAGATTTCCCGCGTGCGCGATCTCGCGCGCGAGCCGATGCCCGGCGAAATCCGTCTGCAATGGTGGCGCGAGGCGCTTTCCGGCGAACGGGAAGGCGAGGCGGCGGCGCATCCGGTGGCGGCGGCCTTGCGCGAAACGCTTGAGCGTCACGGGTTTGTAGCCGCGCCATTGCTCGAACTGATCGATGCGCGCGGCTTCGATCTTTACGACGAGCCGATGGCGACCGTGGCCGACTTGGAGCTCTACGCTATCCGCACGCAATCGCCGCTATTCGCGATGGCGGCCGGAATTCTGAAAGCGGGCGCGCTGCCGCCCGACCTGTTCACGCTGGATGCCAGCGTCGCCTCCACCATTGTCGGCATCTTGCGCAGCTTCGGACGGCATACGGCGCGCCGGCAACTTTACGTGCCAGCAGATATCCTTGACCGGCATCAGGTCAGGTCAGCCGATATTTTCGCCGAGCGTACGAGCACGCCTTTGCTGGCGGCGCTGGCCGAAATGCGCGAGATCGCCCGACGACATCTTGCGGCCGCTCAAGTGAAGCTGGCGGTGGCGGCGCCGGAAATCCTGCCGGCATTTTTGCCCATTGCGCTCGTCGGCCCGCAGCTCCGGCGCATGGAACGCGCCGGCTATCGGCCGTTCGCGCTCGATCAGGTTTCTCCTTGGCGCCGGCAATGGCTGTTATGGCGCGCGGCGCGCGACCCGGGCCAAATTTTTCAGGCCTAATACTATTCCGCCGCTGCCGACAGTTCGCCGGCAAGCCAGCGCTCGAGATCGGCGAGCGCGCGTTCACTGAGCGCGCCCTTGCGCGCGAGGTTCTTGGCCGAGCCGCGCCCGAATTTGCGGCCTTGCGGCGCGACTGGCGCGGCGATCGGCGGGAACAGGCCGAAATTCATGTTCATCGGCTGGAACGAAGTGGGGCCCGCGTCGATGGTCTCGATATGGCCGCCGGTAATGTGCGCGAGCAGCGCGCCGTGCGCCGTGGTCGGCGGCGGGGCGCTGAGCGCTTCGCCGCGGCGCTCGGCGGCGGCAAAGCGCGCGGCGATGAGGCCGATGGCGGCGGATTCGACGTAGCCCTCGCAGCCGGTGATCTGGCCGGCGAAGCGCCAGGCCGGATTGGCTTTAAGCCGTAGCGTTTCATCGAGCAGTTTGGGCGAGTTGAGGAAGGTATTGCGGTGCAGGCCGCCGAGGCGAGCGAATTCAGCGTTTTGCAGACCGGGAATGCCGCGGAAGACGCGCACCTGCTCGGCGTGCTTCAGCTTGGTCTGGAAGCCGACCATGTTGAACAGCGTGCCCAATTTGTTGTCCTGGCGCAGTTGCACGATCGCGTAGGGCTTGACGTCGGGCGCGCGCGGGTTGGTCAGGCCGAACGGCTTCATCGGGCCGTGGCGCAACGTTTCGCGCCCGCGCTCGGCCATCACCTCGATCGGCAGGCAGCCGTCGAAATAGGGCGTCGAGGCTTCCCAATCGTGGAACACAGTCTTGTCGCCGGCGATGAGCGCGTCGATGAAGGCGTTGTATTGCGTGGCGCTTAGCGGACAATTGATGTAATCGGCTCCGGAGCCGCCGGGTCCGGTCTTGTCGTAACGCGATTGGAACCAAGCCTGATCGAGTTCGATCGAGTCGCGATACACGATCGGCGCGATAGCGTCGAAAAACGCAAGCGCATCCTCGCCGGTGAGCGCGCGGATCGTCGCCGCTAGATCAGGCGAGGTGAGCGGACCGGTGGCGATGATGATGCTGTCCCAGCCGGCGGGTGGTAGTGCGACTTCGCCGCGTACGAGCGTGATGAGCGGTTGCGCGGCGAGCGCCGCCGATACGGCGTTGGAAAATCCGTCGCGGTCCACGGCAAGCGCGCCGCCGGCCGGCACTTGGTGGCCGTCGGCCGCGTGCATCACCAGCGAGCCGAGCCGGCGCATCTCGGCGTGCAGCAGGCCGACCGCGTTGTGATCCTTGTCGTCGGAGCGGAACGAGTTTGAGCACACCAGCTCGGCATAGCCGTCTGTCTTGTGCACTGGCGTGGCGCGCTGCGGCCGCATCTCGTGCAGCACCACCGGCACGCCGGCTTGCGCCAGTTGCCAGGCGGCCTCCGAGCCGGCGAGGCCGCCGCCGATGACGTGGACGGGTTTCAGGGTCATCCGGACAAACTAGGCGTCCGCTCCGGAGGCGGCAACCGCGCGCGCAAACGAAAACGCCCGCGGTGGGCGCGGGCGTTTTCGAACGAATAATGTGCAAGCTTAGCGGTGATGCGCGGAACTCCACGCCACCCGTTGGATATCGGAGCGGCTGATGCCGATGTCGGCGAGTTCGCGGTCGCCCAGGTGCGACAGTTCGGCCAGGCTGCGATTGTAGCGCCGCCACTCGCGGATAAAGCGGACAAGATTAGCAAGCATAGTCGGCCTCTTTCTCGAATATCCGGCCCCTGACCGGCGAATTGAACTGCAGGCAAAATAGGGATGTTCGCCGGGTTGAAAAGCATCAATGTTGCGCTGCAGCAATGCCGAAAGCGCATGGCTTAAACAACTGATTATTAATGGGAACGTCCATTTCAGTCCATTATTTGCCGGTGTGCCGCCGGTCCGCCCGGCACCACTGGGCGCCGCCGGCGACCCAGACGGCACATCAGGGCCGCATCGTGTAGATTGCCCGGTTGTACGGGAGGACAATCATGCATACGGCTCTGCGCTACGCGGCCCTCATTGCCGGGGCGCTCGGCCTCGCTGGCCCGCCCGCCGGCGCCGCCGAGGTCAAGGTGCTGACCGCCGGAGCCTTCAAGCAGGTGGTGCTGGCGCTGGCGCCCAGTTACGAGCGGCAGGCCGGAAACAAGGTCGTCATCGACAATGGCACCACCGGCCAATTAAAAGCGCGCATCAATGGCGGTGAGGCTTTCGACGTCGTTGTGATCACGCCTACCGTGGTCGATGAGATGATCAAGAGCGGCAAGGCCGCCGCCGGCAGCGCGGTGAAACTCGCTAGCGTCGGCATCGGCGTGGTGGTGAAAGAGGGCGCGCCCAAGCCGGACATAAGCACGGTCGAGGCGTTCAAGCAGGCGCTGCTTAAGGCCAAGACGGTCGCCTATATCGATCCGGCGAGCGGCGGCTCGAGCGGTATCTACATCGACAAGTTGCTCGAGAAGCTCGGCATCGCCGATCAGATCCGGCCGAAGGCCAGATTGAAGGAGGGCGGCCATGTGGCCGACCTGATCGTCAGCGGCGAGGCCGAACTCGGCATCCACCAGATCAGCGAGATCGTGCCGGTCAAGGGCGCGGCGCTGGTCGGCCCGCTGCCGCCGGAAATCCAGAACACCACGATTTATGCGGCGGGCGTGAGCGCGTCGGCGAAGGACAAGGACGCGGCCAAGGAGCTGATCGAATACCTGTCGGGCCCGGACGCCGCCGCCGTGCTCAAATCCAAGGGCATGGACCCGGTGAAGTAGGGACCAGCCTTTTGTCGTTGGCAGCAGAGACGCGCCCGCTCGACCGCCGCGTCGTCATCACCGCGCTGGGCATCGCGCAAATTTTGGCCTGGGGCACCTCGTTTTATTTTCCGGCGGTGTTCGCAGGACCGATCGTCGCCGATACCGGCTGGTCGCTCGGCTGGGTGGTCGGCGGCACCTCGATCGGCCTGCTGGTGGCCGGGCTGATCTCGCCGCAGGTCGGCAAGATCATCGACGTGCATGGCGGGCGGCCGGTGCTGTTCGCCAGCTCATTTTTCTATGCCGTGGGCCTCGCCGGCATCGGCCTTGCGCCTGTGCTGCCGGTTTATCTGGTTGCCTGGGTGCTGCTCGGTATCGGCATGGGAACGGGCCTGTACGATGCGGTATTTTCCGCACTCGGACGGCTCTACGGCCATGAAGCGCGCGGGCCGATCACCAACCTCACGCTGTTCGGCGGCTTTGCCAGCACGGTGTGCTGGCCGCTCAGCGCCTTCATGATCGAGCATATCGGCTGGCGGCAGGCGTGTTTCGTCTATGCCGCGCTGCATCTCGTCGTCGCGCTGCCGCTGCAAATGGCGGTGATCCACCGCGCGTCAAAACCAGCCGCGGCCACGGCTGCGCTCGCAGACGCGCCGCCCATGCCGCCGGCGCGCCTTGCCAACGAAACTCTGATCTTCGCGTTGCTGGCGCTGGTGCTCTCGATCGCCGCCGGCATCGGCTCGATCGTGGTCGTGCATCTCTTGATTTTCCTGCAGGCGAGGGGCGTCGACTTCGCGGTGGCGGTGAGCCTCGGCACGCTGTTCGGTCCGGCGCAGGTCGGCGCCCGCGTGGTCGAGCGGCTGTTCGGGGCCCGCTACCACCCGATCTGGACTATGGTCGGCTCCTGCACGCTGATGGCGGTCGGTCTTCTGTTGCTGCTCGGCCGCTTTCCAATTCTTATTCTGGTGATCCTGCTCTACGGCGCCGGCTACGGCATTTCCTGGATCGGCCGCGGCACGCTGCCGCTGGCGCTGTTCGGGCCGATCCGTTTTCCGCGCCTGATGGGCAAACTGGCTTTCCCGAGCCTGATCGTGCAGGCGCTGGCGCCGTCGGCCGGCGCGCTCTCGATCGAGGCGAGTGGAGCGGACGCGACCATCGGTGTATTGACGGGGTTGGCGCTGATCAATGTGCTGCTGATCGGCATGTTATGGGCGGTGTGCCGGCCGCGGCTTTCCACAGGCGCGTGACCATGCTGACTTTGCGCACGCTGTACTTCGAGGATCTCTCGGTCGGCATGACCGAGCGCTTGAGCAAAACCGTGGCGTCATCCGACGTGGTCGGCTTCGCCGAGGTGACCGGCGACCGCAACCCAATTCATCTGTCGGAACATTTCGCCGCCAAGACGCCGTTCGGCACCCGCATTGCGCACGGACTTTACACGGCGAGCCTGATCTCGGCGGTGCTCGGCACGCGCCTGCCGGGGCCGGGCGCAGTCTATATCTCGCAGACGTTGAATTTTCGCGCACCGGTGAAAATCGGCGATACCGTCGAGGTGAGCGTCGCCGTGGTGGAACTGCTGCCGAAAAAAATCCGCGCGCGGCTCGCCTGCGCCTGCATGGTCGATGGCGAGCCCGTGCTCGACGGCGAAGCCTGGGTCAAGGTGCCCTCGCGCGCAGCCGGTGGACGCCCACTGCCGCGGGTGTGAACCGCAGGCCGGCCAGACTGTCAGCTTCCCGGCGGCGGCGCGAAGAAGCAGCGCGGCGTGCCGTCCGGCCGCTTGCAGCGCCAATAGGCGCCATCGGGCGAGGGAAGCGACTGGCTGTACGGAATCGCTTCGTTTACGTTTTCCGTGCGCGTCGGCCCGTCCGCCGCGTTGCCGGTGACGGCCTCGCCGTAGGTGACCGGGCCGCGCAGCGAATAGCCGCCGATGCCGGCTTTGACGGCGCCGGGCGATACCACGCCGCAGTCTTCTGCGCCGCAGCACCATTCGCCGGCGGGATTCTTGTAAGCGCCGCGGTTGATCCAGACGTCGTGAGCAAGCGCGACAAAACTAAACAGGGACAGAACGAGCACGAGCAGTGAGCGTACCAAGTTTCGCAACATCGGTGGCCTCCTCGGAGTGGCCCGGCGTGGCGTCACTAAAGTTTCTTCTCTGCTCCTCCTTCTCCCGTGGCCGACTGCCGCCGTTTTCCGGCGACGGCGATCTCATTGCGCCCAACTTTGTTATCGGTTGTGACGAATCGAATGAACCAAAAAATGGTACCACAACCCCGCATAACCTATAGGTAAAATTGTGCGGTGCGGTATGACTGTTATGCAGCATGGGCAGACGAGAAATTGTACGGTTTTTCAGCGCGATAGAATGATTTTTAGGCAGCAAGCCCGATTGTTGTCAGCGCTACGCCGGCTCTTATACGGTCGCCGGCACCGCGCTAGGCGCGAGCGATGAAATCGGCGACGGCGGTTCATTGGCAGCTTTGGCGCGACCGGCGCGGGCGCCTGTCGCCGTTGCGCATCGGTGCGCTGGCCTTGCTGCTTTTCCCGCTCGCCAAGGCACTTTTCGACGCGCCCGCGATCCTGCACGGCGCCCGCCCGCTCAACGACATGATCCACCGCGCCGGCTTCTGGGCGCTGGTGTTCCTGGGCGTGACGCTGTCGGTGACGCCGTTCCGCCGCGTCTTGCGCTACGGCAATCTGATCGACGTGCGGCGCATGCTCGGCGTCGGCGCCTTCTGCTATATCGCGACCCATCTCACGCTGTTCACCGCCGACCAGATGTTCGACTTGGGCAAGGTCGCGCACGAGATCAGCCATCGCTGGTATCTCATCGTCGGCGGCACCGCTTGGCTCGGCCTCGCAACACTCGCCGGGACGTCGACCGACGGCATGGTGCGCCGGCTCGGGGCGCTGCGTTGGCGGAGGTTGCACAAGATCGTCTACGGCATCGCGCTGCTGGCGCTGGTTCATTACTTTCAGCAGACCAAGGCCGACGTCACCGTGCCGGTCTTCGCCGCCAGCCTGTTCCTGTGGCTGTTCGCCTACCGCGTCGTCGCCTGGTGGCAAGACGCCGGCGAATTGTCGACGCTGACGCTTCTGGGAATGAGCGTCGCGGTGTCGGCGTTTACGTTCGTCGGCGAGGCGGCCGGCATCGGCATCGCCTACCACGTCTCGCCTATGCGCGTGCTCGACGTCGCGTTCGATTTTTCCGCCGGCATCAGACCGGGCTGGCAAGTGCTGGCGGCGGGACTTGTCGTGGTCGCGGTCGATTTTGTGCGCGCACGCCGGTCCGGCGCGCAGGCGCGCGCAATTGCCGCCGAATAACCGGGCCGGCTATTTCACGCCGCCCTGTTTTTGTACCGGCCCGGTGAAGCCTTCGAAGCGCTTGCGCAGATAGACGACGAGGTCGGTATTGCTGATGAAGGCCGGATATTTGTTGGCAAGTTTGAGCGAGAACAGCGGCGGCAGTCCGTCCGGCGGTGGCACATCGCGGCGTGGCGACCAAGTGTCGAGCTTGCTTTGCTGCTCCTTCTCTAGGAACCAGTTCAGGAATAGCCGCGCTGCGTTCGGATGCGGCGCGTCCCTGAAGATGGCGGCGGTCTGCGCCCAGACTGGCGTCGCATCTGTCTTGGAGAACGTGATCTCAACCGGTTTGCCGGCGCGCTGCTCGCGCAGCGAGAAGTTCGGATTGGAATCGATCGACACCATGCTCTCGCCGGACGCGAGGCTGCGCGACACGCCGAGATGGCCTTGGATGAATTGCGCGCCGTTCGCCATGTACTTGGTCATGAAGTCCCAGCCATAGCGCTCGACCAGCGTGTAGAACAAATAAAGCGTGATGTCGTCATCGTGCGGATAGCAGGTGATCATCTTGCCCTTGAATTGGGGCCGGAGAAAATCCTGGGCGGACTGCGGCACCTCGGACGGCTTCACCAGATCCTTGTTGTAGGCGTAGGACACCGAAGTGACGAACACGCCGACGTAATAGCCGTCGGAGTCCCTGAAAGACTTGTCGATCTCGCGCCAGCCTTCCGGCTTAAAGCGGGCAAGCACCACGTCTTTTTTCCAGCGGATGAAATCTTGCACCGTTTGCAGGATGGCGAGATCGGCGGTGAGCTTCTTGTCCTTGATCTGCCGGTCGATCTGCGCGTCGAGCTGGTTGCTGAAACCTGCGTGGATGGTGACCTTGATGCCGGGATATTTCTGCTCGAAGGCTTTCGCCGGCACTTCATAGAGCGAAGTCGGGCCGCCGCCGTAGATGACGAGGTCCTTCTCGAGCTTCGCCTTCTCGTAAAGCTTGTCCATGCTTTGCGCTTGCGCGAAGCTCGCGCCGGCGAAGACGGCGGCGCCGACTGTCAGGCCCGCAAGGCTGCGAAGATGCCGGTTCATGTCGCCTCCCTATCACGCTTTTCTGCGTGGTTTGGAAGGAATCGTAGACCCGGCGCCTGCACATGTAAATCGCTATCAGAATGCGGAGCGATCTTCTACTTGCGCCATGTCAAAGCGAAACAAGGCAATTGCGGCTTTCGTTTTAAAAACCGATAGGGGGTGTTTCATGTCGAAAATCGCCATCGTGATCGGCAATCCGATGCCCGACAGCTACAGCGAGGCGCTTGGTCAGGCTTATCTGCGCGGCGCCGAAAGCGGCGGACACGAGGCTAAGCTGTTTATGCTCGCGCGCATGAATTTCGACGCCATCTTGCGCGAAGGCTACCGGCGCGCGCAGGCGCTCGAGCCCGACCTCGTTGTCGCGCGTAAGGCGCTGCTTGCCAGCGATCACCTAGTATTTGTGTTTCCGCTTTGGTGCGGCGACATGCCGGCGATCCTGAAAGGCTTCATCGAGCGCGTGCTGCAACCCGATTTGCTGGCGATCCAGGGCAGCCACGACCGGGCGAGCTGGAGCATCCTGAAAGGAAAATCGGCGCGCATCATCATGACCATGGGCATGCCCGGCTGGTTCTACCGCTGGTACTTCGGCGCGCACGCGCTCAAATTGCTCAAGCGCAACATCCTGCATTTCACCGGCGTTTCGCCGGTGCGCTCGACCGTTTACGGCATGGTCGTGGGGGTCGGCGACGAAACGCGCAAGCAATGGCTGCGCGAGGTCGAAGCGCTCGGGCACCAGGCAGCGTAAAATCAGACCCGCTTGCGCTCGGCGGTTGGCATGGGCGCAAGCTCGCCACGCCGGCCCGGCAACAGCGTTTTGAGATGGCCGGCGGCATTGAGCACGGGCTCGACCAGTCCGCCCTTGACGGTGTGTGCGTTCGCGTGATTTGGGAAGCCGAACTTGAGCGGCTCGCGCTCCTTCGCCGGGATGTAGAGCGTGCCGAACATCCAGTCCCACAGCGCGAGGCATGAGCCGAAATTCTTCTTGAAGTATTTCGGGTCGGCCGAGTGATGCACCTGATGATGCGCCGGTGACACGAATTATGCGGCCGAGCACGCCTTGGAACGAAATCCACATGTGCGAATGCTGCAAGTGGACGTAGGCGTGAATGAACAGCACCAGGATGATGTTGGTGTCGCTGAGCCCGTATTGATAGGCGGTCTCGCCGAACATGTAATGGCCGAGCCCGTTGGCCACCGCCGCCGAGAAGGCGAGGATGTTGGCGAAGATCCAGGTGTAGACCGGATGGACGCGGAAATTGGTGAGCGGGGTTAGCACTTCGGCGGTGTGATGCACTTTGTGGAATTCCCACAAGAACGGCACCTTGTGGATGGGCCAATGGTTGAACCAGTACCCGAGCTCGTAGGTGAGAAACAGCATCACGGTGATCGCCGCGCGCGTGACGTAGGCCGGCAGCGTTGACGGCGTCACCGGGCCGAACAGGGCAAACAAGCCGGCGATGATGCCGTTCGAGACGAATTGATAGGACAGGATCGCCCAGCCAAACACCACGCTGAACATGAACACGTTGAAGAACAGATAGAAGATGTCGGCCTGGTTCGAGCGATGCGCCAAGATGCGGCGCGGGAACAGCGCGCGCGCAATCGTCCGCCAGCGGATGCGGCGGCCGCGCTTGTGGCGCTGCCAGGCGAAGAACAACGCGGAGATGACCAGCGCGGCGATCAGCGAGGTAAGCGAGAAATGCGAGCCGAGCGAGAACAGTAACTTGCCGAGCTGGCCAAAGAAAAACGCAATGCCGGACGAAAAATCCAACGGATGCTCCTAACGGCGGGCGGTCGGCCCAATGTCTTACCGAAGGGTAAATATTGCGTTAGGTGAAGCGCGAAAGCGCGACTATCACAGCAAATCCGCGCATTCCGGATGCCTGCCGATATAGGCCTTCACGAAAGGACACAGCGGCACGACCTTCAGCCCTTGTTTGCGCACGATGTCGAGCATACCGCGCACCAGCGCCGAGCCGATGCCGCGGCCGTTGAGCGCAGCCGGCACCTCGGTATGCATGATCGTGATGGTTGAGCCATCACGCTTGTAGTTCGAAAATGCCACATGGCCGTCGGCACCAAGTTCGAAACGGTGGCGTTCGGGGTTGTCGCGGACGGCGGCGGGCATGAGTGGCATTTAATACGCGCGTTGCGCGGCGGCAAGACGCCTGCGTGTAATCTTATTGCAGCGCACACGGAGCAAATCGAGACTACATAAGCGACGAGTTGGAGTTCTCTTACGTATCGCGCCGCGCAGACTTAACCTGACGGCACAGCAAATTATCGAGAATCCGGATTGAATTGCCCATGGCAGACCAACTGCTACACTTTTTCTTTCAGGGTGCGTTCACGTAATCTATCCAATAATCCGACGTATTGGGCTTGTTTCTAGACCTGGCCGATAGTGGCGGCAGAGTGTGGAAATGAATTAGGGCTCCACACAATGGAGGAGACGACAAAATGGTGAAGAAGTTTTCACTTGTTCTTTCGGTCTTGGCTGCGCTCGGTTTTGCCCTCACGATCTCGCATCCGGTGGATGCGAAGCCGCAAGGAGGCAAGACCGTGCACGTAAATCGGACCGTGCACGTAAACAGGACCGTCAACGTACACCGGAACGTGGGCGTCAACCGAACCGTGCATGGCCGGCATTTCGTTGTCGGGAGAGCCTATAACGGGCACATATGGTACGGTCACAGCCGTCACTTCTGGCATGGCCAGTGGTATGACTACGGCATTGGCCCGTGCTGGATCAATGTGGACGGCGATTGGTTCTGGAATATTTTGGCGTGCCCTATCTGAGGACTTGATCGCCAGCATTTGCCGCAAAACGCATAGCGCCCAAGTCGGTTATAGCCGGTTTGGGCGTTCGTTTTCGCAATCGAAGTTCTGCCGCTCGCAATTCATTTGCCGCGGACGAGCACGACCCCGCGCGTAGCGTGAGCCGCACGCCGTTCGTCATTCGCTCGTAAGGGTGATGCTGTTGAGCACCTTGTCGATCGCCTCGTACTCGACGTAATTCATGCCCGGCTGCGTCACCGACCAGGCCTGCGCCCAGGTGCCGGGCGCGAGCGGGAAGATCACGATGCGCGCGCGGCGCGACAACCCGCGCTTTTCCGGAATCTTGCCATAGAACGCGGTGCCCCGGATCACCCCACCGCTTGGAACCGTCATGCGCGCCGGCTCCTGCTTGTCGAAGGCTTCGATGCCGGCGGCCTTGGCGGCTTGCGCGGCAATAGACTTGAGCGGCTCGCTGCGCAATTTTTCGTCGGCGATGATGCCGAGATAGATCATGGCGTGCTGGCTCGGCGTCGGCGGGATCAGCAGCAGCCCGCCGGCCGCGTCCGCCTTGGTGCGCCAGCCTTTCGGCAGATCGACCAGGAAGGCGTATTTGCCGGCCGGCGGGAAGCGAAGTTCCTTGGCCGGGGCGGGCAGAGCGGCGACCGCGCCGATCAAAGCAATCAGCAGACAAAGACGGCGCATGGCGGCCCCGCGATCACAGCTGACGGCTATGATCACCATTTTTGCCGGTGCTGTCTATTTCTGTTTGCGAAAGCGCCTTGTATGGCTCGGCGCTTCATACGGGAAGGAACCAGTCGATGAAACTTATCTGCTTTGGCCTCGGCATTATTTTGCTCATTATTGCCGGGATGTACTTCGTGACGCCGGCCGACACGCTGCCGAGCTTCTTTCCCGGCCACGCCGCCGGCGCGATGCGAGTGCACGTCAAGCACGGTATCGTGGCGGGAGCTCTGGGCGTGGTGTTCATGATAACGGGGTCGTGGCTGGGGAGGAGAAGCTAGGCCATGCTCCGCTGGCTGCCGGCCGCCGCGCTGCTGCTATTGCCGGTCTCGGCGCAGGCGGCTTGCGTCTACGATAATTTCGTCTTCCACCCCGAGAAGAACGACGGCGTGGTGGTGGACGCGGTCGTCGATGCCGACTCGTCCTGCACGCATAATTTCGCCGAGGGGCCGGGCTACAAATTCACCGGCATTAGCTTCGAGCACGAGCCGGAGCGCGGCAAACTGGTCAAGACCGGCGTCAACCGCTTCGTCTACACGCCCGACAAAGGGTTCAAGGGCAAGGACGCGTATATCTTCAAGATCTGCGCCACCAAAGGCGGGCAGAAAGGTTGCTCGGTGGTGGGCTTTGTGCCGGAGGTGAAATAGGCGGCCACTTCTTTTCCCTTCTCCCACAAGCCCGAGGGCAGGCTTTCTCGCCGTCTTAACGTCTCACACCTACAAGTCGTCCACAGTCAGGCCGGTGTGTTTCGCGATGCGCGCCAGCATGCGCGGGTCGGTTTCGTCGCCGTCGTGAAACGCGAAAACATAATCAGGCCACCCCGGCCGCTGCAGCGTGCGATGCGAACCGCTTTGCCGTTTGATGGTCCAGCCGATCCGCAAGAAAGCCGCAAGCACCCGCGGTGCTTTCGCGGCCGACCAGCCGCTCATGCGACCTGGAACATGCCGGCGAGCTCGCGCGGAAGGGCTTCGCCGTTTTCGACCCGTTCGGCGATCACGCGGAGCAACAGCGCCGTGGCCTTGGAGCGCGCTTCCACGTCGGTCGCGCCATAACTGAGCACGCCCGGCGGCGCAGCCACTTCCGCCAGCCAGCGGCCCCCATCCTCGCGTTCGGTTTCGATGAGCAACATAAGGAAAAGATAGTCGGCCAGTCCGGTTTGGACAAGCGAGATCGTATTCACTCCGCCGCCTGCTGCCCGCCCTTCTTCCGCTTGTTCTCCGGCCTTCCCAGCACCGGCTTGAGAAACTGCCCTGTATAAGAGCGCGCCACCTTCACGATATCCTCCGGCGTGCCTTGCGCGACGATCTCGCCGCCGCCGTCGCCGCCTTCGGGGCCGAGGTCGATGATCCAGTCGGCGGTCTTGATCACTTCCAGATTGTGCTCGATCACCACCACCGAATTGCCGGTCTCCACCAGCTCGTGCAGCACGTCCAAGAGCTTGGCCACGTCGTGGAAATGCAGGCCGGTGGTCGGCTCGTCAAGGATATAGAGCGTGCGGCCGGTGGCGCGTTTCGACAGCTCCTTGGCGAGCTTTACGCGCTGCGCCTCGCCGCCCGACAGCGTGGTGGCCTGCTGGCCGACATGGATGTAGTCGAGACCGACGCGGTGCAGCAGCGCCAGCACGTCGCGCACCCGCGGCACCGCCTTAAAGAATTCGAGCGCCTCTTCCACTGTCATGTCGAGCACGTCGGCGATCGACTTGCCCTTGAACAGCACCTCCAGCGTTTCGCGGTTGTAGCGCTTGCCCTTGCAGACGTCGCAGGTGACGTAGACGTCGGGCAAAAAGTGCATCTCGATCTTGATGACGCCGTCGCCCTGGCAGGCCTCGCAGCGGCCGCTTTTGACGTTGAAGGAGAAGCGGCCTGGCTCGTAGCCGCGCGCCTTGCTCTCGGGCAGGGCGGCGAACCATTCGCGGATCGGCGTGAAGGCGCCGGTGTAGGTCGCCGGATTGGAGCGTGGCGTGCGGCCGATCGGCGACTGGTCGATGTCGATGATCTTGTCGATGTGCTCGAGGCCCTCGATGCGGTCGTGCGCGGCGGGGGCGAGCGAGGCGCCGTTGAGCTTGCGCGCCACCGCGTTGTAGAGCGTGTCGATCAGCAGCGTCGACTTGCCGCCGCCGCTGACGCCGGTGACGCAGGTGAACAGGCCGAGCGGGATCTCGGCGTCGATGTTCTTGAGGTTGTTGCCGCGCGCGTTGACGATCTTCAGTGTGCGGCGCGGGTTGCGCGGCTGCCGCTCGGGCACGGGCACGCTCAATTCGCCGCTGAGATATTTGCCCGTCCATGAGCGCGGCGCGGCAATGAGCTCGTCCAACGTGCCCTCGGCGACGATGTGGCCGCCGTGGATGCCGGCGCCGGGGCCGATGTCGAGCACGTAATCGGCCGAGCGGATGGCGTCCTCGTCGTGCTCGACCACGATCACGGTGTTGCCGAGGTCGCGAAGCCTTTTCAATGTTTCGAGCAGGCGCGCATTGTCGCGCTGGTGCAGGCCAATCGAGGGCTCATCCAGCACATAAAGCACGCCCGTGAGGCCGCTGCCAATCTGCGAAGCGAGGCGAATGCGCTGGCTTTCGCCGCCGGATAGCGTGCCGGAGGCGCGGGCGAGAGTGAGATAATCGAGCCCGACGTCGACCAGAAATTTCAGCCGCTCGCGGATTTCCTTGAGCACGCGGGTGCCGATTTCGTTTTGTTTGGCGCTCAGGTCCTTTGGCATTTTGGTGAACCATTCGCCGGCGCGCCGCACCGACAACTCAGCGACTTCGGAGATGTTCTTGCCGGCGATCTTGACGCAGAGCGCTTCCGGCTTTAGCCGCGCGCCACGGCATTCATGGCAGGGCACGTCGGTGAAATATTTCAGCAGGTCCTCGCGCGCCCATTCGCTCTCGGTTTCCTTGAAGCGGCGCTCGAGATTGGTGATGACGCCTTCGAACGGCTTCTTCGTGGTGTAGCCGCGCAATCCGTCGTCATAGACAAATTTGATCTCGTCTTCGCCGGAACCGTACAGGATGGCGTCCTGCGTTTTCTTCGGCAGGTCCTTCCATTTGGTGTCGAGCGTGAAGCGGAAGTGTTTCGCAAGCGCGTCGAGCGTCTGGATGTAATAAGGCGAGGACGATTTCGCCCAGGGCGCGATGGCGCCTTTCTTCAGCGCGGCGTCGCGGTCGGGGATGACCAGATCGGCGTCGATGTGCTGCTCGAGCCCGAGCCCGCCGCATTCCGGGCAGGCGCCGAACGGATTGTTGAATGAGAACAGTCGCGGCTCGATCTCCGGAATGGTAAAGCCGGAGACCGGGCAGGCGAATTTCTCGGAGAAGATAATGCGCTCGGCATTGGCGTTGCGGCCGCGATTGGCGACAGCGCCGCTGCCTTTCGTATCGGCCAGTTCAACGACCGCCAGCCCGTCTGCGAGCTTAAGGCATTGCTCCAGCGAATCCGCTAGCCGTGTGCCGATGTCGCCTTTCACCACCAGGCGGTCGACCACCACGTCGATGTCGTGGGTGAACTTCTTGTCGAGCGGCTTGACCTCGCCGATCTCGTGGAACGCGCCGTCGATCTTGACGCGCTGATAGCCCTTGCGCAGAAATTCGGCAAGCTCCTTGCGGTACTCGCCCTTGCGGCCGCGCACCACCGGCGCCAGCACGTAAATGCGCGTGCCCTCCGGCAGCGCCAGCACGCGATCAACCATTTGTGACACGGTCTGGCTTTCGATCGGCAATCCGGTCGCCGGCGAGTAGGGCACGCCGATGCGCGCCCACAACAGTCGCATGTAGTCGTAGATCTCGGTGACGGTGCCGACGGTCGAGCGCGGATTCTTGGAAGTGGTCTTCTGCTCGATGGAAATGGCTGGCGACAGACCGTCGATCTGGTCGACATCCGGCTTCTGCATCATCTCCAGGAACTGCCGCGCGTAAGCCGACAGGCTCTCGACGTAACGGCGCTGGCCCTCGGCATAGATGGTGTCGAACGCCAGCGACGATTTGCCCGAGCCGGACAGGCCGGTGAACACGACCAATTGGTCACGCGGAATGGCGACGTCGACGTTCTTGAGGTTGTGCTCGCGCGCGCCACGGATGGCGATCGCGCGGGCGTCTCGGGCCGGCTGGCTGGGGCGTTCGGACATGCTCGGCGGAACGTAGTAAGAACGGGGCAGTTTTGCCAGTGCGCCCCGGCCGCGGTTGAAAACTATCCGCTCAAAAGCAAAGGGCCGGCGCTTAAGGCCGGCCCCGCGCAGGTATTGCTGCCGCGCCGCAGCTAGAAGTGGTAGTTGACGCCGCCACGCACGATGCTGGTCTTGAAGGTGACGTCATTGGCGACGCCGCAGGTGGCCGCGCTGCAACTTGCCTTGCCGAGATCCGCATAGAGATATTCGACCTTGGCCGACCAGGCGCCCATAAAGGCGTATTCGAGGCCGCCGCCGGCGGTCCAGCCGATCCGGGTTTCGCTTTCCGCGGCGAAGCCGACCGGCGTCATCGTAACGTCGGCAAAGGCCGCGCCGCCGGTGACGAAAGGCATAAAGCGGTCAAGGCCGTAGCCGAGGCGGGCGCGCGCGGTCGCGAACCAGGAGTTTTTCGTTTCGCAGCAGATGGTGGCGTCGGTGCCCTTGAGCCAGCTGGCGTCAATGTCGGCTTCGCCGCCGAGGATGAACTGGCTGGTTTGCAGGTTGTAGCCGATGGTGCCGCCGACCATGGCGCCGGTCAGATTGAAGTCGCCGGTGGTGGCGGTCGTGGCCGGATCGGTCCAACTGGACGTGCCCCAGCCGTAGCCACCGTTGATGCCCATATAGAAGCCGGTCCAGTTGAACGGCGCGGTGGCCGTGGCAACCGGCGCCGTGTACGGCCGCGGCATGTCGGCGGCAAAAGATGGCCCTACCATCGCGGCCGCCAAAAGGCCCGCGCAAGCCGCGAGAATGAGACGCTGCATGGTGCAACCTCCTGAGAATTTGGGTCGAAGCGGACGCGGGGACAGGAGACGGACGCTATATGTTGTGGATGATTCGCGCTGTGACCTTTACGCCACACAAAACGTAATTTATTGAGCCGAATCAGTTGCCTAAATGGTTAAATTTTGCTAGAACAAAAAAAGAACAAACTCGGGTCGCGGGATGCTGATCCAATCGGGGCAGGATGGCAGAAGCTTTGTGGATTAAGGCCGAACGAGCTTGCCGCATGAGGGCCAAGGTCTAGGGTAATAAGTTAATTTTCGGGGCGGCGCGCAGCGGGCAGCCCCATTACCGGCGAGCGGCGGCGGCTTTCGAACAGGCGCGCGACTGCACATCGCCACGCAGGAGAGCATCATGGCAGGTAGCGTCAATAAAGTGATCCTGATCGGCAATCTCGGTGCCGATCCGGAAATTCGCCGCACCCAGGACGGCCGTCCGATCGCGAATTTGCGCGTGGCCACCTCGGAAAGCTGGCGTGACAAGGCGACCGGCGAACGCAAAGAAAAGACCGAGTGGCATCGCGTCGTCATTTTCAACGAAGGCCTGTGCAAGATCGTCGAGCAATATCTCAAGAAGGGCTCGAAGGTTTACCTGGAAGGCGCGTTGCAGACGCGCAAATGGCAGGACAAAGATGGCCACGACCGGTACTCGACCGAGGTGGTGTTGCAGGGCTTCAATTCGCAGCTCACCATGCTCGACACGCGCAGCGGCGGGGCGAGCGCCGACAGCGGCGACGACTTCGGCTCCTCGGGCCCGAGCGTTGCGCGCGAGCGCAAGCCGGCACTCGCCGGCGCCGGCAAGTCGGCGGATATGGACGACGAGATTCCCTTCTGAGAGTGGTGCGCGTTCCCGTACTCGAGTCCGGCTTCGCCGGCTGGAGTTTGGGGACCCGTGGGGCTTGGCGAAACGGAGGCTCGATGCGGCCGATTTGTGGCCAGTTATTGCGGCAGACAAAAGTTATTTAACGTATTGATATAACATATAAAATAAGGCTGTATACATAACGATTTCGAGTGGCAAAGCCGGGGTGAATCAGTTAGGAAAATCGCGCCGTAAAACACTGGCGGGAAACAGTCTTGGCTGACACCGACAATCCGAAATCGGGGGACACGGGTCCCTCCGACATACGCCCCGTCTCGATCACCGAGGAGATGAAGCGCAGCTATCTCGATTACGCCATGAGCGTGATCGTGTCGCGCGCGCTGCCGGACGTACGCGACGGCCTGAAGCCGGTGCACCGGCGCATCCTTCATTCGATGAACGAGCAAGGGCATACGCCCGACAAGAAATATGTGAAATCAGCGCGCGTGGTCGGCGACGTGATGGGCAAATATCACCCGCACGGCGACCAGGCGATCTACGACGCGCTGGTGCGCATGGCGCAGGATTTCTCCATGCGCCTGCAACTGATAGACGGGCAGGGCAATTTTGGTTCGGTCGACGGCGATCCGGCGGCGGCCATGCGCTACACCGAATGCCGGCTGGCCAAGCCCGCGATGGCGCTGCTCGACGATATCGACAAGGATACTGTCGACTTCCAGGCCAACTACGACGGCAACGAGCGCGAACCGGTGGTGCTGCCGGCGCGCTTTCCCAATCTCCTGGTCAACGGCGCGGGCGGCATCGCCGTCGGCATGGCGACCAACATCCCGCCGCACAATCTTGGTGAATTGATCGATGCCTGCGTCGCGCTGATCGCAGATCCGGCGCTGAGCATCGACGATCTCAACAAGATCGTGCTCGGCCCGGATTTCCCGACCGGCGGCATCATTCTCGGTAAAGCCGGCATCCGCAGCGCCTATCACACCGGGCGCGGCTCGATCGTGATGCGCGGTAAAGTCGCATTCGAGACAATTCGAAAAGAACGCGAAGCGATCGTCATCAGCGAAATTCCCTATCAGGTGAACAAGGCCTCGATGGTCGAGCGCATCGCCGAGCTGGTGCGCGAAAAGAAGATCGAAGGCATCGCCGATCTGCGCGACGAGAGCGACCGCGACGGCTACCGCGTCGTGATCGAGCTCAAGCGCGACGCCGAGCAAGACGTCGTGCTGAACCAACTGTATCGCTACACCCCACTGCAATCTTCGTTTGGCGCCAACATGGTGGCGCTCGACGGAGGCCGCCCGCTGCTGATGACGCTGAAGGACATGCTCGTAGCCTTCGTCGCCTTCCGCGAAGAGGTGGTGTCGCGTCGCACCAAACACCTGCTCGGCAAGGCGCGCGACCGCGCCCATGTATTGGTCGGCCTCGCCATCGCGGTCGCCAATATCGACGAAGTGATCAAGCTGATCCGCGGCTCGAAGGACGCCAACGAGGCGCGCGACGCCTTGATGGCGCGCGAATGGCCGGCCACCACGGCGGCGACCCTGATCGAATTGATCGACGATCCGCGCCACAAAGTCTCAAGCAAGGGCACCGCGCGGCTGTCGCTCGAACAGGCGAAAGCCATCCTCGATCTGCGGCTGCAGCGCCTCACTGCGTTAGGCCGCGACGAGATCAAGGCCGAACTCGACAAGCTCGCCAGCGAAATCGCCGATTATCTCGAAATCCTGCGTTCGCGCGTGCGCATCCAAACCATCATCAAGGATGAGCTCGCCAAGCTCAAAGGCGAGTTTGCCACGCCGCGGCGCACCGTGATCGCTGAAGAAGAAGGCGAGGTCGAGGACGAGGACCTGATCCAGCGCGAGGACATGGTCGTGACCGTCTCGCATCTCGGCTACATCAAGCGCGTGCCGCTTTCGACCTATCGCGCGCAGCGGCGCGGCGGCAAGGGCCGCGGCGGCATGCAGGTGCGCGAGGAGGATTTCGTCTCGCGGCTGTTTGTCGCCTCGACGCACACGCCGGTGCTGTTCTTCTCCTCGGCCGGCCAGGTCTACAAGGAAAAAGTCTGGCGCTTGCCACTCGCGGCGCCGCAGGCGCGCGGCAAAGCGCTCATCAATATTCTGCCGCTCGATCCGGGCGAGACCATCACCACCATCATGCCGCTGCCGGAAGACGAAAAGACCTGGGGCGAGTTTGACGTAATGTTCGCCACCACCAGCGGCACCGTGCGGCGCAACAAGCTCAGCGACTTCGTCGACGTGCGGCCGTCCGGCATCATCGCCATGAAGCTCGAGGAGGGCGAGGCGATCGTCGATGTAGCGATCTGCACCGAAAAGGACGACGTACTACTTACCGCCAATGGCGGCCAGTGCATCCGCTTCGCGGTGCCGGAGGTGCGCGTGTTCTCCGGCCGCACCTCGCGCGGCGTGCGCGGCATCACGCTCGCCGACAAGGATCACGTGATTTCACTTACCATCCTCCGCCATATCGACGTCACCGCCGAGGAGCGCACCGCCTATCACAAGCGCGCCAGCGCCATCCGCCGCGGTAGCGGCCCCGAACTCGAAGCCGCACCCGAAGCGGAGGAGGTGGCCGAGGCCGCCACCAACGGCGGCATTGAATTGGGCGAGCAGCGCTATGTGGAATTGTCGGCGGCCGAGCAGTTCGTGCTCACGCTGTCGGAGCGCGGTTACGGCAAGCGCTCGTCGTCCTACGAGTACCGAACCACCGGGCGCGGCGGCAAAGGCATCGTGGCGATGTCGCTGACCGGCAAGACCGGCAAGATCGTCGGCTCGTTCCCGGTCGAGGAGAGCGACCAGGTGATGCTGGTCACCGACCAGGGCAAGCTGATCCGCACGCCGGTTGCCGGCATCCGCATCGCCGGGCGTTCGACGCAAGGCGTGATCGTGCTCAACACGGCGGAAGACGAGCACGTCGTGTCGGTCGAAAGGCTGAGCGAGGAAGCGGAAGAATGATTTCTATCGTCGTCCCCGCGAAAGCGGGGACCCAGTAACCCCGGCCTTGCTATGATCCGACAGACAGTGATTACTGGATCGTCCGCCTGCGCGGACGACAGCAGCTGTGCCCCATGAACACCCAGCTCTTCGCCGCCTTCCTGCTGATCACCGTCTTATTGTTCCTCACGCCGGGGCCGATCGTCACGCTGATCGTGGCAGCTGGGGCGCGGCAGGGCACGCGCGCGGCGCTGCTCACGGTCGCCGGGGCGACGACCGGCAATGCGGTCTTAATCGCGCTGATCGCGGTCGGGCTCGGCTGGGTTTTGAAAACCTCGGCCGAGATTTTCGACTATCTGCGCTGGATCGGCGCGGCCTATCTGGTGTTCCTCGGCGTGCAGGCCTGGCGGCATGCCGGCGCCAGCGGCGCGGCGCCGACGCCTGCCGCCCACGTGCACGCCTGGCGCGGCTTCATCGTCGCCATCACCAATCCGAAGACCATCGCTTTCTTCACCGCGTTCCTGCCGCAGTTTCTCGATTCCACGCTGCCGATTGAACGGCAATTGCTGGTGATGTGCGCGGTGTCAGTCACGCTCGGTAGCATTCTCGACTCGGGTTGGGCCGTCGCGGCAGGATTCGGCCGCGCCTGGTTTTTGAAGCCTAAGCACAACCGGTTGCTCGCGCGCCTGTCCGGCTTGGTGCTGATCGGCGGCGGGATCTGGCTGAGCCTGGCGCGCCGGCCGGGATAGCTTCTCTCACTTCGGCTTCAAATTGAGCGCCGCGATGATCGGCTTCCACTTGTTGGTCTCGCTCGCCATGTAATCGGCGAGGTCCTGCGGGGTGCCGCCGCGCGGCTCGGCGCCAAGCCGGGCGAGCGTGCTTTTCATCGGCTCCGATTCAAGCGCCTGGTTCACACCGGCATTGAGTTTGGCGATGATCGCCGGCGGCGTGCCTTTGGGCGCCAGCAGCGCGGTCCAGGCGCCGACGGTGAAAGACTGGTAGCCGCTTTCCACCATGGTCGGCACGTCCGGTAGCGCCGCGACGCGCTTGGGGCCCGCGACCGCGAGCGCGCGCAACTTGCCGCTCTTGATCAATTGCAGCGAGGTGGCGACCGGATCGAAGGTCATCTGCACTTCGCCGGCGACCACGCCGGTCAGCGCCGGCCCGCCGCCTTTATACGGCACGTGCACGATATTGACGCCGGCGGTCGTTTTGAACAACTCGGCGGCGAGATGCGGCAGCGTGCCGATGCCGCCGGTCGAATAGTTCAGCTTGCCTGGATTGGCCTTGGCATAAGCGATGAACTCGGCGAGGGTTTTGTACGGAAGCTGCGCATTGATCACCAAGAGCTGCGGGGTCTCGGCAATCAGCGCAATCGGCGCGAAGCTCGCGGCGTCGTAGCCGGCATTTGAATAGATCATCGGGCTCATGATCAGCCCGCTCGCCGCCGACACCATCAGCGTGTAGCCGTCGGGCGGGGCGTCGGCTGCGATCTTGGAGCCGATGATATTGCCGGCGCCCGGCTTGTTCTCGACGATGGCGTTTTGCCCGAGGCTCGCCGGCAGCGCTGCGGCGACCAGGCGCGCCATCACGTCGACCGGACCGCCGGCCGGCGTCGGCACGATGATGCGGACCGGACGGTCCGGGTAGCTTTGCGCGGAAGCCGGCGCCGCCGCCAGGAAAGCGAAAATCGCGAGCACCAGCCGGCGCATGACGTCATCCCTGCGGGACATTTGGTGCCCCTGAGGCCAAGCCTAACGCGTGCAAACCGCGCTGTCATTCCGGGGCGCGACGCCGAACATCGGGGGATGTCCACTTTTCGCTAAAGTGTTAGCCTCTAACAACCGCATAGATGGTTTCCAGGGTGGCACATGCAGCGGCGCGAGTTCATCACGCTGTTAAGCGGCGCGGCGACAGCGTGGCCGCTTGCCGCGTGGGCGCAGCAATCCGATAAGCCGCAGCTGGTCGGCGCGCTGATGAACATCGAAGCCAACGACCCGCAAGCGTCCGCCGAAATGGCGGCCTTCGCTGGCGTGCTTCAGAAACGAGGCTGGATCCTCGGCAGCAACCTGCGGATCGAGTATCGATGGGGTGCGGGCAACGCGAGCCGCTATCACAAATTTGCTGCTGAATTGGTGGCGCTTGGGCCGGACGTGATTCTGGCTACTGGCGGAACGGCAGTCGGTGCATTGCAGCAGGCTAGCCGCACGGTGCCGATCGTATTTGTGGATACCACCGATCCGGTCAACCGCGGCCTGGTTGCGACCATGGCGCGGCCCGGTGGCAACACGACCGGATTCGTCCAATTCGAATTCAATTTTAGTGGGAAGTGGCTGGATTTGCTCAAGGAGATTTCCCCCAGCGTGTCGCGCGTGGCGGTTGTCCGCGATCCTGTGCAGTTTTCCGGGGTTGGCGGACTTGCTGCCATCCAGACCGCGGCACCTTCATTCGGCGTCGAGGTAAGTCCGGTCGATCCACGCGACGGCCACGATATAGAGCGCGCCATTTCTGCATTCGCACGCGGCTCGAATGGCGGCCTTATCGTGACGGCGAGCGGTTCGGCGGACACCCGTCGCAAGCTGATTATAGCGTTAGCGGCTCAGCACCGGCTGCCCGCCGTCTATCCATATCGCTTCTACACCGCTGACGGAGGTCTGATTTCCTACGGACCGGACGTGTTAGAACAATTCCGGCTTGGGGCCGGCTACGTGGATCGCATTCTCAAGGGCGAAAAGCCGGCCGAGTTGCCGGTGCAAGCGCCAACCAAACTCCAGCTCGTGATCAATCTAAAAACTGCCAAAGCGCTCGGCCTCACCATTCCGCAGACGCTGCTCGCCCGCGCCGACGAGGTGATCGAATAGCGGGCATGCTTGAAGGTTGCCGCCCCAGGCGTCGCGGCTGGCGCGGGCGGCGCTTCGGGCATTGACCGTTATTGCAGCCGGTCAGTGGTCACCAGCCGAATGCGCGGGTTGCCGAACGGCGTGCCGACGCAATTGAGGTAGGGCCAGGAGCGCTGCACGCAGGCCTTTAACGCGGCCTCGGCGGGCTTAGCCAGCGGGCCGGCGTCGACCGGCGCGCTCGGCGCGGACAAAATGGTCACGGCGGCGGCGATAGCGGCGGCGACCATCACGGCGGTGGTGGTTTTCAGCATGACGGCCCCCTGTTTTGGCGTCTTGCCGGTTGGTCGCGGGGGCAGGGCAAAAGGTTCGAGCGGAACCGGCCTTGCCGGGGGCAAAAACCCGGGCTAGACCCCCGGCCATGCCGCGGACCGCCCTTTACGCCGGGTCATTCGATCCCGTCACCAACGGCCATCTCGACGTGGTGCGCCACGCCGTGCGGCTGGCCGACAAATTGGTGCTGGCGGTGGGTGTCAATCCCGGCAAGGCGCCGCTGTTTTCCGCCGACGAACGGCTGGCCATGCTGAAAGACATCTGCGCGCCGCTCGCCCGCGAGGCCAAGTGCGAGTTAGAATGCGTGACTTTTTCAGGCCTGGTGGTGGAGGCCGCGCGCAAGGCTGGCGCCACCATCCTGATCCGGGGCCTGCGTGACTCGACCGACTTCAACTATGAAATGCAGATGGCGGGGATGAACGAGGCGATGGCGCCCGGCATCCAGAGCGTGTTCCTGCCGGCGTCGCCCGCGGCGCGCTCGATCACCGCCACATTAGTGCGCCAGATCGCCGGCATGGGCGGCAACGTTTCCGCCTTCGTGCCGGCCGAAGTGGCGGCGCGGCTGAAGAAGAAATTCGAACGCTGATCCACCGGGAGCTCTCATGATCCGCATTCTCGCCGTCGTCGTTGCATTGGTGTGCGCTGCGCCCGCTTTGGCGCAGGTGAAGCTGCCGGCCGGGCTCGATCCGCAGAACACCATTCTGCTCGACACCAAATACGGCCGCGTTATCATCAAATTGCGCAACGACGTCGCGCCGCAGCACGCCGAGCGCATCAAGCAGCTGGCGCGCGACGGCTTCTACAACAACGTGCCGTTCCACCGCGTGATTCCGGGCTTCATGGCGCAGACCGGCGACGGGCAATACGGCAACGGCACGGGCGGCTCGAAATATCCCGACCTGAAGGCGGAATTCTCCAACGTACCGTTCGTGCGCGGCGTGGTCGGCATGGCGCGCACCGACAATCCGAATTCAGCCAATTCGCAGTTCTTCATCATGTTTACCGAGTATCCCAGCCTGAACGGCAAATACACCGTGGTCGGGCAGGTGGTGTCCGGCATGGCCGCGATCGACAAGATCAAGAAAGGAACGGAAGAAACCAACGGCGCGGTCACCGACCCGGACAAGATTCTGAAGATGCAGGTCGCCGCCGACATGAAACAGTAGCAGCAACAGGAACCAACCAATGGCCAAGCCGGAGGACACTCTCACGCTGGAAACCACCAAGGGCAATGTGGTGATCGCCATGCGGCCCGACCTTGCGCCCGACCACGTCGCGCGCATCAAAGAGCTGGTGAAATCGGGCTTCTACGACGGCATCGTGTTCCACCGCGTGATCGACGGCTTCATGGCGCAGACCGGCTGTCCGCACGGCACCGGCACCGGCGGCTCGGGCAAGAAGCTCAAGGCCGAGTTCAACAAAGAGCCGCACGTGCGCGGCACGGTGTCGATGGCGCGCGCGGCCAACCCGGATTCGGGCGACAGCCAGTTTTTTATCTGCTTCGACGACGCCCGTTTCCTCGATAACCAGTACACGGCCTGGGGCAACGTGATTTCGGGCATGGAAAACGTCGACAAGATCAAGCGCGGCGAGCCGGTGGCCGATCCCGACAAGATCATCAAGGCGACGATGGGGGCGTAGCGTTCCTCCGCCGGGAGGGGCGATGCGCACAGACCTCTTCGACTTCGATCTACCGGCGGACCGCATTGCGCTGCGGCCGGCGGTTCCGCGCGACGCGGCGCGGCTTCTGGTGGTGCGGCCAGGCGGGGCGCCCCAACTGGAAGATTGTTCAATCGCCGATCTGCCCGATTTGCTGCGTCCGGGCGATTGCCTGGTCGTCAATGACAGCAAGGTAATCGCGGCGCGGCTGACCGGCCGGCGGATCGGGCGCGGAGCAAGCGAACCGGGTATCGAGGCCACCCTGCACAAACGGATCGACGGCTCGCATTGGCGGGCTTTCATCCTGGGCGCCAAAAAGCTGCAAGTAGGCGACAGCTTGCGCTTCGGCACCGAGGGCAAGGTCTGTTTCCTTGGGGAACTCGATGCTCAAGTTTCACAGAAAGATGAGGGAGGCGAGGTAACTCTCTCATTTTCCTTCCATGGTCCAGTGCTCGACCAAGCCATAGCCGAGCGCGGCGCCATGCCGTTGCCGCCCTATATCGCTTCCCGCCGCGAGCCCGACGAGCGAGACCGCAGCGACTACCAGACTGTCTTTGCTACTCCGGAGGGCTCAGTGGCGGCGCCCACAGCCGGCCTGCATTTCACCGAAAGGCTGCTGGCGCGGCTGAAGGAGCGCGGGATCGTCGTGCATAAAGTGACCCTGCACGTCGGCCCCGGCACCTTCCTGCCGGTGAAGGCCGAGGACACCAAGGGGCACAAAATGTACGCGGAATTTGGAACAGTTTCCCGTAAAACAGCCGACGCGCTCAACGCCGTGCGCGCGCAAGGCGGGCGCATCGTGGCGGTCGGCTCCACCGCGCTTCGGCTGTTGGAAACGGCGGCCGCCGAAGACGGCAAATTGCGCGCCTTTGCCGACGAAACGGTGATTTTCATCACGCCCGGCTATCGCTTCAAAGCCGTCGACCTGATGCTGACCAATTTCCACCTGCCGCGCTCGACGCTGTTCATGCTGGTGGCGGCTTTTTCCGGCCTCAATACCATGAAGCACGCCTATGCCCATGCCATTGCGGCCGGATATCGCTTCTATTCCTATGGCGATGCGTGTTTGCTGCATCCGCAGCAAAAATAAGGAGGGGCCCATGGCCGGCGAGCGGCTTGGCAGAATTGTCTTTCGCAATACGCAGGAAGACCATCTGGAAATCACCATTGATTTGATATTCATCGGCTATCAGCCCAAGCGCGGCATCGAATATTGCGGGCTCTGGCAGGACCGGCGCGAGGACTATCGCTGCCCCTTCACGGTGAGCACGGAGGGCCATGTCGATTTCGGCACAGGCTACGACGACGCCGACCGTTACTATCAGACCGACATGCTGGAAAAAGCCTTATCGGTAGGCCAACGCATCGCCTGGAGCGGCAACGAAGACAACGGAGAATATGCCGTGGTCAGCATGACGCCCCTGATCTGATGCCGTTCTCCTTCCGCCCGATTGCGACCGACGGCGCCGCGCGCAGCGGCGAAATCGTCACCCCGCACGGGGTCGTGCAGACGCCGGCCTTCATGCCGGTCGGCACGCAAGGCACCGTGAAGGGCCTGATGCCGGACGATGTGCGCGCGACTGGCACGGAAATCTTGCTCGGCAATACCTACCATTTGATGTTGCGGCCGGGCGCCGAGCGCATTGCCGCGCTCGGCGGCCTGCACAAATTTATGAACTGGCCGCTGCCGATCCTGACCGATTCCGGCGGCTTCCAGGTGATGTCGCTGTCGGAACTGCGCAAGCTTACCGAAAACGGCGTGACTTTTCGCTCGCATCTCGACGGCGCTATGGTCGAACTTTCGCCCGAGCGCGCTATCGAGATCCAGGCGCAGCTCGGCGCCGATATTTCCATGCAACTCGACGAATGCCTGAAGCTGCCGACGAGCGCTGAGGAGATCGCGCGCGCCATGGAATTGTCGCTGCGCTGGGGCGTGCGTTCGAAAAGGGCCTTCGAGGGCAGGGCGCGCGAGGGTTATGCGCTGTTCGGCATCGTGCAGGGCGGCGACGACCTCGCCTTGCGCCTGGACAGCGCCCGCGCGCTGGTGGATATCGGCTTCGACGGTTACGCCATCGGCGGTCTCGCGGTCGGCGAGCCGCAGGATGTAATGCTCAAGATCGTCGAGGAAGTCGCGCCGGCGCTGCCGGCCGCCCGCCCGCGCTATCTGATGGGCGTCGGGACGCCGCACGACCTCTTGGAGGCGGTGGCGCGCGGCATCGACATGTTCGATTGCGTGCTGCCGACACGTAACGGCCGCCACGGCATGGCGTTCACGCGCTTCGGTTCGATCAATCTCGCCAATGCGAGGCACGCCGGTGATACGCGCCCGCTCGACGAGCAAAGCGCGCATCCGGCCGCGTGCAGCTATTCGCGCGCCTATCTACATCATCTGACCAAGGCCAACGAGATCCTCGGCCAGGTGCTGCTCTCGACCATCAATCTTGCCTATTATCAGGCGCTGATGGCCGGCATGCGCGCGGCCATCGGGCAAGCACGCTTCGCGCAATTCCGCGCCGCGACCATGGAGGGTTGGGCCAAGGGAGATATCGAGGCGACGCCCGCTAATAATTGATGTGTTGCTTGAAATCCTCGACGGCTATCTTCCACCAGCCGTGCCAGTTCTTCAGATTTGCTTCGGTGACGCCGCCCTCGATGTTGATATTCATCCGCAGCTCGATCGTGCCGTTCTTGTGGCGTGACGCCGTGGCGAAACGCTTGCGCGAATCCCAGTCGTTCATCATGGCGACGGTCACGTCTTTCATGCCGGTGAAGCCAAGGTAATATTGATAGCTGAGGCACCGGCGTACTTCGGCTTTGTCGCAGCCGTAAAACAGCACTTCGAATTTGACGCCCTCGACCGAGCCGACAAGCTTCGGGTCGCCGCCGGAATCGGTTTCCAAACTCATCTCCTGGTCGAAGCGTCCGAAAATAGCCTGCAACTCCGGGCCGCTCACGCTGGACACCATATTCGGCGCCGACGATTCCACGGTACCGTCCGGCAGTATTTCCGCCGATGCAACGGTCGCGGCCATGGCCAATCCGGCGATCATCATGGCGAGACGGATCGGAAAATGACGAGACATCGACATATCCTCCAATCTGGGTGCCGCGATATTGGCACGCCGGTTACGGCCTGCATCTTCAACGGTCGGCCGAGCCCGGAGCGCTGGGGATTGTCTCACAGGGCCTGCTTGGCTAAAGGCAACCCATGAACGTGCATCCAGCCTTTCTCAGCCGCCGGCGCAAGCCGCGTTTCAAGCTGCCAACCAGTTCCACCGACGCCCATTGCCATGTGTTCGGGCCGGGCGACAAATTCCCCTATGCTCCGAACCGGCGCTACACGCCGGAAGACGCGCCCAAAGAGATGCTGGCGGTGTTGCACGCCCATCTGGGCGTCGAGCGCGCGGTGATCGTGCAGGCGAGCTGCCACGGCACCGACAACGCGGCCATGCTCGACTGCATCGCGTCGGATCCCAAGCGCTATCGCGGCGTCGCCATCGTGGACGACGGCTTCACCGATGCCGATTATGATAAGCTGCAGTACGGCGGCGTGCGCGGCGTGCGCTTCAATTTCGTCAAGCATCTGGGTGGCGCGCCCGACCTGGCCGTGTTCAACCGCGTCATTGACCGTATCAAGGGGCGCGGCTGGCACGTGGTGCTGCATCTCGACGCGCCCGATATCGTGCCGCTCACGCCGATGTTCCGCGCGCTGCCGCTGCCTTTCGTCATCGACCACATGGGCCGCGTGCCGGCGTCAGCCGGCATCGAGCAACCGCCGCTGCGCGCGCTCGTCGAACTTTCGCGACTGGAAAATTGCTGGATCAAAGTCTGCGGCGCTGAACGCATTTCCATGCCAACCTATGAGATGGCCCTGCCAATAGCTCGCACGCTGGTCGAAGCTTCGCCGACGCGCGTGCTGTGGGGCACCGATTTCCCGCACCCCAATGCCACCCACGAGGCGGACGAGGCCGATCTGGTCGACCTGGTGCCGCAATACGCCGCAACCCCGCTGGCGCAAAAGCGCCTGCTGGTGGACAATCCGGCAAGGCTCTACGGTTTCGCGTAGATCAGAACAAGAAACGCGGAAAAAAATCAGGGAGGATCACGATGAGAAAATCAGTTTTCGCGCTGCTGGCGCTGCCGGCGGCTTTGATCGTGGCGCTGGCGCCGCTCGGTCAGGCGCAGGCGAAATGGCCGGACAAGCCGGTAAAGATCATTCTGCCGTTCGGCGCCGGCGGCGTCGCAGACGTCACCTCGCGCATCATGGCCGACAAGTTGAGCGGCAAATTCGGCGAGCGCGTGGTAATCGAGAACATGCCGGGCCCCGGCGGCATCAATGCCGCGCGCGCGGTCGTGAACGCGGTGCCCGACGGCTACACCATGGGGCTTGTCACCAACGGTACAGCCATCAGCGTCGCCGCGTTCAACAAACTGCCGTTCGATCCGGTCAAACAATTCGAGATGGTCTCGCTGCTCGGCGAATTCGACCTGGTGTTCTGCGTCAACGCCAAGTCCGACTACAAGACGCTCGCCGACGTCATCAAGGCGGCGAAGGCGAAACCGGGAAAACTCAACGTCGGCACTATCGCGGTCGGCGGCACTCAAAATCTCGGCGCCGAGCTGTTCAAGTCGCTCGCCGACGTGAATGTACAGATCGTGCCCTACAAGAATTCGCCCGACATCGTGGTGGCGCTGCTGCGCAACGACGTGCAGATGCTAGTCGAGTTCCCGCCCGCCGTGCGCGGCCAAGTGGATGGCGGCGAGTTGCGCGTATTGGCGACATCGGGCCCGAAGCGCTCGGCTTCAATGCCGAATGTGCCGACCGTGCAGGATGCCGGCGTGAAGGGTTACGTGGTGACGTCGTGGAACGGGGTGTTCGCGCCCAAGGGCACGCCCAAAGAAGCGATCGACACCATGGGCAAGGCGATGCAAGAAGTGCTGGCGATGCCGGACGTGAAGGCGGCGTTCGATAAGGTCGGCGTGGTCGCGCAAGCGAGCACGCCGGGCGAGCTGATGGACCGGCTCACGTCCGACATCAAGAAATGGGACGATGTCATCGCCAAGGCGGGGATTGCAAAGAAGTAGCGCTGCGCCTGGGACAGGCGATTACGGCCCGCCATAAAGCCAGGCGATGCCGTCGTAACTCTGCTGCGGCGTGCGACCGGAAAGCGCCATGTCGCGCAGTTCGGCGGTGACCCCGCGCGCGTGATAAAAGTCGCCATAGACGCGCGCCATGATCTGCACCCGGCCGGTGCGCAGATAGCGCTCCTTCTCATAGGCTTTGAACGCCGCCGGCAGATCGTTTGGCGCCGCCGCGGATTTTTCCGCCAGCACCACCGCGTCCTCGGTCGCCATGCAGGCACCCTGCGCGAGATATTGTAGCATCGGGTGCGCGGCGTCGCCAAGCAAAGTGATGTGACCGCGCGACCAGTCTTTCGCCGGCTCGCGGTCGCACAAGACCCACATGCGCCAAGTCTCGATGCGCTCGAGCATACGCAGCACTTCCGGACGCTGGCCCTTGAAATGCTGCCAGAGCAAATCCTTGCTGCCTTCCGCGTTCCAGCCTTCCTCGTAACGGTCGGAGTGAAACACCGCGACCAGATTATAGAGCTCGCCGCGCCGCAACGGATAATGCACGAAATGGGTGCGCGGGCCGGCCCACAGCACCACGTCCGGCCGCCACAGGTCCTCCGGCACCTCGGCGCGCTTGAGCACGGCGCGGTAGGCGATATGGCCGGAGACGCGCGGTTTACCGTCGCCGACGATTTGCTCGCGCACCTTCGACCACATACCGTCGCAGCCGATCAAGGCGCGGCCTTTGACCCGTTCGCCGTTTTCGAGCGTGACCTCGACGCCGTCGTCGCGCTCCTCGAAGCCGTCGACGCGGCGGCTGGTCTCCAGTGTGATGGCGTTGCTGCTTTGGCAGGCTCTCAGGAAGGTGCCGTGGATGTCGGCGCGGTGGGTGACCGCGTAGGGCTGGCCGAAGCGGGCGAAGAACTCCTCGGCGAGCGGAATGCGGGTGATCAGCTTGCCGGTCAGCGCGTCGCGCATTTCCTGCGCCGGCGGACGGTGGGCATCGGCCATCACCGCGTCCTTAAGGCCGATTTTCTCCAGCGCGCGGAAAATGTTGGGTCCGAGCTGGATGCCGGCGCCGACCTCGCGAAATTCCGGCGACTGCTCGAACACCCGCACCGCGAAGCCCGCCCGCGCCAGCGCATAGGCGGCGGCAAGGCCGCCGATGCCGCCGCCGGATACCAGCATGGGCGCCCTGTCACCACCGTTACGGGCCATGATCGCTCCTTGGGGCAGAATTACCTCTGCGCAAAGCTTTAAACTCCGGAACGCCGCCCGCCAAGAGTGGTGGACCACTGCGCCGGCAACGAAAAACCCGCCGGTCTTGCGGCCGGCGGGCCATTCGGTCGTATCGGCGCTTACAGCGGACTATTTCATCAACTGGCCGCGGATTTCGCCGCCTTTGTTGGCCGCGGTGTGAACGTTGACGTACATGTCGCCGTCCATCAGGGCCTTGGCCTGGGCGTCGGAGAGGGTGGCCGAGCCTTCGAACGATGGGCCGTTCGGGCTGATCGGAACCATGACGCCGGCGTTCTTACCGGAGGGTGCCGGCCCGTGGAAATGGGCGGCGGTGGCCGGACCGGTGAGGCCGCTATAGGTGCCTTTCCAGCTCAGCTTCTTGCTGTCGCTGTCATAAGTCGCGGTGACCGAGCCGCCGCCAGCCGTGGTATTCGGGGGCACTTCGCTGGCGCCCTTCAAATCGGCCTTAAAAGTCATCATAGCCGCCATGGACGGGGCGGCAAATGCCAGTGCCCCGGCAAAGACGATGGCGGCCGCCGTGGACCGCAGAATAGTGGATGTCATGTTTGCTCCTCCTTGGATCAGGCCGTGGTCAGCCTGCTCATGATAACACCGCACTCTAGCACCTATTCCGGACCTTTGCCGGTCAATGGGTCGTGAGCGGGATCGCGGTGGTGGAGGTTTCCCCGCAGGCCTCGCATTCCCAATGGTGCCGGATTTCGCCGCCTTCGACGAATTCGGACACCACGGGGGCGACCATCCAATCGCCGCAATGCGGGCAGCGCACGGGCGAGGAGAAAGAGCGGATCGCGGCACGCATGGCCGTGGTCTGGAGCAGCATGATCTGGGTCTCCTATGCGTCGTTCCCCATGATTCCTGGGTAGAGGGTCATCGTGGCGATGAAGCGACGCGGAGGTGAAATTGTGGTGGCCGCAACACTAAAGTTCGGTGACACAGAATAAGCGCCGCCGCGACGGATTTTTGCAGGAAGCGGCGCGGGCACGAGTTCATTAATACGCGTTGCGCCGCAGCGGACAAATTTTCGACGATTTTGCGGAACTGTGGCTCGTGTGCCACTCATCTCAGGGATCGACGCGCCTTGATCCTATAAGCGGCAGCTTCGCACGCAAAATTGCAAGTTGATTCCACAATTCCGCCAGGCTCGGCCGCCGAAACATGGAAATGACCATCGCGGACAGGATTATCGCGAGCGCCGCCGCGGCGCTGCGCGAACTCACAGTTAGGTGGAATTGGGTGTGGCTCGACAGCGCCTCGAACCACAACACCGTGACCAACACGGGAGTACATAGCCAAAGCGCGCGCCGCCACTCGATGCGCGAGACAGTGGTGGCATAATGCGCGATGGCCGCCACGATCAAAAGCGGAACGACGACGCCGCCCCGGTTCAGCGCCCTCAGGAAACCGCGCATGGTCGCGGCCAGCGGCACGAGGTAAACGCCGTTGAACGCGCCGACCGTACGGTTTGCAACGTTCGAGAAAATATCCGACACGACGGCGGACGAGCCTGGCAGGGCGAGATATGCGAGCACCCATTTCGCCAACCATGTTTCCGCATAGCCGCCGAACCAGGCGAACACAGCCGCAAAGGCTAGCAGACCGGCGTCGCGGCGATCCGTGAGCAAGATGAAGAACGCGATCAGCATCGGCATCATCGGCGGGTTGATCAGGAAATCGATGAAATTGAAACCGCTGCCCAAGACGGCCGACAGGACGATCTGGGTGTGGCTCGACTGCGCTTCGAACTGACCTGACCTGGCTTTTCTGGACCAAGCGTTGTGAGAGTATAGCTTGGAAAGGAGCTGGTCATGCCGAAGAAGAGGTTTGGCGCGGAGCAGATCGTGACGCTGCTTCGTCAGATTGAAGTGTTGATGGCGCAGGGCAAGACGACACCGGAGGCCTGTCGGGAAGCAGGGATATCGCAGCAAAGCTACGCGATGAGCTGCTGAACGGAGAGATCTTCTACAGCCTGACGGAGGCACAGATTGTCATCGAGCAATGGCGCAAGCACTACAACACGATCCGTCCGCACTCAGCGCTCAACTATCGGCCACCGGCGCCCCAGACATTCGCACCCTTGGTTCACCACCTAGATGAGATCATGCCAATGCAGTAATCTCTGTCCCGCTGGTTCAAAAAATCCGTCAGGTCAGCAACACCGACAATATGACGAGGACAATATGAGTTTGTGGTCTGAATTTCTCACTAATAATGGGCGGCAAATTCACAAATGGACCCATTATTTTCCGATTTACGAGCGGCACTTTGGCCCATTTGTGAACCGGGCTACGACTTTTATCGAGATCGGCGTCGCAAAAGGAGGTTCGCTCCAATTATGGAAACGCTATCTGGGTCCCTTCGCGCAGATTGTCGGCATTGACATCGACCCCACTTGTAAAACAATGGACGAAGACCAAATCGCAGTTCGAATAGGCGATCAAGGCGACCCTATATTTCTCCAACAAATTATCGACGAGTTTGGCTCGCCTGATGTTGTTCTAGATGACGGTAGTCATGTGATGGGCCACATCTCGGCCTCGTTCAAATTCCTCTATCCCCGTATGAGTAAAAATGGGGTCTATATGGTTGAAGATTTGCACACCGCTTATTGGGACGAGTTCGAGGGCGGCCTAGGCCGCAAAGGCTCTTTTATCGAGCAGGCTAAGGGACTAATTGACGAATTGCACGCTGAACACTCACGAGGGGCGGTGCCGATCTCGGAATTTTCAAGAACAACCATGTCTATGCATTTCTATGACAGCGTCCTCGCTATTGAGCGCGGGCGCCACCTCAAAAAACATGCACCTATTATTGGTCGTTAAGCCGCGTCCTGCAGAACCTTATTCAAATTGTATTACTATCCATTCCTGACGCCGCTATATCAGGCCGCACAAATGCAATAATCCCTCCTTCGCGCTGGTTCAAAATATCCGTCAGGTCAATAGAAACTGGCGCATCGCGCGTCCTATAATCGTTAATGATACGAAAGTTTAGATTTACGCGCGATAGCTTTAGCTTCCTCTCCGTAAGAGCAGACGCGTCAGCAATGTCTTGATCAACGCTTTGAATAGCTTCGATCGTGAACGCCGTAGAGAATTAAGTTCGTTCATGAGTGTGTCTCTTCCGAGATCATAACATTTAGAAGTCCGCTCAGTGGTCGACATCAGCTCGGCAATGCTTTCCGTTCTGCCTCCTGCAATCGGCCCGGCCCGGAGCATTCGATGGGCTATGCCTAGCAACGGCATATCGTCGTAATTGACGCCTGGCGGCGCGTTGCCGCGGGCGTAGCGCGTGCCCCAATGTTCGATTGACAGAAAGAACGGGTCTGGCGCCGCCGGTTGGTAGACGTCGAAAGCGCGGCCAACAGCAAGGCACATCGCGCTTTCCAGCGGGCCAATGAAGGATGCATCCCGGTCGTAGAGCCATTTCGTGGAGGCCCAATGCCGTAGCTGCGCATCGCTAAGGAAAAAACCTCCAATATGCGGGTTAGTCGGCAACGTAAAGCTTTGTTCCTGTCCGTGCCATTTCGCCGCAAGGCGCTCAGGCTGACCATCGCGGCGCATGCCAAGTGAGCGCAAAAGGTCGGACGAGATAGGCGACCACTCCGAGAACAGCGCGGGTGTGCCGGACTGTGCCATTTCATAGCGCAGTGGGTGAAGCAGGCGCGTGGTGCCGAACTGTTGCTCAAACCAGCCGAGCTTCTCAAAGAACAAAGGGTCGTAAATCACCATATCGTCTTCGACGACCACGTAGTAGTCGTAGTTCCCTAGCCGCTCGCGCAGCACGCGCTGGGTCTCAAACCCCAGCTGCATAGCGGGACCGTCCCAATATTCTAACTCGTAGAGCGACGGGTCGATACCGACATGCTCGAGAATACCCTTTCCGGGAACTTGCAGAATTACGATGTCCAACACCCGTTCGGGCGTCTCGTCACCAGGCAGTCGCTTCGTGTGGTCCTTGCCGTGCCGACGCGGGCCAAAATGGCGATGGAAGGAAACCAGCATTGCATTGACAGCCGCGATGCGCGCCAACGGATCAATCTGGCTCGCATATAACGCTGACCCTTGGCCGTCCCCAGCCGCGAAAAAATGATGGGTAACGACGAGTACCCGCATTATGGACCAATGTGCCGCTTAATAAGCAATGCAACATGGGAGCCGAAGTCTGGGATAGGCTGACTGACAAATCCCATGCTCTGCAGGTGCGCAAACATGGCGTCAATCTGATGCGACTCAAGCATATCGGGATGGAATTCGAGATGAATGGCACGGATGCGTCCCCAGTCGCCGACAGAATGGAGAAGTTCGAACTCGGCGCCCTCTACATCCAGCACCAGAACTGTGGGGTCAAGGCGCGCTATCACGCGCGCGAGCGGTTCGGCGCGGACCATGATTGCGTGGGGTGCCGTCTCGACATCGAGTATCCCGGCGACAGCGAAACTTGAAATATCGATCGTGTCAGCAAACGCTACTTGGTCGCGGTCGTCGGCGACGAGTGCAGAATTTTCGACTACGACCGAATAGCCGTTCAACGCCAGATTGGCGAGTAGTGCCTGCGCGGTGCGCGGATTTGGCTCGAACGCGAACACCGCATCGTCGCCAACGATGTCGGCAATTTCCATGGTTATTGTACCGAGTCCGCTACCAGCCTCGATAACGCGGTCTCCGTGACGAATCCAGCGGTGTTCATGCATGTAGGCGAGGAGGTCGTGCTCGGGCTTCTCATAGCGACCAAGCGCCATGAGTTTGGCGATGCCAGGTGAGACGACCGCCGGATCGCGGTGCACTAGTTTGGAACCCATCCGCAGGCGATCACCCCAGGCCCAAAGCCGGTAGCGCCATAGGATGCTGGTTGCGAGACGGTCGAAGAATCCCATTTAACAAGCATATCAAAGGATGCGGTGCGAGGCACGTGATCAAATTCCGTTCGTAACACGTCGCTTGCGCGCGCGGTGCATTCCGTCAAGGTCTGAATAGGACTGGGGTTGTCGACGGCCAGATCGTCGCTGCGATGTCGCTATTGGCAATAAGCGGGTATATAGGTAACACGACTAAACTCGGTGCATAATTAACAACCGATAGGTTTCAACACAGTGCATCGACGGCACGCAGCGCAAAAGGTGCCGCATGGCAAAGAGCAACCTAAAATTTCCGTCCCATGACGATTGCGTTTGGGCTGCTTGGCCTTTATTTTTAGGCTGGCCGAACCGGGGCCATTGAGAATTAAATCCGAGAGTACCGTCGCCCCAGAGCGAACCTTCAAACCTACAAAGGAGAGTTCGCTATGAATGTTGAAATTGACGAAACCACCTTAACGGGCGTCGTGCGGGCGCAGGTATCGCTCGCGCGCGATAACGGAGACTTTGTAGACCCAGAGCTTTCATTTTTGCTTGCTGTGGCCGATCTACTAAGCTTGCCAGACGACACGCTGTTCCTGCCTGCCGTCTATGCAGCAGCGGAAACGCCGACGCACCTGTGACCTGACGGATTTTTTGAACCAGCGGGACAGAGATTACTGCATTGGCATGATCTCATCTAGGTGGTGAACCAAGGGTGCGAATGTCTGGGGCGCCGGTGGCCGATAGTTGAGCGCTGAGTGCGGACGGATCGTGTTGTAGTGCTTGCGCCATTGCTCGATGACAATCTGTGCCTCCGTCAAGCTGTAGAAGATCTCGCACAATGGTGGAAGAGGCAACTGTGCGGTAAGATTTTTCTCATATGGCTTGGCATAAAAAGCCGGCCGGATCATTGGGGGGCGCATGAGTGAGCTGCCGCGCAAAGCACTCAATATCGAGGATCTGCGCCGTATGGCGCGCCGACGCCTGACGAAGGCGCTGTTCGAGTTCTGCGACCGCGGCAGCGAGGACGAGATCGCGATGCGCGACAACCGCGCTGCGCTCGACCGCATAAAACTGCTGCCCCGTGTGCTCACTGACGTCTCAGGTCGCGACCCGGGCATCACCCTTTTCGGTAAAAAGCACGCGCTGCCGTTGCTGATCGGCCCGACCGGAATCGCCGGCTGGGTCTGGTACCGCGCCGAGATCGCTCTGGCGCGGGCGGCGGCGGATGCTGGCATCCCCTTTACGCTCGCGAGTACGTCGAGCACCGCGATGGAGAACGTGCTGGCCGAGGCCGGTGGCACCCAGTGGTACCAGCTCTATGCCTGGCGCGACGCCGAGGCCGCGCTGGTTACCGTAGCGCGGGCGCGCGACGCCGGCTTTGAGGCATTGGTCCTCACCGTCGACTCGCCGACCTACAACAACCGCGAGTTCGATATCCGTAACGGCGCCAACTTCCCGCCGCGGGTCACGCTACGGAGCGCGATCGACGGTCTAAGCCATCCGCGCTGGCTGTTTGGTACGCTCGCCCGCTATGTCCTCGCAGAGGGGCGGCTGCCGCGCTTTCCCAACATCCATTTTCCACCGGAGGCCGCCGGCGAGAAGGACTACACGGCTGGCAAAGTGGCAGGCTTCATGAGCCGCAACGATACGCTCGATTGGGATTACCTGCGCCGATTGCGCGATCTCTGGCCGCGGCCGCTTATCGTCAAAGGCATCTTGCACCCCGACGATGCGGTGAAGGCTGCCGCGTGCGGCGCCGACGGCATCATTGTCTCAAACCATGCCGGCAACGTGCTCGATGCCGCGGCCATTCCGATCGAGATGCTGCCGCACATCGCCGCGGCGGCCGGCACCCGGCTGAAGATCATCGTAAATTCGGGCTTCCGGCGGGGCAGCGATGTCCTCAAGGGTCTGGCGCTCGGTGCCGACGCGGTGGCGATCGGACGCGCCGCGCTCTACGGCGTCGGTGCCGCGGGTGAGCCCGGCGCGCGCCGCGCGATCGCAATTTTCGATGCCGAGATACGGCGCACCATGGGCAATCTCGGCGTGTGCGATATCACCTCGCTCGGCCGCGACCATGTCGTCGTGCCGGGACAGATCCATCATTCGGTACGCCGCAGCAGCGGCGTAACTAAAATCGTCTGTGCACGGAAGCCTGCGACACTGCCTTCGCATTATTATCGTACGGCGGATCCGAGCAATTTGAATTTGTTTCAGACAATCTTGCCACGACTTAAATTCAAGTTGCAAAGCCTTGCACGAGCAGGGGTATCAGATTCGCAGAATGATAGGTTATGGAACGTGATGGGACGCCAATCTCTCAAGAGACTTGGTCTAAAAAAGCCGGGTTAGGTCAATGGGTGCTCGCGCCGCAGCGGACGCCGCGTTTTCTTTCATTTGCCCCACCGCAGCGCGAGCGGTTTGAGCTCGCGCGCGATTTCCAGCAGTCCCGCCCGCGTCGCCGGATGGAGCGACTCGAGCGGATGGCGCACCGCGTCGCTCCCGATGACGCCGCCTTCGGCCATGACCGTCTTGGCCGCGCGCAGGCCGCACTGGCGGTTCTCGTAGTTGATCAGCGGCAGAATGCGCGCGTAGGCGGTTGCCGCCTCCGGGCGCCGGCCGGCGCGATGATGCGCGAGTACCGGCTTGATCAGGTCCGGCAGGAGGGCGCTCGGCATGGTGCCGGTCGCGCCGGCGTCGAGATCGGCCATCAATGTGATCGATTCCTCGCCATCGAACGGACCTTCGATTGCGTCGCCGCCGGCCTGACGCAGGTTGCGCAGCTTGCCGGCCGCGCCGGGCACCTCGATTTTGAAGTAGCGGACGAGGGGTATTTCCCGCGCAAGCCGGGCCAGGAAAGGCACCGACAGATGGACGCCGCTGAGCGGCGCATCTTGAACCATGATCGGAACCGATGCCGCTTCGGCGACGCGTGCAAAGTGCTCGAATATCCCGTTTTCGTCGGCCCGAAGTCCGGTGCCATGATATGGCGGCATCAACATCAGCATGCTGGCACCGGCCGCGGCCGCCTTGCGGCCCCGCTCGACGGCGATCTGCGTGCTGAAATGGCTGCAGGTGACGATGACCGGACAGCGACCGGCGACATGGGAAAGGCAGAGGTCGGTCAACGTGTCCCGTTCATGGTCGGTGAGCAGGAACTGCTCGGAGTAGTTTGCGAGCACGCAGATTCCATCGACGCCCTGATCGAGCATGCAGTCGAGGACGCGGCGTTGCCCTTCGAGGTCGAGATCGCCGGTGGCCGTGAACGGCGTCGGTGCGACCGGAAACACACCGGTGTAAGGTCGTATGGACTGAACCATGGTAAACGTGGAAAAACCCGCGTTTCTGTGGGAAGGCCGCCCGCTGCCGGAGATCGCGGACAATATTCAGGATGAGATCATAGACCAGCCCGACAATACAGGTCCTGAATGATGGGGTCATAGAACGCGCAGCGTACGATGTCATTTTCGTCGCGGCGCCTGCTGAATGTGGCGCGTCGCCATTGCGGTTTAATGCACCACCTTTTACCGCATGATTAATTGCAGCGATGATCCCAATAAAGCTCTGTTTAAGGCTGACTTGCGTTGCGCAAAAAATTGCATTCGTAAATACTTGTGCGCGCAAAGCGCTTGGATTGCCATTTTGAGAATTCGCGGAGCCTTATCCGAGCAGCGCCATTTACGTTAATTACGAGGAGCGCTGGAATGTTTTCAAAAGAGAGCGACAATCCCGCTTAGCTCGCGGGAACGCCACGGTTAAAAAAGGCGCCCCTGGTTACAGGCCGAGCCCTCTTTATAGGAGCTAATCGTTTGATACTCATCAGCCCCGCTTCGGCGGGGCGTCTCTTCTTTCTCTTTCTTCAGCAACTAATGTTCGAAACGCAATCACTAACGGCAAAAGGCATCGGTTCGGCACTTTGGGGAGCCCGCATTTATCAGGAGCGATCAAATGGCCCATGTCGAGACGAGCATCTCCGATCTCACCGCCCGAAGGTCTAGGGTCCGGCACCTGATGGAACAGGCGACTGTCGCGCTGGTCTATCTGGGGATAGTCGCGACCTTCACCATCGCCACCTTGATTGCCTGCTTGTTCTGGCTGCTGGTCTGGTGACCCTCGTTTTTGGCAGCGACCAGTCCGGGAGGCATCAAGCGTCGTGAAAGCGTGCCATCAGTGCAAAGGCAAATTCGGCCTCGTGCGTTATTATTTCCATCGGCCACGCGTTTTGCAGTCGAGCGTGTGTGGAACGCTTCAAACAGCGGCTGGCGGCAGAGGTCTGGCGGCGAAAACTGTACGGCTGGCTGCGTCGTTCATCGTGATCGCTTGACCAGCGCGGGTAACATTCGCAGCCCCGTCATCGGCGTGCGGGATGTGGGGCGCACTTTGATCCAGCCAATTAGCGTTGTTGCAAGAGCAATCTTGCCTAAAACAAAATTTTAATTGGCAAAGCCTTGCGGCTGCGCAACGATTGGCGAAATTGCGGATTCGCACAATGACAGGTTATGGAATTTAGGCGCCCGTAAGGCGGAGACAGCCTCCGCCCACAATTGTAATTCGACTAGAGGATCTAGGGCGTTAGATTTTGGAAATTCTTGTACCCATTAATTTACCCTCAAAGCCGATATCGCGGCAGACGATCGCTTCGCCGTAGCTCGCGGAAACACAGCACCAGACTACGAATCTGGGGGTCGGGTTCGAATCTCTTCGGGCGCGCCATTTCCTCCTGAAAATTCAACAACTGAGCGTCGGCACACTGCGCCCGTTCCCATAGCGTTCCCATAAGCGTTCCCATAAGGCCGTTTGAGTTCAGACGCCGCGCGCAGAGTGCACGGCATCCGCTCCGGCGACCGCAGTTCAGGGTTGAGGGCGTCTAAGCCGCCCGCACGTATTGATTCTCAGTGAAGAGCTGTCTGAGTTGCGTACGAGCTCCATCAAGGGCTTGTTGGCGAGCGTCGGGACCGAAGGCGAGTTTTTCCACGCGGATAAAAGTCAAATCTTTGATGCCCATGAAGCCCAGAAGCGTCTCGAGATGTGGTTCTTGCGAGTCAAGCGACTTGGCCGCGCCGTCGCTGTAATAGCCGCCGCGGCTTTCGATTACGATAGCGCGTTTGCCTTCGAGGAGGCCGACTGGGCCCGTTTCGGTGTAGCGAAAGGTGATGCCCGCGCGCAGCACGTAATCGAACCAAGCCTTGAGCGTCGACGGGATGCCGAAATTGTACATCGGCGCGCCGATCACGATGGTATCGGCCGCTTTCAGCTCCCCGATCAGGGTATCCGAGAGCGCCAGCGCAGCGGCTTGTGCCTCGTTTGCGGCCGCATCGGCGCGCAACGCCGTCGCCGAATTGGAGTTGAGATGCGGAATCGGATTGGCGCCGAGATCGCGCTTAGTCACTTTTAGTGCCGGGTCGCGTGCCTGCAGCCGGGCCAGGGTGTCCTTGACGACTTGGTTCGAGACGGACGCGCCGCCGAGCGCGCTGCTGGTGAGAACGAAAACTTTTGACATAGGATAAATCCTTATATTCTCGGATTTCGAATGGGATCGGGAGGTGCGCCGCTCAGCGCCCAACCAGCGCGCCGCTGGCGAAGGAACGTTGCGAAGGATTGCGCGCGATCAGACTGTCGAGACTGAACGCGCCGGAACCCACCGCCGCGATCTGCAGGAACACGAAGCTGAACAGGATCGCCGCGTCTCCGCCGTTGACGGCGGGGTAGATGCTCGCCGGCGCGTGGAACAGCCAGTACGCAATCGCCATTTGGCCGGACGCAATGAACGCCGCGGGCCGCGTGAACAGGCCGACGATCAGAAGCGCGCCGGTGACGATCTCGATCACGCCACCGATGCCGAACAGGCTGAACAGCGGCTGGATGCCGGGCTGCGCGCCAGCCGGAAAGCCCGCGACCTTTATGAGGCCGTGTGCGAGGAACAGCGCGCCCGACACCATGCGCAAAGCGCCCTGGGTCAGAGGCGCGGCGTTGGTTTCGATGGTCTTGAGAACCGACATTGCTTGTCTCCTTCAAGCGTTTGAAGTTCGGAACGGCTCACTATCGCTTCGTGGATTAAAATGGCCCATTTCCACCTGATTGATAATCGGCTGATATATTGTTAATCTATTTCCAAAATGGAAATAGTCAGACAGGCCTAACCCATGGATCGCATTGATGAATTTCGCATTTTCGTGACTGTCGCGGACTTGAGGGGATTCGCCCAAGCCGGTCGGCGGCTCGGCATCTCGCCGGCACAAGTCTCGAAGCTGATCGCGCGCCTGGAGGACCGCCTTAACAGCCGCTTGTTCAACCGCACGACCCGCAACGTCTCTCTCACCGACGTGGGGCGCGCGCTACACGCCCGCGCCCGCGTCCTGGTCGAAGAATACGACCAGTTGGAACGCTCCGCGCAGGAAACGGCGAAGCCGCGCGGCCTCTTGAAGCTCAGCGCGCCGATTTCCTTCGGCCAGCAACTCGGTCCGATCCTCCTCGATTTTGCCAGCACCTATCCCGATGTTGCACTAGAGGTCTCTTTCGTAGATCGATTGGTGAACCTCGTTGACGAAGGCTTCGACGCTGCGGTTCGCATAAGTACGCTTGCGGATTCATCTTTGATCGCTCGCAAGCTAGCGAATGTTCAGGGGGTCACGATTGCCGCTCCGCAATATCTGGCCAAGCGGGGTACTCCCCGAGTACCGGACGACCTACGGTCTCATGAAGCCATCCTCGACCTGAACATGGCCGATCCCCATACTTGGGTTTTCGGAACTGGCTCCAAGCGCTTGGATGTGCGCGTGAGCGGCCGACTTCGATTTGGGAATCCTTATATCAGCCTTGAGGCCGCACGCGCCGGCTTTGGCATCGCACGCGTCCCAGATTTTGTCGCAGAGAATAATTTGAAAAATGGTGAGTTGGTCAGACTGCTTGAGAAATACGAACCCGCGGCACCGGTGGGCATGTATGTTGTCTATCCACATGCTCGCCATTTGGCATCGAAGGTCCGCGTGTTTGTAGATTTTCTCGTTGAACGATATGCTGGAACGAAGACACAGAACTGACCTGACCGGGCCTTTTTAAACCAAGCGTTATGAGAGAATGCCTGGACGGTTATCAGGAGCCCACTAGGTGTTACACGGGAATCGGGTCTTATGAACGCATCGCATGCGCCTTACGGCCGCCACGTTCAATCGATGCCGGGGCTTCGTCTCGGGAGATCAAATGAGCGGCCAAATCGAGACAACGCTTTGTGAGCATAGAAGCCCCCTCGGCAAGCTCGACCGAATTGCGCACGATCTCGACATTATTCTCCATGTCTTCATGCGACCAGCCGCGCGAATGGGCGATATATGGAAACTGCGGAAATATGAAGCCAAGCTCGGCGAAGAAACCTAGCATCTGCCCGGCGACCGCTTGGATGTTGTCCTGTCCGCCAACGATAATAAATCCAGCGACTTTGTTACGTATGAGCACTTGATTGCGGATTGTTACCGCATTCTGCACGCAATTTAGTCGTTCAGCCATTTTGAAATAGAGCGACGATGCGGCGCCCCATCGTATTGGCGATGAAATAATAATTGCATCGGCCCAATGCACCAAAGCCTCATAGACTTGGTCCATCTGATCGTTTGCATCCATCTGTGTGATTGAACAAGGCCAGGTGCAAGCTTGCGCGGCCTTTGAGTAGTAACCCTCGCAATTGCGGAATTTTAAGTCGTTGAGCTTTATCATCCGCGGCTCGGCACCAAGATCTTGAGCGGCCTTCAATGCATGATTAAGGAGATGGTCCGAGCCTGAGAAACGCGGGTTTGCAGCGTCCATTGCCGATGTCGAAATACCAGCCAAGCGTAATGGCCCTGGCGTGCGCTCAACCTTGCGCGATAGCGGATGGGGTGGGTGGGGCGCTTTTTGACGTTTACTGCCGGCGCTGAGGTTTACATAGACCCGGTCACTTTCGACCTTGATTGGATACGCAGGGACGCGATCCTCTTCAAAGCCGGGCTCGCCCAAGCCGCTGCAGCGGTGAAATTTCCAGTTGTGCCAGGGGCAGATTATATAATCGCCATTTAGGCGACCTTCACCAAGTGGCCCGCCCACGTGGTTACACGCATTTGAAACCGCGCCGAATTTTCCGTCTTTGAGGGAAATAGCGATTTCCCTATTCTTAACCGTCACGCGCTTAAGGGGCGTCGAAGAAAACTCTTCTGCGCGGCCGATATCGATCCAGTTTTCATCTTCAATCATGACGATCTATGCCCCAATTGTTTTAGGCGATGCGAAAGCCTACCGTTGGTCATATAGTTCGACTTCGTCACGTCCTTGCAGTAGCGCCTCATCGAAAGCGCAGCAGCGCTAAATCATCGCTGATCTTGTTTGGGTATGATCGCGGAAAAAGGCCCGCAGCAGTGAGTTGGGGGAAGCTATGGATGAAGCGGAGTGGCGGCCGCTTCGCGGCATTGACAAGGCGAGACTGAGCGAAGCCCGCCTGCAAGCCCATTATGCGGCTCAATGGCTTGCCAGGGCCGCACGCGCCTATGTTTCGCCACAGCCGGATGACGGACATACCAGCCTAATGTGGGATCGCGGCCTCGATGGGTTTGTGACGCACCCACTGAAAAACGGCATGCGGCTGGGCATACAATTGAGCAATCTCGTGCTTGCTTTGCGCGGCAGCGATGGCGCAGTAACGCCGAAATCCATTTCTCTAAATGGCCGCTCCGACCCGCAGGTTCGCAAATGGCTGGGCGAACAGCTCAGTAAATTAAATCTCGATGCGCGAGCTCTTCAGACGCACCGTCCCCTTATGAAATTCCCGCACACGCCGTCGCTCAGGGCGATCACTATGACGCTGTTGGGTCGGCCGCCGGTCTGACGGAGCTTGCGGCATGGTTCGCCAACGCGGAACTGTTACTCGCTCGCATTCAAAGGCATTTAATTTGACGGAAATTAGCGGCCTCGTTGGTGTGTTGTTGGCCACATCATTTCGATCTCGCGACATTGACTACACTTCCAAAACGAGATGGCGAAACGACAGCGTATGTCGGCGTCGGATTTTCACCAGGCGACAGTTACTACGACGAGCCATATTTCTACGTATCTGTGTATCCAAAACCCGATCCAACCATGCTGCCGACCCTGCCGATGTTCGGCCATTGGCACACCCACGAATTTATGGCCGCGGTTGCACTAAGTCATAAGGTGGTTGCGGCAAAGGATCAAAAGACCGAGACCGATGAATTTTTGCGCTGTGCGGTTGATGCCGCACTCAAAATATTAAGTTGAGGGAAGGTGGGCAGAACCAGCTACGTTCCAAGCCTATTCTCTCACATTGCTTGGCTAAAAAAATTCCAGCCAGGTCAGAGTGATCCGCTGGTCTGCTTTACGTCAGCGGAAGAGTCGAATTTCGCATAAGGCCGCGGTAGTCCTGCCCTGTGTGTACCGAAAATCTAATCCGCATTGATTAGCCGCACGAATCGCCTAACGTCAGCGCACCATGATCGCGCTGCTGTGTTTCGTAATGGCCGGCTTGGCCGCACCATTCAAGTCGAAGAGCCGACTTGAAGCCGAAAATTCGGTTCTCCGAGATCAGTTGATCGTACTGCGGCGTAAGGTGCGGGGCAGGGTCCGCCTGACGGACAAGCGACCGCAGGTTCTTTGTCCAATTGTATCGATGGATTCCGTCGATTTTGCAGGTCCTCACGATTGTCCAATCTGAGACACTGGTGCGCTGGCATTGTGCCGGCTTTCGCTATTACTGGCGTTGGAAGTCGCGTCCAAGAGCAGGGCGGCCGCAGATTGAGGCGAATCTTCGTGCACTGGTCAGACGGATGAGGTTTTCGGTACACACAGGTGCGACGTTTAAGGTGCGCTGAGGCGATAGAAGCTAGGCGGAGCCGATACCCGGTAGGAGAGCAAATTTCGGCCATCGTGCGCTTGTCGTCCAGAGCGACCGTCATTGCTTCCCGACAACTGCGGCATTCGAAACTCTGCAATTCAGGATGCCGTGCAACTGCCGGCAAACTCCGAACGAAGCGCATCGGCTCGCCGCATTTGGAACATCTTGGGAAGGACTTGAGCATGGTTCCAAATAATCGGTCGGAACGTTGAGCAGCAATTCAGGAATTTTACGATCAGGAAATTTACTGATATTGACAGAGAGGCTACTGGATACCTCTGCGACGGCCTTTTCGGATCGGCGCGATTTGGACTAACAGTTAGAGGTGTCTTTAAATGATACCCAATAGTTCGTGGGTTAAAATGCCGTCGCCTTCTGCAAGCTCGTCCAGGATCGAGAAATGGTGATGACCCGGCAGGGTTCGTAATTTAACCGGCAAGCCAAGGCGGCGCGCGGCCTCGGCGTAGACCGCAGATTGCCGCTGTAACTCAGAAAGCTCGTTACCGCCAACAGCAAGAGTTTGTGGAGCGGCGCCACCGCGCAGCCGTTGCAACGGGCTGAGCGTTTTGATCTCGTCACGATCAAGTCGCAGCGGGCCATTGATGTAGCTCAGCGCAATCGGCTCTAAGTCAAATATTCCACTGATGACGAGTGCGCCTCGCACGGTTGGCAATTCGCTTGCAAGAGCGGCGAGGTGCCCGCCCGCGGACCAGCCGCCGACACAAATATTTTCGCGGCGAAACCCGAATTGATCCGCATTCTTGTCGAGAAACGTCAACGCTCCAGCAATTTCGGCGACGATATCTGACAATCGCGCCGCAGGCGCAAGCGTATAGCCGATAACCGCGACGTCGATGCCGTGTGCGTGCGGACCTTCGGCCACGAAGGAAAAGATCTCCTTGTCATTTCGCTGCCAATAACCACCATGAATAAAGACGAAAAGCGGCGCACCGCACTTGCCCCCGGGGAAATAGTCTAGTCGCGTACGCTCACCGCTTGCATACGGCACGTCGAGCCGGACACCGCGCATTGCGCGAACGACCATGCTTCGAAGCCGCCAAGTTTCCAGCCATTGGGGGCTGTCGGTCACTGCGGCACTGTTATTGTAGGCGGAATCGAGTGTTGCCCGATCCATTCCGCGATAGATCGGTGCGGTGCGGGCCGCCGGCTGTGTGGTGTCGGTCACATCAATGGTCCGCAGTTGCCTCGACCGGACGACCGCGCGCGATATGGCTGGTCAGTCGGCGGGTCACATCACGGCGCAACGCATTGAACTCGGGCGACGAAACATCCCTTGGACGCGTCAAATCGATTTTGATCTGGGAGTCGATGCGCCCGGGTCCCGCAGTCATCACCACCACGCAGTCAGGAAAGCAGCACCGCCTCCTAGACCGAGTGCGTTACGAAGATCACCGTGACCTTGGTGCGCTCCCAGATTTCGAGCAGTTCCTGCTGCAGCTTTTCTTCGCGTCAGCGCATCGAGCGCGCCGAACGGCTCGTCCATCAGCAGCACCTCAGCAGTCGTTGGCAAGCACGCGCGCTATCGCAACGCGCTGCTTCATGCCGCCCGAGAGCTGGCTCGGGTAATAGTCGGCGAATCTGGTCAGGCCCACCATGTCCGTATAGCGCCTGGCGATTCATCGAGATTCGCCTTTTCGGCAGTTTTTTATCCGCGCTGCCCTGGGCCGAAGCCGATGTTTTGCCTGACCGTCAGCCACGGAAACAGCGCGTAGTCCTGGAACACCATCCCGCGCTCCGGACCGGGACCGGTCGTAATCGGCGTGCCGTACATCTCGATCGTGCCCCGAGGTCACCGTCTCGAAGCCGGCGACGATGCGCAGCAGAGTGGACTTGCCGCAACCCGAGGCGCCGATCAGGCACACGAATTCGCCCTTTGTTGATGGTGAGGCTGACGTCGCGCAACGCTTCCACCGTCTGGTCGCCCATCCCGGCTGAAAACGCCTTGAGCTCTTCCTTTGATTCGCAAGCAGTCGGCTTCCCCAGCTGCGGCTCGGCAGCGTTCGGGATCAGACACGGTGCTGCGGGCTCCATGCGAAGGAGCCGGTTGTTGACGGCAACGATGAGGAAACGGTCGGAGAAAAAGCCGGCCAGGCCGATCACGATCATGCCGGAGATCACCAGGTCGGCGCGCGACAGCATGCGGGCGTCCATGATCACCGCGCCGAGTCCCTGCGGGACGCCGGTCATCTCGCCGACCACGATCAGAATCCAGGAAAATCCGTGGCCGAGGCGCAGGCCGTTGAAAATCGAAGGCATGGCGGCCGGCAGCACGACCTGGCGAAACAGCGACGAGCCGTTGCAACCGAGCATGTTTGCAGCCTCGAACAGCTTGGCGTCAACGGAGCGCACGCCGAACGTGGTATTGAGCACGATCGGATAGAACGCGCCGAGAAAAACGAGAAAGATCACCGCATTCGGCCCCAGCCCGAAAAAAATCATCGACAGCGGCAGCCACGCCGTGACCGGCACCGGACGCAGCAGCTTGACAGCGTCGGATCGACCAGCTCGCGGATCAGTTTGACGCGGCCGATCAACAGTCCCAGCGGGACGCCGACCCCAGCCGCGGCAAGAAAGAAACCGGCATAGACGCGCTTCACCGATGCCCAGAAGTGAAACGAAGATGGTTTTTGCTGAACGCATCGTGGTCCACGCCGCCGAATGTAAAGTCCCAGCATCCGGGCGACCGCACCGGGCATCGAGATCAGCCGCGTGCCCGGTGAAAGCTTGACCGCCTGGCGCCAATGTGCCAGCACGCAAAATTAGACGAATACCGGCACGAAATTTTAGCGGTTTTGGCCGCATCCACCCAGCACGGCCGCGGTCGTCCGAAGGTCACGTTTGCTAATTTAACATATCCTCAGCGTCCAACGCCTCCACTACATTTTCATGCTTGCGCCTAATAGCCGCCCTTGCTCGCACGAAGCTGGTGTCGATGAAAGTGAGAATAATCAGGCAGTGCGCGGATCTGCTTCATCTCCAGCATTTGCGAGCCGTAGTATTTGGCGTGCTGCACCCACGCGCTGTCCCGTTATACCAGGTCAGCTCGACGTTGGGTGCCGCGATCTCGATCTGGGGTTTTCTGCGGCTGACCCAGCTTCTGCATCGCCATTTCGACGAACGCCGCGCGGTTTGCCATTGCATACTCGGTGGCCTTGCGATCGGTATCTCGAGGAAGTTAAGTTTCACGAGCTCCGGGGGCTTTTCCTTGATCGTGTCCTCGTAGCGTGGTCATCACCATATTGAGCGAGCCGGTCGGTGTGGAATAGGGATACTCGACGATCTTGCCCACGCCTTTCGCGACGCTGATCGACGGGCCGGGCTCGGCGCCGACGTAGGCGTCGACGTCGCCGCGGCCTCGAGCGCCGGCAGGCGATTTCCGAGAACGGCACGCGCACCGGCTGGATGTCCTTGATCGACATGCCCTCCATCTTCAGGCGATCCAGGATCACGACTTCCTGCGTCGAGCCGGGTTAGAGTGCGGCTGACTTGCCTTTCAGGTCCTTGATCGACTTGATTGTCAGAATTGACCCCGGCGACGACCGCCATGCCGCGGTTGCACTGCGCCGCGTCACGACGACCGGTTCGCCCGCCGCGCCGCCGAGCGTCGCCGCGGCCAGGCCGTAGGTGCCGAAATCCACCGAACGCGTCACCACGGCGTTCTTGCCGTCGGTCGGGGTTTCAAACGGGTACACCTGCACCTTGATGCCGGCGGGAACAAATTTCTCGTAAAAATATGGCGTGATGCCGTGAATGAGTTTCAGCGTCCCAACCTTGATGACACGGTCGTCCGCCATTGCTCCTAAGCTGGTTGTTGACAGCGCCGCGGCGGTTGCCGCCAAGCGCAAAAATTCGCGACGAGATGCTGTTTGCATGGCCTACCTCGCTTTCGCTTCCGGCAGCTTGACTGTAGGTGCAATGCAATATTTTACAAAATTTATTGTTTATATTGGTACCATAAGCTGGTGTTATACTTGAATTATGCTCGCTCCGATCGACCTTCGCTTACTACAGGCCTTCATCGTTCTGGTTCAGACCGGGAGTTTTTCGGAAACTTCTCGACGGCTCGGACGAACGCAGCCGGCAGTCAGCCTGCAATTGCAGCGACTCGAAGACATAGTTGGCGCGACTCTATTTATGCGGGTCAGACGCAAGTTGGTACTCACGGACGACGGTGAGATCGTGCTTGGCTATGCGCGCACGATTATGGGGCTACAAGACGAATTGCGAGCGCGAATTGCGGCGCCGAAACTCGATGGGCAGGTGATTTTAGGTACGCCGGACCTTTATGCAGCCTATCTTCTTCCGGCGGTTCTTTCCGATTTCCGTCGGGCCTATCCAAACGTTAATGTCGAACTGCGCTGTGCGCTGTCAAGCAAACTCATGGGCGCAGTCGAGCGCGCGGAGATCGACCTTGCCTTAGTGACCGGCATGCCGGCGTTCCGCAATGGAGAATTAGTCGCACAGGAGATGCTGGTTTGGGTCACTGCCGAGAACAGTTCGATTTATCACGACAATCCTGTGCCGCTCGCGATGCTGCCTCCGGGCAACATCTTTCGTGACTACGGCCTCGCTGCGCTGGAGAGTATCGGGCGTACCTGGCGTTTCGCCTGCGTCAGCGAAAGCATCGGCGGACTTCAAGCCGCTGTCTTCGCCGGCATCGCCGTCAGCGTCGTGGGGAAAAGCTCAGTGTTGCCCGGCATGCGTGAACTTGGACGGACCGAAAGTTTCCCGGCGCTGCCGAAGGTCGATCTTGTGCTGCATCGTTCGGCGCGGCCGCCAAATCCGGCAGCCGAAGCGATGGCAAATTTTATTGTCCGTCACTTTGCCAATTCCGCTCTGGCGCCGTCATCCCGCGTCGTAAGTACACAGGCCGGCAGCGGTTCGCACGACTAGTGAACCCGCGGAATACTTGGACCAATATGCGTCAGGATCAATGCGTGCAAAATCGGCATAAGTTTCGTTATAGAGTTGCGTACTCGCGAATGCGTGAATGCGATCGCCACGGTCGGCGCATAGCACATAGATTACGAGAACGGCGACACATCGGGAGGAACATGGCAGACTCCGGTTGAGACGAGTTCATCCCATCGCCAGCTCATCCTTGCGATGTGCCCAGCCGGTGACGCGGCCCTCGATGAGCGAGAAATGGCATAGAGCGCGACGCCGAGGACGGCGAGGATGAACAGCCCGGCGAAAACCAGCGGCACATCGAAGTTCGAGCTTGCGATCATCATCAGATTGCCGATGCCGCGGTTGGAAGCGACCGTCTCGGAAATCACCGTGCCGACGAAGGCGAGCGTCGCGGCGACTTTCAGCGAGGCAAAGAAATAAGGCATGGTGCGCGGCAGGCCGACGTTCCAGAGAATTTCCAGCTTGGTCGCGCGCAGCGTCCGCATCACGTCCTGTAGTTCGGGCTCGGTGGCCGCAAGCCCGGTCGCCACATTCACCACGATCGGAAAGATGCACATGATCATCGCGGTCAGCACGGCCGGCACGGTGCCGGCGCCGAACCACAGCACGAAGATCGGCACCACGGCGACCTTCGGTATCGAGGAAAATCCGACCAGCAGCGGATAGGCGACATCGTAGGCCAGCCGCGAGGAGCCGATCAGCACGCCCAGCAGCAATACCGATCAGAATGCCGAAGGCAAATCCGACCAGCGTCGTATAGAGCGTCTGCAGCGCATGCGGCCAGATCGCGGGAAAACGCGTCCAAGCGTCACGAGGATCTCGCTCGGCCGCGGCAGCACGATGTCGCTGACGTGGAACATCCAGCACACGCTTCCCAGAGCACGAAGAAGCCGATGATGCAGGCGATCGACAGCGATACGGCGGCGGCAGTTGCTTCGTCCATCGACGCGGCCTCCTTACGGGGCGGGCGGCGACGATAAGTTCGCGCAGCCGCTGGGTCAGCGAGACGAATTCGGGCTGATAAGACATCTCGATGGTGCGCGGCCGCGCGAACGGCACCTCGGCGTCGTCGACGATCCGTCCGGGCCGTGCCTGCATGACGCAGATGCGGTTGGCGAGATAGCCGGCTTCCTTGAGATCGTGGGTGACCAGCAGCACGGTGGGCCGTGCTTCGATCCAGAGCTCCTGCATGATCTCCCACAGTTCCTCGCGCGTGAACTGGTCGAGCGCGCCGAACGGCTCGTCGAGCAGCAACAGCTGCGGTTCGTGGATCAGCGCCCGGCACAGCGAGGCGCGCTGCTGCATGCCGCCGGACAATTGCCAGGGAAACTTGTCGCCGAAACCGGCGAGGCCGACGCGCTTCAGCAGGCCTCGACGCGGTCGCGATATTCGGCTTGCGCTTCCGCAATACTCCTGCCGGAACGGCGGCACGATCTTCAGCGGCAGCATGACGTTGTCGCGGATGTTGAGCCACGGCAGCAGGGTCGGGTTCTGGAACGCCATGCCGACCCGCACGGGCTCGGCGCCGACCTCGCGCCCGGCGACGAAGACGTAGCCGTTGGTCGCGGTGAGCGTGCCCGGCGACGAGCTTGAGAATCGTCGACTTGCCGCAGCCGGAGGGTCCGACCAGGGCGACGAACTCGCCGTGCGTGATACGCAAGATCGGTCTGCAAGCGCCGATGATCTGCTTTTCGCCGCGGCCGAACGTCACCGTCACCTTTTCAAGTTCGATGACATTCCCGACCGATGCGGCTGTTGGCGTCGGCGAGCGTGCTCATGCGCGCTAGCCTCTGCTGCCGGCGGCCGGTGACGTGCCGCCATCGTCGTGTCGGTGTTGCGCCGGCCGGCGGCGGCATGTGCTGGATGGCATGAACCGAACGGCCCCAGCCGCGGCCTCCTCGGCATCAGCTTGCGGTCCTTCATCGACGAAGCGTCCGCGCACGATGGTGTGGATCGGCAGCGCCGTGCACGCGGCAGCCGTGCCACGGCGAAATTTTCGATCGCGACTGCATCTTGGCGTCGTCGATCGTCCACTCGCGGGCCAGGTCGACGATCGCGATGTCGGCGTCGGCGCCGGCACTGAGCGCGCCCTTGCGCGGATAAAGCCCCAGATTCTTGCCGGGTTGTCCGCGCTCAAGCGCACATAGTCGCGGATGCGACAGCGGCCGCGATTGATCTCGGTCAGCATCAGCGGCATCTGCGTCTCGACGCCGGGAAAGCCGCAATCGACCGTCCAGATGTCGTTGCGGGTTTTTTCTTCCGGCGCGTGCGGCGCGTGGTCGGTCGCGATGATGTCGATGGTGCCGTCGATCAGCGCCGCCCATAGCGGCTCCTGGTTGCGCGCCTCGCGCACCGGCGGATTGACGCGGATGATGCCGCCGAACTTCTGCGTAATCCTCGTTCGACAGCAACAGATAATGCGGGCAGGTCTCGCCGGTGATGTCGACGCCGCGCGCCTTGGCTTCGGCAGCGGCCGCAACTCGGCGGCCGACGAGATGTGCAGCATATGGATGCGCGCGCCGGTCCATTCGGCGAGCATCGCGGCGCGGCTGACGGCTTCGACCGCAACGACGGCAGGCCGCGACGTCAGATGCGCCAGCGGATCGGTGCGGCCGGCCGCGCGCAGCCGCTCCTGCCGCCGCTCCATGATCGAGTTGGTCTCGGCATGCAGCGAAATGCGCTTTCCGGTCGGCGCCACGACCTCGAAGGCTTCCAGCATCGCGCCGGTCGAAGGCGAGGGGATCCGGCCGAAGGTGTTGCCCATGTAGAGCTTGAAGCCGATGACGCCGCCCTCGATCAGAGCTGCCGACATGCTGCGATGGTGTCCTCGCCGAGCACGGCGTAGAGGCCGTAATCGACGTAAGCCTTTTCGGCGGCGATGCTCGTGCTTGGCGGCGAGCGACTTCGGCGTTGCCGGTCGGCGGAATGGTGTTCGGCATGTCGAACACGGTGGTGACGCCGCCGAACGCGGCCGCCGCGGTGCCGCTTGCCCAATCCTCCTTGTGCGGATAGCCGGGATCGCGGAAATGCACGTGCACGTCGATCGCGCCGGGCAGGACATGCAGGCCGCGTCGCATCGAGCGTCTCGCGCGCCGGCGGCATCGCCTCCGGCGCGCCGATCGCGAGGATCGCGCCGTCCTTGATGGCGATGCTGGCGGCGATCATCCGCGTCCGGCGAGACGACCGTGCCGCCGTGGATGACGAGATCGGCGGTGATTGCGGTCATCGGCCATGTCCTCCTCACAACATCGCCCAGCCGCCGTCGACCGGCAGGTCGACGCCGGTGATCTGGCGCGATACGTCGCTGGCGAGGAACAGACAGGCGTTGGCGACGTCGGCGTCGACGGTCACGCGCTTGAGCGCGTAATCGGCGGCGTGGCGCTCGGCCGCTTCCTCAATGCTGATGCCGAGCCGCTTGGCCATGTCGGCGCAGACCTTGTCGCGGAAGCGCGGGCCGTCGACCATGCCAGGCGCGACGCAATTGACGTTGATGTTGTACTGCCCGACTTCGAGCGCAAAGCTCTTGGTGATGCCGCGCAGGCCCCATTTCGAGGCCGAGTAGGCCATGCGCCCGGCGCGGCCGCGCATGCCGAAGGTGCCGCCGACATTGACGATCTTGCCATAGCGCTGGTCGATCATGGTCGGCAGCACCGCGCGCATGGTGTGGAAGCAGCCGTTCATGTTGAGCGTGACGATGTCGTCGAATTCCTCCGGCGTGGTTTCGCACGCCGGTCTTGCCGATCGGCCCCGAGCCGCCGGCGACGTTGACGAGAATGTCGATGCGGCCGCCGAAGGCGGCCTTGGTCTTCTGCGCCGCCGTCTTCGCATTGCTTCGCATCGGTGAGATCGCAAGGGACGACGATCGCGCTGCCGCCGGCGCCTTGACCTCTTTGGCGACGGGCTCGATGGCGGCGGTGTCGCGGCCGAGCAGCGCCAGCTGCGCGCCTTCGCGCGGCGAAGGCGTGGGTGATGGCGGCGCCCATGCCCTTGGCCGGGCCGGTGATGAGGGCGACGCGGCCGTCGAGATTCAGGTCCATCGCAGTCGTCCCGTTCGTGGAAAAGGTCGTGCAAAGGCTGCCGCTCTCCGCGACGGAGCAGCCGCGTCAGATCGCCTCAGAACAACTTTTTCGGCAGCTCGTCGGCCGGCGGCAGGAACTGCCGGTGTGAAGATTTCGCCGACCGCCGGCGTGCGCGGCAGATTCTTCGGCCTTCGACCAGGATTCGATCGACTTCTTCAGCCGGTCCGTGTCGACGTTGCCGAGGCCGATCTTGGCGATTTCCGGATGGTTCATCTCGTCCTTGAGCGTGGCGTCGAAGCGCTCGCGCTCGACCGCGGCCTTGATCAGCGGTTCGCGCTTGGCGACGGCGGCGACCGCGGCGTCGGGATCCTTCATCGCATCCTCGATGCCGTGGTTGATCGCGCGCGACCAAGCCCTTGACGGCCTCCGGATTGTCCTTGACCAGCTTCTTCGAGACGATGATGGCGTTGGAATAGAGGTCCATGCCGTAGTCGCCGAATTTGATGAAGCGCAGCTGCTTGTCGGGATCGACGCCGATCAGCTTGGCGGAGAAGCGGATGGTGTTGACGTAGCCGAACACGCCGTCGACCTGGCCCTGCATCAGCATCTGCTCGCGCAGGCTCGGCTGCATGTTGGTGATGTTGACCTTGGTGCAGTCGATTTTGGCGATCTTGCAGAAAGCGGGAAACAGCTTGAGCGCGCCGTCGTTGGCGGCGCCGCCGAGCGTCTTGCCCTCGAGATCCTTCGGCGTCTTGATCGGGCTGTCGGCCTTCACCGCGATCGTGAACGGCGGCCGGTTGTACATGACATAGACCGCGATCGGCGCGTCTTCCGGTTTCTTGGCGGCGAACTCGATCAGCGCGTTGATGTCGCCGAAGCCGACGTCATAGGTGCCGTTGGCGACCAGCGGGATCGGCGCGCCGGAGCCGTTGCCCTGGTCGATCGTCATGTCGAGGCCGGCGGCTTTGAAGTAGCCGCGGTCGTCGGCGAGGAAAAACAAGCCCTGCGGGCCCTGGTATTTCCAGTTCAGCACCATTTTGAGTTTGGTCTCGGCGGCGGCCGGGGCGGCGACGGCGAGCGGGCGGCAATCGCGAGCGCGGCAGCGACGCGACGACAGAGCGGCGGGTAAGCGGCATGGCTGGCTCCTGTCTGGGTTTGCGGCTGTCAGTGGCGTCGGCCCCGGGACTTCGTCTCGGCTCCGCGAGGGCGCTGTGGCAGCACGCGATCGCGAACGCGCTGCTCAGAAGCCTAGCGCAGACTCAGTGTTGCCATCTGCCGCCGATTTCTTGCTAGAGTGGTGCCGAAAAGGCATCACCGGGCGGATCAGGCAACGCATGAAGCATCTGCGGATTTTGAACTATGTCGACGAGGTCGCCCGCGCCGGCTCGATCCGCAAAGCGGCCGACCGGCTCAACGTCACCGCCTCGGCGGTCAACCGCCGCATTGCCGATCTCGAGGACGAACTCGGCACGCCGCTGTTCGATCGGCGTCCGCGCGGCGTGCGGCTGACCGCCGCCGGCGAGGTCTTTGTCCATTATCTGCGCGGCCAGAACGGCGAAGTCGAGCGCATGAAGTCGCAGATCGAGGACCTCAAGGGGCTTCGCCGCGGCACCGTGCGGATCGCCTGCAGCCAGGCGCTGGCGCTCGATTTTCTGCCGCGCCAGATCGCCGAATTCCGCAACACGCATCCGCTGGTGTCGTTCGACCTGCAGGTGGTCGATCACGAATGGGCGATGGCGGCGCTGGCGGCCTACGAAGTCGATCTGGTCATGGTGTTTCGGCCGCCGTTTCTCGCCAACTTCCAGCCTTTGATGACGCTCGAACAGCAACTGGTCGTTGTCATGGCGAAAGACCATCCGCTTGCCTGGCGCCGCATGCTCCGGCTGAGCGACTGCGCCGGCCTATCCGGTCGCCTTGCCCTAGCGCTCGATCGGCGGCCGGCAATTGTTGGACGAGGTTTCGGCGCGAACCGGGCTGACCTTCAAGATCGCCGCCGAATCGAACTCGTTCGAAATGCTGCGCGGGCTGGTCGTTCACGCCGGACTGATTTCGTTTCAAATTCGCATCGGCGCATTGCCGGCCGGCAACAGGCTTGGCCTGATCGCCCGCGAAATCGACGGCCGCGACGTGCCGCGCGCCAATCTCGTCCTCGGGCGGCTGCGCGGGCGCACTTCCGGTCGCCACCGCTGTATTCGCTGAACGCATTATAGGCCGGCTTACCGAGATGGTTATAGCGAAAAGCGCTGCTGGCGGGCTCAAGCCGTAATCGGACGCTATTGCGATGGCCGTGGGATTGCATCATTGCCTACCGCACCAGGATCGCTATATTAGCGGGGCAAGGATGGGTCTACTTGCCCGTCCCTATGTCGGGATAAACAGTCAAAACCTTCCGTCTGGCCCGCCGTTTCGGCGGGCCATGGCTTTTTGGGCTTTTGCCATGAGCCGTTCCAACCGACCGACCATATCCGCCTCACCTCGCATCCGGAGCCGGGCGGCAAGCCGCGCTTCCCGATCCATTGGGGCGCGCCACGCGCGCGCGAGCGCGGGCCGATCATCGGCACGGTGTCGCGGCCGCAGCGACCGCAACGTCATCGGCACCCATGGCGGCTCCTATGCGCTCTATCGCGCGCTCGCGGTGTCGGCCGGCGCGCTCGATCCGATCCGCCGGCCCGACCTCACCAACACGCATCCCGCCGCGACCATCGGCCCGTTCCCGCAATGGCGCGAGCCGCGGCGCATCGTCTCGCTCGATCCGTGGGGCCATCTGGTCGCCGAGAGCTTCAAGACCGAGATCGCCGAAGGCCTCGACATCCGCCCGACCATCGCCATCACCCAGGCGCGGCTCGACCTGCCTGAGATGCAGGACGCGATCCGCGCCGGCCGGCTCAAGCCCGACGGCGAGCTCGTGCACGACAACGGCAGCGTGCCGGTGACCAAGGTCGCGATCGATCCGGTCTGGTATCTGCCCGGCGTCGCCGAGCGCTTCGGCACCACCGAAACGCACCTGCGCCGCGCCCTGTTCGAGCAGACCGCCGGCATGTTCCCCGAGCTGGTGACGCGGCCCGATCTGCAACGTGTTCCTGCCGCCGATCGGCGGCACCACGGTCTATCTCTTCGGCGATGTCGGCAAGCTCGCCGATCCGGCGCACCAGGATCACCTGCCGGGTGCACGACGAATGCAACGGCTCGGACGTGTTCGGCTCCGACATCTGCACCTGCCGGCCCTATCTCATGCACGGCATCGAGGAATGCGCGCGCGACGCGCAGGACGGCGGCCTCGGCGTCATCGTCTACAACCGCAAGGAAGGCCGCGCGCTCGGCGAGGTCACCAAGTTCCTGGTCTACAACGCGCGCAAGCGCCAGGAGGGCGGCGACGCCGCGGCGACCTATTTCGAGCGCACCGAATGCGTCGCCGGCGTGCAGGACGCGCGCTTCCAGCAGCTGATGCCCGACGTGCATCCACTGGCTCGGGCATGCAGGCGCATCGACCGCTTCGTCTCGATGAGCGACATGAAATACGACGCGCTGGTCGGCGCAGGGCATCGAGATCGTCGAGCGGGTGCCGATCCCCGACGAGCTGGTGCCGCCCGACGCCCATGTCGAGATCGACGCCAAGAAGGCCGCCGGCTATTACTCGCCGGAACCGCCCGAAGCCGCAGGACCTGACGAGCTCGGTCGGCCGCCCGCTCGACAAATATTGAGCGATGCGCGTGCCGCGCCATGGATGCCGAAACCGCGGCCGCGCATCTCGCTGCTGAGCGCCGCCGCGGTGCGCGAGCGCGCCAGCGCATGCTGGCGCTGGGGCTTGCCGACCAGCTGCCGCATTTCCGCATCGATCTGCGCCGGCTCGATGCCGCCGCGCGATCTGGTCATCGCCACGACGCGCGAGGCCTATCCGATCGCTCGACATTCCGTTCCATTCGCGCTGGCGGCATTTCGTGGTCGACGGCGTCGACCGCTGGGCCGAGCTCGCCAGCGACCGCCGGACTTGCCCGACCGCGCGGCGCGGGCGCGCGCCGAGTTCGATCTCGCCATCGTCAGCGTGCTGCTCGATGCCGGCGCCGGGCCGCACTGGCGCTATCGCGACGCCGCCAGCGGCAAACGCATCGGCCGCTCGGAGGGCCTCGCGCTCGCGAGCCTCGACATGTTCGCGCGCGGCGTCTTTTCTCTAGCGATCCGAAGCGATCCGCTGCGCGCCGACGCCGCCGCTTTGGCGCGGCTCGACGACCCGCGCTTGCCGAAGGCTTCCAGGTCACGGCCGACAATCCGCTGGTCGGCCTCGACGGCCGCGCCGCGCTGCTGCGCCGCTCGGGCGAACCGTCGCGGCGACCCCGGCGTCTTCGCGCCGCAACGACGCGCCGCGGCCGGGCGGCCTGTTCGATCATCTTCGCCGGCCTTGCCGACAGGCGGCGCAATCGCGGCGCCCGCGATCCTGTCCGAACTGCTGCAGCAATCTCGGGCCGATCTGGCCGTCGCGGCATCACGCTCGGCGGCATCCCGCTCGGCGACTGCTGGCGCCATCCGGCGATGACCGCATCGCGACGCCACCAACGGGCTGGTGCCGCTGCACAAGCTGTCGCAATGGCTCGCCTATTCGCTGATCGAGCCGCTGCAGCGGGCGGGCATCACGGTCACCGATATCGACGGCCTGACCGGGCTTGCCGAATATCGCAACGGCGGCCTGTTCATCGACATCGGCGCGCTCGCGCTTGCGCGATCCGGCCGACGCCGCGCGCGCGCACGACGTGTCGGCTCCGCCGCTGGTGGTCGAATGGCGCGCGCTGACGGTCGCGCTGCTCGACCGGCTTGCCGCGGCGGTGCGGCACAGCTGGCATGCGACGCGAGCGCACTGCCGCTTGCGAGGATCCTCGAAGGCGGCACCTGGGCCGCCGGCCGCGATCGCGCGCGCGCGCCGCGCCGACGGCGCGCCGCCCTCAAGGTCATCGAGCGACGGCACGGTGTTTTGAAAGACGCGGGGAGAAGGCATATGGAAGGCGTCACGGTCGTCGACGCATCCGCTGGTGCAGCACAAGCTCACGCTGCATGCGCGACAAGACCGCTCGACCAAATCGTTTCGCGAGCTGCTGCAGCGAGATCGGCATGCTGCTGTGCTACGAGGTGACGCGCGACCTGCCGCTGACGCGATGTCGAGATCGAGACGCCGCTGGCGCGCATGACCGGGCGCCGCGATCGCCGGCAAGAAGCTGGTGTTCGCGCCGATCCTGCGCGCCGGCATGACCTTCGTCGAAGGCATGCTCGATCTGGTCCCGGCCGCGCGCGTCGCCCATATCGGCCTCTACCGCGACCCGGAGACCTTGACGGCGGTCGAATATTTCTTCAAGGCGCCGTCCGATCTCGCCGAGCGCCTGGTGATCGTGATCGCGCCCGTGCTCGCCACCGCCAACACCGCGGTCGCCGCGGTCGACCGGCTGAAGGAACGCGGGGCGCGAGACATCCGCTTCGTCTGCCTGTCAGCGCCCGCCGGGCATCGAGCGGTGCGCGGCATCCATCCCGACGTGCCGCTCTGGACCGCGGCGATCGACGACGGTCTCGACGAGCACGCCTACATCGTTCCCGGCCTCGGCGACGCCGGCGACCGCGCCTACGGGACCAAGTGAGCGTATACCTCCGTGACAAAGGAAAAAATTTGATGGACGACCTTCGCATCATTTCCGGCGCATATTGCTTCGACGCGCGCTTCGAAACTAAAGCGGCGCCGAAGACCGTAGCAGTGTTCAAGAAGTTGCTCCCGTATGAAAACAAGGTAATCCACGTACGTTGGAGTGGCGAAGCGGTCTGGATCCCACTGGGAGAGCATGATTTCGAGCTCGCGTTCGAGAATCACACCAGCTATCCGGCGCCTGGGCAAATGATAGTTTACCCCGGGGGCATCAGTGAGGCCGAGATTTTGCTAGCGTATGGTGGGGTGCGGTTCGCTAGCAAAATGGGTCAACTGGCGGGCAATCATTTTATCACAATTACTTCCGGCCTCGATCGGCTCACAGAGCTTTGCAAGTCCGTCCTTTGGGAGGGAGCCAAGACTATTTCGGATTGTAGCGGCGTGAAAATCGCTGCCGACGCAAGCAAGCAGCCGGTTACTGCGGGGTATGTCCGTACAGTTTATGACCCCGTCTATTGTGTAAATGAAGATGGTGCTCGCTATATCTCGAGCCCGTTCAAATAAAAGCCGATAATAATCTCCGAACCTGGATTGCCCTCTTCGCTGGAGTGGCGCACTGGACCGGGCAGGGAGCATTTCCGTCATCGAGATCATCTCCACATATGAAGCCGCAATCCAGCGAAAAAAGTTCACCATCGGCGGTCAGGCTGCTGCCGATTGAACTGCGCGTGGCAAGATGAAATGTCTTGATGTATCCTAGCGCGCTGACGAAATGCGGATAAACGGCTTATCTAACTCCTAACAAAGCTAACCCGGAGATTTTTGTGCGCAAATCAGTCGGCGTTCCACGCATCGATGCCAATCCAGCAACAGTCCATTGGGGCTTTTTCGATGCCAAGCTTATGCCGGTCCTCACCATCGATAGCGGCGATCGCGTCACGATTTCATCGGTGTCCGGCGCCCCCGAGGTACTGCCGCCACCGCCTTTCAAGATTCCGCCGGCATTGCCCGCCATTCATGCTGCCAACGGTCCGCAGCGGTTTTTTGGACATATGTGCACTGGACCAATCGCCGTGCGGGGCGCAAAAACTGGACAGGTTTTGCAGGTCGATATCGAGACAATCGATCTGCATTACGATTGGGGATACAATGTCATTCGACCGCTCGCCGGCGCATTACCTGACGATTTTCCGGAATACCGGCCGATCTACATTTCGCTCGACAAGGCCCGAATGATGGGACGGCTGCCCTGGGGCCAGGAAATTCCGCTGCGGCCTTTTTTCGGGGTTATGGCGGTTGCGCCGCCAGTTGAGTGGGGCAGGATTCCGACCCCACCGCCGCGTCGAAACGGCGGCAATCTTGACAACAAGGAGCTTGTCGCCGGCACTACTTTATACCTTCCTATTTACACAGATGGCGCGCTTTTCTCCGTCGGTGACGGGCATGGCGCGCAAGGCGATGGTGAAGTCTGCGTCACTGCGATCGAGACCGGGCTTGTCGGAACTTTTCGTCTCACCGTCCGTAACGACATGCAGTTGGAATGGCCGCTTGCCGAGACGCCCACGCATATGATCACCATGGCATTCGACCCCGATCTGGATGATTGCGTAGTAATTGCGCTACGGCAGATGATCGATCTGATTTGTGCGCGTACTGGTCTTGACCGCTATCAAGCCTACGCGTTGACGAGCCTCGCTGCAGACCTCCGCGTCACGCAGGTGGTGAACGGCAACAAAGGCATTCATGTCATGCTCGACAAGTGCTATCTGAAGCGCGATTGATCTAAGCGACGCAACGTACAAGGCAGCGCGGTTCGTGTCGCCAGCTGACCTTAATTCAAATCCCAATGTACCGCTTAGTGACTTCGCCGTTCGCCTGCAGGCCGGCGGGCGTGCCTTCGAATACGATTTGGCCGTTGTTGCGAGAGACGTAAGGCTCCCCCAGGCTTGCCCGCCCCCTAGAGTAACGGGAACCCAAGCCCGACTAATCATTGAGAAGTTTATGAAGGAACACCCCGATATCCTCCATATCGCCGTCCATGGAGTGGCAGTTGCGGCTTTAGCCGAAGCATTTCCCTGCAAAAAATCAAATTAGGACGCTACCCGAATTTCGGATCGTCTGACCTTTTAGCCCGCATCAGATCGCGCCGTCTCGCCACGCGCGCGGTGAAAATCCGCTCGCAAAAAGGATGGTGAATTTCGAATTTTGGGTGCGGTTGGTGATACCACGCTAGGGCGTGCGCAAGCGAAACCCTTCGCTGGCGGAGTGGATTCCTGAGCGGTCCTCGGTCGTTGCGCGACGGCCGGGGATTTCCTTTTTTGTGGGTACCTAGCGGGTACGAGTTGAAGACCAACTAACTTTCAAAGCAGTACAAATCAAACAAGTTCTTTGTTTTCAGGTACTTTTTGGTGAGCGCGATGGGACTCGAACCCATGACCTACTGATTAAAAGTCAGTTGCTCTACCGCCTGAGCTACGCGCTCGTCACCCGCGCAAATGCGCTAGGGCGCTGTGTAGGGGCGCAAATCTGCCCGGTCAATAGGCGGTTTTCGCCCGTTTCTTGAACTCGCGCCGGCCCCGGTCAGTTTGCTACACTGGCGCGCCAACAGGGAGCCATTCATGCCGATCGTCAACCGCATCGCCGACCTTCAGGCCGAAATCGCCGAATGGCGGCACGATCTGCATGCGCATCCGGAACTGCTCTACGACGTGCAGCGCACGGCGGCGACGGTTGCCGACAAGCTCAAAGCCTTCGGCTGCGACGAAGTGGTGCCGGGCTTGGGCCGCACCGGCGTGGTCGGCGTCATCCACGGCCGCAAGGGCAAGTCGGACAAGGTCATCGGGCTGCGCGCCGACATGGACGCGCTGCCGATCGAGGAGGCGAACGACCTGCCGTACAAATCGACGGTGCCGGGCAAGATGCACGCCTGCGGACACGACGGCCACACCGCCATGCTGCTTGGCGCCGCGCGCTATCTCGCCGAGACGCGAAATTTTGCTGGCACCGCGATCGTCATCTTCCAGCCGGCGGAAGAGGGCGGCGCCGGCGGCAAGGCCATGGTGCAGGACGGGCTGATGGAGCGCTTCAAGATCAACGAAGTCTACGGCATGCACAATTATCCCGGCCTGCCGGTCGGCGAATTCTGCATCCGGGCGGGCTCGATCATGGCGGCGGCCGACTATGTGCAGATCGACATTGAAGGCAAAGGCGCGCACGCGGCGCGCCCGCATCTCGGTATCGACACCGTGCTGGTCGGCGCGCAGATCATCAACAATCTGCAATCGATCGTCTCACGCAACGTCGATCCGCTCGAAGCGGCGGTGGTGTCGATCTGCATGTTCCACGCCGGCAATACCGACAACGTCATTCCGCAGACCGCGCAGCTGCGCGGCACCGCGCGTAGCCTGACGCCGCAGGTGCAGGATCTCTTGGAAAAGCGCATCCCGGAAATCGCCGAGGCGACCGCCAAGTTGCACGGCGCCAAGGTCGCGGTGAAATACCGGCGCGGCTATCCGGTGCTCAAGAACCATCCCAAACAAACAGACTTTGCTGCCTCGATCGCGAGCGAGATCGCCGGCAAGAGCAAAGTCGATATCGACATGGCGCCGGTGATGGGGGCTGAGGACTTCTCCTTCATGCTCAACGCGCGGCCCGGCGCATTCATCTTCGTCGGCAACGGCGACAGCGCGGGCTTGCATCACCCGGCCTACAACTTCAACGACGAGGTGATCCCGATCGGCACCTCGTATTGGGTGAAGCTGGTGGAGACGGCGCTACCGGCGTGAAACCGGCGAACGCGAATGTCAGCCGGCAGCGGCTTTTGTGACCGTCCGCAGATCGTGTTTCTCGACGGCCGACCTGCCAGGATCGAGCCAGAAAGCCCAAATCGCGGAGCCTATGACCAGCAGGCTCGCCGCCACGATGAACGGCGCCTGCCACGATCCGAATTGAACCAGCACGCCGAAGACCAGCGGCGACAGTGCGCCGCCGATATTTCCGGCCATATTCATCATCCCGGAAACCGTCCCGGAATGCTCGCCGCCGATGTCCATGGGCACCGCCCAGGACGGGCCGATCGTGCATTCGAGGAAGAACATCGCCGCGGTCAAGCAATAGACCGCGGTGTACGCGCTTTCGGTCATCGCGGCGGGCACGATGAACACCGCGCAGCCCAACATGCCCGTGATGGCGACCGAGCGCCGGGCGAACTTGATGTTGCCGGTCTTCGCCAACAGCCAATCGGTCGCCAGGCCGCCGACGGTATCGCCGACGACGCCGGCCCAAAGCGGCAGCGAGGCGAAGATGCCGACCTTGATCAGCGTGAAGTGGCGGAACTCGATCAGATAAGACGGCAGCCAGCTGAGGAAGATCCACAGGCAATAGACGTAGGTGAAATAGGCGCACATGATCGCCCACATGTTGGGAGATCGCAGCATCGTTCCCCACGGCACGCTCGGCTTCTTGTCGGTCTTGATGTCAATCGCGTTGCCTTGCGCGTCGGTGCCGCGGATATATTTAAGTTCGTCCGCGTTCACCAGCGCGTGGTCTTCCGGAAGATCGCGGTAGGCGAAATACCATAACACCGACCACAGCAAGCCGACCGCGCCGCAAATATAGAATACCGACCGCCAGCCGAGCGTCGTGATGATGAGGACGACGAGCGGCGGCGCAATCGCGGCACCGAGGCGGCTCGCGCTGTGGGTGATGCCTTGCACGAAACCGCGCTCATGCTTCGGATACCACATCTGCATGGCGCGCGTGGCGCCCGGAAACGCGCCGCCTTCGCCGACGCCGAACAGGAAGCGAAGCACCACGAACGACGTTGCGCCGGTGGCCCATGCCGTCGCCGCGGTCATGACCGACCAATAAGCGACAATCGTGGTCAAAACCTTGCGCGGGCCGAAACGGTCGCCGATCCAGCCGCCGGGAACCTGAAATAGGGCATAGGCCCAGACGAAGGCGCTGAAGATCACTCCCATGGTGATCTTGTCGAAACCAAATTCCTTGCTGATGACCGGCGCCGCCGTCGAAATGTTCACCCGGTCGAGATAGGTGATGAGATACATCAAGCTGATCAGTACCAGGATATACCAGCGGCCCATGCTGCGCCGCACGCGTGGCTGTTCCATTTTGTTTTCCCGGTTTCAAAACGACTGGCTGCCCAATAAGCAGACCGCCGCCGTCGCGACAAGGCCGTCATAAAGAATATAATGCGGGCCGTTTCGGCGATTATTCCCAGTTACTGAAGCGGTTGCGCAGGCAATGTCGTGTCTTTGCGTTCACCGGTTGCTCGCCGCCCGATAACATGGCAGCGCAATACCGATTTTGCGGCGGCAGCTTACGGCACCAACTCGCTGCGTTCGGTGACGATCGGCGCCGGGGCGGGCGTCGGCTCCGCCCGGCGGGCGATGAGTTCGCCGAGGCGCGCCTCGAGCGTCTGCCAATAAGCGAAATCGTTGAGCCGCGTGCGCTCGAACACCGCGAGTCCGACCGCCGCGATGAACGGCAGGCTCTGAACCATCAGCACCACGGCGAAGATATCGATCTCACGCACCTGCTTGGTGTTGGTCGCGACCAGCACGACCGCGCCGAGGATCAACAGCCCGGCCAGCACGGCCTCCCAGAAGGCGTGGAAATCGGTCGAGCGCCGCAGGCCGCCTTTGGAGGTGCGCACGAACGGCAGGTGATCTTTGATCACGCCGAAGCCGACGGCGCGCGCCACCGTCCATTGCACCGACATGGCCGCGAACACCGCGCCGATAAGCTGGCCCAGGCCGTTGCGCACGCGCAGGCGGTAGAGCGTCACGAAATGCAGCAGTGAGACGGTGAAGCTGGCGATGATCGGGATGGTGAGAATGCGGTCGGGTACCGCGATGTCGAGGAAGGCGACGACCGGCACCCAGATAATATTGAGCATAGCGACCGCGACGCCGAGACTTTCGGCGCCCAGCCAATTGAGCCAGCCGAGCGCGAATTCGCGCTTCTGGTCGCTGGTAAGGCGGCTCGCGTGCGGCAGGAAACGGCGCCAGTGTTTCTTGAGGATCTGGAATCCGCCATAGGCCCAGCGGTGGCGCTGCTTCTTGTAGGCCTCGAATGAATCGGGCAGCAGACCGTGGCCATAGCGCTTGTTGGTATAGTGCGCGCGCCAGCCGTTTTCGAGCAGCGTGAGGCCGAGGTCAGTGTCCTCGCAAATAGTGTCGCTCGACCAGCCGCCGGCGGCTTCGAGCGCTGCGCGGCGGATCAAGCACATGGTGCCGTGCACGATGATGGCGTTGACCTCGTTCCGCTGCACCATGCCGATTTCGAAGAAGCCGGCATATTCTCCGTTCATAGCGTGGTGCATGAGGCTGCGCGCGCCGTCGCGATGATCTTGCGGCGCTTGCACCAGCGCGACGCTCGGATCGCGGAACAGCGGTGCCAAATCCTTCAGCCAATTGGCCTGCACGACATAGTCGGCGTCGATGACGCCGATCACCTCGGCGTCAGCCGCGGTGTGCACCATGGCAAGCCGCAGTGCGCCGGCCTTAAAGCCCTGCAGGTTGTCGGCGTTGACGAACTTGAAGCGGTCCCCTAGCGCGCGGCAGTGCTCTTCGATCGGCAGCCAAAGCGCCTGATCGGGCGTGTTGTTGATCACCACCACGCATTCGAAATTCGGATAGTCGAGCCGCGCCACCGCGTCGAGCGTTTGCTTGAGCATATCCGGCGGTTCGCGATGCGCCGGAATGTGGATCGACACCTTCGGCGTAGCCGCCTCGGGCACGAGCGGCGGAGCTTCGATCAGCCGACGCGGTTTGCGGCCGAAGGCGATCGAGGCGAGTTCGTCGATCCGCGCCATCGCGATGATGATCAGCGGGATCAGCAGGAGGACGCCGAGGCCGAGTGCGAAGGCCGCGCCGGGAACGAAATAATGTCCGTTCCAATAGGCGAACACGGCGGAGGACCAGGCGCCGACCACGTTGGCGGCACCGGCGAGCATCACGGCCTGCCACAGCGTCACGCCGCTCATCGTCAGCAGCGGCAGCGACAGCAACACGCTCACCAGCAGCGCGATGCCGGCGAGCTTCCAGTGATCGGGATCGGTGATCGGGCCGCTCCAGTCGAATTTCGGCTGGCGCGAAGCGTCGAACAGTCCCCAATAGGGACCGACGCCGCCTTCGAAGATTTTCCACGGCTGATCGATCGCTTCGACGATGTTGTAGTCGATGCCATAGGCCTCGGCGCGCGTGACGAAGTCGCGCAGCACGATGGCCTGCTCGACGCGGCCGGGCTCGGCGGCCTTGAGATTGTAGCCGGCGCTCGGCCAGCCGAACTCGGCGATGACGATGCGTTTTCCCGGATAGGCCGCCCGCAGCTTGTCGTAGATCAGGATCGCCTGATCGACGGCCTGCTTGTCGGAAAAGCCTTCCCAATAAGGCAGGATATGCGCGGCGATGAAGTCGACTTGCGACACCAGCTCGGGATGTTCGATCCACACGTTCCAGATTTCGCCGGTGGTGACCGGTACGTTGGTCGAACGCTTGACTCGCTGGATCATCGAGATCAACTCGCTGACCTTCAAGTCACCGCGGTAGATCGTTTCGTTGCCGACGATGATGCCGTTGACGTTGCTGTGGCGCTTGGCGAGTTCGATCACCGAATTGATCTCGCGCTCGTTGCGCTCCTGGTGCTTGTCGATCCAGGCGCCGACCGTGACGCGCAGGCCGAATTCGGCGGCGATGCCGGGCACCAGTTCGACGCCGCCAGTGGACGAATACGTACGTATCGCCCGCGTGAACGGCGCCAGCAGTTGCAGGTCGGAGCGAATTTGTTCGGCTTGCGCTTTGCCGCCTTCATCCGGATTGATCGACGAGGCAAACGGCGCGTAGGAAACGCTGGCGAGTTGGCCGTCGAAATTGGGAGCGCTCAGGCGATCCTGCGCGAGAGCCCATAATCCGGCTTGCACGCACGCCACGAGGGCGATCACGGCAGCGACGGAGCGCATAACCTTACAACCAAATGGGGCGGGATTTCAGACCCGTGAGCCCGTCCCCTGGGCTCAGCCGATACTTCTGCGCCAGTGCAGCATAGCGCGGCATCGGGCGTGAATTCAAGTAAAGACCGGACATGGCAATTCCTTGTCAGGCGCATGGCGCAAATAAAATTTCTACTAGATGGAAACGCCGTCAGCGCGGGCTAGTTCCGACCGAAGCGGCGGCCGGCGGCTGGGCGGCAATTGCCGGAACAGGGGCAAGGCCCGGGTTGAGCCAGCAGGCGTGCACGCGGCCATTCAGGCTGTCCTGAGCCTTTGGGTCGATATGGCCTTGCCGCACAAGACAGCGGAAAGTGGCCTGGATATGCGAGCTTGGGCAGCCGAAGCGGTCGTAAAGGTCGAGATGGCGGAAGGCGGTGTCGAGGTCGTCCCGCCACAATAGGCTAACCACCCGGCGGCCGAGCCAGACGCATTCCGGGTTGCCCGCCGGCCCGCTCAGCAGGCGCGCGGCTTCCGCGATTTCGTCGATGCTTTTCTGGCCTTCCTTGGCGCTGTCGGCCCCCTGTTTCTGCGGCTCCGGCGGCTTGGGGGCGCCGGTCTGAGCGAACGCTGCCGGAGCGGCAAAACTCAAGACCGCCACGCAGAACGCAGCACGCAACACGCACAACAAGGAGACTTTCGGCATTATACCGCCGGTGCTGATGGAGGCCGCCCGCCCACTGATCGGTCTGCTATGCGACCGGATTGGGACACGATTGCGGCGCTTTTTGCCGGCCGCCCCGGCGATGCTTGCCTTAAGAACCCGCACGCTCAACCCAAACAGCCGTCTTTTACAGAAATTCCCCGACGCAAGACTTGGCCCGAACGGGCCGCTTTTGTCCAGCGCCTCGGCGCGGCGTGCTTAAAGCCGGCGGCAAGTCCGCCGCTTGGCAGCGCCGGACGCGCGCGATAAGCCGTCATTGGGGCTCTCCGATACCGCCGGGACGGGTTTAAAGCGATGCGCCTTGGTCTAGCCTGCCTCGCCTTGTCGGCGCTGGTTATCGCTGGCGCTTGGGCCTGGCTGGGGTCCCCGGTGCCGATGCCTCAGTCGCCTTTGGCGCCCGGAGAAAAGCTCTATTGCCTGTCCTATTCGCCGTTCCGGGGTGGCCAAACTCCCCTCGACGCCAATACCCAAATTTTGGCCGCCCAGATCGAAGACGATTTGACGCGGCTCGCCCAGATCACCGACTGCATTCGCACGTATTCGATCGATTACGGGCAAGACCAGATCGCCGGGATCGCCGCCCGCCACGGCCTCAAAGTCATGCAGGGCCTATGGCTGTCGAGCCATCCGGACAAGAACCACGAGCAGATCGAGACCGCCGTCGCGCTCGTCAACCGCTATCCCGGCACCATCCGCGCGCTGGTGGTCGGCAATGAGGTGCTGCTGCGCGGGGAAATATCGCCCGAAGATCTTGCCGCAACCATCCGCGCCGTGAAGGCGCGGGTTGGCGTGCCGGTGACCTATGCCGACGTTTGGGAGTTCTGGCTGCGCAACCGCGACGTCGCCGCCGCCGCCGACTTCGTCACCATTCATATCCTGCCTTATTGGGAGGATTTCCCGATCCCAGCGCGCAATGCCGCCGCCCATGTGGAATCGATCCGCCGCCGCATGGTGGATGCCTTTCCGGGCAAAGAAGTAATCGTCGGCGAGGTCGGCTGGCCGAGCGCGGGGCGCATGCGCGAGGGCGCGTTGCCGTCGCCCTCGAACCAGGCGCGCGTGATCCAGGACGTGCTGGCGTTAGGTAAGCGGGAGAATTTCCGCGTCAACGTGATCGAGGCCTTCGACGAGCCGTGGAAGCGCGCGCTTGAAGGCACCGTCGGCGGGCATTGGGGCCTGCTCGACGACGTCATGCGTGCCCCGAAATTCGCCTGGGGGCAGGCGGTCTCCGATCATCCTTATTGGAAGGCGCAGGCGGCGGGAGGAATCTTGTTTGCGCTGATCGTGTTCGGTGCGGCCTTCGCAATGCATCGCGAGGCGGCGCCCGCGCTTTGGCTGGCGGTGACGGCAAACGCGATCGCGGGCGGCACGCTGATCGGGTGGAGCATCGCCAATGTGCCGGTTGAATCGCTGGGCGTCGCCGGCTGGCTGCGCTCGCTCGCTTACGTCGGCGTCGCGGCGCTGACGCCGCCGATCGTGAGCGGGGCTGTTATGCGCGGCGCGCCGCTGCCGCGTTTCTCAGGCCTGCTCGGCCCTGCCGCCGCACGCGTTCGCGATCCGCTCACGCACATCGTCGGCGCGTTAATGATCGCGACCACACTGCTGGCGATCCTGGCCGCGCTCGGCCTGGTGTTTGATCCGCGCTACCGGGATTTTCCGTTCGCGCCGCTCACCGCGGCGGTGGTGCCGTTCTATATGCACAGCGCCACAATGCGGCGGCCGTTCGGCCGCCATGGCGCCGCCGAATGGGCCGCCGCCGGCATTCTCGCTTTGTCGGTGCCTTACATCGTGCTCAATGAAAGTTTCGCCAACTGGCAGTCGCTCTGGCTGTGCGCGGCGTTCGCAGCGCTCGCGCTCAGTCTGGTTCGGGTGCGCGACGCGCAAAGCTGAGCACCAAGAGGCCGAAGGCGAGCGCCGACAGCGCCACGTTGTAGAGCACGACGCCGAAGCAGGCAATGCAAAGCGCGACGGCAAACAACACCAGCGACGGCCGCAGGAGGTTGAGCGCGGCGACGGCGAGCGCGGCCCAGCCGAATATGGTGTGTTCGAACAAGGCGATCGCGATGCGGCGCGAGAGGCACAGCCAGGTGTCGGGCCCGGCCGTGCAGGCAAGGCCGACGCTCGACTGTTCGATCGCGAGATAGCGGATGTAGAGCGCGTAGCCGAGCGAGCAGAAGGCGACGATCAGCAGAACATTGGTCGCGCGCGCGCTCGGCAGGAACAGTTTCATGACGGCGGGTTCCGCAGCACGCGGCGATGCCGGCGCGGCGGCAATCAATGCTCGACCAGTTGCGCGCCGCTGAACTTGGCCGGGTGGCAGCCGGTGCGCATGGTCGGGAAGCGGGCGCACAATTGCGCAGCGTCGTTAGCGTCCGGCAACGGGCCCGCCACCAGGCGATACGTAATGCTGGACGGGTGCCGCGGGTACTCCGTTACGAGCGGATGCAGCCCCACAAGCAACGGCCCGTAATTGGCCTTCAGCGCCGCCCAATGGATGCGCAGCACTTCGATGCTGCGGGCGCCGCCGAGATCGATGCCGAATTCCTCCTTTGCCGGCGTTGACGGTTCGGCCGCCGGCTCATCCGTAGGCGCGGCGGCGACTTGGACCGGCGGCGTCGGATCGGATTCGGCCGCGGCTTGCGCGGGTTCCGGCGGCTTTGCCGGCTCAGTTTCCTTCGGCGCTGTCGCGGTCGCGGACCATGCCGCGGGCGCTTTGCCGAGCGCCGGCATCACCAGCGGCGCCAGGGTCGGTATGGTGGCGGGCGCGCTCGGCGTCGGCGGCGGGCTTTTGGCGGCGCGGACGGCGGCGAGCTGCTCGTTTTGTTTTTTGATCGAGCCGGTCATGTCCTCGAGACCGTGTTCGAGCACGGCGATGCGGGCGGTGAGCCGCTCGCGGTCGGCGGCGAGGTCGCGCACCTGTGCCGCGAGATGTTGGGTCTCGCCATTCGGCTCGGCCGCGCGCGGGATTTCGGCGACCACGTGCGCCGGTTCGCGGGCATAAGCAACGGCAAGCTGCAGGCGTTCATTGCCGGCTTCGGTTTGGCTGGTGAGGGCGGCCGCGGCGAGCGCGATGCACGCCGTGCTGCCCCATCCGAACAGCCGCCAGAACGGGCGCGGGCGAAGGGGCTTGCGGACAATAGGTAAATCGGGTTCCGCCGGTGTTGTTTCGATCGCCATGGAAGGCCTCTCAGAGGGCGAATCACGTCATTGAAAACGTTAGCAGAATCCGGCAAAGCTCGCTTTCATTGCGTGACGCGAAGGGCTAAGCAGCGGACGCGCGTGCCGGCGGTACCTTGCGAATGGCAACTCCGTGAGCGGAAAAAGGATGCAGCGACGAACGTGCCTCGCGATCGTGCTGGCGGCAGGCGAAGGCACCCGCATGCGCTCTGGCCTGCCGAAGTCGTTGCACAGGATCGGCGGCCGCACACTGCTTGCGCACGTGCTAGGCGCCGCGATCAAGGCGGGCGGCGGCGAGATCGCCGTGGTGGTCGGGCCCGACCACGACGCGGTTGCCGCGCAGGCGCGCGCGCTCGCGCCAAAGCCAGGATATTCGAGCAGAGGCGGCGGCGCGGCACCGCGCATGCGGTGCTGGCGGCGCGGGCGGCGCTTTCCGGCAAACCGGACGATATCCTGGTGATGTTCAGCGATACGCCGCTGGTGCGCGCCGAAACGTTGAGCGCGTTGCGCGCGGCGCTCGCGCGCGGCGCGGCGGTAGCAGTGCTCGGGTTTAAGGCGGCCGATCCGACCGGCTACGGGCGGCTGCTGACGCGCGGCGGCGAGTTGCTGGCGATCCGCGAGGAACGCGACGCGACGCCTGACGAGCGCAAGATCGCGCTGTGCAATGGTGGCCTGATGGCGCTCGCCGGCGACAGCGCGCTCGCCATTCTCGATCGCATTAACAACGACAATGCCAAGGGCGAATACTATCTCACCGACGCGGTTGCCATCGCCCGCGATATGGGCTTGAAGGCGGTCGCGATCGAAACCGGGGAGGACGACATGCGCGGGATCAACACCAAGGCGCAGCTCGCCGCAACCGAGGCCGTTTTGCAGCAACGTCTGCGCGCCGCCGCGCTCGAGGCCGGCGTCACTTTGATCGCGCCGGAGACGGTGTTTCTCTCCGCTGACACCAAATTCGGCAAGGACGTCATTGTGGAGCCCAACGTCGTGTTCGGGCCCGGCGTCACGGTTGCCGACGGCGCGAGCATCCGCGCCTTTTCGCATCTGGAAGGCGCCCATGTCGGCAAGGGCGCGCGCGTCGGGCCGTTTGCGCGGCTGCGCCCGGGCGCCGATCTCGGCGCAGACGTGCATATCGGCAATTTCGTCGAGGTGAAGGAGGCCAAGATCGAGGCGGGCGCCAAGGCCAATCACCTGAGCTATATCGGCGACGCGCGGGTGGGCGAGGGCGCCAATATCGGCGCCGGCACCATCACCTGCAATTATGACGGCGTTGCCAAGCACAGGACCGATATCGGCAAGGGCGCCTTTATCGGCTCCAACTCGGCGCTGGTGGCGCCCGTCAAGATCGGCGATGGCGCCTATATCGGCTCCGGTTCGGTCGTCACCAGGAACGTGCCGGCGGACGCGCTCGCTATCGCGCGTGGCGAGCAGACCGTTAAGCCTGGCTGGGCTATACGCTTGCGGGCACTCAAGAGCTTGGGCAAGAAGAAGGCGAAAAAGCCCAGGAAATGAGCTTTGCGGCCAGCATCCGCCGCCTGTCATATGGCGAAATACGTTTTGATTTCCATAGGTTTGCCGCTGGCGGCTAAAGCAAGACTATAACAAAGGAGCCATCCAAACGGATGTGCGGGATCGTCGGGATCATAGGACGCGAGCCAGTCGCCGGCCATTTGGTCGAAGCGCTTAAGCGCCTCGAATACCGTGGCTACGACTCCGCGGGCATCGCCACCTTGGATCATGGCGCGCTCGGGCGGAGGCGGGCCGAGGGCAAGCTCGCCGCTCTGGAAACGCGCCTGACGAAAGAGCCGCTCGCTGGCAATATCGGCATCGGCCATACCCGCTGGGCCACGCACGGCAAGCCGAACGAGAGCAACGCCCATCCGCATGCCACCGACCGGGTCGCGGTCGCGCATAACGGCATCATCGAGAACTTCCGCGAACTGCGCGAACGGCTTGGCAAGAACGGCTCGAAATTCAGCAGCGAGACCGACACCGAGGTCGTCGCCCATCTCGTCACCGAGGAGATGAAGAAGGGCAAAAAGCCGGCCGAGGCGGTGGCGGACGCGCTCAAGCAGCTGCGCGGCGCATTCGCGCTCGCTTTTTTGTTCGCCGGCGAGGACGACTTGATGATCGGCGCGCGCAAAGGCTCGCCGCTCGCCATCGGCTACGGCGACGGCGAGATGTATCTCGGTTCCGACGCCATTGCACTCGCGCCCTTCACCGGCACCATCAGCTATCTGGAAGACGGCGACTGGGCGGTGATGACGCACAAGGGTGTCGAGATCCGCGACCAAGCGGGCCACAGGGTCGAGCGGCCGGCGATCAAGTCGACCGCCTCCGCGCAATTGGTGGACAAGGGCAACCACAAGCACTTCATGGCCAAGGAAATCCACGAGCAGCCGGAAGTGGTCGGCCACACGCTCGCCCATTATATCGACATGACGACCGAAAAGGTCGTGCTGCCGGGAAAATTGCCGTTCGACTGGAAGAATCTTAAACGTCTGTCGCTGTCGGCCTGCGGCACCGCGTTTTACGCCGGCCTGGTGGCGAAATACTGGTTCGAGCGCTTCGCCAAGTTGCCGGTGGAGATCGATATCGCGTCGGAGTTCCGCTACCGCGAGGCGCCGCTCGAAAAAGGCGATCTCGCCATCTTCATATCGCAGTCGGGCGAAACCGCTGACACGCTGGCGACGCTGCGCTATGCCAAGCAGCACCAGCAGCATGTTTTGTCCGTGGTCAACGTGCCGACCTCGACCATTGCGCGCGAAAGCGACGTGGTGATGCCGACGCTGGCCGGGCCCGAGATCGGCGTTGCCTCGACCAAGGCCTTCACCTGCCAATTGGCGGTGTTGGCGTGCTTGGCGCTCGCCGCCGGCCGCGCGCGCGGCGAAATGTCGGTCGCAGACGAGCAGCACTTGGTGCGCGCGCTGATCGAGGTGCCTCGCCTGATGGCCGAAGCGCTCAAGCTCGAGCCGCAGATCGAGAAACTGGCGCAGGATCTCGCCAAGGTGCGCGACGTGCTCTATCTCGGCCGCGGCACCAGCTTTCCGATCGCGCTGGAAGGCGCGCTCAAGCTCAAGGAAATCTCCTATATCCACGCCGAAGGTTACGCCGCGGGCGAGCTCAAGCATGGGCCGATCGCGCTCATCGACGAGACCATGCCAGTGATCGTGATCGCGCCGTTCGACCGCGTGTTCGAAAAAACCGTGTCGAACATGCAAGAAGTGGCGGCGCGCGGCGGCCGCATTATCCTGGTGACCGACCCGAAAGGCGCCAAGGAAGCGCCGCTCGATTCGACGGAAGTCATCGTGCTGCCGGACATGGCCTCGACGGTGACGCCGCTGGTTTACGCGGTGCCGGTGCAACTGATCGCCTATCATACCGCGGTTGCCATCGGAACCGACGTCGACCAGCCGCGTAACCTCGCGAAATCGGTCACGGTGGAATAAGATCGCGCCATGACCGATTTCGAGCCGAAACTTGACGATATGCCGGGGGCCGCAGCGGCGGCGACGCCACAAACCGGCGTCATCGCCCGCATCCGCAATTATTTCCTGACCGGCCTGATAGTGGCGGGGCCCGTGCTGGTCACCGCCTGGCTGATTTGGTCGTTCATCAACTGGGTCGACAGTCTGGTACGGCCGCTGATCCCGCCGGCCTACCGGCCGGAAACCTATCTGCCTTGGCCGATCCCGGGCACCGGCCTGATCATCGCCGTGGTCGTGCTCACGACGCTCGGGTTCCTGACCGCCAACCTGGTCGGGCGCAAGCTGGTGGAACTGGGCGAGGGGCTGCTCAGCCGCATGCCGATCGTGAGGCCGGTCTACAAGACGATGAAGCAGATTTTCGAGACGCTGTTCTCGAAGACCGGTTCGAGCTTCCGGCAGGTGGCGCTGGTGGAGTTTCCGGCGCCCGGCATGTGGTCGCTGGTTTTCCTGTCGCAGCCGCCGAGCGGCGATCTCGCGGAGAAGCTGCCGCAAGGCGACCACGTGTCCGCCTTCATGCCCTGCACGCCCAACCCGACCACGGGATTCTTTTTCTACGTGCTGCGCAAGGATCTCATCGTGCTCGACATCAAGGTCGAGGACGCAATGACGCTGCTGATCTCGGCCGGCATGGTGCAGCCGGATGCGGATGCGCAACAGAAGCTCGCCGCGCTTGCCGCCACTGCGCGCACCGCGCCGGCGGCGCGAAAAGCGGAAGCGGTGGAGTAAGCTACCCCGCGCGGATCAGCTTGATCGCCTCGTCCTTGCCGAACAGATAGAGCAAATGCCGCAGCGCCTGGCCGCGCGCGTCGTTTAGCGTCGGGTCGCGCGAAAGGATCAGCGCCGCATCGTCGCGCGCCGCGCCGAGATATTTGCCGTGTGTCTCGATGCGCGCGATGTGGAAGCCGGGCAGGCCGCTCTGGCGCGTGCCGAGCAGATCGCCTTCGCCACGCAATCTCAAATCTTCCTCGGCGATGCGGAAGCCGTCTTCGGTCTCGCGTAGGATCGCAAGGCGCGCCTTGGCGGTTTCGCCGAGCGGGGCCTTGTAGAGCAGCAGGCAGGTCGAATGACCCGGCCCGCGGCCGATGCGCCCGCGCAATTGGTGCAGTTGCGCGAGGCCGAAACGTTCAGCGTGCTCAACTACCATGATGGTGGCCTCCGGCACGTCGACGCCGACTTCGATTACCGTGGTGGCGACGAGGAGCTGTGTCTCGCCGGCGGCGAAACGCGCCATGGCGGCGTCTTTCTCGGAACCCCTCATGCGGCCATGCACCAGATCGACCTTTTTGCCGAAACGTTTGCGCAATTCCTCGAAGCGCGCCTCGGCGGCAGCGAGATCGATCTTTTCGGATTCCTCAACCAGCGGGCAGACCCAATAGGCGCGCTGACCCGCTTGCAGCGCGCGGCCGACCGCGTCTTCGACCTCCTCGATGCGCGACATGGGGATCGTGCGCGTGTCGATCGGCTGGCGGCCGGGCGGCTTCTCGCGCAATTCCGAGATGTCCATGTCGCCGAAGTAAGTGAGCACCAGCGTACGCGGGATCGGCGTGGCCGTGAGCACCAGCACGTCGACCGCTTCGCCCTTTTGCGCCAGCGCCAGCCGCTGATGCACGCCGAAGCGGTGCTGTTCGTCGACGATGGCCAAAGCAAGATCGTGGAACGCGACTTCTTCCTGGAAGAGTGCATGCGTGCCGATCAACAGATCGATATCGCCGAGCGTGAGGCGGTCGAGAATGCTCTCGCGCTCCCCGCCGCGCTCGCGTCCGGTAAGTATCTCGACGCGGATGCCGGCAGCTTCAGCCAATGGCCCGATGGTTTTGAGATGCTGGCGGGCGAGGATTTCGGTCGGCGCCATGAAGGCGGCCTGCCGTCCGGCTTCGATCACCGAGGCAGCCGCGATCAGGGCCACCACGGTCTTGCCGGAGCCGACGTCGCCTTGCAGCAGGCGCAGCATGCGCTGCGGGCGGGCGAGGTCGGCGGTGATGTCGTCGACCGCCTTCTGCTGCCAATGCGTCAGCGCGTAAGGCAGCGCCTTCAATACGCGCGCGCGCAAACGGCCCTCGCTGGCCGAGCCGCGGCCTGCCTGCCGGCGCATGTGCGCGCGCACCAAAGCGAGCGCCAGCTGGCCGGCGAGCAATTCGTCATAGGCGAGCCGCGTCCAAGCCACACTTTCCGGCGCGACATCGTGCGGCTCGGCCGGGCGGTGCAGATGGCGCAGGGCCGCGGCGAACGACGGAAATCGCTCGCGCGCCACCCAGGCCTCGTCCTGCCATTCCGGGAGTTCGGGCAGGTGCGCCAGCGCGCCATCCATTGCGCGCCGCACATTGCCGAGTGCCAGTCCTTCGGTGAGCGGATAGACCGGCTCGACCAGTGGCAGATTGGCAAAGCCTGCCTCGTCCACCACTCGGTCGGGGTGCACCATCTGCAGCGTGTCGTCGTAAACCTCGGCGGTGCCGGAGACGTAGCGCGTCTCGCCCTCGGGCAGGAGCTTGCGCAGATAATCTTCGCGCGCGTTGAAATAAGTCAGCGTCATCGTCTGCCCCGTGTCGTCGCTGGTCAGAATGCGATAGGGCGCGCGTGGACGGTGGCGCGGCGCGGGCCGGTGCTCGTCGACGGTGACCGCCACGGTGACCACCTGACCAGGCTGGATGGCGTTGAGTTTCGGCCGCGCCCGCCGGTCGATGACGCCAGACGGCAGGTGAAACAGCAAATCGATGACGCGCGGCGCCTCGCGGTCGAGCAGCCGGGCATAGAGCTTTTCCAGCTTGGGCCCGACTCCGGGCACGCTGGTGAGCGAGGCGAACAGCGGGTTGAGCACAAGCGGGCGCATCGGCCGCCATGCTGGCTTGCGCGCTTTACGGACGCAATGCGGACCTGTGCAAAGCGCCGCTGACAACGCGGACGAAGCCCTCTATATAAACCCCGCCCGGCCCCGTCCGGGTTTTTGGCGTTGGAGCAGGACGATGACCGGTACGCAGATTTCGAGCGAAGGACTGGACGAACGCCGGCGGAAGCTGCTGTTCCGCTCCTGGCACCGCGGTATCCGCGAGATGGACCTGGTGCTCGGCCGCTTTGCCGACGCGCATATCGCGACCTTAAGCGAGGCCGAGCTCGACGAATACGAAACCTGGCTGGAAGTCCCGGACCAGCGGATTTTCGCCTGGGTGAACGGCGCGCAAACCGTGCCGACCGAAGTCGACACACCGCTGTTCCACCGCATGTGCGATTTCCATCTCAAGGCCGCCAGAGAGTCCTGAAGGCGATGGCGAGTTCTCCCGCTGCGTTGCTGCAAGCCGGCCGAGCGCTCACGCTGGCGCACGTCACCGACGGCGCCGAAGGGCTGGTGCTGGCCGATCTCGCGCGCGCCGTCGCGGCGCGCCCCGACGCGCCGGCGATCTCTCTTGCCGTAATTTGCCGCGACGGCCAGCGCATGGCGGCGCTGTCGCGTTCGCTCGCGTTCTTCGGGCCGGACATCGTGACGATGGAATTTCCGGCCTGGGATTGCCTACCGTACGACCGGGTGTCGCCCAATGCGGCGGTGGTGGCGCAGCGCATGACCGCGCTGTCGCGCCTTGCGCGCGTCAAAGGCCGCGACAAGCCATCGGTGCTGCTCACAACGGTGAACGCGGCCTTGCAGCGCGTGCCGGCGCGCACATTCGTTTCGACGCACGCGCTGTCGGTCGCGCCCGGCAATGTCATCGGCATGGCGAGCATCGTGGCTTGGCTGGAGCTCAACGGTTTCACGCGCGCTTCGACGGTGCGCGAGCCGGGCGACTACGCGGTGCGCGGCGGCATTCTCGATCTTTTTCCGCCCGGCATGGACATGCCGGTGCGCTTCGATTTCTTCGGCGACGCGCTGGAGACCATCCGCACTTTCGATGCGCAGACGCAACGCAGCGAAACGCCGTTGCACGGGCTCGATCTAGTGCCGGTGGCCGAATTCCAACTCGTCACCGAAACCATCCGGCGCTTCCGCACCGGCTATGTGGCCGCGTTCGGCGCCGCCACGCCCGACGATCTTTTGTACGAAGCCGTGAGCGAAGGCCGCCGCTATCCCGGCATCGAGCATTGGCTGCCCCTGTTCCACAATTCGCTGGAGGCTTTATTCGACTATCTGCCCGGCACGCCGCTCGCGCTCGAGCATTTGGCCGAAGATGCCGCGCATGAACGCTTCACGCAAATTGCCGACTATTACGACGCCCGGCAAGAGGCGCTGAAGCAGGGTGTGACGCCGCCGTACAAGCCACTGCCCCCGGTACGGCTTTATTTGGCGGAAAGCGAATGGAAGGAACGCCTCGGCGTTTCGGCATTGGCAAGGCTGACGCCCTTTGCGGTGCCGGAAGCGCGCGACGCGATCGACGTCGGCGCCCGCGCCGGACACAATTTCGCGGCCGAGCGCGCAGCGCCTAACGCCAATGTGTTCGAGGCAGTCACCCAGCACGTCGCAGCATTGCAAGCGGCCGGCAAGCGGGTGGCGATTGCGCTGTGGAGCGAGGGCGCGCGCGAGCGCATGAACCATGTGCTCTCAGATCACCGGCTGCACAATCTGACCCCGGTCGGCTCCTGGCCACAGGCGCTCGCTTTGCCCAAGGCAGCGGTGGCGCTCGCCGTGCTCGGCATCGAATCCGGTTTGGAGACAGAAACCGCGGCCATCGTCAGCGAGCAGGACATTCTCGGCGATCGTTTAGTGCGCCCGCGCCGCGCGCTGCGCCGCGCCGACAATTTCATCGCCGAGGCGAACAGTCTCGCGCCCGGCGATCTGGTCGTGCACGTCGATCACGGCATCGGGCGCTTTGCCGGGCTGCAGCCGATCCATGCCGCCGGCGCACCGCACGATTGTCTCGAAATCCACTACGCGGAAGGCGCCAAGCTTTATCTGCCGGTCGAGAACGTCGACCTGCTGTCGCGCTACGGCGCCGAACAGGCGCAGGTCGATTTGGATCGTTTGGGCGGCGGCAATTGGCAGGTGCGCAAAGCGCGCATGAAGAGCCGCATCCGCGAGATCGCCGGCGAATTGATCAAAGTCGCGGCCGAGCGCTTGACGCGCGAGGCGCCGCGCTTTTCGGTCGGGCCGGGTGCTTACGACGAGCTCTGCGCCGGCTTTCCTTACGTAGAGACCGAAGACCAACTCGCCGCCATCGACGCCACCATCAAGGATTTGAACTCCGGCCGGCCGATGGACCGGCTGGTCTGCGGCGATGTCGGCTTTGGCAAGACCGAAGTGGCGTTGCGCGCCGCCTTCATCGCGGCGATCAACGGCAAGCAGGTGGCGGTCGTGGTGCCGACGACGCTGCTCGCGCGCCAACATTTCAAGACTTTCACGGAACGCTTCCGCGGTTTCCCGGTGAATGTCGCGCAGGCCTCGCGCCTGGTGCCGGCGGCCGAACTGGCCAAGGTCAAGGCAGGGTTGGCGGCAGGCCAGGTCGATATCGTCATCGGCACCCATGCGCTACTCGGCAAGGGCATCACGTTCAAGGACCTCGCACTGCTGGTGGTCGACGAGGAACAGCATTTCGGCGTCGTCCATAAAGAAAAACTCAAGACGCTGCGCTCGGAAGTACACGTGCTCACGCTCACCGCGACGCCGATCCCGCGCACTTTACAGCTTGCGCTCACCGGCGTGCGCGACTTGTCGATCATCGCCTCGCCGCCGGTCGACCGCTTGGCGGTGCGCACTTTCGTGTCTCCGTTCGATCCGATCACCGTGCGCGAGGCACTGCTGCGCGAGAAATACCGCGGCGGGCAGGCGTTCTACGTCTGCCCGCGTATCGAGGATCTGGCCGGCGCCAAGATTTTTCTCGACAAGAACGTGCCGGAGGTGCGCGTCGGCGTCGCGCACGGCCAGATGCCGCCAACTGTGCTCGACGACATCATGAGCGCGTTCTATGACGGCAAGTACGACGTGCTGCTGTCGACCACCATCATCGAGTCCGGACTCGACATTCCGACCGCCAATACGCTGATCGTGCACCGCGCCGACATGTTCGGCCTGGCGCAGCTTTACCAGCTGCGCGGGCGGGTGGGGCGCGCCAAACTGCGCGCCTACGCGCTGCTGACGCTGCCGGCGCAGCAGAAGATCACGGCGCAAGCCGACCGACGGCTCAAGGTGCTGCAATCGCTCGACACGCTGGGCGCCGGCTTCCAACTCGCCTCGCACGACCTCGATATTCGCGGCGCCGGCAACCTGCTTGGCGACGAGCAGTCCGGCCACATCAAGGAAGTCGGCTTCGAGCTTTACCAGCAAATGCTGGAAGAGGCCGTAATGAGCCTCAAGGCCGGCATCAGCGCGCCGGTTGCCGACCGCTGGTCGCCGTCGATCACCATCGGCACCGCGCTACTCATTCCGGAAGATTACGTCGCCGACCTGTCGGTGCGCCTCGCGCTCTACCGGCGGCTGGCCGAGATCGAGGACGAGCGCGATATCGACAGCTTCGCGGCCGAGATGGTCGACCGCTTCGGGCCGCTGCCGGGCGAGGTCGAACATCTCTTGCAGGTGGTGGCGATCAAGGCGCTGTGCCGGCGCGCCAATGTGGAGAAGCTCGAGGCCGGCCCGAAGGGCGTGGTGCTGTCGTTCCGCGACAATATTTTCGCCAATCCGGACGGCCTGATGGCGTTCATCCAGAAACAGGGTTCGGGCGTGCGCATGCGCGCCGATCCGAAGGACGCCAAGGCCCAGCAGCTTGTATTCTTCGACGATTGGGAGCGGTCGGAGGATCGGCTCAAAGGCACCGCGGCGATTTTACGCAATCTCGCTGTCATCGCGGAACGGGCGAAGGCGGCGTAATTACTCCGCCGCGTTTTGGCCGACCTGCGCCATGCGGTCGATCGCCTGCGCCAGATATTCCGGCGACTGCGCGCCCGAGACCGCGAACTTGCCGCCGAAAATGAAGCAGGGCACACCCTCGATGCCGGCCTCCTTGGCAGATTGCGCCTCGCGCTCAATCTCGGCGACGTCCTGGTCGCTGGCGAGGCCCGCGCGCACGGTATCGGCGTCAAGCCCGATATCGACGGCCGCTTTCACCAGCGTCTCGCGCTCGGTCAAGTCGGCGCCTTGCGTGAAATAGAGGTCCATCAGCTTTTGCTTCATCTCGGCCGCCTTGCCTTCCGTCTCCGCCCAGCGGATCAGCCGGTGGCAGTCGAGTGTGTTGGGCTGCCGCTTCATCTTGTCGGACGCATAAACGAGGCCTTCTTCCGCGGCAGCGGCGCCGACGCGTTGCGCGATGCCCTTGTAGCGCTCGGGCGAGCCGAACTTGGTGGTGAGATATTGCTCGCGCGACACGCCTTCGCGCGGAATCCAGTCATTGAGAAAGTAAGGCCGCCAATACACCTCGACTGGGACATTCGGCCGCGATGCCAGCGCTTTTTCCAGGCGGTGCTTGCCGATGAAGCACCAGGGGCAGACCACGTCGGAGACGACGTCGATGCGAACGGGCTGGGTTTGGGGCATGGCTAACTCCTATCGGAGCTAACCTAATCACGGAACTACTCGGCGGCAACCACCGCGGTGCCCATGACGCGCGCCATCAAGCTGTCGAGCGTGTCGCCGGCCTTCAGCGTCGCCAGCGTCAGGTTGGCGGCGAGCGTGTCGCGCCCGCGCAGTTGCACCAGCATGGTGTTCTTGATCAGGCCGGCGATGCGGCGCGCCACCACATGCGCGCTGCGCAGATCGGTCTGCGTGAAGGCGATCAACAGGGAACCGTCGTCTTCGCGGCAACCGAAATCGATATTGCGGATCAGCCGCGTCAATAGCCGGGCGGAGTCGATCGCCGCGCGTTGGTCGAGCGCGCCGTTCAAGGAGAAACGCGCGAGCGAAAGCGCCGTGCTGCGGTCGCTCGCCTCGGCCATCGCCTTGCCGAGTTCCTGGCCGAACGTGTCGCGCGTGTGCAGGCCGGTTTCCGGATCGAACATGCCGTCGGCGTCGAGGCTCTTGAGCATGCGCTTGAGCCGCGCCTCGAAGGCGTGCATGCGCACCAGCGGCACCATGCGCGCGACGATGCGCGCCGGGTCGCCGTCAACATGGTCGATGTTCGGCAGGGATTCGGCGAATTCGGGCGGCGCCTCGCCGATCACCGCCACCGGGATGTCGCGGAAACGGTTGTCCTGCGCCACCACCGTGAGGAAGGCTTCCACCATGCGTTGGGAAAAACCGTCGCCCACCACGATGCCGTCAATGTCGCGCGCGTTGAGGTGCCGGGCGGCGGCTTCCACGCTGAGCGCGCCCAGCATTTTTACCCGCTCGCCCATCGCCACGCTGAGCTTGGGATAGAGCGGGCCGCGGCCGGCGATCAGGACGGTTGCGTCGTCGAGCGCGTCGCCGATCGGAAGCGGCGGCAGCCTGCCGTCATGACACGAGAAGGTTTCGATGCGGCGCAGAACGGTGGCATGCAGCGCGCGCACGCGCATGGCCGATTGCAGGCGCGCGACCAGTCGCTCGACCGGCAGCGCGGCGTCGGCCGCAAGCGCGATCGGCACGGCGGCTTCCTGCTCGCCCTGCACGCGCGCGACCACCGGCACGATGGTGCCGGCGGCGGTGGCGATCCGCCGGCAAAGCATGCGCGCGGCAGCTTCGTCGGCCGGCGCGCCCGGCTCGGCAATCACCACGGCGGCCGGCTTGACTGAATGAAAGGCGGCTGCCGCGTCCGCCCATTTGGTCTCGACGATCGGAAAGGCGCCCGCTGCGGCCAGCGCGTCGACCAAGTCGGTCGCCGGGCCGTCGGCAACCACGATCATGGGACCTTGCAGCGACATGGGGGCGCACGCTCTTACAAAATAAGCCGCGACCCTACCGGCGCGCGATTAATGCCCCGTCAACGAAATGCTGAAGATCAAGCGGCTTTGCCGCGCGGCCGAAACGCCCCGGCAATCAGCGCGTTGACGCCGCGCGCCTGCAGTTCGGAGGCGGTCGCCGGCTTGGCGCTGGCGGCGAGGCGCTGGCCGAGCAAGCCATCGGGCAGCGCGGCGACGACGACGGCCGGATCGACGTCTGCCACCGCCGCATAGACCTCGTGCTGACGGAATCGATAGTAGCCGACCGCGGCGATGCCGGCGGGCGGCGCGGTGAGATCAAGCGTGCCGGTTTCGGGCGCGAGCCAGCAGGCAAAACCGGTATCGCGGTAACCATCCAGCGTAGCGCGGGCCGTGCCGCTTGGCACGGCGCCGGGCGGAAACGCATGCGCCGGCACCATCGGGCCGCGGAGCGCCAGCGTGCCGGTCTCGCTGCGTATCGTTTCCGCCACCGCGATGGCCCCCGGCACGCCGCGAGGCGCGGCGATGACGCCATGCGGGATCGGCGCCGGCATTTCATCGGCCCCGCGCCGCGCCGCCAGCAGACCGATTTCTCCGAAGCTCGCGATATCCACCAGCGCCGCATCGCGCTGCCACGGCACGGCAACCGCGAGTTGCTCCGGCGCGCGCCACAGCGCGAGGATCGTTTTGATCGGGCGGTCGAGTAGACCCGCATCGGCCAGCGGCGTCAGCGCGGGGCCAGGCAGCACAACGGCGCGCGGATCGTGGCTGCGCGTTTGCGCGGCGAATACCGCCGCATCGAAGCCGTGATGCGGCGCCAGCGTGCCGCCGGCGAGCAGCCACGGCACCAGTGTCAGCGCGATGCCGGCGAACGAGCAGAGCGGGATCGCCGACAGAATCGTCGAGTCCTGCGCGAGGCCACCTTCCAGGAACGCGGCGAGCCCTCCCGCGATCAATTCGCTCTGGCTGCGCGCCATGGGTACGAGGCCGTCGTTCGTCACATCGAACGTGACGGCTGCGACATGGGCGGCGGCAATACCGATCCGCACCGGTGGCTGAAACGATTTTTGCGGCGTGGCGCCCGTGTCTTCATCGAGCGGCACCACGCCGTCCGGCAAACCGGGCCCGAAGCCGCAGACGTGCCGGATCGGAAACAACTCGGCCGCCACCCGCATTGCGGTCTCGGCTTGCGCATTGGCGCCGATGCGCGAGCACGTGACGATCGCCTTGGCGCCGACGCGCGCAAGCGCGGCCTCCATCTCCTGTTCGCGCCAGAGCAGCGGCAGCGGCGCCGCGATCATGCCGGCGCGCAGCACGCCGAGCAGTGCGATGACGCCGTCCACGGTATTGGCAAGCTGTATCGCCACCACGGCGTCAGTCTGCAGCCCGAGCCCGCGCAGCCTAGCGGCAAGTGCCGAAATCGCACGGTCGGCCTGTGCATAAGTCAGCTGGCGCGGTGGCTTGCCGGTCAGGCTTTCGCAATTCGGCGGATCGGCCAGCGCCAGCGTGTCGGCGTGGCGCACGCCGGCACGTCGGAACAGGTCGTCAAACGTGGCGCGGTTACCGTCCGCGTGTTGGGCCCCGCTCAGGATCATTTGGCGTCCCCGTGCCACCAGGTTTCCGGCAGGTAGCCGAACAAGGAGGTCTGCGAGGGATGCTTGATTCGCGTCCAGCGCGCTATCCATTGTTTGGGCGGGAAGTAGAGCGGCACTACGTAGAAGCCGGACAAAAGCACGCGGTCGAGCGCGCGGGTGGCGGCGACGAAATCCGGCCTCGTCGTCGCGCTCAGCATGGCGACGATCATGGCGTCGACCGCTCTCGACTTGACGCCCATGTAGTTGCGGCTGCCTTCCTCCGTCGCCGCCGCCGAACCCCAGTAGAAAAGCTGCTCGTTGCCGGGCGACAGCGACTGCTCCCAGCGGTACTGCATCATGTCGAAATCGAAGGCGATGCGCCGGCGCTCGAACTGGGTGGCGTCCACGCTGCGCACGTGCGCGTCGATGCCGGCGCGCTTGAGGCTGCGCACGAAGGCGAGCGCGAGGCGCTCCTGGTCGCGGGTAGTGGTGAGGATTTCGAACGCAAACGGCCGGCCGCTCGCCGTGTGCACAAGTTGCGTGCCCTTGAGCGCGTAGCCGGCCTCGGCGAACAACGCAAAGGCCTTGCGCAGTCCGGCGCGGTAGTTGCCCGAGCCGTCGCTGACCGGCGGCGCCCAGGTGCCGGTCATGATGTCGGCGCGCGCGCTGCCTGGAAACGGCTTGAGCAGCTCAAGCTCGCGCGCGTTGGCGGCAACGCCGTGCGCGGACAGATCGCAGCCGTCGAAATAGCTGGCGGTGCGCTTATAGAGATCGAAAAAATAATTGTGATTGATCCATTCGAAATCGAACAGCTGCAGGATCGCCTCGCGTACGCGCACGTCGGCAAAGATTTGCCGGCGCGTGTTGAACACCAGGCCGTCCATGCCCTTGGGCAGCCCGTAGGGGAATTCCTCCTTGACCACGCGGCCTTCGCGCAGCGCCGGGAAATCGTAAGCCGTCTGCCAGCGGCCGGGATCGGTTTCGTTGCGCACGTCGTAGAGGCCTTTCTTGAAGGCCTCGAAATGCGTGTTGCCGTCGCGGTAGTAATCGAAGCGGATTGTATCGAAATTCCAGTAGCCGCGGTTGATCGGCAGATCGCGTCCCCAGTAATTCGGATCGCGCTTGAAAATCACGTTTTCGCCCGGCTTCACCGCGCTCACTTTGTACGGACCGCTGCCGAGCAAAGGCTCGAACGTCGTCTCCTCGAACTTGGCCATATCGATCGCGTGCTTGGCCAGCACTGGCATCAGGCCGATGATCAGCGGCAATTCGCGGTCGTCGGAGCCGGTCAGATTGAAGCGCACCGTGCGCGCGTCGAGCGCCACGGCCTTGGCTACCTTGGAATAGTAAATTCCGAAATTCGGCCGGCCATGATCTCGCAATAACTCCCAGGAAAAAATTACGTCCTCGGGCGTTACCGGCCGGCCGTCGGCAAAGCGCGCGGCCGGATTGAGGGTGAAGGTCACGCCGGCGCGCGCGGCATCGGTCTCCACGCCCTCGGCGAGCAGGCCATAGAGCGTGAACGGCTCGTCATAGCCGCGCGCCAGCAGGCTCTCGATCACGTAGCTGCGGATATTGACGGCCGGCAGCCCTTTGACGATGAGCGGATTGAGGCTGTCGAAGGTGCCGAGCACCCCTTGCACCAATTGACCGCCTTTGGGCGCCGCCGGATTGGCGTAGCGCGGATGGCTGAAGCCGGCGGGCCAAGCCGGCTCGCCGTGCATGGCGATGGCATGGCTGGCACCTGCGGCGCGGGCCGGGAAACGTCCGAGCCCGCTCACGGCTAACAGCGCGCCAAGCATCAGCGTGCGCCGGGATGCCTGCCATTGCATCAGCGCGGAGGCGGTAGTGGAGGGCGCGAATGGCGGTCGAATGCGATTCGTTTCCGGTTTTGCGCAAGTTATCACAGGGGTGAGGCCCTGCGGGGCCCCGCATTTTCGGCGTATTCGTGGCTTTATTGCAGGAGCGATATCGGCTATCAGGCTGCCGGGAAATGTCACGCTCCCGCCGCATTTCGCGGGGAGAGAGCCGGAGCTTGAGTGGCGACCGTTCGGTTATGCGCAAGGCCGCGAGCGGTGCGAGAAACAGGGGACGAATTCAATGAATCATCCGATCGCATCGGCCCGGCCGCTGGGCCGCGCGCTGACCGCCGCATTCGCCGCCGCGGGATTGCTAGTGGCAGCCACGCTGATGGCGGCACCCGCGCTCGCGCAGCAGCCAAAGCCGGCTAAACCGGCGGAAAAAAAAGTGGCGCCGGCCAAGCCGCGCAGCGCGCGGCGCCCGCCGCCCCGGCGCAGCCACAAGCAGCCGCGGCACCGCCGCAGCTCATGTATTCGCCGTGGTTGAAGGTGTGCGGCAAGGGCCCGGAAACCAACAACAAACAAGTCTGCGTGCTCAGCAAGGACGGCCGCCTCGAAAACGGCATGCCGGTCGCGGTCGTCCAGCTGTTCGAGCCGGAAGGCGAGGCCAAGGTGCTGCGCATCACGGTCCCGCTCGGCATGCAGTTGCAGCACGGCACCCGCATGATCATCGATCAGGGTCAGCCGGCGCAGGAGCCCTACAAGATCTGCTTCCCCGTCGGCTGCATGTCGGATTACCCGGTCACCGACGACATGATCGCCAAGATGAAGAAGGGACAGCAGATGTACCTTGCAGGCGATCAATATGCAGGGCACCCCGATCAGCCTGCCGCTGCCGCTCAACGATTTCGCCAAGGCCTATGACGGCCCGCCGACCGATCCAAAGGTGGTCGAAGAGCAGCAACGCAAATTGCAGGAAGAGCTGCAGAAGCGCGCGGAAGAAGCGCGCAAGAAGCTGGAATCCCAGCAGCCGACAGCGGGCACCGGCGGCACCCGCTGCGCCTGCGGAAAAGAAATAGACCGGCTCGCCGATCATGTATGCAGAAGGCGCAGGTTCAAGCCTGCGCCTTTTCGTTTGCGCAACCGCGCGATCAGTTCAATTGGCTGTTGCGCGGGCGATAGGCGCCATTGTCGTCTTGCACGAACACCTCGGCGACCTGCGGGTGGCGGATCGGCTTTTCGGAGGTGTCCGGCAACAGGTTCTGCTCGGAGACATAGGCGACGTATTCGCTCTCCGCGTTCTCCGCGAACAGATGATAGAACGGCTGGTCCTTGCGCGGGCGCACGTCGGCCGGGATTGAATTCCACCATTCCTCGGTGTTGTCGAACTCCGGATCGATGTCGAATACCACGCCGCGGAACGGATAGAGGCGGTGCTTGACCACCTGGCCGATCTTGTATTTGGCGATGCGTATCTTATCCATGTCAGTGACCACATAGTGCAAGTGTGCGGGGTCCGCTAGGCCTCATAGGCCATAGCGCGCGCCCATGTCCGGGTCCTTGGCGGCGACCAGCTTCGCCAGATCGAGTAGAACCTTGGCCTGTTTCCAGGTGGCGTCGTCCTGCATCTTGCCGTCGATCATCACCGCGCCGGCGCCGTCCGGCATGGCGGCGACGATCTTCTTGGCGAAGGAGACTTCGGCAGGGTCGGGCGAAAATACCGTCTTGGCGATGGCGATCTGGGAAGGGTGCAGCGTCCAGGCGCCGAGGCAGCCCATGAGGAAAGCGTTGCGGAATTGCGCCTCGCAAGCCGCGGCGTCGGAGAAATCGCCGAACGGGCCGTAGAACGGCTTGATGTCGGCGGCGGCGCAGGCATCGACCATGCGGCCGACGGTGTAGTGCCAGAGGTCCTGCTGATAGGCGGCGCGCGGAGCGTCCCCTTGCGCATCGGCGAGCACTTTGTAGTCGGGATGGCCGCCGCCGACGCGCGTCGTCTTCATGGCGCGCGAGGCTGCGAGATCCGCTGGCCCCAGGCTCATGCCGTGCATGCGCGGGGAGGCAGTCGCGATCGCCTCGACATTATTGACACCTTGCGCGGTTTCCAGGATGGCGTGGATCAAGATCGGCTTTTTGATCTTGTGGCGCGCTTCGAGCTGCGCCAGCAGCTGGTCGAGATAATGGATGTCCCAGGGCCCATCGACCTTGGGCAGCATGATGACGTCGAGTTTGTCGCCGACCGCGCCGACGATTTCGATCACGTCGTCGAGCGCCCAGGGCGAATTGAGCGCATTGATGCGCGTCCACAATCCGGTCGCGCCTGTAGTCGACGATCGTTGCCATCTCGATGAAGCCCTTGCGGGCGGCTTCCTTGGCCTCGATCGGAATGGCGTCTTCCAGGTTGCCCAGCACCACGTCGACCTGGCGGGCGAGCTCGGGCACCTTGGCGCGCAGTTTGTCGATGTGCGGCGGCAAGAAATGGATCATGCGCTCCAGCCGCACCGGCAGATCGCGCATGGGCGCGGGCGCGCCGATGGCGAGGGGGGCGAAGAATTGGCGCGGGAGCTTCACGGTTCTGTGTCCTTCCAAAGTGCCGGTCTGCCCTTTAGAGGAATGCAAAGGCCGCGCCAAGTCCGTGGCGAGGTTGGCGACGAAATAAGGCAGACCGGGCAAGTGGATGATTGACGTTCTTAATCTGGCGCTTCCGTTTTTCGGGCTGATTTTCATCGGCTTTGCCTGCGGCAAGCTCAAGCAGATCCCCGATACCGCGCTTGCCTGGATGAATTTTTTCATCCTCTACGTCGCGCTGCCGGCCCTGTTTTACCGCATCCTGGCGCAGACCCCGCTGGAGAAGCTCGCCCAGGTCGACTTCATCTTCGCCACCACGCTCGCGACGTTCTGGGCTTTCGCGTTGTCGTTCGCCATCGGCATGGCGATCCGGCGGGGCAATATCGCGGAGGCGACCATCGCCGGGCTCGCCGGCGGCTACGGCAATATCGGCTTCATGGGCCCCGGCTTGGCGCTGGCGACGCTCGGGCCGGCAGCGGCGGTGCCGGTGGCGCTGATCTTCTGCTTCGACAACAGCATCCTTTTCACCATGGTGCCGTTCCTGATGGCGCTTGCAAAGCCGCAACAGGTGAGCCTCGGCACCACCGCGCTTGAAGTCGTCAAGCGCATCGTCGCTGCATCCGCTGATCATTGCGAGCGCGCTCGGCGTCGCCTCGGCGGCGGTTCATTTCCAGCCGCCGGTCGCGCTCGACCGGCTGATGCAGTTCCTGCAGAACGCTGCGGCACCCTGCGCGCTGTTCACGCTCGGGGTGACGGTGGCGCTGCGGCCCTTGAGGAAGATGCCGTGGGAAGTGCCGTTCCTCACAGTGGTGAAGCTCGCCATCCACCCGATGCTGGTGTTTCTGCTGATGTCGCTGTTCGGACCATTCGACCAGATCTGGGTCGATACGGCGGTGCTGATGGCGGCGCTGCCGCCGGCGCTCAACGTGTTCGTGTTCGCGCGGCAATACGACGTCTGGGTCGAGCAGGCCTCGAGCGCGGTGCTGGTCGGCACGCTGGTGTCGGTGGTCACGCTGACCAGCGTGATGTGGATGGTGAAAACCGGTACGCTGCCGCCACTTTTGTTTAGGTAGATTTATGCAGCCATTGACCGGGTTACTCGTTTTGGATTTCACCACGTTGCTGCCGGGGCCGCTGGCGTCTTTGATGCTGGCGGAAGCCGGCGCCGAAGTGATCAAGATCGAGCGGCCGGGCGGCGAGGACATGCGGCGTTTTCCGCCCATTGTCGACGGCGAGAGCGCGGTCTTTGCGATGCTCAATCGCGGCAAAGAGGTGCTCACCCTCGATCTCAAGGCGGAGGGCGAGCGCGCGAAGCTGATCCCGCTCATCAAGCGCGCCGACATCCTGATCGAGCAATTCCGGCCCGGCGTTATGGCGCGGCTCGGCCTCGGCTACGACGACGTGCGCAAGTTCAATCCGAAACTGATCTATTGCTCGATCTCGGGCTATGGCCAGAGCGGCCCGCGCGTCGAGGAGGCCGGCCACGACATCAATTATATCGGCAACACAGGCGTGCTCGACCTGCAGCCGGGTCCGGCGGGCGCGCCGGTGGTGCCGCCGATGCTGGTCGCCGACATTGCCGGCGGCAGTTTCCCGGCGGTGATCAATATTCTGCTGGCCTTGCGTGCGCGCGACCGCAGCGGGCAGGGCTGTCACCTCGACGTCGCCATGACCGACGCCATGTTCACCTTCGCCTGGTACGCGCTGGCGCTTGGCGCGGCGACCGGGAAATTTCCCAAGCCTGGCGAGCTCGCGCTGGTCGGCGGCTCGCCGCGCTACCAGCTTTATCCGGCCAAGGACGGCAAAATCGTCGCTTGCGGGGCGATTGAGCAGAAATTCTGGCTGGCCTTCACACAGGCAATCGGATTACCGGCGGAATTGGTCAACGACCTGCGCGATCCGAAGGCGACGCGCGACGCCGTCGCCAAACTGATCGCGGCGCGAACGTCCGACGAATGGCGGCCGATTTTCGCCGCCGCCGATTGCTGCACGACCATCGTCGTGCCGCTGGAGCAGGCCTTACAGGATCCGCATTTCGTCCAACGCGGACTATTTGACCATAAAGTTGAAAGCGCCAAGGGCAAAATTCTACCGGCGCTGCCGCTGCCGATTGCTCCGCCGTTTCGCGATAAGCCGGGCGCCAAGAAAGTGCCACCACCCGGCAAAAACTAAAGCACTTTCCCCTGCATCAGCCGCGGCTCCGCAGCGGCGGGGGCGACGCCTTCGCGCATGACCGCGCGGCGCAGCGGGCCGATGCGGTCGATCATATAAACCCCGAGCCCGCGCATGCCCTGCACCGGCAGGAAATCGGTCAGCAGCGTGCGGTTGAGCAGGTCGATGGCGAGCGTGCGGCTGGCAACGTCTGCGCGGCGCATTTTCTCGTAAGCGTCGAGCACTTGGTCGCCGCCGATGTCGCCGCCGTCGCGTTCGGCGGCAACGGCGAGTTCGCCGATCGAGGCCGCATCGCGCAGCCCAAGATTGAGCCCTTGCGCGCCGATCGGCGGGATGACGTGGGCGGCTTCCCCCACCAGCGCGATGCGCTGCGCGCCGAAACGTTTGGCGGTCGCAACCGACAACGGAAATAATCCACGCCCCGGCTCGACCTTGATCTTGCCCAGGATCGAATGCGAGGCGCGCTCGATTTCCGCCGCGAACGCGCCGTCATCGAGTGCCTTGATGGCGTCGGCTTGCGCCGGATCGAGCACCCACACGACGCTCGAGCGTGGGCCCGGCAGCGGCACCAGCGTGAACGGACCGCTCGGGGTGTGAAACTCGGTCGACGTATCGTGGTGCGCCCGCGTGTGCGTAAGACAGACGGTGAGCGCCGCCTGCGGGTAATCGCGTTCCTCGACCGCGATGCCCGCCGCCGCGCGGCAGAGCGAGCGGCGGCCGTCGGCGGCGATCACCAGCGGCGCGCTCAATGTACCGCCGCTTGCGAGCGTTAGCGTGACCGCGTCATCGTGCAGCGTGACGCTGCGCACCTCGTCGTCGATCGTGCGCAAGCTTTTGAGCGCGCCGGCGCGCTGCTCCAGCGCGGCGACCAGATGAAAATTCTCGATATTGTGGCCGAAGGCGTCGAGATCGATTTCGTCGGCGGAGAATTTCACCTCCGGCGCCCGCCACAGCCGCCCGGTGTCGTCAACAATGCGCATCACCCGCATCGGCGCGGCCTGCGCTACGCACAGCGGCCACACGCCGAGCGTCTCCAGCGCGGTGACGGAGCCGGCGAACAGCGCGGTGGTGCGGTTGTCGGGGCGGGCGGGCCGCTTTCCCACCAGTACGGTGGCAAGCCCCGCGCCGGCGAGCGTGACCGCGGCGGTCAGGCCCGCCGGCCCGCCGCCCACCACGATCGCCGAAGGCTTATGGCCCGATTTGTCCGACATCAAAACGTCCGCGTTTGTTGGCCGTTAACTAGCACGGGGCGATGCGCTATGCACGGGAAGCGCCCAAGGACGCGCCGTATGAGCGAGGCTGCCGACCGCGATCCGACCCATCTGCCGCCCGCCGCAAGCCGGCTGGGCGCAGCCTTCGCGCGGCCGAAGGTGCTGGCCGCAGTCTGCGTGCTGGCGCTGGCGGGGCTTGGATGGCTGGCGCTCGGCCTCATTTATTCCGGCATGAGCGCTTATGACGCGTTATGCCAGGCGCTCACCATGCCGCATGGCGCCTGGGGCGCACGCGGCTTTGCGATCGTCGCATCGATGTGGAGCGCCATGACGCTCGCCATGATGCTGCCGAGCGCGGCGCCGATGATCCTTACTTACGCCGAAATCGCCGACACGGCCGCGCGCAAGGGCGAGCGCATCGTGTCGCCTTTCGTGCTGGCCGCCGGATACACAAGCGTGTGGCTTGGCTTTGCTGTGCTCGCAACGCTCGCGCAATTCGCCGTTACCCGCGCTGCCCTCATCGACAGCGCCATGCAATCGGCGAGCGGGCTGTTCTCCGGCGCAATCTTCATCGGCGCCGGCGTCTACCAATTCTCCGCGCTCAAGCACGCCTGCTTGAAACAATGCCAAGGCCCGTTCCCGTTCTTCTTTGCCAACTGGGCGACCACGCCGCGCGGCGTATTCCGACTCGGCGTCAGGCAGGGCCTCTATTGCCTCGGCTGCTGCTGGGCGATGATGCTTGTGATGTTCGCGGTCGGAGTCATGAACGTGATCTGGATGGCCGGGCTCGGCATGGTGATGACGTTCGAGAAAATCGGCACCGGCAAGCGTTTGACTTATACTGTCGGCGTTGCGCTGATCGCGGGCGGCGTCGCTTTCATGGCGACGGCCTTCGCGGCCCATTGGCCGCTGCACGCGAATTAAGCTAGATAACGGAAAAGACCGGGAGGAATGCGTTGAGTGAAAGCTGGGGTTTGAAAGGCGAAATGGCGCTGTCGTGCAGCTGCATGGTGTTCTGCCCCTGCGTGCTTTCGCTCGGCGACCATCCGCCGACCGAGGAGCGCTGCCAGACCTGGGCGGGCATCCGCATCGACGACGGCCATGTCGACAGCGAGGATCTTTCCGGGCTGAAAGTCGGGCTGATGATGGATTTGCCGGGCATCATGGCGCGCGGCAACTGGACCGCGGCGCTGTTCGTCGACGACAAGGCCTCGGCGCTCGCGGTCAAAGGCCTCACCCGCATCTTCACCGGCCGGGTCGGCGGCACCACGCATCTGTTGTCGATCCTGGTCGGGCAGTTCCTCGGCGTGCGTCAGATTCCCATTACTTACGAGACGCAGGGTGAAACGCGGATCATCAGTCTGGAAAAATACGGCGGCGGCGCCATCACGCCGGTGCGCGGCAAAGAGCAGGGCCAGAACGTGATGATCCGCAACAGCGAATATTGGATCGGGCCGGACGTCATCGTCTCGCGCGCCGCCAAGTCGCGCTTCCGCGGCTTCGGACGCAACTGGAATCTGGCCGGCCGTTCGGCCGAGATCGTCAAGCTGGATTGGGGCAACCAATAAGTGGCGCGTCTGGAAAGCGTTCGCGCATTCGCCGTTCACATCTTCACCGCCTGCGGGGCGGCGCTGGCGCTGATGGCGCTGATCTTTGCCACCGGCGAGCATTGGGCGGCGATGTTCTTCTGCCTGGGCCTCGCGCTGCTGGTTGACGGCGTCGACGGCCCGCTGGCGCGCGAATTCAAGGTGGCCGAGGTTTTACCGCGCTGGTCGGGCGAGACGCTCGACCTGATCGTCGATTTCACCACCTATGTGTTCGTGCCGGCTTATGCGATTGCCGCGAGCGCCATGCTGCCGAACGCGCTGGCGATCGTCGCCGGCGTCGTGGTCGTGATCACCGGCGCGCTCTATTTCGCCGACCGGCGGATGAAAACGCCGGACAATTATTTCCGCGGTTTTCCCGGACTGTGGAACCTCGGCGCGTTCTATCTTTATCTGCTGGAGCCGCCGCCTTCGCTTGCCACCTTGATGGTCGCCACGCTGGCCGTGCTGACTTTCGTGCCGTTCAAGTTCCTGCATCCGCTGCGCGTCAAGCGTTGGCGTTTGCTCAACCTCGCGATGCTGGCGGCCTGGGCCGTGCTGGCATTCGTTGCGGTGGTGTCCAATCTCGTGCCAGGACCTTACGTTACATGGCCGCTGGTCGTGATCGCGCTCTATTTTTTTGCCGCCGGGCTGTTGCGCTCGCCCGCCTGATCGTGCTGGTTTCTCACTAAACCGTACGGGAGTTTTTCATGCCACGACCGGTCCTTCTGATCGCCGGCGGCAGCCGCGGCATCGGCGCCGCGACCTGCAAACTTGCCGGCGCGCGCGGCTATGACGTCGCGGTTAACTACCGAAGCAACACCAAGGCGGCGGCGAGCGTGGTTGATGCGGTCAAGGCCGCCGGCGGCAAGGCGGTCGCTATCCAGGGCGACATGATCGAGGAAGCCACGGTAGAGCGTGTGTTCGACGAGGCCGCCAAGGCGCTTGGCCCGATCACGCATTTCGTGCACAGCGCTGGCATTGGCGGCAAGAATTCGAAATTGGAAGCGGCGAGCGCGCAGACTTTGCGCGAGGTGATCGACGTCAATCTGTATGGCGGCTTGCTCTGCGCGCGGGCCGCGGTGCGCCGCATGTCCACCGCCAAAGGTGGGCCGGGTGGGTCGATCGTACTGCTCTCCTCGATCGCCAGCGTAACCGGCGGTGCCGGCGAATACGTATTCTACGCCGCGGCCAAAGGCGGCATCGACGCGTTGGCCATTGGGCTGGCGCGCGAAGTGGCGAAGGAGGGCGTTCGCGTCAACGCCATCCGGCCGGGCCCGACCAAGACCGACATTCATGAGTCGGGCCGGCTGGAGCGCATCACCCCGCTTTTGCCCATGGGGCGCCCCGGCGAACCCGACGAAATCGCTGAGGCGATCTTGTTCCTGCTCTCGGATGCAGCGTCCTATATCAGCGGCGCCATGCTCAATGTTTCAGGCGGCAGGTAGCTTGCACTCGGCGCTTGACTGCCTATGATCGCCGCCGAAACCCATCCACACAACAAACCAAGTCTGACAAGCCAAGTCTATTGAGGGAGTGAAACCATGGTCGCGGCAGTGCGTGTACACAAAACCGGCGGTCCCGAAGTTTTGACTTACGAGGACGTCGCCATTCCGGCGCCCGGCCAGGGCCAGATCAAGATCAAGACGCATGCGGCTGGCATCAATTTCATCGACTGCTATTTCCGCAATGGCAGTTATCCGGCGCCGCACATGCCGTTCATCGCCGGCAATGAGAACGCCGGCGAGGTGATCGCAGTCGGCCCCGGCGTGACCGATCTCAAAGTGGGCGACCGCGTCGCCTATGTCGGACCGCTCGGCGGCTACGCGGCCGAGCGTCTGGTGCCGGCCGACCGCGCCGTCAAGCTGCCCGACAACATCAGCTACGAGCAGGCCGCGGGCATGATGCTCAAGGGCACGACCGTGCAATATCTGGTCAACCGCACCTTCAAGGTGGGCAAGGGTACAATCGTGCTCATGCACGCGGCGGCCGGCGGCGTCGGCCTCATTCTCTGCCAATGGGCCAATCATCTCGGCGCCACGGTCATCGGCACCGTCGGCTCCAAGGAAAAGGCCGCGCTCGCCAAGGCGAACGGCTGCCACCACACCATCCTTTATCGGGACGAGGATTTCGTCGCCAAGGTGAAGGAGATCACCAGCGGCAAGCTGTGCGACGTGGTCTATGACGGCATCGGCAAAGATACATTCCCGGCTTCGCTCGACTGCTTGCATCCGCTCGGCTACTTCGTCAGCTTCGGCTCGGCGTCGGGTCAGATCGCCGCCTTCAACATCAACCTTCTGCAAGCCAAGGGCTCGCTGTTCGCCACCCGGCCGACGCTCAACCACTACGCGGCCAAGCGCGAGGACCTCATGTCTATGTCGGCCGACTTGTTCAAGGTCGTCGGCTCGGGCGCGGTGAGAATTCCAATCAACCAGAAATATTCGCTCAAGGATGCGGCGAAGTCGCACAAGGAACTGGAAAGCCGCGACACCACTGGCTCGTCGATCCTGGTTCCGTAGCCGATGAAACGGGCGTCCCCGCTGACCGCGTTTACGCGGGGACGACGGCTACTTTTGTTCGCCGGCATATTTCTGCCCGCGGCGGCATCCGCGGGACCGCTCACCGACACCGATGTGCTGGCGCTCGTGCGCAAGCATTGCGTGATGTGCCATGCGGTCAAGCCGACGCATCCGGCCTTCGCGGAAGCGCCTAATCATGTCACGCTTGAGACGCTCGCCGACCTGAAGAAACACGCCAAAGCGATTTATGTGCAGACCGTGCAGAACAAGGCGATGCCGCTCGGCAATCAGACCCACATGACCGACGACGATCGCGCCACGCTCGGCCGCTGGCTGCAGGCGCTGCCGTGAGCGACGGGGTCAAACCCTGGGGCCGCGGCGCGACCTTGGCGATCGCGGTCTTCGGGCTGCTCGCCGGGCAAATGGCGGCGCTGCTCGCGCTCACCTGGTATTACGGCCAGAGCCTCGGGCATCTGCCGAATTTCAGCGGCGACGGCGCCGCCATCAGCTTGATCATCGCGGTATCGACCCCGGTCGAGGTGGCGCTGCTCGCGCTGTTTGCCCGCCGCACCGGCGCGCGCATCGCCGACTATCTCGGGCTGATCTGGCCGAAAAAAAGCGAAGTGGTGGTCGGCGTCGCTGCCCTCGTGGCCTTGATCGTTGCTGGCAATGTGCTGAGCTGGCTGCTCGGGCGCGGCATCGTCACGCCGTTTCAGTTGGACATTTACCGCACGGCGAGCGCCGGCGGCTGGCTACTCTGGCTGTGGCTCGCCATCGTGGTGTTGACCCCGATCGGCGAGGAAATTTTGTTCCGCGGTTTTCTGTTCCGCGGCTGGTTGCAAACGCCACGCGACGTCTGGCCGGTCATCGTCGTCACCTCGTTGCTATGGGCGCTCATCCACGTGCAATATGATTGGTATGTGATCAGTCAGATATTCATCTTTGGTTTGCTGCTTGGCTGGATGCGCTGGGCCAGCGGCTCTGTCATCTTGACGATATTGCTGCACGCCCTGATCAACTCCGAAGGCATGATCGAAACCTTCGTGGACTTGAAATGGCTGACCTAGACGCCGCCGCGCTCGGCGCGCGCGCCGAGGCCATGATCAAGCAGCTGGCGCCGATTACGGCCGAGCCCGGCCGTCTGGTGCGGCTATTTCTGTCGCCCGAGCATCGCCGCGCCGCGGATATGGCTGCGCAATGGATGCGCGCCGCGGGCCTTGGCGTAACGGAAGACGCGCTCGGCACCTTGCGCGGGCGCGTGGACGAGGGGCCGCGGCTGGTGATCGGCTCGCATCTCGACAGCGTGATCGACGGCGGCAATTACGACGGTCCGCTTGGCGTGATCGCGGGCATTCTCGCGGTCGCGCATTTCGGCGGCAAGCCGCCGCTGCCGATCGACGTGCTGGCCTTTGGCGACGAGGAAGGCTCGCGCTTTCCCTCGACGCTGTCGTCTTCGGCGGCCTGCGCCGGCGTGTTCGAGCCGGAGACGCTCGCGCTCGCCGACCGCAATAGCGTGACCTTTGCCGACGCTCTGAAGGCCTACGGCAAGAACCCCGCCGACATCCCGAAAGCGGCCTACCAACGCGGCGAGGCGCTCGGCTATGTCGAGGTGCACATCGAGCAGGGGCCGCGGCTAGAAGCCGAAAACCAGCCGCTTGGTGTGGTCACCGGCATCGTCGGGCAGAGCCGCTGGCGCGTCATCGTCACCGGGGAGGCGGGCCACGCCGGCACCGTGCCGATGACCATGCGGCGCGACGCGCTTGCCGGCTGCGCGGAGATGATGCTCATGGCTGAGCACATCGGTCGCGCGCAAGATGGCATGGTGGCGACCGTCGGTATCGTCGAGGCCAAGCCTGGCGCCGGCAACATTATCCCGGGCCGCGTCATGTTCACCGTCGATCTGCGCTGCATGGACGATGCCACGCGCAAAGCCGCGGTCGCGCTGTTCGAAAAGGAGGCGCGCAAGATTGCGGGCGCACGCAAACTCGACGTGGCTTTCGAGCATTTCCACGACGTGGCGGCGACGATTTGCGACGCCAAAATGCAGGACACGCTCGCAGCTGCCATCGGCGACGTCGGCGGCCGCGCGCTCCGCATGCCGTCGGGCGCCGGTCACGACGGCCAGATGATGGCCAAGCTCTGCCCGGCCGCGATGATGTTCGTGCGCTGCCGCGGCGGCATCAGCCACAATCCCGCGGAATCCTGCGTGCCGGCGGACATGGGCGCCGCGGTGGCAGCGCTGATACGGTTTATCGAGCGTTTTGCAAAATCAAAGTAACGCGGCAATTTTGGCGAATGCAGGGTGCTGGTTGATGCCGCCGGGCAGGCGCGGCAAGCCGACCACGCCGGTGCCATGCGCGAAACGCGCGATGCTGTCGACGGTGTCGTCGAGCTCGACCGGGTTGCGTTCGCTCTCGCTCACCACGATGGCAGCGATTTTCAGGTGGCGCTGCGTGAGCACGTCGATCGCCGTCAAAGTGTGGCTGATAGTGCCGAGATAGCCGCCGACCACCAAGAGCAGCGGGATTTTCAGCGCCGCCATCCAGTCGAGCACCGTGCGCTCGGCATCGAGCGGCACCATGATGCCGCCGACGCCTTCGATGAAGAGAATGCCTTTCTCGGCGTCGATCGCCTTGCGGCTGAATGCGACCAGCGCGCCGAAATCCATGCCGCGGCCCTCGCGCGCCGCGGCGAGATCGGGCGACAATGGCGCGCGGAAGCGCCAGGGCGCGATGGCCTCGACTTCGTTCGCCGCAACCGGGCGTCCGAGCGCCGCCAGCAGCACCGCCGGATCGCTGGTCTCGACCACGGAACGATCGTAACCGCTCACCACGGGTTTTAGCGCGTGCACGGCTTGGCCCGCTTCGCGCAGATAGCGGATCAGCCCGGCGGTCACGAACGTCTTGCCGATATCGGTACCGGTCGAGGTGACGAAATAGGCGGCCATCAATGATTCAATATTTTGTCGCGCACGAGACCGGCGAGTCGCGCGATCTGCTCGTCGGGGTGTTGCGCGGTAAACGTCAAACGCAAGCGCGCGGTGCCGGCCGCGACCGTGGGCGGGCGGATCGGAGCGGCGAGGCAGCCCTCATCGGCGAGCAGGCGTGAGGCGGCGAGCGTCGCTTCTTCCTCGCCGATAATTACCGGCACGATCGGGCTTTGCGCTTCGGGCAGCCCGGCGGCTTTTGTAAAAGCCTTGGCCTTTAGCACCGGCAATGCGGCGTAGCCCGGCTCGCGCTCGATTAGCTCGAGCGCGGCGATGGATGCGGCGACGCAAGCCGGCGACAGGCCGGTCGAATAGATCAGCGTGCGCGCGCGGTTGCGGATCAAATCGATCACCGCGCTGGACGCGCACAGATAGCCGCCATAGGCGCCGACCGCTTTGGATAGCGTGCCCATCTGCAGCGGGATTGGAATGTGCGTGTTGCCGACGTAACTCGAGCCGCGCCCGCCGCCGACCACGCCCAGCCCGTGCGCGTCGTCCGACATCAGCCAGGCGTCGTGCTCGCTGGCGAGCGCATTGAGCTCGGCGAGTGGCGCCAGATCGCCGTCCATGGAGAACACGCCGTCGGTAACGATCAGCGCATGGTCGTGCGCGGCGCGATGCCTGACGAGCAGTTCGCGCGCGTGCGCGACGTCGTTGTGGTGAAACGTTATCACGGTGCCGTGGGATAACTGGGCGCCGGCGAACAGGCAGGCATGCGACAGTTCGTCCGCCAGCACTAGCCCGTCACGCCCGATCAGCACCGGAATGATGCCCGCATTGGCGAGATAGCCGGAACCGAACACGACGGCTGCCTCGGTCTGCTTGATGCGGGATAGCCGCGCTTCCAGTTGCGCGTAAAGCGGGTGATTGCCGGTGACCAGCCGCGAGGCGCCGGAGCCCACTCCGTATTGGTCTATCGCGGCCTTGGCCGCCTGCTTGATCGCCGTGTGCTGGGTCAAATTGAGATAGTCGTTGCAGGAAAACGACAATAGGCGGCGGCCGGCGCGCTCGACCCAGATGCCGTCTTCGCGCAATGTCTCAGCCAGCGCGCGGCGCAGGTGGCGGCGCTGCAGGTCGTCAAGCTTGGCTTGCGCGAATTGATCGAGCGAGTGCACCAGTGTAGGAAAGCGCCAAATGGCGGGCGATACCAGCAAAAAGAACGGACCGCCCGACTGGCATGCGGCAGGCCTTGCGCACGTCTGGCTGCCTTATGCCCAAATGAAAACAGTAAACCCGCCGCTGCCCGTGGTGCGCACGCAAGGTTCGCGCATCGTGCTGGCGGACGGCCGCGAGCTGATTGACGCCATTGCCAGCTGGTGGACCGCCTGCCACGGCTACAACCAGCCGCACATCCGGCACGCGGTGGCCAAGCAGCTCAGGCAGATGCCGCACGTGATGTTCGGCGGACTGGCGCATGAAGGCGCGCTCACGCTGGCGCGGCGCCTCGCGGCACTCTTGCCGGGTGATCTCAACCGCGTGTTCTTTTCCGATTCCGGTTCGGTTGCGGTCGAGGTCGCGCTCAAGATGGCGATGCAATACTGGGTCAACCGCGGCGTGAAGGGGCGCGCACAGTTCGTCGCCTTCAAGGGCGGCTATCACGGCGACACCACCGGCGCCATGGCGGTGAGCGACAGCGAGGACGGCATGCACGCGCTGTTCGCCGGCCTGCTGCCACAGCACTACATTGTCGATCTGCCGGCGGACGATGCGAAGGTGGCGGCGCTCGACAAATTCTTTGGCGCTCGCGCGGATACCATCGCGGGAATTATTGTCGAGCCACTGGTGCAGGGCGCCGGCGGCATGAATTTCCACGACGCGGCCGTGCTCAAGCGCCTGCGTGCGCTCGCCGACAAATACGGTGTGCTGCTAATCTTCGACGAGGTGTTCACCGGCTTTGGCCGCACCGGGACGATATTCGCTTGCGAAGCGGCGGGCGTAACACCCGACATCATCGCATTGTCCAAGGCGCTCACCGGCGGCACGCTGGGTCTGGCCGCGACCGTAGCGACTAAGAAAGTGTTTGATGCCTTCTGGTCGGACGATCCCAAAAAGGCACTAATGCACGGGCCGAGCTACATGGCGAATGCGCTCGGCTGCGCCGCCGCCAATGCCTCGCTCGATCTGTTCGAAACCGAACCGCGGTTGCAGCAGGTCGCCGACATCTCGTCAGCGTTGTTGCAAGCGCTCGAACCTTGCCGCAGCATGCCCGGCGTAAAAGACGTACGCGTGAAGGGCGCTGTCGGCGTGGTCGAGATGAACGCAATGGGCAATCTCGACACTCTCCGTGCGCGTTTCGTTGCGGAGGGCGTGTTCGTGCGCCCGTTCGGCAATATTATCTATCTGACGCCCGCCTTCACCATCGCGCCCGACGAACTCAAGACATTGACCGATGCGGTGGCAAAAGTCGTGCGCGCGCTATGAACGAGGGGACGATGACGCTTTACAGCGGACCGATGATCGACACGCACCATCACATCTGGCTGCGCAAGGACGTGGCGTGGCTCGCCGATTTGCCTATCCCGCGCATGTTCGGCGATTATTTCGGCATCCGCCGCGATTACCCGGTCGAAGAATGGATGAACGACATCGTGCCGCAGGGCGCGGTCAAATCGGTGCACGTCACTGCCATGTGGGGACCCGGCCGCGCAGTCGAGGAAACCAAATGGCTGCAGGCGACGGCCGACAAGCACGGGTTTCCACACGGCATCGTCTGCAATGTCGATCTCGCCAGTTCCGAGGCCGAGGCTGCGATCGCGGCGCAGAAGCAATTCCCAAACCTGCGCGGCGTGCGCCACATGCTTTATTGGGACAACGATCCGGTGCGCCAGGGCGCGCCGCGCGCCGACTTTTGCAACGACCGCGATTTCCGGCGCGGCTTCGCGCTCTTGGAGAAACACGGCCTGCATTTCGAACTGCAGGTTTACGCCGGGCAGGCCAAGCACGCCGTTGAATTGATCAAGGCGTTTCCGAGCGTGCGGATTATTCTGGTGCACGCCGGCATGCTGACCGCGCGCACGCCAGCGGCGATCGACGAATGGCGCGCCGCGCTCACCGCGATGGCGGCCTTCCCCAATCTGCACGTGAAGCTGTCCGGGCTTGGCATGTTCAACTCTGGGATAACGCCGCCGCAGGCGCGCCAAGTGATCCGCGACTCGATCCAGATCTTCGGCATCGAGCGCAGCATCTACGGCAGCAATTTTCCGCTTGAGAAATTACACGCGAGCTATGCCGATTTCTTCGCCGTTTACCGCAAGGTCATGTCGGAATACACTGAGGCCGAGCAGCGCAAGGTGTTTCACGACAATGCGGTCAAGTTCTACCGGCTGTGACGGTCGAGCGCCGTCCGCGCTTGCGCGGGGACGGCGCTCGCACCTCAGCGATAGATATACTCGACCCGCCGCGTCTGCGGCTCGACCAGAACCGGCTGGTTGTTGATATAGGCGTATTGGTAGTCGAAGCCCGGCACCGGGGCGAGCGCGACCTCCTCCGGTAATCCGACGCCTTCCACCACCTCGCCGTTGAGATAAACCGGCATGAGTGGATGGCTGACCACGTAGTTGCCGACGGCCGGCGGCGGACTGAGCGAAAGCGGCGGGGCGGCCGGCGGCGCGATCAGCGTGCCGGTAACCACCGGAGCCGGAACCGCGGTCCCGACCGTTTCAATCGGCGTCTGATAAGTCACCGGCGGCAGCGCGCTCACGCTCTCGGCGACGGCGAAAGAGCGGCCGGACAGGTTAGCCATCATATACTGCGCATAAGCCCAGCCTTGTATGCCGTTGTAGCTCACCTGGCACCACAGGCTGCCTTGGATGCAGCCGTTGACGACCGCGCGGCCGCGATCGGGGATCGCGCCGATGACGCTGTATTGCGGTCCCGGTCCGGACCGGATGTTGAGCGGCGTCATAGCAGACGCAACGATGGCCGCCGAGGCGGGGGCCGATAACGCGGCCGCGCCCACGGCGGCGACGAATAGCGTGCTTTTGAATCGCATGGCATGACCTCCTTGTCCTGAAGGATGTCTGCGTAACGCCTCGCGCGCTCGCGCGTTCCGGAGTTGCATTTAGGGAACTGGAACTTTCGGTGGAACCCGCGGGAAATCAGAAGCCCACTGCGGAGCCGTGCAGGTCGTATTCGTCGGCGCGCTCGATCTTGACCGTCGCGATTTCGCCCACGCGCAGCGGCCGCTTGCTCGCCACGTAAACCGCGCCGTCGATCTCCGGTGCATCGGCCATCGAGCGGCCTTTTGAAACCGTAGGCCCGACGGAATCGATGATGACTTGCTGCCGCGTTTCGACCTTGCGCTTGAGTCGGCGCGTCGAAATCTTTTGCTGCGCCTGCATGAAGCGGTGCCAGCGATCTTCTTTCACGTCGTCCGGCACGGCCGCGGCCATATCGTTGGCGGCCGCGCCGCGCACCGGCTCGTATTTGAAGCAGCCGACGCGGTCGAGTGCGGCTTCCTCCAGCCATTGAAGCAAGTATTCGAAATCGGCATCCGTTTCGCCCGGAAAGCCGACAATGAAGGTCGAACGCAGGGTGATGTCTGGACAGATCGTGCGCCAGGCGGCAATGCGCTCCAAAGTTTTTTCCTGCGCCGCCGGCCGCTTCATGCGCTTGAGCACGTCGGGCGCGGCGTGCTGAAAAGGGATATCGAGATAGGGCAGCACCTTGCGCTCGGCCATCAGCGGAATGACCGCGTCCACGTGCGGGTAGGGGTAAACGTAATGCAGCCGCACCCAGATGCCGAGCTCGCCTAATGCGCGCGCGAGATTGATGAACTTCGCGCGCACCTCTTTGCCGCGCCATTTGCTCGCGGCGTATTTGATGTCGAGCCCGTAGGCGGACGTGTCCTGCGAGATCACCAGCAGTTCCTTCACCCCGGCGGCGGCGAGCTTCTCCGCCTCGCGCAGCACATCGTCCGCAGGGCGCGACACCAGATCGCCGCGCAGTCGCGGGATGATGCAGAACGAGCAGCGGTTGTTGCAGCCCTCGGAAATTTTCAAATAGGCGTAATGGCGCGGCGTCAGCTTGATGCCTTCCGGCGGCACCAGATCGAGAAACGGATCATGCTGCGGCGGCACCGCGCGATGAACGGCGTCTACCACGCTTTCGTATTGCTGCGGCCCGGTAATCGCCAACACCTGCGGGTAAGCGGCCTTAATGCTTTCAGGCTCGGCGCCCATGCAACCGGTGACGATGACCTTGCCGTTTTTCTTGAGCGCGCCGCCGATGGCGGCAAGCGATTCAGCCTTGGCGCTGTCAAGAAAGCCGCAGGTGTTGACGATGACGACGTCGGAGCCGGCGTGCTCGCGCAAAAGCTCGTAGCCCTCCGCGCGCAGCCGCGTGACAATGCGCTCCGAGTTGACCAGTGCCTTCGGGCAACCTAGCGACACGAAGCCCACCTTCGGCGCGGCGGCTTTTTTGTCCGGATCGAGCATGCGGGCATGGAGCTAGCCGCGAACCCCGGCCAGTGCAAGGCCGCTGGACCCTCCACCGCCCCGGTTGGCGCGGGCGCGCGTCGGCGCTAGACTGCGATCCTGGAAAGGCGGCTTATGACGCGTTTCGCCATCGTTTTAGCCCTGTTGCTTGGCGCGCTTGCGGCGCCGCCGGCGCTCGCCGGCGACGGCGCGGTCTGGCGCTACAACAAGCACAGCAATGAGCCGCCATTCCCGATCGGCGGGCGCGCGGAGTTGATATGGGCCGGCGGCCCCTGCTGGAGCGAATGCGGCTCCTATACCGCCTGGAACCTGGTGGCCTGTCTTGAGCGCGACAAGCAAGGCCGCTGCCTCAAGCGCGCCGACGCCGGCGACCGCTATTGCCAGCGCGTGTGCCGCACCGGCGGCGGGCCGTTTCTGCCAATCGACACGCTATTCCCGCTCGCTTTTTAGGTCGCGGACCCCGCGCTGTTATCGCCTGATTTATGCGCGTAGGCCGCGTCGTGCGCATGCGCGGTTGCAAGCTCGACTGGGCGATTGTAATCATCTCGGTCGGACTGCTGGAATTTTGCGCCGGCGTGAGGATCCAGCTGGCGACCCGGCGATAGGCCGGAAACGAAAGCCCTTCGATCAGTTCTTCATCGGTCACCACTTCATAAGAGCCGGCCGGAAACGAACGTTCTCCACCTTCCAACGTGAAGGCGCGGCTGAATGTCAGTGTGTTGCGCTTGGTGCGCGTCATCGATGGATTGCGTAAAGCGAGCGGGTTCGCAAATAGTCCCGAACGTCGGATACCAAAGGTCCGACCGCCTTTACCGCTTCGTTGAGTTTGGCGGCGGGCCGGCCGAGTTCCCGAACCCAGTGCCGCATTTCGGCAGGCGAGTGGACGTCGACACGTTTTGGGTCGGCCGGACCCAGCAAGCGACCGTCTTTGTCCACGATGGTCATCGCAGCAAGGCCGTGGCGGCGATTGCAGGCGCAAGCAAAGTCGGCTCGACCACCGGCGGAACGAACCAGGCCAACATTTGATTCTCCTGCAATAAGTCGCGCCCTTGCCGAGCGACACGCGGCGAAGGCGGAAGGTAATGTCGGTTTTTCGACTTGCGAACGGACGCCTTGAGGCGCTCCACTTGGATAAAAGGTGCGCCCAATCGCGCGGAAAGTCGAGTAATTACACCGGAAATGCCGAATATTCGGCGGTGCCTCTCGTTAAATCGATGTGGCATCCCCATATGAGTTTAGCGCGCTCTATTGCAGCGATCGGTGATTGAGGGCGGCCCTCTTACAGAAAGGCCTGCGATGTTCGCGCCCGAGCTTTATCGTGCGAAAGCGGCCGAAAACAGTGAACTTGCAAAGACGGCAAACAACCCCGACGACGCGCGTGAGTTTCAGCGGCGCGAACGTAGTTATACTGTGCTCGCGGACAACGAGCAGTGGGTTGCGGACCATCAGGACCTGACCGTGCATGCGCGCGACGCGGGCGGAACTAATGAGGCAGCTGCGGTCTTGATTGGCCATCCTGCCCCGTTGGTGTCGCAATGAATTGGCCATGGCAACAACCGCCGGTCGCCGTGAATCAGGCAGTGACGTTTCCTAATCTAAGCCGTAGTTACGACGCCACGCGCCGTTCGATACGCTTCTGGGGGTACGACCGCTCAATGGAAAGTTCATTTTTTGTGACGTGGGATGCGCTCAAGCACATTCAGCCTAACCTTGAGCCCGACGAAACCGGTTTTCTGCGGGCCTTCGATAACAATCGCAAATTGATCTATGAGATCGCGGCAAAGGTTTACGGCCGCGGCCGAAAAAGCTTCTACAGCCTTGTCGCCGCCGATTTCTAAACCTCTAATGTGCACATAGCGCTGCTACAGATTGACTCGGCAACGTTGAAGCCAAAACACAACAAAGGAATGGTCCATGAGCCGCAAGACTGAAAAGCCCGCAAATCTGCGCGCGGATGCCATGCCGACCGATGGTTACGTGTTGTCGGTCGATGGCAAATTGAAATCGCGATTTTAGACGTCCGAGGAAGCCATGACAGTCGGCTTGAAACTCAAGCAAGACTACCCGGTTGTCCAAGTTGCGATATTTGATGCGGCTGCGCAGAGCTATGCGCCGGTCACCTTGCCGGAACAGTAGGTGGATCTGCCAGGTCGATATACACCGCAGCCTGCCGCGGTCCGCACCAAATCGAAATAAGCTTGTGACTCGCCCCTGTTATCCGTGAAACAAGCGCAAGCCGTTCAAAGTACCCGAAAAATACTTTTCTGGTATTTTTAAAAGGAATTTACGATGACCAATCCCGTGGTCGGTTCAAATGAAGCCCCGAAGACCCCCGTGCCAGGCGTTGCCAGCCCCACCGCGCAGCAGCAGCCTCAAAGCGAAAAGCCGGCCGACCAGCAATAGTAGGCTGTTCGTCTTCTTGTTTGATTTGCTCGATCTAGGAAGGCCCGGCAACTTGCCGGGCTTTTTTATGCCGCTGAAAATCCGGCAACATTCGAGCGCAAAGTCGAATGGTCGCGTTCTTTCAAAGCGGCAGTGACCAACAGCAAATACAAGCCGAACATAGCGTTAGCGAATGTATCCTTTTGGCACTTTGCGGACATGGGACAAAGCGTATTTTATAAGTACACCCCTAGCTCGCGACCTTGGCGAACATCAGGTCCTTGCGTTTGACCTGCTCGGCGGCGGCGCTTTTACCGAGTTCATAAAGCATCGGCATGTTTGCCGGATTGTCCATCGGGCGCAGATTGGGCACAAATTCGGTGCTGAAGTTGCGCCCGAGCTTGCCGGCGAGCCACGACGGCTCAAGCCGGACGTCGTAGCGCAGGAAGCGGAACAGATCGCCGGTCGGCGCGGTCAAGCGGCCGAGATCTCCGATTTCAGAATTGATCGGCCAGGCGACCGGCGATTGCCCGAGATAGGTCATCAAGATCAGCACCCTTGACTTTCGGCAATCATCGCCGCCAGCGATTTGATCGCAAGCCTGATAGCGCTCGACCACATGGCGTCGACCGGGCTTAAAGTGGGCCGGAACGATCCGGTGCCGACCGAGACGATCAGTAGATTTTCCGGCCCAAGCTTCCAGTTCAATCCGTAGCCCGGAATGATGGCCGTCATCAGCATCAGCAAAGCCGGGTTGCTGTGCGGCGTGAGGCCGCCGTCGATGAACAGGCCGGGCGGATGCCCGGGCACGATTTCGAGCAGTTCCGGTTCGAAGAAGCTCGGCGCCGCCGTACTCGCCCGCACGACCGACGCAAGCGGCAAATGCCGGTTGCCGATGAACGAGCCGTCTTCCGGCGTTTCCCAGAACACCGAACGCGGATTGTTCATCACGATCCAGGCGCTGCCGGTGTCCATACGCTTGAGCACGATGCAAAGACCCGTGTTTATCTCGGGACTGTCGAGCGTCCTTGCCCCGATCACCCCGGTGAGCTCCTGCATTAGCCGGCGCGAATCGAATTTGGCCTGCCAGCCCTTCAAGCGGAAAAACGATTTCTTGAAAATCTCCGGCGCCAGTTGTTCGTAGAAACCGCGAATGTCGGCCGCGCTGTATCCGAGCGCGAGCGCGGCGGCGATTATCGCGCCGGTCGAGGTTCCTCCGATCATGTCGAACCAGTCGCACAGACGCACCGGCCGCCCTTCGATTTCCGCGATCAACTCTTCGATCCGCTCGAGGAACGCGATGGTGGTCGCGCCGCGCACGCCGCCGCCGCCGACAAGCGACAAGATGCGCTTGTGGCCGGGCCCGAACAAATGCGCGTCGCGTTTGGTCCGTGTTTGGTCTTCGTTCGTCACGGGTTCCCCCGAAACCTCGCCGCGCGATCATTAGTGGCGGAAGGGGTGTCCATCATATCACATTGATATTATTATTATTTTAGCCATTTTGTTTTCCTGACCCACAGCTTTGCCCAGGCGGCACAGCCGGCTTTGGGCGAACGCTCACGGACATTTGATCGTGAGCGGGTAGTCTGAAAGCGCTTGACCCCAACCGGCCGATTAGAGAAGAGGACATCCGTTGGTACGTCCGTCTTTGTTGCCACGATTTAGTGAATCGGGAAGGCGCGGCGAGCTGTAGCCATCTGCGTCAACTGCTGCAGGTACCCGATCTTCTCATCCACCGTGCGCTGGATATGAACGACCTGCTTCTCGCTGAGATGTCGGTATTTGCCAATCAGCTTGAGATAATCCGCCACCGGCTCCGGTCGCTCGACCGGGTGGGTGAAGCGTAGGCCACTCGCCGGGTCGTACTCCCACAGCGCGATGAAATTGGTGCGCACCTGCATGCGGCATACTTCCGTCGTCATGGATGACGGGAAGCGCCAGCCGGTCGGGCAGGGCGCGTAGACGTGCAGATAAGCCATGCCGGTCTTCGACACCTCGATCGCCTTCTGAAGTTTTTCGTAATAATCCTCCAGGAACGCGGTGGAGGCGGTGGCGACGTAGGAACAATTGTGCATGGTCATAATGAGCGGCAGATTCTTCGCCTCGGTACGCTTACCCTGCATCGCGCCACCGACGGGCGTGGTCGAGGTCCATGAGCCGTACGGCGTCACGCCGGACGACTGCATGCCCGTGTTCATGTAGCCTTCGTTGTCGACACAGATGAACAGGATGGGGTCGTTGCGCTCGGCCGCGCCCGATACCGACTGAAAGCCGGCGTCCGATGTGCCGCCATCGCCCGCGAGCGCGATGGCGGTGACGTTCCGGCCGACACGGTTGTACTGCATCTTAACTCCGGCCAGCATGGTGGCGGTGTTGGTCAGCAGCGAATGGAAGATCGGTATCTTAGCGCCGGTCTGCCCGTTGTAGCCGACCGTGCCCATGCCCGGGATACAGCCGGGCGGTGCGGCCACCACCGAGTCAGGTCCAACTTTGCGCATGGTGTGGCGGATCAACAGCTCGGAATTGCAGCCGTGGCAGGCGGCGAGCCCGCGGCAAAACAAGTCTTCCTTGTCGGCATAGTCGTTGAAGATGCGGGCCTCGGTGCGGTATTCGAGCGCTCCCTTCTCACACGCTTTAACGCAGGCCGGGTCGCCGTCGCAGGTGTCGCACTTCGTCACGTGGCCGACCTCGGCCTCATAGACGATGCCGGCATAGCTGCAACCGGCAGTGCACAGCAGGCAGTTGACGCATTTGCCGTCGGCCCAGTCGATCACTCCGGTCACGGCGTTCTTGGTGAGCGCGCCGGACGGGCAATTCGCCACACAGATCGGGTCGGCACACTGCCGGCAGAGCGCGAGCTCGACGCCGTTGCTGTCGGGCATGATGCGGATGCGCGACTGCGCCAGGTTGTCGGTGCCGGATTTCGCCTGCGCGCAGGCGATCATGCAGTCGTTGCAGCCGTCGCAGCGCTCGGCAAGGAATTGCAGTGTGGAGAAGCAAGTCGCCATGCGCTACCGCCAGTGCTGCGACATCAATTGTCGCCCGGTGAGTTGCGGATCGGCGAAGAACGCCTCCTTGACCGCGGAGAGATCGGTGTGGCGCAGGATCAACTGCCACATGATGCCGGCATCGACGAAGTCGTTGATGGTGGAGATGCCGACTAGCCGTCCGTCCTTCAGGACAATGTGCCGGTAACTGTCGTCACCGCCGCCTTCGGCCACCTCAGACCCCGGACCGCCGGAGCGGCCGACAGAAATTGCCTGCTGTCCGAAGAAACTGTAGGTGTTGAGCGGTACGGCGCCGCAGAACGGCTGCACGCCGGTATCTTCGGCCATGTCGGCGCCGGCGATGCGGCCCTGCTCGACTGCGTTCGGCAGGATGCCGTTGACCACTTTGTCGCCCCAGAAGCCGTGTGCCTGTGCCACGTCGCCGGCGGCCCAGATGCTCGCGACATTGGTGCGCATGAGGTCGTCGACGAGAATACCCGCCTCGGTGTCGATACCCGAGCCGTTGAGGAAGCCGATATTCGGCTTGACCCCGGTGCAGACCAGCAACAAGTCGGCGGCGACGATGGAGTTGTCGTCGAGTTTCGCCGTGATTCCTTCGCCGGCGCGCGCGACACTGGCGAGGGTGCGCCCCATCAACATACACACGCCGTGCTCGGAGAAGGCGCGTTCGATGATGGCCGACGCCTTAGGCTCGAAATAGCTCGACAGCGCAAAGGGCTGCAACTCCACCACCGTGACTTCGATGCCGGCCTTAGCCATGTTTTCGGCCGCGTGCATGCCGATCAGGCCGGCGCCGAGCACCAGCGCCGACTTGGCGTACTGCATCGCTTGCCGCAGTCCAACCGCATCGTCGAGCGAGCGCAGCACGTGGAATGGAACATCAGACAGGCCAGCGACCTTCGGCAGGCTGGGTGCAGCGCCTGAGGCGATGAGCAGCCGCTCGAACTGCCAACGCTCGCCGGACGCGAGACCCAACATTGATTGCATCGGATCGAGCGAAACAGCCTCCGCGCCGGATACGAAATCGATGGCGTTGGCGCGGAAATATGCCGCGTCGCGGAGCTGAACATTGTCGGGCTGCGAGCGGCCCGAAACCACGTAAGGCAGAATGGTCGGCGAATACGGCAGATGAGCATCGCGTGTGAGCAGCGTGAGCGTGCCCCGAGAGTCGATCATGCGGATGGCGGCGGCCGCTTCGAGCGCCGCGTGGCTGCTGCCGACGATGAGGTATTTGCTGTCCATGCTGCGCTCAGTCGTTCTCGTTCAGCCAGATCGGCTCTTGCGCGCGGCCCCATTTCGCCTCGCGCGTCAGCGCGATGGCACGGGCGAAATGCTCGTCGGTGATGTCGGCGCCGGCCAGCCCGCCAATGAAACTGATGGCGGGGATCGATTTACCGGTGTGATAGAGTGCGCCTAGCGTCTCCTGGTAGACTGGCCCGGAATTCCAGCCGAAACTGACCGAGCGGTCGACCACACCGACACGGCTGGCCTTGGCGAGCGCGCTTGCCATCGCCGCGAGCGGGAAAGGCCTGAACGTCTTGACCTTGATCAAACCGACTCGTTCGCCCTGATCGCGCGCGATATCAACCGCGTCCTTAGCGGCGCCGGTCATGCTGCCGATGGTCACCAGCGCATAGTCGGCATCATCGAGGCGATATTCCTCGACCAGCGGCGCGTGGTAGCGGCTGAAGCGCTCGCCCCAGGCGGCGTGCACCTCGCGGATGACGCGCAGCGAATTCTGCATGCCGCGGCACTGGCCCTTGCGGTAGCGCACGAAATTGCGCGGGCCGGGACCGCCGGCGCCACCGGTGAGCGGATCGACGCCCATCGGCCGCTCCGGATCGAGCGCGATGTGCCAATTGATGTTCGGCGGCCCGAGGAACTCGTCCACCGCCTGCTGGTCCGGCAGCTCGACGCGAGTGACACCAAATGAGAGATAGTTGCCGTCGTGGCAGACGTTCACCGGCAGCATCACGTCGTGGTGTTCGGCGATCTTGTAGGCCATTACTGTGGTGTCGAGGATTTCCTGGACCGTCTCGCAATACATTTGGATCCAGCCGGCCTCGCGCACGACCATGGCGTCCTGCTGGCCGCCCCAGACGCATTGCGGGCTCAACAGGTCCCGCGTAACCAGCGTGGCAACCATCGGCAGGCGCAGGCCGGGCGTGCGCACATAGGGCTCGAACATGAAGGCGATGCCGGGTCCGCAGGTGGCAGTGAAGGTACGGCCGCCGGCTAGCGCCACTCCTTGCAGTCCGTTAAGCACCGCGTGCTCGCCTTCGACGTTCATCAGATCAGCTCGCAGGCGGCCGTCTGCGATCATCTGCGAGAGATGCTCGACCAGCGAAGATTGCGGCGTGATGGGATAAACCGCGACCACGTCCGGCCGCGACAGGCCGACGCCGATGGCGGCTGCCTCGTTGCCTTCGCACACGACATAGGCCGGCTTGTTGTTGCCAGTCGTTACAGCCGCAGTCGTCATCGCCCGACCTCCTCGACCATGCTGATGGCGCGTTGCGGACATTCCTGCGCGCAGACGCCGCAGCCCTTGCACACGGCAAGGTCGAATTCGAACCAGCGCGGCTTCTCGGTCACGCACTGAACGGGACAAAACAGCCAGCAGAGCGAGCACTTGACGCATTTGCGCCGGTCGATCACTGGACGCAGGCTGCGCCAGTCGCCTGGCAGCATTTTGCTCAGTACGGCGGCGATCGGCGCGAGATCGTCCGGGATCGTCGACGCGTCGAAATGATCACGCGACTGCCGCTGCATGAGCCACCTTGCTGAAGTCGTAGATCTGCGTTTCGTTGTAGCCGCGTTCGGCGGCGTCAAGATTTTGCGTCAGGCCGGCGTCGCGGAAATCCATCTGCTGCAACGCCTCCTTGAGCGCGGTGAGCGACAGCAGGCCAGTGGTGCGCGCGAAGGCGCCAAGCATCACCGCATTGGTCACCGGCTTGCGATAGATCGGCAGCGCAATGCCGACCGCGTCGCATAGTCCGACGCGCGAGACCGAAACGGGAAGTTTCAGTTCGTCTAGCTGCGCCTTCGTGGTGAGCACAACGGTGCCGCCCGGCTTCATGCCGGCGTAGATATCAATTGTTCGATGCACGGTCGGGTCGATGCAGACGACGCAATCGGGATGGTAGACATTGGTCATCGCGCGGATCGGCGCGTCAGAGAAGCGAAGGAATGCGGCAACTGGAGCGCCGCGGCGTTCGAAGCCAAAAGAGGGGATCGCCACCGCGTGCTTGCCGTCGTCAATCAGCGCTTGCGCCAATATCGAGCAGGCCAGCACCGCGCCTTGGCCGCCCCGCCCGTGAATGCGCACCTCGTGCTTTTGGTACACGGAATTGCCCCGAATGGCCCGGAAAACCGGCAGAATCGTAAGCGTGATTGGCGCCGATCACATTCAGCCCGTTGGTCAGTTTAACGCCTTGACCTTAG
>CAWCVE010000020.1:0-35641 GCA_963798825.1 uncultured Alphaproteobacteria bacterium | reverse complement strand
TCAGACATTTACGCCCCATTTCCACGTCCGGCCATGCCCCGGCTCAAGGCTCCCATGCCGGCTTCCGGCGCCATGCGAGCGGTCTTGGCGCGGGGCGCGGCGCCGCGTAACGTCGCGCCCAGAAAAACACGTCGCCGGGCCTTCGCCGGCCGGGTGGGGAGGGTATTGCCCATGCAATTCAACGTCCGGTTCTTGTCTCGTCTGCTGCTTAGTTTTGTCTGCCTGTCGCTGATCGTCGGCGGTGCGCGCGCGGCCGGCTATCCCGACCGCCCGGTGCGCATCATCGTCGGTTATCCGGCCGGCGGCTCGACCGACATCGTCGCACGCATTATCGGCAATTGGCTGAGTCAGAAGCTCGGGCAGCAATTCATCGTCGAAAACAAGCCGGGCGCCGGCAACAATATCGGCACCGAACTCGTCACCAAAGCCGCGCCCGACGGTTACACGCTGTTCCTGATCAACCCGGCCAACACCATCAACGCCACGCTCTACAAGAAACTCAATTTCGTGTTCCTGCGCGACATCGACCCGGTCGCCAACGTGATCCAGGTGCCGAATGTGATGGAGGTCAATCCGTCGGTACCGGTCACGACCGTCAAGGAATTCATCGACTACGTTAAAGCCAATCCCGACAAGATCAACTTGGCCTCGTCCGGCAACGGCACCTCGATCCATTTGTCGGGCGAACTGTTCAAGATGATGACCGGCCTGAAGATCACGCATATCCCCTATAAAGGTTCGGCGCCGATGCTCACCGATCTGCTCGGCGGCCAGGTGCAGGTCACTTTCGACAATCTGCCGTCGTCGATCGCCCATATCAAAGCCGGCAAATTACGCGCGCTCGCGGTGACCACCAAAGAGCGCTCCCCGGAACTGCCGGACGTGCCGACGGTCGCGGAAACCGTGCCGGGCTATGAGGCGGTCGCCTTCTTCGGCATCGGCACGACGCACGGCACGCCGAAGGACGTCATCGATCTCCTCAACAAGGAGATCAACGCGGCGCTCAAGGATCCCAGCATCCTCGCCAAGCTCAAGGACCTCGGCGGTATCCCGGTCCCCGGCTCGCCGGCCGACTTCGGCAAGTTCCTCGCCGCCGAAACCGCCAAGTGGGAAAAGGTGGTGCGCGCCGCCAACCTGTCGATCCAATAATGCGCGATTGTTCCGGGCGGTTCTCGAATGGCAAAGCGTAAGCGTCCGGAGGATTTGCGCAGCCACCGCTGGCTCGGTCCCAACGACCTGCGCTCGTTCGGCCACCGCTCGCGGCTGCGCCAGGGCGGCTACGACGCCGACGACTGGACCGGCAAGCCGGTGATCGGCATCGTCAATACCTGGAGCGACATCAGTTTCTGTCATAGCCACCTGCGGGCGCGCGCCGAGGACGTCAAACGCGGCGTGCTGCAGGCCGGCGGCTTGCCGATCGAACTGCCGGCGATGTCGCTGTCGGAGCCCTTCGTCAAACCGTCCACCATGCTCTACCGTAATTTACTGGCGATGGAGGCGGAGGAATTGCTGCGCAGCCATCCGATCGACGGCGCGGTGCTGCTTGGCGGCTGCGACAAGACCACGCCAGGACTGATCATGGGCGCGATCAGCATGGGCTTGCCGGCGATCTACGTTCCCGCCGGTCCGCAGCTGCGCGGAAACTGGCACGGCCAGGTGCTCGGTTCCGGTTCGGACGCCTGGAAATACTGGGACGAGAAACGCGCCGGCCGCATCAGCGACGCGCAATGGTCGGAGATCGAAGGCGGCATCGCGCGCTCATTTGGTACCTGCATGGTGATGGGCACGGCCGCGACCATGATGGCGATTGCCGAGACGCTCGGGCTTTCGCTGCCGGGCGCCTCCTCGATTCCCGCCGCCGACGCCGCGCATCCGCGCATGGCGGCGGCCAGCGGCCGGCGCATTGTCGATATGGTTTGGGAAGATCTGACGCCACAAAAACTACTCACACCCGCCGCCTTCGACAACGCCATTCGCGTGCACATGGCCATGGGTGGTTCGACCAATGCCATCATCCACGTGGTGGCGATGGCGCGCCGCGCTGGCCTACCCATGGACATGAAGCGCTTCGACGAGATTTCGCGCGACGTGCCGGTACTCGCCAATGTGCGCCCGTCCGGCGAATTCCTGATGGAGGATTTCTTCTATGCCGGCGGCTTGCGCGCGCTGATGGCCGAGCTGAAAGACAAGCTCGATCTGTCCTGTTTGACTGCGACGGGTAAAACGCTCGGCGAAAACATCGCCGGCGCTGAGGTGTACAAGCGAGACGTTATCCGGCCGCTCGCCGATCCGGTGTCGAGCGAGGAGGCGATGGCGGTGCTTACCGGAAACCTTGCGCCGAATGGCTGTGTGATCAAGCCGTCGGCGGTGGAAAAACGCCTGCTGCATCACCGCGGGCCCGTGATCGCGTTCGAGGACTACAATGAGATGGCGCGCGAAATCGATCGCGACGATCTCAAAGTGACGGCGGACCACGTGCTGGTGCTCAAGAACGGCGGCCCGAAAGGCGGGCCCGGTATGCCGGAATGGGGCATGCTGCCAATCCCCAAGAAGCTATTGAAGTCCGGCGTCAAGGACATGGTGCGCATTTCCGACGCGCGCATGAGCGGCACCAGCTACGGCGCCTGCATCCTGCACGTGGCGCCGGAAAGCTTCGTCGGCGGCCCGCTCGCTTTCGTGCAGACTGGTGACGAAATTGAGGTGGACGTGGCCGCGCGCCGTATTCATCTGCATGTGAGTGATACGGAGCTTGCGCGCCGCCGCGCCGCCTGGAAGCAGCCCAGCCAGCACTATCCGCGCGGCTATGGCGCGCTTTATTCCGAACATATCGGGCAGGCCGACGAGGGCTGCGATTTCGATTTTCTGGCGCCGCTCGGGCCGATCCCCGAGCCGGAAATTCATTAACCGGCCAAATGCGCGACCGCGCGTTTTAATTTAGAAAAGCTCCGAACTAGAAGTTATCTAATGTTTGCCTGCGCGGATTGACATCCAGCTGGGAAAATTCGCAAGTGCGCATCGAAATGAATTTACACCGCGCTTCGTTTCGGCGCGGCAGTCTTGTGGCCGAGCCTTGAACTTGGTGAGTGAGGAAATTTCGATGCGTATCGGATGGCTTGCTCGCGCCTTTGCGGTTGCCGCGCCGTTTCTCGTCGCGACGGTTTTCGACGCTCACGCCCAGTCTCCGGCGCCCGCGACGCAGGGCGGTGCGCAAACCGTGGCGGATGTCTTTCACGAAGCCGAGTCGAAATACATGTTCGGCTTCACCGACGGGGCCGACATCGGCAACGAAGGCGAGAAGGCCTTCGAATATGAGTCGACCGGATCGTTCCAGAAGCGCGGCGGACGCTATACCGCGATCGAGCATGAGTTCGAATTCGAGCACGTGCCCACTCAGAACTTCGCCTACGAACTAAGCGCCCACGCGCTCACCCATTCGATCAGCGGCGTCGAGGATCTCGACGACCGTAACAGCACGCAGTTCAGCGGCGCTTCGGCTAAACTGCGCTATCTTATCATCGGCCGCGGGCCTGGCTCGCCTTTCGGCCTGACGGTCTCGGCCGAGCCGGAATGGGCGCGCATCGACGATACCGACGGCACCAGAACACAGAGCTACAGTTCGGAATTCAGAATTGTCGCCGATACCGAACTCATCCCCAATCGCTTTTTCGCCGCGGTTAACCTGATCTACGAGCCGGAGGTCGCCAAGCCCGCCGACACCGGCATGTGGGAGCGCATGTCGTCGGCCGGTCTGTCGTTGGGGCTTGCCTACCGCATCACGCCGACTTTTGCCTTGGGCGCCGGCGCAGAATATGACCGGGCCTATGACGGCCTGGCGTTTCAAACCTTCGACGGCCATGCGCTCTTTGTTGGCCCGAACTTGCAGATCAATATCACCCGCAAGGTGCTGTTGGCCGCGGCGTTTATGGCGCAAGTCGCCGGCCACGCGGTGGACGACCCGCGCCCCTTGGACCTGACCAATTTTTCGCGCTATCGCGGTAATCTGAAGCTTGAGTTTGAATTCTAGCACCGGCGTCCGCGTAAGAGGTTCGAGGCCATGAATCGACCGTCAATCAAAAAGGATGCGCTGAAAATCGCCGCCTTTGCGCTCGGCCTGCTCCTTATGGTGCCGGCGGCACGGGCTGAGGAGACGGTGACCGTGAATATCTCGCTCAAAGATCATCGCTTTCAGCCCGCCGAGCTGCATGCGCCGGCCGGCAAGCCGATCGTGATCGTCGTGAAAAATATCGACCCTGCGCCGGCGGAATTCGAGAGCAACATGCTGCGCGTCGAGAAGGTCGTCACCGGCGGCGGCACCATCACCATACGTATCCGCCCGCTGGAGCCCGGACGCTACCGCTTCTTCGACGACTTCCATCCGGAAACGCAAGGCTATTTGGTAGTCAAGTAAGAAAGGCCGCGTTGAAGAAATCGGTTGGAATCTGCCGGGCGGCATGCTCATAAGCCGCCATGGCCGACGACATCCCCTTCGACAAAAATCTCGATCTCGCCCCCGACACCGTGGACAAGCCCGTGCCCGGCATTCGCCGCGTAATGGCGGACAATCCGGGGCCGTTCACCTTCAAGGGCACGATGAGCTATATTGTCGGCCGCGGCCAGGTCGCGATCGTCGATCCGGGTCCTGCCGACGAGCGCCATATCGGCGCCTTGCTCGATGCTGTGCGCAACGAGACGGTGACGGCGATCTTCGTCACCCACACCCACCGCGACCACTCGCCGGCGGTGCCGGCGGTCAAGGCTGCGACCGGCGCCACCGTCTATGCCGAAGGTCCGCACCGCGCGGCGCGGCCGCTGCACATCGGCGAGCACAACCCGCTCGATTCGAGCGGCGACCGCGATTTTAAGCCCGACGTCGCACTCAAGGACGGCGAGGTGGTCTCCGGCGACGGTTGGACTATCGAAGCGGTGGCGACGCCCGGCCACACCGCCAACCACATGGCCTATGCCTTCAAGGAGAACAACGCGCTGTTCGCCGGCGATCATGTGATGGGCTGGGCCACCTCGATCGTGGCGCCGCCAGACGGCGCCATGAGCGACTATATGGCCTCGCTGCAAAAGCTCGCCAAGCGTGGCGAGGCCCTCTATTTCCCCGGCCACGGGCCAGCGATTCGCGACGCCGCGTGCTTTGTCAATTATTACATCTTGCATCGCAAGGCGCGCGAGGCCTCGATCCTGCACCGGCTGGCAAAGGGCGAAACCGACATTCCCTCGATCGTGCGCGCGATCTATATCGGGATCGATGCACGCTTGACCGGCGCGGCGGGTTTGTCGGTGCTGGCGCACATGGAGGATCTGGTGACGCGCGGCTTGGTCGAAACCGACGGCGCGCCCGCGATCGACGGGCTCTACCGCCTGATCGGGCGCTTGGGCGCCGGCTGAGCCTCTTTCGGCGGCTCTGCCCGCGGTTCGGGCGCCGAACCCACCGCATCGTCGATATCCTCGAGCAGGCTGCGGATACGCGCGGCATTGGCGCCCAAATCGGACACGCCGTAGCGCGAGGCCGAACGCATGTCGACACGCGTGCCGGCGCCGGTCGCGCTCACGCGGATCACCACGTCGTCGCGGAAGCCCATGATCGGTGTGCGCGCGACCGCCTCGATGACGGCGTCGCGCCGGCCGGCGCCCGGCGCGCGCGCGTCGACGACGTGCCATTTGCGCTTGGTCACCAGCGAGAGCGCGATATCGTAGACGAATTTTGGCGGCGCGCTCTCTTGCAGCGGCACAATGTCGGGATAGGCCGCGCGCTGCGCCTCGGCCACCGCGCCGCCCGGATAGTTGTTACGGTCGCGCGGCCGCAGCCGCGCTAGCAAGTCGAAGAGCGGCGGATTGTCGGGGTCGGTGGTGATGTCAGAAATCGCCGGCACCTTGGTCGCGCGATAGCCGAGATAGCCCGGATAGGCGAGCAGGACGAGCCCCAGCAGCAATCCCAATATCGCCGAGCCGAGCCCGGCGAGGCCCTGCCGCCAGACCGCGATAAAAGCCAAGAACGAAAGCAGCACCGCCAACGCGGCGAACACGAGCGCGGCGGCGAAGGTCGTGAGCGCCGGCTCGATTTCCAACAAGCCGGAACGCACGATGATGATCGAGAGCGCCGCCATCGCGAGCGCGAATAGCGCCAACCGGCCAGACCACGCGGCCAGTCGCGACACCGGCTCATCGCCAAAACTGGGTCGCCGCGCCATGCCGTTATCCCGCGCAGAAAGTGCAAATCATGCGCGCACAGGGATAATGGGAAGTGCGGGTATGGGCAATGACCTCTTGCCGCCTGCCTTCGCGCCGTTGGGCGCGGATGCTAGGCGACCATCTGCGCCAAAGTGATCGGTGTTTCCAGCCGGGTGCGGATGGCGGCCCCATCCATCGGGCGCCCGAACAAAAAGCCCTGGCCTTCGTGGCAACCCTGCGACGTCACCAGCTTCATCTGCTCTTCCGTCTCGACACCTTCGGCGACGACGATTTTGTCGAGGCCGGCGCCGAGGCTGGCGACGGCGCCGATGATTGCCCGGGCGTCGCGCTCGTCGCCTAGATCGCAAATGAACGATTGGTCGATCTTGATCTTATGGAACGGGAATTTGCGCAGGTAATTGAGCGAGGAATAGCCGGTCCCGAAATCGTCGAGCGACAAGCCGACGCCGAGATTATTGAGCTGCTGCATGGTCGCGAGCGTGCCGTCGTTGTCCTCGAGCAGCAGCCGCTCGGTGACCTCGAGCTCCAGCCGTTGCGCCGGCAGACCCGTCTTGGCGAGCGCGGTAACCACCTGCAAGGCGAGCCCGCGGTCCCTGAATTGGACCGGCGACAGGTTGACGGCAACCTTGACGCCGTGCGGCCAGCTTGCCGCCTCGGTGCAGGCGCGGTTCAAGGCCCACTCCCCGAGCGCGATGATCAGCCCGGTCTCTTCAGCCACCGGGATGAACACGGCCGGCGGCACTTCGCCGCGAACCGGATGAGTCCAGCGCATCAATGCTTCGCAGGTCGTCACGCGGCCGGTGCGCAGATCGACCAACGGCTGGTAATTCAAATGGAACTGCCCCGCAGTGAGCGCGTCGCGCAGGTCGAGCTCGAGCGCACGGCGCTCCTGCACCGCCTCTTCCATGTCCATGGCGAAGAAGCGGTGGCCGCCGCCGCCGCTATTCTTGGCGGCGTACAACGCCATGTCGGCCTTCTTGAGAAGCTGGTCGGCGTCGACGCCGTCGATCGGCGCCATGGCGATGCCGATCGAAGCGCCGATGTCCATGCGATGGCCGTCGATTTCGAACGGTTCCTTGAGCGTGCGGGCCAGGCGCTGCGCCAACCACTCGGCGTCCTGCCGGCGCTGCGCGCCGGCCTGCAGCACGACGAATTCATCGCCGCCGAAGCGCGTGATCATATCGCCCGGCCTGATGACGGTGCCGAGCCGGAACGCGACTTCCTTGAGCAGCTTGTCGCCGATCGGATGGCCGAGCGTGTCGTTGATCGATTTGAAGCGGTCGAGATCGATCAAGTGAATCGTGAGATGGTTCTCGCGCTCGTTCACGGCCGCGAGCATGACGCTGATGCGCTCGCGGAATTGCGCTCTGTTGGCTAGGCCCGTGAGCTCGTCGAACTTGGCGAGATGCGTGATGCGCTCCTGTGCGCGCTTGCGTTCGGTCACGTCCTCGAGAATGATGACGGAGCCGCCATCGGCCATCATCCGGCGCGAGACCGCGATGGTGCGGTCGCCGTCGGGCGAAGTGTGGAACTGGTCGAACATGTCGTGCCGAAGGCCTTCGATCAGCTCCCGGATCACTTGCTTCGCGCTCTGCGCCTTGTGATTTCCGGCGCGAATGCTGTGCCGGACAAGTTGCGAAATCCGCATGCCGACGCGCACCGGCGCGTTTTGCAGGTGCAGCAGTTCAATGAACCGCTCGTTCCAGACCTGCAGGCGGTCCTGCGGGTCGAGCATGCACAGGCCGTGCGACATGTTGTTGAGCGCGATGTCGAAGCGGTTGGCCTGTTCCTCGAAGCGGGCCGCCAGCGCCGCCTCCTTGCGCGTCATGGTCAGCGCCTGGATGATAATGTCGCGGATGCTGAGCGTGATGTCCATCATGCCGTAGATGAACATCAGCACCACAAAGCCCATCGCTTTTTGCACCCAGTCAGGATCGGCTAGCAGCGCGATCGCCAGGGGAAGCGTGCTGAAGGTGAGTTGACCGACCGCGATGATAGGCCGCCCGGCGTTGCGGCCCGAAATCGCGGCCGCGTAGCCTGCCGTGGTAGTGCTGACAGCCAAATGGAGCGATGCGTCCGCGGTCTGCGTAATTGTCAGCCAGCACAGCAGGCCAAGCAAGCCCGAGAATCCCCAGGCGCCGAGTTCGTAGACGTGCTCCCACAGCTTGGTATCTGCGAGCCGTGCCTTATTTCTCCGGTAGAGCACTGCGGAGGCGACCCGCAGCATGCCGACCACGAACAGCGCGACCGATACGGCCATGATCCAACGATCGCCGACGCGCAGCGCCACCGCTCCGCCGATAATCGAACAGCCGACGGCGCCAAAGACCAGCGATGCGATCGGCGCAAACAGCGACTCAATCAGCGCGGCGCGAATATCGGTTGCAAGACTCGCATCCGCCTTGCGAGTCTCGAAGAGTTTCTTGATAAGCATTTGACCTGCGCAGCTTTTCCGACGCATGCGACGCTACCGGCCATTGTTCAATACGATGCAAATGGTTTGCGCTATCGACGCTCGTGATGAACGAGCGGCAAATGGCCGCGTCACAATTTCAATAAAATTGTTCCAATGCGCGATCAGTAGCGCTGCTTATTCGAAAGTTGCAGCGGTTATCGAAATGGCAAGCATGAGCGCGGCGAGAAAACTTCCGTTTTAGTTAATTATTCTATTCGCGCGATTCTTCCGCGCATTTTCGCGCGTGTACGCGCGCAGAACAGAAGAGAGTTGCGTTGCAAGTATGGTTAACGCGCGATTGAAGATTGTTGGAACCTCAACTTTCTGTTAGGGTAAAGGAACAGTAAATGCGGTAGCAGAAAATGCATGGTATTGCGTTGTCTCACGCTTCGACGCCAAGCCGGGTGATGTCTTGGCCACTGCCTCTTGTCGCGAGAGAGCCGGCCGCTTCACCGAACGATACGAAGCTACTCGACCTGATGAAGGGCGCCGAAGCGCGGCGCCTGTTCAAACTGGAACAGCTCGAAGTTAACTGGGACGAGCAGGCGGGCGCGTTGTGGACCTTTATGCGGCCGCGCGGCCGTCCGAGCTACAATCCCGACTTTCTGGAGGACTTCCACGCCTGGCAGCGCGGCATCTTGGCGATGTTCGCCGACCGGCCGGACGATCTGAAATATCTTCTGCTTGGCTCGCGCACGCCCGGCGTGTTCAATCTCGGTGGCGACCTGGGTCACTTCTTGAAGAAGATTCACGAGGGCGACCGCCAAGGGCTGGTCGACTACGGCGAATCCTGCGTGCGCATTCTGCACCGGAACATCAACACGCTTGGCCTGCCGATGATCACTATTGGCCTCGCGCAAGGCGACGCGCTCGGCGGCGGCTTCGAGTCGCTCTTGTCGTTCAACGTCATCATCGCCGAACGCGGCGCCAAATTCGGCTTCCCGGAGACCATGTTCGGGCTGTTCCCCGGCATGGGCGCCTACAGCCTGGTGGCGCGGCGGGTCGGCGCGGCCTTTGCCGAGGAGATGATGCTCACCGGCCGCATCTACAGCGCCGACGAGATGAAGGAAATCGGCCTAGTGCACGTAGTGGCGGAGCCGGGGCAGGGAGTCCAGGCCGCGCACGATTTCATGCAGCGGAACCACCGGCGGCACGTCGGCGGGCGCGCGGTCTACAAAGCCGGCCACGTGGTCAATCCGGTCACGCTCGAGGAGCTCGACGGTATCGTGCAGATCTGGGCCGACGCTTGCCTGCAATTGCGTGCGCGCGATCTCAAAGTGATGCAGCGGCTGGTCGCCGCTCAGGACAAGCTGCAAAACACGGTGCAGGCGGCGGAATAACTGTCTCGACAAGTCTCCAAACGTCGAAACTGTCATACCCGGTCATTGTGCCGGGCATGATTTTTTTGGTAGCCCGCGCTCCCGCGTGGCCTAACGAAATAATTACTCCGCCGCCTGCACGCTCGGCAGCACGTAATCCTTGAAACGTTGCCGCAGCGTGATCTTCTGGATCTTGCCGGTTGCGGTGTGCGGGATTTCCTCGACGAACACCACGTCGTCCGGCATCCACCATTTGGCGGTCTTGCCCTGCATAAAGCCGAGGATGTCCTCCTTGGTCGCGCTCTCGCCCTTCTTGAGCACGACGACTAAGAGCGGCCGCTCGTCCCATTTCGGATGCGCGACGCCGATCACGGCGGCTTCCGCCACTTTCGGATGGCCGACCGCCAGGTTTTCAAGATCAATGGTTGAAATCCATTCGCCGCCCGACTTGATCACGTCCTTGGCGCGGTCGGTGATCTGCATGTAGCCGTATTTGTCGATTGTCGCGACGTCGCCGGTGTCGAACCAGCCGTCCTTCTCGAATACCGGATCGTTGTCGACTTTGTAATAGGCCCGCGCCACGGCAGGGCCCCGCACCTTCAGGCGCCCGAAGGTCTTGCCATCCCACGGCAGCTCCTTGCCGTTGTCGTCAGTGATCTTCATGTCGACGCCGAACGGCGGATGGCCCTGCTTCATCTTGATGTCGAGCTGCGCCTCGCCGGTGAGCACCGCGTATTCGGGCTTCATGGTGCAGAGCGAGCCAAGCGGGCTCATCTCGGTCATGCCCCAGGCATGCACCACCTCGACGCCGTAGACGTCCTGGAAGGTCTTGGTGATTGCGCGCGGGCAGGCCGAGCCGCCGATCACCACGCGCTTGAGATGCGGCAGCCTGCCGCCGGTCTTCTCAAGGTCCTGCAGCAGCATCAGCCACACCGTCGGCACCGCGGCGGTGAAACTCACTTTATAGGTATTGAGCAGTTCGTAGATCGAGGCGCCGTCCATTTTGGCGCCCGGCATAACCAGCGTGGCGCCGACCATCGGCGTCGAGAAGGCGAGCGACCAGCAATTGGCGTGGAACATCGGCACCACCGGCATCACCACGTCGCGCGAGGCGATGCCCTTGGAATCCGGCAGCGCGGCGATATAGGCGTGCAGCACATTGGAGCGATGCGAATAGAGCACCCCCTTGGGGTGGCCGGTGGTGCCGGAGGTGTAGCACATGCCCGACGCGGTGTTCTCGTCGAACGAAACCCATTGGAAATCGCCGTCCACCTCGGCGATCCAGTCCTCATAGGCGACCGCGTTCTTCAGCGTGGTCTTCGGCATATGCGCGGTGTCGGTGAGCACGATGTAGCGCTCGATGGTGGGCAGCTTGTCGGCGATCTTTTCCAAGAGGGGCACGAAAGTAAGATCGGTGATCAGAATGCGGTCTTCGGCGTGATTGACGATCCACACGATCTGCTCGGGGAACAGGCGCGGATTGACCGTGTGATAGATCGCGCCGATGCCGACAATGCCGTACCAGGCTTCAAGATGCCGGCCGGTGTTCCAGGCGAGCGTCGCCACCCGGTCGCCGACCTTGATGCCGTCCTTGGCGAGCCGCTGCGCCACCTTCAACGAACGCGCACGGATGGCAGCGTAATTGGTCTCGACGATGGGGCCTTCGATCGAACGGGTAATGACCTTGCGCTCGCCATGAAATTTGGCGGCATGGTCGATGATGCGGTGGATCAGCAGCGGCCAATCCTGCATGAGCCCGAGCATGGCGTTCCCCTCCTGGACGTTTCGTCTTGGGCCGGCGCCCCTCGCCGGCCGGGGCTAAGGTTAGCTTGCGCATTGGCTGGTGCAATGGTCTCATGTTCGGACCCCCATAAACGCCGCAATCGTGCGCAATACCGCCTTGGTGCGCGCGCTCCTGGCTACTGTTTTCCTGGTCTCATTCGGCTGCGGCTATGGCGCCGCTGAAACCGTGCCATTGCCGCGTCCGCGCCCGCCGATCTGGCTGGAACCGATGTCGTTTCGCGAGGCCGCCGGCCCCGATTTCAATTCCGCCGAGGTTACCAGCTTGCCGTCCGATTGCCGCCTGCGGCTCGAGAAAATCGCCGCGGTTGCGCCAATGCCGCGCCTGATCGGGCCGGGCACCTGCGGCGGCCGCGACATGGTGCAGCTCGACGCAGTATGGCTTGCCGACCGCACGCGCATCGCGGTGACGCCTTCGCCGGTGCTACGCTGTGAGATGGCGGAATCGCTCGCCACCTGGATCCGCGACGATGCGGCGCCGCGCCTGAGCGCGATCGGCGCCGTGCTGCGCAGCGTCGACAATTATGACGATTTCGAATGCCGCGGCCGTAACCGGGTGTTCGGCGCGAAAGTCAGCGAGCACGGCATGGGCAACGCCATCGACGTGCGCTCGTTCACGCTTGCCGACGGCCGCGTGATCGGCTTGACCGACGTGACCGCCGCAAAAGATTTACGCGAGGGTCTGCGCGCAAGCGCCTGCCAGCGCTTCACCACGGTGCTCGGGCCCGGTTCGGACGGCCAGCACGAAGGCCACATTCATCTCGATCTTGCCGAGCGCCGGCAGGGTTACCGCATTTGCCAATGGGACGTGCGCGAGGCGCCCGCCGAGGTCGCGGAGGCCGTACCGCTGCCGACGCCGCGGCCGGCGAGCGCCGCCGCCCGTTAAGCATTCCAGCAAACTCTGGGCGTGCCTCCATTTTAGCATCACAGTTCCGGGGGTAATCCTCCCGCATGTCGATTAACGCTTCCAGCAAACTCGTCCGGCCGATGCGGCCGTCCGGGCTGACCCGCCGCGGCCTGCTCAAGAGCGGGCCTGCGCTTGGCGGCGCTGGCCTGGTGATGCCGAGCACCGCGGCCTATGCGGCGGCGGAAGCCGCCAATGACCTTATCGTCACGGACTACCGGCCGGTGCCGCCGAATTGGCCCGATGCGCATCGCCTGCGCATCACTGTCGTCGCCGACCTGCATGCCGGCGGGCCCAATATGGGGCTAAGGCGCGTGCGCCAGGTGGTCGATGTCGCGCAAGCGCTCGACTCCGACCTGATCGTGATCCTGGGCGATTTTTTCGCCACCCACCGCTTCGTCACCGAGCGGGTGCCGCATCCGGCCTGGGCGGCCGAACTCGGCCGTCTCAAAGCGCGCCTCGGCGTCTTTGCCATCCTCGGCAACCACGACTGGTGGTACGACATCGACGGCGTGCGTAGCGCGCTCAAGGGCGTGCGCATCCCGGTGTTGGAAAACGACGCTGTGCTGCTCGATGATGGCGGCCGCCGCTTCTGGCTGGCTGGCCTCGGCGATCAGCTCGCGCATTGGCTCGGGCCGAACCATTTCGAGGGGGTCGACGATTTGCCGGGCACGCTCGCTCGCATCACCACCGGCGATCCGGTCATCCTGCTGGCGCACGAGCCGGACATTTTCACGGAAACGCCGGCGCGCGTCGCGCTGACCATTGCCGGCCACACCCACGGCGGGCAGATCGTGCTGCCGTTCATACCGCCGTTATGGGCGCCATCGAAATACGGCGCGCGCTTCGCCTATGGCCATATCGTGGAAGAGGGCCGCCACATGATCGTTTCGGGCGGGCTCGGTTGCAGCAAGATGCCGCTGCGGCTCGGCGTGCCGCCGGAAATCGTGCAGGTGACGCTGGGGGCATAGAAACAAAAACGGCGCCCGAAGGCGCCGTTTTCCTAGCCCCCGTGAAAATTCTCAGCGGAACATGCCGCCGCTCGACGCCAGCCGCGGATTGAACGGCGAGTCGCCTTGGTGCGGCGCCAGCACCACCACGACGGTGCCGTTCTTGACCCGCTTGTAGAGGTCAATGACGTCCTCGTTGGTCATGCGGATGCAGCCCGAGGAAATCGCCTGGCCGATATATTCCGGCTGGTTGGTGCCGTGAATGCGATAGAGCGTGTCCTTGTTGCCCTCGAACAGATACATCGCGCGCGCGCCCATCGGATTTTGCGGGCCGGGGCTGACAAAGGCCGGCACGTCCATGCGTTTGCGTTCGCCCTCGGTTGGCGTCCATGACGGCCATTCGGTCATGCGCTCGATCTTGGCGACGCCCGACCAAGCCATGGCTTCCTCGCCGACGGTGACGCCGTAGCGGATCGCCTTGTCCTCGGGCAGCACGTAATAGAGGTAGCGCGCATCGGAATCGATCACGATCGTTCCGGCCACTTCCTTGCGGTGATATTCGACGATATGCCGCTTATACGGCTCCGGGATGGACGCCTGCGCGTAAGGCGCCGCCGCCAGCAGCTTCTTGTCGCGAACGGTCAGGTTCGCTTCCGACGCCGGTTCGATCGTGGACTGCATGCAGCCGCCGAGTACAACCCCGAGGCCGAGCAGCACCCCCAACAACCCCCTTGTCGACATTTCCATTCCTCTTTCCCGGCCGCCCAGCGGGGCGAACGCATCAAGCTTTGTCAGTCCGTAATTAACCGAAAAATCCAGGCGATTGCCACGGTTTCCAGCATGTCCACAGCAGCTTCTCGCAAGCTGTTGCATGAATGCCGCACTCGCTTTTGGTAGGCCTTGGCGGTTTCCGCCAGCGGCCCGGTTCAGCCCAAAAATGACTTTGCCGCCAAGACGTTAAGAGACGGTTTACCATAACCGTCCGAATATGATCGAAATCAAAGCAAATACCGCCTTGGTGCTTCAAATGCCGCAATAGGAGACGAATTGCCGCGCAATTCCGCCCTAGTCACCGAGCAAGGTTAACCCGCTAAAGACCCCAAAGACGGATTGGAGAGATACCAAAATGAACGCGACCAGGGCGACGGAGCTGAGCCAAGACTCCCAGCGCCAATACAAGAACCTCGAAGATCGTTACGGCAAGATCGGGATTTCGGCGGTCGCCGCTGCGCTCCGCCACCGGGGCGGGCAGCGCAACGCCAATGAGGCGCGCTCCATCCTCGACGACAGCGACTGAGCCGCTGGTCTCGAGCCGGCCACCCGCCAAGCTCCCCACCACCTCTCTTCACTGCGACGAATGACGTAACACGGCCGCCCCCGGCCGTGGCTGCGACATTTATTTCTTGCGCGCAGCCGCGGGATCGGATCATGAGAGACGACCCGATCGCACGGTGATCCTTTATGCCTTCCGTCTACGTCCCGCGTGGCACGTCGCTCGAGCGCGTTGCCGTCGAGCCCGGTCAGTCGCCGCCGCAAAACGCGGAGTGGGTCGATATGGTCACGCCGACCGTGCGGGAAGACAAGCCGGTCGAAGGGCTGCTCGGCATCGCGGTGCCACGCGCGAAGAGATGCAGGAGATCGAGGTCAGCAGCCCGCAGTGGAGCGCCGAGAGGCCCGCCTCTCATCGCTTGAGAGGTGCCGCGCCTCGCAAGGCTTGTCGGGCGGCCTCGCCAGCCGCCCGGGGTGCGTGCGCCACGCGCCTTGTGTTTCTCGGCGCTCCGTTCCCTCAAGGGGGCGAAGAAGAGACGACGGCGTGCCCGGCGCCGCAAAGAATATGGGCGATGGCGTTTGCGCGAATGAGACTTTGCTATTTGAAAATTGAATCGGCAAAGCAGGAGAGATGGATCACACGTGCTGGCCGCCGTTGATGTGGATCTCGGCGCCGTTTACGTAAGAACTCGTTTCCGTGCACAGCACGTAGATGATTTTGGCCACTTCGTCCGGCGTGCCCAGACGCTGCAGCGGAATCTGCTCAACGATCTTGTCGGTGCCCGGCGACAAGATCGCCGTGTCGATCTCGCCCGGCGCGATAGCGTTGACGCGGATGCCGAGGCGGCCGAAGTCGCTCGCCATTTCGCGCGTCAGCGAAGCGAGCGCCGCCTTCGAGGTGGCGTAGGCCGCGCCCGCGAACGGATGCACGCGCGAACCGGCGATCGAGGTGACGTTCACCACCGAGCCCTTGACTACCTTCAGCTCGTTCATCAGCCCGCGCGCCAGCATGATCGGCGCGAAGAAATTCACCTGGAACACGTAGTGCCACACGTCGATGGTGGTATCGAGTGAGCCGAGGCGCTTGCCCCCGTCGCCCTTGGGCGAGATCGCCGCATTGTTCACCAGCGCATGCAGTTCGTGGCTCTCGAGCCGCCGGCGGATTTCCTCAATCGCGGAAAGCGTATTGGCCTCATTCGCGAGATCGACCTGGATGTGGTCCTCGGGGCCGGCGTCCCACGGGCAATTCTCCGGGAACGGGTGGCGCGAACAAGTGATCACGCGCCAGCCGGCGGCCGAGAAGCGCTTGACGGTGGCGTGGCCGATGCCGCGGCTGGCTCCGGTGAGCAGCAGTGTGCGGCGTGGCTGGTTCGATGGCGTATTCGGCATGCAGTCCTTTTATCTCACGGATAGAGCCGCGTCTTGCTCCACGGCGCGTTCAAGCTTGCACGGCTGAACACAATTCGGTCGTGCAGGCGGAATGGCCGGTCGTGCCAGAACTCGATTTGTGTCGGCACGATCCGGTAGCCGGACCAGTTCGGTGGCCGCGGCACGCTGGTCAGGGCATATTTGGCGGCGTAGAGCGCGACCGCTTTCTCGAAGGCGAGGCGGCTTTCCAAGGGCGCCGACTGCTTGCTGGCCCAGGCGCCGATTTGCGCCTGCTTCGGCCTGGTGGCGAAATAGGCGTCGGCCTCCGCTTCGCTGACGCGCTCCACGCTGCCGCGCACGCGCACCTGCCGGTTCAACGATTTCCAATGAAATACCAGCGCCGCCTGCGGGTGGACGTCCAATTCCCGTCCTTTTTGGCTGTCAATGTTGGTGTAGAACACGAACCCGCGCTCATCGGCACCCTTCAAGAGCACCATGCGGGCATTCGGCAGCCCGTCGGCGTCGACGGTCGCCAGTGTCATGGCGGTCGGATCGCGCGGCTCCGCGGTTGTCGCCTCGCCGAGCCAGACGGCAAACAGCCGCAAAGGCTCGTCCGCCGCGGTGAAATCACCAGTCGTTAACCAACTTGGGTGTTCAATGGGTGCCGTATCAGTCATAGTATCCGGAGCGCCCGCGTGGCCGGTGCCGTGTCCCGTTGTTTCAACTGCCGCCTTTATAGTGGATGCGCGCGCGCGCGCCTATGGCGCGCCCTGCCGCTGGCCGGGGCGCTGACGTTGGCGCTTTCCGGCGGCGGTTGCAGCATTAACACGTCCCGCTTCGACTCGCTGTTCGCCAGTTCCGAGAATTCCGAGGCCACAGGCTCGATCACGCCTCCTTCGGGCGCCAAGGGGGAGGCCGGATTGCCGCCCGACGGCGATCTGGCCTATGCGCGCGCGGCCGCCTCCGACGTGCTCACCCGCGACGACAAATATGCCAGCGCGCCCTGGGAAAACCCGCGTACCGGCGCGCGCGGTACCGTCACCCCGATCGCCTCCGCCTATACCCAAGATGGGCGCACCTGCCGCGATTTCCTGGCGAGCTATGTGCAGGGAACGTCGCAGTCCTGGATGCAGGGCGAAGCCTGCAAGCAGGACCAAGGCGTCTGGGAAATCCGCGCGCTCAAGCCCTGGAAGCGTTCGTAAGCCCGGCGCGCTTGCGCACCGAAGCTCGCACAGCATAGGTGCGTTGCATCCGGGCGATTTGAGCCCCACATTATGTTTGGAATTGCCCGCCTTCGACCGGCGGGCGGGGGTATTTTTCACGGGAGTTCGGACGGATGCGCGACCCCTACGAGGTTCTGGGGGTATCGAAGGGTGCGAGCGAGGCTGAGGTCAAGAGCGCCTTCCGGCGGCTTGCCAAGAAGCTGCATCCCGACGCCAACAAGCACGATCCCAAGGCGGCCTCGCGCTTCGCCGAGCTTAACGCCGCCTATGAGATCGCCGGCGACGACAAGAAGCGCAAGGCGTTCGACAACGGCGAGATCGATGCCGAGGGAAAGCCGCGCTACCAGGGCTTCGAAGGCTTCGGCGCGCAGCCAAGCGGCGGCGCCGGTTTCGGACCCGGCAGCGCGCAATTCGAGAGCTTTAGCTTCGGGCCCGACGGTTTCCAGCGCCGGGCGAGCGGCGGCGGTGGCGGCCCTGGTGGTTTCGAGGACATCTTGCGCAACATGTTCGGCAGCGCCAGTGCGCGCGGCTTCGGGCAGCAGTTCGAACCGGAAGATTTCGCGGCGGCCGGCGCCGGCCAGGATCTGCATGCCGAGATGACCATCAGCCTGCCGGAGGCCGCGAAAGGCACCAAGACCCGCGTGCATCTGCCGACCGGTAAGGACGTCGAGGTTAAGATTCCGGCCGGCCTCATCAGCGGCCAATCGATCCGGCTCAAAGGGCAGGGCTGGCCGATCGCCAACGGCAAAGCCGGCGATGCGCTGATTACCGTGCACGTCGCGCCGCATCCGCTGTTCAAGCTGGACGGCGCTGATCTTAGGCTCGATCTGCCGATCACGCTTTATGAAGCGACGCTCGGCGGCAAGGTACGCGTGCCGACGATCGACGGCGCGGTCGACCTGGCTATTCCCGCCGGCACCAATTCGGGCCGCACCTTCCGCCTCAAGGGCAAGGGGCTCAAGACCAAAGGCAGCGCCAGCGATTTGCTCGCCACCGTACGCATCATGCTGCCCGAGCGCACCGACGACGAGTTCAAGGAGCTCATGCGCAAATGGCGCGACGGCAAGCCCTACGATCCGCGGAAGGATTTGGAGTGATTGACCTCATGGTGAGGAGCGCGGCCCAATGATAAACTCCGCCGCGCGTCGCGAACCATGAGGTCGCAATCGTTTCACCTCATCCTCCGAGACGGCCGCTTCGCGGTCTCCTCAGGATGAGGTGAAGGTTACGACTTCTTTGTGCCGGTCTTGTCGACCTGCTCGTAGACCGTCTTGGCGACCTTCTCGAGCTGCTCGCGGTCGGCCGGACCGCTCACCGCATAGGCGACCTTGTCGTCGACCCAATAGAACGCCGCAAAGCGCTGGCCTTCCTTGAAGCGCAGCGCGGTTTCCGGCGTCGCCGCCTTGGCGCAATAAATGGTGAAGCGCTCGCCGGTGGCGCCCTCATACATATAGAAGGCCGCGGCGCCGGTCGGTCCGGGCAGCAGCCTGCCGCCGACCAGCTTGAGGCCGATCGATTGCAGATCGGGAATGCGCAGCTCGGCGCCGAGCCGCTTCGACAGCCACTGCGTCATGTGCGGCCGCTCGCTGCCCGGCACTTCGACCGGATGACGCACTTCGACCACGTAGAGCTTGTAGGCGTCGAGCGCGTCGGCGGTGAAGGTCTCGAAGTTGGTCGGCGCGCCAGCCGAGGCGCCGCGCGCCACCCAGCCGGCGGTGCCGCCGGCCAGAAACGCGATGACGGTCGCGGCGGCGGCCAACGCCTTCCACGCACCGCTGCCAGCCGTGCGGCCTTGTCGCATCAACCGGTCAAGCGTCAGTCGGCCCGGCACCGGCTCGTTGGCGATGGCGCCATAGCGCGCGCGGATGCCGTCTGCCTGCGCGCGCCAGGCCGCGACCTGCGCGGCCTCGCTCGCGTGCGCGGCCAGCCAGGCGGTGACGGCGTCCTGGCGGTCGGCCGGCAATTCGCCGTCGACATAGGCGTGCAGTTCTTCCTCGGTCACGGATGAATCGCGATCGGTCATGGTCTCACCTTCTCTCTTATTTCACGCGGCGCAGCGCCGGGCGCCCGCCGTCTAAAAAATTCTTGATCTGAACGCGCGCGCGCGCCAGACGCGACATGACGGTGCCGATCGGCACCCCTTGTACTTCCGCGACTTCGCGGTAGCTGAGCCCTTCCAGCACCACCAGCAGCAAAGCGTTGCGCTGGTCCTCGACTAAAGTCGCCAGCGCGCGCTCGATGTCGCGCGAGCCGGCTTCCGGACCCGCGAGATCCGGCGCATCGTTGTCTTCAAGCGGGGTTAGCGTCGGCCGCCGCGACAGCGAGCGCAGGCGGTTGCGATTGAGATTGGTCAGGATCGTGTACAACCAGCTTCGTATCTCGCCGCCGTGAAACAGATGCTCCGAGCGCAAGGCCCGCACCAGCGTGTCCTGCACCAGGTCGTCGGCGATGTCGCTGTCGCGCGTCAGCGCCCGCGCGTAGCGGCGCAGCGCCGGGATCGTCGCCTCGACCTGCTTTGCGAACGTGGCCAATCCGGCCCCCTTGCCAAACCGCGCGCCTTCCGGCGCCGCCTTTCATCGGGAAAACCCCGTAATCGCGCTCATATTCCCGGAAACGAATTGAATTGCCAGCCACAAAAGGCCAAACCGGGTGCGTTGCTTGATGACCCGCTGACCCTATGCCATACGAAAGCAGCCGGCGCTCGCCGGCCCGACGGGAAAGTTAATGCCGGAAACCTCCACTTTGATGCGCGGCAAACGCGGGCTGATCATGGGTGTGGCCAACAACCGCTCGATCGCCTGGGGGGTCGCGCGCGCCTGCCGCGATCACGGCGCCGACCTCGCCTTCACCTACCAGGGCGACGCGCTCAAGAAACGCGTCGAGCCGCTCGCCGAGGAGGTGGGCGGCATAGTCGTCGGGCATTGCGACGTCACCGACCCGGCGAGCATTGACGCAGTGTTCGCGGCGGTAACGGCGGCCTGGGGTTCGCTCGATTTCGTGCTGCACGCCATCGCCTTTTCCGACAAGGATCAGCTCGACGGGCGCTATGTCGACTCCACCGCGGACAATTTCACCCAGACCATGCTGGTGAGCTGTTACTCATTCACGGCCATCGCACAGCGCGCCGAGAAGTTGATGACCAACGGCGGCTCGCTGCTCACGCTGACCTATTACGGCGCCGAAAAGTGGATGCCGCATTACAACGTGATGGGGCTGGCCAAGGCGGCGCTGGAAGCATCGGTGCGCTATCTCGCCGCCGATCTCGGCGTCAAGAATATCCGCGTCAACGCCATCTCGTCGGGGCCGATCAAGACGCTGGCCGCCTCCGGCATCGGCGACTTCCGCTATATCCTGAAATGGAACGAGTACAACACGCCGCTGCGCCGCAACGTGACGCTGCAGGATGTCGGCAATACCGGCGTCTATTTCCTTTCCGACCTGGCAAGTGGCGTGACCGGCGAAATCCACCACGTCGACGCCGGCTATCACATCGTCGGCATCAAGCATCCCGACGCGCCGGACTTTACCGTCGAGTGATGGACTTGTCGGCGATGCCGCGACCGACTATCTATTACATCCGTCACGGCGAAACTGATTGGAACGTGCAGGGCCGCCTGCAAGGCCGCCGCGACGTGCCACTCAATGCGCACGGCCGCGCGCAAGCCGCCCGTTGCGGCGAAATCCTGCGCGACCTGTTCGCGAAAGCGTCGCGCGATCCGGCCACGCTCGATTACGTCTCGAGCCCACTCAAGCGCGCCAGCGAAACCATGGAGCTCACGCGCGCGGCGCTGGGTCTTGCCGCGCAAATTTACCGGCGCGAGCCGCGGCTCACCGAAATCGCCTTCGGCGCCTGGGAAGGCTTTACCATCGCGCAATTACACGTGCGCGATCCGGCGCGCATCGCCCAGCGCGAACACGACAAATGGCATTTCCTGCCGCCTGGCGGGGAGAGCTACCAGATGGTGTCGTCGCGCATGCGCGATTGGTACGAGAGCCTGACGGCGGACACGGTCGTCACCGCGCATGGCGGCACCGCGCGCGGGCTGATCGCTACTCTCGGCATCGCCAAGCCGGCGGCCGCGCCTTTGCTCGATATCGCGCAGGGCGTGGTCTATGTGTTCGAGGGCGAAAATCTCACGCGCTATGCCTGATTTGACCGCTTTGCGGCCGCGCGGTACCAACAGCGCGAAAAGCGAAAACAGCCAAAGAAACATCATGTCGTTCAACACCTTCGGCCATATGTTCCGGTTCACCAGCTTCGGCGAAAGCCACGGGGCGGCGATCGGCTGCGTGGTCGACGGCTGTCCGCCGCGTATTCCGCTGACCGAAGCCGACATCCAGGTCTATCTCGACAAGCGCCGGCCGGGGCAGTCGCGGTTCACCACGCAGCGGCAGGAGCCGGACGCGGTAAAAATCATGTCCGGCGTGTTCACCGGCGACGACGGCAAGCAAGTGACCACCGGCACGCCGATCATGCTGATGATCGAGAATGTCGATCAGCGCTCGAAGGACTATTCCGACATCAAGGACAAATACCGGCCCGGCCATGCCGGCTATACCTACGACGTCAAATACGGCATCACCGATTATCGCGGCGGCGGGCGCGCCTCGGCGCGCGAGACCGCGGCGCGCGTTGCCGCAGGCAGTATCGCGCGCAAAATCGTGCCGGGCCTCACCGTGCGCGGCGCGCTCATCCAGATAGGTCCGCACAAGATCGACCGCGCGCGCTGGGACTGGAACGAAGTCGGCAACAATCCGTTCTTCTGCCCGGACGCCAAGCAGGCCAAATTCTTCGAGGACTATCTCGATGGCGTGCGCAAGGCGGGCTCGTCCTGCGGCGCGGTGATCGAGATCGTGGCGGAAGGCGTGCCGGCGGGCTTGGGCGCGCCGATTTATGCCAAGCTCGACGGCGATCTCGCTGGCGCGCTGATGGGAATCAACGCCGTCAAGGGCGTGGAGATCGGCGACGGATTTGCCACCGCGGCGATGAGCGGCGAGGACAATACCGACGAGATGCGCAAAAATCCGAACTTAGGCAACGAAAGAAAACCCGTGTTCCTTTCCAACCATGCCGGCGGCATCCTCGGCGGCATTTCCTCAGGCCAGGCGATCGTCGCGCGCTTTGCGGTCAAGCCGACCTCGTCGATCCTCACCCCGCGCAAGACCGTGGACCGCTACGGCCGCGACACCGAGATCGTCACCAAGGGCCGTCACGACCCTTGCGTCGGCATACGCGCGGTGCCGATCGGCGAGTCGATGGTGGCCTGCGTCTTGGCCGATCACTATCTGATGCATCGCGGCCAGATGGGCGAGGGGACGGCGTGGCCGTTCAAGTCCGCCTGACGCCCATTCCGAGGTAACCGCGTGCCGGACAGCCACCAAAAAATCGACGCGGCGATCAAGGCCTTCGCCAAAGGCGAGATCGTGGTCGTCACCGACGACGACGACCGCGAAAACGAGGGCGACCTGTTCGTCGCCGCCTCGCTCTGCACGCCGGAAAAGATGGCGTTCATCATCCGCAATACCTCAGGGATAGTTTGCGCGCCGCTTGGCGCCGAACTCGCGCGCCGCCTGCAGCTCGATCCGATGGTGGCGAAAAACGATGCCCCGCTCGGCACCGCCTTCACCGTCTCGGTCGACGTGCGGCATGGGCTCACCACCGGCATTTCGGCCGAGGAGCGCTGCAACACCGTGCGCGCGCTGGCGAACGACAACAGCGGCGCTTCCGACTTCGTGCGGCCGGGCCATGTGTTCCCGCTGCTGGCGCGGCAGGGCGGCGTGCTGATGCGATCCGGCCACACCGAAGCTTGCGTCGATCTTTGCCGGCTCGCGAACCTGCCGCCGGTCGGCGTCTTGTCCGAACTGATGAAGGACGACGGCACCGTGATGCGCGGACCGGACGTCGCCGCCTTCGCGCTAAAACATAAGCTGGTGCAGGTGTCGATCGCCGAATTGATCGCCTATCGGCAGAACCGCGACAAGCTGGTGGAGCGGGTGGCCGAATTCCAGGTCGCCTCCGAGATCGGGCCGCTCAACGGCTATGCCTATGTGACGCCGTTTGACCGCGTGCACCACATGGCTTTCGTCTATGGCGCGATCGGCGACGGCAAGGGCGTGCTGGCGCGCCTGCACCGCGCCGACGTGATCGGCGACGTATTCGGCGGCGCCAAGCCCATTCACGCCGCGCTCGCGCGCTTCCAGGCCGCCGGCCGCGGCGTCATCGTCTATCTGCGCGATGGCACCGCCGGCGTGCCGGTGGCGGAAATCCCGCACGGCGACACCGGCACCGACGCCGCCCGTTCGCAGCAATGGCGCGAGATCGGGCTCGGCGCGCAAATCCTCAAGGACATCGGCATTTCCTCGATCCGGCTGCTGTCCTCGAGCAAGCGCACTTATGTCGGCCTCGGCGGTTTCGGCATCGAGATCGAGGGCACCGAGACGCTGGATAGCTAATCCTGCGGCCATTTTTTCGCCCTTGCCGCGTGGCACCGCTTGCCGATGGGACGACGTGGTTTATATCTCGCCATCGCCGGTTCGCTTGCCGCCGTTGAATTTGTGCTTGCATCATGGGCAGCGCCCAACCCGCGTTTCACCGACAAAAGCGCCAATGCCATTCCGGTCGACGTCGAGCTGGTGATCGCGGTCGACGTCTCCTACTCGATGGACCCGGAAGAGCAGGCGCTGCAGCGCGAGGGCTATATCCAGGCGCTGACCTCGCGCGAATTCATGCAGGCGCTGCGCGAAAGCGCGCACGGTAAGATCGCCATCACCTATTTCGAATGGGCCGGCCAGTTCGACCAGAACGTCATCATGCCGTGGCGGCTGATCGAAGGTCCCGAATCGGCCGACAGCGTGGCCGCCGAAATTGCCGCGGCGCCTTACCGGCGCGCCTCGCGCACATCGATTTCCGGCGGGCTCATCTTTGCTAAGCCGCTGTTCGACCACAGCGGCTATCGCGGCCTGCGCCGGGTGATCGACGTCTCCGGCGATGGCACCAACAATGCCGGCGAACGGATCGTGCCGACGCGTGACGACGTGCTGGCGGCCGGCATCACCATCAACGGCCTGCCGATCATGCTCAAGCGGCCGGTGCGCGGCACCATGGATATCGAGGACCTCGACGTCTGTTATGAGGACCGCGTGATCGGCGGACCGGGCGCCTTCGTGGTGCCGATCCACGAGCGCAAGCAGTTCATCGAGGCGACGCGCACCGAGCTGGTGCTGGAGATCTCCGGCCGGCAACCCGAGGCGCGCGTCGTGCCGGCTTCCGCCGACAAGCCACGCATCTCTTGCACCATCGGTGAAAAGATGTGGCAGGACCGCTGGGGCGGCAGCGGGTTTGATTTTCGGTGACCGTTATTTCTGGAACTTCGCCACCATCTCGACGTGAAACGAATAGCGGAACTGATCGACCGGCGTGACGGTGACGAGCTTGTAGCCGCCATCGACCAGAATGCGCGCGTCGCGCGCAAAGGTCGTTGCATCGCATGACACCGCGACCACGACCGGCACCGCGCTTTTGGCGAGTTCGCGCGCTTGCGCCTCGGCGCCCTGACGCGGCGGATCGAATACCACGGCGTCGATACCTTTAAGCTCCGCAGGCATGACCGGCCGGCGATAAAGATCGCGCGTTGCCGCCTCGATCGGCTTGAGCCCGCTGGTCTTGGCGGCGGCCTGTTGCAGCGCCTTGATGGCGCTCGCTTCGCTGTCGGCGGCGGAAACGCGCGCGCGTTCGGCCAACCTCAAAGCAAACGTGCCGATGCCGCAAAACAGATCGGCGACGCGCTTGGCATTGCCGACATGGTCGAGCACCAGCTTCGCCAGCGCCTTTTCACCCTCGGTGGTCGCCTGCAGGAACGCGCCCGGCGGCAGCGGCACCAATGTGCGCCCGATCTTCAGCAGCGGCTGCGCCGATTGCGCAACAAGTTCGCCGTGCCGGGTGATGCGCGCGAGTCTGTGCTTCTCGGCGACCCCGGCAAGCTGCGTCGTGCGCCCGGAGTTGAGCGCCCCGGAGCCGCGCACGTCCACGTCCATGCCGGAATCGGTCGCGGTCACCTGGATGTCGAGCGGCTTGTCCGTCGGTTTGAGGATCTCGGCGATCGCCCAGGCGGCCGAAATCGCGCCGGCGAGCCCGGGCGCCAGAATGGGACAGCGGTCGATGGCGACGATGTGATGCGCGCGCGGTGCGGTGAAGCCGACCTCCAGCACGTCTTTGGTGCCGCGCCGCGCGTGCAAGGTGGCGCGCCGGCGGCCTTGCCCATGAGCATCAATAATGTCGGCCACCGGCGCGATGACGCCAGCTTGCGCCATCGCCTCAGCCACCAGCCCGCGTTTCCACAAAAGATATTCGACGAGCGACCAGTGCTGCATGGCGCAGCCGCCGCATTGAGTGAAATGCTTGCAGACCGGGGTTGCACGCTCGTGGCTCGGCCTGTCGACATGGTCGAGATGGCGGCGGTCGGGATGGCCGGCGACCGGCTCGACCGTCACGATTTCGCCCGGCAGCGTGTAAGGCACGTAGACCGGCCCAACATTTGTGTCGGCGATGCCGTCGCCACGATGGCCGAGGCGGGCGATGGTGAGTTGTTCAGTCACGCGCGGCGCCCAACAGGAACTCGGCGTTGCCGTTGCTGCCTGTGATCGGCGAGGGGATGACGCCGATGACGCGCCACCCGAGCGTGGTGACGAAATCCGCAATGTCGTCGCAAACCGCCGCGCGCACGGCGACGTCTCGCACGATGCCTTTCTTGAGCGCCACGCGGCCGGCCTCGAATTGCGGTTTGATCAGCGCGATCAATTGCGCGGGCGGTTTCGCCAGCGCGAGGGCGGGCGGCAGGACCAATTTAAGCGAGATGAAACTGACGTCGATGACGACCAAATTCGGCCTTGTATCCAGGCGGGCAGGCGAGAAAGTGCGGATGTCGGTTTCCTCCAGCCAAACAACTTCGGGACGTCGGCGGAGCGATTCATGCAGTTGCCCGCGTCCCACATCAATCGCGTAGAGGAGCTTGGCGCCGCGCTCCAGCAGCACTTGCGTAAATCCGCCGGTGGAGGCGCCGACATCGAGGCAGACGCGGCCGCGCGGATCGAAGCCGAAATGATCGAGCGCCGCCGCGAGCTTAACCCCGCCGCGCGAGACGTAAGGTTGCGCCGGTTTCGCGCGCAAGCGCGCGTTGACCGCGATCATCTCCGACGTCTTGCGCACGGTGATATAATTGGCGCTGACCAGCCCGGCCGCGATCGCGGCCTGCGCCTTGGCGCGGCTCTCGAACAGGCCGCGCTCGACCAGCAGTCGATCGGCGCGTTGGCGGGCGGTCATAAGAAGCGGGTCTTAGGCCAGCTTTACGGTTTCGGCGGCGGCGTCCCTACCGAGCGCCTCGAAGGCCTTGGCGACGATGCCGCGGGCATCGAGGCCGGCCTTGGCGTACATGGCGGCCGGCGTGTCCTGGTCGATGAAGATGTCGGGCAGCACCATGGCGCGCACCTTGCAGCCGGCATCGAGCGCGCCGTGGTCGGCAAGCGTCTGCAGCACATGCGAGCCGAAACCGCCGATGGCGCCTTCCTCGATGGTCAGCAGCACCTCGTGCTCGTGCGCCAGCCGCAGCAGCAAATCAGTGTCGAGCGGCTTGGCAAAGCGCGCGTCGGCAACGGTGGTCGAGAGACCGAGCGCGGCCAGCTCGTCGGCGGCCTTCAGGCACTCGCCAAGGCGCGCGCCATAGGAGAACAAGGCTACCTTATGGCCTTCCCTTAAGATGCGGCCCTTGCCGATCTCAAGGGGCTTGCCTTCCTCTGGCATCGGCACGCCGCGGCCCTCGCCGCGCGGATAGCGCAAGGCACTAGGCCGGTCGTCGATCGCCACTTGCGTTGCCACCATGTGCACCAGGTCGGCTTCATCCGCCGCCGCCATCAGCACGAAGCCCGGCAGGCAGCCGAGATAAGCAACGTCAAAGGCCCCGGCGTGCGTCGGCCCGTCGGCGCCCACCAGGCCCGCGCGGTCGAGCGCAAAGCGCACCGGCAGCCGCTGGATCGCGATATCGTGCACCACCTGGTCATAGGCGCGCTGCAGGAAGGTCGAATAGATCGCCGCGAATGGCCTGAAGCCCTCGGTCGCCAGCCCCCCGCAGAAGGTCACCGCGTGCTGCTCGGCAATGCCGACGTCGAAGCAGCGGTTGGGGAACTCCTTCTCGAACAGATCGAGCCCGGTGCCCGACGGCATCGCCGCGGTGACCGCGACGATCTTGTCATCCTTGCGCGCTTCCTTGATCAGGCTCTCGCCGAACACTTTGGTGTATTGCGGCGGTCCGCCCTTGGACTTGGCCTGCACCCCGGTCACCACGTCGAACTTGACCACCCCGTGGTACTTGTCGGCCGAGGTCTCGGCCGGGGCATAGCCCTTGCCCTTCTGCGTCACCACGTGCACCAAAATCGGTCCGATCTCGGCGTCGCGCACGTTGCGCAGCACGGGCAAGAGATGATCGAGATTATGCCCGTCGATCGGTCCGACATAGTAGAAGCCGAGTTCCTCGAACAGCGTGCCGCCGGTCACGTAAGTGCGCGCGTGCTCGACCGCCCGCGTGATCGCCCGGTCGAGCGCCTTGGGCAGATGGCGGGTCAACTGTTTGCCGACGTCGCGCAGCTTCAGATACATGTGGCCGGAGCCGAGCCGCGCGAGATAGGCCGACATGGCGCCGACCGGCGGCGCAATTGACATGTCGTTGTCGTTCAGAATCACGATCAGCCGCTCGTTGCGCGCGCCGGCATTGTTCATCGCCTCATAAGCCATGCCGGCCGACATGGCGCCGTCGCCGATCACGCAGATGACGTTGTTCTTCTTGCCGGCCAGATCGCGCGCCACCGCCATGCCCAGACCTGCCGAGATCGAGGTCGAGGAATGCGCCGCCCCGAACGGGTCGTATTCGCTCTCCGCCCGCTTGGTGAAGCCCGACAGTCCGCCGCCCTGCCGTAACGTGCGAATGCGGTCGCGCCGCCCGGTCAAAATCTTGTGTGGATAGGCCTGATGCCCCACATCCCAGATCAGCCGGTCGGCCGGCGTGTCGAACACGTGATGCAGCGCGACCGTCAGTTCCACCACGCCCAGCCCCGCCCCCAAATGCCCGCCGGTCGAGGCCACCGCGTTGATCGTCTCATAACGCAACTCGTCCGCCAGTTCGCGCAGCTGCTCCGCCGATAGGTTCTTTAGATCGCGCGGCAGCCGGACGCGGTCGAGCAGGGGGGTCTTGGAGGCCTCGGACAAACGAAAACTCCGCAATGAACATGCCGACAGATGCGGCGGATCTGGCCGCCTGGAACCATAAAGCCTTACACCAGATACAAGGTTCCCGGCAATTCAACGCGCGGTGACGAGATTCGGCTCGAATTGGCCCGCCAGGGCGGCCCCCGCCTGCTGCGGCTTGGTGGCGCGAGTCATAAGATCGAGCGGCCCGCAGCAGATCAGGGTGTAATCAAAGGCCGCCCCGGGCCGCTCATTGGCCATGAGGTATTGGTCGTGCGTTTTGCCGGCGCGCCAGGACCAAAAGCCGAATTCGACGGTGACGACGTGGGGGTTGCGCCGCTTGCTTGCCAGCATGATCTCGTGACCGGCGATGGGATCGAACGGGGCGAAACTCAAAATATCGTCGCGCGACTGAACGTCGATCCAGTCGATGTCAGGTGCGCTCGCGAGTTGGCGCAGCCGGTTGCGGAAGCCTTTGGCCTCCGGGTTGAAGCCGACCACCGGCAGGCTCGCGCCCAAAGTGAGCAGCGCCACGCGCGGTCCGTGCGACCCAAGCGCGCCGTCGCGCGCGAGCGCGCGGCCGAGCACGTTGATGGCGAGCACGGCGCCGAAACCGTGGCCGACGATCACCACTTCGTCGGTATTGGCCTTGCTCGCCGCGTCGGCGACCGCGCCGGCGAAGACATCGAGCCGCTGACTCCAATCCGGACGCTTGCCGTTGATGAACTGGTCGATGGAGGCGGCCTGATCGCAGCGGCGCAGCAGCCCGGTGAGCGGTTCGCTCAGCCAAAGCAGCGAGCCGAAGCTACCGACGCCGGTGAGGGCGCCGACGATTTTCGCAGCCAGCGCCGGCGCGCCGAGCGCGCCAACCAGGTTCATGCACAGGATGCCGACGAAGGAGCCGAGCAACACCCACAATGTGATCAGCAAGATTGGCGAGAAGGCGACGAGCGCGAAGCGCCAATTGTTCCGCAGCATGCGCCCGAAAGCGCCGTTGAGCAGCGCGATCCCGATGGTGCGGTACATCTGCACGATTTTCCACCAAGGCGCGCGCGTGGAATCTTCGCGCACGATGTCGTCAAAGCGCAACAGCCGATAGCGGGTCGCGACCTGCCAGCCATCGCCGCGGGTGGTCGCGTCCCAGGCGGCGGAAAAAACTTCCGGCGCCTCCTTGGCGGGGCCGGCCTCGCCGGTCAAACCGTAAAGCTCGCAGGTGCGCTGGTGCGCGCTCCGGAAACGTTCGTAATTTTCGGCGAGGCCGCGCGCATCGTAGCCCTGCACCTGGATCACCAGCCTGCGGTGGACCTGCACGCGCGCTTAATCCACGTCGAGGGGTACTGAGCCGGTCGGCTTGCCGGAGGAATCGAGCGTGATCTTCTCCACCCGCGCTTCCGCCTGCCGCAGCAATTCCTCGCATCTTTTCTTGAGCGCCTCGCCACGCTCGTAGATCGCCACCGATTCCTCGAGCGGCACCTTGCCTTCCTCCAGGTGCTTGACGATCGATTCCAGTTCCTCGATCGCCCGCTCGAAGGGCATTTTCTTTACGTCGGTATTGCCGGTGTCGGCCATTTGATGACATCTAGCGGTGAATGAACGACAATGCCATAGCGCAATTTCCGGGGAGCGCCTAGCGCGCCATGATCGATCTCAACGATAAGATTGTCCTGATCACCGGAGCAGCGGGTGCGATCGGCGCAGCGGTGATCGCCGCGCTTTCGCGCGCCGGCGGCACGGCGATCGCCACGGACCTGGCCGGGTGCGGCACGACGCTCGACGTGACCGCGGAAGCCGATTGGCAACGCATCACGGCCGATATCGAGCGCCGGCACGGCCGGCTCGACGGGCTGGTCAACGCCGCCGGCATGGTCGTGCTCGGCAGCGTCGAACAGACCGACTTCGCCACCTGGCGGCGGGTGCTCGCCGTCAATCTCGATGGCGCCTTTCTCGGCTGCAAATACGCGATGCCGCTGCTGCGCAAGAAGGGCGGCGCAATCGTCAATCTGTCGTCGGTATCCGGCCTGGTCGGCGGGCACAATCTCGCCGCCTATAACGCCTCGAAGGGCGGACTGTCGCTGCTGACCAAATCGGTCGCGCTGCACGGCGCAAGGCTCAAGCCGCCGGTGCGTTGCAATGCCGTGTGTCCGGCCTTCGTCGAGGGGCCGATGGTCGACCGCATCACGCAAGCCGCGCGCGATCCGGACACGGCCATGCAGAAGCTGACGCGCGAAATCCCGCTCCAGCGCTTGGGCCGGCCGGTGGAAATCGCCGACCTCTGCGTTTATCTGTTGTCGGACGCTGCCGCCTTCATCACAGGCGCCGATATACCGATCGATGGTGGACTGACGGCCCGATAATCAGCCGCGCATCAGGGCCGTGACATGCGCGGCGACCGAACGCGCCAGACCCTGCAGGTCGTAGCCGCCTTCCAAGAGTGAAACGATGCGGCCTTGCGCGCTGGCGTCGGCGACGTCCATCAGTTTCTTGGTGACCCAGGTGTAATCCGCCTCCACCAGGTTGAGATTGGCGAGCGGATCGCGCGTGTGCGCGTCGAAGCCGGCCGAAATCACCAGGATGTCCGGCTTGAATTCGCGCAGGCGCGGCAGGATCACGGTCTCGAACGCCTCGCGAAATTGGTTGCCGCCATCGCCGGCCGAGAGCGGCGCGTTGACGATGTTGTTGTGCTCGCCGCGTTCGCCGATCGCGCCGGTGCCGGGATAGAGTGGCATCTCGTGGGTCGAGCAATACATTACGCTCTTGTCGGCCCAGAAGATATCCTGCGAGCCGTTGCCGTGGTGCACGTCGAAATCGACGATGGCCGCGCGCTCGATCTCGTAGCGGTTCTGCGCATAGCGCGCCGCGATCGCCGCGTTGTTGAACAGGCAGAAGCCCATCGGCCGCGCCGTCTCGGCGTGGTGGCCGGGCGGCCGGATGGCGACGAAGGCATTGGCCGCCTTCTGGTTCATCACCTCGTCGACCGCGCGCATGGCGCCGCCGGCGCCGCGCAAGGCCGCCTCGAAGCTGCCCGGCGACATCGAGGTGTCGGCGTCAAGCCGCACCAAGCCGTCCGTCGGCGCGGCATCGCGGATTGCCTCGACGTAGTCCATAGGGTGCGCGAGCGCGATGACATCGAGCGGCGCCGGCGGCGCCTGCTCGCGCGCCAGCATGTGAAAGCGCTCGTCCTCCAGCGCCTGCTCGATGGCGCGCAAGCGGTCCGGCCGCTCGGGATGACCGGGCGGATTCATGTGATCGAGGCAGGCGGGATGGCTGAGGAGCAAAGTGGACATTGATGGGTTTTAACGCGGCTCGGTTGTCGCGCGCAAACCCCCGCTAAACCTTGGCCTTCAAGTTCACGCCCGGCGGTGGCGGGATATTGTCCGGCACGAAGAAATCCACCTGCAATGGCTGGCTCGGATCGACGCGGTATTGGTCGAAATCGGTCACGCCTTCGCCGGCGAGGAACGTGTCGTCGATCAGGAAATTGCCGGTGAAGCTTTTCGGCTTGTGGAAGATGCGATAGGCGGCTTCCGCCAAAATCTCCGGCTTGCGCGACATGCGCATAATGGCGTCGCCGCCGAGCAGGTTCTGGATGGCGGCGGTGGCGATGGTGGTGCGCGGCCACAGCGCGTTAACCGCGATCTTGCCGCGTTGCTCGCCCGCCAAGCCCAGCACCACCAGGCTCATGCCGAATTTCGCCATCGAATAGGCGGTGTGCGGCGCGAACCACTTGGCCTGCATGTCGAGCGGCGGCGACAACATCAGAATGTGCGGGTTCTCCGCCTTGGCGAGATAAGGCAGGGCGTATTTCGACACCATGAAGGTGCCGCGCGCGTTGACCTGCTGCATGAGATCGTAGCGCCGCATGTCGGTCGCGGCGACGCCCGTCAATTGAATGGCGCTGGCGTTGTTGATGACGATGTCGATACCGCCGAATTTCGTCGCGGTCGCGTCGAGCGCAGCCTTGACGGCGGCTTCGTCGCGCACGTCGACGGCAAACGGCAACGCGCCGCCGCCGACCTTGGCGATCAGCGCGGCGGCGGAATGGATAGTACCCTCTAGCTTGGGATGCGGCTCCACGGTCTTGGCGGCAATCGCGATATTGGCGCCATCGGCGGCCGCTTTGAGCGCGATCGCAAGCCCGATGCCGCGCGAGCCGCCGGTGATGAATAGCGTCTTGCCCTGCAACGACATTACCCAGCCCTCATTACTTCTTGCGCGTCATGAACGCCTGGAAGGCGGCGCGCGCCTCCGCCGATTGCAGGCGAGTCTTGAACAACTCGGCTTCCTCGTCGATGCGCTTGACGATTTCATCGGGTAAGCCGCGCATCAGCCGGCGCGCGGCCAGCACGGCTTGCGGGGGCAGGGCGGAAATTTCGCGCGCGGCCTTCATGCCCTCCGCATCGACCGCCTCAGCCGCAACGACGGAATTGACGAGGCCTGAGGCTTTCGCTTCCTCGGCACCGAGTGGGCGGCCCATCACCAGCAGCGAGAACGCACGAGCCTGACCCATTAGCCGCGGCGCGATCAGGCTGGAAGCTGCTTCCGGCACCAGGCCGAGGCCGACGAAGGGCGTGGAAAAACGCGCGTCGCTCGCTGCCACCACATGATCGCAGTGCATCAGCATAGTGGTGCCGACGCCGACCGCGTTGCCCTGCACGGCGGCGACGAGCGGCCTTTCGCTACGCGCCAGCGCGTAAAGAAAGCGCAAGATCGGCGCCCCCAGCGCGCCGCTTCCCATCGCCATTTGCATAAAATCGCCGATGTCGTTGCCAGCACAGAAACCGTTAGGCGCACCGGCGATCATGAGGCAGCGCAGCGCTGGATTGTGCGCCGCGCTTTCGACGGCCTCGGCCATGGCGTCGTACATCGCCAGCGTCAACGCGTTCTTCTTCTCCGGACGGTTCATTCGCACCGTGCGTACCGGCCCGTCGTCGCTGATAATGACGAAATCGCTCATTCGGCGAGAGCGGCTTGCGCGCCGGTAATGCTGTCGGCGCCTTCGGTGACGCTGCGTTCGAAGCCAGCGGCTTGCACTACGATATTCTCGGCAAAGAAGCGGGTCAGCGCGACGCGTGCCGCGCCGTCGCTGCTTGCGCGCAGGGCGGCGAGCGCCTGCTCGGCCAGCATGCAGCCGCCAACGGCCTGGCCGAATAGCTTCAGGTAAGGCGTTGCGCCGGCGAGCCCAGCGTCGGATGACTTCTGCGCCAGCAGCCAGCGCGTGGCGCGCTCGAGACTATCGAGCGCCTCGCCGAGCCGCCCCGCCGTCTCGCCGAACGCCGGCGCGTTGCTCGCCTTCACCGCAGACACCGTGGCGCGCAGTTCGTCAAGATAGGCTGCGACGGTCTTGCCGCCATCCATCGGAATTTTGCGCGTCACCAGATCGATGGCCTGGATGCCGTTGGTGCCCTCATAGATCGCGGCGATGCGGGCGTCGCGATAATGCTGGGCGGCGCCGGTTTCCTCGATAAAGCCCATGCCGCCGTGCACCTGCACGCCGAGCGAAGCAACCTCGATGCCGATGTCGGTTGAGAAGGCCTTGGCGACCGGCGTGAGCAGCGAGGCGCGTTGGTCGCCTGCTTTGCGCGCCGCTTCGCTCTTGCCGCGCTGTGAGCGGTCGATCGCGACCGCAGTCGCGTAGCAGATCGCGCGTGCGGCAGCAGTCGAAGCGCGCATGGTCATGAGCATGCGTTGCACATCCGGGTAATGGACGATCGCGCCGCCTGCGCCCTGCTTGCGCTCGCGCGCATATTGCAAGGCCTGCTGGGTCGCGAGTTCGGCGATCGCCACGCCTTGCAGCCCGACCGCGAGCCGCGTGCGGTTCATCATCGTGAACATGCAGTGCATGCCCTTGTGCTCTTCGCCGATGAGGAAGCCGATGGCGCCGCCTTTGTCGCCGTAGATCATGGTGCAGGTGGGCGAGGCGTTGATACCGAGCTTGTGCTCGATCGAATGCGCGCGCACGTCGTTGCGCGTGCCGTCCGGCATGACCTTCGGTACCAGGAACAACGAAAGGCCCCTGGTGCCAGGCGGCGCATCGGGCAACCGCGCCAAAACGAAATGGATGATGTTGTCGGTTAGATCGTGCTCGCCATAGGTGATGAAGATTTTCGAGCCGGTGATGCGATAGCTGCCGTCGGGAGCGCGCTCGGCCTTGGTGCGCAGCGCGCCGACGTCGGAGCCGGCCTGCGGCTCGGTGAGCTGCATGGTGCCCATCCATTCGCCGCTGATGAGCTTGGCGAGGTAACGGGCTTTGAGTTCGTCGCTGCCGTGGCTCGCCAGCGCATCGATCGCCGCCATGGTCAGCACCGGGCCGATGCCGAAGGCCATGGAGCCGGAATTCCACATCTCGATGCAGGCGGCGTTCACTGCATGCGGCAGTTCCTGACCGCCGTAATTGGCGGGCGCGGCGACGCCGTTCCAGCCGGCGGCGGCCCAGGCGGTGTAGGCCTCTTTCCAACCCGGCGGCGTGGTGACTTTGCCGTCCTTGAACGGGGTGCCGAATTTGTCGCCGACGCGGTTGAGCGGCGCGATCACGTCGCCGGCGAAACGGCCGGCTTCGACCAGCACCTGGTCGACCATCTCCTCGTCGAGATCGCCGTAAAGGCCTTCGGCGAGCGCGGCTTGCAAGCCGGCGGCGTGTTTGAGCGCGAAAGCGATGTCGGAAACCGGGGCGCGGTAGGTCATGGTTCATCCTAACCGGAGCCGGTCGCGGGTCAACGCGGGCCGCAAAATGCCGTACTTATCCCTTATAAAGCGCCGGCCGGGACGTTGATCGGACAAGCCGCCGCCGCTATGGTCCGCGCGAAGCGCGCGATTTGATGCGTTGGCGCGGCTATCTCAGTGAGTTCTGGGGCGTAGCCAAGCGGTAAGGCAGCGGATTTTGATTCCGCCATTCGGAGGTTCGATTCCTCCCGCCCCAGCC
>CAWCVE010000019.1:0-161688 GCA_963798825.1 uncultured Alphaproteobacteria bacterium | reverse complement strand
CCGTAGCAGTAGACAGTCTGAAAGCGCTTGACCCCGAACGGCCGATTAGAGAAGCGGACTCATGCAGCGCAGCAAACAGCATCGCTATTCGATCACGTCGTCGGTGAGTGCCAGCAGCTGCGCTGGCACTTCGAGGCCGAGCGCCTTGGCGGTCTTGAGGTTGATCACGAACTCGAATTTGGTGGATTGCATGACCGGCAGGTCGGCGGGCTTCTCGCCCTTGAGAATCCGCCCGGCGTAGATGCCAGCCTGGCGATAGGCGTCGGTTATGCTGGCCGCGTAGCTCATCAGGCCGCCGGCGTCGGCAAACTCGCGCAAGCCATAGATTGCCGGCAGGGCATGGCGAGCCGCCATCGCGACGAGGCGCTCCCGATGGGAGTACGTGAACGCGCCCGTACCAACGAGCAGGGCGCCGGCCCCGCGTTGGACGAACGTTGCGAAGGCTGTCTCGATGTCGCGATCGCTGCTGACATCGCGAATGATCAGTGGCTGCCCGAGCGCTTGCGCCGCGGCCTGCACGTCGCTTTGCTCGGACACGGTTTCAGGACTGTTCGGGTTAACGAGAACGGCGATTGTTGTCGCTTTGGGCACGATCTGGCGCAGCAGCTCCAGTCGCTTTGCCCCTAACACGCCTTGGATAAAAACCACGCCCGTGACATTGCCGCCCGGCCTATTCAAGCTGGCGACGATGCCGTCTTTGACCGGGTCGCCCCCGTACGCGAAGACGATCGGCACCGTCGTGGTTGCGGCCTTGGCCACGCGCGCCGCAATGTTGTTCCCGACGATCACGGCGACCGGCCGGCGGATCAATTCAGCTGCCAGAGCCGGCAGCCGATCAAGGTGATTTTCCGCCGTGCGGTATTCGACCGTAACGTTCTGGCCTTCGACAAAGCCTGCGTCCTTCAGGCCCGCACGAAAAGCCGTCACGAGGTGCGTCGCGTCAGCGAGCGGCGCGCTGCGCAGGAATCCAATTACCGGCATCGCCGGCTGCTGCGCCCGCGCCGCAAGCGGCCATCCTGCTGCCGCGCCGCCGAGAAGCGTGATGAACTCGCGCCGTTGCATGTCCGCCCCCAAGCTCAGGAGACGGCATCTTATCGGCTCAACCGAGTGCTTCGATAGGGGCTGAAACCGGCATCAAAGCCATTGCCGCAGTGCACAGCCAATGTCCGCTCTGGGTCATGTGTGGACGGCGCCTGATTGGCAAGAGCTTTTTTGACGTTGCTGCAGCATTGGTCGGTGCGGTCATGTGTCCGGCCTGTTTGTGCGGCGTGCATGGCCGCTGGCCATAATGCTTTTCGCGGATCGGGTCCCAATCGTAAGCCCGCACTCAAAGGTGCTATGACCCATACGGGTTCTCCCGATCCATCGATCGACCTTGTCTGCATTACGTCGTTTGCCCTCACCAATACGTTTGGCCAATCTGCGCGCTGGCATTCTTCATGTTGCCAACGTCAGCATTGGCTCGTTGTATCTCTCCTTTCGACCCAACCATCCTACGCCATCTCGATGCCGCAGCGTAGACGCCGTCCACAGCATCATAAGCGGACAAACCGACCCGGGCCAATATCGACCGGATGTCGGCTATACCCCCAATAGCGGACATTCAGCGGGCGCAGGCGATTTGTCCGTTAAGTGCCAAAAGCCACCGACGCACCGCAGCAGACAAACGATGAGCTCTCACGTAAGCGGAAGGCCGACGACGTCGACACCGGTTGCCGACATCACCTTCGGCTTTTCTTGGGTCGCGAGCTCAGCTTCCGCGACGTGCCTTAGTAGACATTACGCACTTTCACCGCTTGTTATCGAATTGACAGCAGGTCGAATCAGGGGAGGCCGGCAACAAAACGGTTAACGTCTATACTGAGCAATGCGACGCCTATGGCAAGGAATTGAGCATTTGATCGCCCACACATCGCGATCTACAAATTATTCACTAACTTCAGCTCAAGTCGCTGAGTGAGGCGCCTCCGACGGCCACCGGCTCGAGTGCCTTGGCATCGAGTTCGACGACCTCGGGTTCGCCAGCCTCGAGCCTGCGCCGATACACCAACCAATAACCGATCGCGATCAGGACTGGTATGCAGGCCAGTGCGGAGATCGTGTCGTTGACCGAGAACAACGTTACCAGCGCGATCGCCGCCAGCACTACCCGGACACCGCGGTCCACCAATGGTTTATCGGAGAACGTGGCCTGCAAGCTGAACGTGATGCCCAGCGTCGAGGTGGCGACCAGCAGCGCGGAGAACAACTGGTCCAAGCCGGGCATGATGACGAGTTCCGGATGGACGAAGACAGCCGCCATCAGCGTGAACAGCGAAACGCAGATCTGCACCGAGCGCCAAAGCGTCGTGTAGAACGATGCGCCGGCGATCTTCGAGGTGATCGCCGCGGTAATCGATGTGGGTGGCGTCAACTCGCCGAACACAGCAATGAAGAAAGCGAAGAAGTGAACCGCCCAGGGATTGACGCCGGCCTGGATGAATGGCGGGGCAATCACGATGGCGACTAGAATGTAGACCGGCGCCGGCGGCAGGCCGCAGCCGAGAATGACGCCAAAGATGAATGCCATGCCGACCATGGCCGCGAGATTGACGCCGGCCGCCTCGATCAGCAGTGCGCCGAGCTTGGTCGGCACGCCGGTGATCACCAGCGAACCGGTCAGGATCGACAGAGTCGCCAGAAGCAAGGCAATATCGGTGATCATCTCCATGTAGGAATCGAGGAAGCGTCGGATAGGCGCGATGAACGCGGCGAACGACCAATGGCCGGGCCGCAGCAGCGGCGCCGCGTTGATGACGAAGAGTGCGGCGCCGGCGGCGCAGAACATGTAGAGCGCGGCGAACATCGGCGCCATGAAGAATGCCGCCATCAGCGCAACGATGCCGCCGACCACGAAGACGAAGGCGCCGATATTGACCTTGTCGGACCACGTAAGCGGTTCGGCCTTGCGAATAACGACAAGGTGAGTGCGATAGTGGATGGCCAGCAGATAAACCGACGTGGAGACGGAGCCGTAGTAAATCAGCGCCGGCACCCAGCCGCGCGCCACGACGTCGAAATAGTCGACGCCGAGGAATTCGGCCATCAGGAAGGCGGCGATGCCCATGACCGGCGGCATCAATTGGCCGCCCATCGAGGACGCATTCTCGATCGCCGCCGCGGTCGCCGGCGGTAAACCGGCGCCGATCATGGACGGGATGGTCGCCGAGCCGACGGTGATGGCGTTGGCGGCGCCGCTACCGCTCACCGTGCCGATCAGCATCGATCCGACCACCGCGGATTGGGGAATGGCGTGTTGGGAGCGGACGGAAATGCGCTTGGTCGCGCGCAGCAGCGAATCGACGCAACCGTAGCCGCGCAGGAGGCTGAGAACGAGCAGGAACGAGCCGATCACTGTCAGCGCGATCTGCGGCAGGCGCGCGAAAATACCGGTGGCCATTTCGACGCTGCTCGCGGTGAAAACGCGGTCCCAGGTCAGCCCGGCGTGATAGAACATTCCCGGCACCCAGTTGCCGTAGACCGCATAGAGAATGAGCACGATGTTGAGGATGAAAAGCGGCATGTGTCGCTTGCGCGAATATTCCAGGATCAGGAGCGCCATCACGCCGCCCATGATCATGTCGGTGTTATTCCAGTCGCCGGCGCGATCGGTGCCGAGCGGAATGTATTGCGTGTTCATGTAGTAGGCGCAGTAAGCCGAAAAGACACAGAAGAAAAACGCGATCACATAATTGGCGGCTGGCGGCAGCGCAGGATAGAGATCATTCGTGCGCAGCGATTGCAGCGTGTAAAGAATAAAGACGATTGGAATCAGCGTCATCGCGAGCAGCGTCGGCCCGCCCATGCCCGTCCAGTAGTAGTAGAAGATAACCAGGAAGAACGCGATCGACAGGGTGTAATAAATGCAGTCGACAATGAATCGCGACCGGCCGGAAGTCGTGTTGGGCATGACCATTCCCTAATATCGGAGTGGCGCAAGGCGGACGCTATTTCGGCGTCCGCCCGCGACTTACGTTGCAGTGCTGGATTGCCTCACATCGCCGCGACTTTTGAGTCCCATTTCGGATCCCATTGGCCCTTTTCCTTGAGGAAACGCGCGAGGCCGGGGTGAATCGGGACGAGGTCCCAAGTTTGCTCAAGCGCCTGCTTCTGGAAAGCGGCGAACTTACCATGGGCGATTTCCATGAAGTCGCCGTCCTGCTTGGCCAATTCGTCGCTGTGTTTGTCGATGATCGTCAGCATTTTGTACACGTCGTCGGACGACATGTTCATGCCGATGTCGAAACCCCAGTAGAACGGCAGCAGCGTCAGGTGCTTGACGTGAATGTCGTTCCTGCTGATCGTCTTGGCGTCAACGTCCTTGATGGCGAAGCCCTTCGCCTTCACCTTGGCGAGTTCATCCGGGCTCGGATTAAGTCCGGCCCAGTCGACTGCGAGCGACGCCTGGCTGAGCCACGGCGCCGGCACGACTCCGCCGGTGTAATAGACGATCATGGCGTCGATGGCGCCGGATTGGAGCTGGGAGCCGGCGGTCGACAGGTCGACTTGCGTGTAGACATGCTTCACGCCGGCCGCGGCCATGGCGTTCTCGAGATGCAGCCGGGTATCAAACGGCAGCGGCCCGGTGAAGACCTTCTTGCCGTCGAGATCGGCCCATTTCTTAATCGTGCCGGCGTTGCTCGCCTTGATGGCGAGACCGACGTCGATCGTGAACATCCACATCGATTGCACCGGCTGCCGCTTCACGCTCGCCTTGAAGCCCTTGAAGCGACCGGAGTCGCTGGCGAATTCGCGCAACGCGTCGTCGGAGCCGTAGTAGGCGTCGATCTGGTTGGTGGCGAAGCCCTTCACCGTCATCACCGCGCCAGGCATCGGCAGGACGGTGATCTGGTACTCAGGCATCTCCTTGTTCAAGAGATTGGCCAGCACGACCAGGGCCTTTTGCCCGACTGAGCCGATCGGCCCCGTTCCCCACCGAATGTCCTTCGGTGCGGACCATGCCGCTTCATTCGAAAGGCCGACTAACCCAAACGTAAACGCCGCAAAGACAAATGCAGCAAGGCCTCGTGCAACGAGCACACGCGCCGTATGAACACGCATAAGCATGGCTTATCCTCCCAGAATAGCACTGTTCTTCAATGGCGCTCATGTCTGAGCGCCAATTCCACCTCCATGCCGCTTTTTGTCTTGTCGCGGCAGAGCAATTGTTCTTCTTGATCGCCGCCCTCGCCCCACGCGACTGCGACAGTTCAAGTATTGGCCAGTTATCGATCCGAGGCAAACTGAAATTTCGGGTTCGAATTGACTAAATGGCAAGGGGACTAAGGCTCACGAGTTCAGCCTAAATATTGGCCAGCCGAAGGCTGACGGCTTCGTTTGTCCGCTATGCCCCCAATAGCGACCAGAAATGGTGCAGCGTCACGAATCCCGCTAAGTGCCATTAGCGACCGATGCACCGCAGCAAACAATATCACTATTCGATCACTTCATTGGCCAGGATCAGCACAGATTGCGGGATTGTCAGCCCAAGCGCCTTTGCGGTTTTCATATTGATTACGAGATCAAAATCCACAGGCTGTTCAACTGGAATAGAGCTCGCCGGTGCGCCCCTTATTAGTTTACCCACGTAATCTGCGGCGCGTCGATAAACTACATCTAACTTCGGTCCATAAGCTAACAGTCCGCCGGACACTGCGAAGTCTCTATAGATCGATACGACCGGGAGAGTGTGCTTCGCCGCTAGTTCGATGATTTGTTGGCGGTGTTTCGTGATCGCTCCGTCATCCATTACGAATAGCGCTTCCGACTTAGCATGGGATGCGATTTCGAAAGCGCCTGCATAATCGGCCTCATCGCGCACTGGGAGACGCACGAACTTTAGCCCTATTTGCGCGCCTTTTCGCTCAACCTCATCCACAATGAGGACGGCTCCTGCATTATTGCCCTGGTAGAGCGCCGCCATACGCGTCGTCTTTGGAAGTATTTCATGAAGAAGTTCGACTCCCTTTGGCCCAAGAGTGTCCGGCATAAAGCTCAAGCCGGTGACGTTTCCACCCGGACGCGCGAGACTGGCGACGAGTCCCGATTTGACGGGGTCGGCCACACGCATGATGACGACTGGGACAGTTTTGGTAGCATTCTTAGCCGCCTGCGCGGCTGGCGTATTAACGGCAACAATCACTTCCACTTTGAGCCGCAGAAGCTCTTCCACAAGTGCTGGTAGTCGTTCGTTGTGTCCAGCCGCATTTCGTAATTCTATGTTGACGTCTTTCCCTTCGACGTACCCCAGCTTGTGAAGCTCGTCGCGGAAAGTTTCGAGCAGACCCGGCTGTAAGTCCTGGGAAAGGATGCCTACGCGACGCGCCTGCTTTTGTTGTGCGCGAGCCGCAAACGGCCACGCGACTGCGCCTCCTAAGAGTATGATGAACTTGCGCCGTGTCATTCGATCACCTCGTCGGCGCGAGCGAGCAGCGTTGGCGGCACAGTGAGGCCGAGCGCCTTGGCGGTCTTCAGGTTGACGACCGTCTCATACTTGGTCGGCGCCTGCACCGGCAGGTCGGCCGGCTTCGCGCCCTTTAAGATGCGGTCGACGTAGCCGGCCGCATGTCGGTAGTTGTCGATCAAATCAGGCCCAAAGGAGACCAGGCCGCCGGCAGCAACGAAGAAGCGTTCCCAGTAGACCGCCGGGAGCTTGTGCCGGGCCGCTAGCGAGATGATCAGATCGCGATGACGTATCGCCGCAGCACTCGCCGTCAGGATCAGACCGCCATTCGGAGCGCGCGCAAAAGTCTTGACAGACTGCTCGATCTCACTGGCGTTGGGCATATTCACCGGGCTCACATCCATCCTGAGCGACAGCGCCGCGGCCTGAATGACACCGAACTGGGCGGCTCCAGAGGCCAGGGTGGTATCTCGAAGGACCGCCACACGCGTCACACCGGGCGCGATCTCTTTGAGCAGCTCCAGAAATTTCCCGCCCATGCCGAATTCGAAAACCATGAAACCGGTGATGTTGCCGCCCGGCCGCGCCAGGCTGTTTACCCAGCCGGCACCGACCGGATCGGTGGAAACCGCGAACACAATTGGCACGGTGGGGGTCGCCTGCAATAACGACGGCAAGGTCGAGTTGCCCGCGGTCAGGATGACGTCGGGCGCGAGCGCGACTAATTCCGCCGTCTGTTTGCGAATCTCGGCGGCATTGGTCGTCGCCCAGCGGATGTCGATGCGCACGTTGCGGCCGATGCTCCAACCCAACAGCGCCAGCTCTTGCTGGAAGGCCCCGATACGGGCCTCCCATACCGGGTCGTCCGCTGATGCGGGGTTTAGTACGCCGATGCGGCGCACACGCTCGCCCTGCTGTCCGTGCGCGGCAAACGGCCACGCGAGGGCAGCGCCACCGAAAAGCGTTATAAACTCGCGCCGCCTCATGCCCGCTCCAAAGCTCAAGAGACGGCATCTTAGCGGCTCAAACGAGTACTTCGATAGGGGCTGAAACCGGCATCAAAACCATTACCGCATTGCACAGCCAATGTCGCTGTTGGGTCATAAGCGGACAAACCGTCACTGGCCAAAAACCGCCTTTTGTCGGCTGTTACCCCAATAGGCGACAAAAACCAGGCACGGCTGGTTTGTCCGCGATGTGCCATGAACGGACAAACGCACCGCAGCAATCAGCCTCATTACTCGATCACCTCATCAGCAATCTGCTGAAGATGCAGTGGCACGGTGAGGCCGAGCGCCTTCGCAGTCTTGAGGTTGATTACAAATTCGAATTTGGTCGGCTGTAAAATCGGCAGATCAGCTGGCTTCTCGCCTTTAAGAATGCGGCCGACGTAAACGCCGACTTGGCGATATGCGTCGGGCAGATCGATACCATAGCTCATGAGGCCTCCAGCCACAGTAAATTCGCGAAATTGATACATCACCGGCACCGCATGGCCCGCCGCCAGCGCCACAAGCTTTTCGCGGCGCGTGTCGAAGAACGGATCGGCGACCAGAATGAGCGCGGGGATGCGCTGTTGCGCAACCGTTTCGAATGCCGCCTCAACCTCGGGATCAGTGCTGGCGCGCAAGACGTGTACCTGCAGACCAAGGGCCAGCACCGCCTCGTGCACTTCTTTTAGCTGGTTCTCATACGCTGGACTTTTCGGGTTCAGGAGAACTCCGATCGTTGCCGCCTGCGGGACTAACTCATGCAATAGCCCGAGTCGCTTGGCTTCCAACGTGGTAGTCAAAATATTTATCCCGGTGACGTTTCCGCCCGGCCGGTTGTAGCTAGCCACGAGTCCAAGCTTGACCGGATCAGAACCTACGGAGAATACGATCGGAATGCTCGATGTTGCAGCTTTGGCTGCAAGCACTGCCGGTTCGGCACCGGCCACGAGCACGGTCACCGGCCGCCGGACTAACTCCGCGGCCATCGCCGGCAACTGGCTGTATTGCCCGCGCCCCCACCGGTATTCTACGGTCACGTTTTGGCCTTCGACGTAGCCGCGTTCGGCTAGCCCACGGCGGAACGCGCCAACCTGAGGCGCGCTGACTTCCGGCGATCTGGCATGGAGAAATCCAATCACCGGCATCGCTGGCTGCTGCGCTCGCGCGGTCAGCGGCCATGCGACAGCCACACCGCCTAGTAGGGTAATGAACTCGCGCCGTTGCATGTCCGCCCCCGCGCTCAGGAGACACCATCTTATCGGCTCAAACGAGTACTTTGATAGGGGCTGAAACCGACATCAAAACTATTGCCGCAGCGCACAGCCAATGTCGCTGATGGGTCACGTGTGGACGGCGCCTTGGCAAGAGCTTTCTGACGTTTCTGCAGCATTGGTCGGGTGCGGTCACGTGTCCGGCCTGTTTGTGCGGCGTGCATGGCCGCTGGCCATAATGCTTTTCGCGGATCGGGTCCCAATCGTAAGCCCGCACTCGAAGGTGCTATGACCCATACGGGTTCTCCCGATCCATCGATCGACCTTGTCTGCATTACATCGTTTGCCCTCACCAATTCGTTTGGCCGATCTGTCCGCTGGCGTTCTTCATGCCGCCAGCAACAGCTTCGGCTCCTTATATCTCTCGCCGCGGACCATGATGGCCCAGGCCATTCGCGCAATCTTGTTGGCCAGCGCGACGGCTGCCACCTTTGTGGGTCGGCGCTCCATTAATCGTGCCAGCCACGGCCTCCTCTCGGTGCCGTGCTTGCGCGCGTAGCGAATGACGGCCATTGCGCCGACGACCAGCAGCCATCGCAAGTATCGATTGCCCTGCTTGGTGATGCTGCCGAGCTTGTCCTTGCCGCCGGTCGTATGCTGCTTTGGCACCAACCCGATCCAGGCGGCCAGGCTGCGCCCCGACGAGAATGTCTTCCAATCGCCGATCTCGGCGACCAGGGCAGTGGCGCCAATCGGGCCGATGCCTGGAATCTCTGCCAGCCGTCGGCTCGCTTCGCACGCGCGGTGCAAGGCCAGGATGCTCTTGTCGATGGATCCGATCTCGGTTCCAATCGCACCGTACTGCCGTGCCAACACATCGAGAATGCCGCGAATGGCTGCGGGAACCCGACGATCCGCGCCATCCGCGATGATCCTCAGCAACTCTCCCGTTCCGTTACGGCCCTTGGCCGACACGATGCCAAGTTCCGCCAGATGCCCGCGTAGGGCATTGCTCAGCATCGTGCGCTGACGCACCAGCAATTGCCGGGTCCGGTGCAGCATCAAGGCAGTCTGCTGCTGTTTCGTCTTGATCGGGACAAACCGCATCGATGGCCGCGTGACCGCCTCGCAGATTGCTGCAGCATCGTTCGCGTCATTCTTACTGCGCTTGAGATAGGCCTTCACATAACTCGGTGGCATCAGCTTCACGGTGTGGCCGAGCCCCTGCAGCTCGCGGCTCCAATGATGGGCCGACGGACAGGCTTCGATCCCGACCAAGCATGGCCGCAATTCACCGAAGAACTCCAACACCTTTGCGCGACTGACACGCTTGCGGATCACCACCGCGCCCGCGCCATCGATCCCATGCACCTGGAAGACAGATTTCGCAATATCAAGACCAATCGTGCTAACCTCGCCCATGGACGGCTCCCCTCAATGTGGTTTGCTTCACGCAACCACCCTTTGGCACATCGATGCCGTAGAGTGGGCGCCGTCCACAGCATCATAAGCGGACAAACCGTCCCTGGGCAAAATCGACCGGATGTCCGCTATACCCCCAATAGCGGACATTCGGGGGGCGAGGTCAGTTTGTCCGCTAAGTGCCAAGAGCGGACAACGCACCGCAGCATACAGAATGGCTATTCGATCACCTCGTCGGCACTTGCGAGCAGTTGCGGATGAATTTGGAGGTCGAGTGCTCTGGCGGTCTTGAGGTTGATTACCAGCTCGAACTTGGTGGGCTGCACCACTGGCAGGTCGGCAGGCTTCTCGCCCTTGAGGATCCGTCCGGCGTAAATGCCAGCTTGACGATACACTTCGCTTTCGTTGGCTCCGTAGCTCATTAGGCCTCCGGCCGCGACGAACCCCCGGCTCACGTAGATCGCCGGCATCGAGTAGCGGAGCGACAGTGCGGCAAGCTGTCCGCTTTGGGTGTTGAAAAGTGTGTCTTGGACGATCACCAGCGCGCCTGCTCGCAGTTCGTGCAACTTCGCAAAAACCACATCGAAATCGTGTTCGGTGCTCGCATTCAGGACATGAAGTTGCAGCCCGAGCGTGCGGGCCGCCGCTTGCGTGCTTTTTGACTGGGTCTCGGCATTGGGGTTGTTCGGGTTCACGAGCAGAGCCATGACGGTGGCCTTAGGCACCACGTCGTGCAGCAGTTCCAACCGCTTCGGTCCAACCTCCACGCTCAACATGGTCGCGCCTGTCACATTGCCACCCGGACGGTTCAGACTGGCGACAAGCCCTATCTCCACGGGATCGGCGATGATAGTGAAGACAACGGGGATCGTCGCCGTCGCCGCCTTTGCCGCATTTGCTGCTACGGTTGTGAGGGCAGCAATCACAGCCACTTTGTGCTGGACCAGATCGGCCGCCATGGCCGGCAGTCGATCGTACTGCTCGTCGGCCCAGCGAGCTTCGATCGCCACGTTGCGGTCCTCAATAAACCCAGCCTCATTCAGGCCTTGATAAAACGCCTTTACACGCTGTATCCAAAATCCGCCGGGCGACGCGCTACTCAGGAGCCCAATCACCGGCATCGCCGGCTGCTGTGCGCGCGCCGCGAGCGGCCACGAGACCGCCGCGCCGCCTAAGAACGTGATGAACTCGCGCCGTTGCATATCCGCACCCCAAAGCTATGGCGACGGTATCTTAGCGGGTCAAAAACCTTTGCCGCAATGCACAGCCAATGTCCGCTTCGGGTCATTAGCGGACAAACCGTAGATAGGCTCAAACCCGTTTTTGTCCGCTATGGTCCGAAAGCGGACAAACTATTGCGACGCAGCGATTGTCCGCTAAGTGCCAAAAGCAGACATTCAATCCGTCGCATTGGAGGTCTATACTAAGATAGCTCTGGACCTTCGCTGGGAGCCAGGTCGCGTGGAAGACCCTTTGAAGAAAGCAAAGGAGAAGGCCGCCGCGACCTATGATGCCGCGGCTGACCACTTTGACGATGAGCCACTCGGCTTTTGGCACCGAATTGGGAAGCGGACCGTAACCAATCTGCGGCTGCCGGCGGGTGCGAAAGTCCTCGACGTGGGTTGCGGAACAGGGGCTTCGGCGTTACCGGCCGCACACGCCGTCGGAAAGGCCGGATTTGTCGTGGGCATCGATTTGTCTTCACGCTTGCTTGAGCGAGCGCGCGCAAAGGCGCGTGCGGATGAACTCGCGAATGTCGAGTTTCGAATTGCCGACATGACGGCGCTCGAATATCCGGACGCTAGCTTTGACGCGGTTGTCAGCGTTTTCTCGATTTTCTTTGTTCCCGATATGGAAGGCCTCGTGCGCGAGCTGTGGCGCACGGTGCGGCCCGGCGGAATGCTCGCGGTGACGACATGGGGCCCTCGGATTTTCGAACCGGCCTATTCTCGGTGGCTCGGTGCGTTACGCAAGGAATGCCCGGATCTGGTTACTGCGTTCAATCCCTGGGATCGAATTACAGATGTCGTTTCAGTCCGCCGGCTGCTCCAGGACGGAGGCGTCACCGACGCCGAGGTCATACCGGAAGACAGTTTTCAGTCGCTGCGCTCGGCGGACGATTGGTGGACCATCGCACTCGGGTCGGGGCTACGCTGGACGATTGACCAAATGGGTCCGCAGATTGCGGCGCGCGTCAAGGCGGACAATGTTGCTTGGCTCACGGAGAACAAGATTGATCGCCTTGAAACGAATGCGATTTATGCCACTGGTACGAAACGCTCCTAAAACGCAGACGTCGCCATGACGGGGCATGCTCTACCTCTGCGCGATGTCTGCTTCGGGTCAATCGGGGCCGAGCGATCCAGCGTCTGTTCGGCTCAATGTCCGCGATGCCCCCAATAGGGACCAGAGATGGTGCAGCGCCGCGAATGACGCGATGTGCCATTAGCGACCGACGCATTGCAGAAAACGGCATGTCTATTCGATCACCTTGTCTGCGCGTTGCAGGAATGATTCCGTGATGTTCAGGCTGAGTGCCTTCGCGGTCCTGAGATTGATCACTAGCTCGAATTTAGTCGGCTGCTCTACCGGGATATCGGTAACCTTGGCACCGCGGAAGAGCTGCACAAGCTGACGGGCATAAATATCACGCATAATCTGCGTGAAGCGTGGCCCATAGGCCAAAAGGCCCCCTTCCTCGGCCATTTCCGCAAACTGGTAGATGGCTGGCAGGTGAAGGGCTGCGACCCGCTGAAAAATGATCTGACGATTTGAATAGAGCATCGGCGACGCCAAGACGTTGATTGCTGTGTCGCCTGAAGACTTCGCTGCCTCAATTGCCGCTGGTATTTCCTCGCCTTTGGCAATCCGATGAATTGAAAGCTCCGTGTTGCTAGCACGTGCTGCATTCTGCAGCTCCTTAAGCTGCTCAACCGCTGTCGAATTGAAGTCAGCAAGGTTCGCCATTCGGCGCAGCCCCGGAATTGCTTCGATCAAAATTTCTTGCCGTTTCCCGTCAAGCTCGGTCGCCAGAATGCTGACCCCTGTTGTATTGCCGTTTGGCCGCGCCATCGAGCTCACCAATCCCTCGCCGACCATATCGTCTGTGATTGCGAGGATGGGGATTGTTTTCGTTGCCTGCTGCGCTGCGCGAACCGCTTGGGGTCCGCCGGCCGCAATGACATCGGGGTGGCTTTTCAACAGCTCCGTCATGTAATCGGAAATCAGATCAAGATGCGACCCCCACGCTCGGTACTCGATCGCAAGATTTTGGTCTTCAATAAAGCCCCGCTGCCGCAATTGATCTGAAAATGCCGCTATGGCTGTGACTTCCCGCCCAGGAAATAGCATACCGAGGCGATAGGTCCGCCCCGCCTCCTGTGCGCGCGCCGCAAGCGGCCACGTCGCCGCACCGCCGAGAAGCGTAATGAAATCGCGCCGCTTCATGTGGGGCCCAAGCTAAGAAGACGGCATCCTATCGGGTCAGCCGAGGAATTTGATAGTGCCTGAAACCGGCATCAAAAACCATTGCCGCAGCGACTTGACCGGGTCTTTTTGTACCAGGCGGTTTGAGAGAAACTGTCTTGGAAAGGAGCTTGGGTCATGCCGAAGAAGAGGTTCAGCGCTGAGCAGATCGTGACGCTGCTTCGCCAGATTGAAGTGTCGATGGGTCAAGGCAATTCGACCCAGATTGCTTGCCGCGAGGCCGGCATTTCGGAACAGAATTACGCGATGAACTGCTGAACGGCGAAATCTTCTACAGCCTGAAGGAGGCCCAGATCGTCATCGAGCGATGGCGCAAGCACTACAACACGATCAGACCGCACTCGGCGCTTAACTACAGGCCGCCGGCACCCCAGACATCCGCACCCTTGGCTCACCACCTAGATGAGATCGTGCCAATGCAGTAATCTCTATCCCGCTGGTTCAAAAAATCCGTCAGGTCAATCACAGCGAGCCGGCGGGCCAAGGCCATGATCGCCTTCTTCATCCCGCGGCGCCTGGCGATCTGTATCGCCATTCCGACAAAATGAAATTTCCGTTTCCGTTCAATACGGGTACGTACCGAGAATTTGTCGGAATGAGCGTTGGCAATATTGAATTATCAGCTGACTCTTAATCAGCGGGTCCCAGGTTCGAGCCCTGGTGCGCCCACCATTTCCCGATAAATCTTGCTGGAAAAACGAAGCGCCGGTGCGCTTCGATCTTGGCCGCTAACAAGCGGCGGCCCCTTGCCCGCGATAGCAAAACCGGTGAAAGTGAAGGGATACGAAGGTGAGGCGGCGCCGCCTCGCGAAGGGGGGACCAAGATGAATCGGGCCAATTTGACGCGACGCATCATCTTCGTCCTTGCGGCATTGCTCATTAGCTCCGGCAGCGGTTATGCGCAGCGCGGCTTGGGCGCTTTCGAGCGATTGGCGGGCAGTTGGGCCGGGGGTGGTACCATCGACTTGTCGAACGGCACGCGCGAGCCGATCAGGTGCCGGGCCGCGTATGATGTGCTGGCGGCGCAAAGCAATCTGCAGATCAATATTCGTTGCGCCAGCGACAGTTTCAATTTCAATCTCTTCAGCAGCGCGACCTTGGCCGGCCGTGCCGTCAGCGGGACGTGGAGCGAATCCGCTCACGGCGTCGGCGGAACAATCTCCGGCACGGCCGAAGGCGATCGTATCCACGTTCGTGCCGAAAGCATCGGCTTCACCGCCAATTTAACCTTGGCGACGCACGGCGCCCGGCAATCCGTTCTGATAAGAACGGTCGACCCGAATTCCAGCATCAAAGGTGCGACAATCTCTCTGCACCGCCACCGTTAGGCCGCCGGCGCTTCGCTCCCCAAATCTATTCGGCCGGCGACCGGCGTGACGACCGCATGGCGATGCGGCGCGCAATCTTGCTGAGGAACGTGGCCGTCGGCCGCAAGATCAGCAAATCGGCGGTCAGCGCCGAGATCATCGCAAACGCGCTCAGCCAGCCGAACAAGCGGAGCGAGGGGAGGCTGGAAAAGACCGTCATTGCCAGCCCGCACGCCAGCACGGCCGACGTCAGGATCAATGGGGGCCCGACCAAAATGGTCGCGCGCTCGACGCCCACCGCGGGATCCGGCGCGATATCCTCGATTTGCAACCGATTGAGGAAATGAATGGTCGCGCTCAAGCCCAAACCGAATGAGACCGTCAGGGCGATCACGCTCGCAAACTGCAAGCCGAGGCCGGTCAGCCATAGCAGGCTGCCCGCCAAAACGATCGGGAATAGTCCCGGCAAGATGCTGGTCAGCATGACGATGAAAGATCGAAACGCCAAGCCGATGAAGGCCGCAACGAAGATGATCTCCACGGTCAGTCCGCGGCTCAGCTTATCGATCATAATCGCGCTGTTGCGCGCGGCGATCACGGACAGGCCGGTGACCGCGATCTTATAACCGGGATATTTAGCGTTCAGGGCGTCAAGTTTCTTGTCGAGAGCATCGACGATGGGCAGAAGTTTGCTGGCGTCGGCATCGGGAACGCGGCCATTGACGATGACGGAGTCTTGTTTGGCGGAAATGAACCGCCGCGTGAGGTAGGGCGGCAGCAAGTCGACATATTCCTTAAGCGTGGCGACGTCCGACTTGCCCGCCTTTTCCGCCAGCCATCGCCGCAGCGTTTCCAACGACCAGACATTGCCCACGCCCGACTGATGTTCGAGCGTCGAATGCACGTCGGCGATGACGGCGAGCGACTCCGGGTCGTAGAGAGATTTTCCTTTTGGAAAATCGATCAGTACGTCAATCGGATTGGCGCCGGTCAGTTTCACGTCGAGCCGCTGGCTGGCCGCGACGGCCTGCTCGCGGTCGGGCACCTGATCGGCCAGCCGGTAGTGCGGCTGAAGCTGCAGATAGCCGAGTGAAAGGGCGACAACGACAAGCAGGCCTGCCAGTGTGTAAAGACCCGGATGCGCGACCATGCGAAGGGCTATCCATCCGCAAAACCGGCGCAAAACGTCGAGCGCCTTGTCCATGCCCCGCACGCTCGATCGAAAGCCCGCCTCATTGCGGATGAGCAAGACCCCAAGCAACGGCACCATCGTCACCACCGCCACCATGGCGATGAGCGTGGCAATAAGCCCGGCCTCACCGAATGTCCGGATCAGGTCGGATTTCGAGAACTGCAGGGCAATGAACGAAATACCGGCGGTGGCATGGGTGAGTACGCAAGCCGGCCCGGCGATCAGCAGGGCGTTGCGAAAGGCGGTAAATTTGTCGTCGCCCGCGATCAGCCGGTCACGCGCCGCAAAGGTGAGCTGCATGCTGTCGGAAAAACTGATGACCATGATGAGCGGCGTCATCACGTTCAAAAAAATGTTCAGGCGGAAGTCGAGCCAGCCGAGCGCGCCCAACGCTAGCAGAATGGCGGCGAGCGGCGGCGCGGCGGCGATGATCATAAAAGACACGCGGCGGAAGAACAGGACGGCGATCAGGCAGCCGGCGATAAAGCCAAGCGCGTTATAGACCAGCCGATCGCGCTCGATTGCGTTGCGGGTCTCCAGTTGCATCACCGGGACGCCAGACAACTCGCCGTTCAAGCCGGTATCCGCCAGATGCTCGTTCACGGCTTCGCGGACGTCGCCGATCACGCTGGAAAGCTTATCCCGGGCTGCCGACGGGTCGAGCGCGAGCACGATCAGGGCGAGCTTGCCGTCCTCAGACAGCAATTTGCCGCGAATGATTTCGTTCGACATCACCCGTTGGACGAGAGCCTGGTATTCCGCGCCTTCCGGCAAAGGATTGGGGAACAGGGGAGCCGGAATTTGCCCGTTTTCGGGCGGCTGCCGCGCCGAAAATAACGAGATCACGCCGCGCGTGCCGTCGATGAGCTGCAGGTCGATCACAAGATCGCGCAGCTTTTGGATCGAAGGCCGATCGAGCAGCTTAGAGCCTTCCACCACGATCAGAACGTCGAATTCGGTGGCCGGAAAATTTTGTGTGACGTCTTCGTAGGTTTTAAATTCCGCGGTATCGGACCGGAACAACTGACTGAGCGAGTCGTCGACCTTCAAACGCGCAAATCCGACCGCGGCCAAGGCGCAGAGCGCGACAAAGACGAGAACCGATATGAGCCGGTGCGACAGCGGAATGAACCCAATACGTTCGATTCCGAGCGCCAGATTTCGCGGCACGATCGCGCGCGGCGTTTCCGTCAATTCGGGTTCCGGCGTCTCAGAGCTTGCCACGGGTGCACTCTATGGAGATTTAAGCTGCGGCCGTACCGGAATGAAATGCTGAGCTAACATGGGCGGTCACCGTGCATATCTGCACAATACGACAATCGCATGAGCATGGGAGCAAGTATAGTAGCCGTGGCGCCAGGCGCTAAATAGGGCAGGTATTCAACTGCGGCGATTTGCAATGAAATGCGCGGCAGCTTTTAAAATCATGCCGCCTTTGCCGAAGGGCGCGATCGCATTTTCAGCCTCGGCGATAAGCGTCTTGAGCCGGTCCCGCGCCCCCTCAATTCCCAGCAGGCTCAGGAATGTCGCTTTGTGGGCGGCCGCGTCCTTTCCGGTCGCCTTGCCGACGGTCGCCGCGTCGCCCTCGATATCGAGCAAGTCATCGGCGACTTGAAAAGCCTCGCCGACCGCCGAACCGAAACGATCGAGTGCCGCCCGTGCCTTGCCGGGGGCTTCGCCGAGGACGGCGCCGCTCGAACAGGCGAACTTCAGCAGCGCGCCGGTCTTCATTGCCTGCAGCATTTTCACGTCGCCGACGTCGAGTTTGCGTCCCGAGCCGTTGGCAAATCGGCCTTCGGCCGCAAGATCAAGCATTTGCCCGCCGGCCATTCCGCCGATGCCGGCGGCGCGCGCAAGCGCCGAAACCAGTTGAATTCTGATGGCGGGTTTGGTGTGGGTTTGCGGGCGCGAGAGGATGTCGAAGGCGAATGTCAAAAGACCGTCGCCGGCCAGGATTGCGGTTGCTTCATCGAAGGCTTTATGAGCGGTCGGTCTGCCGCGGCGAAGCGCGTCGTCGTCCATTGCCGGAAGGTCGTCATGAACGAGCGAATAGCAATGCACACACTCAAGCGCGGCGGCGACCATCAGGGCCTGCCGTCGCGGCACGCCGAACAGTTTCGCGGTTTCGACGACCAGAAAAGGACGGATCCGCTTGCCGCCGCCGAGGCTGGCGTAGCGCATGGCATCAAGCAGGCGGGCGGGGCGCGCTAGCTCGCCGGCGGCCGTTTTCGGTGCCAGCAATCGATCCAACAGTTCTTCGGTGTCGGCTGCGACCTGTTCGAGCGATTGTTTGAAACGGTCGGTTGGATCGGCCATCCGCGCAAACTCGCGTTTGACCGACTTGCTCCGTGTCGAATTGCGCGAAGGCAGACCCATAGACTCCGGCTTTTCAGCCCCTGCGGCGATAATCTGGAGGATTATTTAGACCAGTCGATGTGAGCTTACTGCACCGGCGCGGTATCATCTAGCTGCAGAGCTTTGCCGCCGTCCGCGCTTTGCCCGGCATGCCCGAACCGCCGCTCGATGTAATCCGTCACCAATTTCTTGAAATCGGTCGTGAGTGCCGCCCCGCGCAGCGTGGCGGCCTTCTTGCCGTCGATGAAAACCGGCGCGGTCGGCTGCTCGCCGGTACCGGGCAGCGAGATGCCGATGTCGGCGTGCTTGCTCTCGCCTGGGCCGTTGACGATGCAGCCCATCACCGCGACCGTGAGCGTCTCCACGCCCGGATAGCGCGTCTTCCATCCCGGCATCGAGTCGCGGATGAAGCTCTGAATGTCGGCCGCGAGCTCCTGAAACGTGGTAGAGGTCGTCCGGCCGCAGCCGGGGCAGGCGGCGACCAGCGGAACGAAGGTGCGCAGTCCCATGGTTTGCAGCAGTTCCTGCGCCACTTGCACCTCGAGCGTGCGGTCGCCATTCGGCTCCGGTGTGAGCGAGATGCGGACGGTGTCGCCTATGCCCTGTTGCAGCAGCACGCCCATCGCGGCACTCGACGCGACGATACCCTTCGAGCCCATACCGGCTTCGGTCAGTCCGAGATGCAACGCATAGTCGGACCGCCGCGCAAGCTCCGTATAGACCGCGATCAGGTCTTGCACGGCCGAGACTTTCGCCGACAGGATAATGCGGTTCTTCGGCAGGCCGAGTTCCTCGGCGCGTTTAGCCGATAGCGTCGCCGACTGCACCATGGCTTCGTGCATCACCGCGCGCGCGTCGCGCGGTTTTGACGATTTAGCGTTTTCATCCATCAGCTGCGTGAGCAGCTCCTGATCCAGCGAGCCCCAATTGGCGCCGATGCGCACCGGCTTATCGTGCTTGATCGCCATTTCAATGATGGCGGAGAACTGGCGGTCCTTCTTGTCCTTGAAGCCGACATTGCCCGGATTGATCCGGTATTTGTCGAGCGCCTCGGCGCAGCCCGGATGATCGGCAAGCAGCTTATGGCCGATGTAGTGGAAGTCGCCGACGATCGGAACGTTGACGCCCATCTTGGCGAGCCGCTCCTTGATGCGCGGTACTGCGGCGGCGGCTTCGTCCCGGTCAACAGTAATACGCACGAGCTCCGAGCCGGCGCGCGCGAGCGCAGCCACCTGGCGCGCGGTGCCCTCGACGTCGGCGGTGTCGGTGTTGGTCATCGACTGGACGACAATGGGAGCCCCGCCGCCCACGGTCACGCCGCCGACGTTCACGGCAACCGATTTGTGACGTTCTTGTGTTGCGGCGCTCATGAAAAGGCCTTTCGTGCGGGCCCCTTGACGGCCGCATGGGGAATATATCGCCATCCTTCGGCGGCGCGTCAACGCCGTCAAAGCCGATGCGCGGGGAGGGTTCCGAAAGGGGCTATTTCCGCTCGGATCAGGCCTCGCCGAGACCGAGCAGGCCAAAATTCGGCCCGAGCAGCCGGCGGGCGCGGCGCAGGGCACGGCGCGCCGCATAACCATCATAGGCAAGGCGAAGCACGCCGGACAATTGCGAGGGCCCGGCGATCAGTTCGCGCATGACCGCGGTAATGCTGGTGCCGCCGTCGGGGCGCATGCCGGCCAGTGCCGCTTCCGGCACAGCGCGATGCGCCGGATCGATGACGACGCGGACCGCCGCAAAACTCAAGCCATGGGCCGATGCGAGCCTGGCCACCAGATGCGACTCCATATCGACGGTCGCCGCACCGGTCTCGGCATGCATCCGCCGTTTGGCATCGGGGGCGGCGACGGCGTAGTCGACGCCGGTGATCGGCTTGTGTTCGGCGCCTGGGATCATTGTGAGGATCTTCTCCGACCAATCGGGATCGGTCGGACGAGTGTGCTGCGTATCGATGATTGCAGAAGCAACGACCCAGTTTCCCGGGCGCAAATGCGGAGCCAGCCCGCCCGCTACCCCAAAACTGATTATGCTACGGCAGCCCCTTTTTAGGGCTTGGTTGAGCGAGGCGGCAACCTCGCTTTCGGTGTTGCGGCAGATAACGACCACGCCCGGACCGGACGCAATGCGGGCTTCGAAAGCTAACCCTACGAGGGCGATGACGAAGCGATCCGCCGGTGCGCTCTCCGCATCCGAACAAGCCGGCTCGACATGCCCGGCAATATCGCCGCCGGGGGCAGGAACGGAGCAAGACTTCAATCGGGCCTCCGGCGATGGGGAGGCCGAGCTGTCGTTTAATCCGATTCCCGCCATTGGCACCCCCGAAACCCACTCTAATAAAGCAAATTCCATGCCGCGATAGGGACATCGATATTTTTTTACGCAAAGTTTGCACCCCGAGAGAGCTGACGATCCACCCGCCTTTAGCTGCGCGAAATATCGAAAGGATGCGGCCCCGAATGGTATCCCGCGGTTGGATGAAGCTTTCCCTTTGCCCGTAACTCGACTAGACGACCGAACTTGGCAGGTCGGCTGCGGCAACCCCTATGAGCAATAAGGAAAAGATTCTCGTCACCGGAGCAAGTGGATTTGTCGGCTCGGCCGTCGCCCGCAAGCTGATCGAGGCCGGCTTCTCGGTCCGGGCGCTGGTTCGTCGCAAAAGCCCGCGATCCCACCTTGCCGGGTTGGACCTGGATTTTTTTGAGGGTGACCTGCGCGACAGGAAATCCATCGAGCGCCCAATTGCCGGTATGCGCTACGTTTTTCACGTGGCGGCGGATTACCGCCTCTGGGCACGCGATCCGGGCGAGATCTTTGCGTCTAACGTCGAAGGAACCCGCAACCTCATGGAGGAGGCGATGCGGGCGGGCGTCGAGCGCGTGATCTACACCAGCAGCGTGGCGACTATCGCGGTGCGATCCGACGGGATGGCGGCGGACGAGACGACGCTGCTGCGCGAGGAGCAAGGCATCGGCGCCTACAAGCGCAGCAAGATCGCGGCCGAACGGCTGGTCGAGACGATGGTGGCGGAACGCGGTCTTCCCGCCGTCATCGTCAATCCCTCGACTCCGATCGGCCCGCGCGATGTGCGTCCCACGCCGACCGGCAGGATCATCATCGAAGCCGCCAAGGGCCGCATTCCGGCATTCATCGACACCGGGCTCAATCTCGTGCACGTCGATGACGTGGCGAGCGGCCATCTCGCGGCGTTGCGTCACGGCAAGATCGGCGAGCGCTACATTCTCGGCGGGCAAGACGTCCTGTTTTCCCAGATGCTGCGCGATATCGCCGGCCGGGTCGGGCGTCGCGCTGCGCGGGTGCGGCTGCCTTGGCAGGCAGTCATTCCGTTTGCCTATGCCGCCGAAGCCATTGCCAACGTCACGGGACGCGAGCCCTTTGCAACCCGGGATGGGGTCCACATGGCAAAATACCGGATGTTCTTTGCCTCAACCAAAGCCGAGCGGGAACTGGGATATCGTTCAAGGCTTTATACGGAGGGGATTGACGACGCCGTACGCTGGTTTCGCGAGGTTGGATACCTGGATTCGTGATGCGCTATGGATTAAATGGCTGCCGATTTACGTAGAAAACTACGTTTTTATCTGGCAGTTACGTGAGTTCTACCGGGAGGTCGAAATATGTCATTGGTATAATTCTTGCCTTAATTATTGTTCACATGACTGCCTAGCTAGCTCCAAGGATTCATGAGCTAAATTGCCCCTCACAACGCAGACTGGAAGCGACATGTTGGATTCGATTAAAGAACCGCGCGATCTAAAGAACCTATCGGCGGAGCAGCTGCGCGAACTGGCGGACGAGTTGCGTTATGAGACGATCAACGCGGTGGCCTCGACCGGCGGGCATTTGGGGGCGGGGCTGGGCGTGGTGGAACTGACGGTCGCGCTGCATCACGTGTTCGACACGCCGGCCGACCGGCTGATCTGGGATGTGGGGCATCAGGCCTATCCACACAAGATTTTGACCGGGCGGCGCGACCGCATTCGCACGTTACGGCAGGGCGGCGGACTGTCGGGCTTCACCAAGCGGGCGGAGAGCGAATACGACCCGTTCGGGGCGGCGCATTCCTCGACCTCGATCTCGGCAGGTCTGGGCATGGCGGTGGCGCGCGATCTGGCCGGCAAGAAGAACAACGTCATCTGCGTGATCGGCGACGGCGCCATGTCGGCCGGCATGGCTTATGAGGCGATGAACAATGCCGGCGCGCGCAACGAGCGGCTGATCGTGATTCTGAACGACAACGACATGTCAATTGCGCCGCCGGTCGGCGCCATGTCGGCCTATCTCGCGCGGCTCGGCTCCGGCCACATGTATCTGAAGCTGCGCGACGTCGGCAAACAGTTGACCCGCCATCTGCCCAAGGCGCTCGACCGGGCGATCACGCGGGCGGTCGAGCACGCGCGCACTTACGTGACCGGCGGCACGCTGTTCGAGGAACTCGGCTTCTACTATGTCGGACCGATCGACGGGCATAATCTCGATCATCTCTTGCCCGTGCTGCGCAACGTGCGCGACGCCGAGATCGGACCGATTTTGGTGCACGTGGTGACGCAGAAGGGCAAGGGCTATGCCCCGGCCGAGACCTCGGCCGACAAGTACCACGGGGTGGTCAAGTTCGACGTGGTGACCGGGGTGCAGGCCAAGTCCAAGGGCGGACCGCCGCAATACACCAAAGTGTTCGGCGAGAGCCTGATCAAGGAAGCGCGCAAGGATGACAAGATCGTCGCGGTCACCGCGGCGATGCCGTCGGGCACCGGGCTCGATCTGTTCGAGAAGGAGTTCCCCAACCGCTGCTTCGACGTCGGCATTGCCGAGCAGCACGCGGTGACCTTCTGCGGGGGGCTGGCGACCGAGGGCTTCAGGCCATTCGCGGCGATCTATTCGACCTTCCTGCAGCGCGCCTATGACCAGGTGGTGCACGATATCGCGATCCAGCGGCTGCCGGTGCGCTTTGCGCTCGACCGCGCGGGCCTGGTGGGCGCCGACGGGCCGACGCACGCCGGGGCCTTTGACGTTGCTTATCTCGGCTGCCTGCCGGGCTTCGTGCTGATGGCGGCGGCGGATGAAGCCGACCTGGTGCACATGGTGGCAACGCAAGTGGCGATCGACGACCGGCCTAGTGCCTTGCGCTATCCGCGCGGCGAGGGCCGCGGCGTGCCGATGCCAGAGGAAGGCAAGCCCCTTGAGATCGGCAAGGGCCGCATCTTAAGGGAAGGCCATAAGGTAGCCTTGTTCTCCTATGGCGCGCGCCTTGGCGAGTGCCTGAAGGCCGCCGACGAGCTGGCCGCGCTCGGTCTCTCGACCACCGTTGCCGACGCGCGCTTTGCCAAGCCGCTCGACACTGATTTGCTGCTGCGGCTGGCGCACGAGCACGAGGTGCTGCTGACCATCGAGGAAGGCGCCATCGGCGGTTTCGGCTCGCATGTGCTGCAGACGCTTGCCGACCACGGCGCGCTCGATGCCGGCTGCAAGGTGCGCGCCATGGTGCTGCCCGACATCTTCATCGACCAGGACACGCCGGCCGCCATGTACGCCAAGGCCGGCCTCGATGCCCGCGGCATCGTCGCCAAGGCCTTCGAGGCGCTCGGTAGGGACGTTAGCGCGGAATCGCTCAAGCTCGGCCTTGCGTGACCGATCGGATTTGCCGGAGACACCGATGAGCCAGAAATTACCGTTGCAAATTATCCTGGCGCAGCCGCGCGGCTTTTGCGCAGGCGTGGTGCGGGCCATCGAGATTGTCGAGCGTGCGTTGCAGAAGTATGGCGCGCCGGTCTACGTACGTCACGAAATCGTGCACAACAAACACGTGGTCGATGGTCTTAAGGCCAAAGGCGCCCGCTTCGTCGAGACGGTGTCAGAAATACCAGATGATGCGGTGACCATCTTCAGCGCGCACGGGGTCGCCAAAAGCGTCGAGGAAGAGGCGGCCGGCCGCGGCCTTCCGGTGCTCAACGCCACGTGCCCGCTGGTCACCAAGGTACACAACCAAGGCAAGCGCTATCTCGCACAGGGACGTACCCTCATCCTGATCGGCCATGCCGGTCACCCAGAAGTCGAGGGCACGATCGGGCAAATCTCCGGTCCCGTCGTGCTGGTGCAGACCGAAGAAGACGTGGAGAAGCTCGATATCCCCGCCGATTCTCCGGTCGCCTACATCACCCAGACCACGCTAAGCGTGGACGACACCCGCGGTATAATCGAGATGCTCAAACAGCGTTTCAGCGATATCGTCGGTCCCGAAATGAGGGATATTTGCTACGCTACCCAGAATCGCCAAGCGGCCGTACGTGAGTTGAGCAAGCAGGTTGACGTCATTCTGGTGGTCGGTGCGAAAAACAGCTCGAATTCCAACCGCCTGCGCGAGATCGGCTTGGAAACCGGTATCCCGAGCTATCTGATTGCCGACAGCAGCGAATTGCGGTCGGAATGGGTACAGAATGTGCGGACCGTCGGTCTTACCGCGGGCGCCTCGGCGCCGGAGGTTCTGGTCGAGGGCGTGATCGATGCGCTGGCGCGCCTTGGTCCGGTCGAAGTTTCCGTCTTAGCTGGCCGGGAGGAGACGATCGAATTCCGGCTGCCAGCGGAATTGGCAACCGTCTAGCTGGCTCCTTATGGCCTTCCACAAGTTGCGCGGGGCGCGACAGTTCGAACGAGAAACCGACGAATTATGACAGTTCCCTATTTCAAAGAAATTCGTATCGCGTCCTATCTTCTCAAGCAGAAGATCATGGGCCGCAAACGCTACCCGCTCGTATTGATGCTGGAGCCGTTGTTCCGCTGTAATCTGGCCTGCATCGGCTGCGGCAAGATCGACTACCCGGACCCGATCCTCAATCAGCGCCTGTCGGTCAAAGAGTGCCTCGACGCGGTCGACGAGTGCGGCGCACCGATGGTGGCCATACCGGGCGGGGAGCCGCTCATCCATCGCGAGATCGGTGAGATCGTCAAAGGCATCGTCGCGCGCAAAAAGTTCGTCTCGCTCTGCACCAACGCGCTGTTGCTCGAGAAGAAGCTGCATTTGTTCGAGCCTTCGCCCTATCTATTCTTTTCCGTCCATCTCGACGGACTTGAAGAGCACCACGATAAATCGGTGTCGCAAAAGGGAGTCTACGAGAAGGCGGTGCGCGCCATCAAGGCGGCGCAGGACAGGGGCTTCACCGTCAACGTCAACGCCACGATTTTCGACGGTCACGCCGCCGAGGACATCGCCGCCTTCCTCGACGAGACCAAGGAACTCGGTCTCGGCGTCTCGATTTCGCCCGGCTACGCTTATGAACGCGCGCCCGACCAGGAGCACTTCCTCAACCGCCGCAAGACCAAGGAACTGTTTCGCCGCGTCTTTGCTCTCGGCAAAGGCAAAAAGTGGAATTTGATGCACTCCGGCCTGTTCCTCGATTTCCTCGCCGGCAACCGGGAATACCACTGCACGCCCTGGGGAATGCCGACCCGCAATTTGTTTGGCTGGCAGAAACCCTGCTACCTGCTCGGCGAAGGCTACGCCAAGACCTTCAAGGAACTGATGGAAACCACCGATTGGGATTCCTACGGGACCGGGCGCTACGAAAAATGCGCCAACTGTATGGCGCATTGCGGCTACGAGCCGACCGCGGCGCAGGCCTCGATCAGCAATCCGTTGAGCGCCCTGTGGACCGCCTTGCGCGGCGTGCGCACCGCGGGACCCATGGCGCCCGAGCTCTCGCTCGAGCATCAGCGCCCGGCGCAGTTCGTGTTTTCCCGCCACGTCGAGAAGATGTTGCACGATATCCAATTGGCAAAGCCCGCGGCGGCCGCCGATGCGGCGGTCGCCAAGCCGGCCGAACCAACGGTGTCGGCAGCAGCCGGGTAGGGCGGCGCCGTTTCGCTCCAGCCTGCCGCCTGCACTTCGCACGGTGCGCTGCCGCGATTGCTCCCATAAACTGCGCTCGGGCGATCGGATGATTCCCACGCCATGCTGACTTCTCTCATTGTCCGCGGAATCGATTTCTGCACGCGCTTTGCGTGGCAGGTGGTCGTCGCCGGACTGTTGTTGGCGGTGATGTCGGGGTTCTATGCCGCGCGGCATTTCGCGATCAACTCGGACATCGACGCGCTTCTGTCTAACGACATTGGCTGGCGGCAGCGCGAACTCGCCTTCGAAGATGCGTTTCATCGCTTCAAACGGATCTTCGTCGTCGTTGAGGCGCCGACACCGGAGCTGGCAAGCGAGGCGACGGCGGCACTCGCGCAGGTGCTCGCGAAGGACAAGCAGCGTTTTGAATCGGTGACGCAACTCGGCGGCGGCGAATTCTTCGCCAAGAACGGTCTACTGTTCCAATCTGTCGACGATCTCAAGCGAAACACCGCGTTGATAATCCAGGCCGAACCGTTGGTCCACGATATGGCGACCGACCCGACCTTGCGCGGCCTTATCGCGGCGCTCGAAGACGGCTTGCTCGGCATCAATTCGGGCCACCTGAAGCTCGACGACTTCACGCGCGTATTCAATACGGTGTCGGACACTTTGGACAAAGTGATCAAGGGCGAGCCAACGAGTTTTTCTTGGCGCGTCCTGGTCGCGGGCCGGCCCGCGAAGCCGAGCGAGCTGCGCGGCTTCATCGATGTAAAGCCGGTGCTCGATTACTCGGCGATTGAAGCGGGCCATGCTGCGACCGCCGCGATCCGTCAGGTGGCCGCGGAAATCGCCACGAAATATCAGGCGACGGTGCGGCTCACCGGCCCGGTCGCCATGGCGGACGAGGAATTCGCCACCATCAAGGAAGGCGCGCTGCGCAACGGCATTATCACCGTGATCATCGTGCTGATCATATTGTGGCTCGCATTGCGCTCCGGACGATTGATCGTCGCCGTGTTCGTCAACCTGTTCATCGGCCTTGCGCTGACCGCCGCGCTTGGTTTGCTCATGGTCGGGACGCTCAATCTCATCTCTGTCTACTTTGCCGTGCTTTTCGTCGGCATCGGCGTTGACTTCGGCATCCAGTATAGCGTGCGCTACCGCGCCGAGCGCCACGAGCTCGACGATCTCAAAGGGGCGGTGCTCAATGCCGGCAAATATGTCGGTGCGCCGTTGACGCTTGCCGCCGGCGCGACCGCCGCCGGCTTCCTGTCGTTCCTGCCGACCGATTACCGCGGTGTGTCCGAACTGGGACTGATTGCCGGCGCCGGCATGCTGATCGCATTCATAACCAGCATCACCGTCTTGCCGGCGCTGATCGGCCTGCTCAACCCGCCGGGCGAGCCGGACGAACTCGGCTTTTCCTTTCTGGCGCCGTTCGACCGCTTTCTCGAACGGCAGCGAATCCCGATCATCGTTGGCACGGCGATCATCGTGGTCGCCGGCCTGCCGCTGCTCTACTGGCTGCGCTTCGATTTCAACCCGATCAATCTGCGCGACCCGAATTCGGAATCGATTGCGACCTATCTCGACCTGAGCCGAGATCCGAACACCAACAGTGATGCTGCCGAACTGTTGGCGCCATCGCTCGTCGCCGCGGACACGATAGCCGCGCGGTTGTCGAAGGTGCCGGAAGTGGCGCGCGTTATGACGTTGACGAGCTTTGTCCCGCGCGATCAGCAGGAGAAACTGCCGCTCATTCATGGCGCGGCGGCAAAGCTCGCCGGCGCATTCGACCCCAAGAACGCGGAGCCGGCGCCGAGTGACGCGGATAACGTCGACGCGCTGAATGAGGGGGCGAGCCGGCTCATCGAGGCCGCCGGCAAGCAGAACGGACCGGGCGCCGGCGCCGCCAAGCGGCTCGCCGCTGCGCTCACCGCGCTCGCACAGGGAGGACCGCAGCTGCGCGCCAGGGGCGAGGACGCGTTTATCCAGCCGCTGAAAACCGTCTTCGCGGGCCTGCATGCGTCGTTGCAGGCGGAGCTGGTGACGCAGAAGTCGTTGCCGCCCGAGCTCTTGCAAGATTGGGTGACCCCGGACGGCCGCGCGCGCGTTGAAGCCGCGGCCAAGGGCAACCCCAACGACAACAACGAAATGCGTCAGTTTGCGCGCGCCGTGCTCGCGGTTGAGCCGAACGCGGTTGAAGGGCCGATTTCGATTCTGGACGCCGGCGACACGATCGTGCGCGCCTTCCTCCAGGCCGGTCTGTGGGCGATGCTGTCGATAGCGATCCTGTTGTGGCTCGTGCTGCGCCGAATCGGCGATGTCCTGCTGACGCTCGTTCCGCTGATGTTGGCCGGCGTCGTGACATTGGAAATCTGCGTCTTGATCGGCCTGCCGCTCAATTTCGCCAATATCATCGCGCTGCCGTTGCTGCTCGGCGTCGGCGTCGCATTCAAAATTTATTACATCATGGCTTGGCGCGATGGGCAGACGAACCTTTTGCAGACCAGCCTCACGCGCGCGGTGTTTTTCAGCGCGCTCACAACCGCCACCGCGTTCGGCAGCCTGTGGTTTTCCAGCCACCCTGGAACCGCCAGCATGGGAAAATTGTTAGCGCTATCGCTGATGTGCACGCTCGCAGCGGCGGTATTGTTCCAGCCCGTGCTCATGGGTAAGCCGCGCGACGAGACAGGAGGCAACGGCACGCCAAACGGCGGCGCGCTAAACGTTGACAAGCCGAGTAAAAGCAAACAACGCAGTAACAAGCGACGCACCGGCAAGTCGCGCAAAGCTGTGCCGGTTGCCAAGTCTTAATATGGGGAGGCTCGCGACCGTGCTCATGCGCGAGTGGCAATGAAAAAGGAGAGATGAGATGATCCGCAAACTGGTGCTGGCACTCGCTTTGACCGCAGCCGCCGTGGCTACGATTGCCCAAGCCGGTGGCACGCCTGAGGAACAGACGGCATGCCGCCCGGACGTGCGCCGGTTCTGCCATACGATCCCGCCGGGATCGGGCGATGGCGCTTTTCTTGCTTGTCTACAGGAGCACCGTGCGAAGCTTCACCGCGCCTGCCGCGAAGTGCTGGAAAGTCATGGACAGTGACGGCAGCCGCGCATGACGCCTGCAATACGTTCAGGAAATGCGATTTTGTTGGGCAACCGTGCAAATGTTATTCATGCTAACGAATCACGAATGTGTTCATTTGATTCCGTGAAAAGAACACATTGGCAAAACATGTACGCAGCGTGCTTCTACCTCGACGAATTAGGTGCTGCGCTATGAAGCTCAAGTTCTTGATCGCCATCGTTGTCTGTCTGATGGCCGGATTTGCCTATGGCGATCCGCCGGGCGTCGCCGAGCCCACCGCAGCCGGCATGTGGGCGCAAGTCGACGAACACGGCCGGGTCGGCGGCTGGTTCCTCATATTCGAGGAAAACGGTACTTACCAAGGGGCCATTGCCAAAATGTTCCTGCAGCCCGGCGATGATCCAAATCCGATCTGCACCCATTGCACGGGCGACCAGAAGAACACGCCGTCGCTCGGCCTAGTCATTATCAAGAACATGCAGCGCAAGGGTTTCGTTTACCAGAAAGGCACCATCCTCGATCCGCGCGATGGTCAAGTCTATCAAGCCAAATTGACACTAAGTCCGGACGGTCAGTCGCTGACCTTGCGCGGCTATATCGGCATCGAGTTGTTCGGCCAGAACCAGGTGTGGAAGCGGCTTCCCAACGACGTGCTGACCAAAGACGAAGTGCCGCCAAACCTCATGCCGTATTGGCTCGCGCTACAAAAAACGTCCGGCGGCATGATGACGAAAGACGGCGGGCCTCCCTACACTGGAAGCATCAAGTCCTTGCAACCAAGCCGGTAACTTCGAACGTCCGGCAGCATCACATGCCAAAATTGATGGCGCAGCCCTGCGTCAGGTTCCGGTAACGCGCCAGCGCCCAGAGTGGAAAGAATTTGGCGTAGCCGTGGTAGCGCAGATAGAACACGCGCGGAAATCCGGTCGCGGTGTAGCGCTCTTCCGTCCATAGCCCGTCGGACCCTTGCGTGCGGAGAAGATAGTCGATAGCGCGCTCAACCGCCGGCGAGCCGGCTGCGTCCGCAGCCATCAGGCCGATCAACGCCCAGGCGGTCTGCGAGGCGGTGCTCGGTGCCTGCTCGTAGCCGCCGTAGTCGAGTCTGTAGCTGCTGCCGTCCTCGCCCCAACCGCCATCTCCGTTCTGAATGGAGACGAGCCAATCGGCCGCCTTGCGCATCGCCGGATCGGCGGGGTTGAGGCCGAGAACGTTGAGCGCACATAGAACCGACCAGGTGCCGTAGATGTAGTTCATGCCCCAGCGGCCGTACCAACTGCCGTCGGCAAGCTGGGTGCGGCGCAAATAGTCGAGCGCGCGGCGTTGCACCAGGCTGGTGTCCGCGCGCTCGCCGAACTGCGCCAGCATCGACACGCAGCGCGCGGTGACATCCTCGGTCGGCGGATCGAGCAGCGCGCCGTGGTCGGCGAACGGGATATTGTTGAGGTAGTAGAACTCATTGTCGGCATCGAATGCGCCCCAGGCGCCGTTATCGCTCTGCATGCCGACGATCCACTCACGCGCGCGCTCGAGCGCGGCACTGAAATCCTGGCGACCAGACGCTTTCTCGACGCGATCCATGGCCATGGCGACGACGGCGGTATCGTCGACGTCGGGATAATGCGGATTGGCATATTGGAAAGCCCAGCCGCCGGGACTTAAGTTCGGCCGCCGCGCGGTCCAGTCGCCGCGTACATCGAGAATCTGCATCGGCACCAGCCAGTCGAGGCCCTTCTTGACCTGCGCGGCCGCGCGTTCGCTGCCGGCTTCGAGCAAAGCGTGGCAGACGAGGCCGGTGTCCCAGATCGGCGAGACGCAAGGCTGGCAATAGGTTTCGTCCTCGCGCGCGACCAAGAGCTTCTCCACCGACCTGCGCGCAATGGCGCGCTGCGGATGGTTTTCCGGATAGCCGAGCACGTCGAACATCATCACGCTGTTCGCCATGGCGGGAAAGATCGCGCCTAAACCGTCCTCGCCGTTGAGGCGCTCGCCGACCCAGGCGACGGCGCGGTCGATCGCGCGCTGATGCGAGGACAGCCGCCGCAACAGCAACGGTTCGAGCACGCGCAACACGTTGTCGACGCCGCGGAAGAACCAGAACCACAATGCTTTCTGTTGCGGCGCCTTCGGCGCCGGACCGAGGTCTGCTGGCGATCCAAGGAAAAGCTCGTCGATGCGCACGGCTTTCGCGTTGCGCGCAACCGGCCGCTTCGCCATCAGAACGAGGAGCGGCACGATCACGGTGCGGCTCCAGTAAGAAATCTTGTCGAGATGGAATGGGAACCATTTCGGCAACAGCATGATCTCGACCGGCATCATTGGTACGGCGCGCCAAGGAATGAATCCGAACAAAGCGAGCATGATGCGCGTGAACACATTCGCGCGTTCGGCGCCGCCGCGTGCGCGCAACGCCTCGCGCGCGCGGCGCATGTGGTCGGCATCGACGGGATCGCCGATCATCTTGAGCGCAAAATAGGCCTTTACGGTCGCGCTGACGTCGAGATTGCCGTCACGGAACAGCGGCCAACCGCCATGCGCGCCCTGGATGCGGCGCAGATAGACGGCGATCTTGGCTTCAAGCGCGGCATCGACCGGCTCGCCGAGATAGTGGCGCAGCAGCACGTATTCGGCCGGAATAGTGGCGTCGGCTTCAAGCTCGAACACCCAATGGCCGTCGGGCCGCTGGCGCGCGAGCAGGGCGTCGGTCGCTGCGGCAATCGCGCGCTCAAGCGCGGAAGCCGCGTCCGGTTTGCTGTCGGTCAAATGGTTCAACGTATCGGACATCGCGCCTACCGTCACTTCATCGTTGCGATCAAGCCCGCCGCACGGTCGCCGGACCGTATCGCGCCCTCGATGGTCGCCGGCAGGCCGGTCGCGGTCCAGTCGCCGGCGAGCAAGAGATTATGCCACCGCGTCTGCGCGCCCGGGCGTTTGGCGTCTTCGCGCGGCAATGCGGCGAAAGTGGCCCGCCGTTCCCGCACGATTTGCCACGCGGGCAGGGGGTTCGCAATGCCCGCGACTTCGGCGACTTCCCGCCAGATCAGGGCGGCAAGCTCGTCGCGCGGCGTGTCGAGTAACCGGTCGGCGCCGCTGATGGTAACGGAAAGACGGTCAGGAAAGGCGAACAGCCATTCGGCGGTGCCATTGACGATGCCGGTCATGGGCGCGAGCGTCGCGGGCGGCGCGAGGCGAAAATGTGCGTTCACAATGGCGCGAAATTCGCTCGGCACCGTCAAGTCGGGGACGAGCGATGCGGCGATCATTGGCGGCACCGCGAGGACAACGGCATTGCCCGGCCGCAGCGGCACCGGGAGCTCGCCGAAATCGAGCCCGCTCACGCGGTCCGCCTCGAACGTCAACGCCCGCAATCGATCGCCGAATACGACTTTGCCGCCGTTCGCCTCGATGAACCGCAGCGCCGGCTCGACGAAGGCTGCCGACAATCCGTCGCGCGCAAACAGCGGCCGATAGCTACGCCCACCCGCGGCCAGCGTTTCCCGGATCACCGCCGCGGCGAGGCTGGCGGAACTCTCGGGCGGCTCGGTGTTGAGCGCGGCCAGCAATAACGGCCCGAGCAGCCGCTCATACAGGGGGCCTTTGCAGTCGAGGACCTCGCCGATGGTCGCGCCCGGCGCCGCGCGCAGCAGGCGCAGAACGGACAAATAATCGCACGCGCGCGTTCCCGGCACGCGGCGGGTCGGAGCGAAAATCCACCAGAAAATGCGGCCGTCATTGGCGCGCAGCGTCCAGCGTTCATGGGTCGCGAGATCGACAAAGGGAAAACGCGCGTCCGGCGGCCCGACCAGCCGGTCGCGGGCGCCGATCGTTTCGAGATAGCCGAGCGCCGCCCGGTTGCCGGACAACAAGAGATGGTTGCCATTATCGATCGTGATCCCAAGCACCGGGTCCGGGTAGGAACGGCAGCGTCCACCCGCCTGATTGGTAGCCTCGTACAGCGTCGGGTGCGCGCCCTGCTCGCAAAGGCGCACGGCGGTGGCGAGGCCTGCGAGCCCAGCGCCGATGATGTGGACCGAGCGCGGCATTACAGAATCGCGTAGCGCAGCAATATCCAAAGGAATTGCCGGCGGCGCAGCCGCACTAACAGGCGCGGCGGCCGCCAGCCGCGGGCCATCATTTGGTCGAACATCATGCGATAGGCCGTTGCCATGATGCGCGGCGTGCGCACCGTCCGGCGCGGGCTGCGCGCCATGATGGTCTCGGCCTCCGTAAAGTGGCGCCCGGCGATCGCGGCAACCGTCGCGCAGGCTTGGCCTATCGTTGGACTGGCCAGCACCGTCGCGGGCTCGCCGATGGCAATGCCGGCACCGGCCAGCGCCTCGCGCGGCAAATAAAGGCGGCCGATGGCGGCGTCTTCGTCGAGGTCGCGCAAAATATTCGTCATTTGCAACGCGCGCCCGAGATGATGTGCGAGTGCCAACCCATCTTTCTTCTCCATTCTGAACACGCGAACGCTCAGCCGGCCGACTGCGCTGGCGACGCGGTCGCAATAAAGATCAAACGTGGCGAAATCGGGCGCGCGAATGTCGGCAACGACGTCCATTTTCATGCCGTCAATGACGGCGAGGAAGTCTTCGCGTTGCAGATTGAAGTCGCGCACGGCGCGCGCAAGCCCGTTCAAACGCGCCGGCGGCGTGTGGGCGTAAAGCGCATCGATGTCGGCGCGCCACTTTTGTAATTGTTCGAGACGCGCGTCGCGCGGACCGGCCTCGTCAGCGATGTCGTCGACCTTGCGGCAGAACGAATAAATCTCGAACATCGCCTCGCGCTGCGCTTTCGGCATGATGCGCATGGCGAGATAGAACGAGCTGCCGGACGCGCGCTGTTGGGTCGCCGCGGGTTCATCGGTTACGGAAGTCACGGTTGCGCCGCCGGGATGGGACGATGACGGCCGGTGCGGCGCGCGAGCCGCTTGAGCGTGGCGAACAGGCTGATGCCGGCGACGCCGAGCTTGCCAAGATGCACGCGCTCGCTCAATGGATCGCGCTGTGTGAGAATATGCGTGAGACGGTGCGCCAGCGACTGGATGACCGATATTTCGAGCGCGAGCCGCCAGTCCTGCACCAGGTTTGGCAGCGCGTCGCCTTCCTGTAGTAGCACCGCGGTATGTTGCGCGAGTCCGGCGAGACAGCGCCGCAATTCGGGCGAAGCCTTGGCGGCGCCGAGCGCCTCGACACCGAGGCCGCAACCGGAGAGCGCGTCGAGCGGGATATAGACGCGGTCGAGATTGCGGTAGTCCGCCGCGCAGTCCTGAATGTGATTGATGATTTGCAGCGCCGAGCAAGTTGCATCAGATGCTGGCCAGGTGCCGCGGTTTTCGCCGTGCACGTCGAGCACGAAACGCCCGACCGGCATCGCGGAGTAGGCGCAGTAGCCTATGAGGTCGTCCCAGTCACGATAGCGCAGCTTGGTGGCGTCGAGCCGAAAGGCCTTGAGCAAATCCTGCGCGTGCACAGGTGACATCGCGCGCTCAGCCAGCGCGCGGCGTAGCGCGACCGCCTGCACATTGCTGTCGCCGGCGCCAATTAAATCATTTTCAAGACGGTCCAGCAGGCCAACCTTCTCCTGCGCCGATAACGAAGGGTGGTCGGCGATGTCGTCGGCGGAGCGCACGAATTCGTAGAAAGCAAGAATCAGCGCGCGATGACGCGGCGCAATGAGCCACGACGCCACAGGGAAATTTTCGTCGTGGTGGCCTTTGCCGGACCGGAATTCGCTGGCATCCATCATCGTGCGCCATTCACGTTCGACTGCACGCGGCCCTTCCAGAGGCCGCCGCGTTTGCGGGCATATTGATAAGCGGAGTCGAGGGTAAAGGCCATGTAGGCTAACGCGATCGCCGGCAGAAAAGGTCCCCATAATGGCGACAACCGGTAAAACCGCACGATTGGTAGGAAAGCGATTGCCATAATCGCCCAAGCGATGAGGCCGAGCATCTGCGCAAGGCCGTGGCCGAACAGCGCCAGAACGACCGGAAACAGATAGACAAGCGCCATGCCGGCTGTCGTCGCCGCGAGCAGCAGCGGCGAATAGCCGAGCTGCGCATAGGCCGAGCGCGCGACCATGCGCCGGATGTCCTGCACCGTCGCATAACCGCGGATGCTGCGCGCGCGTTGTGTCAAGGCGAGCCGGATCGGTCCCCGCGGCTTGAGGCTGCGCGCGAGCGCGCAGTCGTCGATCAAGGCGCCGCGAACGGCCTCGATGCCGCCGGCCGCGGCGAGCGCATCGCGGCGCACCAGCATGCAGCCGCCGGCCGCCGCCGCGGTGGCGCGGTCGTTGCAGTTCACCCAGGCGAACGGGTAGAGCATCTGGAAGAAAAAGACGAAGGCCGGAACAAAAGCGCGCTCGGCGAAGGTCTCACAACGCAATCTGACCATCAGCGAATTGAGCACCAGCCCTTCCGCCTGCGCGTTTGACACGAGACGCGTGAGCGCATCGCGTTCGTAGACGATGTCGGCGTCGGTGAACAGCAGATAGGCCGGCTCTCTTTGCAGCGCGCGCTCGACGCCTTGCTGCATCGCCCACAGCTTGCCGGTCCATCCGGCCGGCAGCGTCGCGCCGGGCAGAACGGTCAGCTTGTTTGCCGCGCCCGCCGCGGCGCGGCGCGCTACATCGGCCGTGCCATCGCCGCTTTGATCGTCCACCAGGATGATGGAAAACGCGCCCGGATAGTCCTGCTGCAGCAGCGAGGCGACAGTCTCGCCGACGCCTTCGGCCTCGTCGCGCGCCGGGATGACGATCATGACCGAAGGCCATGTCTCCGGCGGCGGGCCGCCGTCGTCGCGTTCGCCCGCGAGCCAGAACCCGCCGCGCCCCGCAATCAGGTAAATCCAAACCGCGAACGCGGCAGCGGCTAAGAGGTTCACCACCATTGGACCGGAATATTCCTCGGATTGAGTGGCCCGGCACGCCAGTCGCGGGCGACAGTGCAGGTCGCAAATTATCATGGCGAGTCCAGCGAGATTTTCCAAGGCCCGCGCGCGCCTTCTCGGCCTATCGAAAATCAAACCCGGACATAGCGATGAATCCGCGTTATTGAAGCGCTGATCCATCAGCGGCAGGAGCAGGAGATGGCGGGCGTCGTCGGATTGATCGGGATCGGTTTGATGGGCACGGCGCTGGCGCGCCGCCTGCTCGATGCCGGATATCGTGTCGTCGGCTTCGACACCGCCCCGGCGCGGCGTGATGCGCTCCACGCCATGGGCGGCGAGCCGGTCGAATCCGTGGCAGAAGTCGCGGCCCGCTGCCAGCGCACACTGATTGCCGTAATGACGACAAGTCAAGTCGAGCAGGTGGTCGAGGGCGAAAACGGGCTCATCGAACATGGCGACGCAAAGTATCGGCGTGTCGCCATATGCACCGCGACCTGCGAGCCCGACCGCATCGAAGCGCTCGCCGCCCGCGCGGCCGCGCGCGGGGTTACCTTTCTCGACACGCCGGTGTCCGGCACCAGTGGACAGGTGCTGCAAGGCGACGGCTACGGTCTGATTGCCGGTAACAAAGCCGCCGCCGCGGCCGCCGACGATATCCTGGGCGTTATCTATCCGCGCCGCCAGTTTATCGGGCCGGCCGGCGCCGCGACCAAGACCAAGCTCGCGATCAATCACATCCTGGGGCTCAACCGCGTAGCGCTTGCCGAGGGCCTGGTGTTCGCCGAGCGGCTCGGCCTCGATCTGCGCGACTTTCTCGAAGTCGCGCGCAAGTCTGCCGCTTATTCGCAGATCATGGATGTCAAGGGCGACAAGATGGTGATCGGCGACTTCTCGCCCGTGAGTAAGGTCAATCAGCACCACAAGGATTTCAACACGATCCTGAGCGAAGCGCGCAAGCGCGGCCAGCAATTGCCCTTCGCCTCGCTACTGGTCGATGTGCTCGAAGCCTGCGAGCGGCACGGCGACGCCGAGCGCGATAACGCGATTACCATCGAGGAAATCCGCCGGCGCAAGGCGTAGCGCGAAGGCTTTGTTCAGCGGCCCTGATAGGCCGGCGTGCGCACGATCAGGCCGTCAAGCGCCTCGGTCACCTTGATCTGGCAGGACAGCCGCGAAGTCGGCGTCACCTCGAAGGCAAAGTCGAGCATGTCCTCTTCCTCGGTCGAGGGGGGGCCGACCACCGGAAACCACTTCTCATCGACATGCACCAGGCAGGTCGCGCAGGTGCAGGAGCCGCCGCATTCGGCGACGATGCTGGTCACGTTGTTGCGTTGCGCCGTCTCCATCACGGTCGAACCGATTTCGGCCTCGACCGTGTGCACGGCGCCGTCATGTTCGATGTAAGTGATCTTCGGCATGAAAGGTTAGGCCACGCCGAGCTTTTTCTGCAGGCTGGTCGATGACGTGGTGTATTGGAACACCAGCTTCTTGTCGGGATAGACATAGTGGTAGGCCTTCTGTGCCATCAGCGCGGCCTCGTGAAAACCCGACAGAATGAGCTTGAGTTTGCCCGAGTAGGTGTTGATGTCGCCGATGGCGAACAGTCCGGGGATATTGGTCTCGAAGGCGGCGGTGTCGACCGGGATCAACTCGTCGTCCATCTTGATGCCCCAGTCGGCCACCGGGCCGAGTTTCATCGTCAGCCCGAAGAATGGCAGCATGGTATCGCATTCGACGCGTTCGACCGCGTCCTTGCCTTTGATCGAGGCGGCCGCGAGGTGGCCATCGGCGCCTTCCAGCGCGGAAACCTGCCCGATCTTGAGGTCCATGTGGCCTGCGGCGACCAGCGCGCGCATCTTATTGACGCTGTCGGGCGCGCCGCGGAATTCGTCGCGCCGGTGCACAAGCGTCAGTCGCTTGGCGATCGGCTGCAGATTGAGCGTCCAATCGAGCGCGCTATCACCGCCGCCGACGACCAGCAGCTTTTTGTCGCGGAAGGCGTCCATCTTGCGCACGGCGTAATGCACCGACTTGCCCTCATAGGGCTCGATGCCGGGGATCGGCGGGCGCTTGGGCTGGAACGAACCGCCGCCGGCGCCGATCACCACTACTTTTGTCTCGAACACCTGGCCGCGGTCGGTGCCGATGCGGAATCCTGGCTCGCCGATTTTTTCTAGCGTCGTCACCATTTCGTTGAGGTGAAAGGTGGGCTTGAACGGCTTGATCTGCTCCATCAAGGCATCGGTCAGCCCATGGCCGGTGATGTAGGGGATGCCGGGAATGTCGTAGATCGGCTTTTCCGGATATAGCTCGGCGCATTGGCCGCCGACCTTGTCGAGGATGTCGACCAGGTGCGCCTTGATGTCGAGCAGTCCGAGCTCGAATACCGCGAACAGGCCGACCGGCCCCGCGCCGATGATCAGAACGTCGGTCTTGATCGTCTCACTCATTCTTTTCGTCCCGGCCTCGGCCGGCTCCTCACTTCGAGTTTATGATGATCACGCCGATTGGCGCGCGATGCGGGCTGCGGGAACTGCGACGACGCGCAGCAGTTCCGCCAAATTCTGTTCGGGCGTCTTGCCGGTGGTGGCGAGCACGGCTTCCGCCTTGGCGTAAAGCGGTTCGCGGCTCTTGAGAATGGATACCAGATCCTCCATGGCGCGGGCATTGTTGGCCATAGGCCGCATGTCGCCTTGCGCCATCACCCGCTTCATATGCTCCTCCGGCTCGGCGCGCACCCAGACCGTGAAGCACGAGGCCAGCAGCAATTCAAGCGTGCCCGGTTCGGTGACGATGCTGCCGCTGGTGGCTATGACGAAATGCGGGTGGCGGCGCAGCACGTCGTCGAGCGCCTCGCGCTCGGCGCGGCGAAAAGTTTCCTGGCCGAACATGTCGAAGATTTCGCTCAAATTAGCGCCGCTGCGGCGCTCGATCTCGCGGTCGAGCTCGATGAAGGGCACGTCGAGGCGTTCCGCCAGCAGGCGGCCGAGTGTGGACTTGCCGCCGCCGCGCAGGCCGATCAGCGCAATTCGTCGGCGATCCTCGGACGGCGAGGCAAAATGCTCGGTCACGAGCTTGCGGGCTTCTACGAGCCTTTCCGGCGGGAGCCGCTCAAGGAATTGCGTGAGCAGCATCAGATCGAGCGGCGGCTCGGCGCCCTCGTGCACAAGCTGGGTGACCGGTAAGCCAATGGCGCGCGCGATCCGCCGCAGCAACACGATCGAGATATTGCCGCGTCCGATCTCGAGTTGCGCCAGGTAGCGTTCGGAAACTTTCGCATGCTGCGCCAAGGCCTTGCGCGTGATGCCGCGCTGATGGCGCAGGGTGCGCACGCGCTCGCCGAGCTGGTGCAAGTAGGCGTCGGCGGCGCGGCTGGCGGTTGACTTGGCGCGGACTGGTTCCATCCCTATCGCTAACATGCATTATAATGCGAGGCAATAGGGGCTAGTTGTCCAGCTTTATTGGCCCCATTGTATGATTCCCGCCGGAGTGCTAAGAGTATGCAAAATAATGCATACAGGGAGAAGGCCACCGGACGCTTTTTTCCGGGGCCAAATCGTTCATGCAAATCATCGATTTCCAGACCGACCCGTCTCGCTACCGGCATTGGCGCATCGAATGCGATGGCGACGTCGCCTATTTGATCATGGACGTCGACCAAGCCGGCGGGCTGTTCGACGGCTACGAGCTCAAGCTCAACTCCTACGACCTTGGGGTCGATATCGAGCTTAACGACGCGGTGCAGCGGCTGCGCTTCGAACACCCGGAGGTGCGCGCCGTCGTCATCAAGTCCGGTAAGGACAACGTGTTCTGCGCCGGCGCGAATATCCGCATGCTCGGCAAATCGACGCACGCGCAGAAGGTGAATTTCTGCAAATTCACCAACGAGACGCGGCTCGCCATCGAGGACGCTTCCGAGAACTCCAAGCAGAGTTACATCTGTGCCATCAACGGCAATGCCGCCGGCGGCGGCTATGAGCTGGCGCTCGCCGCCGATCACATCATGCTGGTGGACGACCGCCGGTCGGCGGTGGCGCTGCCGGAGACGCCGCTGCTTGCGGTGTTGCCGGGCACCGGCGGGCTCACGCGCGTCACCGACAAGCGCAAAGTACGCCGCGACCGCGCCGATGTGTTCTGCTCGATCGAGGAGGGTATCCGCGGCGCCAAAGCCGTCGAGTGGCGGCTGGTCGATGAAGTGGTGCCCAATTCGAAATGGAAAGAGACAGTGGCCGCCCGTGCCAAGGAGGTCGCCGCACGTTCCGACCGGCCGAAAGACGCCAAGGGTATCGCGCTGACCCCGCTCGAGCGCAAGTTCGAAGCCGACGGGGTTTCTTATTCCCACGTCGACGTCGAAATCGACCGTTCGCGCGGACTAGCCACCGTGACCGTGCGCGGACCCTCGCATGGTGTGCCGGCATCGATTGAAGCCGCGCATGCGCTCGGCGTCAAATTCTGGCCGCTCACCGTCGCGCGCGAGTTGGAAGACGCCATTCTGCATTTGCGCGCCAACGAGCAGACCATCGGCGTCGTGCTGCTGCGCACCGACGGAAGCGCGCAAAACGTGCTCGATCACGACAACTTCCTTAACCGTGCCAACGGCGACTGGCTGATGCGCGAAATTTGCCATTACCTCAAGCGTGTGCTCAAGCGGTTAGACGTGACGCCGCGCAGCATGATCGCGCTGATTGAGCCGGGCTCCTGCTTTGCCGGCACGCTGGCCGAGTTGGCCTTTGCCGCCGACCGATCGCTGATGCTGGTCGGTACGCGCGAGGGCGACAACCGCAAGGCGGCGGCGATCGTGCTCGGGCCGGCCAATTTCGGATCTTACCCGATGGGCAATGGGCTCACCCGACTGCAGACCCGGTTCCTTGGCGAACCGCAGACGCTCGATACGCTCAAGGACAAAATCGGTCAGCCGCTCGAAAGCGAGGATGCGGCCGAACTCGGTCTCGTCACCATGGCCTACGAGGACTTCGACTGGGACGACGAATTGCGCGTCATGTTGGAGGAGCGCACGAGCTTCTCGCCCGACGCCATGACCGGCATGGAAGCAAACCTCCGCTTCGCCGGTCCGGAAACCATGGAAACCAAGATTTTCGGACGGCTAACCGCCTGGCAGAACTGGATCTTCCAGCGGCCGAACGCGATCGGCGAACAGGGCGCGCTGAAACTTTACGGCAGCGGCGTGTCGCCGACCTTCAATAAGGAAAGGGTGTAAGCCATGAATATCGCTGCAGTCGACTATGACGGCTTGATCCCGAACAACGTCGCGCTGGGCCAAGACCCGCGCGTCAAGCGCGCGCTGGAGAAGTGGCACCCCGGCTACATCAACTGGTGGAACGACATGGGGCCGGAAGGCTTCCAGGAATTGCTCGTTTATCTGCGCACCGCGGTCAGCGTCGATCCAAAGGGCTGGGCCAAGTTCGACTACGTGCGCATGCCGGAATACCGATGGGGCGTGTTGCTGGCACCGCAGCACGAGGGCCGCAAGATTCCCTTCGGGACGCACAAGGGCGAGGACGCCTGGCAGGAAGTGCCGGGCGAATACCGCGCCATGCTGCGCCGCCTGGTCGTGATCCAGGGCGATACCGAGCCGGCCTCGGTCGAACAGCAGCGCCATCTCGGCAAGACCGCGCCCTCGCTCTACGACATGCGCAACTTGTTCCAGGTCAACGTAGAGGAGGGCCGCCATCTCTGGGCGATGGTCTATCTGCTGCAGAAATATTTCGGCACCGACGGCCGCGAGGAGGCCGAAGCCCTGCTGCAGCGCCGCTCCGGCGACCCCGACACGCCGCGCATGCTTGGCGCCTTTAACGAGAAAACGCCGGACTGGCTGTCGTTCTTCATGTTCACTTATTTCACCGACCGCGACGGCAAGATGCAGCTCGAGGCACTGGCGCAGTCGGGCTTCGATCCGCTGTCGCGCACCTGCCGCTTCATGCTCACCGAAGAAGCCCACCACATGTTCGTCGGCGAGACCGGCGTCACCCGCATCGTGCAGCGCACCTGTGAGGCGATGAGAGAGGCTGGCATAAGCGATCCTTACGAGGTCGATAAAGTACGCAAATTGGGCGTCATCGACCTGCCGACTATTCAGAAAAAGGCGAATATGCATTTCTCGCTGACGCTTGATTTGTTCGGCAACGAGATTTCGACCAACGCCGCCAACGCCTTCCACGCCGGTTTGAAGGGTCGCTATCGCGAGGATAGGCTCAAGGATGATCACCAACTCGAGAGCGGCACCTATCCAGTGCTGCGCTTGATCGACGGCAAGATTCAAAACGCGGATACACCGGCGCTCTCCGCGCTCAACATGCGGCTGCGCGACGACTACGTGAACGACGCCAATATCGGCGTCGGCCGCTGGAACAAGGTGATTTCGGTGATCGGTATTCCATTCGAGATCAAGCTGCCGCACGTCGCCTTCCACCGCCATATCGGCGAGTTCGCCTCGATCAAGGCGGATGTGAATGGCAACATGCTCAGCGACACGGACTGGGAGAAGCGCAAGACTGAGTTCCTCCCCTCCAACAGCGACCGCGAATTCATCGAAAGCTTGATGCAGCCGCAATTCGAGCCGGCCAAGTTCGCCGGCTGGATCGCGCCGCCGAAGGTGGGCATCGACAACAAGCCGGGCGATTTCGAATACGTGAAGATCGCCGACGCTTAATCAGCGCGCGGCGACCGCAAATCTTCGTCGCGCAGCTTGAAGCGTTGGATTTTGCCCGTTGCGGTGTGCGGTAGATCGCTGCGCAGTTCGATCCAGCGCGGATATTTCCAGGCCCCGGCGTGCTGCTTGACGTGCAGTTTCAACTTTTCCAGTAGGCTGTCGTCGGCGACGTAGCCGTTTTTGAGCACGATGAAGGCCTTCGGCTTGATCAGGCCGTCGGTGTCCTTTTTGCCGATGACGGCGGCCTCCAGCACCGCTTCGTGTGAGACCAGCGCCGCCTCAACATCGAACGGCGACACCCACTGCCCGCTGACCTTGAACATGTCGTCGGTGCGGCCGCAGTAGTAGTAATAACCGTCGGCGTCACGCCGGTATTTGTCGCCGGTATAGGTCCAATCGCCTTGGAAGATATGGCGGGTCTTGGCGCGCTGGTTCCAGTAGCCTTCGCCGGCCGAAGGCCCGCGCACGACCAATTCGCCGATCTCATCGGCGCCCAGTTCGTGTCGAAGCTCATCCACTAGCTTGACGTCATAACCCGGAACCGGTTTGCCGGTGGAACCGTAGCGGATGTCATCCGGCCGGTTGCTGACGAAAGTCTGTAACATCTCGGTCGAGCCAATGCCGTCGAGCACGTCGACGCCGACGACCTCGCGCCAGCGCTCGCCGACATGCGACGGCAAGGCCTCGCCCGCCGAGATGCAAAGACGCAGCCGGTTAGAACCCGCGCCCGCTCCGATTTCCTTGTGCGCGAGCAGCGCCGTATAGAGCGAGGGCACACCGTAGAAAATCGTCGGGCGATGCCTACGCATGATGTCGAAGATCGCTTCCGGTGTCGGACGTTGCGGCCACAGTATGCTAGTGGCGCCGACCGAAAGCGGAAACGACATAGCGTTACCCATGCCGTAGGCAAAGAACAGCTTGGCCGCCGAGAACATCACGTCGTCGGCACGAATTCCGATGACGCCCTGACCCATTAGCTTGGCGGTCGCCATCGGGCTGCTGTGCACGTGCTTGACGCCCTTGGGATCGCCAGTCGAGCCGGAGGTGTAGAGCCAGAAGGCTACTTCATCGGAGATTGTCGGTGCGGCAAACACATCGGCCTTTTCGAGTACGAGCAGCTGCTCGAAGAGATGGACAGCATGTTTCGGGAACGCCGCCTTATCGGCGGTCGTGCCGCCGACAAGAACGACGTCCTGCAGATACGGCGTAGCGCCGATAATCGGCGCCAACGGCTTCGCTAGCTCCGCCGCGGCGACGATCAGCGAGACGCGGCTGTCGGCGAGAATGTAGGCGTACTGTTCCGGCTTGAGCCAGGTGTTGAGCGGAATGACGACGATGCCGGCGCGGATCGCGCCCCAGAATGCCACTGGATAATCGACGGTGTCGGGCAGCAGGAGCGCGATACGGCTTTCCTGGCGCAGTCCCAGTCGCCGAAGAGCGCGCGCGAATTGACAACTAAGCGCTTGCAAATCACCATAGCTGAATGATCGGTCGGGGTCGATGTAGGCGAGTTTACTGGCGAGGCCGCGCACCACATTGGCGTCGATAAAGTCACTGACCGCGTTGTAAGGCCTGCGCACACTGAAATCGTCCACGCCGGCCCCCGTCAACTTTCGAACAGTCGTGTCAGCAGTCGCCGCGCTAGCACGCCGGCCACGCGCCGGCGGTAGTGGCCGGGCGTGAAGGTGGTCTTCATCGCCATGATCTGGTCGCGCACCAGCGCGTCGAGCCCTTTGAACACGCGCTCGCCGAATTTGCCGCCGCACAATTCGGCGGTGCTTTCGAGCAGGACTGGGCGCGGATTAGTGCCGGTGAACGACACCCGCAGATCGACCAGCGAGTCGCCGGCGCGCTTGAGCGCCACCGCGACGCCGGCGACTGGATATTCAATTGAGCGGCGGATGCGGATCTTGTCGTAGGCTGAGCGTAGGCCCGGCGTATTTTTCGTGTGCACGGCGGTGACGATCTCGCCTGGGCGCAGCGACAGAAAATATTTTCCATCGCCTTGCGTGTCGGTGACCGGCACATCCTGACGAGCAAAACCGATATAGAGCTTCTCCAGCGGGATGCTGCGGCGGCCTTGCGGGCCGGCGATGTCCACCTCGGCGCCGAGCGTGAGCAGCGCGGGCGCCAGATCGCCGGAGTAAGTGGCAAAACAAACGCCGCGGCTTTTGGGTGCCACGTGACAGACGGTGCCGATGGTTTTCAGGCAGTGGTTATTGGCGTCGCGCCACCACTCACTCTGATTGTAGAAAATGCAGCGGGTGTCGAGGCAGAGATTGCCGCCAACAGTGCCCATGTTGCGCTGGGTAGGGCCTGCGATGTGGGCGGCGGCTTGCGCCAGCACCGGATAATGTTTGACAATGACCGGATGTTCGGCCAGTTCGCTCAAGCGCACCGACGCGCCAATCTCGATGGATGTTTCGTCGGCTTTGAGCGCGTGCAATTCCGCCACGCGGTTCATGTCGATTAAAACCTTCGGCGCTACGATGCCGCGGCGGATATTGACGACCAGATCGGTGCCGCCGCCGAGTGACTTCGAGTCCGGGGTGCGCGGCGCGCGCGGCCAGCGCTTCCTCCAGCGTCGTCGGATTGAGCACGCGGAAATCGGGCAGGGCGTCCATCAGCCGCTTCCCTTCTTCTCATGCGCCCGTTTACGTTTCTCGATTGCCTCGAACACGCGGTCGGGCGTCACCGGCAAATCGTTGAAGCGGATGCCGATGGCGTCGGCAATGGCATTGGTGAGCGCCGGCAGGAAGGCGGCGAGCGAGCCTTCGCCGGCTTCCTTGGCGCCGAACGGCCCGTGCGGATCGTTGCTCTCGACGATGCCGACTTCGATCGGCGGCGAGTCCTGGATGGTCGGCACGCGGTAGTCGAGCATGTTGGCGGTGACCATGAGGCCCTCGTGATAGGCGGCCTCCTCGCTCATCGCCTGTCCCATGCCCATCCAGACCGAGCCCTGCACCTGGCCCTCGACGGTGAGGCGGTTAAGCGCCTTGCCGCAGTCATGCGCGACCCAGACCTTGTCGACCGTGACGACGCCGGTTTCCTCGTCGACGCTGACCTCGACCACTTGCGCCGAATAGGAATAACCCATGGTGCCGCCGATGGCGGCGCCGCGATATTTCTTGCCGCCGTGCGATTCCGGGATGGTCGAGTAATTGCCGGTGACGGTGATGGTGCCGGAATCCTTCAGCGCCTCGGTCACCACTTCGTCGAACGTCGCACCCTTATCCTGCGCGCCGGCGCGATAGACTTCGCCCAGACACTCAATGTCCTCCGGTTTAGCCTCCAGCTTGCGGGCGGCGGCTTTGACCAGCACGCTTTTGAGATTGCGCGCGGCATCAAGCGCGGCGTTGCCGACCATGAAAGTAACGCGCGACGAATAAGAGCCATTGTCCTTGGGCACTACTTCGCTGTCGCCGGTGACCACGCGCACGCGCGACAGATCGAGGCCGAGCACTTCCGCGACGGTCTGCGCCAGGATCGTGGTCGAGCCTTGGCCGATATCGGCGGCGCCCGACAGCACGACAATGGAGCCGTCGAAATCGAGCTTGATCTTCACAGTGGCATGCGGCTCGCCTGTCCAGTTTACAGGCTTGGACGCGCCGGAAATGTAGTGCGAGCAGGCCATACCCAACCCTTTGCCCTTGGCTAGCTTGCCCCTCCGTTGCTTCCAGCCGCTTTGTTTCTCGACCCAATCCATGCATTCGGGCAGGCCGTAGGAATTCACCATCAAATCGTTGTCGGTGAAGGTCGGCGCGCTCAAGAGATTCGCGCGGCGCACCGCGAAGGGATCGAGCCCGAGCTCGCCGGCCATCTCATCAACGAGGCTCTCGAAGGCGAAGCGGATATCGACCGTGCCGTGGCCGCGGAAGGCGCCGCAGGGCGGCGTGTTGGTCAAGACACGGCGGCCGACATATTTAACATTGTGCAGGTCGTAAATTGCGTACAGCATCGAGCCCGCATAGAGGATCGTCACGACGCCGTAGCCGGAATGCGCGCCGCCGCGCTGGTCGCAGTCGCACTCGACCGCGGTGATGCGGCCGTCTTTGCGCATGCCGATCTTGAGTTTAATGTCGGTCTCGGGCCGACCGCGATGGGTGATGAAGGTTTCCTCGCGCGTTGTCACAAGGCGCACTGTGCCGTTGCATTTGCGCGCCAACAGCGCCGCGATCAGCTCGATCGCCAGCGTCTCGGTGCGGCAGCCGAAGCCACCGCCGACATGCGGCTTGATCACGCGGATGTGCGACATCTCCATGCCGAGGATCTGCGCCAGCATCAGATGCACGTAATAAGGCACTTGCGTCGAGGCATGCACGGTCATGCGCTCGCGCACGGCGTCGTATTCGGCGACTGCGGCGTGCATTTCCATCTGGTTCTGGCAGACCTCGGCGCAATTGTAGGTGCCTTCGCGCACCAAGTCGGCTTGCGCGAAGCCTTGGGCGGCCGAGCCGAGCTCGAACAGCACGTCGCGCTCGATATTGCCCGGCTTCTTCTCGTGCAGTTGCACGGCACCCGGCGCCAGCGCGTCCTTCGATGTGTAATAGCCCGGCAGTTCGCGCACCTTGAACTTGATGCGGCGTAGCGCCTCGCGTGCGCTGGCATCGTCGACCGCCGCCACGGCGGCCACCGGCTCGCCACGATAACGCACTCTATCGCGCGCCAGCGGATATTCCGTGCGCGCGATCGGTAATACCCCGAATCCCTTGTCGCAATCGGCGCCGGTGACGATAGCGCGCACGCCGGCAACCTTAAGCGCCTCCGACACGTCCACTTCGACGATTTCGCCGTGCGAATAGGGGCTGCGGTAGATGCGGCCGGCGAGTTGACCCGGCGCCACGATGTCGGCTGTGTATTTGGCGCGGCCGGAAACTTTTTCCGGACCGTCGATCATCGGCACGTAGCCGCCGATATTGTGCGTGGAGACAACCTTGTTCACGGCGCCACGCCTTGCGCGCCGAGCGCGGCGGCATATTTCACCGCCTCGATGATTTTCACGTAGCCGGTGCAGCGGCATATATTGCTGCCGAGCGCGGCGAGAATTTCTTCGTCGCTCGGGTTCGGATTTTTACGCAGCAGCCCGGTCGAGGCCATGATGAAGCCGGGCGTGCAATAGCCGCATTGCGAGCCAAGCTTTTCGTGGAAGCCGCGCTGTATCGCCGACAATTGTCCGTCGTGACCCAATGACTCGATGGTATCGACGCGCTTGCCGGCAACCGTCGCCGCCAGCGTCAGGCACGACAATGTCGGCTTGTCGTCGATGAGCACGGTGCAGGCGCCGCATTCGCCGCCGTCGCAGCCGGTCTTGGTGCCGGTGAGGCCGATTTTTTCGCGCAGAAAATCGAGCAGCAGGATGTTGTCGGCGACCGCGTCGGCGCGGTCACGCCCGTTGAGCGTGAACTCAAGAAGCCGGGTCAAATGTTTCTTCCCTGAACGGCGCGTGTTCGGCGATTCGCGCTTCGTCTGATTATGCCGTTACGACACACCAGCGCGCCGACCCCCTCCAGACCCATAATCGGGAATGGCTGGGACGATTGGCCCCGCCCCGCGGCAATTAACCAAATCGGGCAATGACATCGCGCGGAATGGCGACGGCATGGATTTTGTCCGGATGGCCCTTGTCGCGCGCCGCCCAAACCCGGGTTTCCGCCCCGTCCACGGCCGGTTCGCCGCCGATTGAGAGCCGGTGTTCGACGTCGAAGCTGGAGCGGCGAAACTCGGTCACCCGCGAGGCGATCTCCACCACGTCGCCGAATTTTACCGGAATCAGGAAATTGGCGCGGGCATCGACCAGAGGAATGCCGATAATGCTGAAAGTTTCCGCCAGTTCATGCGCGGTCACGCCCAGCGCGGCTTCGAACAGCATCCAGGTGCTGACGTCGAACATCTCGAAAAACCGGGCATTGAACACGATGCCGGCCGGGTCGCACTGGCCCCATTCGACGGTCAACTGCCTGCGGAAGGTGAATGACGCCACGCGTTGCCCCAAAGCCTGACAATACACTATTTTGTCTTTGCCACCCGGCGCTCGCGCGGCACCGGCCATTCCGTGACGTCCTGCGATTTCAATTCGACGCGCGTCATAGGGCGGCGCCTGGCCAGAACGCCTTTAGGCGCCAAGGGCAGATGCGGTGAGTCGTCAATCGCCTCCATCAGCCAATCGAGATCATCGGCCGCGATCAGCCAGCGCGCCGGCGCGTAACGTGCGAGCGAGAACGGCTTCGAATAAGCCACCATCGATTTCTTGCCGCCATTGAGATTGTATTCGTGCGCGTAGCTCATCGCCAGTTCGCGCACGCTTGCGTAGATTGGATCGCGCCAACGCAGTACGGCGTGATTGGTCTTGCTCATGGCGCCCCACAGCCCGCGCTCCCTGAACAGCGTTACGATATGATCCTGGTCGCTCGGCAGCGCCCGGATATCCATCAGCCAGGCCGGTTTGCCGTGAAAGATGAGGGCCGCGACCGCGAGCACCGCGGCCTCGGCGCAATGCGCGGTGCGCAGCTTCAAGGTGCGGCGCGGCGACATGCAGGTGTCGCCCTTAAGCTCGAAATTGGGCGGCAGCTTTTCGATGAAGGTCTGAATCTTTTGCGGCGTGTCGAGGCGCGCGAACGCCCGATGTTCGGCGGGCGTAAGCAGGGCGCGCAAGCGATTTCGGTAAGTGGCCATGGGCGCGGCACTTTATCCGGGCAAAGCGGGCGGCGGAGGGGCGGGAGACCGCGGTTCCACAGCTAAGTTGTGCCACAGTCGTGGAAATTTCGGCGGCTGGAAGCGGGCAAAAGCGGCAGTACTGGCGTTCTCCGCAAACCTGCCTGGGAAGGAAATTGTTGTATCAGCCGGCGGCAAAAGCAGGAAATATCTTCTTATTTTCCAAGGCTTATTGCAGTTGTACAGAATAAGTTTCTATTTAAGGGCTCCAGACGGTCCTGCGGGAGCCCCAGCCTTGAGCGATTTTCCCCAAGAACAACGACATCTTCTGGCGCAGATATCGCCAGAAGATTGGCTCGTCGCCTTCGGGACAGCCCTGCTCGCGCTGTTCTTCCTCGGCATTCTGCCGCGCTTGTTCTGGTGAGGCCAGGCGCGCATGTCGTCCAGCTTCGCCACCATCCCGAAGACCGCGCCCTTCGCCGAAGAGGAGATCGACCTCCTCAACCGCGTGGTCGGTCCGGCCAATGCCCTGCAGCGCGCCTGGCTCGCCGGCTTCCTGGCCGGCGTCGAGTTGGTCACCGGGCAGCCGCAGCCGGCGGCGCCGGCGCGTCCGGCCGAGCCGATTACGATTGTCTACGCCAGCGAGTCCGGCAATTGCGAAAAGCTCGCCAACGACCTCGCCAAGGCCGCGCGCAAGAACGGGCTAAAGCCAACGCTCATCGACATGGCGGATCTCGATCTCGCCGACCTCACCAAGGCCAAGCGCCTGGTGTTCATCGCCGCCACCTGGGGCGAGGGCGATCCGCCGGCACGCGCCGTGCGCGCCTATGGCGAACTGATGGGCGAGGGCGCCCCGCGCCTCGACGGCGTCGAGTTCGGCGTGCTGGCGCTCGGCGACACGGCCTACGCGGAATTCTGCGCTATCGGCAAGGAGATCGACGACCGGCTCGCCGCTTTGGGCGGCAAGCGCGCGGTCGAGCGCGTCGATTGCGATCTCGATTTTGCCGAGCCGTCTTCGAAATGGATCGGCGACGCGTTGAAGGTTCTTACCCCGCCGGACGCGGCGCGCGGCCGTGTGATCGAGGTCGATTTCGGCAAGCCGGCGGCTGCGCCCAACACCGACATCGTCGAGGCCGAGATTTCCGAGCACGTCAACCTCAATTCCTCGCGCTCGAACAAGGAGACCATCCATCTCGCCTTGACCTTCGACGGTGCCATGCCGGCCTATGAGCCGGGCGACTCGCTCGATCTCTACGCCGAGAACGATCCAGCCTACGTCGACGAGCTGCTCAAGTTCGCCGGGCTCTCGGGCGACGACAAATTGCGCGCCGAACTCATCAAGTCGCGCGACGTGACCACGTTGTCGCTCAAGACCGTGGAAACCTATGCGGAGCAGACCGGCCACCAATATGTCAAGGCGCTGATCGCCGACGGGCAGGCCAAGAAATGGATCGGCGGCCGCCAGTTGATCGATCTCATCGCCATGTTCCCGATCGCTTTGACCGCGGACCATCTGCGCGCGGTGACGCGGCCGCTGGCGCCGCGCGCTTATTCGATTGCCTCATCGCGCCGCGAAGTCGGCGACGAAGCTCATCTGCTGATTTCGGCCGTGCGCTACGAGAGCCATGGCCGCGCCCGCAAGGGCGTCGTCTCCAATTACGTCGCCGAGCGTCTCAGGCGCGGCGGCCGCGTGCGGGTCAAGCTCAAGCCCAACAAGTATTTCGCGCTGCCGGCTGCGGACAAAGACATCATCATGGTCGGCCCCGGCACCGGCGTCGCGCCATTCCGCGCCTTCGTGCAGGAGCGCCGCGCCACCAAGGCCGCCGGGCGAAGCTGGCTGTTCTTCGGCGACCGCCAGTTCACGCACGATTTTCTCTACCAGCTCGATTGGCAGGACGCGCTCAAGGACGGATCGCTTACGCGCATGGACGTCGCCTTCTCGCGCGATACGCCCGAGAAGGTCTACGTGCAGCACAAGATATGGGACAAGCGCCGCGAGCTGATCGAATGGCTCGACGGTGGCGCCAGCTTCTATGTCTGCGGCGATACCAAGGCCATGGCGAAAGACGTGCGCGCCGCGCTGGTGCGCGCCTACGCCGACGTGAAGAGGCTCGCCCCCGAGGCCGCCGAGCAGGCCGTCGCGAGCCTGGAGCGCGACAAGCGCTATCTGACGGATACATACTAATGGGCGGCGCGGCGCGCTATTTCACTCTCTCCGCTTCGCGGCGCGAGGGGATGGAAGCATCATGACCGATGAAGTCTCGCGCAACGAGCGCATCAAGGAGGCGAGCGATTACCTGCGCGGCACGCTGGCCGAACGCTTAGCTGAGGAGATCACCGGCGCGATCGTCGAGGACGACCAGCAATTGGTGAAATTCCACGGCATGTATCTGCAGGACGACCGCGATCTGCGGCCCGAGCGCACGCGCAAGAAAATGGAGAAGGCCTTCGCCTTCATGATTCGCGTGCGCATTCCCGGCGGCGTGCTCAGCCCCGCGCAGTGGCTCGCGCTCGACCAGGTGGCGCGCGACTACGGCAACCACACCATGCGGCTGACCACGCGGCAGACCGTGCAGTTGCACGGCGTGATCAAGTCCAATCTCAAAGCGACGCTAAAGGAAATCGACGCGGCGCTGCTCAATTCCATCGCTGCCTGCGGCGACGTCAACCGCAACGTGATGTGCGGCGCCAATCCCGAGCAAAGCGCGGCGCATGTGGCGGCGCTCGCTTTGACGCGCGCGATCTCCGATCACCTCACGCCGCAGACGCCGGCCTACCGCGAGATCTGGCTCGACGGCGAAAAGATCGCCGGCGGCGAGGATGACGTGGTCGAGCCGATCTACGGCAAAACTTATCTGCCGCGCAAATTCAAGATCGTGGTGGCGGTGCCGCCGTCGAACGACGTCGACGTGTTCGCGCACGATCTCGGCTTCATCGCCATCCTCGACGATAAAGGCGGCGTGGCGGGGTGGAACGTCACCGCCGGCGGCGGCATGGGCATGACCTATGGCGAGGAGGACACTTATCCGCGCACCGCCGACGCGATGGGATTCTGCAAAACCGAAAATGCGGTGAAGATCGCGGAAGCGGTGGTCACGGTGCAGCGCGACTGGGGCGACCGGGCGAACCGCAAACACGCGCGGCTGAAATACACCATCGAGGACCGTGGGCTCGACTTCTTCCGCGCCGAGGTCGTGCGCCGCTCCGGCGTTGGGTTTGAGGAAGCGAGGCCGTTCAAGTTCACCTCGACCGGCGACCGCTACGGCTGGAGCGACGGTGCCGACGGCCGCAGCCATCTCACGCTGTTCGTGCAGAACGGCCGTCTGCTTGATGGCGCCAATGCCAAGCAATTATCGGCGCTGCGCCGCATCGCGCAAAATCACGACGGCAATTTCCGCATCACGCCCAACCAGAACCTGATCGTCGCCAATATTCCGAAGGAGCGGCAGTCGGAAATTCACTCGCTCGCCAGGGAAGCCGGACTGCTGGCGCCCTGGTCCGGCCTGCGGCGAAATTCCATGGCTTGTGTCGCGCTGCCGACCTGTGGGCTCGCGCTGGCCGAAAGCGAACGCTATTTGCCAGACCTTTTGACCGCGCTCGACGAGCGGCTCGCGGCGTACAAGCTCTCTAGCCGACGACATCGTTATCCGCATGACCGGCTGCCCGAACGGCTGCGCGCGGCCGTATCTCGCCGAGATCGGCTTGGTCGGCAAAGGACCGGGACGTTACAATCTCTATCTGGGCGCGGCTTATGACGGCTCGCGGCTCAACAAGCTCTATGGCGAGGACCTCGATCACGGCGGCATCGTCGCCGCGCTCGATCCCATCTTTGCGGCCTTCGCCGCCGGCCGGCAGAAGGGCGAGCGCTTCGGCGATTTCACGATCCGCGCCGGCTTCGTTGCCGCAACCGGCAACGGCCGCGATTTCCACGCCAATGTGGGCAGCCAAGTCGGACGCCGGTGAACGCTGTGCGGCCACCAGGCCCAGCGTTGCATAAGTTTTCGACCGACTTTGCTGCTTTGCGAGGCAACTGCCCCGGCAAGGTTCCCTTGTGCATAATTACATCAAGAATATCAGCAGCTTCCTGGCTGGCATGCTCCTTGCTGCTTTGCACCATAGAAGCAGCAGCGGCCGGCCGGATTGTGCTGCAGAGCGATCTCGGCGACCGCCATAACAGGGAGTTGAGATATGGATTACGTGAAGCCAGTCGACGTCGCGAGCGCCATGGTGGAGACCGGGCGCCGCAAATTGGATTTATCGCCGGTCGATTTGCTCATCCGCGGTGCGCTCGCCGGCAGCATTCTGGCAGCGGCCACAAGCCTCGCCATCACCGGCGCGGTGCAGACCGGGCAGCCGCTGGTCGGCGCGCTGATCTTTCCCGTCGGTTTGATCCTCATCGTTCTGCTCGGGCTCGATCTGGTCACCGGCGCTTTCGGCTTGGTGCCGCTGCCCTGGATGGAGCGCGACGCCAGCACGCCGCACATGCTCGCAAATTTCGGCTGGATATTCCTCGGCAATCTGATCGGCAGCGTCGTCTATGGCGGCCTGCTGGCGATTGCGCTGACCAATTTCGGCACATTGGCGCCGGCCGGCGTCGCCGCCAAGATCATCGCCATCGCGCAGGCCAAAACCACCGGCTACGAAGCCATCGGTCTTGCCGGCATGATCACGGTCTTCGTCAAGGCGATTTTATGCAATTGGATGGTGTGCCTCGCCATCGTCGCGGCCATGACCACCAATTCGACCATTGGCAAGATCGCCTGCGCCTATATGCCGGTGTTCATCTTCTTCGCCCAGGGCTTCGAGCACACGGTAGTGAACATGTTCATCATCCCGACCGGCATGATGATGGGCGCCAAGATCACGGTCGCGGAATGGTGGCTGTGGAACCAGATTCCTGTCACGCTCGGCAATCTGGTCGGCGGCTTCATCTTCACGGGCCTCGCGATCTACATCACTCACAAGCCGCGCAAGTTCTCGCCGCCGCTGGCGATGTCCACGCAGGTGCCGGCGGAATGACCATCGAAGCCGGCAGCGATCTCAAGCTGGCGGGCGCAACGGCAACCGGCGACTTCGAGCCCGAACAGAAGCGCTATCTGGAGGGCTTTGCCGCCGGTTTGCAGATCGCCAAGACGGCGAAAGGTCTCGTCGGCTCGGCCGCAGGCCTGGCGGGGGCGGTTGCCGCCCCCGCGCCGGAGCCGGTCGGCCCCGACGCCGCGGCGTTCAAGGCGCAGGATCGCGTGCTCAAGGCCGGCGGCAAGCTGTCGGACCCGGAGAAATTCAAGCGCGAGCAGCATCCGTTCGACACCTACGAGCGGCTGAAGGAGCACGCCGCCAGGAACGAGTACCCAAAACCGCCGGACAATTTCCGCTGGCGCTTCTTCGGCCTGTTCTATGTGGCGCCGAACCAGAACTCCTATATGTGCCGGCTGCGCATGCCAAACGGCATTCTCAAAGCCGCGCAGTTCGCGGGCGTTGCCGATCTCGCCGAGCGCTATGGCGGCGGCTACGCGCACGTGACCACGCGCGCCAACCTGCAGGTGCGCGAGATTGAGGCCAAGAACGCGGTCGCCATGATCGAGGCGGTGCAGGATCTCGGCCTGTGCTCGCGCGGCTCCGGCGCCGATAACATCCGCAACGTCACCGGCGGGCCTACCGCGGGAATCGACCCGCAGGAACTGATCGACACGCGCCCCTATACGCGCGACTGGCATTTCCACATTCTCAACGACCGCTCGCTCTATGGCCTTCCGCGCAAGTTCAATGTCGGCTTCGACGGCGGCGGCATCATCCCGGTGCTGGAGGACACCAACGACATCGGCTCCCAGGCCGTGCAGGTGAAAGAGGGCTTCGGCCTTGAGCCGGGCGTCTGGTTCCGCCTCTGCCTCGGCGGGCTCACCGGGCATCGCAGCTTTGCCGGCGACACCGGCGTGCTGGTCAAGCCGGCCGACGCCACGCTCGTTGCCGACGCGGTGGTGCGCGTGTTCATCGATCACGGCGACCGCACCGACCGCACCAAGGCGCGGCTCAAATACGTGCTCGACAAATTCGGCGTCGAAAAGTTTCTCGGCCTGATGGAGGAGAAACTAGGCCGCAAGCTCGACCGCGCCGTGCCCGGCGCGCTTGAGCCGCGGCCGCCGTTCTCGCGCACCGCGCATCTCGGCATTCATCCGCAGAAGCAGGAAGGTCTTAACTGGATCGGCGTCGTGGTGCCGGTCGGCCGTCTGACGGTCGCGCAGATGAAGGGGCTCGCCGATATCGCGCGCGAATTGGGCGACGGCGATATCAGGCTGACGGTTTGGCAGAATTTGCTGATTTCCGGCGTGCCGTCACGCAAATTGGACGAGGCGCAGGCGCGGATCGAAGGGCTCGGTTTGGCGATCGAGACCAATGCGATCCGCGCCGGCTTGGTTGCCTGCACCGGCAACACGGGCTGCAAATTCGCCGCCTCCGACACCAAACGCCACGCCGAGGAGATCGCGCGCTGGTGCGAAACGCGGGTTGCGCTCGACACGCCGGTCAATATCCATCTCACCGGCTGCCATCATTCCTGCGCGCAGCATTTCGTGTCTGAGATCGGGTTGCTCGCCTGCAAGGTCGAGGTCGGCGAGGACGCCGATCCGGTCGAGGGCTATCACGTGCTGATCGGCGGCGGCTTCGGGCCTTATGCCGCGCTCGGCCGCGAGCTTTATCGCGACGTGAAAGCGGAGGATGCGCCGAAGACCATCGAGCGCGTGCTCAAGACCTATCTCGCGCACCGCGCCTCGCGCGAGGAAAGCTTTATTGCGTTTGCGCGCCGGCATGAAATCGACGCGCTCAAATCGATGGTCGAGCTGGAGGCGGTGGAATGAGCATCACGCCGCGCATCCCCTCGCTGATCCCGGAATCCGCGCCGTTTACGCCCGAGCAGCGCACCTGGTTCAACGGCCTGTTCGCCGGCATGATCTCGCTCGATGAGAGCGTGACGCCGCTGTCGAACGCCGAGGCGGCGAAGTTATTGCAGGACGTGATCGCGCCGGCAGCCGATGAGGACGACGGCGCGCCCTGGCACGATCCGGCGATGCCGCTGCCCGACCGCATGAAGCTCGCCGACGGCAAGCCGCTGCCGCGCCGCATGATGGCGGCCATGGCGCAGCAGGATTGCAGTCAGTGCGGCTATAACTGCAAGGACTACGCCGATGCGTTATTCACGAAAAAAGAAGAGCGGCTGAACTTGTGCGTGCCGGGCGGCAAGGACACCGCCCGCATGCTGAAGAATCTCTACGCCGAAATAGGGCAGGCGCCGCCGGCGGCGAAAGCTGAGGCCGCGCCTGCGCCGGTTTCCGCGCCTGGCCGCTCGCGCGACAACCCGGTCACCGCGACTTTCCTGTCGCGCCGACGACTCAACAAAGAAGGCTCGCAAAAGGAAACCTGGCACATTGAGTTTGATTTGGCCGACTGTGGGCTCGATTACGTGGTCGGCGACAGTTTCGGAATCTACCCGGCCAACGATCCCGCGTTGGTCGAAGCGGTGATCGCCGCGCTTGACGCGCCGGCGGATTTTCCAATCGGCGGCCGCACGCTGCGCGAGGCGCTTACCGACGGCGTCTCGCTGTCGCCGGCGCCGGACATGCTGTTCCAGCTCATTTCCTATCTCACCGGCGGCGACCGGAAGAAAAAAGCCCAGGCGCTGGCCGCCGGGCAGGACCCCGATGGCGATGCCGCGACGCTCGACGTGCTGGCGGCCTTGCAGAAGTTTCCGGGCATAAGGCCCGACCCGGAAGCCTTCATCGAAGCACTCGACGTCCTGCAGCCGCGCGTCTATTCGATCTCGTCCTCGCTCAAGGCCAATCCCGGCCGCGTCTCGCTCACCGTCGACGCGGTGCGCTACCAGGTGGACAAGCGCACAAGGCTCGGCGTCGCCTCGACCTTTCTCGCCGGCCGCGTCAAACCCGGCGACAAGATCAGGGTCTACGTGCAGAAGGCGCAGCACTTCGCGCTGCCCGCCGATCCGGGCAAGCCGATCATCATGATCGGCCCGGGAACGGGCCTCGCGCCGTTCCGCGCCTTCCTGCAGGAGCGCCAGGCGATCGACGCGCCCGGCCCCAATTGGCTTTATTTCGGCCACCAGCGCAGCGATTACGATTTTTTCTATGAGGACGAACTCAAGGAGATGCGCAAGAGCGGGCTGCTGACCCGGCTGACGCTCGCCTGGTCGCGCGACGGCAAGGAGAAGATCTACGTCCAGCATCGCATGCGCGACGACGGCCGCGACCTCTGGGAATGGCTGAGCAAGGGCGCGCATATCTATGTTTGCGGCGATGCCTTGCGCATGGCGAAGGATGTGGAACGCGCGCTCATCGACGTCGTGGCCGAGCATGGCAAGCGCAGCCCGGAAGACGCCGCGCGCTACGTCGCCGAGTTGAAAAAGAACGACCGTTATCAAGCCGATGTCTACTAGAGGATTAATGCCGTGGATCTGATACGCACGCCTTCCGAAACACGCTCGGGAAAAATGGCACCGCTGGCGCGGCTGCCGGTGTTTTTAGCGCTCGACGGCAAGCGCGCGCTGCTCGCCGGCAGCAGTGCGGCGGCGGCCTGGAAGGCGGAGTTGCTGTCGGCGGCCGGGGCCCGTGTGGAGGTTTACGCGGCCGCGCCGTCCGATGAATTGCTGCAAATTGCGAATGATCCGCCGCGCGGCCAAATCGTTGTGACCCGGCGCGGCTGGACCGCGGAAGACTTGCGCGGTGCTGCAGTCGCCATCGGCGCCTTCGAGGATGACGAAAGCGCCGCCGCTTTCGCTGCCGCGGCGCGCGCCGCCGGCGTGCCGGTCAATGTGATCGACAAACCGGCTTTCTGCGATTTTGCCTTCGGCGCCATCGTCAACCGCTCTCCCTTGGTGATCGGCATTTCGACCGACGGCGCCGCGCCGGTGTTCGCGCAAGCGATCCGCGCCAAGCTCGAAGCGCTGCTGCCGAAGGGTTTCGCCGATTGGGCGGCCGCCGCGGCGCGCTGGCGCGCGGCGGTGAAGGCGTCGGGCCTATCGTTTTCGGGCCGGCGTAAGTTCTGGCAATTGTTCACCGCGCATGCGGTGCAAAATCCCGACAGCGAGCCGACACAGACCGATTTCGACCGCTTCGTCGCCGAGGTGCAAGGTCTCGGCACCCCCGTCGAGAACGGTTCGGTGACCATGGTTGGCGCCGGCCCCGGCGATCCGGAACTGCTGACGCTGCGCGCGGTGCGCGCGCTGCAAGCGGCCGACGTGATCCTGTTCGACGATCTGGTTTCGCGCGACGTGCTCGATTTTGCCCGCCGCGAGGCGCGCAAGATGCTGGTCGGCAAGACCGGATTCGGGCCGTCATGCAAGCAGGACGACATCAACGCGCTGATGGTGGCGCTGGCTAAGCAGGGCAAGCGCGTGGTGCGGCTCAAGGGCGGCGATCCGCTGATCTTCGGGCGCGCAGCCGAAGAGATCGCGGCCTGTGAGGCGGCCCAGATCGCGGTCGAGGTGGTACCCGGCATCACCGCGGCGCAAGGCGCGGCGGCGAAGCTCGGCCTGCCGCTCACCGACCGCAAGCACGCGCGCCGGCTGCAATACGTCACCGGCCATGCGCATAACGGCGCGCTGCCGGCCGATCTCGATTGGCAAAGCCTCGCCGATCCGGCGACCACCACGGCGATCTACATGCCGATCCGCACGCTTGCGGCGCTGGTCGAGAAAGCTACCGCCGAAGGCCTCGATCCGCGCACGCCCGCCTTGGCGATTGCGCGCGCCACGCGGCCCGACCAGGCCGTGGTTTCGGCTCCGATCGGCGAATTGCCTGCGCGGCTGGCGCGGGCCGCCTTACCCGGGCCGGTGCTGGTGATGTTGGGACGCGTGTTCGGCGATGATGCCGGCTTGCAATTGCGCGTCACGCGCACGGCTCAGCAAGCCGGTTGAATTTCAGCGCATATTGTAGCGGATTGGCACCGAGATCGCGATCTGCGCACCGGCAATCTCCGGCGGCGGCGCCGGCAGCGGCGCCGCTCGCTTCAGCAGTTCCAGCGTTGCCTCGTCGAGCAGGCTCGAGCCGGAGCTACGAACGATGCGGACATTGTGAACGCTGCCACCGCGGTCAATGCTGAAGGCGAGCTGCGCTACGCCTTGCTCGCCGCGCGCCTGCGCTTGCGGCGGATAGCGCTTGAAGCGTTCGAGCCGGGAGACGAGTGCGGATTTCCAGTTCGGTACAGCGCTAGGATTATGCGAGGCGGCGCCCGGCGCCGGCGCGGCCGCGCGCTCGGCTTTGTGCTCGGCTGTACTCGGCGTGCTGTTCACGCTGGCGTGGTTTTGCTTCGGCTTCTTTTCGACCTTTTTTTCGAGCGGCTTCGGCGGCGGCACCATCTCCATTTCGGCCTGCGGCGCGGTCGGAATCTCAACCTTCTCGATCGGCTTTGACGGCTCGGGCTCCGGCTCGGCCTCTTTGCTCAACACGGTGTCGGGTGGCACTTCCGTCGGCGTGATTTCGGGCGCGACCGGCAGCGGCGCCAGCTCGATCATGATCACCGGCGCGTTCGCCACCAGGTCGGGCCCCGCGTTCCAGTGCGCCAGCAGCGCCGCGGCTCCCGCGGCATGAAAGCCGAGTGCGAGTGCGAAGCACAAGCCCCAGCGCGCGGCTTCGGGCCAGTCGCGCACCACGGGTGTGTCGCGCGCCGCGTTCATGGTTGCAGCTTGTCCGCTTCGAGCCCGACCAGCGCGACATGCAAATAGCCGGCGCTGCGCAGCTCGTTCATCAGCATCATCAATTCCCCGTATGGCACGGTCTTGTCGGCGCGCAGGAACACGCGCTGTTGCTTGTCGCCGCCGGTCGCCTGGTCGAGCGCGGCGGCAAGTCCCGCGCGGGCGACTGCGTCGTCGCCGAGCGTCACGCTCAAGTCGGACTTGAGCGTCAGGAACAGCGGCTTGTCGGGACGCGGGCTCGGCTCGGCGTTGGCCGCCGGCAGATTGACGGAAATATCGACGGTCGCCAGCGGCGCTGCGATCATGAAAATGATCAGCAGCACCAAGATCACGTCGATGAAAGGCGTGACGTTGATCTCGTGGATCTCGCTCAACGTTTCGTCGCCGTGGTCGAGCCGCACTCCCATAATTAATTACTCGGCCGCTGACACCGGCCGGCGGCGCTCTGCCGGGCGGTTGAAGGCGCCGCGATCGAGATCGCGGCTGATCAGGCGCAGGATGTCGGCCGCGGCGTCTGCATGCAGCGCCCGATAACCGGCGATCCAGCGTGAGAACATATTGTACATCACCACTGCCGGGATTGCCGCCACCAGACCGAGTGCGGTCGCCAGCAGCGCTTCGGCGATGCCGGGCGCAACCACCGCCAGATTGGTGGTCTGCACTTTCGAGATGCCGATGAAGCTGTTCATGATGCCCCAGACCGTGCCGAACAGGCCGACGAAGGGCGCGGTGGCGCCGACCGTGGCGAGAATTCCGGTGCCGCGGATCATTGCCCGCCCGGCAGCGGCCTCGGCCCGCTCCAAACGCGACGCGATGCGTTCTTTGACGCCTTCTGGCGACAACGCGTCGGCCGACAACCGCAGCTCGGCGTCGGCGTCGGCGATCAGCGACGCCACGCCGTCACGGCGTTCCGGCAGTCCAACGGTCGCCTCGCTCCAGTTACGTGCCTTATTGAGTGCTGCGATCGCCGCACGCATGCGGCGGCGGGCTGCGATCAACTCGATGACCTTGGCAAGCCAGATCGTCCAAGTCAGAACCGAGGCGAAGGCGAGGCCGACCATCACGGCTTTGACCACGACGTCGGCCGCCATGAACATGCCCCAGGGCGACAGATCGCGCGGCAGCTTGAGGACCACCTCGGGGCCGGGAACGGGCGCTGCGGCCGGCTCAGGCGGTGCGGGGGGCGCAACGGGCTGGGCAATCGCAGGAACCGCCGGGCCGGCCGGCGCTTGGGCGAAGGCGGGTGCGGGCAGCAGAAGCAGCGCGGCGGCCAGCAGCAGGACCGCGATCGCGCACAAACGCAGCGTCATATCAGGCAATTTCATCGTCTCTTGGTCCTTCGGGTCTCCGGCCACAGACCACGTCACATTCTATAGCAGGTGCCGATGGCCACATCAGGGCCATCGCAGCGGCCACAAGTTATGACCCAGCCTCACCAGCTAAACGCACTCGAAAATCGGAGTTTCCATCGCTTGTGCCTCCGCGCTAGCGGACGGCGAGGGCGAACGGCGGCCGCACGGGCGGCCGCAGCCGAATTTGCCCGGTTGCGCCGGCGCACCGGACCGGATTGGCGATCAGCCTGGCTCATCGCCATTGCCTCACAGCTTCTTTGAAAGACCGACAAAGAAACCGCGGCGCTCACCGTATTGCGGCGCGAATACGCCGATGCCCGACCCATTCCTGATCTGGTAGACCGTGTCGAACAGATTCACGACGTCGAAGCGAACCGTGACCGGCTTGCCGTCGGGCCGCTTGATCTCGTGCGAGATGCCGACATTGACCGTCGCGTAAGGGGGGACATGGTCGCCGTTCGGGATGGACGTTCCGTCCGGCAACATGAGATCGGCGCGCAACCCGCTGCCGTAGATCATGCTCGCGCTGAACCGGGTGTCGTGCCAGAGGTAGGACGCACCGGCCGAGCCGGTCCACTGCTGCGCATGATCGGTGTTGATGTAATGGCTGGCGATGTAGGCGAGATCGGCGGCGCTGAACAGATATTGGTTCGATACGATGTTGGTGGCCACCTGGCGGGCCCAGGCGAGATTGCCATAGGCGCTGAAATTGCCGTCTTTGTAAGTGGCGGTCAACTCGACGCCGGTGTTATAGGCCTTTTCGTAGTTGAAACCGTTGAGGATCAGCGCCGCACCGAATTGCCCGTCATCCAACAGGTCCCTGGAAATCTTGTAATAGGCGTCGATGCCCGACTTCGAGCTGCGGCGTGATCCTTTGTACGATGCCGGCATCGAAGTAATGCGCGCGCTCCGGCAGCACCGGGCTTTGCTGGAACGTATCCGGCTGCGCGGTCGTATTGGCGAACGGCGTGATGGCGGCGGGCGCGGCGATGGCTTGCGGCGGCGGCGTGAAGTAGCGCGCATAGCCGGCGTGCAGTGTCGTGCCGTCGAGCGGTTTGTACACCACGTTGAAGCGGGGGCTGAGCTGATTGGCGTCGACATATTGCCACATCTGATCGAAGCGCAGTCCTACGTTTAGCGTCAGTTGGTTGGTGACCTTCCATTCGTCCTGGACATAGACCCCGGCGATCCAGCCGAACTTCGAGCTATTATCGGTCACGCTGAATGGCATGTCGACCGGAACGCCGCCGACGAGCGGGAGCACCGTCGAGATATTGCTGTTCTGCGTGCTTTCGCCGTCGACCGTAAAGCCCGCCCGCAGTGTATGAGAGTCGTTCAGCTTGTAGGCGCCGTCACCCTGCAGGCCGTTGGCGAACCCGCGGCGATACACGTCCGAGGCAATACCATTGAAGACAAGATCACCGATCGTATCCGGAACGAAGTGCAGCGTGCTGTAGCGGGAGAAGGCGGCGAGCTGAAAGTCAAGTCCGTTGACAGATTTCTGCAGCGCTAACACGCCGAAAGTATTCTGCTCGGCTTGGTGCTCATTGAGCATCGATGAGTCGAAACTACTGACGCCGAAAGCGGTGAACCCCGGCATCTGCCCGGGATTGTTTGGGATCTGGAAACGGTTTGTGGTGTTGCCGAAGATCGTGCTCACGCGCGTGTTGGGGTCGAGCACCGTCGAGGTGTAACTGAAGAAGTTGCCCTGGTAGGTGCGGTCATGGATCGCATTGTAGCTATCGGTTGGATTTTCGATGCCGAGATTGCTGGTGAAGCCGCGGCCCGTGAAAAAATATTCGGTGTTGCCGCTGCGACCGCCGTAGTCGAAGCTCGGCGTCAGGGTGCCGAAACTGCCGCCGTAGATGCCGATACTGCCACCCTGCTGCAGCGAATTGCCGCTCTTGGTCTGGATGTCGACGATGCCGGCGGTCCGCAAGCCGAACTGCGCCGGCAGCGCGCCGGTGATCAGCGCGAGAGAACCGACGAAGCTGGTATCGAGGACGTGACCGAAGCCGGATATGCCATCGGGCAAGATGATGCCGTTGATCCGGTACTGGACGTTGGCGTGCTCGTTGCGCACGTGAATGTCGCCGTTCACGGCGCTGTCGGCCGCAACACCGGGCGCTTTCAGCAAGACGGAGTTGATCGGCGCGTTGGTGCCCTGCGGCAGGGTGTCGATGAAGGCGCGGTTCATGTCGAAACTGCTTGCGCCGAAACGCGGCGACAGATTATCGCGCGCCACGTCGAACTTCGTATTCACGGAGGCGAGATCGTTTTTCGGCTGCGCCGTCGGGGCGGTCGTTGGACGCGGTGGTGCTGGTCGCTGCGCCTCGACGACGATTTCCGGCAGCACTTCTTGCGCCGGCGCCGTGCCCGCCAGCGCGCCCAGTACCACAAGCGGCGAAGCTGCCCGCAACAGGGCCTGACCAAATCTCAACGGCATTGGGCCTCTCAAATGTAGAAAAGTGGCATCGCTCGAAAGATGTAATACTATAACATTACATTTTGAAAGCGGAGTCAAACGCCGATTGTGCCGGCGGGCCTTTGCATGCATCGTCCCGCGCCCCGGCTCATGCCGGCATCCTCAAGGACCCGTCCCCATGCCATTTTCGATGTCTCAAGCGTCCCTGCCGGTCTTCGAGATCGGTCTCAATGCGCTTTCGGGCGTGCTCGACAAGGCCGCGGCCTTTGCGGTGGCCAAGAAACTCGACGCGGCGGTGCTGCTCGGCTACCGGCTCGCGCCCGACATGTTCGCGCTTGCCCGCCAGGTGCAGACCGCCTGCGACCAGGCCAAGAACGGCGCGGCGCGGCTTGCCGGCGTCGAAGCGCCGAAATTCGAGGACAACGAAACGAGCCTCGACCAGCTCAAGGCGCGCATCGCCAAGACCGTGGCCTTTCTCAAGACGCTCGACGGCAAGGCGATCGACGCCTCGGCCGACCGCGAGATCACCTTTCCGCTCGGCCCCAACAAGGGCCAGATGATGGGCGGCGACTACCTCAATCATTTCGTGCTGCCGAATTTCTATTTCCACCTCACCGCCGCCTACGCCATCGTGCGTCATTGCGGCATCGAGGTCGGCAAGCGCGATTTCCTGGGCGCCATTCCGATCAAGCGCACCCCCGCATAACAAAAACCGCCGCGCCGGTTTCCCGACGCGGCGGTTCGATCATGCGTGGCCGCTATTTGAGACGCTTGGCTGCTTCCTGCACCAGGCTCAGATCGGCATATTTTTTGATGTCGATGTGGCTCTTGATGAGGCCCAGTTCACGAACGGTATCGATGTTGTGCTGGAGGGCGTCGAGGTTCGGCAGCAAGTTCGGATCGCGGTAATTGTCTTTGTTTGTGAACAGCCAGCCGAAGCGCTCCGGCGGCGCCTTGGTGATCTTGGAGGCGATCTTGGCCGCCTCCTCATGGTTCTTGGGATCGAGATACCAGTGCACGACGCGCAGTAGATCCTCCATGTAGTCGACCATGGCGGCGCGGTTCTTGTCGATGAAGGACTGGCGCGCGCAAAGAACGATCATGTCGATCGGGCCGATCGCATCGGAAATCGAGAACAGCATTTTGCCTTCGGCGTTGAGCTTCGGGTTAAGCGCGAAGGGCAGCACCGCCGGGATCAGGTCGGCCTTTTTCTCCAAAAGCATCGCCGGCATCGCCGGCAGCGGGCCTTCCAGCAAGGTGTAGTCGCGCTTGTCTTCCAGCCCGTGCTTTTTCAGCATGGCGCGCACCCCGACGTCGACCGCGCTGCCGCCGCCATTGGTGCCGATAACCTTGCCTTTGAGGTCCTCGACTTTGTTGATCCCGCTGTCTTTGCGGACCCAATAGCCGTCGGTATAAAAGCCCGGTTTGCCTTCCTGGAATTCGTCGCCGATGACGCGGATGTCGCTCAGCCCGGCGTTCTCGATGGTGATGGCGAGCGAGGAATAGGCGAGGCTGGCCACTTCCAGCTCGTTATTGGCAATTGCCGCTATCATCTGCGGCGTGCCTTGGTAGCGCGTCGATTCGAGCGTGTAGGACTTGCCCATGTGCGTGAGCAGGTCCTGTTTCTCGAGAATGATCGAGCCCCAATTGGCCAGCGGGGCGACCCACGACATACGGATTTTCACCGGTTCGGCGCGCGCGGAAACGGCGGCGAACACGACGAGCGCGCAGGCGCCAGCCAGCGCGAATTTCAGCAATCGCATGGTATCCTCCCAGTTTCGCCGGGCTTGCGCTTCGGTTTGGCAAGCTTCACGCCGCGAACTTTAAAGATTGTCGGGCGTCCAACCGATTTTGGCAAGCCTCCCCGTTACGGCATTTTGCCGGCATGCGGTACAGCTTATGCCGCGCTCGGCTCGCTCGCTTCCTGGTGCCAAATCAACAGCCGCCGGCGGATCATCGCCATCGCCTTGACCAGACAATAGCCGACCAGCGCGATCTCGACGATGCCGGCGAACACTCCGGTCGAATTGGCAAAGCGCGAGGCCGTCATCATGGCGCCGCCCAGCCCATATCCGCCCATCAGCATTTCGGCCACCACCGCCACGATCAACGAAAGGGGAAGCGCCACCTGAAGGCCGGTCATGATCTGCGGCAAGGCCGCCGGCAGCACGATCTGGGTCAGCAGTTCGCGGTTGTTCGCCCCCATGTTGCGCGCCGACCAGATCAATTCGCGTTCCACCCCCTGGATGGCGATGACGGTGGCGGCGATCACCGGGAAGATCGCGTCTATCACGATGATGGTGATCTTGGAGACGTCGTAGACGCCGAGCCACAAGATCACCACCGGCAGGAAGGCGATCTTCGGCATCGGGAAGCCGACCGAAATGATCGGATCGAAGAACCAGTTGGCGATCGCGTTGCGCGACATCGCCATGCCGATGAGCACGCCGAAAACCGCGCAGATCGCGAAGGCCGCCAGCGCGCGGTAGAGCGTCAGCGCGGTATTGATGGCGAGATCGCCAGAGACGCCGTCGCTCCAGATGCGAACGACCACCTCGCTGAACGCCGGCAGCTGGAAGTGCGTGAAGGCGCCGCTGCGCGCCAGAAATTCCCAGGCCGCCAGCAGCAGCACGATCGAGAATATGCGGGTCAATCCCCGATACAGCGCGTAAACAAAACGCGCCGCCTTTTCAGGCAGCCCGTTGGGCGCTTCGCCCCGCGTGGTCTGTATTACTCCCGCCATGCCAGTGTCCGTTTGGTGATGACGAGATAGGCCCGGTCGGCGGCAAAGCCGAGGAAGGCGACGGTGAGCACGACCGCGTACATCGCGTCATAGGAGCCGTTGGCGCCGAGATAGCCGATCAGATAGCCGAAGCCCCTCTGCGCCACGATCAATTCGGACGCCACCAGCAGGATGAAGGAAAGCGCCAGCGCTGTGCGAACGCCGTTGAGCAGTTCCGGCATGGCGCTCGGCAGCACCACGTCCCACAGCATGCGCAATTTGCTGGCACCCATGCTGCGCGCCGACCAGACCAGCACCTGTTCGCTCGAGCGTGCCCCATTGAACGCGCCGATGGTGACCGGCAGCATACAGCCGAGGAAGATCAGCAGGATCTTGGAGCTGTCGCCGTAGCCGAGCCAGATCACGGTGACCGGGATCAGCGCCGATTTCGGCAGCGGATAGAATATCTCCACCAGCGGCGCCAGTAGCGCGTTCACCGGCTTCCACCAAGCCATGACGATGCCGAGCGTGCCGCCGATGAGGATCGCCAGCGCGAGCCCGGCGCCGGCGCGGTAAAGCGAGGACGCGCCGTTGCTGACGAGATCGCCGTCCTTGATGAGGTCGATCCAGGCCCCGATCACGTCGGTGAGCGGCGGCAACGCGGTGCTCGATACCAGTTCGAGGCGCGCCGCCAGCTCCCAGGTGGCGGCGAGCAGCAGCAGCGGCAGATAACGGATGAAATTTTTCCGGATCGAGGCCGTCATGGCGCGCGCTTTCCCTGCGCCTTGATGGCTTCTTCCTTTACCAGGTTCCAGATCTCGTCCACTTTCTCGACAAAGGCCTTGGCCTTGTGGACGTGCGGATCGGTCTTGTCGAATTTGGTGTCGACGATGGTCTTGATGCGGCCCGGCCGCGCCGACATCACCGCCACCCGGTCGGCGAGATAGACCGCCTCCTGCACGTCATGGGTGACGAAGATCACCGTCTTCGGGGTGGCCTGCCAGATGCGTAGCAATTCGCTCTGCATCAGGCCGCGGGTTTGCGCATCGAGCGCGCCGAATGGTTCGTCCATCAACAGGATTTTCGGGTCGAACGCGAGGGTGCGGGCGATGGCGCAGCGCTGCCGCATGCCGCCGGAGAGCTGCGAGGGATAGCTGTCCTCGAAGCCATGCAGGCCGACCAACTCGATGAAATCGAGTGCGCGCCTTTCGCGTTCGACTTTCGGCATGCCCTGCCGTTCCAGTCCGTAGAGGATATTGCCGCGCACGGTTTTCCAGGGAAACAGCGCGAAGTGCTGAAACACGATGCCGCGGTCGGGGCCAGGGCCGGCGACCATATTGCCGTCGATCGCGATGGTGCCGGTCTCGACCGGCATGAAGCCGCCGATCAGGTAGAGCAGCGTCGACTTGCCGCAGCCGGAGGGACCCAGCAAAGCGATGAATTCGCGGTTTTGCACGGCCAGCGAGACAGCATCGAGCGCCAGCACCTCGCGACCGCGCGCCGGGCGATAGAGGTGGCTGATGCCGTCGATGACGATTTGCGCTGAACCGGCCATGACGGCATGAAGCGTCCCCAACCGCCGCCGTCTGTCAAGCGCCGTCGGCGCTGTTTCCGGACCCTACGCTGTCCTATAATGTGGGACATCCAACCATCCCCACCATCAGAGGAAACCTCAGTGGCCAATAAGCTTAAAGAAGCGCGCGCCGAACTCGCGCTTGCCAACCGGATCGCCGCCAACGAAGGCGTGCTCGACACGTTCGGGCACGTCAGCATGCGCCATCCCGACTATCCGAACCGCTATTTCCTGTCGCGCTCGAGCGCGCCCGACATGGTGACGGCGGAAGGCCTGATCGAATACGACCTTGATTCCAGCCCTGTTCGCGACCCGGGCGTGCCGCAATATTCCGAGCGGGTGATCCATGGCGAAATCTACAAGGCGCGGCCGGACGTGATGTCGGTCTGCCACCACCATTCGCCGGCCTTCATGCCGCTGATCGCCACCGGCACCGACTATGTGCCGGTGTTCCACCTCGGCTCGGTCGGCGGCATCAAGCCGCCTTACTGGGATCAGCACGACGAGTTTGGCGACACCATCATGCTGGTGATCAAGCCGGAGGAGGGCGCCTCGCTCGCCCGCGCGCTCGGCCAGCAGCAGATGGTGCTGATGCGGCGGCACGGAGTCACCGTTGTCGGGTCCGGGGTGCGCGATTGCGTCTACCGGGCGGTGCAGACCTGCCGCAACGCTGATTTCCAGGTGCGTGCCCTGAGCATAAGTAAGAACGTCGCCTTCCTGTCGGAGGGGGAGACGCGGCTGTCCAGGCAAATAACCGGCAAGACCACCGGTCTCATCCGCTCATGGGATTCTTGGGTGCGACGGCTGGCCAAAACCGACGCGGCGCCGGTAGCCCCCCGAAAGCGGGCAAAGGTTGCGGCAAAGCCGCGCCGGGTGCGTAAAATGCGGCGGCGCTGAGAAATTAGGCTTTCCCCGTGGGCCGCACTCGGTGTTGAATGTGGCCCACTGGCGACGCACAACGATAGAAACTGGCTTAAGGGAGGAATTCGAATGAACACCTTCAAGACCGCTGCCGCTGCGATCGGGCTGGTCGTGCCGCTGGCGCTTGCCGCCACTCCGGCCTTCGCCCAGGACACGCTCAAGCTGGTGATCGGCCAGATTAATAATTGGGAAAATCAGGCGCCGACGCTCGGCCAGGACGCCGGCATCTTCAAGAAACACGGGTTGGTTTTGGAGAGTACCGGCACGCAGGGCGCCGGCGAGACTATCCAGGCGGTAATCTCCGGCTCGGCCGATATCGGCGCCGGCGTCGGCGCCGCGGGCGCCATGCGCGCCTTCGCCAAGGGCGCACCGATCCGCATTCTGGCGCCGGCCTTTACCGGCACCGGCGACCTGTTCTGGTACGTGAAGGCGGATTCGAAAATTCACAGCCTGAAGGACGCCACGCCCGAGACCACCATCGCCTATTCGACAAATGGATCGAGCTCGAACAATATTGTCGTCGCCTTCATCAACGAACTCGGCGCCAAGGCGCGGCCGACCGCCACCGGCGGTCCGGCTGCGACGCTCACCGCGGTGATGTCCGGTCAGGTCGACATCGGCTGGGCGGCGCCGCCGTTCGGCCTTCAGGAAATCAAGGACGGCAAGATCCGCATCATCGCGCACGGCAGCGACGTGCCCTCGTTGCGCGGGCAGACGGTACGCACGCTGATCGTGAATGCCGACGCGCTCAAGACCAAGCACGACGCGATCATGCGTTTCATGGATGCCTATCGCGAGGCGGTGGACTGGATGTATTCCGATCCCAACGCGGTCGAGATGTATTCCAAGAAGATCCACCGGCCGGTCGATATGCTCAAGGAGTCGATGGCCAAATTCCAGCCGAAGGAGGCGTTGCAGACCGATCACTTCGCCGATCTCGACGGCGCCATCCGCGACGCGGTGAAGCTCAAAGTTCCTGGAGAAGCCGCTCACCAAAGAGCAGATCGCGGAGCTGTTGCAGATTCCGCCGCGCAAGAAGTAGACGCGGCGCCGCGCAACAACGCAAACGGGCCGCTGCATGACAGCGGCCCGCCTTTATTCGAGATCCAGTATCGCGGACGGCTACATCTTCTTTTCTTTCTTCATCGGCTTGGCCATCTTCTTCTTGCCGTGCTTCTTGTGATGCTTCATGGCCTTCTTGACCGGGCAAGCGCCGTGCGAAACCACCGAGGCGCCGTCCTTTTCCGCAAAGCATGAGTTTGCGTAGGTGAACTTCATGCCGCCCTTGGCGCCGCATACCGGCGCGTAGACCTCAAAACACGGGCCGGGTTGCGGTGGGGGCGCCGTCATCTTTTTCTTGGACTTAACATCGCTCGCTCCGACCGAGCCGATCAAGAGAGTGGCGGCCGTCGCGGCAATAAACGTAGCGTAACCGATATTTCTCAATTTCATCATTTCCTCCCGACGTTATTGGCGCGCCGTAGTAGGAGGGAACTCGCCGCGATTACAAGAAATTTGCGCCGCTGCGGCGCACCCAAACTTGAACGCACCTTCATGTCGCCGGCCGCTTAGCGCCGATCCTTGGCGGCGGCGCTGATGGCCTCGAGCATGGCGGCGCGGCCGGACTTGAGCGCAGCGCGCACTTTGTCGTCTTTGCCGAGCGCGCCCATCTCGCGCTGGCGCTTGACGGTTGAATCGACCATCAACGGATCGAGCCCGAGCTCACGCAAGGTCAAGGACGACTCTTCCATCTCCGCGGCGCGGCGCTCGCCGTGGCTCGCCATGCGCTCGAGATTGTATTCAGCGATCCTCACCCAATCGAGCGAAGGATAATTGTTTTTCATCGAGGCGGTCACTTCCTCCAACACGCCGGCGCGGGCGGCTGCAAGGAAGCATTCGGCGGTGAGCGCCTCGATGCCCTTGATCATCACGCTGCGGATCATCTTGATGGCGGCGGCCTGGCCGGTATCGGTGCTGACCACGCTCGCTTTCATCTCCAATTCGTCGAGCAGCGGCAAAATGGCTTGCGCGTGCGGCCCCGAGATCAAAAGCGGCGTCTTGTGGCGCAGCGGATGGATCGGCGCGATCACCGCCACGTCCACATAGCGGGCGCGCTCGCCCAGAAGCTTGGCGGTCGCCTGCTTGCGGCCGGGCGAGACCGAATTGATGTCGAGATAATAGGGAACGCCTTTGAGATGCGGCTCGACCGACTGCGCCGCCTCCGCACTGGAGGCGGCGGTCACCGCCGAAACGATCATGTCGGTTTCGGCGACTGCGTCGGCGGCGGAATTCACCAGCCGCACGCCGATCGCCTCGCCGGCCGCCTTCAGCCGCGCGCCTTCGACGACCGGAAACAGGATGTCCCAGGCCGCGACGCGCTCGATGCCGGCCTCGCGCAGGCCGGCGGCGATCGCCTGGCCGGCCTCGCCGAAGCCGATAAAGGAAACACGTGGAGTATTGCGGCGGGTCATGGTCACGTCTTTCCGGGCGCCGTCACTTCCGGCGTTCCATGCGTGTGGAACGACTCGATGGTCTGCAGGCCCCAGGCCTGGCCCTTCTTGCGCTCGGCCTCGGTCCAGGTGATCGGCTTCCAATCCGGCGCCAGGATCAGCTTGGCGCCGGCATTGGCGACTTCCACCCGGTTGCCGCCCGGCTCGTAGACATAAAGGAAAAAAGTCTGCTGGATGGCGTGCTTGTGCGGGCCGGTCTCGATGAACACGCCGTTCTCGAGGAAAATATCGGCGGCGAGCAGCACCTCCTCGCGCGAATTGAGCGCGTAAGTGACGTGGTGGAAGCGCCCGCGGGTGCCCGTGTGATCGCGGGTATACGCGAAATCGTAGGATTTGTTGGTGGCGGTGAACCAGATGCCGGCTTCGCTGCCGTCGTCGAGCACGATGCGCTCGGTCAGCCGAAAGCCGAGATAATCCTCGAAGAACTTGCGACAGGCGGAAATATCGGCAGCCAAGCCGTTCCAATGATCGAGCCGGCGCACATTGCAGCCGCGCGCGGGGAAAGCTTGCGCCTGGTTTTTCAGCGCCGGCTTCAGCGCGGGCGGCGGCTCGTACCATTCGGTGTCGTAATAAAGTTCGATCACGTGACCATCGGGATCCTTGCAGACAAAGGTCTTACCGTGGCCGAGATCGCCGTCGCTCCAGCCGACGTCGAAGCCGGAGCCCTTCAGTGCCGCGGCGCGCCGTTCCAGCGCCTGGGCTGAGCGCGTGCGATAGGCGACATGCGCCATGCCGTTGGTCTTCGACGCCGTGAGTTTGAGCGTATAGCGCTCGTAATCGTCATAACCGCGCAGGTAGATGCTGTCGCCTTTCTCGCCGCTCCGGGTCATGCCCATGACGTCGATGAAAAAGCGCGCGCTTTTGTCGAACGCCGGCGTCAGGATTTCGAGGTGGCCGAGATGGGCGATGTCGAGATTGGGTTCGGGCGTCATGGGGCCTTGCTGGTATGGGTGAACGTTAATTCTGCCGGACGGCGCGCGCGAAGGCCAGAACCAGATTGTTCGCCGGCGTGGGCGTGATCTCGGCCGCCGTCAGGCTGGCCGCCTGCGCGAGCGCGTTGAGATCGGCCACGTCGCGCACGCCCCATGCGGGATTTTCCGCGCGCAAACTTTGATCGAAGGCGGCGTTGCTCGGCGCGGTATGCGCCCCGTCCCGCATGAACCGGCCGTAGACGAACAGCCGGCCGTCGTCTTTCAGAAAGCGGCCGGCGCCGGCGATCAGGTTTTGCGCCACCGCCCAGGGCGAAATGTGCAGCACGTTGATGCAGAGCATGGCGGTGAGCTTTGAGCCGGCTTGGCCATCCGCCGTCCAGGACCATGCCGGATCGCCGAGGTCGATGCGCTGCGGCGCGCGCAGATTTGCCAGCCCCGCGTGGCGCCGCCAGGCCTCGATGCTGGCGAGATGCGAGGGGTAGATGTCGCTCGGCCGCCAGGTCAGCTGCGGCGTGCGGCCGGCGAAGGCCGTGACGTGCTGCCCGGTTCCGCTGCCAAGCTCCAGAACGTCGCCCGTCCACCCGCCCAGGAAGCCCGCCATCGCCGACCAAATGGCATCATGGTTGCGGTGGAAAGCCGGACCATCCAGCCGGCCATCAGGTTCGGGCGGCTTGCCGACATTTCCATATTGGACGACGAATTCCGTCATGACAGCCATCGGCCTTGGGTGGATTGCGCGCTGCAATTAACCGCTACCCGTTTCAGTGGTCAAACGCCGACGATCGATGCCTGCTACGGGATTACGCAGGCCGCCTTCGTTGTTTTTAGCCCTACAATCGGGCAATATCGCGCTCGTTGCGGGCAAACCCGCGACCCGTTCGACGTCGTGGGGCTTCGGACAGGTTGTAAAAAGATTCTGGGAGAATTCCTATGCGCAAAATCTATTCGACATTAGCCGTGCTCGCGGCCGCCGCGTTTGCACTGCCGGGCGCAGCCCACGCGCAAGCCGACAAGCTCGTCGTCGGCATGCCCACCTCGCCGCCGAACGTCGTGCACATGCCGGTGATCGTGTTGATGACGCTCGGCGTGACGCTCACATCGTTGCTGAAATGGCTCGGACACCGGATCGCGCCCTGGAGCAACGCCGCCCGCTAGCCGCCGTCCGTCCGGCGTATTGTTTTTGTCTTAGACGCGCGCGACACTGCTCGGCCGGTCAGCGGAGCCCATCGTCATGAGCGAACCCCCGATTTCGCGCGGCTTTCGCGGGCGCAAGGCCGGCGCGCAAAGCGCGCGCGTGCCGCCGGGCCAGCATCTGGTCTCCGATTTTCCCGTGCTCTCGGCTGGGCCGACGCCGGAAACCAGCCTCAAGAGCTGGAGCTTTTCGCTCGATGACGGCGACAGCCCGGTCGGCGAATGGAGCTGGGCCGAATTCAACGCGCTGCCGCAGACCGAGATGACGGTCGACATCCATTGCGTCACCACCTGGTCGAAGCTCGACACGCATTGGCGCGGCGTTTCCATCGACACGCTCTTGGAAGCCGCGGGCTTGAGCGAGCCGCCGGCCGCTTTCGTGCTCGCACACAGCGACGGCGGCTACACCACCAACGTGCCGGCCGAGGATCTGGTCGACGGCAAGGCCATGGTGGCGACGCATTTCGACGGCGCGCCGCTCGATCCCGAGCATGGCGGCCCGGCGCGGCTCCTGGTGCCGCATCTTTATTTCTGGAAGAGCGCGAAATGGGTGCGCCGCCTGCAATTCATCGACACCGAGCAGCCCGGCTTCTGGGAGGAACTCGGCTACCACATCTATGGCGATCCCTGGCGCGAGCAGCGTTATGCCGGCGACTGAGCCGGCGCATGATCCCGAAAAGTGGGAACCGGTTTTCGGATAAGATCATGCGCGAACAAATGCGGCTGCAATGGATGACAGCCACCGTGCGCGATGTGATCGAGGAAACGCCGCGCGTGTCGAGCCTCACGCTCGACGTGCCGGATTGGCCCGGGCACCGCGCCGGCCAGCACGTCGACGTTCGCCTAACGGCGGAAGACGGCTACCAGGCGCAGCGCAGTTATTCGATCGCCTCGGCGCCGGGCGCGCCCTTGACGCTGACAGTCGAGCGCATCGGCGAGGGCGAGGTGTCGCCTTATCTTGTCGGCGAGGCGCGTGCGGGCGACAAATTCGAATTGCGCGGCCCGATCGGCGGCTATTTCGTTTGGACGCCGGAGCTCGGTGGCCCGCTGTTCCTGATCGCCGGCGGTTCCGGCATCGTGCCGCTGATGGCCATGCTGCGCCAGCGCGCGGCGGCTAAAAGTACGCTGCCGGCGGCGCTGCTTTATTCCTCGCGCGGCTTTACCGACATCATCTACCGCACCGAGCTGGAGCGGCTCACCGGTCAGCGCGACGGCCTGCAGGTGGTTCACACGCTGACGCGCGAACGCCCCGCCGGCTGGAACGGGCTCACGCGCCGCATTGACCACGTTATGCTCGAAAGCGTCGGTTTTGCACCGGACGCGCATCCGCACATTTTCGTCTGCGGCCCGACGCCGCTGGTGGAGGCCGCCGCGCGCAGCCTTCGCGACATTGGCCACGAGCCGCATTTGATCAAGACCGAACGTTTCGGACCGACGGGAACCTAGGAGATCGACCATGGACAGCGCTCTGGATGGCAATGCGGCCGGCGGGCTTTTGCGCGAATTGTTTGCGCTCGACATGACGGCAGCGGAACTCGTCTGCGGCGGCTGCGGCGCGGTCGCCGAAATCGGCGCAGTGCGGGCCTATGGCGGGCCGATGGGCGCGATCCTGCGCTGCACGCATTGTGACACGGCGGTGCTCCGCCTCACGCATACCCCGGCCGGGCTGTGGTTCGACATGCGCGGCACGCGGCGCCTTTTTGTCGCGGCGGTATCATCGTAGTATCATATAGAGTCTCATAGTGAGCAGCGAAGGAGTCGTCATGGTCCTCGGCATGTCGCTTCACACATTCACGCTATTGCACGTCGTCATCAGCCTGATCGCGATCGCCAGCGGCGCGATCGTGGTGCTCGGCATGCTTGGTTCGCACCGAATGCCCGCCTTGACCTCGCTGTTTCTGCTGACGACGATATTGACCAGCGCGACCGGCTTCTTGTTTCCGATTAAGGGCTTCACGCCGGCGATCGGGGTCGGGATCGTTTCGCTCGTCATTTTGGCGATCGCGCTCCTGGCGCTTTATGGCAGACATCTCGCCGGCGCTTGGCGTTGGATCTATGTGGTAAGCGCGGTGGCCGCGCTGTGGTTCAACGCCTTCGTGCTGGTCGTGCAGGCCTTCGAGAAGGTCTCGCAGTTGAACCCGCAAGCGCCGCAGGTCGGGCCGCCGTTTCCCGAGCCGCAGAATACCCAATTTGCCATCGCGCAAGGCGTGGTGCTGGTTATGCTGGTCGTGCTCGGCCTTATCGCGGCGTTCAAATTCCGCCCGGCGCAGCAAGCCGGCTAACGCGGCATCAATGATGATGCGCAGGGAGGCCATCCGGCGGCTGGTCGACCTGCATCTCGAAAAGGATGTCGGCGTTCGGGCAGAAGCGCGGGGCGAAGCTCACCGCATTAGGAATGCTGTCGAGCCAGGCGTGGCAGGCCGCCGTGGACGGGCAGGCCTGGCAACGATGCAGCGCGGTCGCGTAGCTCAGGCTCCAGCGCGATATCACGCCGCCGGCAGGCTCTATGCCGAGGCACTCCATCATACGGCAAAGATCAGTGGATTGACGATTCCCTGTAACCGCAGGCATGGCGGGTTTATCCCTTTTTTCGTTCTTATTAGCCGACGGTATTCACTTATAGATACGGCCGGGAATTTTCATTGATCTTTGTCAATGCGGGGGTAGGCCGGGGATAAGTCGTCGGCAATTGGCAAAAAAACCGCCGTTGCCGGCGGCTTTGTTCGGATCGGGAGAAACCCGGCCGTTATTTCAGCTGGGTCGAGATGCTTGTGAACGTGCTGTTGAGCTGGGTGCCCAGGCCATTGACCGCGGCGATGATGGCGACCGAGATGCCGGCAGCGATCAGGCCATATTCTATGGCGGTAGCCTCCGAATTGTCCTTCAAGAAGGCAAAGAACTTCAACATGTGAACGCTCCGCGTTGTGGTTACGCGGGAACTTTAGTTCCGCCGGTTTAAAGATACCCACAACGCAGCGGCTAAAAATCTAACTGAAAATTCGCCGGCCGGCAGTACGGCGATTGTAACAAGTCGCCGGCGACCGAATACATCCGCTTTTGCCAATTGCGGAATTTACGATCGATTTCTCGCGGAACAAGGCAATTAAAATTCTAACTTTAGACGGTTGTTACCTATGCCGCCTAGATGTCCTGCGGCTTATCGACGTAACGCAAACCAGCTTTCTCCAACCCTTCGCGCATCTTGTATAGGTCGAGCGAGAGCACGCCGCCCTTGAGCTGCTTGCGCTTGCCGTCCTCGTCTTCCATGCGCTTTTGCGCCTTGGCGGCGGTGCCGACGGCGAGCTTTTTCGGGATAATCACCACGCCGTCATCGTCGGCCACCACCACGTCGCCCGGCTCGACATTGACGCCCGCGCACACCACTGGAATGTTCACCGCGCCGAGCGTCGATTTCACCGTGCCTTTGGCCGAGACCGCCTTCGACCACACCGGGAAGCCCATCTCTTTGAGCGGCTTAACATCGCGGCACCCTGCGTCGATCACGAGCCCGATCACCCCGCGCGCAACCAGCGCGGTCGCCAGCAATTCGCCGAACATGCCGTCGGTATTGTCGGCGCTGCAGCCGACTACCAGCACGTCGCCTTTTTGACACTGCTCGACCGCCACATGGATCATCCAGTTGTCGCCCGGCTGCGCCAGCACGGTGACCGCGGGTCCGGCGATCTGCGCACCCGCCCAGATCGGCCGCAGGTAGGGCTTCATCAGGCCGGAACGCCCAAGCGCTTCGTGCGCGGTGGAGACGCCGGCGGCGGCCAGCGTGCCGATGGCGTTGGGATCGGCGCGTTTAATATTGCGGACGACGACAGGCTTCATGCGCGATACTCCGGCTAAAGCCGTCAGGCCGAGCAAAAGGGGACAGGCGCGCGGATTTGACCTGACGATGGACCCGCTTTTCCTTATCGCACCTGACCCGCCGCGCGAAGGGGGTCGCGTGGAATAGGATCGGCTATGATCGGGTCCGGGGGATTGCAACCGCGCCGGCAACGGCGGCGCGAAAGGCTACTTGAAACTATACAGCGGAGCAGCGGCAATGTCTGAGCGGACTTCCGGCGTGAAGGCAAGCGTCGGCTTCTTCTCGACGGCCGGACCGCGCGAGCGAAATGAGGATTTCGCCGGCGCGGTTTTCGGTTCCGAGCTGCCCGCGCCGCGTCACGACGTGGTGGCGGCGATTGCCGATGGGATCGGCAGCGCCAAAGGCGGCCGGGTGGCGGCCGAGACCGCCGTGCGCGGCTTTCTCGACGGCTTTTGCGAACTGCCGGAAACCATGGACGTGCGCAATGCGGGGCCGCGCGTGCTCGGTCCGCTCAACAGCTGGATTCATTCCCTCGGCCGCCAGGACCCCAATTTGGCGGGCATGGGATGCACCTTCACCGCGCTGGTGCTGCGCGGACGCGTTGCGCACGTGCTACACGTCGGCGACACGCGCGCCTACCGGCTGAGCGGTGACCGCCTGACCGTCATGACCAGCGACCATGTGCGCGAGGCCGAACCCGGCCGCTCGGCCGTGCTTTACCGCGCGCTTGGCGTCGAGGCCGAGGTGCGGCTCGACTATTCGAGCCAGCCGATGATGCGGCACGACCGCTTCCTGTTGTGCAGCGATGGCGTGCACGGTTTTCTGTCGTCGGAGTCGATCACCGACATCCTGCATGAGCGCCTGGCGGCCGGAGACGCTGCTCAGACCCTGGTCAGGGCCGCGCTGCAAAACGGCGGCACCGATAACGCCACGGCCATGGTGCTGGACGTCGTCGAGCTATCGGAGGTGGGAACCGCGGACGTCGCCGGCGCCATGATGCAACTGCCGATAATTCCGGCGCCGCAGGTCGGCGAGACGGTCGACGGCTTCGTGCTCAACGCGCTGATCTCCGACGGCCGCTATACGCGCTTGTTTCTTGCGGTAGACGAGGCCGAGGGCGGGGACGTCGTCGTGAAATTTCCCAAAAAGGAAGCTGAATCCGTCGCAACCTTCCGCACCGCCTTCGCACGCGAGGCTTGGGTCGGCGCGCGGGTGAGCAGCCCGTGGGTCGGCCGCATCATCGCGCTGCCGCCGGGGCGGCAGACTTGCCTGTACACGGTCATGCCCTATTACGCGGGCGAGCTACTGCAGACGCGAATGGCGCACGCGCCGATGCTGGGGCTCGAGGAAGGCCGCAACATCGCCATCAAATTGGCGCGCGCCGTGGCCGCGCTCCACCGCGCCGACATCATCCATCGCGACATCAAGCCGGACAACGTTATCCTGGAGCGCGGCGGTTCGCTAAAACTGATCGATCTCGGCGTCGTGCGCGTGCCGAGCCAAGAACTGTCGCCGCCCGAAGGTATTCCGGGCACTGCCGGTTACATGGCGCCGGAGATGTATGACGGCGAGCCGGGCAACGAGGCGACCGACATTTTCGCACTCGGCGTTACTCTGTTCCGCTCTTTCGCCGGCGACTACCCCTACGGCAATCCCGCCGTCGGTCCGCCGCAGGGACGGGCAACGGCGCTGTCGAAGCTGCGTCCGGACCTTCCCGGCTGGCTGGAGGCGGCGCTTGCTCGCGCGATTGCGATTGACCCCGGCGAGCGTTTCGCCGACGTCGTCGAATTCGCGGTGGAAATGGAGGCAGGTCCCGCGCGCGAGCCGGACGAAGTGCGCAGGCCGCGCACGCTCTATGAGCGCGCCCCGGTGCGGGTCTGGCAGGGCGTGGCCGCGCTGCTCGCGCTTTTGGTTATCTTGCTGCTACTGCGGCATTAAAGCATTGCGACCCCGGCCCGGCAGCCGAGGCCGGGATCATGAAACCCCCAGGGGCCGGGCACAAAAAGAACGGCCCCAGCGGGGATCGGCCTTGGGGCCGTTAGGAGTCCGCGGGGACAGGAGTTGAACCCGCGGACCCTAAAGCTGTGCGACGCCGCGTTATTCCATCGCGTAAGCCGTTTCGCCGTGGACCGCGTCGTCGCCGACCTGCAACGTCTTGTCATCCATCCGCAACGGCACGATGAAGCCGATGATTTTGAGGATGATAAAGGTCGCAATGGCGTTGAACACGATGATGAACGCCGCCGCTTCCAATTGCAGGAGGAACTGGCCGAAATTTCCATACAGCCAGCCGGTGGCGTTGACGCCCGGCGCTTCCTTGTCGGTGCCGACGTATTCCAGCATCGCCGGATTGGCAAGGATGCCGGTCAACAGGCCGCCGGTCAGGCCGGCGACGCCGTGCGTCGAGAACACGCTCAAAGTGTCGTCCACCTTCATCATGAACTTCATCTTTTGGAATTTGTTCATGCTCCACCACGGGATGATGCCCGCGACGACGCCGATGATGAGGGCGCCATAGCCGTCGACATAGCCCGCGGCCGGGGTGATCGCGACCAGCCCGGCGATCATGCCGTTGACCGCGCCGACCACCGAGGGTTTGCCGTAGGACATGTAGTCCATCATGGTCCACACCAGCAGTCCGGTGGCGGTGGCGACGTTGGTATTGAGCACGGCCGCGCCGGCGTCGGCGTTGGCGAAGTAGGGGTCGCCGCCGTTAAAGCCGTTCCAGCCGATCCACAGGATGCCGGCGCCGGTCAGCGCCGCCAGCAGATTGTTCGGCGGACAATGATCGCGGTCCACCTGGAGCCGCGGTCCTATCACCCAGGCAGCCACGAAGCCGGACGTACCGGCGGCGAGATGGATGACATAGCCGCCCGAGAAGTCGACGGCGCCCCAAGTGGCGAGCCAGCCACCGCCCCACAGACTGAACGCGCCGACCGTGTAGACCAGCGTCATCCAAACCGGCACGAAAATCATCCAGGCTTTGAAGCTCATGCGGCCAAGCACGGAGCCTGCCAATATGATAACGGTGATGGCGGCGAACACGAACTGGAAATACACCAAGGTCGCCATCGGGAAGGTTAGAGCCGGCATGCCGGATGCAGCCGCCGGAACGGTCGCTTGGCCGAGTTCAAAGCCCGCCGCTGAGGCGGGCCCAGGTTTGCCCAGGAATGGGAACCATTGCTCGCCGAAACCCATATTGTAAGCCCACAGCAGCCACACGATCAGCACGGCCGCGAACGCATACATCGCCATGAAGGCGGAGTTGATCGCCCATTTCTTTTTGACAATTCCGCCGTACAGAACGACGAGCCCCGGAATGCTCTGCAATCCGACAAAAGTCGCCGCGGCCAGCTGCCAAGCGTTATTTCCCGTATTCAGCCATTGTGGAGATGGAACCAACATTTCAGACCCCCAGGTTGCCTGTTACCGGCTGACGGTCCGCCTTGAGGTTTTTTGTTCTTCACGGGCCAAGTACTTGGCATAATTTGCCAGCCGCCGGATTAATAATGCAAAAACTGCGCCAAAATGACGCAGCTGTTCCAATGCGCACAGAATTAAAACAAGTTTTTGGAATCCAATGAAAAATTGTCCACCATTTCACAACGATCGCGCTCAGATGGTCCGCGTCTTTAATGAATGTCCAAAAATCCGGCGCTATTGCCTATATTCCGAGCAGTCAATGCATGCGCAAATCGATTGATTGCGCGGTCCGCCACGGCGATGATTGCGATGCGAGGTATTCTATCCGTGCTTTCGGTCCGAAGCTCCCCGGAGCCCACATGAAAGCGATCGGAAAAGTCGCATGTGTCGTCATCGGGTTTGCGTCGGCCTTGGCCGGTGGCTCCTCGGCACTGGCAACGGAGATCACCTTCTCCTGCACCAATTCCGCAAGCCACGCGGTTTGGACCGTCAAGGTCGACGACGTGCGCCATACCGCCGATGGTAACCCGGCCGACATCTCGGCCGCCCGCATCGCGTGGCGCGAGCCGGGCCGCGGTCTTTACGACCTCGATCGCGCATCCGGCGTGCTGACGTACAGTAATGCGTCGAGCACCGGCGGCTACATTCTCATTCACCAGTGTCACGCGGTAAACTGATTGGCGCGGGCCTAGCCCAACACTTGCTCGACGGTCGGGAACAGCCGCTGGTAGGCCTCGCCATAGGTCATCGGCACGCCGGTGTTGCGCGAACCTTGGATGCCGCGGTTGAGCGCAACGCGCTCGTAATAGGCCCACAGGTGCTTTTGCGCCGCTAGAATTTGGAAGGCCTTGTATTTGGTCTCCCAAACCTCGTCGATCTTGAGAATGAGGTTGGGCTTGTAGTTGCACATCTCGGGTTGATGCGGCTCGAACAGGAATACCGGCGGCGCCGAATATTTGTATTGGGCGCCCGGCTTGTGGCCCATGGCCTGTGCCACCACGCGTGTTTCCTGCGCGAAATGCGCGGCGTTGGGATGATCGAAATTGTACGGGTCTTCCAGTGCGTGGCTGAGCACAAAGGACGGATTGAGTTCGCGGTAGATATCGACCGTGCGATCGAAATGCCTCTCGTTGAGCTTGAGCGGATAATCGCCGCAATCGAAAAACTCGATCTCGGCGCCGAGCAGGGCGGCCGCGCGCTCGGCCTCGTCCTTGCGGCCGGCCTTGACCTTTTCAAGCGTGGCGCCCGGCTCCTTCCAGGCGAACTGGCTTTCACCGCGCTCGCCGAACGACAGGCACACGATCTTGACGCGATATCCCATCTTGGCGTGCAACGCGATGGCGCCGCCCGCGCGCCACACGAAATCGCCCGGATGGGCGGTGATGACAAGTCCAGTTTTTTGTCCGGTCTTTGCTTCCGGCATGAGAACCCCCTTTTCCGTGCTGGCCGTTTAAACTAGCTAGTATGCCCGGCGGTCAAGTTTGCGGGCGGACGGCCATCCCAAATTATGCCGCGGTGCGAAAGGCCTTCACCATGAGCAATGCTCCTACGACCCTTCGCATCGCCATCGGCGACTATCCGCATACTTTGCCGCTCAAGCGTGGCGAGATCGTCTCGCCTTGGCTCAAGCTCGATTTCGTGGAGGTCAAGCCGATGCACAAGGCGTTCAGGCCGATGGTGCGCGAGCACGCCTATGACGCGAGCGAAATGGCGTTGGTCACCTATCTGCAAGCGGTCGCCTACAACAAAGGGCTCAAGCTGCTGCCGGCCGCGATGCTGGCGCGCTTTCAGCACGGCTGCATGCTGTACAATGCCGCGCGCGGCAAGCTCGATCCCCCCGGTCTGCCGGGCTGCCGCATCGGCGTGCGCGCCTATAGCCAGACGACCGGCGGCTGGCTGCGCGGCATTCTCGCCAACGACTATGCGGTCGATCTATCGCGCGTGCAGTGGGTGACCTTTGAGGACGGCCACGTGGCCGAGGCCAAGGAGCCTGCCGGCGTGATCCGCGCCGGCGCGGGTCAGGACATGACGCAAATGCTGATCGACGGCGAACTCGATGCCGCGATCTACGGCGCCGAGCTGCCGAAGGATCCGCGCCTGCAAAGCGTGATTCCCGATCCGGAGGCCGCCGCGCGCGCCTGGTACGGCCAGCACGGCCTGGTACCGGTCAATCATATGGTGGTGGTGACGGACGCGCTGGCGCGCGCGAACCCCGAAGCGGTCATCGAGCTCTACCGGCTGCTGGAAGCGGGCAAGAAGGCGTCCGGCCGCCCGGCCGCTAGTGAGATCGATACCGCCCCGTTCGGCAAGGAGGCCAACCGGCCTTGTCTCGAGCTACTGGTTTCCTACGCGGTCCAGCAGTCCTTGATTCCGCGCCGGCTCGCCTTTGGCGAGCTTTGGTAGGACGCGGCTGAGCTTGGCAGGGAATTGTGTACGATTGAGAGAATCTACAGCAATTTGCCTACTATTTAATCGACGGCCCAAGCCCGCAATTTAGGCAATTCACAGGGCATCAAGAAAAAATATTTTCATTTCAATAGGTTATCTGGCAATCGTGACCTTGGCATAGGCCTTGCGAACTCTGTCACGCGCGGAAATGTCGCCGGGAACAGTCGCGCGCGTCAAACGCAGGGGACTTCGCTCATGCTCAACTCAATTCAAGCGGTCGCATCGCGACCGAATGCCCGCCGGTGGCTTTCCGCCGCCGCGGGATTGGCGTTTGCGGCCGCGGCAGCCATCCAGCCCGCCAAGGCCCAAGAGACCATCAAGATCGGCATTCTCCACTCGCTCTCCGGCACCATGGCGATCAGCGAAACGACGCTGAAAGACGTGATGCTGATGCTGATCGACGAGCAGAACGCGAAAGGCGGTCTGCTCGGCAAGAAGCTCGAAGCCGTCGTAGTCGACCCGGCCTCGAACTGGCCGCTGTTCGCCGAGAAGGCGCGCGAATTGATCTCCAAGGACAAGGTCGCCGTCGTGTTCGGCTGCTGGACCTCGGTGTCGCGCAAGTCGGTGCTGCCGGTGTTCAAGGAATTGAACTCGATCCTGTTCTATCCGGTGCAATACGAAGGCGAGGAGTCGGAACGCAACGTATTCTACACCGGCGCAGCTCCGAACCAGCAGGCCATCCCCGCCGTCGAATACCTGATGGGCAAGGACGGCGGCTCGGTGAGGCGCTGGGTGCTTGAAGGCACCGACTACGTCTATCCGCGCACCACCAACAAGATCCTCGAAGCCTTCCTCAAAGCCAAGGGCGTGAAGGACGAGGACATCATGATCAACTACACGCCGTTCGGCTTCTCCGACTGGCAGACCGAGGTCTCCAAGATCAAGAAGTTCGGCTCGGCTGGCAAGAAGACCGCGGTCGTCTCCACCATCAACGGCGACGCCAACGTGCCGTTCTACAAGGAACTCGGCAACCAGGGTATCAAGGCCACCGATATCCCGGTGGTGGCGTTCTCGGTCGGCGAAGAAGAGCTCGCCGGTCTCGACACCAAGCCGCTGGTCGGCCATCTCGCCGCCTGGAACTACTTCGAATCGATCAAGACCAAGGCGAATGCCGACTTTATCAAGGAATGGCACGACTTCACCAAGAAGCCGACGCGCACCACCAACGATCCGATGGAAGCGCATTACATCGGCTTCGCCATGTGGGTGAAAGCGGTCGAGAAGGTGAAGTCAACCGACCCCGACAAAGTGATCGCCGCACTGCCCGGCATCAAGGCGCCGAACCTGACCGGCGGTATGTCCACCATGCTGCCCAATCACCACATCACCAAGCCCGTCTACATCGGCGAAATCCGCGGCGACGGTCAGTTTGACGTGGTGTGGAAAACCAAGGGTCTGGTACCCGGCGAGGCCTGGTCAGAATATCTGCCCGGCTCGAAGGACTACATGTCCGACTGGGTGACGCTCAAGTGCGGCCACTACAACAAGGTCACCAAGAAGTGCAGCGGCTCGTCGTGATTTCCTGACAACCGCCAATCAACCGGAACCGATCATGGCTTCCACGGAGGCGGCGGGCGTGCCGCCGCCTCCCAACTAACAACACAGACGCCGGGAATGATCGCAATGCGTAACTTCCACGGTCGCATGGTGGCGCTCGTATGCGCCCTCGGGTTCGTCATCGCGTCCGCGGCGATGGCCCACGACGGTCCTTACGAGGACGCGCTCGCCGGATTTACCGAAGGCTCCCTGAGCGATACCGGCGACGCCATCAACAAGGTCGTCGCCAGCGGCGATCCGCGCGCCGCCAACCTGCTCACGGCGCTGGAAGACGCACGGGTGCTGTTCAGCGCCAAAGAAAAGCGGGTCTATATCAAAACTCCGGGCGGCAAGATTACCGACGCCGCCACCGGTACCGAGCTTTCGGGCACCCCGCCCGACGATATCGACACCGTTATCGTGAACAACCGGTTGCGCAATACGATCGACGCCGCCATCGGCGGACTCACATTGATGGCGGCCGATCCCAACAAGCGCTTCGACGCCGCCCAATCGGTGTTCAAGTCGCGCGAGCTGAGCGCCCTGCCGGCGCTCGACGCCGCGCTCGCCAAGGAAATCGTGCCGCGCGTGAAGAAGGCGCTGATGGAAGCGCGCGCCGCCGTGATCCTTTATTCGGCAAACTCAAGCGCGGCCGACAAGATCGCGGCCATCGCCGTCATCGGCGACCGCGGCGACCAGGATGCGCTCGGTTTGCTGGACGGTTTGCCGGCCAATCTGCCGGCCAACGTGCATACCGCCGCGCGCGCGGCCAGCGCCAAGATCCAGAGCTCGCTGGCGATCTGGACCGCCGTGCAGAATACCTGGTACGGGCTCTCGCTCGGCTCGGTGCTGCTGCTGGCGGCGATCGGCCTGGCCATCACCTTCGGCGTGATGGGCGTCATCAACATGGCGCACGGCGAAATGGTGATGCTCGGCGCCTATTCCACCTACGTGGTGCAGGACCTCATCCGCACGCAAAATCCGGCGCTGTTCGATTATTCGCTGGCATTCGCGGTGCCGCTCGCGTTCCTGGTCGCCGGCGGCGCCGGCGTTATCGTCGAGCGCACCATCATCCGCTTCCTATACGGCCGTCCGCTGGAAACGCTGCTCGCCACCTGGGGGCTGTCGCTAATCCTGCAGCAGGTGGTGCGCACCATCTTCGGTCCGACCAACAAGGACGTCGGCAACCCGTCCTGGATGAGCGGCGCCTTCGATCTCGGCGGCATCACCATCACCTATAACCGCATGTGGATCATCGTTTTCACCGCGATGGTGTTCGTGGCCTTGCTCGGAATGCTTCGATTCACGCGGCTCGGCCTGGAGATGCGCGCGGTGACGCAGAACCGCGCCATGGCGGCGGCCATGGGCATCCGCACCGCCCGTATCGACGCGCTCACCTTTGGGCTTGGCTCCGGCATCGCCGGCATGGCCGGCGTCGCGCTCTCGCAAATCGACAATGTGAGCCCGAACCTGGGCCAGGGCTACATCATCGACAGCTTCCTGGTGGTGGTGTTCGGCGGCGTCGGCAATCTGTGGGGCACGTTGGTCGGCGCACTGACGCTGGGCATTGCCAACAAGTTCCTCGAGCCTTTCGCCGGCGCCGTGCTCGGCAAGATCGCGATTCTGGTGTTGATCATCTTGTTCATCCAGAAGCGCCCGCGCGGAATGTTCGCGCTCAAGGGCAGGGCGGTCGAGACATGAAGGCGTTCCCGCTCATCCGCATTCTGGATCGCGGCGCCACGCTCTTCCTGGTGTTGCTCGGCGCTTTCGCGGTCGCCATTCCGGTATTGAATTTGCTGGTGCCTTCCGGCTCTGCACTGCATGTCTCGACCTATCTGGTCGCGCTGTTCGGAAAATATCTCTGCTATGCGCTGCTGGCGCTCTCCATCGACCTGATCTGGGGCTATGCCGGGATTTTGTCGCTCGGCCACGGCGCGTTCTTCGCGCTCGGCGGCTATTCCATGGGTATGTATCTGATGCGCCAGATCGGCACCCGCGGCGTCTATGCCGATCCGATCCTGCCCGACTTCATGGTATTCCTGAACTGGAAGGAACTGCCGGTCTACTGGTACGGCTTCCAGCATTTCGCCTATGCGGCGCTGATGATCCTGTTGGTGCCGGGGCTGCTCGCTTTCGTGTTCGGCTGGTTCGCCTTCCGCTCCCGCGTCACCGGCGTCTATCTGTCGATCATCACGCAGGCGATGACCTACGCGCTGCTGCTCGGCTTCTTCCGCAACAATTTCGGCTTCGGCGGTAATAACGGGCTGACCGACTTCAAGGACATCCTCGGCTTCAACGTGCAGACCGAGACGACGCGCAACGCGCTCCTGGTCATTACCTGCATCGCGCTGGCGCTCGCCTTCCTGATCTGCCGGGCGCTGGTCACCTCGAAATTCGGCAAGGTGCTGGTGGCGATCCGCGACGCGGAAGCGCGCACGCGCTTCCTCGGTTATCGGGTGGAGGCCTACAAGCTGTTCGTGTTCACGCTGTCGGCCTGCATGGCAGGAGTTGCCGGCGCGCTCTACGTGCCGCAGGTCGGCATCATCAATCCGAGCGAATTCGCGCCCGGCAACTCGATCGAAGCCGTGATCTGGGTCGCGGTCGGCGGTCGGGGCACGCTCACCGGCGCGGTGCTCGGCGCCTTCGTGGTCAACTACGCCAAGACGTTTTTCACCTCGGGCGTTCTCGCGCCCTATTGGCTGTTCATGCTGGGCGGCCTGTTCATCGGCGTCACCTTGCTGATGCCGCGCGGCATTATCGGCACCTACAATCATTGGCGCGCCGGCCAGAACGAGAAAGCCGGCGGCGCGGTGCCGGCGGCCGCGCCGCACGCGGCGGAGTAGGGCGTCATGATCGAGAAGCAAACCACCTCTGCGCTGCTCTACCTCGACGGCATCAGCGTGTCGTTCGACGGCTTCAAGGCGCTCAACGAATTGTCTTTTGTGATCGAGCCAGGCGAGATGCGCGCCATCATCGGCCCCAACGGCGCCGGCAAGACCACCATGATGGACGTGGTCACCGGCAAGACGCGGCCCGATTCCGGCGACGTGTTTTTCGAGGAAGGCACGCACGACCTCTCCAAGCTCGACGAAACCGAAATTGCCGAACTCGGCATCGGCCGCAAGTTTCAGAAACCGACCGTGTTCGAGATGCACACGGTGGAAGACAATCTGCTGCTGGCGCTCAAAAACGATCGCCGTGTACGCGCGACGTTGTTGTGGCAGTCGTCGTTGCCGCAGGAAGAGCGCATCGACGGCATCCTCGACACTATCCGCCTGAAGGCGTTGCGCTCGCGCATCGCCGGCAGTCTGTCGCACGGGCAGAAGCAATGGCTGGAGATCGGTATGCTGCTGGCGCAGGAGCCGAAGCTGCTGCTGGTCGACGAGCCGGTCGCCGGCATGACCGACGTCGAAACCATGCAGACCGCCGAACTGCTGAAAGAGATCAACAAGACCAAGACAGTCGTGGTGGTCGAGCACGACATGGCTTTCGTGCGCGAGCTCGGCGTCAAGGTGACGTGTTTGCACGAGGGCTCGGTGCTGGCCGAAGGCTCGATCGATCAAGTGTCGACCAACGAGCGCGTGGTCGAAGTGTATCTGGGGCGCTAGCAAATGATCCCGAATAGTGGGCACCGGTTTTCGGAAAAGATCATGCGCCAAGGAAAAAGTTGATGCTCGATGTCAATAACATCGAGTTGTATTACGGCGCGGCGCAGGCGCTGCGCGGTATTTCGCTGAAAGCGGAGGTCGGGCAGGTGACCTGCGTGCTCGGCCGCAACGGCGTCGGCAAGACCAGCCTATTGCGCGCCATCGTCGGCCAGCAGCCGGTGAGCGCCGGCTCAATCACTTTCGAGGGCAAGGACATCACCAAACTGTCGACGGTCGAGCGCGCGCGCCACGGCATCGCCATTGTGCCGCAGGGCCGCGAGATCTTCCCGTTGCTGACGGTGGAGGAAAACCTGGAGACCGGCTTTGCGCCGCTGTCGCGCGACAATCGCACGGTGCCGGACGACGTGTTCTCGCTGTTCCCGGTGCTCAATTCCATGCTCGGCCGGCGCGGCGGCGATCTCTCCGGCGGCCAGCAGCAGCAGCTCGCGATCGGCCGCGCGCTGGTGATGCGGCCGCGCCTGCTGCTGCTCGACGAACCGACCGAAGGCATCCAGCCCTCGATCATCAAGGACATCGGCCGCGCCATCTCCTATCTGCGCGGCTTGAAGGAAATGGCCATCGTGCTGGTCGAGCAGTATCTCGACTTCGCGCAGGAACTGGGCGACCAACTGGTGGTCATGGACCGCGGCGCCATCGTCTATTCCTGCGACCGGGCCGGCATGGACGAGGGCGCGCTCAAGCGGGCGCTGGCGATTTAAGCCTGACGCGCGCAATGTGCGACAGTCAAGCGGGGACAGGCGTGAGGACAGTCGCAGCTTTGCACAGCAACGCCGAAATCTTTGCCGCCAATCGCGCGACCGGGCACATAGCGTTGCGCGTGGCGGCGGCGGGCGGTGTCACGCGGCGCACGCGCGTGCACGAAGACGGCTCGCTGCGGGTTCGGTTTCCCAATGCCGCCGGCGAGGCGCTGGAAGCGGTTATCGTCAATACCGGCGGCGGCATGACCGGCGGTGACCGGTTCGGCGTCGATGTATCGTTGGGCGAGGGCGCCCGGCTGATCGCCGGCGGCGCGGCGGCCGAAAAAATCTACCGCTCGAACGGGCCGGATGCCGAGATGGACATCAGACTTGACATCGGCGCGGGTGCGCAACTTGCCTGGCTGCCGCAGGAGACCATTCTGTTCGACGGCGCGCGCCTGTCGCGCCGCATCGACGTCGAACTCGCCGAGGGTGCCGCGCTGCTACTGGCGGAGGCGGTGGCGTTCGGCCGCGCTGCCATGGGCGAGGCGATGATCGAGGGCTTGTTCGCCGACCGCTGGCGTGTGCGCCGCGCCGGCCGCCTCGTTTTCGCCGACAGCGCGCGGCTCGACGGCGACGTGGCGGCAAGGCTCGCCGCGCCGGCATCGGCCGCCGGCGGTATCGCCATAGCCAGCGTGCTGATCGCGCCGGGCGAGGATCGCCAGCTCGCCGCCGTGCGCGCGCTGAGCGAGCAGCTCTCCGGCGAGGCCGGCATCTCGGCTTGGAACGGCATCGCCGTGGCGCGGCTCTGCGCCAAGGACGGCGCCGCGCTGCGCCACGATCTGATCGCGCTGCTGGCGGCGCTCGGCGCCAGCGTGCCGCGGCTCTGGCTCAAGTGAGGCGACTATGAACTTGACGCCGCGCGAAAAGGACAAGCTGCTGATCGCCATGGCCGCCGTGGTGGCGCGCCGCCGGCTGGAACGCGGCGTCAAGCTCAATCATCCGGAGGCGGTGGCGTTGATCAGCGATTTCATCCTGGAAGGCGCGCGCGACGGCAAGAGCGTCGCGCAGCTGATGGAAGCCGGCGCGCACGTGCTCACATGCGCTCAGGTGATGGACGGCATTCCTGAGATGATCCACGACATCCAGGTGGAGGCGACGTTTCCCGACGGCACCAAGCTGGTCACGGTGCACAATCCGATCAGGTGACGATATGACCGATGCTACGGTTCAAAGGCTCTCGCAGATTTTCAATGACAGGGTGGAACGCATGCGAAACAAGGTTATCGGACTTTACGCGGTACTCATCCTCGCCAATGCGGCGGCCTGGACCTGGGCGCTGGTCGCCTTTCATGATCGCCCGGTTCTGCTTGGCACTGCGTTCCTCGCCTACAGCTTTGGGCTGCGCCACGCCTTCGATGCCGACCACATCGCGGCCATCGACAACGTGACGCGCAAGCTGATGCAGGAGGGCAAGCGTCCGGTCTCGGTCGGCTTCTTCTTTTCGCTCGGTCATTCCACGGTCGTGATTGCCCTGGCCGTAGCGATCTCGCTCACGACGGTGGCGCTGCAAAGCCACTTCGACGCCTTAAAGATGATCGGCGGGATGATTGGCACTTCTGTGTCGGCGCTGTTTTTGTTTGCCATCGCCGCAGCCAACATTCTGGTTTTTGTGCAGGTCTATAGGGCATTCAGGTTCGTGACCAAGGGTCATGGCATGGCCGAAGAGGACATTGACGAGGTTCTCTCCAAGCGCGGTTTCTTCGGCCGTGTGCTGCGTCCGGCCTTCAGGCTGATCGAGCGGAGTTGGCACATGTTTCCGCTCGGGTTCCTGTTTGGGCTCGGCTTCGACACCGCGACGGAAGTGGGTCTGCTCGGCATTTCCGCAGCCCAGGCGTCGCAGGGAATGTCGATCTGGACAATTCTGGTGTTCCCGGCGCTGTTCACCGCCGGCATGTCGCTGATGGACACGACCGATGGCGTGCTGATGATCGGCGCCTATGGCTGGGCCTTCGTGAAGCCGGTCCGCAAGCTCTACTACAATATGACCATCACGCTTGTGTCGGTCATCGCGGCTCTCGTCATCGGCGGCATCGAGGCGCTTGGGCTGATCGGCGACAAGTTCGCCCTTGAGGGGCCGCTCTGGTCCTTCGTCGGCGCGCTCAATGACAATTTCGGCACGCTCGGCTACGGCATCGTCGCCTTCTTCATCGTCAGCTGGCTGGTGTCGTTCGTGGTTTACAAGACGAAGGGCTACGATCGCCTGGAGGCTTCGGCATGATCCCCGGTGAGATGTTCATCAAGGACGGCGAGATCACGCTCAACGCCGGCCGCAAGACGGTGACGCTCAGCGTCGCCAACGCGGGCGATCGGCCGATCCAGGTCGGCTCGCACTATCATTTCTTCGAAACCAATCCGGCGCTGACATTCGACCGCAAAAAAGCGCGCGGCATGCGGCTCGACATCGCCGCCGGCACCGCCGTGCGCTTCGAGCCGGGGCAGACGCGCGAGGTCACGCTCGTCGCGCTCGCGGGAAAACGCACGATCTACGGGTTCCGCCAGGACGTGATGGGGAAATTATGATGCCGCGCATGACCCCGAAAAGTGGGCACCGGTTTTCGGAGAAGGCCATGCGCAATGAAAATGGACCCCTAAAAGCCATAACGGGCGGACCGTCGTCCACCCGTCACAAGCTCTCGGATCCATTTCCGGGCCGCACGCGTGAGCGCGCAACACGGTACCCAGTAACTGAGAGCCAGGGCCGGCAAACATGGACCACGAATACTGCAAGCAGCACCCACGTCCCATGCCCGCTCCGGTCATGGCGGCCATCCGTGTCCGGCGTGAGCCGAAGACGGATGACCTGTCGGTAAGCCTATCCGCCTCCGCGCATGAGGCAAGAGCGGAAAAAACGGGTCTGTGAACTTCGGGGATAAAAAAATGCCGACATCCATGAAACGCGCGGCCTATGCGGACATGTTCGGGCCGACCGTCGGCGACCGCGTGCGGCTGGCCGACACCGATTTGATCGTCGAGGTCGAGAAGGATTTCACCGTCTACGGCGAGGAGGTGAAATTCGGCGGCGGCAAGGTGATCCGCGACGGCATGGGGCAGTCGCAAATCACAAACCGCCAGGGCGCGGTCGACACCGTCATCACCAATGCGCTGATCCTCGACCACTGGGGCATCGTCAAGGCCGATGTCGGCCTGAAAGAGGGCCGCATCGCGGCCATCGGCAAGGCCGGCAATCCCGATATCCAGCCGGGCGTCACCATCATCATCGGCCCCGGCACCGAGATCATCGCCGGCGAGGGAAAAATTCTCACCGCCGGCGGCTTCGACACCCACATCCATTTCATTTGCCCGCAGCAGGTCGACGAGGCGCTGATGTCGGGCGTCACGTCGATGCTCGGCGGCGGCACCGGGCCGGCGGCGGGCACCAACGCCACCACCTGCACGCCCGGTCCGTGGCATCTCGGCCGCATGATCCAGGCGGCCGATGCATTCCCGGTCAATCTCGGATTCGCCGGCAAGGGCAATGCCTCGCGCCCCGCCGCGCTTGAAGAAATGGTCAAGGCCGGCGCCTGTGCGCTGAAGCTGCACGAGGACTGGGGCACCACGCCCGCGGCAATCGATTGCTGCCTGTCGGTCGCCGACAAATACGATGTGCAGGTGATGATCCACACCGACACGTTGAACGAATCCGGTTTCGTCGAGGACACCATCAAGGCTTTCAAAGGCCGCACCATTCATGCGTTTCACACCGAAGGCGCCGGCGGCGGGCACGCGCCCGACATCATCAAGGTGGCGGGCCTCAAGAACGTGCTGCCGTCCTCGACCAACCCGACGCGGCCCTACACCAAGAACACGCTCGACGAACATCTCGACATGCTGATGGTGTGCCATCATCTCGACCCGTCGATCGCCGAGGATTTGTCGTTTGCCGAAAGCCGCATCCGCAAGGAGACCATCGCCGCCGAAGATATCCTGCACGATCTCGGCGCGCTCTCGATGATGTCGTCGGACTCGCAGGCCATGGGCCGGCTGGGCGAAGTCATCATCCGCACCTGGCAGACGGCGGACAAAATGAAGAAGCAGCGCGGCGCGTTGCCCGGCGAAAAGCCCGGCAACGACAACAAACGCGTCAAGCGCTACGTGGCGAAGTACACGATCAATCCCGCCATCGCGCACGGCGTGTCGAAGCACATCGGCTCGGTCGAGAAGGGCAAGCTCGCCGATCTGGTGCTGTGGTCGCCGGCCTTCTTCGGCGTCAAGCCGGAGATCGTCATCAAGGGTGGCAGCATCGTCGCCGCGCAGATGGGCGATCCGAACGCCTCGATCCCGACGCCGCAGCCGGTGCATTACCGGCATATGTTTGGCGCCTTCGGCAAGGCGCGCTCGTCGTCCTCGCTGGTGTTTGTGTCGAAAGCGGCGGCGCGCTCGAACCTGCGCAACAAGCTCGGCGTCGACAAGCAGTTCGTCGCGGTCGAGCATACCCGCGACATCGGCAAGAAGAACATGGTGTACAACGACGCCACGCCCAACATCGAGGTCGATCCGGAAACCTACGAGGTGCGCGCCGACGGCGAACTCTTGACCTGCGCGCCGGCCGAGACGCTACCGATGGCGCAAAGGTATTTCCTCTTCTAGACTGATGCGATGAAGCGTGTATCCGCGATCAAGCCGGCCGGCGACTGGGCCGGAGCGTTAGCCATCGACCGCGTCGTGCTCGACGCCGGCGACCGCAATCGGCGGCGCATCGTGCTCAAGGGCGAAAAGGGCGCCGAATTCCTGCTCGACTTCGAGAAGCCGGTGAGCCTGCGCGCCGGCGACGGCTTGGTGCTGGATGACGGCGCCATTGTGTTAGTCGCCGGCAAGCCAGAAGCGCTGATCGAGGTTTCCGCGCATAACGCGCTCGAGGCGGTGCGGCTGGCCTGGCATCTCGGCAACCGTCACACCGACGTGCAGATCGTGGGCGATAAAATCCGCATCCGCCGTGATCATGTGCTGGAGGACATGTTGGCCGGTCTCGGCTCGCATCTCGTGCCGCTCGAAGCCCCATTCGATCCGGAAGTCGCCGCGCCGCATGAGCATCACGGACACGATCATGGCGCGTAAGAAACGCCATGCGCCATTACTCCGTTCGTCCCCGCGCAAGCGGGGACCCAGGGCCACAAGCACTAAAGAACTGGATTCCCGCTTATTGCGCCAAGACGGCGCTTCGCGCCTGGTGCGCGGGAATGAGCGGGAGAACGTTGCTGCCTCTGCCCTCTACCGCCTCATGGCCTGGCTCTCGCCGGCGTTCCCGGTCGGCGCTTTCTCCTATTCTAGCGGCATCGAATGGGCGGTGGAGGCGGGCGACATCGAGGATGCTGACACGCTGAAGGCTTGGCTCGGCGTGATGCTGGCCGAAGGCGGCGGGTATTGCGACGCGGTGCTGTTCGCGCACGCGCATCGCGCGGCCGGCGACGACAAGGCGCTGCGCGCGGTTGCTGAACTAGCCGCGGCCTTTGCGCCGTCGAAGGAACGTCATCTTGAGACCACCGCGCAAGGCAACGCCTTTGTCGAGGCCACGCGCGCCGCCTGGCCGTGCGCCGCGCTCGACCGGCTGAAAGCCGTCTGGGACGGCCCGGTAGCCTATCCGGTGGCGGTGGCAGTCGCGGCCAGCGGCCATGGCATTGCGCTCGAGCCGGTGCTTGCAGCCTTCCTGCAGGCTGTCGCCGCCAATTGGGTCTCCGCCGGTGTGCGGCTGATCCCGCTCGGCCAGACCGACGGCCAGCGCGTGCTGGCGTCGCTCGAGCCTATTGTCGGGGCCACCGCGCAACGCGCGCTCGCAACCTCGCTCGACGACCTCGGCTCGTCGGCCTTCCGCGCCGACCTCGCCAGCGCGCGGCACGAAACGCAGTACACAAGGTTATTCAGGAGCTGACGATGAAAAACCCCCACGGCCCCAATCCCCACGGCCCCTTGCGCGTCGGCGTCGGCGGTCCGGTCGGCTCCGGCAAGACCGCGCTGATGGATCTGCTGTGCAAGAAGCTGCGCGATACTTACGAGATCGCCGCCATCACCAACGACATCTACACCAAGTGGGACGCTGAATATCTGGTGCGCTCGGGCGCGCTCTCGGCCGACCGCATCGCTGGCGTGGAAACCGGCGGCTGCCCGCACACCGCCATTCGCGAGGACGCCTCGATCAATCTTGCCGCGGTCGCCGAAATGCGCGCCAAGTTTCCCGATCTCGACCTGGTGCTGATCGAATCGGGCGGCGACAATCTCGCCGCCACGTTTTCGCCCGAGCTCGCCGATCTCACCATCTACGTCATCGATGTCGCCGCCGGCGATAAGATCCCGTCCAAGGGCGGGCCCGGCATCACGCGCTCGGATTTGCTGGTCATCAACAAGGTCGATCTCGCGCCTTACGTCGGCGCCTCGCTCGAAGTGATGGAGCGTGACGCCAAGAAAATGCGCGCTGCACGTCCCTTCGTCTTCACCAATCTGCGTGAAGGCAAGGGTGTCGATGAGATCGCCAAGTTCATGGTCGACAAAGGCGGGCTCAGCGCATGACGGCGCGTGAGCGGCTTGAGCAATCTCTTTCGCGCATCGACGACCCCGCGGGCGAGGGCGCGCGGGCTTGTCTTACCGTCTACCGCGACCAGGCACGCGCCGCAGCGGACGCCGCCGATGCGCGCGTCCGCGCCGGCATTTCGCTCGGACCCCTCGATGGCGCCATCGTTACCATCAAGGACCTGTTCGACGTTGCCGGCGAAGTCACCCGCGCCGGTTCCAAGGTGCTCGCCGAAGAGGGCAAGCCGGCCGCGGCCGATGCGCCAGTGGTGCAGCGTTTACGCGCCGCCGGCGCGGTGATCGTGGCCAAGACCAACATGTCGGAATTCGCCTTCACCGGCATCGGCATCAATCCGCATTTCGGCACACCGGGCAATCCGGCCGATCGCGCGCGCGCCCGCCGGCGGTTCGTCTTCGGGCGCCGCGGTGTCGGCTGCGGACGGGATGTGCGAGATCGCCATCGGCAGCGACACCGGTGGTTCTTGTCGGATTCCGGCGGCATTGTGCGGTGTGGTCGGCTTCAAGCCGAGCCGCCAGCGTATCCCGACCGAAGGCGCGTTTCCGCTGTCTTACACGCTCGATTCCATTGGCTCGCTATCGAAAACCGTCGCCCGGCTGCGCTAAAGCCGACGCGGTCATGGCGGGCGAAGCGCCGTGGAAGCTCGATCCTGCGCCGCTTGCCGGCCTGCGGCTCGGCGTCGCGCAGGGCATGCCGCTGGAAAATCTGGACGACACCGTGGGCAAGCGCTTTCCTGCCGCGCTTGACCGGCTGGAAAAGGCCGGCGCGCGGCTGTCGAACGAAAGGCTGCCGCTGATCGACGACATGATGCGCGTGCTCGGGCGCGCCAGCATTTTGGTGGCGGAAGCCTATTCCATTCACCGCGATCGTCTGGCGCGGCGTGGCGCGGATGTTGACCAGATCGTGCGCGGACGCACCGAGAAGGGACGCGATATTTCGGCGGCGGATTTTATCGAGACCGTGCGCGCGCGCACCGGCCTAGTGCGGGCGATGGATGCCCGGCTCGTCGATCTCGATGTGCTGGCGATGCCGACGGCCGCCACGGTTGCACCGCGCATCGATGAGGTAAGCGAGTCGAAAGCCTTCATGGCGCGCAACGCGCTGCTGCTGCGCAATACCACCATCGCTAATTTCTTCGATCTCACCGCCATCTCGCTGCCGCTGCCGCGCGAGGGCGGCTTGCCGGTGGGCTTGATGCTGATCGCGCGCAACGGCCATGACCGTCGCCTGTTCCGCATCGCAGCGGCGGTCGAGCGGGCGTTGTCGCCTTGAAAGGCGGTAGCCCATTGCCCCGCTTTTCGCGCTTGTGAAAGCTGTTAAAAGTCCGGCATCATTGCCGCAAACGGCCGCGAGCTAGGCCAGGGAGGAATGTCCATGAAACGCAAATTGCCATCAAAAATGGTGCGCGTAAGCCGCCGCAGCTTCACCGCCGGTTTGAGCGCCGCCGGACTACTGGCCGGGACCGCGCCGTTCAATATCGCGCGCGCGGCCGGTCCGCTCAAAGTCGGCGTGCTGCTGCCGCGCTCGGGCTTCGAGGCCGGCATTGGCCAGGACTGCCAGCGCGGCGTCGATATTTCGGCGGCCATCTTCAAGGATCTCGGCCTGCCGCCGCTGCAGATCACGAATGCCGACACCGAATCGAACGTCGGCACCGCCCGCGCCCGTGCCGAGAAGCTGATCGGCGAGGGTGCGCAACTGCTGGTCGGCGCCTTCGATTCCGGGCAGAGCACAGCCATCGCGCAGGTCGCCGAGCAGAAGGGCATTCCCTTCGTCATCAACATCGCTGCCGCTCCCCCGATTACGGAACAGGGCTACAAATTCGTTTTCCGGAATTTTCCCACCGCCCCGATGATTCTGCGCGACGCTTTCATCGACCAATTGGAAATATTCGCGGCGGTCGGTGCCAGTCCGAAGACGGCGGTGTTCATGCATGTCAACGACACCTTCGGCACCGCGATGTCGAAAGGCATCGGCGCAGTGATGCCGAAGTTCAACATGCCGTTCAAGATCGTGGACGAAATCTCCTACGATCCGGCCGCGCGCGACCTGTCGGTGGAAATCTCCAAGGCCAAGGCGACCGGTGCCGACGCGCTGCTGATGGTCAGCCGCCTCAACGACGCCATCCTGCTCACCCGCGAAATGGTCAAGCAGCGTTGGACGCCGATGGCGATCTTGAGCATGGGTCCGGGCTGGTACGAAGACCAGTATCTCAAGACCCTGAGCAAGCTTTCCGACGGGCCGCTGAGCTTCGCGCCCTGGTACGATCCGAACAAGAAGATGTCGAAGCAGCTCGATGCCGCGCTCGCCAAGGCGCATCCGGGCGTCAACCTGAACACCAACCACGTCTATACATTCGAGGCCTTGCTGATTGCCGCCGACGCCTACAAGCGCGCCGGCTCCACCGACCCAACGGCGCTCGCCGACTCCATCCGCAAGACCGACATCAAGGACAATGTCAGCATCGGCCCCGGCATCCAGTTCGATGCCAAGGGTCAGAACGACAAGATCAAGGGCGGCGGCATCCAAAACCGCGGCGGCAAGCTGATCACCGTCGCGCCCAAGGAAGCGGCCAACGGCAAGCCGGAATGGCCGTTGAAGCCCTACGACAAGCGCGGCTGACGCGCGGATTGGTCGCGTTTGCTCCCGCCGTGATCGCGGCGGGAGCATTGCGTTGTTAGGATAGCCCCGTGCCGGCAGATCTCTATCTTAATGTGGCCGTCGGCGGGGTGCTGACTGGCCTCGTCTATGGACTGATGGCGCTTGGCCTGTCGGTGATTTTCGGCGTGGTGCGCGTGGTCAATTTCGCCCACGGTGAGATGATGACCATCGCGATGTATATCGCAGTGACGCTGTTTACCGCTTTCCATCTCGATCCGCTGATCATGTTGGTGCCGATCGCGGCGGTGATGTTCGCCTTCGGCTATGTGCTGCAGGTACGCCTGATCAATCCGTTCATCACCCGGCCGGAGCACAGCCAATTTCTCTTGCTGGTCGCAGTGGCGATCATCATCGTCAATCTGCTGTTGATCGCGTTCGGTCCCGACGCGCAGACCGTGCAAGCAGCCTATGCCTATGACAGCTTCCAGCTTGGCCCGCTGATCGTCGATGCCACCAAGGCGGTTGCTGGTCTTGCCGCTATCGTGGTGGCGATGGCATTGTTCGCTTTCTTCCAATACACCCGGCTCGGCACCGCGATCCGCGCCTGCGCCGACAATTACACCGGCGCGCTGGTGGTCGGGCTCGACGTCAAACATCTCTACGCGCTGACCTTCGGCTTAGGCGCTGCCTGCGTCGGCGCCGCCGGCGTGATGCTGGTGCTGATCGTGGAGGTGACGCCCGCGCTTGGGCCGGCCTATACGCTGCTCGCCTTCGTCATCGTCATCACCGGCGGTCTCGGCTCGATGCCGGGCGCGCTCGTCGGCGGCGTCCTGATCGGACTGACCGAGGCGATGGCGGGTCTGCTGTTCACGCCTTCCGCTAAGAGCATGTTCTCCTTCGCCGTTCTGGTGTTGGTGCTGCTGTTCCGCCCGCAAGGCATCATGGGCAAGAGGGCAACATGATCGCGCGCCTGATTGAGGGCATTCCGCGCCGCGGCCTGGTCCTGCTCGGCCTGCTGCTGCTGACGCTTGTGATCGCGCCCTTGGTCGCCAGCGACTATCTGATAACCGTGCTTATCCTCATCACCTATTTTGTTACCGCTGGCCAAGCCTGGAACGTGATGATGGGATTTGCCGGGCAATTGTCGCTCGGTCACGTGCTTTATTTCGGGCTCAGCGCCTATCTCTCGGCCGCGCTTTACGTCTATCTCGGCGTCGGGCCATGGCTTGGTCTTGCCGCCGCCATCCCGGTCAACATGCTCGCGGGCGCTTGTATTGGCTTTCTCGCTTTCCGTTTCCGCGTGGCCGGGGTCTATTTTGCCATCCTCACCATCGCCTTTGCCGAATTCGCCCGCATCGGTTTCGATCATTTCGGACTAGTGAATGCCTCGGCCGGGCTATTCCTGCCGGTGAAGCAATATGCGCACAACGATCTGTGGCGGCTGCGCGGCTCGCCGACGATGTTCTATTACGTCGCGCTAGCGGGTTCGATCGTGACCTGCGTCTTGTGCCGCGTGCTTTTGCGCAGCCGCATCGGATACTTCTGGTTGGCGATTCGCGAGGACGAGGAGGCCGCGCGATCGGCCGGCATCGATCCGTTCCGCTACAAAATGGCGGCGGTGATGATCTCGGCCGGCATGATGTCGTTCGCCGGCGTGTTTTATGCCTTTTACTACAATAACTTGTTTCCCGATCAGGCATTCAGTATCGGGCGCTCGATCGAGCTGATCCTGGGTCCGATCGTCGGCGGCGTCGGCACGCTGATCGGACCGATCGTCGGCGCCTTTCTGCTGACCGGCACCGCGGAAACACTCACCGCCGCGCTCAACGCGCTCGGCATCGATCTGCCGGGCGCCAAGCAAGTGTTCTATGGCGTGTGCCTGCTGGTGGTGATCACGGCACTGCCGGAAGGCGTTTGGCCTTGGGCGGCCGGCCGGCTCGGCCTGGGGAGCGACAAGAAATGAGCGCGCTCCTGTCGGTTCAAGGCGTGAGCAAACGATATCGCGGTCTGGTCGCGGTCGACCGGGTCAGTTTTGAGGTGCTTGAAGGCGGCATTTTCGCGGTCATCGGGCCGAACGGAGCCGGCAAGACCACGCTGTTCAACATGATCGCCGGGGTATTGCCACCCGACTCCGGGACGATCGCTTTCGCCGGCGAGCGCATTGACGGCTTGCCGCCCGACCGGATCTGCCGGCGCGGCATCGGCCGCACCTTCCAGATCGTGCGGCCGTTTCCGGCTCTCAGCGTCGAAGACAACGTCATCATCGGCGCGCTGCTGCATCGTGGGCACGTCGCCGCCGCGCGTGAGCGCGCGCACGAGGTGCTGCGCCGCCTCGACCTTTACGACAAGCGCAAGCAGCGCGCCTCCTCGCTCACGCTGCCCGACCGCAAGCGGCTGGAAATGGCGCGCGCGCTCGCCACCGATCCGAAGCTGCTGCTGCTCGACGAGGTGATGGCGGGCTTGCGGCCGACCGAGATGGACCGGATCATCGCGACCTTGCGCGCTCTCAACCGCGAGAGCGGGCTGACCATTTTGCTGATCGAGCACGTGATGCGCGCGGTAATGGCGCTCGCCTCGCGCATTATGGTGCTGCATCACGGCGCGGCGATCGCGGAAGGGCTGCCGGACGAGGTGGTGCGCAATCCGGCGGTGATCCACTCCTATCTCGGAGCGGAGGATGTCGCATGATCCCGAAAAGTGGGTGCCGGTTTTCGGAAAAATCATGCGCAAGGATAAAGGCATGATGCTCCGCGTCGAAAACCTCGACGTCTTCTACGGCGACGCCCAGGCGCTCGACGGCGTCTCGCTCGAAATCGACGAAGGCGCCATTGTCGCCATTGTCGGCGCCAACGGCGCCGGCAAGACCTCGCTGATCCGTACCATCGCCGGTATGTACAAGCCATCGCGCGGGCAGATCTATTTTCGCGGGCTAAATATCGCCGGCTGGCCGAGTCACAAGGTTTGCGATCTCGGCATCGGCCAGGTCGCAGAAGGCCGCCAAGTTTTCCCCTCGCTGTCGATTGCGGAAAATCTGGCCATGGGCGCCATGCTGCCGCGCGCGCATGGTGCCTGCGAGCGCAATCTCGACCGCGTCTATGCGCTATTTCCGGCGCTCGCCGAGCGCAGTCATCAACTCGCCGGGACGCTGTCGGGCGGCGAGCAGCAGATGCTCGCCATTGGACGATGTTTAATGGGCGCGCCCGACCTGGTGATGTTCGACGAGCCCTCGCTGGGCTTAGCGCCCACTATCGTGCAAAGCGTGCTGCGCTGCGTGCGCGACCTCAATCGCGAGGGCCTCACCTGCGTGCTGGTGGAGCAGAACGTAGCGGTCTCGCTCAAGCTCGCTAGCCGCGCCTATGTACTGGAAAACGGCCGCATCACGCTCTCGGGTACGGGCGAAGCGCTGCTCACCGACGACCGCGTGCGGCAGGCTTATTTGGGGCTCTAGCTCACTTCAGCGGCGGTCCGATGGTGACGGTCAGCTTGCCGACGCCCTCGACCTCGCATTCAAGCTTGTCGCCGGCGACGGTCGTGGCAACGCCTGACGGCGTCCCGGTCATGATGATGTCTCCGGCCACGAGTTCGACCATCTCGGACAGATTGGAGATGATTTCCGGCACGTTCCAGATCAGCTGGTTGAGATCGCCGTCCTGGCGCAGTTTGCCGTTACACTTGAGCGTGATCTTGCCCTTGGTCGGATGTCCGGTCTCGCTCGCCGGCTTGAGCGCTCCGCACGGCGCGGAATGATCGAATGCTTTGCCGATCTCCCACGGCCGCTTCAGGTCGCGCGAGGCGATCTGCAGGTCGCGGCGCGTCAAGTCGATGCCGACCGCGTAGCCCCAGATGCAGTCATTGGCCTTGGCGACCGGGATGTTGCGGCCGCCGCTCTTGAGCGCGACCACCAGTTCGACTTCGTGATGCATATCCTTGGTGAGCGAGGGGTAGGGCACCGTGCCGCCGTCCGGTACGATGGCGTCGGCCGGCTTGGCGAAATAGAACGGCGGCAGCCGCTCGTCCTGGCCCATTTCGCGAATGTGCTCGATATAATTGCGCCCGACGCACCAGATGCGGCGGACCGGGAATACTTTGCCGGAGCCGGCGACCGCGATGGTCGCCTGCGGTGGCGGCGAAATGACGTAGTCCGCGCTCATGGGGAATTTGCCTTCCGGAAGGTTTATGGGAATGCGGTGGCCGGCGGGCCCATCCGGTATCGCATAATGCCGGACTGAACAAGACGGAAAAACAGACGATTCGCGGGCTTATTGAGCGGCCGCTTCGACCGGTGTGCGGCTTTCCTGCATTTGCAGCTGGAGCCGGTAGAAGGAGGAATAGCGGCCGTCTTTGCGCAGCAAGTCGTCGTGCCGGCCGGATTCGACCACCTGGCCTTCCTCGATCACGTAGATGCGGTCGGCGTGCGAGACCGTGTGTAGGCGGTGCGCGATCGCGACCGTGGTACGGCCCTGGCAGAGATGCTCCATGGCCTCGCGCACGGCGAGTTCGGATTCCGAATTGAGCGCGGCGGTGGCTTCGTCGAGCAGGATGATCGGTGCGTTCTTGATCAAGGCGCGCGCGATGGCGACGCGCTGGCGCTGGCCGCCGGACAGTTGCAGCCCGTGCTCGCCGACCGGCGTGTCGTAGCCGCGCGGAAAGGACAAAATGAAATCGTGCGCGTAGGCGCCCTTGGCCGCCGCCACGATCTCGTCTTCGCCGGCGCCCGGCTTGCCGAACGCGATATTGTCGCGGATCGTGCCACGGAACAAAAACACGTCCTGCCCGACATATGCGAGGTGCCGGCGCAGCGAGCGGCGCGCGACCTGGTGGATATCCTGTCCGTCGATGACGATCTTGCCGCGCTCGGCGTCGTAGAAGCGCAGGATCAAGTTGATGATCGTGGTCTTGCCGCTGCCGGAGGGGCCGACCAGCGCGGTCAGCTTGCCCGGCTCCGCAACGAACGAAATGCCGCGCAACACCGGTTCGTCGGGGCGGTAGCCGAAATGAACGTCGTCGAATTCCAGCCGCGGCGTCTTGATAACAAGCGCCGGTTTGTCGTCGTCGACCGCCTCGCTCGGCGGCGAATTGAGCACCTCGAACAAGATGCGCACGCCGACCAGCCCGCTGTTGAGCTCGATATTGAGGCGGGCGAGGCGTTTGGCCGGCTCATAGGCGAGCAGGAACGCGGCGATGAAGGAGAAGAACTGCCCCGGCGTCGCCCCGGTCGCGATCACGCGATAACCGCCATAGGTGATGGCGATCGCGATCGCGATGCCGCCCAGCGTTTCCATCAGCGGGCTGGCGCGGCCGGAGACGCGCGCCATCTTGTTGGCCTCGTGTTCGACCGCCGCGACGTTGCGGTCGAAGCGCTCGCGCATCATGTCTTCGAGCGTGAAGGCCTTGACGATGCGGATACCTTGCAACGTTTCCTGCAGCGTCTCGATGATGCGGGTGCCGCCGTGGAACTGGCTGCGCGCGATGCCGTAGACGCGGCGGATCAGCTTGCGCAGCACCAGAAAAGCGGGCGGCGCCACCACGAAGCTGATGAACGACATGTACGGGTCCTGCACCACCATCACGGTCACCAGGCCGATCAGCGACATGAGGTCGCGGCCGAGCGAGGTGATCAAGAGGTTGATGACCTGCGTCGCGGCGGCGGCGCCCGCGGAGAGGCGCGCGATGAATTCGGTCGAATGGCGGTCGGAGAAGAAGCCGATGCCCTCGTTCAGCAGCTTGGCGAATACGCTGCGCTGATTGTCGGCGACGATGCGGTTGCCGATATGCGAGAGCAATACGCTGTGGCCGTAAGTGGCGAGCCCCTTGGTCATGAACAGCGCGGCGGTGATCCCGCCGAGGATGAAGATGCCGGAGAGGTTCTTGTTGACGTAGGCCTCGTTGATCACGTTGCCGATCAGATAGGCGCTGAGCGCCGTGCAGCCGGCGGACACCGCCATGAAGGCGAAGGCGAAGGCGTATTTGCGCCAATGCACGAGGCCCTGTTCGGTCAGCAATCGCCGAATCAGGGCGATGGTTCCGTAACGCGTGTCGTCGGCCGTTGGCAAAGTGTGGTCGTTCATCCGCCCTCTGTCGGGGTCTGATTATGGCACAGGTTTCATGCTGGCTGGAGCAGGCGTTTCCTTGCCTGCTGACGGCGGAACTTGCAAGCCAAAACGCAATAAAAACGGAATTCCGCGCCCGAATTTGCCGCGCGATTAGGCGGTTTCGCGCTTGCCCGGCAGCCGCCGTTCCCAAGCGAGCGCGTGGCTGACGATGGTGTCGAGGTCGTCGAATTGCGGGCGCCAGTCGAGCGTCGCCCGCATGCGCGCGACATCGGCTACCAGCGCGGCCGGATCGCCGGCGCGCCTTCCCGCGATTGCGACCGGAAAATCGCGCTGGCTGACGCGCCGCACCGCCTCGATTACCTCGAATACCGAAGCGCCGTGGCCGTAGCCGCAATTGAATGTTGCGCTTGCGCCATCACGCCGCAGATAGGCGAGCGCCGCCGAATGTGCGCGCGCGAGATCGCTGACGTGGATGTAGTCGCGGATACAGGTGCCGTCCGGCGTCGGATAGTCGGTGCCAAACACGTCGAGCTTCGCGCGCTTGCCGAGGGCTACTTCGCAGGCGACCTTGATCAAATGCGTCGCGGCCGGCGTCGATTGGCCGGTGCGCAGTTTCGGATCGGCGCCGGCGACGTTGAAGTAGCGCAGCGCCACGAAACGCAGTCCGTGGGCTGCGCCGGCATCGTGCAGCATGATCTCCGACATCAGCTTGGACGTGCCGTAAGGCGATATCGGTGCCGTCGGCGCGTCCTCGCGCACAGGCACTTGCTCGGCATTGCCGTAGACCGCGGCGGTCGATGAAAAGATGAACTGCCGCACGCCCGCCTTGATGGCGGTATCGAGCAGCGCGCAGGTGTTCATGGTGTTGTTGCTATAATAGGCGAGCGGGTCGCGCACCGAATCCGGCACCACGATTGAGGCGGCGAAATGGATGATAGTAGTCACGCCATGGCGGGTAATGGTCTGCGCCACCAGCTCGCGGTCGCCGGTCGAGCCGGCGACGAACGGCACCTTGCCGGGGACGAGAAAGCGGAAACCGGTCGACAGGTTGTCGAGCACGACCACCGGCTCGCCGGCGTCGTTGAGCTCGTGCACCATGTGGCTGCCGATATAGCCGGCCCCGCCCGTGACCAGGATCGTCATGAACCATGTCCCTCGAATTCGCGCCGCATTTTACCGAATGTCCCTGAAATGGCGCTTAGTCTATGTGGTGCCCGGCAGGGTTATGGCGGTCATGCTTAATGCTCGGTATATGACGCCGGCAGAGGCACAATGGCCGATATTCTCTTCATCAAGACATCGTCGCTCGGGGATGTGATCCATCACATGCCGGCGCTGACCGAGGCGCGCCAAGCGCGGCCGCAGGCGCGTTTTACCTGGCTGGTGGAGGAGGCCTTCGCCCCGTTGGCCGCCTTGCATCCGGCAGTGGGCAAGGTCGTGCCGGTGGCCTGGCGGCGCTGGCGGAAATCGTTTCTATCGCCGGCGACGCTCGGCGAAATCACCGGCAGCCTGCGCGCCATCCGGGCGCCGCGCTACGACGAGATCGTGGACAGCCAGGGCCTGCTGCGCACCGCCGTCATCGCCCGCCTCGCGCATGGGCGGCGGCACGGCTACGACGCCGCGAGTGTCCGCGAGCCGCTGGCCGCGACGTTCTACGACGTGCGCCACCGCGTTAGCCGCGACCTACACGCGATCGAGCGCAACCGCATCCTCAGCGGCCTGGCGCTCGACTATAAGCCGCAGGGCGCGCCCGACTTCGGGCTCGACCGCGCGCGCTTTGCGGCGCCCGGCGAGCGTTACGCGGTACTTCTGCATGCCACCGCCGAGCCGCGCAAATTATGGCCGGAAGCGAACTGGATCGCGCTCGGCAAAGCGCTCGGCGATGTCACTTTGGTAATGCCTTGGGGCACGGCCGACGAGCGCGCGCGCAGCGAGCGCATCGCAGCGGCATTGCCGCGCGTGGGTGTGCCCGACCGGGCGCCGCTCGATAAGGTCACCCGCCTCATCGCGGGTGCCAAATTCGTGGTCGGGGTCGATACCGGCTTGATGCACTTGGCCGCCGCGCTCGGCGTGCCGCTGGTGGCGATATTCACCGGCAGCGAGCCGGGCTTGACCGGCCCGATCGGGCAGGGGCCGATCACCGTGCTCGGCGCGGAAGGGCAGCCGCCGACAGTGGACGATGTCAAGAATGCAGCGGAGCGGATCGCGCGCTAATCAAGCCGCGCCGGCGCGCAACAGATCGTGGATGTGGATGACGCCGACTGGCTTGCCGGCCTCGACCGCGAACAGTGCGGTTACCTTGGTCGAATTGAGCAGCTCGAGCGTCTCGCTGATCAACTGATCGGGCCTCACCGTCTTGGGCGCGCGCGTCATCACGTCGTCGACGCGCGCGTCGAGCAGGTCGTTGCGCATATGCCGGCGCAGGTCGCCGTCGGTAATGATGCCGACCAGCCTGCCGCCGGCGTCGGTGATCCCGACACAGCCGAACCCTTTGGCCGACATCACCAGGATCGCGTCCGACATACGCGTACCGAGCGCGGCGAGCGGCACCGCTTCGCCGGAGTGCATGAATTCGCGCACCGTCTTGAGCAGCGCGCCGAGCTTGCCGCCCGGGTGCAGCAGGCCGAAATCGACCGCCGTGAAGCCGCGGCTTTCCAGAAGCGCGATGGCGAGCGCGTCGCCGAGTGCGAGCTGCATCAGCGAGGAGGTGGTGGGCGCCAGATTGTGCGGGCAGGCCTCGCGCGCCTGCGGCAGCGCGAGCACCACGTCGGCGGTCGTCGCCAGTGTCGAGTTGGCGCTGGCGGTCATCGCGATCAAGCCGATGCGGAAGCGCCGCGAATAATCGGTGAGGTCCTTCAGTTCGGCCGTCTCGCCCGACCATGACAGCGCGATAATCACGTCGTTGCCGGCGATCATGCCGAGATCGCCGTGGCTCGCTTCGCTCGGGTGCACGAACAGCGCCGGCGTGCCGGTGGAGGCAAACGTCGAGGCGATCTTGCGCCCGACATGGCCGGATTTGCCCATGCCGGTGACGATCACGCGGCCCTGCGCGGCGCAGATCAGGTCGACCGCCGCGGCGAAGCTGGCGCCCAGCCCGTCGCGCAAAGCGGCTGCGAGCGCGTCGATGCCGCCGCCTTCGGCGTCGAACGTGCGTAGCGCCGAATCGATCGCCGCCTGCGCGCGTTCGCCGGCCATATAGGCTGGCTTTGGTCTGGCCAAGATACGGTCCCCTTTCAGTCGCGGTTTTGATAGCACGGATTGGGCCACGCGTCAGGCTAACGGCGAGCCAAACGTTAATGCCGCGGCTATGCGGATTTAACGACTTTTTCGCAGCACCTCGCGCACGCTCGCCAGGACCGTCTCGATGGCGACATCGGCGGTGCGGCGGTGGCGCACCGCATCGTTGCCTTCGCGACTGGCGCGTTCGCGCGCCGCTTCATCGCCTGGCGGCTCGATGATGGCGGCGATCGGGTTGAGCGGCTTCCAATGCCACGGGCTGGTCGGGCCGAAGACTGCGATTGTGGGCGTGCCGATAGCCGCCGACACGTGCATCAATCCTGAATCGTTAGTGATCGCGGTGTCGGCGGCGGCAAGCGCCAGGATTGCGTTGCGCAGATCGTTGCCGGTGAGATCGCGCACGCGGTTGCTGGCGGCCTCGGCGATTTGTTTAGAAAGCGGCGTTTCGTTCGGCCCGCCCAGCACCCAGACTGACGCGCCGTCCTGCACGAGCGCACGCGCCAATTGGCCGTAGTAGCCGACCGGCCAGGCTTTGCCTGCGCCGACTGCGCCGGGCGAGAGCGTGACGATCGGCCGGTTATCGGAGTTTAGCCCGCGTTGCCTACGCCAGCGCGTGACTTCGTCCGCTGGCACCTTCAATTCCGGCAACGGCCATTCGGGCGGCAAACGCGCGCCCTTCGGCAAAGCCAGCGCGCCCATGCGGTCGATCATGCGCGGCAGCGTGCGTTCGCCGAAGCGCATGTCGTTGAGCAGGCCGAAGCGGACTTCGCCGGCAAAGCCGGTGCGCAAAGGAATGCCGGCGAGCCATGGGGCCAGCGCGGCCTTCCACTTGCGCGACATCACAAGCGCCTGTGTGTAATTTTCCTTGCGCAAGCTGTCGGCCAATTGTCGTTGCAGGCCGATACCGAGCCGCCGCCGCGGCAAGTCGGCAATGATCGCCTTGCGCACGCCCGGCATGTAATCGGCGAGCGGCGCGCACAGGGTGCTTGAGACGATATCGACCGGCCGCGCAGGCGCCTGCGCGCGCAAAAGCTTCACCACCGAATGGCAACGCACGAAGTCCCCGATCCAGACATAGGGCACGATCAGGATCGGGCTCGCCACGGAGGTCGATTGAGGGGTCATTATCTGGCGGCCGCCCGTCCATCCGGCTTCGCGTTCCAGCCTTGCAGACAGGCGTTAGCCTGCGCTAGTCCGAACTGTCCAGCCACGATTTTTACCGTATCCTGAGCCATTTACAGGGAAATACGCCCTAACATTGCGCCGGTCCACGGACTGGGGCAAAGCTTTGCCGGGACGAAGGATTGGGCATGTTTTTGGTCACCGGCGGGGCCGGGTTCATCGGATCGAATGTGGTGGCGAGCCTCAACGAGGCCGGCGCCGGCGATATCGTGGTCAACGACCTGCTCGGCCAGGACGACGCCAAATGGCGCAATCTGGCCAAGCGCCGGGTGGCCGATTTAGTGCCGCCGGCCGAATTGATGGCCTGGCTCGACGGCCGCAAGCTCGAGGCGGTCATCCACATGGGCGCCATTTCCGACACCACCGCAACCGATGGCGACCTGGTGATGGAGAACAATTTCCGCCTGTCGCTGCGCCTGCTCGATTGGTGCACGACGACCCGCACGCCGTTCATCTATGCCTCCTCGGCGGCGACCTATGGCGACGGCGGCGAAGGCTTCGACGATGACTGGTCGCCGGAAGGCTTGCGCAAGCTCAAGCCGATGAACCTTTACGGTTGGAGCAAGTATCAGTTCGATCAAGTGGTCGCCGACCGCCACGTGAAAAAAGAAAAACTGCCGCCGCATTGGGCGGGCTTGAAGTTCTTCAACGTCTACGGCCCGAACGAATATCACAAAGGCCACATGCAAAGCGTGCTGGCCAAGGTGTTCGACGAAGCGAAAGCCGGCAAGCCGGTTAGGCTGTTCAAGTCGCATCGTGCGGGCATCGCCGACGGCGAGCAGCGGCGCGACTTCATCTATGTGGACGACGCCGTCGCGGTGTTGCGCTGGTTGCTCGATGCGTCATCGGTCAGTGGCATCTTCAACGTCGGCACCGGCAAAGCCGAAAGCTTCCGTGACATGATCGCCGCCATGTTCAAGGCGCTGGGGCGGCCGGCCAATATCGAATATATCGAGATGCCCGACTCGATCCGCGGCCAGTACCAGTATTTCACGCAAGCGCGGGTCGAGAACTTGCGCGGCGCGGGCTATAACGCTGGCTTCACCCCGCTCGAGACCGCCGTCGGCCAATACGTCGCCGGCTATCTCGACCGCGAAGACAGGTACAGATAGCGCATGTTTGATTTCGACAAACATCTCGCGGATCTTGCCGGGCAGACGGTGCTCTGCGTCGGCGATTTGATGCTCGATGAATTTGTCTATGGCGAGGTATCGCGCATTTCGCCGGAAGCGCCGACGCCGGTGATCGCGGTCAAGCGCACCGAAATGATGATCGGCGGCGCCGGCAATGTGGCGCGCAATTTGGTCGCGCTCGGCGCGCGCTGCATTTTCGTCGGCGTGGTCGGCGACGACGAGGCCGGCCGCGCGCTGAGCGAAGCGCTCGGCACCCACCCGCTCATCGAATTCCACCTGGCGGTCGATGCGGCGCGGCAGACCACGCGCAAGGTTCGTTTCGTTTCGGAGCATCACTCCACCCATATGTTGCGCGCCGACTGGGAAATGGCCTCGGCCGTCGATACGGCAAGCGAGGACGCGCTCATCGGCCACGTCGTCAAGGCGATGCCGCGCGCGGGCGCGGTGGTGTTGTCCGATTACGCCAAGGGCGCGCTCACCCCGCGTGTGATCCGCGCCGTCATCGAGGCCGCCAACAAAGCCGGCAAACCGGTCGTGGTCGATCCGAAAGGACGCGATTACGGCGTCTACCGCGGCGCGACTTTGATCACGCCGAACCGGGCCGAACTCGCCGATGCGACCCACACCGCCGCGATTACCGACGAGGGCATAGCCGCCGCGGCCGCCGGGCTGCGCTCGAGTTTGGACGCCGATGCCATCCTGGTGACACGCAGCGAAGCCGGCATGACGTTGGTGAACGACGGCGCTGCCGTGCACGTGCCGGCCTATCCGGTGCGCGTGCGCGACGTCTCCGGCGCCGGCGACACCGTGGTAGCGGTGCTTGCCGCCATGCTCGCCATGCGGGCCGACTTCGAATCCGCCATGCGCGCGGCCAATGCCGCGGCCGCGGTGGTGGTCGGAAAACGCGGCACCGCGACGCTCTCGGTCGCCGAATTGCGCTCGCGCATTCTGCCGGCGGCGACGCTCGCGCCCGAGGAGAAGATCGTGTTCGACTGGGCGCTGCTCGACGAACATATTGCCGAATGGCGAAAGCAGGGTCTGCGGATCGGCTTCACCAACGGCTGCTTCGATCTCTTGCATCCCGGCCACGTCAAACTGCTAGCCGGCGCGCGCGCGGCCTGCGACCGGCTGGTGGTGGGGCTCAACGGCGATGCCTCGGTGACGCGGCTCAAAGGGCAGGGCCGTCCGGTGCAGCCGGTGCTGGCGCGTGCCGAGGTGCTGGCGGCGCTCGAAGCGGTCGATCTCGTGGTAGTGTTCGACGAGGACACGCCGGAGAAGCTGATCGCGCGCGTCAAGCCGAGCGTGCTGGTCAAAGGCGGCGACTATACGCGCGAGCAGGTGGTCGGCCGCGAGCTCGTCGAGGCCATAGGTGGGCAGGTGGTCCTGATCGACATCGTGCCCGGTCACTCGACCAGCGACATGGTCGCGCGCACGCGCTCGTCGAAGACGCGCTAAGGCTCGCGCTTGAGCGGCTTGCTCTCGGGCGGCTGCCAATTTTGCGTCTGCTCGTAGCGCTTGGCGTAGCGGTAGAATGTGCCCTCGAAATTACCGAGCGCGATGACGAAACCGGCCCAGCCGTCGATAAGGCCAAACTTGAAAACGTAATGCTTGAGAAACGACCAGGCGCCGTGCGCGAGCGCGCTTGCCATCGACACGCGCTTACCGGCGAGTTTTGCCGCGCCGAGCGAGGAATAGCGATCCGTTTTGCGGATAATCTCTGCCAGATTGCGGAAGGGGAATTGCCAAATGGCGTTGGCGAGCGTGCCGAGCGGCTTGCCGCTCAAGTTCTCGAAGCCCTCGTGCACCGGCTCGAGCGTGTAGCGCAGGCTGCCTTTGCGGAAGAGCTGCGGTTGGCGGAAATTCGGATACCAGCCGGAGCCGCGGATCCAGCGGCCCATCATGTAGCTGCGGCGCGGCACGCGATAGACGTCGAGGGCAGGGCCGGCAGCCAGCAGCTTGAGAATTTCGTCGCGCACCTTTTCGGTGCAGCGCTCGTCGGCGTCGAGGCTGAAAATCCAATCGTATTGGCAAGCTTCGAGCGCGCGGTTGCGCAGTTCGCCGAAACCGTTGAACGGCACCTGCACCACGCGCGCGCCGAGCGCGGTCGCGATCTCGACGGTGCGGTCGGCACTGTTGGAATCGACCACCACCACCTCGTCGGCCCACAGCACGCTTGCGACCGCCGCGGCGATTTTTTCGGCCTCGTTATAGGTGATGATATAGGCTGAAAGCTTTTGCATGTCGGTTGCCGGGGACCAATAACGCAGGGCGCTAAGCTAGCATTTCGGAAAGCGCCTGACATGGGAGTTTATGATTACAGCGTAGACAAGCAGCCGCAACGCTCAACTCCACTCGACCGGCGCGCCGGCAAGCCGCGCGAGCACTTCGCGGTTCGACATCGCACGCCGATATTTCCGAACTTCGCGGTGATCACGCCACATGCGCGGGAAATTGCCGTCAATGAGGCCGGCGCGCTTAAAATCGCGGAGGTCGCGGGCGAGCGTCCTAAAAAGGCCGTGGCGCAGGTCCGATACCAGGATCTTGGTGGCGAGATAGGAACCAACTTTGCGGAATCGGCCGACGAATTCCGGCTGTGCGGCGACATAACTAAGCAAGCTCAGGCCGGCCTGCTCCCATTGATTGGACTGGCCATCGTCGGACCAGTGCTTCTTCCACAGGGGCTCGGCAATGAGATGACCGCTGCCCCGCCGCGAAGCCCGGATCAGGAACTCGCGGTCGTCGATCCATTTCATCCCCTGGCAGAAACCGCCGACGTCGAGAGCGGTTTGCCGCCGCATGGTGATACTCGTGCCCTCAACGCCGAACAAATCGCAGATCAGCGCCCATTCAAATGCCGCTGGAGCGAGCGTCAGCTCGGGCATGTGCGCGATTTTTGTGCGCTTAAGATCGACTTTGACGGAAGAGGAGAGGGTCGCGACGACATCAGGTTCGTCTGCGAACACGGCCAACGGCGCCGATAGGCGGCGTTCGAGGTAGACGTCGTCGTCATCGAGGAGCGAGACAATGTCCGCTTGCGCTGCCTCCAGGCCGAGGTTGCGAGCGCCCGCGGTTCCCAGATTATTCGTCGGCCTTAGCACACGGATACGCTGATCGTTGAGCGATGCTAGGTAAGCGCTGGTCTCGTCAACCGAACAGTCGTCAACGATGATCAATTCGAAATTCTGTTCGTCCTGCGCGAGCACGCTGGCTATGGTTCGCGCTAAAATGCGTCGGCGGTTGTAAGTGGGCAGGAGGATGGAAATTTTTGGCGGGGTCATCGACAATCTCGGCAGGTGAAGCTTGTGCGCGATATTCGTAAAGCGACATAACTTTAGCAGACCTCCAAGTCACTGTAGTAAGGCATCGTCACGCGCTGGCCGTAGCTATGCCGCTTGAATGACGGCCTAGTTTGCGCCGGCAAGTACCCGAGCGACCTCCGCGGCACGACTTGGGATAATGCGAATCCGTGGCGCATACTTGCGCGCCCAATCCGCAAAACACAGCGGCAAATAGGCGTCAACTAGTGACAGAAACTGTTGTTCTAGAATTCGCAAATCCGGAGCTAGACGGCTAACCAATACGAGTCCCGAAGGCGGCGCTCCTATTATCTTAATGTCGAGATCTGGCCGATGATCCAACAAAACGCCAAGAGCCTTCCAAACATCGCCGACCCAATGCGTAGCACTGTCGTCGCGCCCTGAATTTACTTCATCAAAGGGAATGCAGTCGTGAATCACGATCAAGCCCTCTGTTGTGGCGCGCTTCTCTACATTGATAAAATCGCGGAGCACTTGCTCGAAATGATGCAGGCCGTCGATAAACGCCATATCGATTTTTCGATCGACAAATTGCGGACGCTTTTCGTAAGTCGCAAAAAAAACATCACTCGTTTCCGGGAAGATAGTAATTTTTGAACTAATTCGGCGTTCGACCTGGGGTCTCGGATCTACGCCGGCTACATCGGTCGATGGCGTCACGCATGAGAGGGTGTCTCCTTTCGCTACGCCGATTTCCACGTAAAATTTGGGCTGAATTTTCTCATGAAGCGCCTTTAGTATCACGATGTAATCGTCCCCTGGAAAAATTAAGCGGCACAGTCCTCGGTATGAGGCATTGCAACCCGGATTTTTCTTCAATATCCGCGTAAAAAATGCAACGCCGCGATCTATCTGCGATTCCGCGGCGTAGCTATCGGCGAGCCACTCGGCAGCATCGCCAAGGATTCGGTCTCGCCGGCGTGCGTCGGCGCCTGCTCTGTGCGTAGTGTTTGGCCTGAGCTGCTCGAAAAGATCAATTAACCCGCGCTGAGCCTCGTGCTTGCGGCCAAGAGACATCATGAGGCGGCAACGAATTAGCTGCCTCGTAATATCCGTTTGCGACAAATAGCCAGCAATGCGATTGAATTTCATCGGAATTTTCAACCGAATAACGATCCGGCCGTAGGTTGTCTACGCCGTCAGTCTTATAAGACCTTTCGTCGCAGAAATACCTAATAATTGGGCTCACAGGCCCAGAGTCCGCCGTCGGCATGTCAGTCGGGTAAGCTTGCGGACTGCCAAAATCCATGTTTCATGAAAAATATGCTGAATGGACGGTCCGTCGGTGGTGTAAGTAAGCGGCCCGAATGCCGTTCATGGTGAGGCATCTCGTGAGCGCGCTGATATCCGTTATCATCACTACTTATAACCGCGAAGACGCGCTCGATGCGGTGTTGCGCTCGCTCGCGCACCAGACCGAGCGGGATTTTGAGGTCATCGTGGCCGACGACGGCTCGACCGCGGCAACCGCTGCGGTGATCGACGTTTGGAAAGGGAAAGTCGGCCGGCGCCTTGACCGTGTCTGGCACGAAGACCGCGGATTCCGCGCCGCCGAAATCCGCAACCGCGCAATCCTGGCGTCGCACGGATCCTACTGCATATTCCTCGACGGCGACTGCATCGTGCGGCCGGATTTCGTCGCCAAGCATCGCCGCTTGGCCGAAGCGGGCTGCTTCGTCACCGGCAACCGTATTCTGCTGTCGCGCGATCTGACGGCAGACGTGCTGCGCGGGAAGCTCACGCCGGAGACATGGCCCTTTAGCCGCTGGCTGGCGGAGCGCCGGCGCGGCGGCATCAACCGGCTGTCGGCGCTACTGCACCTGCCGCTCGGGCCGTTGAGGCGGCTGCGGCAACGGCAGTGGCAGGGCGGGCGGTCCTGCAATCTGGCAATCTGGCGCGCCGATCTCGAACGCGTCGACGGCTTCGACGGCGACTACAGTGGCTGGGGCAAGGAAGATTCCGACATCATCGTGCGGTTGCTGCACGTCGGGGTGCACCGCAAGGATGGCGTGTTCGCCACTGGCGTGCTGCATCTGTGGCATGCCGAGGCCACCCGCGACCGACTGGCCGAGAACGAACGCAAGCTGTCGGATAGTCTCGCCGGCAATCGCGCACAGGCGCGGCGCGGGCTATCGGCGCTCAGGTCTGCTCCGTCGCCCGTTTTGGCAGGGTGAGCGATGGCCATCGCATCGGGCATTCATCTTAGGCGGCTGACCGTCATCGGCGACGCCCTTGCTGTCGCCGTCGCGGTGTCGCTGCCGTGGTCGACATCGGCGACCAGCATTCTGTTGGTGCCGTGGTTGATCGTCCTCATCCCCACGCTCGCATGGAGCGACGTGCGCCGCCAACTCACCAGCGCAGCCGGCGGACTGCCGGTCCTGCTCTTTCTGCTCGGTGCCCTCGGAATGACCTGGGCGGACGTCCCATGGCACGCCCGCTTGGGCGGCCTCGATGGCTTTGTGCGGCTGTTGGTGATCCCGCTGCTGATGGCCCAGTTCAGCCGCTCGGACGGCGGGCATCGCGTATTCATCGGATTTTTGGTCGCCTGTGCTGCGGTGCTGGCCGCTTCCGTCATCGTCACGATCTGGCCGAATATTGGACCCGGGCCGGGAGGTAGCGCGGGGGTTCCAGTCAAAAGCTATATTCTGCAAAGCGCCGAGTTCACCATGTGCGCCGCGGTACTACTCGATCTCGCCGTCGCGAAAGCACGAACGCGGCAGTGGAAAACATCGGTGGCTATGGCTGTTTTAGCCTTGGCGTTTCTCGGTGATATTTTTTTCATCACCACAGGCCGTACAGCACTGGTCATCATCCCAGTGCTCGCAGTGCTTTATGGAATTCGACATTCGGGTTGGAAGGGCCTTTTTGGCGCCGTGGCAGTGCTGTTATTCGTTGCCGCCGTTGTGTGGTCGACTTCGCCTTATTTGCGCGAGCGTGTGATGAATTCAATCTCAGAAACCGCACGATACGAGCAGGAAAACGAAGCCAATTCATCCGGCCTACGGATTGCCTTCTGGAAAAAATCGATTGGATTCATCGAGAGCGCGCCCCTGTTTGGGCATGGGACCGGTTCGATCCCCGAACAATTCCAGCATGCCGCGGCCGGGTATGCCGGTGCGCGCGGCGCTGTTTCGACCAACCCCCACAATCAAACCTTCGCTGTCGGTATTCAACTCGGCCTTTTTGGAATGGCGGTGCTGTGGGCGATGTGGATATCCCAGCTCATGTTTTTTCGCGGAAGCGGACCGGTGGCGTGGATCGGCCTAGTGGTCGTGATGGCGAACATTTTGGGCTCGTTATTCAACTCGTTCATTTTCGATTTCACAGAAGGCTGGCTCTATGTCATGGGCTTCGGTGTGGCAGCCGGCATGGTGCAGCGGCAAGCTTTGGCGACGCAGGGCCGTAAGGAAGAAGCCGCTGCCGATCAGGCTTTGTCGGCCGCAAAACGGTAAAGCAGCAGGCTAACCAAAACGCAGCCCACGACTACGGCGGCGGCCTGTGCAAGATACGACGGCGTCAGCAAGGTCGCGGCGGCAAGCGCGCTGAGCGCAATATTGAGCAGGAACACGCGGCCGACGATCCGATAGGCGCTAAAGCCGTTATCCGTCGCGCGCTGATAGAAGTGGCTGCGATGCGCCCGCCAGACCAGTTCGCCGTTCATCAGACGGCGCAGCAGCGTGATGGTCGCGTCGGCGAGATAATAGAGCGGCAGCAGCAGCGCCGCCGCAAAATGCCCGCTTGCGGCGAGGACGACCAAAAGCCAGCCGAGCAACAGACCGATCGGCAGGCTGCCGACATCGCCGAGAAACAGCCGCGCCACCGGCCGGTTGAACGGCGCAAAGCCGATCACGGCGCCGCCGAGCGCCAGCGCAGCGATCGCGGCGTAGCGCGGCAACGCCCCCATGAATCCAAAAAGGACAAGACCGGCGGTTAGCGGCACCACTTCGGCGACCGTCATCCAGTCGATGCCGTCCATGAAATTCGTTAGGTTGACGAACCACAGCACGGCGACACCTAGGAGCACACGTTCAAGCCAGCCGGGCAGAAACGGCACGATGCGCAGATCGCCCGGCAGCGCGGCGAGCACAATCACAACCGCGATCGCCTGCAGTGCCAGCCGCGGCAGCGCCGGGATTGGACGGACGTCATCGATCGCGCCCACGAGGGCGATGAACGTAACGGCCGCCAGGATTAGCCATAGAGAATGTCCGCCGAGTTCGGGCGCGCCCAACATAATGGTTGCAGCGACGACGCCGACCGTCGCCGCGACCACCGCGATGCCGCCGCCTTGCGGCGTCGGGGTTGTGTGCGAGGAGCGCGCATTGGGCCGCGCCAGCGCATGGCGCTTGAGCAGCGGCTGCAACAACCAAATCAGCACCCCGCTGGTCAGCACGGAGGCCGCGAATACTAGCACAAGCCCGCCGACGCCCGTCATGTCACAGCCGCCACAGCGCAACGCCGGCCGGAATGCAGCTGCGGTCGAGGCCCGCCTTGATGTCGATGACGACGCCCTTTCCGTCGCGCAGCAGCGGCACGATCAGCGGCCAGCCAGCTTTGTAGGCGTCATGCGCGACCGCTAGGACGACCGCATCGGCGGGTTGCAATGCCGCGAGTGCCGTGAGCTCGATGCCGAATTCGCGGTGCGCGTGGTCGGGGTCGGCCAGCGGGTCGTGCACCTGCACGGTGATGCCGGACGCCGACAGTTCGCGCACGATATCGGCGACTTTCGAATTTCGGATATCGGGCACGTCTTCCTTGAAGGTGAAGCCGAGAACGATCACGCGTTCGGGCTTGCGTCCGCCGGCTTGCAACAGGCGCAAGGTTTCACGCGCGACTTTCTTTCCGACTGCGTCGTTGATGCGCCGGCCGGCGAGAATGATCTTCGGGTCGAAACCGGCCTTCTCCGCGCGGTGGGTCAGATAGAACGGGTCGACGCCGATGCAGTGGCCGCCGACCAACCCGGGAGTAAAGGGAAGGAAGTTCCATTTGGTGCGCGCCGCGGCGAGCACGTCGGCGGTATCGATGCCGAGCACGTGGAACAGCTCGGACAATTCGTTCATGAACGCGATGTTGAGATCGCGCTGGGTGTTCTCAATGACCTTGGCGGCTTCCGCCACTTTGATCGAGGGCGCCCTGTGGACACCGGCTTTTACGGCCGAGCCGTAGACTTCGGCGACGATGTCGAGCGTGCGCGCGTCCTGTCCGGCCACCACCTTGGCGATGGTCTCGAAACGATGCTCGCGGTCGCCGGGATTGATGCGCTCGGGCGAGTAGCCAATGGTGAAATCGCGTCCGCCGACCAGCCCGGAGGCGCGTTCGAGCGCGGGCATGCAATCTTCTTCGGTGGCGCCGGGATAGACGGTCGAACTCGTAGACTACGATGTCGCCCCGCTTGAGCGCGCGGCCGACCAGTTCGGACGCTTTCAGAAGCATACTCAGATCGGGACGAAAATGTTCGTCGATCGGCGTGGGCACCGTGACGATGAAAAAATCCGCCGCGCGCAACTCGTCCGCGTCGGCGGTCCAGCGGGCCTTTGCCGCGCGCAACTCTTCGGGGGTCACCTCGCGGGTACGGTCGACGCCCGCGGCGATATCGGTGACGCGCGCGGCATCGATATCGAAGCCGATGACGCTTGCGCCCGTGCGCGCAAAACCCACCGCCACCGGCAAGCCGACATAGCCGAGGCCGATGACGGCAATCTTACGCGCATGCGCCACGGAGGTTTCCTTCGCTGATCGTGTACCTGTTTATCCGGGAGGTCCCGGTGGCCGCAATAGCTCACCGGCGCCCGGCCCTTGCGACAGCAACTGCCGATAAAGTGCGACGATCTCCTGGCCGATGCGCACATGCGAGAACTCGTTTTCCACGATGCGGCGGCCGGCGGCTCCGAAATGGCGGCGCAATTCGCCATCGCCGGCGAGCTGGTCGATGGCGTCGGCAAGGGCCGCGGCGTCGTTCGGCGGCACCAGCAAGGCATTGAGGCCGGCGCGCGCGATCTCGCGGCAGCCCGGAACGTCGGTCGCGACGATCGGTCGTGCGCAGGCAGCGGCTTCCAGCAGGCTCAGCGGCAGTCCCTCGCGCAGCGACGGCAGCACGGCGATATGCGCCCGCGCCCAGAACGCGCCGATGTCCTCGACTTGGCCGAGCAAAGTGAGCCCTCGACGCCGCTTCCATTCGGCCAGCGTTGTTGGCGGGATCGAGGCGAGGTTGGTCGGGTCGGGCTCGCCGGCGATCAGCAGCGCGACTGGCCGACCGCGGCGCGCAAGCAAATCATGCGCCTCGACCAGAGTGGGGACGCCCTTGTCGGTCAGAAGCCGGCCGACGAATCCGGCGGCGATCGGCGGCGGCGGCTCCGGCAAGGGGCCAAGCGCATCGATGTCGACGCCCGATCCGGGGATCAGCGCGATCTTGTCGCTGCCGACGCCGAGCGCCTGAATGGCGGCGCGGTCGTCCGGGTTTTGCACCAGGACGAAGGCGCGCGCGCGGCCGAACAGGCGCCGCAAGACCGGCTCGAGCACGGCGCGTAGCAGCATGGCTTTGGGCGTGCGCGTCGTGAAGGCAAAACCAAGACCCGCCATGGCATTGAGGCAGATGACCGGCAGCCCGAACGCGGCCAGCGATCCAATAACGGCCGGCATCAAAGCCACATGATGCGCGAGATCTGGCCGCACCCGCCGATAGAGACGGCGGACCTCACGCACCGCCGATAGCAAGCGCAGTGGCGCGAAGCTGCCGCGGCGCCAGCCGAGCGGATGCAGGATGAACCCCTCGCGCTCGATCTCGGCCGCGTCGCCGGCGACCCTGGTCGCGACATGGACCTCAAAGCCGGCGCGCCGCGCCGCTCGCGCCATCGGCAGGCGATGCGACACGAAATACCAGTCTTCGGAAACGAGATAGAGAATCTTTTGCGCCATCAGGTGGACAACCTACGCCGCCGCGACAAGGCTATTTCAAAGTGCGAGACGAAAAGGTAGTCATTTCCCGACAATCGCGGTGGGGTCAGGATCGCGCCAGGTTGCGAGGTAACTATTTGCTCCCGACCCGCCATTGCGGATATTCATTACCTGCTCAAGCGATTTGCAACAATCTCGCCGTTATCGACGTGAAATCCGAGCCCGGCAGTAGGCAAAAGGCATCGATCCGTGGCGGCTGTAAATCCCACTTTGGTCACCGGCGCCGCCGGCTTCATCGGCTTCCACGTCGCCCGCGCGTTCGCAGAGGCCGGCCACGCGGTGATCGGCGTCGACAATCTGTCGCCTTACTACGATCCGAAGCTCAAGCAAGCGCGGCTGGCACAGCTCGCCGGCAACAAGAATTTCAAGTTCGTACGGCTCGATCTGGCGGACCGCGCCGCCACCGCGACGCTGTTTGCCGAGCATCGGTTCCCGCACGTCGTCCATCTCGCCGCGCAGGCCGGCGTCCGGCATTCGTTGGTCGACCCCTATGCCTATGCGGATACCAATCTCAACGGCTTCCTCAACGTCCTGGAAGGCTGCCGTCACCACGGCTGCGGTCATCTGCTCTACGCATCATCGTCGTCGGTCTATGGCTCCAATAGCAAGATGCCGTTCCGCGCCTCCGACAACGTCGATCATCCGCTCAGTCTCTACGGCGCCTCGAAAAAGGCGAACGAGCTGATGGCGCATTCCTATTCGCACTTATTTAAACTGCCGACCACGGGCCTGCGTTTTTTCACGGTCTATGGGCCGTGGGGACGGCCCGATATGGCGATGTGGCTCTTCACCGCCGCGATCGAAGCCGGCAAGCCGATCAAGCTGTTCAATCGCGGCAACATGCGGCGCGATTTCACCTATATCGACGACGTCGTGCAGGCCGTGGTGCGGCTGGTCGACAAGCCCGCCGAGAGCGATCCGAATTGGTCGAGCGAGGCGCCCGACCCCTCGCGCAGTTCGGCGCCCTGGCGGGTCTACAATATCGGCAACAACAATCCGGTCGAAGTTCTCGAGGTTGTGCAAATTCTAGAGCGGGCGCTCGGAAAAAAGGCCATTCGCGAACTACTGCCGATGCAGCCCGGCGACGTCCCGGCAACCTTCGCCGACGTTGGCGACCTCATGCGCGACGTCGGCTTCAAACCGTCGACGCCGATCGCCGAGGGCATCGCGCGCTTCATCGCTTGGTACCGCAACTATCACACCAACGGTTGACGCGCTTCGCGCACTCGTTTGCCGTGGTCGAGGATCCAGATGACGCCGCCCGGCAGTCCGGCGGCGAAAGTGGTGATGCCCAGCAATACCGACACAATGAGACCGTCGGTTTCCGGCAATCCGGCATAGCCGAAGGCCAGAACCATCGCGGTCTCACGCGTGCCCCAGCCAGCGATCGACAGCGGAATGGTCGCGACCAGCAAGACAGGCATCACCAGCAGCAGGGCCTGACCCCACTCGAGCGGCGCGCCCACGGATTTGGCAAGGCACCACGCCGCGCTCACCGTTATGGAATGGATGATCAGCGAATAGGCGAAAATGCGCGCCATGCTCGATGGCGAGGCAAAAACGATGCGTGCCGCGGAGGCTGCCGCCGTCAACTGGCGTGTCAGCCACCAGCGCTCGAGCCAGCGCCAGCGAGAAAATCCCAGCGCCAAAAATATCAGGCAGGCCCCGATACTGCCGAACCCCGTGAGCAGCAATGCGACGCGGCCCGAAAAATCGCCGATGAGCGCGAACGACCATGGCAGGCAAAAGATCACAAGGAGTGCCAGTACCAGCACGCCGACCATGCGGTCGATGAGCACGGAATAGGTCGCGCTCCGCCAGCTGCCTTGGTCGCGCCCGAGCAGCCAGATGCGAACCGCGTCGCCGCCGACGGTCGATGGCAGCGTTTGATTGAAAAAGGCCGCCATGAAGTTGTAGCGGAACGCGCTTGCCGTCTCAAACGGCGGCTCGTCCGGCGTCTTGCGGTGTTGGACGATCCGTTGCCAGCGCAGCGCGCCGATAAAAATCTGAACGATCAAGATGAATATGGCCGCCGCCAGCCAACTATATTTCAGGTGACCGAGTTGCCGGCCGACCAGGTCGAATTTCACGTGCGCGAAGGCGAAATACAAAAGAATGCATGAGACCGCCGCTTTCAGCGCGAATGTAGCCAAGTTTCGCATTGATCGGGGGTCCTACGGGGCAACCGGCGCAAATTTGTGCGGTTCGTCGTGCTGGCGTAAAGCGGCGGTCGGTGGAACGCGCGTGGGGGAAATCCTAGAATTTCACTGCTCATAGCTTGATTGTGCGGCGATGAGAATGGGATAAATGGCAATTCGAAAAAGGTGATGCGCATGCCGAATTTGGCCGATTTAAAGGTTAAACTCTTCACCGACGGCGCCGACAAGGCGCAGATCGTCGAGATGGCCAAGCAGGCATGGATTGCCGGATTTACCACCAATCCCTCGCTGCTCAAGAAGGCTGGGGTGAGCGACTACGAGGCCTTTGCGCGCGATCTGGTCGCCGCCGTGCCCGACCGCCACATCTCGTTCGAGGTATTCTCCGACGATATCCCTGAAATGGTCGCGCAGGCGCGCGTCATCGCCGCCTGGGGCAAGAACGTCTACGTCAAGCTGCCGGTGACAACGACGCACAACGAACCGCTGTTCGACGTGGTGCGATCGTTGTCGCGCGACGGCGTCAAAATCAACATGACCGCGATCTTCACACCCGAGCAGGTCGCCCGCGCGGTCGAGGCGCTCGACGGCGGCGCGCCGGCCTGCGTGTCGGTGTTCGCCGGACGGCTGGCGGATTTCGGTATCGAATATCGTCCGATCATGCAGGACGCGGTCGCGCGCGCGCGCAAGACACGGAATGTCGAGATCATCTGGGCTTCCACGCGCGAGGTGTTCAACGTCGTGGAAGCCGACAGCATGGGCTGCCACATCATCACCGCGCCGGCCGACGTGCTCAAAAAGCTCCCCGCTCTCGGCACCAAATTGGCGGCGGAACTCTCGCTCGGGGCGGTGAAATCGTTTCGCGAGGACGCATTGGCGGCAGGGCTTCGACTATCGGTGCCCGCCTCGCGCGCCGCCGAATAATTCGGTCAGAAAAGCGTTGGCGACAGCTTGAATTTGCGCCATTGCATCGCTGTAACGCTTTGAATCAAAACGTGTTCGGCGTGTTTTCCCGGGGTGGTCGCCAGCCGGCGCTCAGCGTGCTAGTGGAAAGCTTGCCTTAAGGATCAGGGGCAGGGGAAATCCGTCAAAAAATGACGCAAGCGGTAAAACCGGATGCGGAGACCTCGTTGCGTATCGGCGTGATCGGCGTCGGCGTAATGGGCAGCAATCATGCCCGGGTGCTTACCGGGCTACCCGGCGCGGTGCTGGTCGGCGTCGCCGATCCCGACCGCAAGCAGGCCGAATTCGTCGCGCGCACGCTCGGCTGCGCCGCCGTCGGCAATGTCGATGAACTGCTTGACCTCAAGGTCGATGCGATCACCATTGCGGCGCCGACCCATCTTCACCGCGACATCGCACTTGCCTGCATTGCGCGCGGCGTCCATGTGATGGTGGAAAAGCCGATCGCGTCCTCGGTCGAAGAAGGCCGCGAGATCATCGCCGCGGCGCGTCACGCCGGCGTCACGTTGATGGTCGGTCACGTCGAGCGCTTTAATCCGGCGGTCGAGGCGATCAAGGACGCCATCCGGAACGAAGACATTCTTTCGATCGCCATCACCCGGGTGGGACCGTTCCCGCCGCGCATGTCGAATGTCGGCGTGGTTATCGATCTCGCCGTGCACGATATCGACCTGATCCGCTGGTTCACCGACAGCGACATCGTCGAGGTGCAGCCGCAACTGTCGAGCGCGGTGGCCGAGCGCGAGGATATCGCGCTCCTGCAATTTCGTACCGCGTCGGGCGTGCTGGCGCATATCAACACCAATTGGCTGACTCCGTTTAAGGCGCGCAACGTCACGGTTGCGACGCGCGGCAAATACGTGATGGGCGATCTGCTCACCCGCCAAGTGACCGAATGCTTCGGCTTCCAGCCGGACGGCAGCTATTCCATGCGCCATCTTTCGGTCGGGCATGCCGAGCCGTTGCGCTCCGAACTGCTGGCCTTCCTGCGTGCGGTACGCTCCGGGTCGGCCGCGGCGGTGACCGGAGAAGAGGGTGTGGCCAGCCTCGAAATCGCCATCCGTTGTCTTGCCTCTCGCCCGGTGGCCGTAGGGTCGCCAAAGCGGCAGCCGCCGCGCGTGGTTGCCGGCTGATCGGCGCCGCTGCTTGGAAGTTGTATGAATCAACGACCCGCTCCGCCCATGATTCCGTTTATCGACGTGGCCGCGCAGCGCCGCCGGCTCGGCACTGTCATCGATGCCGCGGTCGCACGCGTGCTCGGCCATTGCCAGTTCATCCTCGGCCCGGAAGTGCGAACGTTCGAGGCGGAGTTGGCGAAGTTCTGCGGCGCGCGCCATGCCGTGACCTGCGCAAGCGGCACCGACGCATTGGTGCTGGCGCTGCGCGCAAGGGGCATCGGGCCGGGCGACGCGGTAATTTGTCCGTCATTCACCTTTTGCGCGACCGCCGAAGTGGCGGCGCTCGTGGGCGCGACGCCGGTCTTCGTCGACGTTGACGCCGACACGTTCAATATCGACGCGAAGGGAATAGCGGGCGCGATCGCTTCGGCAAAAAAATCCGGACTAACGCCGAAGGCAATTATCCCGGTCGATCTGTTCGGTCTGGCGGCCGACCATGCCGCCGTCGCCGCCGCAGCCGCGGCGGAAGGCCTGTTCATTCTCGACGACGCCGCGCAGGCGTTCGGCGCGACCTTCAATAACCGTCGGCTCGGCACCTTCGGGCACGTCACCGCGACCAGCTTTTTTCCGGCCAAGCCGCTCGGTTGCTACGGCGACGGCGGCGCGGTGATGACTGATGACGACGCGACGGCCGAGGTCCTGCGCAGCCTGCGCATGCACGGGCAGGGTAGCGATCGATACGACAACATACGTATCGGGCTTGCCTCTCGTCTGGACACCATCCAGGCGGCGATCTTGGTCGAAAAGCTGAAGATCTTCCCGGACGAGATCGAGGCGCGCAACCGCATTGCCCGCCGCTATTCCGAAGCGCTTGACGACATTGCGATTGTCCCCAAGGTGGCGGCGGGATCGACCTCGGTGTGGGCGCAATACACCATTCGCGTCTCAGGTGGCCGCCGTGACAAATTGGCGGCCACGCTCAAGGCAGAAGGCATCCCGACGGCGATCTATTATCCGATCCCGCTACACCGGCAGCAGGCCTATCGGCATTACCCGGTGGGCGAGGGTGGCGTTAAGGTGAGCGACCGCTTGGCCGGCGAAGTCATAAGCCTGCCCATGCACGCCTATCTCGACGAGCCGACGCAAGACCGCATCGTCGATGCCACCCGTCGCGCTCTAGTGTCGTGAGCATTTAGAGACTAATTTTTCCATGCGGCTTGCAAAATTGAAATATCAGTTTCTCCCGCAAGCGATCGAAATGCAGTAGCACTACCGGGCAAAGGGCTCGGATTGATCGCATGAATTGGCGTCAGCAGAACGTTCGCCTGCGTCGGCTCGAGGCCGAGGCGATCTATATTATGCGCGAGGTCGTCAGCGAATTCCGCAATCCAGTGATGCTCTATTCGATGGGGAAGGATTCGAGCGTGCTCTTGCACCTCGCGCAAAAAGCGTTTCAGCCGGGGAAGGTGCCGTTTCCGCTGCTGCACGTCGACACGACTTGGAAATTCCGCGAGATGATCTCCTTCCGCGACGAGACCGCGGCGCGGCTCGGCATGGATTTACTGGTGCATGTGAATGAAGAGGGGCTCAAGCGCGGCGTTTCACCGGTAACGTCCGGCTCGGCGATGCATACTCAGATCATGAAGACGGAAGGCCTGCGCCAGGCGCTCGACAAGTGGCGTTTCGACGCAGCTATCGGCGGCGCGCGGCGCGACGAGGAAAAAAGTCGCGCCAAGGAGCGCATTTTCTCGCACCGCTCGGCCAGCCATGGCTGGGACCCGCGCAATCAGCGGCCGGAGCTGTGGCGGCTGTTCAATACCCGCATCAAGACCGGTGAATCCATGCGGGTCTTTCCGTTGTCCAATTGGACCGAGCTCGACGTGTGGGAATACATCCGGGCCGAGGATATTCCGGTCGTGCCGCTCTATTTCGCCAAACAGCGCCCGGTGGTGGAGCGCGACGGTACGCTGATCATGGTCGACGACGATCGCCTGCCGCTCGCGCCGGGCGAAAAGCCGCGCATGATGGAGGTTCGCTTCCGCACGCTGGGATGCTACCCTCTGAGCGGCGCGATCCGTTCGAGCGCCTCAACGATCGACGCCATCATCGCGGAAATGCGCGGCTCGACCAGCTCGGAACGGCAGGGCCGCGTCATCGATCACGACGAGGCCGGCTCGATGGAAAAGAAAAAGCGCGAGGGATATTTCTAATGAGAGATCCTGCGCCGATAATCGCCGACAAACTCGAACGTAAGGACGGCGTTGATACGCGCCCGGCCTTGCGCTTCCTGACATGCGGCTCGGTCGACGACGGCAAGTCGACCTTGATCGGCCGCTTGCTCTACGAGCAGAACCTCGTCTTCGACGATCATCTGGCCGCGCTCGACCGCGACTCGAAAAAGAACGGCACCAACGGCGCGGACATCGATTTCGCCTTGCTGCTCGACGGCCTGCAAGCCGAGCGCGAGCAGGGTATTACCATCGATGTCGCCTGCCGCTATTTCTCGACGCCGCGGCGCGCTTTCGTGGTCGCCGACACGCCGGGCCACGAGCAATACACCCGTAACATGGCGACCGGCGCATCCAACGCCGAACTCGCCGTTTTGCTGGTGGACGCGCGCAAGGGCCTGCTCAGCCAGACCCACCGTCATGCGATCATCGCGAGCCTCATGGGCATTCGCCACGTCGTGCTTGCGGTGAACAAGATCGATCTGGTCGGCTTCGATCAAGCGGTGTTCGAGCAGATATCGTCGGGCTTTGGCCGCTTTGCCGGTCCGCTCGGCTTCAAGCAGATCGCGGCGATCCCGGTGTCGGCGCGCTACGGCGACAATGTCTCCGCGCGCAGCCAGCGCACGCCGTGGTATCGCGGGCCGCATCTGCTCGATTTTCTCGAAACGGTCGACGTCGAGGACGGCCGCGCCGGCAAGCCATTGCGCATGCCGGTGCAATGGGTCAATCGGCCCAATTCCGACTTCCGCGGTTTTGCCGGTACGATCGTGAGCGGCGGTCTCAAGCCCGGCGACGAAATAGCAATTCTTCCGTCCGGCCAGACTACGAGGATCAAGCGGATTGTCGGCGCCAGCGGCGATCTCGCAGCCGCGCGGGCGCCGGACTCGATCACCGTCACGCTTGACCGACGAAGTCGACGTTGCGCGCGGCGACATGCTCGCGGCCCCGCGCGACCGGCCGCAGGTCGCCGACCAGTTCGAGGCCCACCTGATTTGGATGTCGGGCGAGCATCTCTTCCCAGGGCGCTCCTATTTCATGAAGATCAACAATTGTACGCTCGCCGCCACGGTGACCGGGCTCAAGCACAAGCTCGACGTCAATACGCTGTCGAAGCTTGCCGCTAAAACGCTGGCGCTGAACGAAGTGGCGGTGTGCAATCTATCGGTGGCGCGGCCGGTCGTGTTCGATGCCTACACGGACAACCGCGACACCGGCGCCTTCATCCTGATCGACCGCTATTCCAACGAAACCGTCGCCGCCGGGATGATCGATTTCGCCTTGCGGCGGGCGACCAACATCCACCATCAAAAGCAAACCGTCAGCAAGGCAGAACGATCGAACCTTATGCATCACCGCCCCGCGGTGTTGTGGTTTACCGGCCTGCCGGGCGCGGGCAAATCGACCATCGCCAATTTGGTCGAAGCCACGCTGCACGCGCGCGGCGTTCACACCGTCATGCTGGACGGCGACAATGTGCGGCACGGATTGAACCGCGACCTCGGCTTTACCGAGCCCGACCGGGTAGAGAACATTCGGCGCATCGGCGAGGTGGCCAAGCTGATGACCGACGCCGGCCTCATTGTGCTTTGCTCGTTCATCTCGCCGTTCCGCGCCGAGCGCCGTATGGTGCGCGAGCTGCTCGGTGGCGACGAGTTCATCGAAGTTTTCGTCGACACGCCGATCGACCAATGCATCGCGCGCGACCCCAAGGGACTGTACGCCCGCGCGCTGGCCGGCGAGATCAAGAATTTCACCGGCGTCGATCAGCCCTACGAAGCGCCGGAAAATCCCGAACTGCACCTGATGGCCGGCAACAAGGAAGCCGACCGGCTCGCGATTGAAGTCGTCGAGGCGCTGGAGCGGCGCGGGATATTGAAACGCGATTGAAGCGGCGCGATTTCGGCGGCCGCGAATTGATCGAAATCAATAAAGCGCGCAGCCCGCGCCCCTATCATATCGGCGCTTACGAATATGACACGGCGCGACCCGTGCGGGCGCGCGGCGCATGGCAATGGAGAGTGACGGATGACGACTTGGCCGGAATACACCAAGGAACTAAGTGCGCATTTGCGCACGTTGCGCGGCGGCGCGCCCGAGGTCATGAAGGCGTTTTCCGGCTTGGCGCAGGCGGCGCTCGCGCCCAAGGCGCTCGATTGCAAGAGCAAAGAGCTGATCGCGCTCGGTATCGCGGTGGCGATCCGCTGCGACGACTGCATAGGCTTTCACGTCAAGGCGGCGTTGGAGCAGGGTGCCTCGCGCGATGAAGTGATTGAGACGCTCGGCATGGCCGTTTACATGGGCGCCGGCCCGTCGGCCATGTACGCCAGTCACGCGCTCGATGCCTTCGAACAATTCAAGCAGGCGGCGGCCAAACCGGCCGTCACGGCGGCCTGATCGCCCCGGCATCAGCTGCGCTTGTAGATATCTTCGATGCGCTCGATGTCGTCCTCGCCGAGATAGCTGCCGGTCTGCACCTCGATCAATTCGAGCGGAATTTTTCCCTTGTTGGCCATGCGGTGGACGCTGCCGATCGGGATATAGACCGATTCGTTTTCGTGCACGTTTTGAATTGTGTCGGCGATAGTGACCTCGGCAGTGCCGTGCACCACCACCCAGTGCTCGGCGCGGTGGCGGTGCTTCTGCAGCGACAGCACGCCGCCCGGGATCACGACGATACGCTTGACCTGGAAGCGTTCGCCCATGTCGATCGACTCGTAATAGCCCCAGGGCCGGTGCATGCGCTTGTGCTCGGTGGCCTCGGGGCGCTTTGCGGCCTTAAGTTTGGCGACCAGCTCGCGCACCTCTTGCGAGCGGGCGCGCGGGATCACCATCACGGCGTCGGACGTGCTCACCACCACCAGATCCTTGACGCCGACCACGGCGGTGAGGCGGCCGTCGGAATGCACCACGCAACCGCTAGCGTCCATGGTGACCACCGGGCCGTGTACGACGTTGCCGGCATCATCGCGCGGCGTGATGTCGAACAGCGCATCCCAGCTGCCGATGTCCGACCAGCGGAAGTTGCCCGTCACCACCGCGGCGCGATCGGTCTTTTCCATCACCGCATAATCGATCGACTTTTGCGGCGCGCGCGCAAAAGCCTCCGGCTGCAGGCGCAGGAAGCCGAGGTCGGTGGTGGCGTTATCAACCGCGATCTCGATCGCTTCGGCAATTGCCGGCTCGACGCGCTTGAGTTCGGACAGCAGCACGTCGGCGCGGAACAGAAAGTTGCCGGAATTCCACAGGTAGCCGTCGCGGACATAGCGGGCGGCGGTGACGGCGTCCGGCTTCTCGACGAAGCTTTTGACCGCTTGCACGCCGCCTTTCCCGATCGCTTCGCCCGGTAGGATGTAGCCGTAACTGGTCTTCGGCTCGCTCGGTTTGATTCCGAAGGTCACGATGCTCCCGGCGTCGGCGGCCTCACGGCCGGCGAGGCAGGTGGCACGGAATTGCGGGACGTCGAGGATGATATGATCGGCGGCGAGCGCCAGAACGACCGCATCCGGATCGCGTTTGAGCGCCACCGCGGTCGCGGCCGCAATGGCGGGGCCCGAATCCCGCCGCAATGGTTCGATCACGACTGTCGCCTCGACGCCCACGTCCTCGGCCTGCCTGCGCGCGAAGAAATGGAAATTTGGGCCCGTGATGACGATGGGGGATGCGAACATCGGATCCTGCACCCGCAGCAGGGTTTCCTGGTAGGTTGAACGGTCACCGACCAAAGGCAGGAACTGCTTGGGCAGCGCGTCGCGTGAAACCGGCCAAAGCCGCGTCCCGGCGCCGCCGGCAAGGAGGATGGGGATGATCGGCGATGGCATGGCTATGGTTGGCCTAGTTCGGGCTCTATGTTTAGCGCGGGAATCGCCTTAATGCAGTTCAGAATCACTGACTATCGCTATTGTTCCCTTTAGTCCAAGTCCATTCAACTTCCTCATTTTTGAGCGGCGATAGGCAAGATCATCGATGATAGATCGCATCCTTACGGTCGGCGGATGGACGCTGATGTCGCGGATGACCGGCTTTGTCCGCGACATCGCGTTGGCCGCGATCCTCGGCGCCGGGCCGGCGGCCGATGCTTTCTTTGTCGCATTTCGGCTGCCCAATCATTTCCGCGCCATTTTCGCCGAAGGCGCTTTCAATGCGGCCTTTGTCCCGGCCTACGCCCGCATCCGCGAGCAGGGCGGGACCGAACGGGCGGCGCTGTTCGCGGACCGCATTTTCACGCTATTGCTGGCGAGCCAGGTAGTGCTGCTGGCGGTAGCCTTGCTGTTCACGCCGACCGTGATCGACGTGCTGGCGCCGGGCTTTGCCACGGACCCCGGCCGCTACGCGCTCGCGGTCGAGCTCACGCGCATCACTTTTCCCTATTTGCTGCTGGTCACACTGGTCACGCTTTACGGCGGCATCCTTAATGCGTTGCAGCGTTTCGCCGCCGCCGCGGCGGCGCCGATCCTGTTGAATTTATCGATCGCCGTAGCGTTGCTGTTGGCGGTGTTTTTCCCGACCGCCGGCCACGCCGCGGCCTGGGGCGTGCTGGTCTCCGGCGTGCTGCAGGCGCTACTGGTCGGCGGCGATGCCTGGCGCGCCGGCGCGCTTGCCGCGTTGCGCTGGCCGGAGCTCGACGCCGATGTGCGGAAATTCTTCCGCGCGCTCGGGCCGGCGATGGTCGGCTCCATGGGCGTGCAGCTTGCGCTGTTCGCCGATACCATCATCGCCAGCTTTCTGCCGGCGGGCGCACTATCGGCGCTTTATTATGCCGACCGCATCGATCAACTGCCGATCGGCGTGATCGGTATCGCGGCCGGCACCGTCATCTTGCCGGAAATGGCGCGACGCCTCGCGGCTGGCGACGAAGCGGGCGCGTCGAGCGCGCAGAACCGCGCCATCGAATTCACGCTGTTGTTGTCGATTCCGTGTCTCGCGGCTTTCTTCGTTATCCCCGAGTTGATCATGCAGGCGCTGTTCATGCGCGGCGCCTTCAACGCGGCCGACGCCGCCGCCGCCGGCCGCACGCTCACGGCTTACGCGGTCGGGCTGCTGCCTTTCGTGTTGATCCGTAGCACGGTCGCGACGTTTTTTGCCCGCGGCGACACCACGACGCCCGTAAAGGCGGCGCTCATCGCCGCAGCCGTTAACATCGCCTTCAAGTTCCTGTTGACGGGGCCGCTGGCACAAGTCGGCCTGGCGCTCGCCACCTCCATTGGCGCCTGGATCAACCTCGGCCTGGTGGTCTGGTTCGCGGCGCGCGCCGGGCACATCCATTTCGACGATCGCTTGCGGCAATCGACCGTCAAGCTCGCGGGCGCCGGGCTCGCGCTCGCTGTCACATTGTGGTTGTGCGAAGGGCCTGTCGACCATCTGTTCGCGGACTGGCAGCGGCTGCGCCATGTGGCTACCCTGGCGCTGCTGGCCGCGATCGGCGCCGTGGTTTATGGTGGCATTTTACTGGCGCAGTTCGGCCCGCGTTGGCTCGCCGCATTTCGCGCTCGGCCGCGCGACTGACGTAAGGTTCCCTGAAGCGGTCCTTGCCGGTCGGGCCCGGTGGACATAACTGCCCCCCGACGCTATGGGGACAGTCCGGGCTATTCGTGGTTGGCCGATATCGCAGGTATTCATGAATTTCGCGCGGGCAATTCCATCATTTTCCGTTATGCGTTTTGGCAGGAGCATCGTTTTGCCCTGCGCGCTTGCAACTTTGGTCGCAAGCTGCGGCGAGGCGAATAAGCAGGGCGGCGCGCCGCCGCCGCCGGTGGTCACCGTAGCCAAGCCGTTCAAGCGCACGGTCACCGATTTCGACGAATATGTCGGCCGCTTCACCGCAATCAATTCAGTTGAAATGCGCGCGCGTGTGTCGGGCTACCTCGATGGCGTGCATTTCAAGGACGGGCAGATCGTCAAACAGGGCGATCTCTTGTTCACTATCGACAAGCGGCCGTTCCAGAATACGCTCGATCAAGCGCGCGCCAATCTGGCGCAAGCGAAATCAAATCTCGCCTTCACCCAATCCGACTACACGCGCGGCCAGCAACTGGTGCGCGACAAGACCATCACCGACCAGACCTTCGAGCAACGCGCGCAGGCCTTCCATAACGCGCAAGCCTCCGTCAGCAACAACGAGGCGGCGGTGCGCCAAGCTGAACTCGATATCGAATTTACTGAATTGCGCGCACCGGTCAACGGCCGCATCGGCGACCGCCGTGTGTCGCCCGGCAACCTGGTGACCGGCGGCACTGCCGGCAACACCACGCTGCTCGCCACGATCGTGTCGACCGATCCGATCTATTTCGAGTTCACTTTCGACGAAGCCTCATTCCTGCGCTACGAGCGGATGTCGAAAACCGGAAACGATATCGCCAGCCGCGGCGCTGGCGTGCAGGTGGCGCTCAAGCTGATCGACGAGCGCGAATTCGATCATCAGGGCCATATGGATTTCGTCGACAACGTGATCGACCGTTCGACCGGCACCATCCGCGGCCGCGCGATATTCGCCAATGCCAACAATTTATTCACGCCCGGTATGTTCGCCCGCGTGCGCGTGCCGGGTTCGCCACCTTACGAAGCCTTGCTGTTGCCGGACGCGGCCATCGGCACCGAGCAGACACGAAAATTCGTGCTCACGGTCAACGCCGAAAATACAGTCGTTCCCAAATACGTGACGCTCGGTCAGGCCACCGGCGACAATTTGCGAGTAATCAAGACCGGTCTTAATGCCGACGACCGCGTGATCGTGAACGGGCTGCTGCGCGCACGGCCGGGCCAAAAGGTGACGCCGCAGGAAGAGAGTTCCACCCCGGCGAAGCAGGGTGGCGCGCCGCCGCCGCCGAAATAACTCCGGTCAGAAACGATGCGTATTTCGCACTTCTTCATCGACCGGCCGATCTTCGCCTCCGTCGTCTCGATCGTGTTCGTGATCCTCGGCGGCGTCGCATTTTTTCGGCTGCCGATCGCCCAATATCCGGAGATCGCGCCGCCAACGATCACGGTGTCTGGCCAGTATCCCGGCGCCAGCGCCGACGTTGTGGCCTCAACGGTGGTGACGCCGATCGAGCAGCAGATCAACGGCGTCGAGAACATGATCTATCTGTCGTCGAATTCGACCGCCGACGGCCGTTTCACGATCTCGGTCACCTTTGATATCGGCACCAATCTCGACATCGCGCAGGTGCAGGTGCAGAACCGCGTCGCCATCGCGCAGCCGCGCTTGCCGGCCGACGTGCGCAACATCGGCGTCACGGTGACCAAGAGTTCGCCCGACCTGATGATGGTGGTGCATCTCTATTCGCCAGATAAGTCGCGCGATACGCTGTTTATTTCCAACTACGCGACGCTGGAAATCACCGATGCGGTGACCCGCGTCGACGGCGTCGGCTCGCTCATCGTATTCGGCGCCCGCGATTACGCGATGCGAATCTGGCTCGACCCCGACCGCCTGCAATCGGTCGGCCTGACCGCGGCCGATGTGGTGACGGCGCTGCAGGGGCAGAACGTGCAGGTGGCGTCGGGCGTGCTTGACCAGCCGCCGATGGGCAAGCCGGGCGCGTTCCAGATTTCGGTGCAGACGCAAGGGCGTCTCGCCGATCCGGACGAGTTCGGCCAGATCGTGGTCAAGCAGACGGCCACTGCGATCGTGCGCATCAAAGATATCGCGACGGTCGAACTGGCAGCGCAGGACTATTCGACGAATTCCTATCTTGATCACGACCCGGCGATCGCCATCGGCATTTTCCAGCGCCCGGGCTCGAACGCGCTTTCGACTGCAAAGGCGATCGAACAAACCATGGAGGATCTCTCCAAGCGGTTCCCGCCCGGCCTGAAATACACCATCGTCTACAATCCAACGCAGTTCATCCAGCAGTCGGTCGATGCGGTCGAATCGACGATCGGCGAGGCGATCATCCTGGTCGTGCTGGTGGTCATTTTATTTCTGCAGACCTGGCGCGCCGCGGTGATCCCGATTGTCGCCATTCCGGTGTCGCTGATCGGCACCTTTTTCGTAATGTCGATGTTCGGCTTTACGCTCAACAACCTGTCGCTGTTTGGGCTCGTGCTCGCCATCGGCATCGTTGTCGACGACGCCATCGTCGTTGTGGAAAACGTCGAGCGCAACATCGAGGCGGGGCTGAACCCGCATGACGCCGCGGTCAAGAGCATGGACGAGGTGGGCGCGGCGCTGATTGCCATCGCGCTTGTGCTGTCGTCGGTATTCATTCCCTCGGCCTTCATCACCGGAATATCCGGCCAGTTCTACCGCCAGTTTGCGCTCACCATTGCCGGCGCGACCATCATCTCGCTGATCGTGTCGCTGACTTTGTCCCCTGCGCTGTGCGCGCTGCTGCTCAAGCCGCACGGGCGGCCGGAAGACGATACCTGGTGGAACAAGCCGATCCACGGCTTCTTCCGGGTGTTCAATCGTTATTTCGACGCCTTGACGCGCGCCTACGGCCAGCTGACAGCCCGCACGGTCCGCTTCGCTATGCTGATGTTACTGATCTATGGCGGTGTCATCGCCTTTGGCCTCAATGAATTCCGCAAGACGCCAATCGGCTTCATCCCGCAGCTCGACCGCGGCTATCTCATTATCATCACGCAGTTGCCGCCGGCGGCCTCGCTCGCGCGCACCGACGACGTCAACCGGCGCGCGGTCGAGATCGCGCTCAAGGTGCCAGGCATCGCGCACGCGGTGAACATCGTGGGCTTCTCGGGTGCCACTTTCACCAATGCGCCAAATTCGGGCGCGATTTTCGTCACGCTCGATCCGTTCGAGGAGAGGGCGAAGGACCCGCGGCAGTCGGCCGCCGCGATACAGGGGCAGTTGTTCATGCGCCTGCAGGCGATCAAGGATGGCTTGATTTTCGTGGCCGCGCCGCCGCCGGTCTCCGGCATCGGCAACGCCGGCGGTTTCCGCATGATGGTGGAAGATCGCGCTGGGCGTGGCTCGCAGGCCTTGCAGGACGCCGTCTATGCGATGATGGGACGAGCCGCGCAGACGCCGGGGCTCGTGCAGGTTTTTTCGCTATTCGAGAACACCACGCCGCAACTCTATCTCGACATTGATCGCGTCAAGGCGCAATTGCTCGGCATCAACATTCCCGATGTGTTCGCCGCTCTGCAGATTTATCTCGGCTCGGCTTACGTCAACGATTTCAACCTGTTCGGCCGCACTTACCGCGTGGTCGCGCAGGCGCTGAGCGAGTACCGCAACGACACTGAGGACGTCTTGCGCATTCGCGTGCGCAACAACAGCGGCGACACCGTGCCGCTCGGCGCTTTCACGACGGTGCGCACCGTCACCGGGCCCTATCGCGTGCCGCGCTATAATCTTTACCCGGCGGCCGAGCTCGATGGCGCGGCGGCGCCCGGCTACAGCCAGGGCCAGGCAATCAAGATCATGGAGCAACTGGCCGCCCAGACACTGCCGGAAGGATTTTCCTACGAGTGGACAACGCTCGCCTTCCAGCAGTTGCGCGCCGGCAACACGGCGATGTTCGCCTTCGTGCTGGCGGTGGTCTTCGTGTTCCTGGTGCTGGCCGCGCAGTTTGAGAGCCTGACCTTGCCGCTGGCGGTGATCTTAATCGTGCCGATGTGCCTGATCGCCTCCATCGTCGGCGTGGTGATCCGCGGCCAGGACAACAATATTCTGACGCAAGTCGGCTTCATCGTGCTGATCGGGCTTGCCGCCAAGAACGCCATCCTGATCGTGGAGTTCGCCAAGCAGTTGGAGGACGCGGGGCGCGACCGCTTCGCGGCGGCGGTCGAGGCGGCGCATTTGCGGCTGCGGCCGATCCTGATGACCTCGCTCGCCTTCATACTCGGCGTGACGCCGCTGGTCTGGGCAATCGGCGCCGGCGCCGAATTGCGCCAGACGCTCGGTACCGCTGTGTTCTCCGGCATGATCGGCGTTACGACGTTCGGCCTGATCTTCACGCCGGTATTCTACGTGCTTACGCGCTGGCTCGCACATCGCTTCGCGCGTGGCGGCCGGCAATCGCAAGCGGCCGAACGATGACGATGAAATTCGGATTTGGCCAAGCGCTCACGCGCAAGGAAGACGACGCGCTGCTGCGCGGGGCAGGGCGCTACGTGGCCGACGTCGCGCCGCGGGCGACGCTGCACGCGGTGGTGCTGCGCTCGCCGCACGCGCATGCGCGCTTCGCCATCCACGATCTCGAGCGCGTGCGCGCCATGGCGGGCGTGCGGCTGGTGCTGACCGCCGTCGATATCGCCTATCTCGGACCGCTGCCGACGCCCGGCGTGATCCCCGGTCCCGAGATCAAGATTCCAGCATATCCGATTTTGGCAAAAGATATCGTGCGACACGTCGGCGATGCCGTCGCCTTCGTGGTGGCTGACGGTCTTGCCGCTGCCAAGGACGCCGCCGAGGCGATTGCGGTCGACTGGCAGCCGCTGCCGCACGTGATCGGCGCGGTTGCCGCGCTTGCCGCCGGCGCGCCGCGCGTATGGGGCGACCGGCCGGACAACCTCGCCTTCGAGACCGAGCTGGGCGACGCTGCGGCCACCAAAGCGGCGTTTGCGCAAGCGGCGAAGACGGTTGAGCTGACCATCGTCAATCAGCGGCTGGTGACAAACTACATGGATACCCGCGGCGTGATCGCCGAATATGATGGCAACCGCTACACGCTCACGCTTGGCAGCCAAGGCAGCCACATCATCCGCGATATTATTTGCGGCGCGGTGCTCAAACTGCCGCTCGACAAGATGCGGGTCATCACGCCCGACGTCGGCGGCGGCTTCGGCACCAAGCTGTTTCCCTATCGCGAATATGCGCTGGCTGCGGTCGCCGCCGAGCGGCTGCGCAAGCCGGTGACGTGGATTTGCGAGCGCTCCGAACATTTCCTCGGCGACAGCCATGGCCGCGACAACATCTCGCGCGCGCAGCTGGCGCTCGACGACAAGGGACGCTTCCTTGCGCTTGAGCTCGATATCGTCGCCGATATGGGCGCCTATCTGTCCTGCTACGCGCCCTACATTCCCTGGCTCGGCGCCGGCATGGCGACCGGCGCCTACGACATTCCGGCCGCGCATGTGCGCCTGCGCGCGGCCTATACCAACACGGTACCGGTCGACGCCTATCGCGGCGCTGGGCGGCCGGAAGCGTCCTATTTGATCGAGCGGCTGGTCGACGCGGCAGCGCGCGACCTCGACATGGCACCCGATGCGCTGCGCCGCAAGAACCTAATCAAGCCGAAGGCGCTGCCCTACACGACGCCGACCGGCAAAGTCTACGACTCCGGCGATTTCGCCGGCGGCATGGCACGCGCGCAGGAAATTGCCGATTGGGGCGGTTTCAGCAAGCGCGCGGCTGCGTCCAAGCGCGCCGGCAAACTGCGCGGCATTGGTGTCGCGACCTATGTCGAGGCTTGCGGCAATAACGGGCCGGAGACGGCCGTCGTGCGGCTTGAACGCGACGGCGGCGTCACCGTGCTGATCGGCTCGCAGTCGACTGGGCAGGGCCACGCCACGTCCTATGCGCAGCTAGTCGCCGAGCGGCTCGATCTGCCGCCCGAACGCGTGCGGGTGGTACAAGGCGATACCGATCTCATCGCCTCGGGCGCCGGCACTGGCGGCTCGAGCTCTATTCCGGTCGGCGGCGTGTCGGTCGACCGCGCGTCGAAGACACTGGCCGAGCAGCTCAAGCAGTTGGCGGCCGACGCGCTGGAGGCGGCGGCCACCGATACGGAAATCGCCGGCGGCACGGTGCGCGTCGCCGGCACTGACCGCGCGATCTCATTCGTCGATCTGGCCGCGCATCCGCAAGCCACGCCCGAAGGGCTGAGCGCCACCAAGGATTTCGGAACCGAGCTGCCGACGTTTCCGAACGGCACCCATATCGCGGAAGTGGAAGTCGATCCCGACACCGGCGCGACGGCGATCCTCAATTACGTCGTTGTGGACGATTTCGGCGCCACGCTCAATCCGCTGCTGCTGGCGGCGCAGGTGCATGGCGGCGTCGTGCAGGGCATCGGCCAGGCCTTGATGGAAGACACGGTTTACGATCCAGCCTCTGGCCAATTGCTCAGCGCGAGCTTCATGGATTACGCTATGCCGCGGGCTGCCGACGCGCCGTCCTTCGTGTTCGAAACGCGCAACGTGCCGTGCAAGAACAACCCGCTCGGCGTCAAAGGCGCGGGCGAAGCGGGCGCCATCGGTTCATGCCCTTCGGTCATGAACGCCATCCTCGACGCGCTCTGGCGCGCTTACAAAATCCGCACCATCGACATGCCGGCGACGCCGCAAAAAGTCTGGGCCGCGATCGCGGCGAGCCGCCGCGCCTGAGGCGGACCGCGCCGAGGCGGATTATTCCTCCTCGAAGCGGAATTTGCCGCCGGCTTTCTTGGGGCCGCCGTGGCAGCCGCCGCAAGCTTTCGCCACGACCGGCCACTCGGCCTTGACCTTCTCCACGTTGCCGCTCTTGGCGGCGTCACCCAAGGCAATCGTCGAATCGATCAAAGCCTTTATGGCTGCATCGAAATCCGCCCGTTGCGTCCACACCTCCGGTTTTGCCCGTGTGCTCGGCACGACATCGCGGCCGGTCCCCGGCGGAAAGAGCTGCGCTAATTTTTTCAGGTGTTCGCTCGCCTGCGCCGATTTGGTCGCAATAAGGGTCAAATCCGGGCTGTCGGTGCGCACCGTGCGCGCGACGTCGCGAAAATACTCGGTCCAATTCTTCTCCATCGCGTCCTGCCGTTCTTTGACGATTTGGGCCGGCGTGGTTTGGGCGACGGAATTTTGACCACCGGCCAGCAGCAAAGTCGCTGCAAGCGCGATTGCCGAAACGAAGCGGAGCATTGAGAATCCTCCACAGCTGTTTGTCGGGAACGTTTCCCGGCACGTCCGGTGTTTGTAACACCGGGCGATGAGCTTTATTCAATTGTGGAACTGTGTGACCGGCCGTCCATACAACCGAAGACAGGGATGCATTGGACGGATTTTGACCGCGAGATTGCGGTTTTTCCTGTACAAACCATCCGCAGCGCGGGGGGAGCGATGATTCGAAGGCTGATCGCTGGCGCCGTTTTTGCCGCGATACTGGCGATGGGCGTGTTCTGGGTGCTGACCATGCCGCCCGCGCCGATCGCGGCACTGCCACCGCATACGCCTGATCTTGCCAATGGCCGCGAGATGTTCTTCGCCGGCGGCTGCGCGTCGTGCCATGCGGCGCCGAAGCAGAAGGACGCGACCCGGCTCGGCGGCGGCTTGGCGCTCCACTCGCCATTCGGCACGTTCTATGTTCCGAACATTTCGCCTGACCGGCAGGACGGCATCGGCGGCTGGAGCGAAATCCAATTCGTCACCGCCACGACCATGGGCGTCTCGCCCCAAGGCGAGCACCTGTTCCCCGCCTTCCCCTATACGTCCTATCGCAACATGCGGCTCGACGACCTGCGCGACCTGTTCGCTTTCCTTAAGACGTTGCCGCCGGTCGCCGGGCGCGTCCGCGATCACGACCTGCGGTTTCCGTTCGATATCCGCCGCGCGGTCGGTATCTGGAAGCTGTTGTTTCTCAAGGCCACGACGTTCACGCCCAACCCGTCGCGGTCGGCGCAATGGAACCGCGGCGCCTATCTGGTCAACGGGCCCGGCCATTGTGCCGAATGCCACTCGCCGCGCAATGTCTTTGGCGCGGTCATCGAGAGCCTGCGTTTCACCGGCGGACCTAGCCCGGATGGGCAGGGCGGCGTCCCGAACATCACACAATACAAGCTCAAGACCTGGAGCGAGAAGGACATCGCCGCCACATTGACCGATGGCATGACGCCGGATGCGGATCTGGTCGGTGGCAACATGATCGAAGTCGTTTCCAATACGTCCAAGCTGACCGCGGCCGATCGCATGGCGATCGCGGCCTATATCAAGTCGCTGCCGGCGGTCGAGGGACTTAAACCGGCGCCGAAGAAAGGCAACTGAAGCGCGGCGCAAAGCCTTTGTCCGGCATTTTGCCAGCGGCGCTCTCTGCTATAAGCGCCTCGCGATGAATCTGTTCAAAGCCATCGGCTTCAAGCTCATCTCCGCGCTGCTGTTCGCCGCCATGTCGGCGCTGGTCCGCAAGCTCAGCAACGTCGCGCCGGTCGGGCAGATGGTGTTTTTCCGCAGCGCCTTCGCCACCCTGCCGGTGGTGGTGATCTATGCTTGGCGCAGAGAACTGGCGAGCGCCGTCTATACCCGCCGGCCGCTCGGTCAACTCGGCCGCGGCCTGCTCAGCGTGTTCGGCATGTTCACCAATTTCTCCGCGCTCACGCGGTTGCCGCTGGCGGACGCGACCGCGATTTCTTTCGCCTCACCGCTGTTTACCGTGGCGCTCGCCGCTGTCATTCTGAAAGAGCGCGTGCGCGTCTATCGCTGGTCGGCGGTGCTGGTCGGATTTGCCGGCGTGATCGTGATGCTGATCCCGCATTTCGACGTTGGCCATTATGCCGCGGCCGGCGCGGCTGCCACCGCGGCCATCGGTTCGCTGTTCGCGCTTTCGTCCGCCGTCTGCAACGCCGGCACCGTGATCCAGACCCGCCGTCTGGTGCAAAGCGAAACTACGCCGTCGATCGTATTTTATTTCTCGGTCGTGTGCGCGATTGCCGGCGCGTTGACGCTGCCCTTCGCCTGGCACACGCCGAGCGGATCGGAGCTCGCCGCGCTGATCGCGCTCGGCGTCCTCGGCGGCGTCGCACATATCTTTCTGACAGAGAGCTACCGCTTTGCCGCCGCCTCGGTGGTGGCGCCGTTCGATTATTCCTCGATGCTGTGGGCGCTCATGCTCGGCTATTGGGTGTTCGGCGAATTGCCGAGCGCGCTGGTCTATCTCGGCGGCGCCATCGTTGCCGGCGCCGGGCTGTTCGTGATCTGGCGCGAACGGGCACTCGGTCTCCAGCGCGCGCGCGAGGCGGAAGGGCCGCGCCGGCCGGAAATCTAACCTTTGAACGCCTTGAAGGTGATGATGGTGTGGGTATCTTTGATCCCGGCCATGCACTGCACCTTTTCGTTGACGAAATGGCCGATATCGGTGCCGGCATCGACGTAGAATTTCACCAGCAAATCGTAGTCGCCAGCGGTCGAGTAGATTTCGGAGGCGATCTCGGCTTCGGCCAATTCGTTGGCCACCTGGTAGGATTTGCCGAGCTCGCATTTGATCTGGACGAAGAAGGGGGTCATTGCGATCCTCCGATTTCCCGACAATGCAGCAAAAACGGGCCTCACTTGCAAGGCGGCAGGTCCCTAGGCTTGCCTTGTCCGGCCGCGCGGATTAGTTAGTTGGCAGCAATCTCGTGGGGTGTCCGGTATTTGCCGGACTGAGAGGCCCTCCAAGGCCAACCCAACGAACCTGATCCGGGTCATGCCGGCGGAGGGAGATGAGATGCAGCATTCCGAAACGGCGACCCGCGATAATGTGCCGCAAATCGCGGCCGCGCTGCTCGAACGCCTGCGCGCCCGCGCGCCGCGCATCCATTGCATCACTAACACGGTGGCGCAGAGCTTTACCGCCAATATGCTGCTGGCGGCAGGCGCCGTGCCGTCGATGACGCTTTCGCCCGGGGAGATCGGGGCGTTCGTCGCCAGCGCCGACGCGCTTCTGGTCAATCTCGGTACTTTGGACCGCGAGCGCCGCGAGGCGACGGCAATAGCGGTGGAAGCCGCGATGCGCGGCAACGTGCCCTGGGTGCTCGACCCGGTGTTCATCGACCGCAGCACCCCGCGCGCCGCCTTCGCCCGCACGCTGAACGCAAGCATGCCGAAGGCAGTGCGGCTCAACCGCGCTGAATTTTCCACGCTTGCCGCTAGCGAGCCGACGCGTGAAGCGCTCTCGGCCTACGCGCGCGCCACCAAGGCCGTGATCGGGCTATCGGGCGCGACCGATTGGGTCGGCGACGGCGAGCGTTTCGCGGCCATCGCCAACGGCCATGCGCTGATGGCCAAAGTCACCGCCGTGGGCTGCGCGGCTTCCGCGCTGGTCGCGGCCTGCCTTGCGGTCGAAGCGGACGCCTGGCGCGCCACCGCGGCCGCGCTGGTGATCGTCGGCGTCGCCGGTGAGCTGGCGGCCGAGAAGGCTGCGGGTCCCGGCAGTTTCGCGGTCGCAATTATCGACGCTCTGCATAATCTCGATTCGCCGACGCTCGTCGCGCGCGCAAAGGTGAGCTGATGGACGTCGATCTGCGGCTTTATGCGCTTGTCGATCCCGCCGTCGCCGGCGGCCGCCGGCTCCCCGATCTCGCCGGGCTTATCGCGAGCAGCGCTACGCTTGTGCAGTTGCGCGATAAGCGCGGCGGAACGCGCGCCATGGTCGAGGAGGCGCGCGCGCTGCGCGCCGTGCTGGAGCCGGCCGGCGTTCCTCTGCTGATCAACGACCGCGTCGACGTCGCGCTCGCCGCGGAGGCCGACGGCGTGCATGTCGGCCAGGACGACATGGCGGCCGCTGACGCGCGGCTGCTGCTCGGGCGCACGGCGATCATCGGCCTGAGCGTGAGCACGCTCGATCAGGCGCAGGCCGCGCCGCTTGACCTCGTCGACTATGTCGGCGTCGGCGCTGTTTACCCGACCGGCTCGAAGGACGATGCCTCGACGCCGATCGGCGTTTCCGGCCTGCGCGAGATTGTGCGTGCGATCCGCGCGCGCGCGCCGAATTTTCCGATTTGCGGCATTTCCGGCATCAACGCGGGCAACGCCGCCGAGGTGATTGGGGCGGGGGCGGACGGCGTGGCGGTGATCTCCGCGCTCTCGCGCGCCCCGGATCCGGAAAAGGCCGCGCGCGACCTGCGTGCGGTGGTGGACGAGGCGCTGAAGCGGCGAGGGCCCATATGACAGCGGTCGCGCTCACCATTGCCGGGTCGGATTCGAGCGGCGGCGCCGGCATCCAGGCGGATCTGAAAACTTTCGCCGCGTTCGGGGTCTATGGCGCGAGCGTCGTCACCGCGCTGACCGCGCAGAATACGCAAGGCGTGCGCGCGATCCACGACGTGCCGCCGGACTTCATCGGCGCGCAGATCGACGCGGTGTTTTCCGATCTCGACGTCGGTGCAGTGAAAATCGGCATGCTGTCGCAAGCGGCGGCGATCGAGGCCGTGGCCAAAGACCTCGCCCGCCATCGCGCCAAAAACATCGTGCTCGACCCAGTGATGGCCGCGTCGTCCGGCGACGCGCTGCTGGCGCGCGAGGCCATCGACGCGCTGCGCCGCGAGCTGATCCCGCGCGCGCTCATCGTCACGCCCAATCTGCCGGAGGCAGCCGCGCTCGTAGGCAGCTCGCTCGCCCGCAACCAACGCGAAATGGAAATCCAGGCGCGCGAAATCCTGTCGCACGGCGCGCGCATGGTTCTGATCAAAGGCGGCCACGGCGCGGGCGATGAGAGCGTCGACTTGCTAATCGGGGAGGGCGAGGTCGTGCGGCTTGCGGCCAAGCGCATCGCCACCAAGAACACGCACGGCACCGGCTGCACCTTGTCGTCGGCCATTGCGGCGGGGCTGGCGAAGGGCCGCGACCCGATCACCGCCGTGCCAAGAGGCCAAAGCTTACGTCACCGCGGCCATCGCCCACGCCGACGAATTGCACATCGGCCACGGGCGCGGCCCGCTGCATCATTTCTACCAGCACTGGAGCAAACCATGACCACGCGACGCCAATTCACTCGTCTCGCCGGCTTAAGCGCCGCCGGCCTGCTCGCCGCGCCCTCAATCGCGCGCGCCGACACGTTGAAATGGCGCATGGTCACCTCCTGGCCGAAACGTCTGCCCGGCCCCGGCATGTCGGCCGAGCGCGTCGCTTCGCGCATCCGCGCGCTGTCGGGCGGGCGCATCGACATCACGGTCTATGCCGCCGGCGAAGTGGTGCCGGCCTTCGAGGTGCTGGGCGCGGTCGGCAATGGCGTTGCCGACATCGGCCACACGGCGGCCTTCTACTGGCAGGGCAAGATGCCGGCCGCGGCCTTCTTCACTACCGTGCCGTTCGGGCTCACGCCTGCCGAGCACGTCGCCTGGATCGAGGCCGGCGGCGGCCAGGCGCTGTGGGACGAACTATACGCGCCCTTCGGCGTCAAGCCGTTCATGGCCGGCAACACCGGCGTCTGCATGGGCGGCTGGTTCCGCCGCGAGCTGAAAAGCGCCGCCGACCTGCGCGGGCTCAAGCTGCGTTCGCTCGGCCTCGGCGGCGAGGTCTACCGGCGGCTCGGCGCCACGCCGCAGACCACGCCGCCTTCGGAAATCCTCACGTCGTTGCAATCGGGCGTGCTCGACGGCGCCGAATTCGTCGGCCCCGGCACCGACATCGCGCTCGGGCTCTATCGCGTGGCGCCGTTCTACTACTATCCCGGCTTCAACAAGCCGAACGGCACCGGCGAGTGCATCGTCGCGCTCAAAGCGTGGGACGTGCTCTCCGACGAGCTGAAGGCGATCGTGGCGCACGCTTGCGCCACGGAGGCGAACTACGCGCTGGCCGAGATGGAACGGCTCAACGCACAGGCGCTAGCGGCGCTGGTCAAGGACCACGGCGTCAAGCTGGCGGCGTTTCCGGACGATCTGGTCGCGGCGGCGCGCGCGCAGGCGCACGACGTCATGGGCGAATTATTCGCCATCCATAGCGATCTGCGCGGCAAAATCTCCGGCTCCTACGACAATTTCCGCGAGCGTACCGCGCCCTGGTCGCGGGTGTCGATCGAGGCGGTGTTAAGGGCGCGGGGGGTGTAACTTTTTCCGTTCGTCCCCGCGCAAGCGGGGACCCAGGACACGCTTGTTCTGCCTCAAAGATCTGGATTCCCGCTTGCGTGGGAATGAACGGTTAGTGTGCGATCGCGCCAAGCTTGGTCGGCCCGCCTTGCCCGCAGCCGCGCTCTTTGCTAGCGCCTTCTCCGCATCCCGCCTATCCGCCGCCATTCCAGCAAGGTCAGCCATACACCTATGAAAATCGCAGCCATCAACAGCCCGCAGGGCAAGGTTTTCGGCGCCGTCGAGGGCGACAGCTTCCGCCCGTTTTTGGTCGGCGGCGGCGTGCTGCGCGAACTGCGCCACGTCATCAAGCTCCTGGCGGCGGGTGCGCCGCCGAGCTACGGCGAGCCGGTCAGCCTCGCGCGCGCTAGGCTCGCCGCCCCCGTCGGCCCGCTGTCGAAGAACGTGATCTGCGTCGGCAAGAACTATTACGACCACGCACGCGAATTCGCCCAGAGCGGCGTCGACCAGTCCGGCGACAAGCAGGACGTGCCGGCCGATCCGGTGATCTTCACCAAGTCGCCGTCATCTCTTGCCGATCCGGGGCAGAAGATTTCCGCCGCGCTCGATCCGACCCACACGGTCGACTACGAGGGCGAGTTCGGCGTGGTCATCGGCACGCACGCCAAGAACGTCAAACGCGAGGACGCGCTCGACTATGTGTTCGCCTACACCATTGTGAACGACATGACCGCGCGCGCCGTGCAGCAGAAACACAAGCAATGGTTCCTCGGCAAGTCGCTCGACGGCTTCTGCCCGGTCGGGCCCTATCTGGTGACGCGCGACGAGTTCGGCGTGCCGGCCGAGCAGGAGCTTTCGACTTACGTCAACGAGGAGCGGCGGCAGTTCGCCAAGCTGAAAGACATGATTTTCGACGTGCCGACCTTCATCGAGACGGTCACGGCCTATGTGCCGCTCGAGCCGGGCGACCTGCTGGCGACCGGCACGCCGGCCGGCGTCGGCATCGGCTTTGACCCGCCGCGCTATCTGCAGGCCGGCGACGTCGTCCGCATCGCGATATCGGGCATCGGCGAGCTCACTAACCCGGTAGTCTGAGCGCGCGGTACCCTCTATAAAGGCGCTGGCAAACGAGGAATTCCGGCCGGGTCTTGCGAAATATCAATGCTTTGCGCGGGCAAAAAGGCCTGCCATCAAGCTCGGTCTGCCTGAAAACAACCGATTAAGCCCATGCGAGAGGAGTAAACGAATGGCCAATCCAACCCCCTGGAAAACCAACGACTGGTTCGTCAGCGAATGGAATTACGCGCCTGAAGTCACCAAGGACTTCAAGTTCGCCAAGAACATCAAAATCCACGACGTGACGCTGCGCGACGGCGAGCAGCAGACCGGCATTATCCTTTCCAAGGACGAAAAAATCCGCATCGCCGAGGCGCTGGCCGAAGCCGGCGTGCACCGCATCGAAGCCGGCATGCCGATCGTCTCTCCGTCCGACAACGATGCCATTAAGGAAATCGTCAAGCGCAAACTGGGCCCGCAGATCTTCTCCTTCGCGCGCTGCATGAAGGAAGACGTTAAGCGCGCCATCGACACCGGCGTCAATGGCGTCGTCATGGAAATCCCCTCGTCCAAGCACATGGTCGATCTCGCCTACCGCTGGCCGATGGAAAAGGCGATCGAGACCTCGATCGAGGCGACGCGCTACGCGCACGACAACGGTCTCGAAGTGGTGTTCTTCCCGATCGACTTCTCGCGCGCCGAGCTGAAATGGGCGATCGACCTGATCGAGAAAGTGGGCAAAGAAGGCCACATGGACGCGCTCGCGCTGGTCGACACCTTCGGCGTGCTGTCGCCGCACGCCATGAAATACTTCGTCACCGAGGTGCAGAAGCGCATTCCGAAACGGCTCGAGGCGCACTTCCACCAGGACTTCGGCATGGGCGTCGCCAACACCATTATGGCGCTCTCGCTCGGTGTCGAGGTGATGCACACCACGGTGCTCGGCATCGGCGAACGCTCCGGCAACGCGCCGATGGAAGAGATCGTCATGGCGCTGAAAACCATGTACGGCGTCGACGTCGGCATCGACACCACCAAGCTCACCTCGCTCGCCAATCTGGTGCAGCGGCTCACCGGCGTGGTGGTGCCGTCGAACAAGGCGATCGTCGGCTCGGGCCTCTACCAGATCGAGTCCGGCATCATCGCCTCGTGGTTTAAGAACTGCGGCGAGAAGAACGCGACCGAACTGTTCCCGATCCGCTGGTCGGCGGTCGGTCAGCCGCCTGCGGAAGTCGTGATGGGCAAGGGCTCAGGCATCGACTCGATCAACATGTGGCTGCAGGACGTCGGCATGCAGGTGTCGGAAGAAGACGCCATGAAGGTGCTGCAGGCGACCAAGCTGCATTCGCTCAAGAACAAGAAGATGCTGAGCAAGGCCGAGTTCCGCGATCTCGCGCGCAGCGTGCTGGGGCGGGCGCAGCAGCAGGCGGCGGAGTAGGCTCCGGCGCCAAAGCCTTACGACGAAGCCCCGGGCTCATCGCCCGGGGCTTTTTTATCCGCAGATTTTTAAGTGCGACGGTGGCTACTGCAAGCTAATATTCGCCGTCTTCACCACCTTCTCCCACTTGTCGGAATCCTTCTGGATCAGCGCGGTGAACTGCGCGCCGGGTAGCGTCATCACTACCAATTGCTGGTCGGTGAATATCTTGACCGCTTCCGGGTCGCTCATCACCGCGAGGATTTCCTTGGTCAGGCGGTCGACGATCGGCTTGGGCACGCCCGCCGGCAGAATAATGCCGACCCACGGCGCCATGTCGAAGCCGGGGATGGTCTCGGCCACCGCCGGCACGTCGGGCAATTCCGGCATGCGCTTGGGCTCCATCACCGCGAGCGCGCGAAGCTTGCCCGCCTTGACGTAGGGCCACAGCGTCGAGACGTTGTTGAAACCGAGTTGCACTTCGCCGCCAATCAGCCCGAGCGACGACGGCCCGGTGCCTTTGTAGGGCACGTGCACCATCTTTATGCCGGCCTTCTGCGCGAACTGTTCCGCTTCGAGATGGCTAAAATTGCCGACGCCGGCCGAGGCGTAAGACAGCCCGCCGGGCTTCGACTTCGCCAGCGCGATCAGTTCGGCCACGCTGTGCACAGGCAGCGACGGATGCACGGCCAAGAGCGAAGGCAGCCGGATAACCGAGGTGACGTGGATGAAATCTGTCATCGGGTCGTAGGGGATCGACTTGTAGACCCACTTGTTGACGGTCATCGGACTGTCGGAGGTCATCGCCATGGTGTAGCCGTCGGGCGCCGATTGCTTGAGGTTCTGCAGGCCGATCTGGCCGTTGGCGCCGCCGCGGTTGTCGACGATGATGGTCTGGTGCAGCCGCTCCTGCAGGAACTTCGCGACGATGCGCGCGACCACGTCGGTGCCGCCGCCGGCCGGATAGGGCACGATCATGCGGATCGTGCCGCGCGTCGGCCATTCTTGCGCGGCCGACGATCCCGCGGTGAGGGCCAACAGGCCGATCGCGGTTACGAGTGCGGGCAGTATTTTTCTCATTCTCGCCTCCCTATTTTCCATATCGTTCGACGTTGTCGTGCGATGGGTCGCAAGCTTCCTACCATCCATGCGGTTCGCTGTCGAAGAGCCCGAGCGTTTCGAGCGCCGTCCGGATCGCCTTTTTGCCGTCTGCCGTGAGCGGGCGGTTGGGCAGCCGCGGCGCGCCGACCGGCCGCCCCATGATGTCCCACATCGCCTTGGTCGGCGCCGGATACTCGACCTTGGCGATCTGGTAAAGCTCGGAAAATTTGTATTGCAGGTCGAGCGCCTTTTTCAGATCGCCACTCGTCGTCGCGTCGTACAGCGATTGCACAAAGCGCGGCGCGATGCCGCCGAACACCGACATGCAAGCGGTGCCGCCGAGCGTCATGCAGGGCACGATCCATTCGGTGCCGACGAACAAGCCGAAATCCGGGCGCACAGACTTCGCCGCGCGTCCGAGCTCGAGATATTTCTCCCAGTTGTGGCTCGCCTCTTTCAGCCCGATGAATTTGGGAAACCGCTGCATCAATTTGATCAGCGTCGAGGGCGCGATGCCAACGCCGTCCATGATGGTGGGCGAATTATAGGCGATGAACGGCAGGCCGGTCGCCGCGATGATCGCGGCGAAATGCTCGTAAAGCTGCTCTTGCGACGGCTTCCAGTAATAGGGCGCGATCGCGACCACGCAGTCGGCGCCGACCTGTTCGGCGTGGCGGGCAAGCTCGACCGCCTGGTCGGTGCCGGGCGTGCTGACATGCACGATGACCGGCACGCGGCCGGCGGTGACGTCGACCGCGGCCTTGGCCAAAAGCTTGCGCTCGTCGAGTGTCAGATTCAAAGATTCGGCGAGATGCAGATTGATGCAAAGCGAGGACGCGTTGTGCGCGATCAAGAATTCAATGACGCGTCCGAAAGTGTCGAGGTCGACTTTATTGTCGGACGTGAAAGGCGTGACCGGAACGTCGATGAGCCCCCGGGGAACCGCCGCTAGCGGCTTGCGATCAGGCATCGGTTCCGCTTCCCCGCGTCACGCCTTGAACGGCACGATCTTCTGCCGTTGGGTGCCGAGCCCTTCGATGCCGAGCTCGACCACGTCGCCGGCCTTTAGGTAAACCGGCGCCGGCTTCATGCCGTAGGCGACCCCCGGCGGCGTGCCGGTGGCGATCACGTCGCCTGGCTCCAGCACGAAGAATTGCGACAGGTACCAGACGAGGTGTGCTACGTCGAACACCATGGTCCTGGTCGAGCCGTGCTGGCGCTTCTCGCCGTTCACATTTGTCCACATCGCGAGATTCTGCGGGTCCTTGATCTCGTCTTTGGTGACGAACCAGGGGCCGAGCGGCCCGAAAGTTTCGGCGCCCTTGCCCTTGCAGAGCGTTTGCCCATGTTCCATCTGCATGGCGCGCTCGGATACGTCGTTGCTGATGCAATAGCCGGCGACCGCATCCATCGCTTTCTCTTTCGCGAGATAACGCGCGCGCCGGCCGATGACGACGGCGAGCTCGCATTCGTAATCGAGCTTGCTCGAGCCCTGCGGCAGGATAGTGTTGTCGTTCGGCCCGCAGATGCAGGACGGCGCTTTGTTGAAGACCATCGGTTCGTCCGGCACCTTGACCCCCGATTCCGCCGCGTGGTCGGAATAGTTGAGCCCGATAGCGAGAAAGTTGCGTACGCTGCCGACGCAGGAGCCGAGCCGCGGCTTGCCGGCCACGGTTTTGAGCCGCTTGAGGTTGGCCTTTTTGATTTTGGCGAGGCCGCCGGCGGCAAGCATGGCGCCGTCGATATCCGGCACCACGCGCGACAGGTCCCTGATTTTGCCGTCGGCGTCGATGATGCCGGGCTTCTCGCGGCCGGGCGCGCCATAGCGGACGAGCTTCATGTGAAGTTTCTCCCTGGAGCGTTCGTTTTTTGAGATTGGATTGAAGGATTGATCGGAGGCCGATCATGCGACGGCGGAGGGGGAGGGGGCAAGGGAGTGCAGGCGTGCATCGTCGCGTGCCTCGTTCGCCGGCGCGGCGCACTCGGCCGCGGCGGCATCCTCTTGCGTGCCGCAGGCCGGAAACGGCGTATCCGGCAGCACCAACTCCCAGATGCGCTTGGCGTCGGCGTCCGGATTGCAGGGACGATTGGCCATTGGCTACTGCTTCTTGGCGCTCTTGAGCTTCCAGAGCTGATAGCCGTCGCTGGCGATCGAGGCCTCGATCACGTCGCGGCTGAGGTTGTTCGGCGGCGCCGCATCCTCGCGCACCACCCCGACCGCGTGCCAGGGACGGAACCGCGCCGGCAGTTTCTGGCCGCCGCGGTCGTCGCAAAACGCGCGCAGGTCGCGGCTCGCCTCGGATTTGAAAATGTAGATTTGCATGGACCGTCTTTCCGCGGACGCTGGTCCGCTCGATCGGATATGGACGAACATGCGCCCGCGCCGAGCTATAGGCGCAAAGGTGCACCGCTACAAGCCGCGCAGCCGCTTACCGCCGGCGGGATTGGCGTTCGAAAAGAAACACATCACGGCGACATCGCTATGGCGCGCAGGCGCGCGAGCGCGCATGGTGGGGCTAATCCTGCCGCCTCCAGCCGTAAAGCTTCTGCCATGACCATACCATTCGCCCAGCACTTCGACGCCTGGCTGCCGGCCGTCGCTGCGCCGGTACGCATCACGTCGATCTACGACGCGCAGATCTTCACGCGCCGATGGGTGATCCGCGACAAGGATCCGGCGCTGAAGGCTTTGCTGCGCAAGCTGGAACGGGCCAATAGCGCGGTCCTCATCGAGGAGGCGATGGCAAGTTTCAAGGGGACGTTGTCGGAACGCGCGCTGTTGCCAAACGGCGTTTTGTGATTGGCGCCGCGGTTCGCTAGCGCACGCCGCCTTTCCGGCGCCGGACCATCATGAGCACGGCGAAGTAGAGCAGCAGGGCGCCGGGCAAGACCCACATCCAGTTCTGCGCGGTCAGGCCGAACAAATACCAGTCGCTCATGAGCCAATCCAACACGGCGCAAAAGGTGTCCCTGGTTGAACAATCGGGCCGATTGTAGGCCCGGCCGCCGCTCACATTCCGTAAATTGAAAATAAAATGCGCGGTCCTGCGCGAAAAAACCCGTATTTGCAGGCCGAGTCATGGTTAGCAAATGCAAACGGAAACATTCGTATTTCGAGGATCAGTTTCACGTTCGGCTAAACCGCCGGTCGTACAATTCCATCATCGGTCAACCCGTCTGACCGCAGGCGCCGCGAGGGGGTGCGCGAACGCCGAACTGGACGGAGGATGTCATGGACGAAAGACGCAAGGTTCTTCGCCACCGCACGCTGAAGGCGGGGAGCATCACCATCAACCACGACGGCGGCGTCGACTGCCGCGTGCGCAACCTGTCGCCGGCCGGTGCGTGCCTGGAAGTGGCGAGCCAGATCGGCATTCCCGACGAGTTCGTGTTGGTGGTCGAAATGGATCACGTAAGAGCGCCGTGCCACGTGATCTGGCGCACCGCGACGCGCCTGGGCGTGGAGTTCGATCCGCACGCGCGGCCAGAGATCGCGCATACGGACGCCAGTTTGGCGGGCTAATACGCCAACATATTGAATTCGTAGCCGTTTTTGACTCGGCGAGGAGCGGATATGCCGCTCCCGCACCTGTGGCAGGACTGCCACATCCAGCCAAAATTTGTGCAATTGGGCATTTGTGCGCCGCTATTTGGGCTGCGGCCATTGTCGGCGGGCGAGTCCAAGGGCACGATGTTCGTTATATGTGCCTTGCGTCGGCGCGGCTTGAAATTTGGGGGGCTGGGAAATGTCGTTTCGCGGTTTGAAGGCGGCTCTGGTGGCATGCGGCGGCGTCGCGGCGCTGGTCGCAGCGACGGCGGGCGCGAATGCCGGCGGTTTTGCCGTGCGCGAGCAGAGCGCCTGGGGACAGGGCGCGTCCTTCGCCGGCGTCGCGGCGGGCGGGTCATCGTCGGCGATGTTCTGGAATCCGGCGACCATGACACAGATCCCAGGCATCCAGAGTAATTCCGTCTGGAGCGGAATCATGCCGTATGCGTCGAACTCGCCCAACGTCGCGGCCAGTGTGCCGTACGGCCCGCTCGGCGGCACCGGCAATAGCGGGCAAGACGCATTGGTGCCGGCCGCTTATTACACTTGGCAGATCAAGCCGGACCTCTGGATCGGCATGTCGGTGAACTCGCCGTTCGGTCTATCGGTGAAAGAGCCAGGCGCCTGGGCCGGTGGCGGTTATGGCGCATACTGGACCAACCTAAAGACTTACAATGCGACGCCGAGCATCGCTTATCGTATCAACGACTGGATCAGCGTCGGCGCCGGCGTGCAAGTCCAGTACGCTGAGACCACTTTTGGATTTGCTTACAATGCTTTAGGTGCCGGCACGCAGGCCGGTCTGAACGGCGCTGGATGGGGCTACGGCTTTACTGCCGGCGTAACGTTGACACCGACCCAGAACCTGACAGTTGGAGTTGGCTATCGGTCCGGCATCGACCAGAAACTCAATGGCGCGTTGATGCTTCCAGCCGGCGCTGGCGGCACTCCTGGATCGATCAATGCGACCGTCAATCTCCCGGACACCGTTACGGCCAGCGTTCGCTACCGATTTGCCCCGCAGTGGACAGCGTTAGGCACAGTCGAGTGGTCGAATTGGAGCCGGATCGGCACGGTCGCTGTGTTGCAGCCGAGTGGTGCACCCGCGACCGCCGGCGGCACCGCTGTAACTTTGCCGTTCCAGTATCAGGACGGCTGGTTCTTCTCGGGCGGCGCCGAATATCAATGGAACGACCGGCTGGCGGTGCGCAGCGGCGTCGGCTTCGAGCGGTCCCCAGTCACCGATCAGGTACGCATGCCACTGGTGCCGGACAACGACCGCATTTGGCTATCGGCCGGCGCGACGTATCAATACTCGAACAAGATATCGCTCGACTTGGCATATTCGCACGTGTTCCTGCAGAGTACATCCATCAACATTTCGCCGACGTCGGGTAATCCTTGGTACAATGGACTATTAGGAAGCTACGTTGGCGATGTCTCGTCGCACGTCGATATCGTCTCAGTGGGGTTCCACTATCGCTGGGACAATCCGGCGCCGGCGCCGGTGTCGCAGCTCTACCACAAATAGGCGCTTGGCTTATCGCGCCATGAAAGGGCCGGCGGCGACGCCGGCCTTTTTCATTGCGGGTTAGAACGCCCCGTTGAACGTGCCGCCGTCGATCAGCAAATTCTGCCCGGTGATGTAGCCGGCCTGTGCCGAGCACAGGAAGGCGGCGGCCGCGCCGAACTCGGCCGGCTCGCCGAAACGCTTGGCAGGAATACTCGCCGCGCGCGCCTTGGCGGCGTCCTCGACGCTGACGCCCTTCTGCTCGGCGGCTTTCGCCAGCGTGCCGCGCAGCCGGTCGGTGTCGAAGGCGCCGGGCAAAATGTTGTTGATGGTGACGTTGTTGCCGGCGACCGTGCGGGCGACACCGGCGAGAAACGCGGTCAGGCCGGCGCGCGCGCCCGACGACAGATCGAGGCCGGGGATCGGCATCTTCACCGAGCCCGAGGTGATGTTGACGATGCGGCCGAACTTGCGCTGGCTCATCGGGTCGATCACTTTCTGGATGAGTTCGACCGCGACGATCATGTTGGCGATCACGCCGTCGATCATTTGTTGCCGCGTAAGCTCGCGGAAGTCGCGTAAGGGCGGGCCGGCATTGTTGTTGATCAGGATGTCGGGCGCGGGACAGGCGACGAGCAGCGCCTTCTGGCCCTCCGGCGTCGCCACGTCGGCGGCGACGGGCGTGATCTTGCCGCCGGTCGCCTTGGCGATTTCGGCGGCGGTCGCCTCCAGCCTTTTGCCGTCGCGGCCGTTGATCACCACGTCGCAGCCGGCTTCCGCCAACGCGCGCGCGCAGGCCTTGCCGAGCCCGCGGCTCGACGCGCAGACGATGGCCTTGCGGCCGGCAATTCCGAGATCCATGGGGGATCCTTATTGGCGAAAGTTTTGTGACGCGAGTGTTGGTGCAGGGCGGGGCAATCGTCAAGCCTGTCGCGGAACTGTAGCAATCGCTTGCTATCCCGCTTCGGATGCAAGCATTCGATTCGCGAAAGGGGCCCCGATGCTGCGCGATCCCGACAAGCAGGTAATGGAAAAAGCCTATGCCCGCTGGGCGCCGGTCTACGACGTGCTTTGCGGGCCGGTGTTCCTCAACGGCCGGCGCGCCGCCGCGCGCGCCGCACGCGAAGTCGGCGGGCGCATTCTCGAGATCGGCGTCGGCACCGGGCTGTCGTTCGACGACTACGACGCGAGCACCGAGATCACCGGCATCGACATTTCCGAGCCGATGATCGCGCGCGCGCGCATGCGGGCGGCGAGCGGGCGCTATCCGTTCGTCAAGGGCCTGGCGGTGATGGATGCGCACAATCTGCGCTACGACGACGCCAGCTTCGACTGCGTGGTCGGGCAGTTCGTCATCACGCTGGTCGCCGACCCCGAACGCGTGCTGTCGGAATGCGCGCGCGTGGTCAAGCCGGGCGGGCAGATCGTGCTGGTCAACCACCTCTATTCGGAACACGGATGGGCCGCCGCGATCGAACGGCTGCTGGCCGAGCGGGCGCGCAAGCTCGGCCTGCGCCCCGAGTTCCCGTTCGCGCGGCTTGCGGCCTGGGCGCAAACGCATGGCGGCGCGGAACTGATCGAGCGGCGCAAGGTTCCGCCGTTCGGTGTCTACACGCTGGTGCGGTTCCGCCGCAGCGAGGCGCAAAGCGCCGCGGCCTAAAAAATGGTTAATCGCGCTGTCATAAAAGCGAGACGCGAATTTGCTATGCGCGTCGCCATGAGCAACGGCAGAAAGTCCGCCGCATCGTGACCGATACGCGACGGTTTCGCGCGCTTTTCATCTCCGACGTGCATCTCGGCACGCGCGGCTGCCAGGCCGACAAACTGCTCGATTTCCTCCGCCGCCATGAAGCCGAAACGATCTATCTGGTCGGCGACATCGTCGACGGCTGGGCGCTGCGCTCGTCGTGGTATTGGCCGCAGGCGCATAACGACGTGGTGCAGAAGCTGTTGCGCAAGGGCCGCAAGGGTTCGCGCGTCATCTACATCCCGGGCAATCACGACGAATTCCTGCGCGGCTATTACGGCACGCATTTCGGCGGCATCGAGGTGGTGGAAAATACCGTGCACGAAGGCGCCGACGGGCGGCGCTATCTGGTCGTGCACGGCGACATTTTTGACCTGGTGGTGACGCAGGCGCGCTGGCTGGCGCTGCTCGGCGACAAGGCCTATTCCTTCGCGCTCGCCGCCAACCGCATCTTCAACGGCATGCGCCGCGTGCTGGGCGCGCCTTACTGGTCGCTGTCGAAATGGGCCAAGCTGAAGGTGAAGAACGCGGTCAATTACATCGGCGCCTTCGAGAGGGCGCTCGCCACCGAAGCCAAGCATCATAAAGTCGACGGCGTGATCTGCGGCCACATCCACACCGCCGCCATGCACGACGATTTCGGCCTGCGCTACATCAATTGCGGCGACTGGGTGGAAAGCTGCACGGCGGTGGCCGAGCGGCACGACGGCCGCTTTGAGATCATCACCTGGACGCAGACCGGCGACGACGTTGAGGCGGAAGTCGAACTCGCCCAGCCGCAGGCCGCATGATCCCGAAAAGTGGGAACCGGTTTTCGGAGAAGATCATGCGGCAAAAGAAAAAGTCATGAAAATCCTGGTCGTCACCGACGCGTGGCATCCGCAAGTCAACGGCGTGGTGCGCACCTTGGGCCATGTCGCGCGCGAGGCGCGCGCGCTCGGCGTCGAGATCGAATTCCTGGCGCCCGGCGAGTTCTGGACGCTGCCGATGCCGAGCTATCCGGAAATCAGACTGGCGCTGCCGGGTCCGGGCGACGTCGAGCGCAAGCTCGACCGCTTGCGGCCGGACGCCATTCATATCGCGACGGAAGGTCCGCTCGGCCACGCGGTGCGCCGCGTCTGCATCAGGCGCGGCCTGCCGTTCACCACCAGCCTGCACACCCGTTTTCCCGATTATCTCGCCGAACGCCTGCCGGTGCCCGAGCGCTGGACCAGCGACGTGACCTGGGGATTTTTGCGGCGTTTCCACAAGGCCGGCGCCGCGGTGCTGGCGGCGACGCCGACGCTGGGGGCCGAGCTGACGTCGCGCGGCTTCAAGAACGTGAAACTGTGGCCGCGCGGGGTCGATGCGGATTTATTCAAGCCGCGCGCCGTAATGCTCGATCTGCCGCGGCCGATCTTTCTCACCGTCGGACGGGTGGCGGTCGAAAAAAATCTCGAAGCCTTTCTCAAGCTCGATCTGCCGGGCACCAAACTAGTGGTCGGCGAGGGGCCGGCGCGCGCGCATTTAGCCAAGGCCTATCCGGACGCGGTATTTCTGGGCCCGCGCCACGGCGAGGCGCTGGCGGAAATCTACGCCGCCGCCGACGTATTCGTGTTCCCGAGCCGCACCGATACGTTCGGCCTGGTGCTCTTGGAGGCTCTGGCGAGCGGTGTGCCGGTCGCAGGCTTCCCGGCCGCCGCGCCGCGCGACGTGATCGGCGAGGGCCCCGTCGGCGTGCTGGACGAGGACTTGCGGCGCGCCTGCCTGGAGGCGCTGGAGTGTTCGCCGGCCGACTGCCGCGATTTCGCACTGCGTATGACCTGGCAAGAGAGCGCGCGGATTTTCCTGCAACATGTGAGCGAGGGTGCGCGCGCCTGGCGCGGCAAGAAGGACCGCCTGGCGGCGTGATATTTATCCACCGTCATGCGCGGGCCTGACCCGCGCATCCAAGACGAGCAGCTACCGATAAAATTTTACGTACGCTGCCATTGCCGAGCTTCGTCGTGGATTGCCAGGTCAAGCCCGGCGATGACACCGCTGGGGATGCCGCTCTTGCCGCCATCGTCAGTCCGGCGCTAGCCTTGCCTTATGGGCGCCGTCGACACCGCACTACATCCGTCCGCTGCCGATATTGAGGCCGCCGCCAAGCGGCTTTATGGCGTCGCCGTGCGCACGCCGCTCATCAATGCCCCGGTGCTCGACGAGCGCTTAAGCGCGCGTGTGTTCCTGAAGGCCGAGACGCTGCAGCGCACCGGCTCGTTCAAGTTCCGCGGCGCCTATAACAAGATCTCGTCGATTCCCGCGGACCGCCGCGCCGCGGGCGTGGTGGCCTATTCGTCCGGCAATCACGCGCAAGGGGTGGCGGCGGCCGCCCGCCTCATTGGCATGCCCGCGACCATCGTGATGCCGTCCGACGCGCCGCGCCTCAAACGCGAGCGCACCGCGGCGCTCGGCGCCGAAATCGTGCTCTATGACCGCGACCGCGAGGACCGCGCCGCCATCGCCAAGAAAATCGTCGCCGAGCGCGGCGCGACTCTGGTGCCGCCTTACGACGATTCTTTGATCATCGCCGGGCAGGGCACCATCGGGCGCGAGATCGTCGAGGATCTCGGCCAGCTTCTGCTCGAACCCGAGATCGTGGTGGTCGGCGCCTCGGGCGGCGGCTTGGCGGCGGGCATTTCGCTCGGCGTCAAGGCGCGCATGCCGGCGGCCAAGTTCTATACCGTCGAGCCGGATGGTTTCGACGACACGCGGCGCTCGTTCGTCAGCGGCCAACGCGAACATAACGAGCGCATGAGCGGCACCATTTGCGACGCGCTCATGAGCAACACGCCGGGCGAACTGACTTTTCCGATCAACCGCGAACTGATCGGCGCCGGCATCACGGCGAACGACGCGGAAGTGGCGGCCGCTGTGCGCTATGCATTCCACGAATTGAAGGTGGTGGTGGAGCCGGGCGGCGCGATTGGCCTGGCGGCGCTGCTGGCCGGCAAGCTGGACGTGAAGGACAAAGTGGTGGTCGGCGTCTTGTCCGGCGGCAACGTAGACCCGGATTTATTCGCGACGTTGATAGCGGGGTAGTACTCACCGTCGTCATGCGCGGGCTTGACCCACGCATCCATGATGCATCGCGATTTGCGAAAGCCTTACGTAAGTTTGCTTGTGCAGAGCCGCAACATGGATTGCCGGGTCAAGCCCGGCAATGACGGCGAACGATTACGTAAACAGCGCCAGCCGCTCGTCCTCGCTCAGCGCCATGATGGCGGCGAGCGGCCCGGACGGCGGCGCGCCGACGGCGGTTTCGGCGACTTCCGGCGGCGCAGGCGGCACGCTTTCGGCCGGCGCGGTCTCCGGCTCCGCCACGGCAACAGGAATGAGCGCGATGGCCGGCGCCGGCGCGCTTTGCGGCGCACGGATCGGCAATTCGGGCTCCTCGGGCTTCGGCACCACGGCAAGATGCGGCGCCACGCCTTCGGCGGGTTGTGCATCGGCCATGGCGTCGAGGCGTTGTTCGAGCAGGTCGAGCAGCTTGCTCAGCTTGGCCGCCCGCGTAGGCGCCTCGCCGACATCGATCTCCGGGCGCGCGAGGCGGATTGCGATCAGCAGCATGCGCAGGTCGTCGCGGAGGCGCTGCACGGCGGAGGCGTCGGCTTGCAGGCGCGCCTCGATCTGCCCGATCGCCGCGAGCAGCGCCTCGGTGTCGGCCTGGCGGTTGCGCCTCGTATATTCGGCCAAGAACGCGCGGCCGCGGCCGCTCGCCGAAAGCGCGGCGCACAGCGTCAGAAATTCGTCCTCGTCGGGCGCTTCCGGCGGCCTGATCGCCAGCGCTAACGGCTCGTTCGCCATGTGCAATCCGTGACTGTCCCTTTATGAATCAGCTGCTCTGATTCGGCTAGCCGAGCCTCGCCCCGAACGGCGGCAATTGGCTTTTGCGTTGCAACAAGGCTACGGAATGCGGCCATTGAGCCAACTGCAAGTCGGTTTTGCACCGCGCCTAGCGGCGCTCTATGCCGGCCTGTTCGTCATGAGCGGCATCCAACTGCCGTTCTTTCCGGTCTGGCTGAAGGCCAAGGGGCTCGATCCGCAGATGATCGGCCTGGTGCTGGCGGCGCCGATCCTCGCTCGCATGATCGCGGTCCCGCTGGTCGCGCGCGCGGCTGACCGGCGCGACGCCTTGCGGGCGGCCATCATCACAACGAGTTTTCTGGGCGTCGCGGGCTTCGTGCTGGTGGGCCTGGCCGAAGGCGCGCGCGCCATCCTTGTCGCTTACGCCTTGGCGTCGCTCGCACTCACCCCGGTGATGCCGCTTTCCGAGACATATGCGCTCAAGGGCCTGGGCCAGCGCGGACGCGCCTACGGGCCGGTGCGGCTGTGGGGTTCGGCGGCCTTCATCGTCGGCACATTCGTTGCCGGCTTTGCCACCGACACGATCCCGGCGCGTCATCTGATCTGGCTGATCGCGGCCGCGAGTTTGCTCAGCGCGCTGGCCGCGCTGACGCTCGAGCCGCTTGCGGCGGCCGCGCCGGCGAGCGCGCCGGATAAGCCACGCCATCATTTGTTGCGCAATCCCGCCTTCCTCGCCGTGCTGGCGGCGGCGAGCCTAATCCAGGCAAGCCACGCGCTCTATTACGGCTTCTCGGCGCTCGAATGGCGCGGCGCCGGATTGGACGGCACGGCGATCGCCGCGCTTTGGGCGCTCGGCGTGATCGCGGAGATCGTGCTGTTTGCTGTCTCGGGCCGGCTGCCGCCGTTCTTTGCGCCGAGCGTGCTGCTGATGATCGGGGCGGCGGGCGCTGCGCTGCGCTGGGCGGCGATGGCGCTCGATCCGCCGGGCTTTGCGCTGCCTTGGCTGCAATTGCTGCACGCGCTGTCGTTCGGCGCCACCCATCTCGGCGCGCTCGGTTTTGTCGCGCGCCACGCGCCGCCCGGGCAAAGCGCCACCGCGCAAGGCTATCTCGCGATCGCGCTCGGCGTGGCGATGGCGGCGGCGACCGGACTGTCGGGCTGGCTTTACGGCGCCTTCGGCAGCCGCGCCTACGCGGCCATGGCGCTAGCGGCGGTCGCTGGCGGCGTTTGCGGGTATGTCGCGCACATGGCGCGCCGAGAAGCGGCGCGCTGAGTGCAACGGCGTGCCCGCGGTCACGCGGTCGCAGCTCGCGACGATCCCGGTGAGCGAGCGGCCTTCCAGGTAGATCATATGGCGCGACAGGCCGCCGTGCCGGTTGATCCAGTGCCGCACCGAATCCGGATAGATTTTCCACAGCGCCTGCGTTCCGAGTGGGCTGGTGACCGGACGGCCGTTGCTATCCGGCATCCAGGCGGCGTGGAAGCCCAGACGCGCGCGCGACGTCGCACAGATGCGGTCGTTGGGGACGAGCCCGAGCACCAGCGTGCAGGCCGACAGGCAGTTGCCGTCGATGACGACGCGCTCGCCGCTCTGGCGCACCGCGGCATAGCTTTGCAGGTATTGACCGATCTGGCCGCCGCGGTCCTCGGCGATGCGCATGGTGGCGGACGCCGACGACACGCCGCAAACCAGCAGCGCCGCGCAGAGCAGCAGACCCCGAATACGCATCCTCGCGTCCCCGTCGTAACCCCGCCTGTTCCCGGCGGCTGCACGATTTAAGCGCAAGTCTAGGCTGCCGGGGCGGCCATTGGAAAGACTTGGTTAAGCAAGAAAATGGGGACAGTTCGGAAATAG
>CAWCVE010000018.1:0-142673 GCA_963798825.1 uncultured Alphaproteobacteria bacterium | reverse complement strand
GAGTCAGGCTGTCGTCCGGCGGTTCCCGCTCAAGACGGGGAACATTTCCGGCCGCGGCTCGGCAACGGCTTCGCGCGCGGCCTGGATGCAGTCTTCGGCCAGATGCTCGAGTTTCATTGCCGTTTCCTCGCTCATGGTCGCAGCGGCGATCTCCCGGCAGATGCGGGCGTGCGCGAGCAGGCGTTCGGCGATAGTCGAGGGCTGCGACATGCAGGCTTTAGTGCCTGCAACCGGGCGTAGCGGCATTGCGAAATATCAATTGTGTTATTTTACCAGCGCGCTCGGCCCCAATGTCGATGCAGCCTTTCAAAAAGCCTCGGCGATTAGGCTTAATTGCAATCGGGAATTGATTGCCGGGTGGCAGGCGGTGTCAGGTGGGCTGCACGCAGGGAGGCCGCGCTTGTCGAAGGCTGTTCCGTTACGCTCGATCCAAATTCTGCGCGCGCTCGCCGCCTGCCTGGTGCTGTTCGGGCATTGCCTGCATGAAACGGCCACCATCGCCGCACAGACCGGGCGGCAGCCGTTGAACATGGCGTTTATCGACTGGGGCATCGGCGTCGACATATTCTTCGTCATCTCCGGCTTCATCATGATTTACACGACGGCGGATCTTTTCGGTCAGCCGGGCGCGACGCGCGTCTTTCTCACGCGCCGCATCGCTCGTATCGTGCCGCTTTACTGGATGATGACGGCGGGGCTCATTTTGGTCTATCTCGCGGCGCCCAAATTCCTCAACGTGCCGATCGAAGGCTGGCGTTCGTTCGTCACCTCGTTCTTTTTCATTCCTGACCTGCGCGCCAACGGCGAGATCCGGCCGATCATGGCGCTCGGCTGGTCGCTCAACTACGAAATGTTCTTCTACGTCATGTTCGGTCTCTGTCTGATGCTGCCGCTCAAGCGAGCCATGCTTTGCCTGATCGCGTTTTTCATCGGCATTTCGATCCTGGGCGCCGCGGTGACGATGCCGACGGTACCGCTGGAATACTGGACGAATTCCATCATCCTGGAGTTTCTGTTCGGCGCCGTGCTCGCGCTCGCTTGCCGCGCGCAGCTGCGCATAACGGCGGGCGCCGCGCTCGCGCTGATTGCCGCCGGCAGCGCATTGGCGGTCGCCATCGGTCCGCTCTGGGGCGTCGACCAGTTTCTGCCGCGTTTCGTTTCGGGCGGCCTGCCCGCGACCATTATCGTCGCGGCAGCGGCGTTCGGGCCGCGCTTGTCGGCGTCGTACATCGTGACGCCATTGGTCGTCTTGGGCGACGCCTCCTACAGCCTTTATCTGACGCATCCGTTCGCCATCCGGCCGATCCGCAATATCTGGATGGCGCTCGACGGCGGCGCGCTGCCGCTTAGCCTTTACATGATCGCGTGTGCCATGGTGGCGATCGCCGGCGCGCTGATCGTCTACCGGCTGATCGAAAAGCCGGCGACCGACGCGTTGCGGCGCTGCACGGCCGGAGCGCGCGGGGCTTCCGCGCGCCGCCAGCTCATGGCTCAGCCCCAAAGCGCGGCGGCCGGCGGATAAACCAGGCTGCCTTCGTAGCGCAGCCCGTCCAGGCGGTCTTTGGCGAGCAGCAGCGGCCCGTCGAGATCGACGTAGCGCACCGTCTGCGCCAGCAGCATGGCCGGCGCCATGGCGAGCGAGGTCGCCACCATGCAGCCGGCCATGACGGCAAAGCCCGCCCGCTCGGCTTCCTTGGCCATCGCCAGCGCCTCAGTCAGGCCGCCGGCCTTGTCGAGCTTGATGTTGACCGCGTCGTATTTGCCGGCGAGCGCACAAAGCGAGCCACGGTCGTGCGCGCTTTCGTCGGCGCAGATCGGGATCGGCCGCTTGAGGCGTGCGAGTGCTCTGTCGCCGCCGTCCGGCAGCGGCTGTTCGACCAGCGCGACGCCGGCTTCCGCGCAGGCAGCGAGATTGGCGGCGAGGTTGCCTTCGCTCCAGCCTTCATTGGCATCGACGATGAGCGCCGCCTTGGGCGCCGCGGCGCGCACCACGGCGATGCGCGCGGCATCGCCCTCAGCGCCGAGCTTGACCTTGAGCAGCGCGCGGGAGGCCGCCTTGGCGGCGGCCGCGGCCATGGCGGCGGGGGCCGCCAGCGAAATCGTAAAGGCGGTGGTGAGCGCGTGCGGTGCGGGCAGGCCGACAAGCGCGTACGCCGGGCGTCCGCTGCGCTTGGCTTCGAGGTCCCAGAACGCGCAATCGAGCGCGTTGCGGGCGGCGCCCGGCGGCATCGCTTTTTGTAAGCCTTGGCGGTCGAGCCCGGCGGCAAGCCGGGGCGCGAGCGCCTTGATCTGCGTCATGACGCTCTCGACGCTTTCGCCGTAGCGGGCATAGGGTACGCATTCGCCACGGCCGCGCGCCCTGCCGTCGCCCAATTCGGCGACCACGACCACGGCTTCGGTCTTGGCCCCGCGGCTGATGGCGAAGGAACCGGCGATCGGCCAGCTTTCGGCGGCTAGCGTGAGGGTTAGGGGCATGTCCACCGCCAAAACCTCGACAGTTTCAGGGCCTTGGGTCAAGTCCGCCGCCGCGGCCGCTCCGCCTTGCCGGCGCGGAAATACCACGAAATCAAAGGCTTGGTCATGACCGCCATTTTGCTCGCAGCGACGGCGGAGGGCGAGCGGCTCAAGCTTGCCGGCGCCGGCGCTTGGATTGCCGCAAACGCCCATGCGCTCGAGGCGCAGATCGAAGCGGCGACCCAGAGCGGCGGCGCCGCCAAGCGCGTCGACATCGACATGGCCGCCGTCGAGCGGCTCGACACGTTCGGCGCCTGGCTGCTGGAGCGGCTGACGCGCAGCTTCAGCGCGCGCGGCTGCGACACCAATGTGACGGGACTCAAGCAAGACTACCGCGCGCTGATGGACGAGGTGCACGGCGTCAAGCGCGAGCCGGCGCCGGCGCGCCGCGGCGGTTCGCTCGGCTCCGCGGTCGCCGCGGTTGGCGAGAGCATCGTTTCGGTCGGCACCTCGTTCAAGGCCTTCGTCAATATGATCGGCGCGCTGGCGGAGGCGCTCGCGCGCGTCACCGTGCACCCGAGCCGCTTCCGTCTCACTTCGATGGTGCACCAGCTCGACAATGTCGGCTGGCGAGCGGTGCCGATCGTCCTGCTGATCACGTTTCTGATCGGCTGCATCATCGCGCAGCAGGGCGTGTTTCATTTCCGCAAATTCGGCGCCGATATCTACGTGGTGGACATGGTCGGCATCCTGGTGCTGCGCGAGATCGGCGTGCTGATCGTCGCCATCATGGTGGCCGGCCGCTCGGGCTCGGCCTATACCGCCGAACTCGGCGCCATGAAGATGCGCGAGGAGATCGACGCGCTGCGCACCATGGGCTTCGACCCGATCGAGGTGCTGATCCTGCCGCGCATCGTCGCGCTGATCGTCGGCGTGCCGATCCTGACCTTCCTCGGCTCGCTAGCGGCGCTCTATGGCGGCGGGCTGGTATGCTGGCTCTATGGCGGTATCGAACCCGAGGTTTTCCTGGCGCGGCTCAAGGAAGCCATTTCGCTGCAGACCTTCGAGGTCGGCATCGTCAAGGCGCCGTTCATGGCGCTGGTGATCGGCGTGGTGGCCTGCGTGGAGGGGATGGCGGTCAAGGGCTCCTCCGAATCGCTGGGGCTGCAGACGACCGCCTCGGTCGTTGAATCGATTTTCCTGGTGATCGTGCTCGACGGCCTGTTCGCGATCTTTTTCGCCTCGATCGGGATGTGAGCAATGGCGCAAGAAAAAATAAAGGGCAACGGCAAAGAGGTGGTGATCGAGGTGCGCGGCGTGGTGGTCGGCTTCGGCGATCATATTGTGCTCGACCGTGTCGATCTCGACGTCTACCGCGGCGAAATCCTCGGTTTCGTCGGCGGCTCCGGCGCCGGCAAGTCGGTGCTCATGCGCACCATTATCGGTCTGTTGCCCAAGCGCGGCGGCACCATCAAGGTGTTCGGCGTCGATCTGGCTGCCGCCGCCGACGCCGAGCGCCAGGCGATCGAGCGGCGCTGGGGCGTGCTGTTCCAACAGGGCGCGTTGTTTTCCTCTCTGACGGTGCGGGAAAACCTGCAGTTCCCAATTCGCGAATATCTCAAGTTGTCGCAGCAACTGCTCGACGAACTGGTGATCGCCAAGTTGAACATGGTGGGGCTCGACGCCAGCGCGCTCGACAAGTTCCCGTCTGAATTATCGGGTGGCATGACCAAGCGCGTGGCGCTCGCACGCGCGCTCGCACTCGATCCGGAGATCGTGTTCCTGGACGAGCCGACCTCCGGCCTCGATCCGATCGGGGCGGGCGAATTCGATATGCTGATCGCGACCCTGCAGCGCACGCTGGGGCTGACCGTTTTCATGGTGACCCACGATCTCGACAGCCTGCACACGGTCTGCGACCGCATCGCGGTTCTGGCCGACCATAAAGTGATTGCGACCGGCACGATGGACACCATGCTGGCGTCCAGCCATCCCTGGCTGCGGGCTTATTTCCACGGCAAGCGTTCGCGCGCGATTGCCCCGGACGCGGCCAAGTCGCCAAGCTAGGGCGTGCACTTATAAAATAGGCCGCATGTCCGCTCTCACTCCAAAAGAAGACATTCGGCGGCAGCCCTGCGATGTCCGTTATGTTTCATTAGCGACCGGCGCGACGCAGCAAACAGCATCGCTATTCGATCACCTCGTCGGCACGGGCGACAATCTGCGGCGGCACGGTCAGACCAAATTCCTTGGCGGTCTTGAGATTGATGATCAATTCAACTTTGGTGACTTGCTGAACTGGCAGATTGGCGGGTTTCTCGCCGTTGAGGATGCGGCCAACATAGATGCCAGCAATATGATATGATTCCGCAGCATTACCTCCGTAGCTCATCAGGCCACCGGCCGCAGTGAATTCTGCATACTGGTAGATTGCTGGCACTCGGTAGCGGAGTGCTAACCTGGCAATTTTTCCCATATGGCGGCTAAAGAATGGATCACTTCCAATTACGAGCGCCTCGGTATGCAGTTTAGCCAAAGACTCAAATACAGTATCCAAGTCCTGCTCGCTGCTGGCACGCAGTACTTGCAGCGTGAGGCCGAGCCCGGCCGCAGCTCCACTATCGTCTTGCAATTCCGCCTTGGTATTCGGACCAGGTGGGTTAACGAGCAAAGCGAAGTTGCTAGCGGTAGGAATCGTCTCGTGCATCAGCTCTAGCCGTTTCGCTGAAACCTCTACGTTTAGCTGCGTGGCGCCCGTGAGATTACCTCCGGGCTTGCCTAGGCTTGCGACGAATCCGAGCTGTACTGGATCGCCACTGGTTGTAAATACGGTGGGAATTGCGGTGTTTGCCGCCTTGGCGGCAACTGCAGCAGGCGTACTGGTCGCCGCGATTACGCTCACCTTGCGCTGGACCAGATCGGCTATCAGTGCCGGCAAGCGCTCATAATGTCCTTCCGCCCAGCGATATTCGATCGCCACATCTCGGCCTTCGACGAAACCCATTTCGTTAAGGCCCCGTAGAAAGGCGGACACCGGCGGATACGGCCCTGGCGACGCAGAGTTAAGGAACCCGACTACCGGCACCGCTCGCTGCTGCGCTCGCGCCGCGAACGGCCACACCGCAGCCGCGCCACCGAGAAGCATTATGAACTCGCGTCGTTGCATGTCCGACCCCAAAGCCTGGAATAGGCATCTTAGCGGCTCAATTGTGTACTTCGATAGGGGCTGAACCCGGCATCAAAACCATTGCCGCGGTGCACAGCCAATATCGCTGATGAGTCATTCGCGACCGAGCCATAAAAAGCCAAAATCCAGATTTATCCGCTGTTCCCCAAAAGCAGACATTGTGAGGCGTATCCAAGACAGCATTTGGATCGCCGTCTATGAGTCCATGCCCTAGCCGGAGCCGGTCGCGCGTCAGCTCAAATTGCCGAGCAAGGCGCGCGCGGTCGCCGGCACCGACACATCCGGGTCGAGCACGCCACCTCCGGCTCGACGTCTGCCAGCTTGCGCCGGAACACGATCCAATATGCGATGGCCGCTTGCGCCGACGATCAGTCGAAGCGCCCGGCAGCGTGCGCCAGCATGGTGTAGACCTTGCCGGTTTCCGAGGTGAGGTAAGTGCGCGCCACCACCTGGCCGCGGTCGTCGCGCGCGACCTCGTCGAGCAAATGCTCGAACTCGCCGATATAGCGGTCGACCGTCTGCTTGAACTCGCGGTCGGCGCGGTACTTCTTGCGAATTTCGTCGAACGCCTGTTGGCCCTGCAAGGTGTAGAGCCGGCGGGTGAAGACGTTGCGCTCGCCGCGCTTGTAGCGGTCCCAAAGATCGGCCGCCGCGTCATGATCGATCATGCGGGCGATGTCGACCGACAGCGAATCGAGCGACTCGATGCTGTGCCGGGGCGAGCGCTCCTCGCTCCCGCGCGGCGGCTCGCGCGCAATGTCGCGTTCCGGCTCGCCGTCGTCGCGCGAGGCGCGGCTGAGCAGATCGGTGAGCCAGCCGGTGCGGCTGGCGGGGCCGGGCGTTGGATTGAGCGAAGCCGCTTCGGCGCGACGGGGCGCGAAGCTGCCGACGTCGCCGCGCGCGGCCGGGCGGGGCGGAAGCTCGTTCCGGCCGTTGCCCGCCGCGAACGAAACATCCTCGCGCGGCGCGCGACGCGGCTCGACCGCGTCAAGATTGCGGCCGTGGCGAGCGACGATGCGGTTGAGCTCGGCCAGCGCCTCGATCTGATCGACGATGACGCGGCGCATTTGCGCCGTGCTTTCGGCGGCCTCCTGCGGCAACTCGATCGTGCTGCGGCGGAGTTCATTGCGCGTGGCTTCGAGTTCGCGGTGCATTTCCGAACGTGTGGCGGCGAGCTCGCTTTGCATTTCGCCGGCCATTTCCTTCATGCCCCGCAGCGTCTCGGCGAAGCGTTCGCTAGCGTCGCTGAATATCGCGTGGGTGTCGCCCGCGGTCTGGTCGTAAATCGAGCGCATTAATTCGGCGGCGCGGCGGCGTTCTACGTCGGCGTTTTCGCGCACGCGCTCGTACTGCTCGCTGATCGCCCGGCTGCCCTCGGCGGTCGATTCCGACACCACGCGGGCGATGTCGCGCGCGCGGGCCGAGGCCGCCTCGAGCGATTCCTCGAGTAGGCCGGAGAAACGCTTGAGCCGCTCGTCGAGCTCCTCGCTGCGCTGGTCGAGCGTGGCGACCAGCGAATCGAGCGTGCCGCGGCGTTCGTCGATGCCTTGCACGGTGCGCTGGTTGCTCTGGTCGAGCTGCTCGACGACGCCGGCGAGGTCGCGGCCATGCACGTTGATCTGGCCGGCGAGCTGGCCGAGATCGTCGATCACGCGCGCGGTGGTTTCGCGGAAATCGACGATGTTGCTTTCCACCTGGTTGCTAATGGCGCCGGTCGTGCCGGTGACCTCGTTCATGGCGGTGACGAATTCCGACACGCGCAGCACCAGCGTGTTTTCTAGCGCGCTCATGTTGGCGTGCGAGCCGGACAGCACTTCCTGCAGCATGATGTTAGCTTCGCGCAGCCGCTCGAACAGCGCGGTGGTGTCGGCGCGCAGCATGTTGTGCGTTTCGAGCATTTCGCTGACGCTGGCGGTGGCGGTCGATTTCGACAGTTCGATCGCCTTCTGCGCGCTGTCGTTGAGATCGGTGAACGTGCGGTTGACGATATTGGAGGCGGCCTCGCCCGCGCTGTTGATCAAGCGCGAGATTTCCGTGCTGTTGTCCATCATCGTGCGCGTGAAGGTGAAGCCTTTATCCTCGATCGCCTGCATCGCGCCTTCGGTCGCCTTGCCGATGTCGGTGGCGAATTGATGGCCCTTTTCGGTTATGGCGGCGAGCACGCCGCCGCTCTTGTCGGATAGCACGGCTGTCATCTCGCTGGCGCGCTGGGTGACGGCCTCCGCGATCTCGTCGGCCTTGCCGAGGAAGTTGCGGGAAACCTCGGCGCTGACGCCCAACAGCCTGCGCTCGACTTCGCCGGCGCTGGTGCGCATCGTCTCGGTGACGGCAGTCGAGAGCTGGCCGAGCGAGCGTTCCGCGTCGGCCGAGCTGGTTTTGATCGACTGGCTGAGTTCGCCGAGGCGGGAGTGCAGCGCGTCGGCGGCGGCCTTGATGCGGGCCTCGAGCTGATTGGTGACGGTCTCGGCGCGCCCGACCAAGAGATCCTCGAAGCGGTTGACGCGGCTGTCGAGCGTTTCGGCGATTTCGAGCGCGCGGGTGCCCAGGATTTGATCGATATGCGCGACCTTGGCGCCGATCGCGTCCGCGACTTCGGCGCCGCGTGTCGTGATGGTGCTCGATACCGCCCCGATGCGGCTGTCAAGCGTATCGATAACATGCTTGCCGTTGTCGGTCAGGCGGGCGGTGAAGTCGGCGACGCGGGTCCCCAGGTTCGCCTCGAATTGCGCAAACCGCGTGTCGATCGAGCTGGTGAGTTCGCCGGTGCGGCTGGTCACCCGCTGATCGAACGTATCGACATAATTACGCATGGCTTCGGCCACTTCCTGGGTGCGCTGGCCCAGGCGCTCGACCAGTTCGCCGCCATACGTCTTCACGGTGCGGTCGAACTCAGCCATGTGGCGGGTGATCAGGCCGCCGAGCGTGGTGGAGTCGCGCGAGATTTTTTCGGTGAGCGCGGTGCCGCCATGGTTGAACATATCTTCGAAGGCTTGCAGGCGCGCGGCCAGCATGTCCTTGACCGCGTCGCCGCGGTTGGTGATCAGCAGCGCCAGGGCCTCGGCGTTTTCGCGGAAGGTGTCGGCCACCACGTCGCTGCGGTTGACGAGGGTCTCGGTGATGCGCGCGCCGGTCTGCGCCAGTTTGTCGGCCACGTCATTGCCGCGCTCGCTCAGCTCGAGCGCGAGCGCGTCGCCGGTCGAGCGCAGCATGGCGTTTACCTGGTCACCGCGGGCGGCGATGGTTTCGGTCATCTCGCCGCCGGTCTGAGTGAGGGCGTCGGTGAAGGCCTGCGAGCGTGTCGCCATGTTTTCGATGGTAATGGCAGCTTTTTGCGCGAAGCCCTGCGCGACTTGGTCGAGCCGGGCGGTCATCATCTGCTGCAGGCGGGCAGCGAGCTCGGCGAACTCGTCGTGCACGTGCTCGGCCTTGAAATTGAGGCTGTTGGTGAGCTGGTCGCTGGCCGACGTGATGGCGGTACTGGCGCGGTCGCCGGTGGTCTCTAACCGGTCGAGCAAAGTCGAGCCGCGCTCGGTCAGCGTGTCGATCATGCTGTCGCCGACATGGCCGAGCGCCAGCGTGATGTGCTCGCCCTTTTCGGTGAGCGAACGGGTGACGCGCTGCGCCACGTCACTGACCTTGTCGGAAACAAGATCGCCGACCGAGGTGATGTCGTGCGACAGGTCGAGGTGCACGCTGGCAATGGCATTGCGCACCTGCTCGGCCTGGCTGACCAGGTTCTCGCGCTGGCTGGTCAATTCGCTGAGCAGGTCGCGGATGCGCACTTCGTTGTCGTTATAGGCACGCTCGAGCGCGGAGACTTCGTTGTGCACCAGCGATTCCAACTCGGCCGCGCGGGCGAGCGCGCGCTCGACCCCGTCGCCCATGGCGGCGACCTCGCGACGGATGGCTTGGCCGACCGACACGATCTGCTCGCGCGCGATGGTCTCCGGTTGCGCCAGCCGCATCGCCACCTCAGCCATGGTCTCGGCGACCAGGCGCAGGTCCTGCGAACGGCGGAACATGAGGGCCAGCACGTAGAAGAAGATCACCGGCACGGCGATCGCGCTGATCAAGCCGACGATGGCGGCGATGCCGGCGCGCGGGGTCGCGAACAACGCCTGCAATTCACCGCGGTAGAGATAGCCGACGGCGAGGCCGCCGGCGGTCCAGATGACGGCGGCTACGCTGGCGACGACATAGGGCAGACGGGCCGGGGGGCGGTGCATGGCCTGCAGCATCTGCCCGAGGCTGGCGCGGTCGTCGTTGGCGGCGCGGCGCGTCAGGGTGCCGTCGGAATCCCAGGCGTCCTGCTGCGGCAACTCGCCGAACAGGTCGGCGGTCCGTTGCGCTGGCGGTAGATTGCTCTCGCTGTCGGAAGTAGCGGGCGGTACGGCGAGGCTATCGGCTTGGCTGGTGCCGAGCGCTTCGCGGATGGCGGTCAGCGCCTCGTCGGTCGGATCTTGGGATTTCTGCGGAATATTCGCCATTTCGGGTGTCGCCTCGTTACGCCAGACTGCCGCGGCCGCTACCTTCACGTCGCGCGCGCCGCGCCGGGAGCGCGGGTGTTTTGGGAGCCGCGGGTAACCCCAATCGTCCTTTATACCGCCGGCGGGCCATCCTATCGGCTTGGCATTACGAAAGAAACCGCACGGTTAAGGACTTTTTCATCATCGTTAACTTCTTAGCAACCAAGGCATTTCCGGGCCCCTCGCCGCGGCTACAGCGCCCATTAACCACCCGACCGAAACCCCGGCCCGCGGGGCCTGCGCATTTACCGAGTTTTGGCGGCGCGCAGGTCAAACTACGCGGCAAAGGAAGGGGCCGTGAGAGCCCTCGGGAGGTTTCATGGCGCAACTTGCGGCCAAGACCGTCGACGAGGCGCCGGCAGCGCCCGCTGCGGCAATCGACCGCGGCCAGCTTTCACGCATGACCTTTGGCGACCGCAGCCTCGAGCGCGAGGTCCTGCAACTGTTCGACCGGCAAGCCGGCCTGCTGCTCGCGCGCATGCACGGCGCGGAGGCGGGCGCGGTCGCCACCCTCGCGCATACGCTGAAAGGCTCGGCGATGAGCATCGGCGCAACCGACGTGGAACTTGCCGCCGCGGCGGTCGAACGCGCCGCCGGCACGGCGGAACGCACTATCGCGGTCGGCCGTCTCGCCACGGCCATCGAGGCCGCTTTCGCGGAAATCGCGACCGTTTTGAGCGTGATCGAGGGATAGCGCCACCGGCGGAATGACTATATACGGGGCGCCGCTTGGCGCTAATTCCGGCGCGTTTTCCCGTAATCCGTCCGTCATGCCGAAGATTACCTACATCGATCCCAACAGCACCGCCCGCACCGTCGAGGCCGAGAACGGCGCGACCGTGATGGAGACGGCGATCCGCAACAACGTGCCCGGCATCGAGGCGGAATGCGGCGGCGCCTGCGCCTGCGCCACCTGTCACGTCTATGTCGACGAGGTCTGGCGCGAAAAGACCGGCGAACCCTCGCCGATGGAAGAGGACATGCTCGACTTCGGCTACGACGTGCGGCCGAATTCGCGGCTGTCGTGCCAGATCAAGGTGCGCGAGGAACTCGACGGGCTGGTAGTGCGCACGCCAGAGAAGCAGGCGTAGCGGCGTTCGCTCCAGCCAAGCTTTACCGGCCAAGCCTCACTTCGCCGGCGGCGCCACGGCCGCCTGCTGGTTGCTGCGCCTGAGCGCCTCGGCGACAAAACCCGAGGCCTTCATCTCCTCGACGAAGGGGCGCAGATATTGCGCGCCGGCAATGCGGCCCTTGGGCGTGCCCATGGCCTGCTGGATCTCCATGAAGTGGCCGTCCATCACCCGCACCTCGGGGTGATCCTTGGCGTAGGCGATGAGCGGCTGCTTCACCCCTGCGGCGACTTCGAGTCTGTCGTTGACGAAAATGTCGATCATGGCCTTGCCGCCGCCGGCCGAGGCGCGGACGATGGTGGCGTTCTTGATCGTACGCGAGAGGTAGTGGTCGTAGGCCGACTTGAGGCCGACCGCGATGCGCACGCCGGAACGATCGACGTCGGCGATCGCCTTGAGGGGGGAATCCTTGCGCACCATGTAGGTGCCCTCGATGATGACGTACGGCGCAGTGAATTCGATCACGGCGGCGCGCACCGGCTCGATCGCGACAAAGGCGATGTCCCAGGCGCCGGTGGTCGCCGCATCGAACACCTTGCCGGCGGCGTCGTAGGTGATGAGCTCGACCGGAACGCCGAGCCGACGCCCGAGTTCGCGCGCGAGATCGGGCGTGACGCCCTTGGGCTCTCCGGTCTTGGGGTCGGTTTGCGCCAGCACCGAATTGCCGAGGTTGATCGCCGCGCGCAATTTTCCCGTGGGCGTGAGGTCGCGTCGTTGCATGTCCTACCCCAAGGCCTGAAATTGGCATCTTAGCGGCTCAACTGTGAACTTCGATAGGCGCTGAACCCGGCATCAAAACCATTGCCGCGGTGCACAGCCAATGTCGCTGATGGGTCATTCGCGACCGGGCCATAAAAAGCCAAAATCCACATTTGTCCGTTGTTCCCCAAAAGCAGATATTGTGAGGCGTATGCAAGACAGCATTTGGATTGCCGTTTATAAATCCACGCCCTGGTCGGCCCGGTCGCGCGTCAGTTCACATTGTCGAGCGAAGCGCGCGCGGTTGCCGGCACCAAGGCCGCCGGGTCGAGCACGACCACCTCCGCCTCGACGTCTGCCAGCTTGCGCGGAACACGATCCAGCAGGCGATGGCCGCTTGCGCCACGATCAGTCGAAGCGCCCGGCGGCGTGCGCCAGCATGGTGTAGACCTTGCCGGTCTCCGAGGTGAGGTAGGTGCGCGCCACCACCTGGCCGCGGTCGTCGCGCGCGACCTCGTCGAGCAAATGCTCGAACTCGCCGATATAGCGGTCGACCGTCTGCTTGAACTCGCGGTCGGCGCGGTACTTCTTGCGAATTTCGTCGAACGCCTGCTGGCCCTGCAAGGTGTAGAGCCGGCGGGTGAAGACGTTGCGCTCGCCGCGCTTGTAGCGGTCCCAAAGATCGGCCGCCGCGTCATGATCGATCATGCGGGCGATGTCGACCGAAGCGAATCGAGCGACTCGATGCTGTGCCGGGGCGAGCGCTCCTCGCTCCCGCGCGGCGGCTCGCGCGCAATGTCGCGTTCCGGCTCGTTGTCGTCGCGCGAGGCGCGGCCGAGCAGTCGGTGAGCCAGCCGGTGCGGCTGGCGGGGCCGGGCGTCGGATTGGGCGAAGCCGCTTCGGCGCGACGGGGCGCGAAGCTGCCGACGTCGCCGCGGGCGGCCGGGCGGGGCGGAGCTTGTTACGGCCGTTGCCCGCTGCGAACGAAACATCCTCGCGCGGCGCGCGACGCGGCTCGACCGCGTCGAGATTGCGGCCGTGGCGAGCGACGATGCGGTTGAGCTCGGCCAGCGCCTCGATCTGATCGACGATGACGCGGCGCATTTGAGCCGTGCTTTCGGCGGCCTCCTGGGGAACTCGATCGTGCTGCGGCGGAGTTCATTGCGCGTGGCTTCGAGTTCGCGGTGCATTTCCGACGTGTGGCGGCGAGCTCGCTTTGCATTTCGCCGGCCATTTCCTTCATGCCCCGCAGCGTCTCGGCGAAGCGTTCGCTAGCGTCGCTGAATATCGCGTGGGTGTCGCCCGCAGTCTGGTCGTAAATCGAGCGCATTGCTTCGGCGGCGCGGCGGCGTTCTTCGTCGGCGTTTTCGCGCACGCGCTCGTACTGCTCGCTGATCGCCCGGCTGCCCTCGGCGGTCGATTCCGACACCACGCGGGCGATGTCGCGCGCGCGGGCCGAGGCCGCCTCGAGCGATTCCTCGAGCAGGCCGGAGAAACGCCTGAGCCGCTCGTCGAGCTCCTCGCTGCGCTGGTCGAGCGTGGCGACCAGCGAATCGAGCGTGCCGCGGCGTTCGTCGATGCCTTGCACGGTGCGCTGGTTGCTCTGGTCGAGCTGCTCGACGACGCCGGCGAGGTCGCGGCCATGCACGTTGATCTGGCCGGCGAGCTGGCCGAGATCGTCGATCACGCGCGCGGTAGTTTCGCGGAAATCGACGATGTTGCTTTCCACCTGGTTGCTGATGGCGCCGGTCGTGCCGGTGACCTCGTTCATGGCGGTGACGAATTCCGACACGCGCAGCACCAGCGTGTTTTCCAGCGCGCTCATGTTGGCGTGCGAGCCGGAGAGCACTTCCTGCAGCATGATGTTAGCTTCGCGCAGCCGCTCGAACAGCGCGGTGGTGTCGGCGCGCAGCATGTTGTGCGTTTCGAGCATTTCGCTGACGCTGGCGGTGGCGGTCGATTTCGACAGTTCGATCGCCTTCTGCGCGCTGTCGTTGAGATCGGTGAACGTGCGGTTGACGATATTGGAGGCGGCCTCGCCCGCGCTGTTGATCAAGCGCGAGATTTCCGTGCTGTTGTCCATCATCGTGCGCGTGAAGGTGAAGCCCTTATCCTCGATCGCCTGCATCGCGTCTTCGGTCGCCTTGCCGATGTCGGTGGCGAATTGATGGCCCTTTTCGGTTATGGCGGCGAGCACGCCGCCGCTCTTGTCGGATAGCACGGCTGTCATCTCGCTGGCGCGCTGGGTGACGGCCTCCGCGATCTCGTCGGCCTTGCCGAGGAAGTTGCGGGAAACCTCGGCGCTGACGCCCAACAGCCTGCGCTCGACTTCGCCGGCGCTGGTGCGCATCGTCTCGGTGACGGCGGTCGAGAGCTGGCCGAGCGAGCGTTCCGCGTCGGCCGAGTTGGTTTTGATCGACTGGCTGAGTTCGCCGAGGCGGGAGTGCAGCGCGTCGGCGGCGGCCTTGGTGCGGGCCTCGAGCTGATTGGTGACGGTCTCGGCGCGTCCGACCAAGAGATCCTCGAAGCGGTTGACGCGGCTGTCGAGCGTTTCGGCGATTTCGAGCGCGCGGGTGCCCAGGATTTGATCGATATGCGCGACCTTGGCGCCGATCGCGTCCGCGACTTCGGCGCCGCGCGTCGTGATGGTGCTCGATACCGCCCCGATGCGGCCGTCGAGCGTATCGATAACATGCTTGCCGTTGTCGGTCAGGCGGGCGGTGAAGTCGGCGACGCGGGTCCCCAGGTTCGCCTCGAATTGCGCAAACCGCGTGTCGATCGAGCCGGTGAGTTCGCCGGTGCGGCTGGTCACCCGCTGATCGAACGTATCGACGTAATTACGCATGGCTTCGGCCACTTCCTGGGTGCGCTGGCCCAGGCGCTCGACCAGTTCGCCGCCATAGGTCTTCACGGTGCGGTCGAACTCGGCCATGTGGCGGGTGATCAGGCCGCCGAGCGTGGTGGAGTCGCGCGAGACCTTTTCGGTGAGCGCGGTGCCGCCATGGTTGAACATGTCTTCGAAGGCTTGCAGGCGCGCGGCCAGCATGTCCTTGACCGCGTCGCCGCGGTTGGTGATCAGCAGCGCCAGGGCCTCGGCGTTTTCGCGGAAGGTGTCGGCCACCACGTCGCTGCGGTTGACGAGGGTCTCGGTGATGCGCGCGCCGGTCTGCGCCAGTTTGCCGACCACGTCATTGCCGCGCTGGCCCAGCTCGAGCGCGAGCGCGTCGCCGGTCGAGCGCAGCGTGGCGTTTACCTGGTCGGCGCGGGCGGCGATGGTTTCGCTCATCTCGCCGCCGGTCTGGGTGAGGGTGTCGGTGAAGGCCTGCGAGCGTGTCGCCATGTTTTCGATGGTGATGGCGGCCTTTTGCGCGAAGCCCTGCGCGACTTGGTCGAGCCGGGCGGTCATCATCTGCTGCAGGCGGGCGGCGAGCTCGGCGAACTCGTCGTGCACGTGCTCGGCTTTGAAATTGAGGCTGTTGGTGAGCTGGTCGCTGGCCGACGTGATGGCGGTGCTGGCGCGGTCGCCGGTGGTCTCCAACCGGTCGAGCAAAGTCGAGCCGCGCTCGGTCAGCGTGTCGATCATGCTGTCGCCGACATGGCCGAGCGCCAGCGTGATGTGCTCGCCCTTTTCGGTGAGCGAACGGGTGACGCGCTGCGCCACGTCGCTGACCTTGTCGGCGACCAGATCGCCGACCGAGGTGATGTCGTGCGACAGGTCGAGGTGCACGCTGGCAATGGCGTTGCGCACCTGCTCGGCCTGGCTGACCAGGTTCTCGCGCTGGCTGGTCAATTCGCTGAGCAGGTCGCGGATGCGCACTTCGTTGTCGTTATAGGCGCGCTCGAGCGCGGAGACTTCGTTGTGCACCAGCAATTCCAGCTCGGCCGCGCGGGCGAGCGCGCGCTCGACCCCGTCGCCCATGGCGGCGACCTCGCGGCGGATGGCTTGGCCGACCGACACGATCTGCTCGCGCGCGATGGTCTCCGGTTGCGCCAGCCGCATCGCCACCTCAGCCATGGTCTCGGCGACCAGGCGCAGGTCCTGCGAACGGCGGAACATGAGGGCCAGCACGTAGAAGAAGATCACCGGCACGGCGATCGCGCTGATCAAGCCGACGATGGCGGCGATGCCGGCGCGCGGGGTCGCGAACAACGCCTGCAATTCACCGCGGTAGAGATAGCCGACGGCGAGGCCGCCGGCGGTCCAGATGACGGCGGCTACGCTGGCGACGACATAGGGCAGACGGGCCGGGCGGCGGTGCATGGCCTGCAGCATCTGCCCGAGGCTGGCGCGGTCGTCGTTGGCGGCGCGGCGCGTCAGGGTGCCGTCGGAATCCCAGGCGTCCTGCTGCGGCAACTCGCCGAACAGGTCGGCGGTCCGTTGCGCCGGCGGCAGATCGCTCTCGCTGTCGGAAGTAGCGGGCGGTACGGCGAGGCTGTCGGCTTGGCTGGTGCCGAGCGCTTCGCGGATGGCGGTCAGCGCCTCGTCGGTCGGATCCTGGGATTTCTGCGGAATATTCGCCATTTCGGGTGTCGCCTCGTTACGCCAGACTGCCGCGGCCGCTACCGTCACGTCGCGCGCGCCGCGCCGGGAGCGCGGGTGCTTTGGGAGCCGCGGGTAACCCCAATCGTCCTTTATACCGCCGGCGGGCCATCCTATCGGCTTGGCATTACGAAAGAAACCGCACGGTTAAGGACTTTTTCATCATCGTTAACTTCTTAGCAACCATGGCATTTCCGGCCCCCGCGCGGGGGCTACAGCGCCCATTAACCACCCGACCGAAACCCCGGCCCGCGGGGCCTGCGCATTTACCGAGTTTTGGCAGCGCGCAGGTCAAACTGCGCGGCAAAGGAAGGGGCCGTGAGAGCCCTCGGGAGGTTTCATGGCGCAACTTGCGGCCAAGACCGTCGACCAGGCGCCGGCAGCGCCCGCTGCGGCAATCGACCGCGGCCAGCTTTCGCGCATGACCTTTGGCGACCGCAGCCTCGAGCGCGAGGTCCTGCAACTGTTCGACCGGCAAGCCGGCCTGCTGCTCGCGCGCATGCACAGCGCGGAGCCGGGCGCGGTCGCCACCCTCGCGCATACGCTGAAAGGCTCGGCGACGAGCATCGGCGCAACCGGCGTGGAACTTGCCGCCGCGGCGGTCGAGCGCGCCGCCGGCACGGCGGAACGCACTATCGCGATCGGCCGTCTCGCCACGGCCATCGAGGCCGCTTGCGCGGAAATCGCGACCGTTTTGAGCGTGATCGAGGGATAGCGCCTCCGGCGGAATGACTATATACGGGGCGCCGCTTGGCGCTAATTCCGGCGCGTTTTTCCGTAACCCGTCCGTCATGCCGAAAATTACCTACATCGATCCCAACAGCGCCGCCCGCACGGTCGAGGCCGAGAACGGCGCGACCGTGATGGAGACGGCGATCCGCAACAACGTGCCCGGCATCGAGGCGGAATGCGGCGGCGCCTGCGCCTGCGCCACCTGTCACGTCTATGTCGACGAGGCCTGGCGCGAAAAGACCGGCGAACCCTCGCCGATGGAAGAGGACATGCTCGACTTCGGCTACGACGTGCGGCCGAATTCGCGGCTGTCGTGCCAGATCAAGGTGAGCGAGGAACTCGACGGGCTGGTGGTGCGCACGCCGGAGAAGCAGGCGTAGCGGCGTTCGCTCAACCAACTTTACCCAAGCCTCACTTCGCCGGCGGCGCCACGGCCGCCTGCTGGTTGCTGCGCTTGAGCGCCTCGGCGACAAAACCCGAGGCCTTCATGTCCTCGACGAAGGCGCGCAGATATTGCGCGCCGGCGATGCGGCCCTTGGGCGTGCCCATGGCCTGCTGGATCTCCATAAAGTGGCCGTCCATTACCCGCACCTCGGGGTGATCCTTGGCGTAGGCGATGAGCGGCTGCTTCACCCCGGCGGCGACTTCGAGTCTGTCGTTGACGAACATGTCGATCATGGCCTTGCCGCCGCCGGCCGAGGCGCGGACGATGGTGGCGTTCTTGATCGTGCGCGTGAGGTAGAGGTCGTAAGCCGACTTGAGGCCGACGGCGATGCGCACGCCGGGGCGGTCGACGTCGGCGATCGCCTTGAGCGGGGAATCCTTGCGCACCATGTAGGTGCCCTCGATGATGACGTAGGGCGCGGTGAATTCGATCACGGCGGCGCGCACCGGCTCGATCGCGACAAAGGCGATATCCCAGGCGCCGGTGGTCGCCGCGTCGAACACCTTGCCGGCGGCGTCGTAGGCGATGAGTTCGACCGCAACGCCGAGCCGACGCCCGAGTTCGCGCGCGAGATCGGGCGTGACGCCCTTGGGCTCTCCGGTCTTGGGGTCGGTTTGCGCCAGCACCGAATTGCCGAGGTTGATCGCCGCGCGCAATTTTCCCGTGGGCGCGAGGTCCTTGAGCGCGTCGGCCGGGCCGTCGCGGAGAGTCCGCCGGTCATGGCGGCGGCCAATAAAACCGTTTGCATCGCAAGCATGGACATGTGGTTTCTCCCCGGCGCTTTGTTAGCGGCTCGACGCGGCACAAGGCTAGGGGCGTATTCTGCCGCCATGTTCGTCACTTTCTTCCATGACCTCAAATCCGCCGGCGTGCCGGTGACGCTGCGCGAGTATCTGACGCTGATGCAGGCGATGCAGGCCGACTTGGCCGGGCGCCGGGTGGAGGATTTCTATTACCTGTCGCGCGCCGCGCTGGTGAAGGACGAGCGCAACCTCGACAAATTCGACCGCGTGTTCGGCCACGTGTTCAAGGGCCTCGAACTGCTGAGCGACGCGGCCGAGGCCGAAATTCCGGCCGAGTGGCTGAAGAAGCTCGCCGAGAAATATCTCACCGAGGAAGAAAAGAAGCAGATCGAGGCCATGGGCGGGCTCGAGAAACTGCTCGAGACGCTGAAGAAGCGGCTGGCCGAGCAGAAGGGCCGCCACCAGGGCGGCTCGAAATGGATCGGCACCGGCGGCACGTCTCCTTTTGGCAATGCCGGCTACAATCCGGAGGGCATCCGCATCGGCGGCGAGAGCACGCACCGCCGCGCCGTGAAGGTGTGGGACAAACGCGAGTTCAAGGACCTCGACGACGAGGTCGAGCTCGGCACCCGCAACATCAAGATCGCGCTGCGCCGCCTGCGCAAATTCGCGCGCACCGGCGCGCCGGAGGAACTCGATCTCGACGGCACCATCAAGGGCACCGCGCACAAGGGCTATCTCGACATCCAGATGCGGCCGGAGCGGCACAACGCGGTGAAGGTGCTGCTGTTCTTCGACATCGGCGGCTCGATGGACTGGCACATCAAGGCGACCGAGGAATTGTTTTCCGCCGCGCGCACCGAGTTCAAGCACATGGAGCATTTCTACTTCCACAATTGCCTGTACGAGAAAGTGTGGAAGGAGAACCGCCGGCGCTTCCAGCAGACCACGCCGACCTGGGACGTGCTGCACACTTATCCGCACGACTACAAGGTGGTGTTCGTCGGCGACGCCTCGATGTCGCCTTACGAGGTGACCGCGGTCGGGCGGCTCGGTCGAGCATTACAACGACGAGCCGGGCGCGCTGTGGCTCGAGCGCGTGACGCGCACTTATCCGGCGGCGGTGTGGCTCAACCCGGTGCCGGAGCGGAATGGGATTTCACCTATTCGATCCAGATGGTGCGGCAGTTGATGGGCGGACGGATGTATCCGCTCACTTTGGAGGGGCTGGACCGCGCGATGCGGGAGTTGGTGCGGTAAATTCGCAACCGCAACCGGAGCGCGCCGCCTACTCGTCCTCCAGCGTATCCGCGATCGGCACTTCGTCGACCTTGTGGCCGTGCTGGTCGACGATCTTGACGAACCAGCCGTCCCACTTCCAGCCCGGCATCTTCTCGTGCCGCAGGTCGCGCGCGAGATCGACGGCATCCTCGCGCGCGGCGGCGTTGCCGGGCAGGTCGATGCCCTTGTGATTGTCCAGGACGTTTTTGCCATCGGTGAGATGGAAGAAATAACGCGGCATGGCGGGGTCTCGCTGGCTGTCGTGGGTCTCGTATTACCACTCCGCTCGGATGCCGTCACCGCTCGCAACCGCGGCGGCGGCCCGGTGAGAGCAGCGTTACGTATTTATCCGTAACGCTCCCGGCCACCACCGTTGCGCTGGATCAAGGCTGCTGACGTGGAATCGGCCCACACAGCACGCATGGACCAAATCAAGAAAACTGCATTGTCGTTCGTGCCGCAGGCCAATACCGACCGCAAATTGGCGGCGGTGGCCGGGCAGCGCAAGCTCGCGACCGTTGCGGCAGCCTGGCCGAGCGGCGTTTCGCCCTTGGCGCAGGCGGTCGATGCCTGCCAGCGGCGCGACCCGCGCGAAGCGGAGTGGCTTGCGCGCACGCCCAATTCAATCGTGCTGCCGCCGCTTTTTTGACGCGCCGGCTAGCGCGCGACCCATGTTTCGCCGGCCTTGACGTAGCTGCGCTTGACCGCCGCCCAGGCGATCATGTGGGCGCGCTTTTCGCGGTCGAGGTCCTCCGGCATGGGCGGCGTAGGCGTGGTTGAACGCCTCGCGGTAGATGTCCTGCGCGTGCTCGGGCAGATGGTTGCGGACGGATGGCGGCAGGTCGCTGTTGACGCGATAGGGCATGTCGACAAGCTCTCGGCCCCCGCCGGGATGCGGTAGGACAAGCTAGCGGAAGTAGGCGCCGGCCTGCCTTGCGGTGGATCCATTCGTCCCACGGGCCAGCGTCGAGGCAGGGCGATTCGCCGCCCAAATCCTTAGGCCGCGTTGGCGGCGCGCGGCTGGTCGGGCCCAGGCTTGCGCCGGCAGGTCGCGCTGCAGCGCCATCACTTCGTGCATCGCCTTGGCATAATCCCTGCGGGCGGCCTCAAGCGCGCCCTCCGCCACTGCGCGCGCCAGTTTCTCGCGGCGCAACATTGCTTCGAGGCCCTCGATCTTTTGCTCGATGGCTTGTTTGTCGGAGGCACGTGCAGATTCCAGTGTCCGGACGCGGTCGCCGAGTGCACTGTTGGCATCTTCGGCCATGGTAAGCGCCGCCTCCTTGGCAGTGAAGGCGCGCGCCAGCGTCTCGTTGCGTTCCAAATAGGTCGTTCGAATTTGGTCGGCCTCCTTGTATTTCGACTTCGAATTCGATGACCGCGGCTTGCAGCTTGGATGCCCGCTCGTGCAAGGCGTCGCGCTCGGATCCCAATTCAGCAAAGCGGCGGTCGTATTCACGAATCTGTTCGGCGCGGGCGAGCAGCAACTCGCGCGCGTCAGCCACCACTTTTTCGAGCGTCGTGGCGCGGGCCTGCAGCGATTCGAAACGCATATCCTGACCGCTGCGCTCCCGCTGGTGCCGCTCGTTAATCTCATCGATAGTTGTGACCAACCGGGCACGCTCGATGTTCGCTTCGTTGATGCTCGCTTCCGCGTGACGCAGGCGGCCCTGCACGGCGTTGAAGCTCGCTTCCGTTTCGGTCAGCTTGCGAGACATGCGCGCGATTTCCGTGCTCGCTTTGTCGAGCTGCGTATGCTGTGAGCGTTTTTCATCTTCGACTACCAGCAGCCGCTGGCGCGCGGCGGCCAAATCGGACTCAATCGCTATCGCGCGTTTTTCGGCAGCGACCTGCCGTTCGTCGGTTCGGCGGTTTTCCTCGCGTAGTGCGAGGCATTCCCCCGTTCGCTGCGCCAGATTTGATTCCAGTTCGGCGATCTGCGCGCGCGCGGCGGCGATATCGATTGAGAAATCGGTCTTGGTCGATTCCAGCGTATTGAGCAGACTTTGTGCGGCGGCGAGATCCTGGCGCAGCGTCTGGCATTCGCGCTCGGAGGCGGCCAGACTCTTTTCGAGGTCGCCAACCTCATTGCACAATTTACCGTAGGCCGTGCGCGTATTGTCGAGCACGGTCTGTAGGCCGACTTTCTCGCTCTTCTCGGCCTCGAAATCGCGCAATGCCTTGCTGACCGGATCGACAAGTTTGCCGACCGCGGCCTTAATGGCGTCGAGTTCGCCGATCTTGTTATTGGCGTCGAGCAGCAAGTTGCGCAGCGCCTCATTCTCGCCACCGAGCTGGGCGCCGAGCGCGGAAAACAATTCCTCGTCGAGTTCGAGTGAGTGATCGCCTGGTGCTGCTGGCTTGTTCGGCTTTCCGGCTAAGCCCGCTTTGCGGGCGAAAAAGCCAAATCTGCTCATGGCAGTGATTCCTTAATTGCGCCGATCCGCTCGGCCGAAGCGACGCCGAATCACATTGCAATCGATATTAGCGGAATGAATTGCGAACCGCGATGGCAAAGGCGGCGTTACTGGCCTACCATGGCAGCCGAAAAACTATTGCAGATCAGCTGTTTACGTGCATTGCCGGGGGCGGAGCTACGCTCGTTTGGCGATGAACAGGCCTTCGCACAAACGGAAGGTCAGTTCGCGGCCCGTCGCCTTTCGGCTCCATGACCGTCGTCACCTCGGGCGTCGCCAGCGCCAGCATCGCGCGCAGGAAGTTTTGCATATTGGCGTCGTGGCGGGCCGCCCAGCTTTTGAATTCCATCTGCTTGTAGAGCTGCTCCTCGTGGCCGATGGCCAATCCGGCGGCTTTAAGCGCTGAGCGCCATTCCTCCATGGTCCAGGCGCGCAGATGGCTCGGATCGCGGAAGCGCTCGAAAGCGTTGACGTAATCGCCGACCGCGCCCGCCGGCACCACATTGTCCACCACCGCGAACAGGCCGCCCGGCTTGAGCACGCGGCGCACCTCGCCGAGAAACTCCGGGATCGAATCGAAATGATGCGGCGCGATGCGGCAGGTGACGAGATCGAAGCTCGCGTCCTCGAACGGCAGCGCCTCGGCCTTGGCGTAAGCCGTGCGCACATTGGCAAGGCCGCGCTTTTGCGCTTCGCCCTTCACCATGTCGAGCATTTCCTGGGTGATGTCGGTCGCCCACATGCGCTCGACATGCGGCGCGAAGGTGTAGGCGACGTGGCCGCCGCCGGTGGCGACGTCGAGCGCGCGCCAGGTGTTCTTCGGAGAGGTGAGGGCGACCAGCCGCTCCAGGCTCTTGCCCAGCGCGTGCGGGGTCGAGGTGAGGTAGCTGGCGGCGGTCTTGCCGAATTGTTCCTGGACCAGGGTCTTGTTCATGTTGCTCTTCGGGTGGCTTTCGGGCGGGTTTCGCCGCCATTATAGCCCACGCATAAAAAAAAGCCCTGCATCTTTCGATGCAGGGCGTTGCTGTTTTGACGTCCCGATGGACAGCGTCAGTGCACGCGCCACGATCATCCAGGTGAAGACGTAGGCCTGGAGCATGACCAGGACGCCGACCAGGCAGGCCAGCGCGATCGAGTGCTTGAACACGAAGCGCAGGATCGAGCCTTCGTGGCCGAACCAGTTGGTGGCGGTGGAGGCCACCACGATCGATTGCGCGTCGATCATCTTGCCCATGACGCCGCCGGAGGAGTTGGCGGCGCCCATCAGGATCGGCGACAGGCCGAGCTGCGTGGAGGTGATCTTCTGCAAGTTGCCGAACAGGATGTTCGAGGCCGTGTCGGACCCGGTCAACGCCACGCCCAACCAGCCGAGCAGCGTGCCGAAGAACGGGTAGAGCACGCCGGTCGCCGCGAAGGCTAAGCCCAGCGTGGCGTCGATCCCGGACAGGCGGGTGAGGGTGCCGATCGCCAGCATGGCCGAGATGGTGATGAGCGAATAGGCGCAGATCTTGATGGTCTTGCCGTATTCCACCACCAGCTTGACCGGCGAGAAGCCCATCAGGAAGCCCGAGATGATGGCCGCGATCAACATGCCGGAGCCGGTGTAGGAGAGCCAGGTGAAGGAGAACACCGCGCCTTCCTTGGTCGGCGTGGCCACGATCGGCGCCACTTTGTTGATCATGTTGTGCAGACCCGGCACCGCGTAGTTCCAGGTCGCGTAGGCGTTCAACGCCGCCTTGACCGCGTTGGTGCCCCACAGCGAGCAGCACGATGCAGACGATTATCCAGGGCAGCAGCGAGAACCACACCTGCGCGGTCGTCGGCTTGGCCGCAGTCTTGGCCGGCGCCTTCGGCATGGTCTCGGCGGAGTCGTCTTTGCTGCGCAGCGCCGGCGAGGTCCAGATCACCTTCGGCTTCCAGACCTTGAGGAACAGGATCAGGCAGGCCATCGAAATCAGCGAAGCGCCGATATCGACGATCCAGGGATTGATGAAGTTGGAGATCAGGAATTGCGGAATCGCGAAGGAGACGCCGGTCACCAGGATCGCCGGCCAGATTTCCTTCATGCCCTTGTAGCCGGCGAAGGCCCAGATCAGCCAGAACGGCACGATCAACGAGAAGAACGGCAATTGCCGTCCGACCATGGCGCCGAGCAGGAACGGATCGATACCGGTGACGCTTGCCAAGCCGGCGATCGGCGTGCCGAGCGCGCCATAGGCGACCGGCGCGGTATTGGCGATCAGCGACAGGCCGGCGGCCGCGAGCGGGGAGAAGCCGAGCCCCATCAGGATGGCGGCGGTGACCGCGACCGGGGTGCCGAAGCCGGAGGCGCCTTCGAAGAACGCGCCGAAACAGAACGCGATCAGCAGCAGTTGCAGCCGGCGGTCTTCGGTGACGCCGCCGATGGTGGTCTGCAAGGTCTGAACGACGCCTTTCTCGACCGTCAGCCGGTAGAGAAAGATGACGTTGAGCACGATCCAGCCGATCGGGAAAAAGCCGGTGACGGCGCCGAGCACGGTCGCGCGCAACGACATGTCCGCCGGCATCGTGAAGATGAAGATGGCGACCAGGTTGGCGACGATCAGCGCAACGACCGCCGCGATGTGCGCCTTGACTTTATTCGACGCGATCAAGACGCAGCAGCGTCACGACCGGAAGCGCCGCGACGCAAGTCGACAACGCCGTGCTGTTCAATGGATTGTAAACTTGATTCCACATCGTTTCATCCCCCCGTTCCAATCCGACTCGTGCGGATTTCGAATTTTTTGGTCGAATACCGACCGAGTCGAGTATAGCGGCGCAATTTCAAAACCCAATGACATATGCGATTTTCGCACTGCAATAATTGGGTAGTTTATGCCAAGAAAAAGCGAGGCGTGCGCGAGATTGGGCGTGATCGAGCGGCTCAATGCCGTCAGTCTTCGCCGCCGCTCAGGTCGTCATAGCCATGGCGGCTCGAGTAGAACACCAGCGCCATCAGCCCGCCGCCGATCAGCAGCGAGAACACGACGCCCCCGGCAATGGCGACATAGCCATAGAAGGGTAGGGGATCGCCGCCGAGCCGCTCCCAGGCGGCGCCGGCGAACCAGACCGATGCCGCGAGCAAGGCGAATAAAGCGACGACGAGCAGGGCGCGCATGGGGACGATATAGGCTGCGCCGTCAGCCTTGTCATTACGCCGGACACCATGAAAAACGGCGCCCGGCCGCGTTGGCCGGGTGCTCGACGCGACGCAAGCGCGCGTTATTTGTCCGACTTGCTGCCGCTCATCGGGTTCATGCTCTTGAGCTTGTCGGTCACGCTCGACCCCGTGGTCTGCGCATTGGAGGCCTGGTAATAGGCGAAGGCCGGCGCATTCATTAGCTCGTCCTTGGAATAGCTCACGGTGATCTTCTCGATCGCGGCCGAGTCCGGCTTGCGGGTAATATTGAGCGCCTCGAAGGGCAGCGCGACGTCCTTCTCGCCGACGCCCAGGAAGCCGCCGACGCCCACAACCGCCGCCTTGATCTGGCCGTTGTCGGCGAAGATCACGTCGTTGATCTCGCCGATCGACTTATCATCCGGCCCGTAGACTTTGGCGCCGATCAGCTTGGAGCCGCGCCATTCGTCCGCGCTCTGGCTATGAATGAAGCCGGCCGGTTTAGCGCCGGTCGACGTGCGCACATGGTCCATCGTACCTGCGCTGGAATCCGGCGGAATTCATCGGCGCGCTTTGCTGCGCGAACGCGGGCGTCGCCAGCGCCGCGGCCAGCGCCGCAGCGGTCAAGGTTTGTTTGATCATGGAAATGCCTCCTTTTTCGTTATCGGGAAAACGCGGAACTTGCGGCGCACAACATTGCGCGCCGCCTGAGCCATGAACGCGGGCCTTGCGCCCGGCGTTCCGAACATGGAGGAATGTTTAGATGCGGCGTGGCGCCGCGGGCGACCAACGGAAAACGAAGCGCGTGCCCGAACTCAGGTTCCCAGCCATGAAACCGGCGCGCTGCGTCTTTGTCGCGCAAGTGGACGCCATGAGCCTTGACCGCGCGGATGCCGGCGACGGCACCATTGCCTATTTCTACCGGCCTTCGCTTCTGGGTGCGGCCTGGGAGTTCAAGCTCGCCGGCGACGGCCTCGATTGGGCCGCCGGGCGCAAAGCCGGCCACATACCGTTCCGCAATTTTCGCCGCCTGCGCATGTCGTACCGGCAGGCGAGCATGCAGTCGCACCGCTTCATGACCGAGTTGTGGGCGGAGGGCGCCCCCAAGCTCGAGATCCTGTCGAGTTCATGGAAAAGCATGGTCGAGCTGCAGCGGCTGGACAGGCCCTATACGGCCTTTGTCGGCGAGCTGCACCGGCGCATCGCGCTCGCCGCGGCGCCGGCGCGCTTCGAGCAGGGCAGCAATCCGCTGCTCTATTGGCCGGGCCTGGCCGCCTTCGTCGGCGTGGCGCTCGGGCTGGCCTTGCTGGTCGTGCGCGCCTTGCAGGCCGACGCCAAAGGCGGCGCATTGTTCGTCGGCGTGTTTCTCCTGCTGTTTCTTTGGCAAGGCGGCAATTTCTTTCGCCGCAACCGGCCGGGCCTTTATCGCCCCGACGCGCTGCCGGCCGAACTGATGCCGAAAGGGTAACGGGGCGCGGGCGGCGCTTGAGCCAGGTATTATGAAGCCTTTGATGGGGGTCAAAGACATTGGCTTGCCGTCAACTATACAAGTTGCAATGAATTGCCGGGATAGGTGCTTATTCGGGAACCAAGACCACCCCATATGCTGTTATGCGGGCGACGAGCCGTTTCGCCCGCGACAGACCTTGAACGGGAGAGTACCCTTGCAGCGCTCATTTCATCGGTTATGGCTCATCCCGCCCGCCGCTTTGCTTGGCGGCTGGCTTATCGCTTTGGTAGCGGCGTTTTCGATCCCGCTGCCGCCCGCATCGGCGGCTTCGGGGCCCTTTGCCGAGTTCAACGGCAGCTGGTCCGGCACCGGGACCGTGCACACCGCCGGCAACGCCCCGGAACGTATCCGTTGCAAGGCAAGTTACCGCCTGCGCGGCAGCAGCGCGCATGAAGTTGACCTGCAACTGCGCTGCGCCAGCGACAGTTATAATTTCGATCTGGCCGGCCAGTTCACGGCCGACGATAAAAACGAGATCAGCGGACAGTGGACCGAACGCAGCCGCGGTACCGGCGGCACGGTGAACGGCACCGCAAGCAGCGATCGCCTGGACGTTCACGTCGAGAGCGCAGGTTTTGCCGCCGATCTGGTATTGGTTACCCGCAACCGGCGGCAAAGCATCACGATCGATTCGCACGGGGGCGGACAGGTCGTGAAGGCGTCTATTTCGCTTAGCCGGAGCTGAGTGGCCCGAGCGCGGCGCGCGCGGGCAGCCTCCACTGGATCGGAATCATGGAGACCCGCGCCCGCTACATCCTGATCGGCTCCTTCGCGCTGGCTGTTCTCGTGGCTGGCTTCGGCTTCGTCTATTGGATCAAGACCCTCGGTGGCTTCGGCCAAAAGGCGATTTACGAAGTCCGCTTCGAACAGTCGGTGTCGGGGTTAACCCCAGGCGCGAACGTCCTGTTCAACGGTATTCGCGTCGGCACCGTGACGCGCATCGATCTCGATCCCAACGATCCCAAGCGCGTAACCGCCGCGATCTCGGTCGATCCGTTGACGCCGATCCGCATCGATACGGAGGTCGACATCACGTCGCAGGGGTTTACCGGCGCCCCGGCGATCGGGCTCAAAGGCGGCTCGCTACAGGCGCCGCGGCTGACGTCGGAAAACGGGCGTCCGGGCGTGCTGGTCGCGGGGACCGACGCCGGCCGCAGCCTGACCGAATTGGCGCAGCAGACGCTGCACCATATCGACACCATCTTGGATCAGAACGCCGAGCCGCTGCACACGGCAATTACCGGCATCGCGGCCTTCGCGGATATGCTCGGGCGCAATTCCAAGCGCGTCGAAGGCCTGATCGGCGGGCTGGAGAACCTGGCCGGCACCGGCGCGCCCAAGCAGGGCCCGGCGATCTACGACCTTGCGGCGGCGACCGCGTTTCCGGCGATCGAGAAGACCATCAAGGCTCACCTCGTGGTGGCCGACCCCAACGCCATCATTCTCTTCGACACGCAGAAGATCCTGATCCGCAGCGGCGCCGGTACTTACTCGAACGTCGACAATGCGCAGTGGGCCGACAATCTGCCGAAGCTGGTGCAGGCGAGACTGGTGCAGAGCTTCGAGAACGCGCATCAGCTCAGCGCGGTGAGCCGGCCGATCGAGCAGCTTGCGGCGGAATACCGGCTGGAGCTGACGATCCGCAATTTCCACATCGTGTCGGAGCCGTCGGCGAGCGCGGAGGTCGACGTCACGGCGCGGCTCATCAGCGACAAGGGCGCGGTCGCCGGCGCGCGCGCGTTCAGCGCCAGCGTCCCCGCCAAAAGTACCCAGGCGGCGGACGCGGTCGCGGCCCTCAACGAGGCCTTCGCCAAGGTCGCGGGCGAGATCGTGGTCTGGACGGTCGGCGCGCTCTAGCCGCCTCAGCTCTTGTCGCCGCGCACCACCAGCACCGAGCATTTGGCATAGCGCACCACATGGCCGGCATTGGAGCCGAGGAAATAAGTGCGCATGGCCGGCCGGTGCGAGCTCATCACGATCAAGTCGGAGTTGAGCGCTTTGGCCTCTTCCAGCACCTCGTGATAGATGCCGCCCTGCCGTACCGTGCCGGAAATATGCGTCGGATCGAGCCCGCTTTCGCGCGCGATGATGCCCATGGCTTCTTCCGCCGACTTGCGTTGCTGCACATCGAAATCCGGCGGCACGTATTCCGCCAGCATCACCGGCGTCATCGGCAGCACGTTGACCAGCCGCACGTGCCCGCCCGAGGAGCGGGCGAGCGTCACCGCGGCCTCGATGGCGGGTTTAGCTAAATCGGTGTCGGCAAGGTCGATCGGGACCAGGATCTGCTTGTACATGACAGCGCCCCTCTTTTTCGCTGCGGGGGGCGATCATGGCATGGATTTAGGCCGGCGTTTAGTGCGGCGAATTGGCTTAATTGGCCGTCGCTTCCAGCGATTTCGGGCTCACGAAGCGCTCCAGCCGGCCGGATTGCGGATGCAGCTTGCTCCAGTTGTCGAAGGCGAAATCGATGATGACCAGCCCGGAGGTCGGCAGCTTCTCACGCAGCAATTCGCGCGCATCAATATCGCCGGCGGCAACCAGCATCAGCGCGAGGTCGTGCAGGCCGGGGTTATGGCCGACGACCAGCAGCGTATGGGCTGAGGCTGGCGTATCTTTGATTACCGCCAAAATGCAATGCGGCGTGGCGTCGTAGATTCGTTCCGAAGACATTGCTGCCGGCGCCGGGCGGAACGCGGTAGCGGCGTACTTCCAGGTTTCCTGGGTACGCGCGGCGGGCGACAGGATCACCCGGTCGGGAACCAGCGCATGGGCCGCCATATAGGCGCCGATCCTGGCGGCATCCTTGCGCCCGCGATCGATCAGGACGCGCGAAATGTCCTTGGTTCCGGGCTCCGACCGTTCGGCCTTGGAATGGCGTAGCAGTAAAAGACGGCGCATTAGTGTATCGGAATATGTGGGCAGGGAGACGCGCGGGCGTCGATTTCGAATCTGCGGCAGTTTAGCATGCGCGCCGCCGCGGCCAGAGCCGTCGCGGCGATGTGAATAAGTGGACCTAATCGGAACCGTGAGCGAAGGCAATTATACGGCGGCGGGGTGGTACGAAGCGACGCGGGTTGCAAGCCCTGAGCGTCCGCGCCTGAATTTCGATCTCGACGCCGACGTCTGCGTGATCGGCGCGGGGCTTGCCGGGCTGACGGTGGCGCGCGAGGTGGCCAAGCGCGGCTGGTCGGTGGCGGTGCTGGAGGCGAGCCGCGTGGCGAGTGCGGCCTCCGGGCGCAATACCGGCTTCGTGCTGCCCGGCTTCCAGGAAGACATCGAGAGCATGATCGAGCGCGTCGGGCTCGATCACACCAAGCAACTCTGGGCGCTGTCGGAACAAGGCCTCGATTATGTGCGGCGCACGATCGATGAGACCGGCATGCCGGGCATCGATCCGCTGCCCGGCTGGCTGCGCGTCTCCAAGACCGACAATGGCGGCGAAATCGACGCCGAGGTCGAGCGGCTGCGCTGGATCGGCGCCAATGTCGAAGCCTGGCCGACGGGACGCGTGCGGGAGGTGCTGCCGAACAAGCGTTATTTCGGCGCGCTGCATTTTCCCGGCGCGATCCACATTCATCCGCTCAATTACGCGCTCGGGCTTGCGGCTGACGCCGAAAAACTCGGCGCGCGCATTTTCGAGGACACCCCGGCAACCGCGGTCGACCCGGCCGGCGTGCGTAAGCGCATCGACACGCCCGAGGCGCGCGTACGCGCCGCGCACGTGGTGTTTGCCTGCAACGTGCAGCTCGGCGAGCTAATGCCGCGGCTCGGCGCGACGCTGTTGCCGATCACGACCTTCGTGCTGGTCACCGAACCGATCCCGCGGCTCAGCGAGATCGTGCGCTATCGCGGCGCGGTCAGCGACACCAACTGGGCCGACAATCACTACCGCATCGTCGGCGGAGACCGCTTGCAGTGGTCCGGGCGCATGCGGGCCTGGCAAGCCGATCCGCGCTGGGTGCGGCGCGGGCTCGCCGCCGACATCAGGCGCAACTTTCCCGATCTCGGCAAAATCGAAATCGCGCATATCTGGAGCGGCACGCTCGGGCGCGCGATCCATCGCATGCCGCAGATCGGCGAAATCGAAAGCGGGCTGTGGGTGGCGAGTGGCTTCGGCGGTCACGGGCTCAATACCACCGCGATGGGCGGCGAACTCATCGCGCGCGGCATCGTGGAAAGCGATGCGACCTGGCAGCTGTTTGCGCCTTACGAACTGGTCTGGGCCGGCGGCATGCTCGGCCGGATGGTGGCGCAAGGCATCTATTGGGGGAGCCGGCCGATTGAGAGGATCGAGCAGGGCTTCTCGCGCTATCGCGAGCAATGGCGCAGCCGCAAGGCGGCTTGGCCTGGCGCCGGTCGTTGGCTTCAACCGCCACGGCAGGCGCCGCCGGCGGGCCTGGCTGCACCGCCCGATGAGCCGTCCGCTCCCCCGCCGGCCTGACGCGGGGCAGCCGCCTGTTCGTCCGTACGCAAGGGTTGTGCTAGGGGGTTCCGCTGGCATGAAGACGCGAACCGCCCACTTCATTGTCTTAGGCCTTAGCATCGCCGCGCTGGGGCTTGCCGGTTGCGCCAATACCGGCGCGAATGGCATGTTCGGCGCAACGCCGGCAAAGCCGAAGACGGTCGTGGTGACGGATTTCGTCGCCGCCCCCGACGTCGAAGCGATCGACCGCGGCTACAGCGCGCGAATGGATCGCAAGGGCGTCAACTACCCGATCCTCGAGCGCAAGAAGCGCACGCTCGCCCGCGTGAACGACGAGATCATCGCCAGCATCGTCGTCACGCTGCGCGAGGCCGGGCTCGAGGCACAGCCCGGCAGCGAGGAGGCGCTCACGCTCAACGACGAAGCGGCGGTGGTGACCGGGCGGTTGAGCGCCGGCGCGCAGGCTGCGAAAAACAAGCCGTCCGGCTTCGGCCCCGGCCTCGGCGCCGTGCAAGCCGACATGACGGTGTCGTACTTTTCCGGTGGCGGCAAGAAACAGCTGACCGCCTTTGACACAGATGGCAAGGCCACGGGCAAGCCGCCGGCCGGAAAGCAGGCGGCGGCGCGCAGTGCGGCGATTAGCGCGGTTCTCGCCGCCGAAAAAGACGACGTTAAACTCTCGCCCGATGTCGAAGCGCAGGCGCGCCGGCTTGGACGCGCCGTGGGCGATAAGGTCGTGGCCTACGCCAAGGAGCAGGGCTGGCTCGCCGCGCCCGCAATCGCGGAGGCTAAGCCGGTAGAGCGGGTGCGGCTGCCGGATCCCAAACCGGAGCCGAAACGCTTGGCCGCGAAAAAGCCGGCCGCGCCGGCGCCGGCGGCCCCGAAGTCGTCTCGCAAAGGACGGGACGCGCCGGAAGACGAGGAGCCGCCGGACACAGGACCTCCGCCCGGCCGCTAGTAAAGGGTCAGCGCCCCTCGCGCCGCGTCATAAAGGCCAGACGCTCAAATAAATGCACGTCCTGCTCGTTCTTGAGCAACGCGCCGTGCAGCGGCGGGATCAGCTTTTTGGGGTCGCGCTCGCGCAAAATCTCAGGACCGATGTCCTCGACCATCAATAATTTCAGCCAGTCCAATAATTCCGACGTCGACGGCTTCTTCTTCATGCCGGGCACGTCGCGGATTTCGTAAAATAATTTCAGCGCTTCGCTGACCAATCTTTGTTTGATGCCGGGGAAATGCACCTCGATGATCGCGGTCATGGTGTCGGGATCGGGGAAGCGGATGTAGTGGAAGAAGCAGCGGCGCAGGAAGGCGTCGGGCAATTCCTTTTCGTTGTTTGACGTAATGACCACCACCGGCCGGCGGCGCGCCTTCACGGTCTCGCCGGTCTCGTAGACGAAGAACTCCATGCGGTCGAGCTCCTGCAACAGGTCGTTGGGAAACTCGATATCGGCCTTGTCGATCTCGTCGATCAGCAGCACCGGGCGCTCGTCGGCGACGAAGGCGTCCCATAATTTGCCGCGCTTGATGTAGTTGCGGATGTCCTGCACGCGGGCGTCGCCGAGCTGGCTGTCGCGCAGGCGCGAGACCGCGTCGTATTCGTAGAGGCCCTGTAACGCCTTGGTGGTCGACTTGATGTGCCATTCGATCAGCGGCGCGCCGATCGACTTAGCGATTTCCAGCGCCAGCACGGTCTTGCCGGTGCCGGGCTCGCCCTTGACCAGCAAAGGCCGCTCCAAAGTGATGGCGGCGTTGACGGCGATCTTCAGATCGTCGGTCGCCACGTAGGCCTTGGTGCCTTCAAAACGCATGCAATTCCTCGCGAAACCAATGTCATGGCCGGGCTTAACCCGGCCATCCCGATAAGGCCGGCATGCCGTTGCCTACCTAAGCGGGATGCCCGGCACAAGGCCGGGCATGACAGAAACGTGCTCGCACAAGCGTGATGACTGGGTGATGGCAAGTTGAATGGCTATTATGCGCAAAGCGTATATGTCATGGCTCAGAAACGAATTCGGGAGGATCGGATGCGCCGCCTGCTGCTTGGCTTGATCTTTATGTTCGCGGCGGCCGGGCTTGCCAACGCGCAAATGGCGCCGCTGCCGAAGGCCGGACCAGGGCAGGCGGTGGCGGTTTTCGCCGGCGGCTGCTTCTGGTGCACGGAATCCGATTTCGACCACGTGCCGGGCGTGATCTCGACCACCTCGGGCTATACCGGCGGCCACGTCGCCAATCCGACCTACGAGCAGGTCTCGGCCGGCGGCACCGGCCACGCCGAGTCGGTGCAGGTGATCTACGACCCGAGCAAGGTCTCCTACCAGCAACTGCTCACTTATTACTGGCACCACGTCGATCCGACCGTGAAGGACCAGCAGTTCTGCGATCACGGCCACCAGTACCGCACCGCGATCTTCGTGCACAACGAAGAGGAGCGTAAACTGGCGGAGGCCTCCAAGAAAAAGGTCGAGGAGCAGTTGAAAAAGCCGATCTACACCGAGATCGTGAACGCCGGCCCGTTCTATCCGGCCGAGGAATATCACCAGGATTTCTATCTGAAGAACCCGACGAAATATAAATTCTACCGCTGGAACTGCGGCCGCGATCAGCGGCTGGAGGCGCTTTGGGGCAAAGCGAAGGGAGACAGCTGATATGATCGACCGACGAGCCCTGTTGACGGCCGGCGTCGCGCTTGGCGCGCTGATGGCCGCGAGCAAATTTGGCGAGGCAGAAACAATGATAACGACCGACACGATTGACTGGAAAACCGTAAGCGACGCCGAATGGCGCAAGCGCCTGAGCCCGCAAGCCTATGACGTGCTGCGCAAGCACGGCACCGAGCGCGCCGGCACCTCACCGCTCGATCACGAGAAGCGCAAAGGCACCTTCGCCTGCGCCGGCTGCGACCTGCCGCTGTTCTCCTCCGACACCAAGTTCGAGAGCGGCACCGGCTGGCCGAGCTTCTATCAGCCGCTGGCGGGCGCCATCGGCACCACGACCGACCGTAGCTTCTTCATGACCCGTACCGAGGTACACTGCAGCCGCTGCCTCGGCCATCTCGGCCATGTGTTCGACGACGGCCCCAAGCCGACCGGCCTGCGCTATTGCATGAACGGCGTGGCGCTGAAATTCGAGCCGCAAACGCCCGGGCAGACCTAAAGTACTGGACGACTCAGCGCGGCTTTTTTACCCCTCGGCAGGGGGAACCCTGTCGAAATGCCGCTTGCCGAGCCCAAACCGCAGCCGCTGAACGTGGCGCAGGCCTTTGCGCAGGGCCTCAAGCTGCACGAACAGGGGCGTCTGACGGAAGCCGAGCGGTTTTACGCCGCCGTCCTTGCCGCAAGGCCGGATCATTTCGACGCCCTGCAGATGATGGCGCTGGTCAAGCTCGCAGCCGGCCAGCCGGCCGAGGCCTTGCGGCTGGTATCGGCGGCCATGGCCGCGCGCAAGCCCTCGCCGCAGGTTTTGCTCAACCACGGCCTGATCCTGGAGGCGCTCAAGCGCTACCAGGAGGCGATCGAGAGCTTCGACCAGGCGATCAAGCTGAAATCCAAGTACGCCGAGGCGCACAACAACCGGGGCGCCGTGCTCACCTCGCTCGGGCGCGATGAGGTGGCGCTGGAAAGCTGCCTTAAGGCACTGGCGATCAAGCCGGACTACGTCGAGGCGCACTACAATGCCGGCAGCGCGCTGCGCGCGCTCGGTCGCTACGACGAGGCGCTCAAGCGCTTCGACCGCGCGCTGACGCTCAATCCAAAATTCGTCAAGGCGCACAATAACCGCGGCGCGGTGCTCGAAGCGCTCAATCGCATCGACGAGGCGCTCGCCTGCTATGACCGCGCGCTGGAACTCGCGCCGGATTTCACCGAGGCGCGCAACAATCGCGGCCGCGTGCTCATGGGCCTTGACCGCGCCGACGACGCGATCGAGAATTTCACCGTCGCGATCCGGGTTAACCCGGGCGATGCCGAGGCTTGGTATCAGCGCGGCCGGCATCTGTTGGATCTCAGCCGCAACGACGAGGCCGCCGCCGATCTCGCGCAGGCGCTGGCGCTGCGGCCGGGGCACGCGGAAGCGCGCTTTGCCGCCTGTATCGCCGAACTGCCGGTCATCTATACCGATGCAAACGAAATTCCGCGCCGGCGCGCGGCCTATGAACAGAAATTGCGCGCGCTGAGCAGAGACGTCGATGCCGGGCTGCTGGAAGGCAATCTGATCAAGGCCCTGGGCGCCAAGCAACCGTTTTTTCTCGCCTACCAAGGTGGCAACGACCGAGCCCTGCAGCAGATCTACGGCGAGATGATCTCCCGCATGGTGGCGCGCCAATTCCCGCCAGCGCCGCTGCCCGCGCCGCCCGCGCCGGGCGAGCCGATCCGCGTCGGCATCGTCAGCAGCTTCTTCTACAGCCATTCCAATTGGAAGATTCCGATCAAGGGCTGGATGAGCCAGCTCGATCGCAGCCGTTTCCGCGTGACCGGCTATCACCTCGGCGTCATGCACGACGCGCAGACCGACGCCGCCGCCGGCCTGTGCGACAAGTTCGTGCACCGCATTCTCGACACGCAAGGCTGGCGGCGCACGATCCTCGCCGACGCGCCGCACGTGCTGATCTATTCCGGCCTGCTGATGGACACATCGTCGCTCCAGCTCGCTGCGCAACGGCTGGCGCCGGTGCAGTGCAATTCATGGGGCCATCCGGAAACCAGCGGACTTGCCAGCCTCGACTATTTCCTCTCGAGCGATCTGATGGAGCCGCCGGAGGCGCAGTGCTGTTACACCGAAAAACTGGTGCGGCTGCCGAACCTGTCGATCTATTATGAGCCGGTCGCAAGCGAGCCGGTCGCCATCACGCGCGCGGAACTGGGCCTGCGGCCCGGGGCGACCGTGTTTTGGAGCGCGCAGTCGCTCTACAAATATTTGCCGCAATACGACGACGTCATCGTGCGCATCGCGCGCGCGGCGCCCGACTGTCAGTTCATCTTCCTGCGCCATTTCGGCGGCGCTCATATCACTCGCACCGTGCGCGAGCGGCTTGCGCGCGCCTTCTCGGCGGCCGGCATGCGCGCCGACGATTATTGCGTGTTCCTCGACCGTATGAGCCAGAGCAAGTTCGCGGCGGCGGCCGGGCTTTCGGACGTCTTCCTCGACAGCATTGGCTGGTCGGGCTGCAATTCGGCGTTGGAAAGCCTGCCGCAAGGCCTGCCGATCGTGACGCTGTCGGGCGAGTTCATGCGCGCCCGTCACAGCGCCGCGATCCTGCAGATGATGGGCGTGACCGAAACAATCGCGGCGAGCATCGAGGATTACGCTGCGATCGCGGTGCGGCTGGCGAACAATCCGGCGCAACGGCTAGCGCTGCGCGAACGCATGAAAGCGAACGCGCATAAGGTCTATCGCGACCGCGCCTGCATCGCCGCGCTGGAAGACTTCCTCGAGCGGGCCGTTCGCTCTCCGTCCTGACATGACCGGCAAAAACTGCCGGCTTGCGGCAGAAAGAACCCGCGGCAGCGGTCGCGCATCTCTCTTAAGATATTGAAATAATTACATATTACAGATGGCATGGGGATTGCGTCGGTACCCTCGCGGGATCGTCCCGCGTGCGCCCTATGGGCCGCCGTATTGTAAATGTGGAGATGATGTCATGGGTCTGTTCGGTGCGATGAATACTGCGGTGAGTGGTTTGCAGGCGCAAGCCTTCGCTATGCAAAACATATCCGGCAATATCGCGAACTCTCAGACCATCGCCTACAAAGGCATCGACACCAGCTTCGAGGAGTTGATCCCCGGCATCTCGGTAGCGTCGCAGCAAACCGCTGGCGGCGTATTTGCGAGTTCGATTGGAACCAACGGCAGCCAGGGCGCTATCCAGAGCGCGTCGTCGAGCACCGCGATGGCCATCAACGGCGACGGCTACTTCATCGTTCAGTCGCCGCTCGGCTTTACCGGGAATACTCCGAACTTCGGCGGCGTCGACGCTTATACACGGCGTGGCGATTTCGCGCTCAATGCGCAAGGCTATCTGGTCAACGGCAGCGGCTATTATCTCGAAGGAACGCCGATCGATCCGACGACCGGCAATCCGGTCGGCACCACCGCCACTCCCTTGCAATTCCAGAGCAACTTCTTACCGGCCAATCCGACGACGACGATCACCTACGGGGTCAATCTCCCGCAAACGCCGCAAACGGCGGCCTACAGCTCTTCGGTTGCCAATTCCGAGCTGATCAATCCGGCGGATTTCACCGCCGGTCACGATCCGACGACCGGCGGCGGCGGCGTGGTAATCGGTGCCGATGCCTCGACTTTCCTGAACGAATCCGTCGATGGCGGATCGGTCACCGTTTACACGGCGAATGGAACGCCTACCACGCTTCATCTGAGATGGGCGAAGACCGACAGTGTCGCCAATGGCGGCAGCGATACCTGGAACCTGTTTTACCAAACGGACTCAACGGCGACCGGCACGAATCCCGCTTGGCAAAACGTCGGCACCAATTTCGTTTTCAATTCGACCGGTCAACTGAACCCGGCGATCAACAGCGTGGCGCTCACCGGCGTCACCGTCAACGGCGTGCCGCTCGGCAACATTACGATCAACAGCCCGGCCGGAGCAGTTACCCAATTCGCCAGCACGAATGGAACCGCGACGGTCAACAACATACAGCAGAACGGCTATTCGGCCGGCGAGCTGCAGTCGATTTCAGTGTCCAACACCGGCGTCATCTCCGGCACCTTTACCAACGGACAAAACGTCGCGCTTGCCGATGTTCCGCTGGTGCACTTCAACAGCCCAAATAATCTGATTAATCTGGACGGCGGCGCCTATCAGGCGACGGTCAATTCCGGACAGGCGCTCGCCGGCGCCTCCGGCAAGATCGTCGGGCAATCGCTGGAAGGCTCGAATACCGATATCGCCACCGAGTTCACCAAGCTGATCGTGACGCAGCAAGCATATTCGGCGAACACCAAGGTGATCACGACCGCAGACCAGATGTCGCAGGACCTGATGAACATCCTGCGATAGCCGGCCGTGAACCTCCGATATAAATCGGCACGACGCCTGATCGGGGCTAGCAAATGAGTTTGACGCAAGCGCTTGCGACGTCCTTGTCGGGACTGAACGCGACGCAGACGAACTTGTCGATCGTCGCCGGCAACGTCGCCAATGCGCAGACGCCCGGCTATGTCGCCCTGACGGCGAACCAGGTTTCGACCGGCTCCGGCGACGGAGGCGTCGGCGTCGACATTGCGTCGATCACCCGCTGTGCTCGACCAATACGTTCAAACGCAGCTGCGTTCGGAAAGTTCCGGCGGGGCTTACGCCGACCTGAGGTCCAATTTCTACCAGCAACTTCAGCAAGTCTACGGGCAGCCCGGGTCCAACACCTCGCTCGATTCGGTGTTCAACAACTTCACGTCGGCGGTGCAGGCATTGTCGACGTCGCCCAGTTCCTACGGTGGCGCAAAGTCAGACGATTGCCGCCGCGCAAGCCTTCGCCCAGCAGCTCAACGATGCGACAAACAGCATTCAATCGCTGCGCAGCCAGGCGGACCAGGGCATCGCGGGCGACGTTCAGCAGGCCAACAACGCCCTGCAGCAGATCGCGACCCTCAATCAGCAGCTGGCGGGCGCCGGCGGGTCCGATTCCATGGCGGCTCAACTTGAAAATCAGCGCGACCAATACATCGATCAATTGTCCAAATTAATGGACATTCGCGTCACCCAAAACAGCAGCAACCAGGTTTCGATATTTACCGGTTCCGGCGCCCAGTTGGTCGGAGCGCAGGCGGCCCAGCTCAATTTCAATGCGACCGGCACGGTCTATGCGCAACAGCAGTGGAACGCGGATCCGTCCAAAAGCACGCTCGGAACGATCACGCTGAGCCAGCCCGGCGGCGGCAGCATCGATCTCGTCGCCAGCGGCGCCATACGCTCCGGCGAAATCGCCGGCTATCTTTCGATGCGCGATAACGTGCTGGTGCAGGCGCAAAGCCAGCTCGACGAAATGGCCGCGCAGATGTCGCAAGCGTTGTCTGACACGACCGCTTCCGGAACCGCCGTTGCCGGCGGCTTCGATGTCGACACCAGTGGCCTTTCGAACGGCAACACGATCCAGGTTTCCTATACCGACGCATCGAGCGTCCAGCACAACGTCACGATCGTGCGGGTCGACGACCCGTCGGCTTTGCCCTTGTCGAATACCGCGACATCGGACCCTAACGACACGGTCATCGGGGTCAGTTTTGCCGGCGGCGCCGCGGCGGTGGCGACCGCGCTCAATACCGCGCTCGGCGCGAGCGGGCTGCAGTTTTCCAATCCGTCGGGCTCGCTCCTGGAAGTCGTCGACAGCGGATCGCCCGCCGTCACCGTGAACGCGGCCTCGACCACCTCGACGGCGACGTCATTGACCGGGGGAAGCGCTCCGCTGGCGCTCTTCGTCGACGGCACGACGCCCTACACCGGCGCGTTTACGGCGGGCGGGCCGGAGAGCTTGGGCTATGCCGGGCGGATCGCAGTCAACAGCGCGCTGGTCGCCGATCCCTCGAAACTCGTCACCTATCAGACGTCGCCGCAGACGCCGGCCGGCGACGCCACCCGGCCGAACTTCATTTACAATCAACTGGTCAATGCCTCGCTCGAATATTCGCCGGCGTCCGGCATTGGCGGGACCAACGCGCCGTTCCAGGGCACGCTGTCGTCTTATTTGGCCCAGGTGGTGAGCACCCAGAGCACCGCGGCGAATGCCGCGAGCAATCTGCAAGCCGGTCAAGACATCGTCGTCAACGCGCTCCAATCGCGGTTCAATTCAACCTCCGCGGTTAATATCGACACCGAAATGGCGAACCTCCTCACGCTGCAAAATACCTATGGGGCGAATGCGCGGGTGATGTCGACGGTGAAGGCGATGTTGGACACGTTGCTGCAGATGTGATGTGAGGATGTCATGACGGTTTCAGGCGTTTCGTCGAATATCGCTCCGCTCATTCAGTCGACGCTCGACATCAACAAGCAGCTCGACGATCTGCAGCGCCAGCTCGGTTCGGGACAAAAGGCGGATACTTATGCTGGCCTCGGGTCGCAAAGCGGAATTGCCGTCGCGCTGAACGCGCAACTGTCAGCGCTCACAAGCTTTGACAACACGATGACCAATGTCGGCACCAACATCAGCATCCAGCAGGCGGTGCTCCAGCAAATCGCTAGCATCGGCAATACGGTTATGTCCTCCACGATCCAGCCGAGCTATGCCATCGATAACACCGGGCAGACCAGCGAACAGAAAACGGTCGCAAGCCAGCTCGACCAGATTTTCAGCCTGCTCAATACGCAAGGCGGCAACGGTTATCTATTTTCCGGAAGCGGAGTAACGCAGCCGTCGGTCGACACCACCGATCATATTCTCAACGGCAACGGCGCACAGGCCGGCCTTAAACAGGTGATTGCCGAGCGCAACTTGGCCGACCTCGGCGCCGACGGGCTCGGCCGCCTGGTCATTCCGGCGGCCTCCGGCACGGTCGTCGCCGTGAGCGAGGACGCGGCCAGTTCGCCGTTCGGCCTCAAGCTCGCGGCGGTCAATTCGACCCTCACCGGGGCCACCGTGACCGGCCCCACCGGTTCGCCGGCCTCGATTTCCGTCGATCTCGGGCCGACCAACCCCAGCGACGGTGACAGCATCAGCTACACGTTCACGCTGCCCGACGGCACCAGCCAGACGCTGCAGCTACAGGCGACGACCTCTTCTTCACCCGGCCCCAATCAATTCACCATCGGTGCGACGCCGGCGGCGACCGCGGTCAACCTGCAGGCCGCGCTCACCGCGGGCGTGAGCCAGATCGGAAGCACGTCGCTGTCGGCCGCCTCCGCCATGGCCGCATCCAACGATTTTTTCGACGACCCACCGCAGCGGGTCAGCGGCTCGCCCGCCACCGCCACGGCGCTGGTCGATGGAACGGCCGCCAATACGGTTTTTTGGTACACCGGCGAGAATGGATCCGGATCGGCGCGCTCGACCGCGACGGCGCGCATCGATCCGACGACGACCATCTCTTATGGAACGCGGGCCAACGAACAGGGCATCCGCTCGATCGTGCAAAGCCTGGCGGCGCTGGCGGCGACCACCTACTCCACGAGCGATCCCAATGCGTCCGCCAGCTATGCCGCGCTCAACAGCCGCGTCTACACGGCGCTCGGCGTTCCGGCCGGCGTTCAAAACATCACCGATATCGAGGGCAGCCTCGCCAACGCGCAAACCACCATGGCTTCGACGCAAAGCCAGCATGCGCAGACGACAAATATGCTGACGACCATGCAGCAATCGATCGAGGGGATCGACGTCAATCAGGTCGGCGCGCAGATTCTTTCGCTGCAAACCGCGCTTTCGGCGTCGCTCTCGACGACGGCAAGGCTATCGTCGCTCAATCTTCTGACTTATCTTGTCGCCGGTAACCGGCTAAAGCGGCGGATAAACCACGCGCCCTGCTCGCGCAATAAAAAAGACCGCGGCTACGTTGCGGCCTTTTTCGGCTTATGCGGGCCGCCATCAGGCGCGTGCGAGCAAGCCCGCCGCCAGTTCGCGGTTGATGTTGATCAGCGAGCCGAGGGTTTCCGGCTTCGGATCGATTTGGATAGCGATCGTCTGCTGGAACACGAAGATGCCGAGATTGGCGACGTTCTGGCGCACGCCCGCCGGCAGCGGGTTTTCCGGGCTGGTCGCCGACGTGACGAGAATCGACCATAGCTTACGGTTAAACAGCAGCGCGGCGTCGAGCTCGGGGCTTTTGTCGTCCCAACCGGCGCGGATCGCCTGCAGGCGGGCGGCCGCGTTCAAAAGCAGATCGGCTTCCAGTTCACGCGGATTTGCGGTCTGATTCGCGACTGCGCCGTAGGCGCGTGTTGCTTGTCGCATGGTCGAGCAGCTCCTTCTCGTAGGCAATTAGGGCTTTGGCGCTTTTGAGCGCCTTGTACATTTGGCCGGTGATGATGTAGTTGCCGATTTCTTGCATGTGCGGCCAGGAACTAGGCGCGGCCTGCACCAAGTCCCGCATCAGCGCAAAATAGGTTCCATGCTGCAAGCTGGCGTCGCGTGAGGTGTACATGAGCTGGACGCAAAGATAGATGCGCTTGGCCGGCGTGTCGGCTTGCGCCGGCGTCATGATGTCCTTCTCGCGCAGGATCGGCGCCTGCCCTTCGATGAGTAGCCGTGTGCGCTGATCGCCGTTGGTGACCAGGCATTCGCCGAGGATGAACCGCTCGCCGGGTTTCAGTTCGACCTTGAGGCCCATTCGATGCCGCTCCTTGCGGCAGCTTGTCGTCGCGGACGCGGCGTAAGGTCGAAACCTCGCGCCGCGTCAGGCGGATAATGAATTGCTAGGGTTGACGGATGGTTAAATTTGCGCCGATTAATAATCGGTCAACCATAATCTCAGCGAAACGAAAAAACGGCGGCCCGAAGGCCGCCGTTTTCGTCGGAAATATCGATAAAACTTAGCTTTGGAACAGCCGCAGCACGTTCTGGTCGGCCTGTGCGGCGAGCGACAGTGCGGTGGTCGACAATTGCTGGCGGGTCTGCAAGGCGAGAAGGTTCGCTCCCTCCTCATTGCTGTCGGCCAGCGTAAGATTATCGGACCCTGTCTGCAGCGTGGTGACCATCGATTTTGTGAAGTCCTGGCGGATTTGCACGGTCGATAGGCTGGAGCTCAGCGCTTGCGACTCGCCCTGTAACGAGGTGAGCGCAGTGCTCAGAGCCGTCGATGCCGCGGTGATATCCGAGGCGCCGGCCCAGTTGTTGGCCGCGTTGCCGATGCTCAGCGGCGCGGCATTGGCGTTGGTGTAGTCAACACCGACTACGCTGATGCTCGAATTGCCAGTATCGTCGAGATTGACGGTCAGTGTGTTGCCGGCGAGCAGATTAACGCCGTTGAAGCCCGAGTTGCCGGCGAGCTGGCCGATCTGGGTCAGCAGGGTATTGAACTGTGTGGAAAGCGTCGCCTGCGTCGTTGTATTGTTGGCCTGCTGCGCCTGGCTGACCAGAGCTTGCGCCGCCTGAACGAGCTTAGTGATCGCGGTAATGCCGTTGTTGGCGGCCTGAATGGTGCTGATGCCATTGGACATGGAGTCCAGTAGGCTATTGAGATTGTTGGCCCGGGTGTCGAGGCCCTGCGCGGTGAAGAAGTTGATGGCGTTATCGAGCGCCGAATTGACCTTCTTGCCAGTGGATAGCCGGTTCTGGGTTTGCGTGATCAGGTCCGAAGTCTGCTGCAATTGCAAAAGATTCGAACGCACGCCGGCTGAAAGCACAATGTCACTCATGGCAAGCTCCTTCCCTGGGTAGGCGCCAAATCGCTTGCGCGGATAATGAATTGTTAGGGTTGACGGATGGTTAAATCTGCCCGGATTAGTAATTGGTTAACCATAAATTCAGCAAAACGAAAAAAACGGCGGCCCGAAGGCCGCCGTTTCCGCCGGCAATATCGACAAAACTTAGCTTTGGAACAGCCGCAGCACGTTCTGGTCGGACTGCGAAGCGAGAGACAACGCGGTGGTCGACAATTGTTGGCGGGTCTGCAACGCGAGAAGGTTTGCACCTTCTGTGTTGGAGTCGGCGAGCGTGAGGTTGTCAGCGCCGCTCTGCAGCGTGTTGATTGTCGACTTGGTGAAGTCCTGACGGATCTGCACGGTCGACAGACTGGCGCTGAGGGCCTGCGACTTAGACTGTAGCGTAGTGAGCGCAGTGCTCAGAGCTGTCGATGCTGCGGTGATATCCGAGGCGCCGGCCCAATTGTTGGTCGCGTTGGCGATGCTCAGCGGCGCCGCGTTGGCGTTGGTGTAGTTGACGCCGGTCACGGAGACGGTCGAATTGCCCGTTTCGTCCAGCGTGATGGTGAGTGAACTACCGCCAAGTAGGTTGACGCCGTTGAAGCTCGAGTCGCCGGCGAGCTGGCCGATCTGGGTCAGCAGGCTGTTGAACTGGCTGGAAAGCGTCGCCTGCGTCGTTGTGTTGTTGGCCTGCTGGGCCTGGCTAACGAGGGCCTGCGCCGATTGCACGAGCTTGGTGATCGACGTAATGCCGTTGTTAGCGGCCTGAATTGTGCTGATGCCGTTAGACATGGAGTCCAGAAGGGCGCTCAGGTCGTTGGCGCGGGTGTTGAGGCCTTGCGCGGTGAAGAAGCTGATGGCGTTGTCAAGGGCCGAATTGACCTTGTTGCCCGTCGCCAGCCTTTCTTGAGTTTGGGTGATCAGATCCGAAGTCTGCTGCAAATTCAGCAGGTTCGAACGAACACCAGCCGAGAGAACGATGTCAGACATCTTAAGGTACCTTTCTGGTGACTAAGCCGTACTGGCCAGCTACACGTGCCGATCCGTTGGATCGGCAATGTCATCGCACAGGACTCCAAATGGCCCGTAAAATTGTATGGTTAATGGATCGTAGCTTGCATAACGCAATCGCTGCAGTTTTATGTAATTTGGAAGCGAGTTTTTGCCGAGAAACATGCCAAAACCCTGCTGTTCCGCCGCAAAAATGGGCAAGGCGGACGCCCGATTTCAGTTTTGTAAAGCCGTTAACAGGTAATCTTTTTTAACCGTCTCGCCGTAAAATTTACCTTGTAAGGATTGCCAAATGACCTCGGTTATCGGTTCTGCGACTGCCGGAAATTCGTACTCGTCGCTTTTCAGCACGAGCCCGACGCCGAATTGGATCGCCGACACGATGACGGCGATCCAAAACCAACAAAACGAAGGCGGCCTGCTCGGCATGCTGGACAACGCCGGCGGCAACGGCAGTATAAGCTCCTTTCTTAGTCAAAGCTCGAACACCGCAAACGCCCTAGCGACGATTTCACAATCCAACGTCACCAACACAGGCAGCCTATTCGCGCAAATCGCTTCGACCAATCAGCAGCAGGCAACGGCGAAGAAGTTGCAAGCCGCGTTGGATCAACTGTCGCAGCAGCCGGCGAAGCCCGCCAACCCGCTGGCGCCCTTTATTTATTTCCCGGACGGCACGACGATCGACACCGTCAATAACATCATGACCATGCCGGATGGCACCCAATACGATACGACCACCGGGGCGAAATACGTGGATCCCGCGTCGATTGTTCAGATGGGCGGCGGCGCCTATCTCAATACCAACACCAATATCATCACGCTGGCGGACGGCAGCCAGATCGATGCGGTGACCGGCTTGTCGGTCCCGACGACGGCTTAAGTGGGGCTCAGCCATAATCTGGAACGGCATGAAGATACGCAGCGATTAGTACCGATAGCCCGTCGGGGAAAATTTGGAATCATGACAACGCCGGCAAACGTCAGGCGGCGTAGGCTTTAAGCTTGTCCATAATACGTGGAATATTCGGGAACCGTATCGTGGCCCGACCGCGCAGGTGCGGCACGCGTAAAATATCCATATGCTGCGCCAGTTTGCGAATATAGAGCAACTCTTCCTTGGTGGATACACCGAAGGGCGCAAATTCGCGCCTACCATCGGTGAGTTCGCTGTCCGAGATCGTGGTTTCAGCCAGCGTCAACCAGGGTGACTCGTTCTGGCTTACATCGAAGCCGGCGCCCTCATTGAACGGTATTTTTTGGCGGTCGCGGATCAACCGCGGCAATTGATCGGGATAGAGATCGTAGAGTTGGCGCAGAGGCATTTTGCCCATCGGTTCGCCGTGCACCTCCTTGACTAACGTCGTGGCATCAAGCGCCATTGCGTAACGGACGATCGAAGGATCGAGAAACGGTTCGCGCGTTTCGATCTGAAAATGCATCGAGCCGCGGTCGACGCGTTGCAAGCACGTCCGGTGCATCAGCGACAGGCACTGGTCCCGGACGGGATCGCCGAACTCTCGCCCCTCAGCAAATGCCAACTCAAGTGGCCGATAACCACAGAAGAGCTCATCTGCTCCTTCGCCGCACAGTGCGACCCGAAAGCCGTCCGCATGGATTGCGCTTGCGACGAGAAAAGAACAAAGACCGCTGCGGACGACCGAGGGCTCAAAAGCTTCGGTAACTGCAACGACGTCATCGATAAGCGCAGCCGTTTCCGCCCCGTGTGGCGAGAAAGGGACGAGCCGGAAATCTAATCCGGTCTGATCCGCATAGCGCGCGGCATATTCGTAATCTGGAGCGCCTCGATCACCGAGAAAGTATCCTGGCGTTTCCGGGCGAAACCGTCGTGCGTAATGCACGATCAGAGTGCTGTCGATGCCCCCGCTAAACAGAATCGCGGCGGGAAGGCCGGGAGGCAACCTTCTAGAGACCGCTTCACTGAGCAGCCGGTCGAGGTTTTCATGGCGGTCCAATACCGGCGGAGCAGACGGTGCGGCAAGCGCCGAGACATACGGCAACAACTTCGTCCGTGTCAGCACATAGCCTGGCGGCAGCAGCATCACGTCGCCGGTTTCGGCAGCCGACAGCAGTGGCCGGATTTCCGAACAAAAGAGGTAGCCCGACCCGATATTGACCAGATAAAGCGGCTTAACGCCAAACGGATCGCGGACGGCGAGAAAATCACCGGTCCTGACGTCAACCGCGACGAAGGCAAACATGCCGACCAGACGTCGCAGGGCTTCGATCCCCCAGATCTGCAACGCAGCCGCTAGCACTTCCGTATCGGATTCGGTTTTGAAGGTTGCGCCGAGTTGAACGAGTTCGGCGCGCAATTCGCCGTGGTTATAAATCTCGCCATTGAGCGAAATCAGGATCCGGCCGTCGGGAGATGATTGTGGCTGAATGGCATGTTCGGCATCGACGATCCGTAGGCGTCGCGTGCACATTGCCGTGTTGCGTCTGGGTGAGATCACGGGATCGGTAACGTCGCCACGATGGAGAATGCCGGCAACTAACCGCCCCACGGCGCTTTCGGCCCCTTCCCAGTCAATCGCAACGGCAATACCGCACATCCCCATTACCTCTCGAACTTTCATCTTGGAAGGTCAGCTATCATGGTTAACGAACCACAAAGAGCCGGTCCGATAAGGTCTCGAGTTTGTTGCGTAACATCCAAATTCAGAAATCACGACTCATGTTAATCGGCGTTTCGCCGGGATGGTTGCACCGTAAAGGTGAGTCAAATCAGCACCTGGACAGGCGTTACAAACCGGCTGCAACGTTGCAGATGGGTCGCGGGTAACGCAATTTGGTATAGGACGTGATTCCGAAGTGGCGCCTGATTCGCGAAAGAACGCGCATTAACTAAAAATTAACCATATCGATCATAGGCCGCAAATGCGCATTTAGCGCGACCGCATTTTTATGCGGCTGAGGCTCAACGAAAAATATTATCGATGACTGAGCCTATCAAGCTCATGGTTGGACCCCGTGTATCGGCGGCCAGCATTCGATATTTTACTATGCTTCGATGTTCAAACTTCAGGGCGCGCTGCGCGCATATCCGAATGTCAAACTAACAATCAAACTTCGCGACGACGACGCCCTTATCACGCGCGCTCGGGCCAATGTAGCGGCTGCGAATACGAAAAGTCGTTGAGGAAAAAAAGGCTCAACCCCCAATCGGCGGGGGTGGACTATGTGGTTGAGACAGAAAACCCAGATAATATTGCGGCTGTAAATGGATTTTCTCGCGTACATTATGCGGGAACCGGTTTTTTAATGATAAGGCGCTGTACGCTTGAAAAGAAGTGCCAGTATTATTCATCGCTGCAATTCCGCCACGAGCACTCAATCACAGGTGCGCTGGCGAATAGTACAAATCGGTCGCATCGTTTCAATGCATCATCGACTCCGAAACTGGAACTTACCTCAGCGAAGACTTTAGTTTTTGCAGGAGCTGGACGGACATGGGTGGCGAAGTATGGATTGATCTGGAATGCCGCCTCAATCATGTTGGGCCGGCTACGTTTTATGGCGATGTCGCGACGCAGTTTTGTTCCGAGCGAACGAATGACGCCGCGGCTTAGAGCGTACGGTTGAACGCCAGCGGCTGGCTCGACTTGGCGGTCGGCGCGTTGGCGCGGCCGGAAGCGCCGTAGGTCGAAGGCGTCCGCTTGCGCGCAAGCTCGCCCGAGACGCCGCGGATGATGCCTTCGGAGACCGCATGCGCGGTCGCCAGCACCGTCAGATTGGTCTGCAGCGCGGCCTGAAACGCGGCGTGCCGCTTGCGCAGCGCAGCGAGCGCATCGGGCATCGAGCGGGCGATCAGTTCGCGGGCGGCCATCACGCGCTCGCTTTCTATGGCATAGCTGCGGCCGAGTTCGGTTTTGTTCTCGGCGAGCGCAGCTGCTTCGGCCAATCGGCCGGCGCGCACATGCGCGGTCTCTTCGTCGACCGTCGCCATCAAGCGGTCGAGCACCGCATTCAAATTAGCGATAATGCGCGCGGCCTCGCCGACGCTGGCGATTGGCAGCGTGGCGGCCGGCTGCGCGCTCACGGGCGCATTTCCTGGTGCGCCATCAGGCTTTTGTAAACCTGAGTGGCGATGCCGATGCCGCCGGCCTTGGCGATCGACTTGGCGTATTGATCGGTGAGAACCGAGCGCCAGACGCCGGTGGCGCCGCTGCCGCCGAACGGGCCTTCGCCGTCGATGCCGGTGAACATGTGCTGGAACATAGAGTTGAGGAAGACCGCCTCGAAATCCTGCGCCGCAGCGTGCGCCCGGTCCTTGCCGCCGGCAGTGTACTTACCCGCGGCGAGCTTGCCGCCGGCCGGCGGATTGACGGTGAGCAGATCGAGGGCGCTCAGACCGGGTGCGGCCGATGGAATGGCGCTCGCCATCACATCACCTCGATGTCGGCCTGGATCGCGCCCGCCGCCTTGATCGCCTGCAGGATGGCGATCAGGTCGCGCGGACCGATGCCGAGCGAATTGAGCCCATCGACCAGCTGTTGCAGCGATACGCCGTCCTTGACCAGCGCGAGCTTCTTGCCGTCCTCCTGCACGCCGATGCTGGTGCGCGGGACCGTCCGCGTGCCGCCGCCGCGCGAGAACGGCGTCGGCTGGCTCACTTGCGGTGACTCGGTGATGGTGACCGTGAGATTGCCTTGCGCCACCGCCACCATGGACACGCGCACGTCGCGGCCCATTACGATGATGCCGGAACGCTCGTCGATCACGATCTTGGCCGCCTGGTCGGGCTCGACCTGCAGCTGCTCGATCTCGGTGAGCAGCGAGATCACGTTGCCACGGTATTGCTCGGGAACGGTGATGCCGAGGGTGGCCGGGTCGAGCGGCTCGGCCGTCGGCGAGCCGATGAAGTCGTTGATGGCGGCGGCGATGCGCTTGGCGGTGGTGAAATCCGGATTGCGCAGCGCCATGCGCAACTGGCTCTGCCGGTTGAGGTTGAATTCGATCTCGCGCTCGATCAGCGCGCCGTTGGCGATGCGGCCGACCGTCGGCACGCCGCGCACGATCTTGGCGGCCTCGCCCTCGGCCTGGAAGCCGCCGATCGCGACTGAGCCCTGGCCGACCGCGTAGACGTTGCCGTCGGCGCCGAGCAGGGGGGTGACCAGCAGCACGCCGCCTTGCAGGCTCTTTGAGTTGCCGAGCGCGGAGACGGTGACGTCGATGCGGGTGCCTTGTGTGCCGAACGGCGGCAAATTGGCGGTCACCATCACGGCGGCGACGTTGCCGGTGCGCAGCGTCTGGCCGCGCACGTTGACGCCGAGGCGCTCGAGCATCGCGGTGAGCGATTGCTTGGTGAAGGGAATGTTATTGAGGGTATCGCCGGTGCCGTTGAGGCCGACCACCAGGCCGTAACCGATAAGCTGGTTTTGCCGCACGCCCTCGATATTGGCGAGGTCCTTGATGCGCGAGGTGGCGCCCGCGGTCGCTGTCGCGAACGCGGTCATAAGCACGGCCAGAATTGCGGCTCGCAACGTCCTCGTCATCACTGCTCCCCAATGTGACGGTTGACTGTCATCTCCTATGCGAACGCCGTGCCAACACGGGCGAATGACTCAAGACTCTGACGATGCTGGCGTTTTTGATTCGGCGCGCCCGATACGCAGGGCCGGCGGACCGGCAGGAAAGGTATCAGGCGGCAAGTTTTGCCGGCATTTTTACTCGGGATTAACCATAAACGTTCAGGTTTAAGGTATTCGGGGACCGACGACGTTTCGGTTGGGGTTTTCAGCGATGCGCATTCACGGAACGAACGGCTCGGCGCTTGCCTCGGCGCCGGCGAGTGTGCGGCGCAGCGCCGGCGGCGCCTTCACCGTCAGCGAGCAGGAGACGCCCCGCAATACCGCCGCGGCAAGTTCGCTGCGAGCGGTTTCCACGGTCGACGCGCTGATCGCGCTGCAGGGCATGGAAGATCCGCGCGAGCGCAAGAAACGCGCGGTGGCCAAAGGCCGCAAAGCGCTCGACGTGCTCGATACGCTCAAGCTCACATTGCTCGACGGCAGCATTGACGGTTCGATGCTCTCGCGCCTCAAGGTCGCGGCCGAGGGCCTCGGCGAGCAAACCGGCGATCCCGGCCTCGACATGGTCTTGGGCGAGATCGACTTGCGCGTGGCGGTTGAACTGGCCAAGGCCGGCGTGCGCTAGGGCTGTATCGCCGTACTGTTCAAAAATGCTCAGTCGGCCGTCTGCGCGGCCGGCCTGCTTTTCCCGGCATCCAGCCCAAGTCATTGAACAGTCGCACAAATCTTCTGAATACGCGAACCTTACTCGGATGTTGTCCGCCGGCCATCGCCCGTATATAAGCCTGCCGCACCGGGAGGGTGGACTTCTCGTTCAAGAATATAAGAAGACAGGGAGTTCAGTGGGATGTTGGCTAAAACCAAAACGTACCGGCCGTCCGACAAGGAGCCGTTCATGAACGAGCGCCAGCGGGACTATTTCCGCTTGAAGCTGCTCGCATGGCGGGAGGACATCCTGAAGGAGGCCAAGGAAACGCTGCTACATCTGCAGGAAGAAAACCAGAACCACCCCGATCTCGCCGACCGGGCGTCATCGGAGACCGACCGCGCCATCGAGCTGCGCGCGCGCGACCGTCAGCGCAAGCTGATCGCCAAGATCGATGAGGCGCTCGGCCGCATCGACGACGGCACCTACGGCTATTGCGAGGAGACCGGCGAGCCGATCTCGCTGCGCCGCCTGGAAGCGCGCCCGATCGCGACGCTCTCGGTGGAAGCGCAGGAGCGCCACGAACGGCGCGAGCGGATTTATCGGGACGATTGAGGGTTCTCGATCCTCATGGTGAGGAGCGCCCGCAGGGCGCGTCTCCAACCATGAGGCCGCCTGCATCCTTCGAGACGGGCGCTTCGCGCGGTCCTCAGGATGAGGCGGAGAAAATTTGTGCCCGCATCCTCGTTTCAATTTTCAAACGACCATTTTTCGTTTGGGCTTGACCTTCGCCCCTAAAAACGCACGCGGCCTCCGGCTGGGGAGCCTCCGGAGGCCGCGGCGTTGACGCCGTTTTCGCTCGCGAGGCGAAAAACGGCGCGGGAGCTCACAAACTCAACTGGTCGTTCGGGCAGCACTAACAAAGACGTCACGCCTACTAACCACCGGGGATACGCAACGACCCCCCACCTGCCCGCCTTCGCTACGCTGCGGCGGGCGACCTCCCCATTTGCAGGGGGAGGCCAATCAAGTATTAGAACGGCAGCAGGACCTGCATCAGCTGTTGGCCGTACGGGTCTTGCTGGATGTCGGTGACCTGACCGCGCCCGCCATAGGCGATGCGCGCCTGCGCGATCTTGGTGGAGTCGATCGTGTTGTCGCTCTGAATGTCCTCCGGCCGCACGATGCCGGCGACGATCAGTTCGCGGATCTCGAAGTTGACGCGGATCTCCTGCTTGCCCTCGACCACTAAGTTGCCGTTGGGCAGCACCTGCGTCACCACCGCGGCGACGTTGGTCTGCAGCGCTTCCGAGCGGTTGATGCTGCCCTTGCCGTCGGCAGACGATGTTCGAGTTCGGTCGTGAGTACGCGGGTCGGTGTCGGGGTATTCATGATTGGCACTTTGGGCTTACCGAAGAAATTGGTAATGCCGGAATCTTCCGTTGTGGTCCGCGTGCGCTGCGTCTCGTTGGAGAGATTGGCTTTGTCGGTGATGTTGACCGTGACCGTGAGGATGTCGCCGATCTGGTGCGCGCGCTGGTCCTTAAAGAAAGCGCGAGAGCCGTTGCGCCAGAGCGAATTGGGATTGTAGGAGGCCGGCTGCGCCGCCGGCATCGGCATCTGCACCGGCTTGTAGCCCGGCCGCGTAGTCGGATTGTCGACCGAAGCAAGCGGCGGCGGCTGGCCGATGTTCTTGATCCGGTCGAAAGCCGCGCAGCTCGAGAGCAGCGAAGCCGTGAGCGCGGCCAGGACCGCGTGACGCGTCAGTTTGATGACGTTCATCGACATCACTTTCACAAATGGCGCGACGGCGCCGTTACATTTGGGCATCGATTACGACCACGCGACGTTACGCTTTCACATTCCCGTCTCACGCGTCCGGGCTGCAGATTGGCGGCGAGCCGCGGCGTGCCGGTGCTAATGATGACGCGGCCGGGGCCGGCCACCACGCCTTGCACCGTGCGCTTGGATTGTTCGTTGAGCACTGCGATCACGTCGCCTTCGGCGCCGCCTTCGACCGCCTTGCCGCGCACCGTCAGCGTGATGCCGGGCACCTGATAGACCAGCGTCACCGTTTCGTTGCGCTGGACCAATTCCGGTTTCATCAGATCGGCGGTGCGCAACGGCTTGCCCGGCTGCAATGCGCCGCGCGCGGCAAAGCCGATCGCTTGGTCGATAGCCTGCCGACGACGTCGCGGCCGATCTCGGCGCGCGGGCGCCGCTCGAGTACCACGTCGCCGCTCTTGATGACCTCGCCGCGCTCGACCGAACGCGCGAGCGTCACCACTTCGACGGTCGCAGCCGCGCGGCCGGAAAGCCGCAGCGTGCCGCGCGTGGTAGCGCCGGTCGGTAGGTCGAGCGTGACGTCGAAGCGTCCGCTGCGGCTGTCGAAATTGAGGTAGCCGATGCGCGGTTCGCCTTTAGCAGTGGTCTCAACCTGCAGGCTGCGCAGCTCGCGGTCGAACGTCACCTGGATGTCCTTGACCGGGCCGAGCGCGTATTGCGCCGACAGCGCCTGCGCGACGCGGTCCTCGATGTCTTTCGCCGGAATGGTGCGGCTGGCGCGCGTCACTACCACTTCGCTGACGTCGCCGGTGTCGAGCCCGATCAGCGCATGCGCGCGCACGGCCTCGACCACGGATTCGGCCGACACCGTGCCGGTAGCGCCGAGATCGGGCGCGCGGAATATCGGAACCTTGGCGATGATGCCGGCGTTTTCGACCAGATCGCTGACGCGCACGACGCTGCCGGTGACTGTCGCCTCCGCCTTGAGCCTGGGGCGTTGCGGATCGGCGTTGGCGGCGGCGCCCAGCGCGAGCAGGGCGGTGGCGGCGAGGATGAGTTTGCGGATCATGGTTTTGCCTCAGCGCATCAGGGCGGACGTCGATTGCAGCATTTGGTCGGCAGCGGTGATCACCTTGCCGTTCATCTCGTAGGCGCGTTGCGCGGCGATCAGATTGGTGATTTCGGTGACCGAATCGACGTTCGACTGTTCCAGGCTGCCCTGCTGAATGTCGCCGGCGCCGTCGGTCGAGGGCAGCCCGTCGATCGGCGTGCCGGAGGCCGGCGTCTCCTGGTACATGTTGTCGCCGACCGGCAGCAGACCGGCCTGGTTGATGAAGCGGGTGAGCGTGAGCTGGCCGAGAATCTGCGGCGTCGTAGTGCCTTGCGGAATTACCGAGACTTGGCCTTGCGCGTTGATGGTCAAGCCGGTGGCGTTCTGCGGGATCGTGATCGCGGGCTGCACGACATTGCCCTGCGCGGTGACGATGCGGCCGGTGGCGTCCATCTGGAACGAGCCGTCGCGCGTGTAGGTGTAGGTGCCGTCGGGCAGCTGAATCTTGAAGAAGCCGTCGCCGCGGATCGCGACGTCGAGCGTGCCGCCGGTCTGTGACAGCGTGCCTTGCGTCATCAGCCGCGGCGTGCCGACCGATTTGACGCCGGAGCCGAGATCGATGCCGACCGGCAGAATATTGCCCTGCGCCGATGTTTGCGTGCCGATGCGGCTGACGTGATCGTACAAGAGATCCTGGAATTCGGCGCGCTGGCGCTTGTAGCCGGTGGTGGTCATGTTGGCGAGATTGTTGGCGATGACCTGGACATTGAGCTCCATCGCCATCATGCCGGTCGATGCTGTGCTGAGTGCGCGCATGGATTCAACTCCCTTTCAACGTCAAGCCGGAACTTCGGCGAGCTTGTCGATCGCCGACGTGCTGAGATCGTTCTGCTGTTGCAACATGGCCGAGATATTGGTGTAGCTGCGGGTGATTTCGATCATGCGCGACATCTCGACGACGCCGCGCACGTTGGATTTCTCGACCGCACCTTGAATGAAGGCGCCGGTCGTCGCCGGTTGCGGCTGCGCGCCGGCGGGCGCGCTGAAGGCGCCGGCGCCGTCTTTCTTCAACTGCTGAGGACTGGCGAAAGTGACCATGCGCAGCTTGCCGCGCGCCGAATCCACTTTCGAAGCGCCTTCGCGCACGCTGATCGTGCCGTCGCGGCTGATCGAGACTTGCCGGTCGGTCGGTTGCAGCGTGATCGGGCCGCCGTCGCCGAGCACCGGATAACCGTCGCTGGTCACCAGCTGGCCGGTGGGGCTGATCTGCAGCGAACCGTTGCGAGAGTAGCGCTCGCCGTTCGGCGTCTGCACCACCATGAAGCCTTTGCCGTCGATGGCGACGTCGAGCGAATTGCCGGTGCGCTCGATCGAGCCCTGGCTCATGTCGTGCCAAACGCCGCGGTCGAGCACGAAGCTCACGCCGCCGCCGCCCTGGCCGCTGCCGGCGGCGCCGGAAAGATATTCCTCGAAGATCGAACCGTCGGCTTTGAAGCCGGTAGTGTTGAGGTTCGCGATATTGTTGGCGACCACGTCCATTTCGCGGCCGAGCGCCATTTGGCGCGACAGTCCGACAAGAACAGCATTGTCCATCGGCATTCTCCCCTTCTCATCCAGTAAGGTCGTGCCCTCCCGAGGCCGGCCTTGCCGAAGGCGCGCGCCAAGCTCTCCCAAGCCGGCGGCTGACGAGGTCTTTGCAGCCGCCGTGCCAAGTTAGAAAATGCAGCAATATCAATCTATTGATTGAAAACCGGGAGCTGGCCGTTGCGGCCAAAACTGCCGTTTTGCCGCCGCTACCCGGCAAAAGATTCCGCTTGGCGGAACCTGAGAAAGCATCTGTTAACCATACCAACCTACCTTCGGCCGTAAGGGGAGCGCGGGGGTCGCGCATCCGCGATGTCTCGCTCGGGGCATCCGAATGCGGCCCCGTCCGTTGCGATCGGGGTCACTATGGCAGCCAAGCCGAAAGACGAAGAAGACGAGGTCGAGAACGAGGCCGAAGAGGGCGAAGAAGGCGCAGCGGAAAAGCCAAAAGGCAAATTTTCGTTCCTCAAGCTGCCGTCGCTCAAAATTCCATCGCTCAAGATGATGATCATCATGGCGGCCGGCCTCCTGGTGGTCGGCGGCGGCGGTGGCGGCGCCTATTTCTATTTCTTCAAGGGCGCCGAGCACGAAAAGCCCGTGCATGTGGAGGCCAAGCCCGCGATCTTCGTCGATCTGCCCGACGTGCTGGTCAATCTGTCGAACGTCGGCAGCGACCGCACGCAATATCTCAAAGTGAAGATCGTGCTGGAAGTGCCCAATCCCGAAGTGGTGGCCCAGATTCAGCCGCTGATGCCGCGGGTGCTCGACGCTTTCCAGACCTATTTGCGCGAGTTGCGCCCGACCGATCTCGACGGCTCCGCCGGCCTCTACCGGCTCAAGGAGGAATTGACCCGCCGGGTCAATGCCGCGGTCGAGCCCAACCGCATCACCGCCGTTCTGTTCAAGGAAATCGTCGTTCAGTGACGATCTAACCGATGGCCAAAGACGAAGTGAATCAAGACGCGCTGGCCGCCGAATGGGGCGTAGCGCTGGAACAGGAAGCCGCCGTACCGGCGGCCGCCACCGGACCGATCGCGACCCCCGGTACCGATGAGGCCACCGCCCAGTGGGCGGCGATGGCCGACGACGCCAGCAGCGGATTCCAGAACGGCAAGGGCGCCGCCGAGCGCATCCTCAATCAGGATGAAATCGACAGCATGCTCGGCTTCAGCCTGACCGACGTCACGCTGAACGATAATTCCGGGATCCGCGCCATCATCGATTCGGCGATGGTGTCGTACGAACGCCTGCCTATGCTGGAGATCGTCTTCGACCGCTTGGTGCGGCTGATGACGACTTCGTTGCGCAATTTTACGTCGGACAATGTTGAAGTCTCGCTCGACCGCATCACCTCGGTGCGTTTCGGCGACTATCTCAATTCAATCCCGCTGCCGGCGATCCTGGCCGTGTTCAAGGCCGAGGAATGGGACAATTTCGGCCTCGCCACTGTCGGTTCCAGCCTGATCTATTCGATCATCGACGTGCTGCTCGGTGGCCGGCGCGGGCAGAGCGCGGTGCGCGTGGAAGGCCGTCCCTACACCACCATCGAGACCAACCTGGTCAAGCGCATGGTCGAGATCGTGCTGGCGGACGCCGAGCTTGCCTTCAAGCCGCTGTCGCCCGTCAAGTTCAACATCGACCGGATCGAGACCAATCCGCGCTTTGCCGCCATCTCGCGCCCGGCCAACGCGGCGATATTGGTGCGGCTGCGCATCGACATGGAAGACCGCGGCGGCAATATCGAACTGCTGTTGCCTTATGCCACCATCGAGCCGATCCGCGCCGTTCTCCTGCAGATGTTCATGGGCGAGAAGTTTGGCCGCGACCCGATCTGGGAAGACCATCTCGCGACCGAAATTGGCCAGGCGGATATCGCGGTCAACGCCGTGCTGTACGAGGAGCGGTTGCCGCTGCGCAAGTTGATGTCGCTCAGCGTCGGCGACACGCTCTCGCTCGACCTCAAGCCGGACGCGCTCGTCACCGTGCGTTGCGGCGACATCACGCTGACCGAAGGCCGCATGGGCAAAGTCGGCGACCGCGTCGCGGTACGGGTCACCAAGCCTTTGCGCACCCCACGGACCACGTTCGCCATGTTCGAGAAGGCGGACGAGCCCACCAACCGTATGGAGACGCCGTGAGCTATCATTATGGCTATCTGGTCGAGAGCATGGTCTCGATTTTGCTTCTGCTCACAATTCTTTATTGCGTCCGCCTCAACAAGCAGCTTCGGTTGCTCAAGGCCGACGAGCAGACGCTGCGCGCCACCATTTCCGAACTGATTACTGCCACCGAAATCGCCGAACGTGCGATCGCCGGCTTGAAATCGACGATGCACGAAAGTGAGCAGAATCTGGGCACACAACTGCAACGGGCGGAGAGCGTCGCCGCCGACATCGAGCGCCAGCTCGCTGCGGGCGACGAATTGCTGGCGCGCATCAGCCGCATCGTCGGCGCCTCGCGCAAGGCCGACGAGGCGATCGCACTGCCCGACCCGCAGGCGGTGGCGTCCGCCGCGCAAGCCTTCACCGAGCGCGCGCGCGCGCGGCTGCGCGGACAATCGGCCGGCCTTGCCGCATGATCCGTTGGGCGCGAGATTTCCGGCTGATCCCGGTCGTGCTGCTGGCGACGATCTCGCTATTTGCGCTCAAAGTGTCGGGCCTGGTATTCGATGGCGGCTACACGCTGGGCGAGCGGCTGCAAGGCCTCGACAAGAAAGATTTAAAGGTCACCACGGGCGAAAGCGTGCCCGAATATCCCAAGATCGTCGTTGCCGACGGGCAAGCCCCGCAGAGCCCGCAAGAGCCGAAACAATCTTGGGCGCGGGAAATGTTCAATTTTGGCGGCGACAGCGGCGACATCACGGGTTCGGTCGGTGGCGAGGAAAAATCGAGCGGTCCGCAGCTCAAGACCAGCACAAAACCGCCGGACCCGCCCAAGCTGGAAGTCGGCACCCTGACCGTGGCCATGGAACCGGGCCACATCGCGTCGGCCGGCGAGCGCGCCGTGCTCGGCCGCCTGCAAGAACGCCGCAAGGAGCTCGACACGCGCAGCCGCGAACTGGAAATGCGCGAGAGCCTGCTCAAGGTCACCGAAAAGCGGCTGGACGCCAAGGTCGCCGAGCTCAAGGACGTGGAGGCGCGCGTCAACGCGTCCATGGGCGTCCGCGACAAAGCAGACGAGCAGCGTTTCAACAGCATCGTGGCGATGTACGAGAATATGAAGTCGAAGGACGCCGCGCGCATTCTCGAGCGTCTCGATATGAAGATTTTGGTCGAGGTCGTGACCCATATCAAGCCGGCAAAGATGTCGGAAATCCTCGCGCAAATGACGCCAGAAACGGCCGAGCGGCTTACCGTCGAACTCGCCCGCAGCGTAGATGCCAAGTCGCAAAACCCGGACCAGCTGCCGAAGATCGAGACCAAGCCGGACGGTAATTGAGCGCATGACCGAGCGCCGGAAGTGACCGATTGGCGAGGCTTTTTGCCGCTTTTGTGTCGCCGGTTTTTCGGCTTTTAAGCCGCCAAAAGCGCCCGTTAGTTAACGCGACGTTAAACGCCGAACCTTAGGCTGGCGCGACCGGCATTGTCGCCGGCTGGAACGGCTGCATGACGGCTTCACCCTTGAGCCCGGTGGAGACCCGCGCGCGCGAGCGCAGGCGGGGGTGTTGGTTATGGGGCCGCGGTGCGCTGGCGATTTTCGCGGTGCTACAGGCGCTGCTGGTGCTCACGCCGCCGTTTACCGGCCGCGCGCTGGCCGAAGAGCGCATCAAGGGCGAAGTCAAAGTCACGACCGACGACGGCTATGCGCGCCTAGCCTTCCGCTTCGAGAAGGAAGTGCCGGCCACCATCCAGGTCACCTATCCGATCATGGTGGTGACGTTCAAGAAGCCGGTCGCCATCGCGGTCGATCGACTCAACGCCGGCGCGCCGACTTATATCAGCGCCGCGCGCGTCGATCCCGACGGCATGTCGATCCGCCTCGCGCTGGCGCAGAAAGTGAAGCTCAACTCGATACCGGCCGCCGAACGGATCTATATCGATTTGCTGCCGGAGACGTGGAGCGGATTGATGCCCGGTCTGCCGCCCGAGGTGGTCGAGGAACTGGCAAACCGCGCGCTGACCGCCGAAAGCCAGCTGCGCAAGCAGCGTTTTACCGTCAAGACACAAAAGCCGTCGGCGATCCGCGTCAAGGTCGCGACCCAACCGACTTTCACGCGTTATGTCTTCGCCATGCCGGACGTGGCAAACGTCGTTCCCGAAACGTCCGACGGAAAACTGACGCTTGAATTCGACCAGGCGATCAAATGGGATCTGGCGGACGCGCGCGCGGCGATGCCGAAGACCTTGCGCTCGATCGACGCCGACGTCGAGGATGATTCGACCGCCGTCACTTTCTCGCTCAACGGCGCGCCGGAGGTGCGCACCTTCCGCGAAGACCGCAGCATCGTGGTCGATATCGGCCACGACGGCTCCAAGCTCAAGACCGCGACGGCCGACGCCGCCGCGCCCCAGCAGGCGCCGCTAGCGCCCGCAGCCGGACCGGCCATCGCGCCGCCCGAGACCGTGCCTGCCAAAGAGGCTGCGGCAGAGCCGCCCTCGGCCGCTGCGGCGGAACCGGAGCCTTCGCCATCGGCGCCAAAAACGGAAACGGCGACACCGGCCGCGGCCGCGCCACAGCCTGCGCCGGCTGGTCCCGCGCCGAAACTGGCCGCGCCGGCTACGCCGCCGCCGCCGGCGAAACCCGCAATCGCCGAACCCAAGCGACCGGCGCCCAATCCGAACGCGCCGGTCGTCGTCGAACTGCATCAGTCCGGCGACACATTGTCAGCCGAATTCCCGTTCGGGGTGGCAACGCCGGCCGCCGTGTTCCAGCGCGCCGACATGTTGTGGCTGGTGTTCGACAGCGCGGCCAAGATCGATCCCGCGGCGCTCTCGGTCGACGCCAGCCGCGTAATCCGCGCCGTCACGCTCTCGCGCGGCGCCGACGGCGAAGCGATCCTGCGCATCAAACTGGAGCGGCCGCGCGTGGTCAGCCTGTTGGCCGACGGCTCGGGCTGGATCGTCGTCATCGGCGACACCGTCACGACGGCGAGCCGGCCGCTGGTGATGGCCCGCAATGTCGTCGGTAAAAACCGCGCCAGCATCGTCATTCCGTTCGACAACCCGCGCAAAATCCACGTCCTCACCGACCCCGCCAGCGGCGACCGGCTGCTGGTGGTTACCGCGCTCGGTCCGGCGCGCGGCTTCCTGAAGGAGCAAAATTTCGTCGAATTGCGCGCGCTGCCCTCCACCCACGGCGTGGTGTTGCAGCCGCTCGCTGACGACGTCGCGGCCGAGCTTGCCGAGGACAAGATCACCGTCACCCGGCCGCAAGGGCTCTCGTTGTCGCCGACGGCGATCGGCCAGGCGCAGCTCTCCAGCAATTATCGCGGCCTGAGCTTCGACCCCCAGCTCTGGGCCTTTAACCGCGCCGCCAAGTTCAACGCCCGGCAGGCGGAACTGGTGCAGATCGCCGCCATGGCGCCGGAAGCCAACCGGAAGGAGGCGCGCTTCAATCTCGCGCGCTTCTATTTCGCCCGCCAGATGGCGGCGGAGGCCAAGGCCGTACTCGAGGTCGCGCTCTCCGAGAAGGGCGCGGCCGACGATGTCACCGGCACCGTGCTCAAGGGGGTCGCCGACGTGATGCTCGATCGGCCCGAGGAGGCGCTCAAGGAATTGTCCAATCCGCGCGTCGGCAACCAGCTTGACGCGCCGGTCTGGCGTGCGATCGCCGACGCCCGGCTCGGCAAATGGCCGGAGGCGCAGGCCGGTTTCAAGAACGTCGATAGCGCGATTGCCGCTCTGCCGATCGAATTCCAGCGCATGGCGCTGCTCGCGGCGCTGCGAACGGCCACCGAGGTGCGCGATTTCGACGGCGCCGACCGTCTGCTCAACCTGCTCAAATCGATCGGCGTGCCGAGCGAGATGGAGCCCGCGGTGGACGTGCTGGTCGGCCGCCTGGACGAGGCCTTGGGCCACAACGGCGACGCGCTGCGCATGTTCCATGCCGCCGCGGAATCAGCCGACCGGCAGGCCGCCGCGCAAGCGCGCCTGCGCGAGATTATGCTGCGCTATGCCGTCGGCGACATGCCGCGCAAGAACACGATCACCGCCCTCGAAACGCTCACCACCATCTGGCGCGGGGACGTGACCGAGACGGAAGGCCTCAAGCTGCTCGCGCATCTTTATACCCAGGACAACCAATATCGCGCCGCCTTCCACGTCATGCGCGTGGCGCTGCAGGTGTTTCCCAATTCCGATTTCACCCGCGCGATCCAGGATGAGGCGATGGTGACTTTCGACAACCTGTTCCTCGGCGGCAAGAGCGACGCCCTGCCGCCGATCGAGGCGCTCGGCCTGTTCTACGATTATCGCGATCTCACCCCGATCGGGCGGCGCGGCGACGAAATGATCCGGCGCCTCGCCGACCGGCTGGTGTCGGTCGATCTGCTCGATCAGGCCGCCGAGCTGCTGCAGCACCAGGTCGACCACCGTCTGCAGGGCGGCGCGCGCGCGCAGGTCGCGACCCGCCTCGCCGTCATCTATCTCATGAACCACAAGCCGCAGCGCGCGATCGCCACCTTGCAAGCGACGCGCACGGCGGAATTGTCCAACGAATTGCGCGACCAGCGCCTGTTGTTGGAGGCGCGCGCTTTGTCCGATACTGGCCGCCACGATCTGGCGCTGGAATTGATCGTCAATATCGACAGCCACGAGGCGATCCGGCTGCGCTCGGACATTCTGTGGGCGGCGCGGCGCTGGCGCGCCGCCGCCGAGCAGATCGAAATTCTCTACGGCGACCGCTGGAAGGATTTCGCGCCGCTCACCGAGACCGAACGCTTCGATATCCTGCGCGCGGCCATCGGCTATTCGATCGGCGAGGAGCCGATCGGGCTGGCGCGCTTCCGCGAGCGATATTCCGCCAAGATGGCGGATACGCCGGACCGCCGCGCCTTCGAGATCGTGACCGCGGCGGCCGGCAGCGGCGGCGCGGAGTTCCAGGACATCGCCAAGAAGATCGCCGGGGCCGATTCGCTCGAAATCTTTCCTGGGCGACATGCGCAAGCGCTACCCGGATTCCTCGGCGATCTCGCAGGCCGCGCCGCCCCCCGCCGCGCCCGCCAAACCGCGAGGACCCTCGTCGCAGGCCGTGCCGCCCGAAAAGGCCGCATCCGCAGTGCCGGCAAAGCCCGATGCCGCCGCGTCCCCGCTACCGCCGGAAACGCCAGCCGCGCCGCCGCCCAAGCCCGACCGCACGCCGACCGGATCGATCGGACGGCACTAATTGCTCCGTTCGCCCCCGCGAAAGCGGGAACCCAGCGCAGCATTCGCGAAATTATGATCGTGCTTCTGGATCCCCGCTGGCGCGAGAATGTGCGGATTTGGCACGCTACGTCCCGTAGCTCTGGATAAGCGAGCCGGCGACCAGTGACCAGCCGTCCACCAGCACGAAGAAGATCAGCTTGAACGGCAGCGACACAACGACTGGCGGCAGCATCATCATGCCCATGGACATTAAGACCGAAGCCACCACCAAATCGATGATCAGGAACGGCAGAAACAGCAGAAAGCCGATCTCGAAGGCGCGCTTGAGTTCGGAGATCATGAAAGCCGGCACCAGCACGCGCAGCGAGATGTCCTCGGGCTTGGCGGGCTCGGCTTCCTTCGCCATGTCGACGAACAGCCTAAGATCCTTTTCGTTGACGTTCTTCTGCATGAACGCGCGCAACGGCACCGCGCTGCGCTCGAAGGCTTGCTCGGCGGTAATCTGATTGGCGACCAGCGGCCGCACGCCCGTCTCATAGGCTTTTTGCAGCGCCGGGCCCATTACGAAGGCGGTGAGGAAAAGCGCGAGCGAGACGATCACCGCGTTGGGCGGGGCGGTGGCGGTGCCGAGCGCGGTGCGCAGAAGCGAGAGCACCACCACGATGCGGGTGAACGACGTCATCATGACGAGGATCGACGGCGCTAGCGACAGCACCGTGAGCAGCGCGATCAGCTGGATCACGCGCTCGGTCAGCCCGCTGCCTTGCCCGAAATTGACGCTGATATCCTGCGCGCCGGCGGGCGTCGTCGCCGCGGCGATCAGTCCGGCTACTCCGATCGCCACCGTCACAAGACGGACACGGCGGTCGGAAACGTCTGTCACGTCTTTCCTGAAGGACGGCCCAGCAAGCTGGCCATCTCCTCTTCGAGGTTGTCGAAAGCTCCCTTGCCCGCCGCGGGCTCGATCTTCGGCTCGATTTTGGGTTCGCGGTTGAGTTCGAACCTGGGCTCGAGGCGCGGCTTGAAATCGCGCGGCAACGCGGCTTTCGCCGGCGCGCCGGCAAGCGGATCGGTCACCGGCGGACGGCTTTCCGGCATGGGCGTACGACGCAGCGCGGCTTCGAGCTGTTGCGCCATCTCGGCGAGGTTGTGATCGGTCTGCGGCGTGGCAGCGGGTTCGACCGGCGGCGCCACCACCGGAGCGGCACTCGGACGCGGCGCCGGTTCGCTGCGCGGCGCGGGGGCTGCGACCTCGGGGGGATTGAGCCGAGTCGACAGCTCGGCGGCGAGCCCCGAGAGGCTGTCGGCCGGGCGCGCCCGTGCACCGGGCTCCGGCGGCAGCCAAGGTTCTTCGGTCGCGGACGAACGGGAGGCGCGCGGCGTCGGGACCGGCGTCGGCTCGCTGACCGGCTGCAGCGGCCAAGTGCTTTCGCCGTTCGAGTTTTGCCGCGCGGCGGGCTCGCTTGCGCGCGCCGGTTCGCGCGCAGCGTCGCGGACACCGCCGGTCGCGCGCACGATATTGGGCTCGACCACGAGGTCGGTGGGGCCGCCGATCATCAGCAGATGTTCGACATTGTCGCGGCGGATCAGCACCAGGCGGCGGCGGCCGTCGACGGTGGCGGCATCGATCACCGCCAGCCGCGGCTGACGTCCGCGCGCGGCGCCGCCCAGGCGGTTGGCGCCGAAACGGCGCACCAGCCAGGCGGTCAATCCGATCAGCGCGAGCACTACCGCAAATGCGATAAAGAATTTCGCAGCCAGCGGTATCTCCGAGCCGAGGAGGGTCTCGAACATCAATACGCTCCGTACTTCGTGCCGCCGCGCATCAGGCGGGAATCGCCCAAATGGTTAATTCCGTAAAGCACAATTTGCCGCCCGGAATACTAACAGAGCATTAACAAATATTAGACGTTTTGCCATCCCACCGGCAATTAAGCATTGCTGACTGGGTAAACGCCGCCCGCGGCGGGCCGTTCCGGCCCTATCTTTTTACCTGCCATTAACCATACGCCCGGCAAAGTCTGCCTAGCGCGGCGCTGCCGCGACCGGCGAATTTTAAGGATTGGCCCATGGCGATCACCGATCTCCCGATCCTGTCCATGCTGCGAACCCGGCTGCAATGGGCGCAGGAGCGCCAGCGCGTACTGGCCGAGAATGTCGCCAACGCCGATACGCCGAATTACCGCGCCAAAGATCTGGCGGCGCCGAAATTCGAGACGCCGGCTGCGGGGCCTGACGGAACCGCGCCGCCGCTGATGACCGTTTCGCTGGCGCGCACCGCGTCCGGCCACATCGGTGGGATCGGGCAGGGCGATACGACATTCCGCGCCCAAAGCGAGACCGCTTACGAGGTGCGCCCGACCGGCAACGCGGTGAACCTCGAGCAAGAGATGATGAAAGTCGCGGCCAACCAGATGGATTACCAGGCGGTGAGCGCGCTTTACGTGCGCAGTCTCGGTCTGATCAAAACCGCGCTCGGCAAGAGCTGATGTTACGCCGCGCGTTCCGCCGCTGCGCCGAATAGAAGGAGACCGACCTTGGATTTTCTCAAGACCATGGCAATCGCGGCCTCTGGCCTGCGCGCGCAAGCCGGCCGCATGCGCATCATCTCGGAGAACATCGCCAACGCGGATTCGACGCCGACCTCTCCCGGCGCCGAGCCGTACCGGCGCAAGATTCCGAGCTTTCAAACCGAAGTCGATCGCACCCTCGACGTACAACTGGTGGAGATGGGCAAGCCGCGCGTCGACACGTCCGAATTCCGCTTGAAATACGAACCCGGCCATCCGGCCGCCGACAAGAACGGCAACGTCAAATATCCCAACGTCAATGCGCTTCTGGAAATGTCCGACATGCGCGAGGCCCAGCGCTCCTACGAGGCCAATATCAACGTTATCAGCGCCACGCGCCGTATGCTCCAGCGCACCATCGACATCCTCAAAACCTGAAGGTTAAATGAAAATGGCTTCACCGCTCGCCGCTGCCAGCGCCTACGCCAACATTGCGCGCCTCACCACCGATCCCTCGCGCGCGCTCGCCGGCATGCCGGGCGCCGCCGCCGCAAGCGGCGAGAACAGCTTTGCCTCCTTGCTCAAGGACGCGATCGGTTCGGTCGTGGAAACGGGAAAAAAATCCGACGCGCAGACGCAAGCCATGGTCAGCGGCAAGTCCAATATGGTCGACGTGGTCACGGCGGTCGCGGAAACGCAGGTTGCCGTCGATGCCGTGGTTGCGGTGCGCGACAAGGTGATCGCGGCCTACGACGAAATCATGAAGATGCCGATCTGACGGTTATCATGCCCGCGAATGCGGGCATCCAGTAAACACGGACGGTAAACGTTGGACGGACAATTTCAAGGCTTGCGTGTACTAGGTCCCTGCCTTCGCGGGGACGACGGCGGAGAGTGCAGATGACCGGATCGGAAGTTCTCGACGTCGCGCGCGACGCGATCTACACGCTCATCGTTGTCGCCAGCCCGGTCATGCTGGTGGGGCTCGCGGTCGGCGTGGCGATTTCGCTGCTGCAGGCGGTCACGCAAATCCAGGAAATGACCATCGCTTTCGTGCCGAAAATCCTGGCGATCTTCATATCGCTGCTGATCGCGCTGCCGTTCATGGCCGAGCGGCTGCACGCGGAGATGCTACGGATCGCCGCCCGCATCGTCAGCGGTTAAATATTATGCGCGTCGATGTTTCATTCTTGCCGGTGCTGGCGGCAGCATTTCTGCTGACCTTCGCGCGCGTCGGCACCATGGTCATGCTGCTGCCGGGCGTCGGCGAATTAAACCTGCCCGCGCGTGTGCGCTTGACCATCGCGCTGGTGCTCACCGCCGTCCTGCTGCCGTCGCATCAAAAGGCTTACACGATCGATCTCACGTCGCTGCCGCCGCTGCTGACCATGCTGTTCCAGGAACTCGTGATCGGCGCGGTGCTCGGCCTGACCGCGCGGCTGGCGATCTCGGCGCTGCAGGTCGCCGGCTCCGTGGTGGCCCAGCAACTGGGCCTCGGCTTCGTGACCGCCATCGACCCGACGCAGAACCAGCAGGGCATGCTGGTCGGCAATTTCCTAACCCTGCTCGGCATTATGCTGATCTTCGCCACCAATCTGCATCATCTGGTGATCGCGGCGATGAACGACAGCTATACGATCTTCCAGCCCGGCGAGATGCCGCTGGTCGGCGACGCCGCCCAGCACGTCGTTCGCATCGCGGCGACCGCGTTCCGCATCGGCATTCAGCTCTCGGCGCCGTTTCTGGTGTTCGGCCTGCTGTTCAATCTGGGCTTGGGCGTCCTGTCGCGGCTGATGCCGCAAATGCAGGTGTTCTTCATTGGCCTGCCGCTGTCGATCCTGCTTGGCCTGCTGCTGCTTTTGTTGGTGATCGGCGCCATGATGGGCACCTTCGTCGGTTACATGGAAGGCGTGCTCGGGTCCCTGGCACCGCACGCTTGAACGCACATGGCCGATAGCGAACCCGACAACTCCCAGAAAACGGAAGAGCCGACGCAAAAGCGCCTGGACGAGGCGATCCGGCGCGGCGATGTGGTCAAGAGCCAGGAGGTCAATACCTGGTTCATCGTCGCCGGCGCGACGCTAGTCCTGATGGCGTTCTCCAGCGGCATGAGTTCCGAGCTCGCCGCCTCCATGCGCGGGCTCATCGCCAACGCGCACGTCATAAGTATGGACGGGCCGGCGCTGCCGCGACTGTTCCAGAAGATCGGCGTTGAACTAATCGCAGCCGTCGCCATTCCGTTTCTGCTACTGATGCTGGCCGCGCTCGGCGGCAACCTGATCCAGCACCGGCTGGTGTGGTCGCTCGAAGCGTTGGCGCCCAAATTGTCCAAGATATCGCCGGCCATTGGCTTCAAGCGGCTGTTCTCGGCGCAGGCGTTAGCCAATTTCGCCAAAGGCCTGATCAAGCTGCTGCTGGTCGGCACGGTGCTCACTGTACTGATGTGGCCCGAACGCGGCCGCATCATGGCGCTCGAGCGCACCGATCTCGGTGCGGTACTCCCCCTCGCCAAGACGCTGGCGCTGAAACTGATGGGCGCCGTGGTCGCCATCATGGCGGTGGTGGCGCTCGCCGATTACCTGTTCCAATACCGGCAGTGGTACGAGCGGCAAAAAATGTCGCTGCAGGAATTGAAAGAGGAGTTCCGCCAGAGCGAGGGCGATCCGGTCATCCGCGGCAAGATGAAACAGGTGCGCCAGACCCGCCAGCGCCGGCGCATGATCGCCAATGTGCCGAAGGCCGCGGTGATCATCACCAACCCGACGCACTACTCGGTCGCCCTGCAATACGAGCGCGGCATGGTGGCGCCGGTCTGCGTCGCCAAGGGCGTCGATGCGGTGGCCATGAAAATAAAGGAAGTGGCCGCGGAATATTCCATCCCGATCGTCGAGAACCCGCCGCTCGCGCGCGCGCTGCACGCCACCGTCGAGGTCGACCAGGCGATCCCGATCGAGCACTACAAGGCGGTGGCCGAAGTGATCGGCTATGTCATGCGGCTGCGCCGGGCGGTCGTCCGGAAACCACAATAAAGCTCAATTATTCAAAGCATGGGATTGCCGTAGACTGGCTCTTGCGCCCATAGGCCCGCTTAAGGCACTCAGGAGTCATGGCAGGCCAGGAACCCGCAGCGCAGGCCCCGGACCGCAACGACCGGCAAGTTCGCGGACTTGGGCGGCAGGCGTTCGACAAAAGTCAGAGCGCCCCGCGCTCGGGCTCGGTCGGCTTGGTGCTGCTGGTCGCGCTGGCGCTGATCGTGGCGGCCGGCGGCTTGCTCTATGTCGAGCCGCACTCCGGTGGCACCTATATCCTGGTGTTGCTGGCCACGCTCGGAACCATCGGCGTGGCCGGTTTATTCGCCATGGCCTCCGGTATCCTGCAATTTTCCGGCCGCGCGCAAGGCAATCCGCTGCTCAAGGCGGTGGTCGACAACGCCTTCGACGGCATTGTGGTCACCGACCAATCGGGTCGCGTGTTCTACGCCAACGCCACCTATCTCGACCTGATCGGGGCGGCCGACAACAACGACGTGCGGCCGATCGAGCGCGTCTTCGTCGGCGATCCCGAGGTCTCCGAATCGATCTACCGCTTGCTCAAGGCCGCGCGCGAGGGCCGCCGCCTGCAGGAGGAAGTGCGCGTTCCCGGTGCCACGGCGCAGGCCGCGCGCTGGCTGCGCCTGCGCGTGCGTCCGCTCGGCGAGAGCAAGGACGCGCGCATGACGGTGTGGTCGATCGCGGACGTTTCGCGCGAGCGCGAGCGCCAGGAAAATGTGTTCCAGGAACTCCAGCACGCCATCGACTATCTGGATCACGCGCCGGCCGGCTTCTTCTCCGTCGATAGCGCGGGCGACATCGTCTACCTCAACGCTACGCTCGCCGCCTGGCTCGACCACGATCTCGCGCAGGTCGGCGCCGGCTCGCTCAAGCTTGCCGATATCGTGGCCGGCGAGGGCGCCGCGCTCTTGACCACGCTCAATGCCGCGCCGGGCGAAGTCAAAACCGAGGTGCTCGACCTCGACCTGCGCACGCGCGGCGGCAAGCCGGTGCCGGTGCGCCTGTTCCACAAGGTGGCGTTCGGCGCCGACGGCGCGGCCGGCGCCTCGCGCACGCTGGTGCTCAACCGCGCCAAGGACGACGGCAGCGATTCAGCGCGCGCTGCGGAAGTGCGCTTCATGCGCTTCTTCCAGAATACGCCCATGGCCATTGCCACCGTCGACAAGACCGGCCGCATCGCGCGCAGCAATCCCCGTTTTGCCGCGACCTTCGAGGGCGTGCTCAAGGGCGAGGATCGTTCGATCCTCTCGGTCGTGGCCGAGCGCGACCGCCCCGCGCTCGAAGCCGCGATCCGCAAAGCGGGCGAAGGACAGGGCGACATCGCGCCGGTCGAAGCCGCACTCACCGGCCGCGGCGAGCGTTGGGCGAGCTTCTTCGTGTCCGCGGTCGAGGAGGAGGATCGCGACGGCGAGACGGCCATCATCTATGCACTGGAGACCACCGCCCAGCGCACGCTGGAAAACCGCATCATGCAGCAGCAGAAAATGGATTCAATCGGCCAGCTTGCCGGCGGCATGGCGCACGATTTCAACAACCTGCTGTCCGCGATCATGATGGCGACCGACTTCCTGCTCAACGCGCACAAGCCGACCGATCCCTCGTTCCAGGACATCATCCAGATCAAGCAGAATGCCAATCGCGCCGCCGCGCTGGTCCGCCATCTGCTGGCGTTCTCGCGCAAGCAGACCCTGCGGCCGCAGGTGCTCGACCTCAACGAGACGCTCGGCGACCTCGGCATGCTGCTCAAGCGCATGATCGGCGAGAAGGTGACGCTCGACGTGGTGCACGGCCGCGACCTGTGGCCGGTCAAGGCGGACCTGTCGCAGTTCGAGCAGGTGATCATCAATCTGGCGGTCAACGCGCGCGATGCCATGCCGGAGGGCGGCAAGCTCACCATGTGCACCGCCAACGTGCCGGCCGGAGAGGCGGCCAGCGCCGCCTACAAAGGCATGCCGAGCGCCGACTATGTGCGGGTCGACGTGGCCGACACCGGCACCGGCATTCCGCCTGACATCATCGACAAAATCTTCGAGCCGTTCTTTTCGACCAAGGACGTCGGCAAGGGCACTGGTCTGGGCCTTTCCACCGTCTACGGCATCGTCAAGCAGACCGGCGGCTTCATCTATGTCGAACTCAAAGCCGGGCGACACCGCCTTCCGCATCTTCCTGCCGCGCTACGTTGCGGGCGCGCAGGACGCGCTGCCGCAAATTCCCGACGCCGATGCGCCTGCGATCGCCGGCGCCATGGCGGCCGCTGGCACCTTGGCGAAGGCCGCGACCGATCTGACCGGACAGGGCACCATCCTGCTGGTCGAGGACGAGGAGGGCTTGCGGGCGCTCAATGCGCGCGGACTCACTTCGCGCGGTTATACCGTGCACGAGGCGAGCAACGGCGTCGAAGCAATCGAGGTCCTGGAAAAGCAGGGCCATGTCGACCTCGTGGTGTCGGACGTGGTGATGCCGGAAATGGACGGGCCGACGCTGCTCAAGGAGCTGCGCCGCCGCGATCCGAGCGTGAAGATCATCTTCGTGTCGGGCTATGCCGAGGAGGCGTTCCAGAAAAACCTGCCGGAGCAGGAGCCCTACCAATTTTTGGCCAAGCCCTTCACGCTCAAGCAGCTGGTCACCAAGGTCAAAGAGACCATGGCCGGTTGATCGCGCCGGAGCCAATAGCTGCCGGCTGATTGATCAGGCGGTTTGGGCAGGCGCAACGGGCGCAACTTCGTTCTCTTCCGAGGGCACCGCCGCTACGTCGGCGGCCGGCGTTTTCGACGCCTCCGCCGCCTCGGCGAGGCTGCGTTCGAATTTCACGCCGATCTGGGTCGGCTTGCGCCAGACCACCCGGCAAAAGCGGCGTGCGGCGCCGTTGCTCGAGAGCATCAGGACGAAATGGCCTGGGACGGCCTCGGAATCTTGCACGTCGATGCGCGCGCCGGTTTCCGACACGTCGGAAACCACACAGCCGAGCCGTTGATTAGCGGTGACCGCCAGCCAGGCGGTGTAACGTAAGGGCTGCCGGCGTGCTTGACGTTTTTCCTTGATCATGGGGCCTCGATGCGACCAGGCGCTGCGGGATTCACGATCCGTTAACGCTCGGCCTTATGCCATGCGGAATTGTAGGCTTTGGCGATTACCAATTCATAAAATGCGTCTTGAACCCTAGCTGCGCTTGCTTGCGCCACGCCAAGCCCGGCTTGAGCGTTGACCGCGCGCCGAAATCCGTCTATGTCGCCGCCTGCAACCTGGTTTTCGGCTCACCTTGCTGACACGCTCCCGGTTTTGGGCTGCGCCTCAAGTGAACTCCCAAAACTTGGAGTGTTGCCGTCAACGCGATGCGCGCGCGGGCGTTCAACAAGATGCTTGAAAGGAAATCTGATGCCTGTCGGAACTGTGAAGTTCTTCAATACCCAGAAAGGCTTCGGCTTTATTCAGCCGGAAGACGGCTCCAAAGATGTGTTCGTGCATATCTCTGCGGTGGAGAAGGCCGGTATGCGCTCGCTGATGGAGGGCCAAAAGGTGAGTTACGAGATCGTCACCGAGCGCGGCAAGCAGGCGGCAGGCAATCTGCAGTCGGCGTAATTCAACAAGAAGAACTTCGCGAAAGATAAAGCCCGGCGGCGACGCCGGGCTTTTTGCATGCGGCTATGCTAAGGAAGACGACCGCAAAAAACAATTCGAGCAGGGGAGGCGATCATCATGGACATCATTGCTTGCGGATCGCGGCCGTCGCGCAAGATGGGCGCGCCGAGCTTTACCGGAACGGTGTGGCAGGACCCGATCATCCAGACGCCCGATCCGGCGCTGTTGCGCTCTGGCTGGGTGCGCTTCGAGCCGGGTGCGCGCACCGCCTGGCATACCCATCCGCTCGGGCAGACTTTACATATCACGTCCGGCATCGGCCACGTGCAGAACTGGGGCGGCCCGATTCGCGCCGTGCGTGCGGGCGACACGGTCTGGATTCCGCCGGGCGAGAAGCATTGGCATGGCGCCACGCCCGAGCACGGCATGGAGCATATCGCCATGCAGGAACATCAAGGCGGCGAGCACGTGACCTGGCTGGAACCGGTGACCGACGAGCAATACAAGGCCAAGCCCGCCGGCTGACGCGTCTTTAGGTGCCCCATGCGTTATCAATTGTTCTACTGGCCGGAAATCCAGGGGCGCGGCGAATTCGTGCGGCTGGCGCTGGAGGACGCCGGCGCGGCTTACGACGACGTCGCACGCGGCAAAGCCGGCATGAACCGCATGTTGGCGATGATGAACGGGAGCGGCAAGCATGCGCCGTTCGCGCCGCCGTTCCTGAAAGCCGGCAAGCTCGTCATCGCGCAGACCGCCAATATCCTGTTCTATCTCGGGCCGCGCCTGCAGCTTAGCCCCCGCGAGGTGGCCGGCCGGCTCTGGCTCAATCAGTTGCAGCTCACCATGACCGACTTCGTGAAAGAAATCCACGATACCCATCACCCGATCTCCGGCGGCCTTTATTACGAAGACCAGAAGGCGGAAGCCAAGCGCTTTACCGAAAGTTTCTTAAGCGAACGCGCGCCGAAGTATCTCACCTATTTCGAGAGCGTGCTGAAGAACGGCGGCGGGCCGAACGTGCTCGGGCGCAAGTTCAGCACCATGGACCTGTCGCTGTTCCAGCTCGTCGAGGGTCTGCGCTACGCCTTTCCCAGGGCGATGGTGCGCATCGAAGGCAAAATTCCGCGCACGGTCGCGCTGCACGACCAGGTGGCTGCGCGGCCGCGCATCAAGGCCTATCTCGGCTCCAAGCGCCGCCTGCCGTTCAACGAATGGGGCATCTTCCGGCGTTACCCAGAATTGGACGAGTGATTGCTTGCTTCACCCGTGCGCGTTGAGCGTCTTGCCGCCCGCGCTCACCGGCTTCGAGGCGACGAGCGTGAACGCAATCACGCACGGCGCCGTGCCTTTGTTCACCCAGTTGTGGATGGTGCCGCGCTGCACCAGCACGTCGCCGGCTTTCAGATGCACGCTGCCGACGTCGAGTTCCATGTCGATCTCGCCGGAGATCACCACCGCGTAGTCGATCGAATTGGTGCGGTGGTTGCGCGGGGAGACGCCCGGTCCGAAACTGACGATGCGGAACACCGTGCCGTTGTCGATGGTTGTGGCGATCTTCTGGCGCGAGGGATCGCTGTCGCCGTCATTGTTCACCGGGAAGCCGACGCTCGACCAGATCACCGATGAATTTGCGCCCGGCCGCGTCGAGATTACGTTGCTCACTTGCTCGTCGATCAGCACTTTAGCGCGGCCCTGGTCGTCGTGGCCGGTGACGACGCGGCGAATTTGCAAGCTCATGATTCAGTCCTCCCATTGATTTTCATTCGGCGATAAGCGGCTTCTTACTGGATTCATGCCAGAGCAGGAACAGCCCGGAGCCGACCACGATCGCGGAACCGGCGAGCAGTGGCAGCGTCGGGATATCGCCCCAGAACAGGAAGCCGAGCCCGAGCGCCCACACCAGCGAGAAATAATAGAACGGCCCGACTGCCGCCGGCGGGGCGAGCGAGAGCGCGCGCGTCCACCAGTACTGGCCGAAGCCGTTGAGCAGGCCGTTTCCCAGCATAGCGGCAAGGCCAAGGCCGCTCGGCCGGGTCATGCCGAACAGCGGCATGGCGACGGCGAAGAACGCCAGCAGCAACACCATCTGGTACATGGTGAGCGTTTCCGCCGATTCTGTTACGGTCATGCCGCGCACCGCCGCGGTGACGCTGCCGAACAGGACCGCGTTGCCGAGCGCAAACAGCGCGCCGAGGCGAAAACTGTCGGCGCCGGGCGCCGCCACCAGCAGTACGCCGAGGAATCCGGCGATCAGCGCGCAGGCGCGCGCGAGGCCTACTTTCTCCTTGAGCCAGAGCGCAGCGAACAGCGTGGCGAACAGCGGCGCGGAAAAATTGATGGCGATGGCGCCGCCGAGCGGCATGAGCGAGAAGGCCACGATCAGCAAGCTCTGCGCCACGGCCTGCGTCCAACTGCGGCCGATGTGATCGCGCAGGCGCCGCGTGCGGAATACGGTGAGGCCAGTGCGCGGCAGGATCAGCGCCGCGCAGACGGCGAGCGAACCGATGGCGCGGTAGAACAGCACTTCAGCGAAGGAAAAGCTCGCCACTTGCCATTTGGCGATCGCCATGGAGGCCGCGAACATGACGGTGGCGGCGAGCATGTAGAGAATGCCGCGCGGCACGCGGTCGGCGCGCGCGGCGGGCAGGCGCTGGTCGAGGCGCTCGGAGGTCACCGGGTGATCGGCATCTGACGGCGGGACGATGGGCCTAGCATGGCCGCGCGCAGCCGGGCAGGGGCAAAACGGAATACTTGCCTTGCGAAAACGGTCCTCCGCCTCGTCCTGAGGCCGCTACATCCGCCTTCGCTTGGCTCGCAGTCGCGCCTGCCGCCGCTTGAGCCGCGCGCGCCGTTCGCGCGCCTTGCGGGCGCGCCGCCGCATGCAACGGCCGCATTTGCAGTTCGAGCGCCCGATCACGTTCCTGAGGTAGTCGATGCCATAATCGTAGGTGATTTCCTCGCCCGGCTTGATCTTGCGCAGCGTGCGGATGAACACCCGGTGCCTGACGTCGTATATTTCCGCGTTCGGATTGCAGGAATGATTGAAGTAGCGTGCAATATTGCTGCGCGGCGTGCCGTCGATGGTCCAGCGGCTGTTGATTTCGTACAGGTAAAGATTGCCGCGCGCCTCGAGTCTGTCGGCTTCCTTGGTGGGGAGCTTGCGGCCTTTGTATTCGGCGATGCGCAGGCCCTTCCTGATGGGGCTGGTGGCGAACAGGCCGAGGCCGGTACGTGAGCGGGCGACGCGGAACGGCCGCCTGTTATTTTTCTTGGGCATTTTCGCAATTTCGATGGCGACGGACGGGAGTTGCGAATGACAGAACGCCGCGCACGCGTCAATGCGCCGTTGGTCGGCGCCCGCGCGCGGCGGACGCCGCATGCAACCGGAAGGGGAGCCGCCGCCGCTTTATGGCAGATCGGCGACGATCTTCTGGTATTCCTCCGCGGTCCAGGCGCGGGCGGTGCGCGAGCGCACATTGCCGAGCGAACCGAGCGCCAGCGCGAACTTGGCCTGGTTGTCGCCGTTCGCCGTTTCGGTGATGACGACGAGATCGGAATCGCCGGAGGTGAGATAAAGGCTCTTGATATCGACGCCGACTTTCTTGGCGAGATCGCGCGCCGCCGCCGCCCGCTTGGGGGCGTCCTTGATGCCGCGGATGCCCTGTTCGGTGAAGTTCAATGACATGATGAACAGCATGATGGTTCTCCCTGGAGGCGGGTTGTGCCTCGCGGACCGGATCATCGGGCAATGGCGCGGCGGCGGCAAGATGGCAGGCGCGCTAAGGGCCGCCGGCCGCAACGTCAGAAGCCGTAGATGAAAATCGGAATAGCGAACATGACAAACGTGACCCAGGTGAACAGCGTGGGCAAGCAAACCAGCACTCCGGCTAGCGCGGGCCGCCGGCTGGTATAAGCGAGCCAGCCGCCGGCGAGCGCCAGCACCGGAAAGATGAAATGATGCGCGAACAGGATGACGCCGAAAAAGCTCGCCCCGAACTCCGGCCCGTGAAGGATAAACGATGTCGTGTCGTCGAGCAGCCAGGGCAGCAGCAGCAAAGCGGCAAGCGCGAGCGTCGCCTCGCGCAATCGGCCCTTGCGGGCGAACAGGAAGGCGGGGATCGCGATGAACGGCGCAATCGCCAACGAGACGCTGAGCATGATCTGCGCGACCAGCAGCAAAGTGGTCGCATAGTCATCCATGAAGACGACGAAGATGCCGGGGATGTCGTACAGCGCGCCGATCGCCATCGCCGCGGCGAGGACGAGCAGCAAAGTTCTCAGCCACCGGTCCGCCGGCGGTGCTTGCGCAACCGCGGTTACGCTCATCGACGCCCCCAGGACGGCGAGCTTACGGACATCGCGGGGCAGTTTGCAATTCTATTTGAACCTTTTTGAGCCCTGTCGCGACCAAGAATGACGGCGGATTCATTGAAGGGGGATTGCCATGACCAACGCCATCAAATGTCTTGCCGCCGCGCTGATCGCGGGCGGCCTCACCGCCGGCGCGTCCGCGCAAAATGCGCCCGCCACGGAACCGCCGCCCAAGGCCGATGCCGGAACCACGGGGCAGACGCAATGCATATCCGAGGACGATCACTATGTCCGCATCGGCAAGGGCTTCGGCTTTCGCATCGAACTGACCAACATGTGCGAGCAGCGCATCAGGTGCAAGGTCTTCGTTTATATCACCAGCGCCAAGGGCGCCTCGCAGGGCCGCGGCACCATCGTGCTGGCGCAAAAATCACGCGGGCCGGCCGCCACCGGCACGTTCACCATGAATGCCAAGATGAACGGCGGCAGTTCGCAATCGACGCGCGAGTGCCGGGTGTTTTGAGCGACGTCATTCTTTGTCATTGCCGGGTTTGACCCGGCAATCCATGATGGGCGTCTGCAATATCAGCCTTACGTAAGGCGCTTGGCTGCGGCGGCTCACCATGGATGCGCGGGTCAAGCCCGCGCATGACACCGAAATGATGGCAGCACCTTCCGACCGCTGGCCCGACCTGCCTTACGCCGCCTGGGCGGACACCGCGGCGACGCTGCAACTGTGGACGCAAGTTGTCGGCAAAATACGGCTGGCCCGCACGCCCTGGCTCAACCACTCGTGGCACGTCGCGCTCTATGTCAACGCGCGCGGGCTGACCACCGGGCCGATCCCGGACGGCGCCCGCGCGGTTGAGTTCGAATTCGATTTTTTCGACCACGTGCTGTGGATCAGGACGAGCGATGGCCATTTCCGCCAGGTGGCGCTGCGCCCGGTGAGCGTCGCGGAATTCTACGCCGATGTGACGATCGCGCTGAAGGAGCTCGGTATCGCCGTCGCGATCCGCACCATGCCGTGCGAAATCGCCGACTGCATCCCGTTCGAGCAGGACACCGTGCACGCGTCTTACGACGCCGACGCGGCGCAGCGCTTCTGGCGCGCGCTGCTTTCGGCGCACGAAGTGTTCAGCCGTTTCCGCACCGGCTTTCTCGGCAAAACGAGCCCGGTGCATTTCTTCTGGGGCTCGTTCGATCTGGCGGTGACGCGGTTTTCGGGGCGGCGCGCGCCGCGCCACCCCGGCGGAGTGCCGCATCTGCCCGACGCCGTGGCGCAAGAGGCCTATTCGCACGAGGTGTCGAGCGCGGGTTTCTGGCCGGGCTTGCCCGGTCCGGTGAACTATCCGGCGTTTTATTCCTACGCCTATCCCGCGCCGGAAGGCTTCGCGGCGGCCAAGGTGAAACCGGCGGCAGCGTTTTTTAGCAAGGAACTTGGCGAATTCATTCTGCCCTACGACGCCGCGCGTACCGCGCGCGATCCGGAGGCTACGCTGATGGAATTCTTGCAGAGCACGTATGACGCCGCCGCCGATCTGGCGCAGTGGGACCGGGCTGCGCTGGAGTGTGGGTCAGGGGAGGCGGGGAAGGTGAGGGTGGTGTAGGCCTTTCCGCCGTCATTGCCGGGCTTGACCCGGTAATCTATGAGGGCCATCCACACGGTCAGCCGTACGATTTATATTGACGCACTTCTTCATGGATGCGCGGGTCAAGCTCGCGCATGACCAGAAGCGGCTGCAACCGCTGCCAACGGACCGAGATACCCCATGAACGCGCCCCTTACCCCACCCCCCGCCATCCCCCCCTACCACCACACGCCGCTGTTTCCGCTCGGGCCGGACAAGACGCCCTATCGCAAGCTCGAGGTCGAGGGCGTGCGCGTCGAAAAGGTGATGGGCAAGGACATGCTGGTGGTCAGCCACGAGGCGCTGCGGGCGCTCGCCGAGGCCGCCTTCACCGACATCAATCACCTGCTGCGCCCGGCGCACCTCAAGCAGCTGCGCAAAATCCTCGATGACCCGGAGGCCTCCGCCAACGACAAGTTCGTCGCCTACGATTTCCTCAAGAACGCCAACATCGCCGCCGGCGGCGTGCTGCCGATGTGCCAGGACACCGGCACCGTCATCATCATGGGCAAGAAGGGCCGCCTGGTGTTCAGCGACGGCTCCGACGAGGGCGCGCTCTCCGAGGGCGCGCGCGACGCTTATCTCAAAAAGAACCTGCGCTATTCGCAGCTCGCGCCCATCTCCATGTTCGAGGAGAAGAACACCAAGAACAACATGCCGGCGCAGGTCGAGATCTACGCCGAGGGCGAGGACGCCTATAAGCTTTTGTTCATCGCCAAAGGCGGCGGCTCGGCCAACAAGTCGTTTTTGTTCCAGGCGACGCCCTCGATCCTGACGCACGACCGCATGCTCGCCTTCCTCAAGGAGAAGGTGCTCACCCTCGGCACCGCGGCCTGCCCGCCTTATCATCTGGCGATCGTCATCGGCGGCACCTCGGTCGAGCTCACCATGAAGACGGTTAAGCTCGCCTCCACGCATTATTATGACGAACTGCCGACCAAAGGCAGCGAAGACGGCCACGCCTTCCGCGATCTCGCGATGGAAAAGGAAGTGCTGGCGATGACGCAGTCGACCGGCGTCGGCGCGCAGTTCGGCGGCAAATATTTCTGCCACGACGTGCGCGTGATTAGATTGCCGCGGCACGGCGCCTCGCTGCCGATCGGGCTCGGCGTGTCGTGCGCGGCCGACCGTCAGGCGCTCGGCAAGATCACCAAAGACGGCGTGTTCCTGGAAGAGCTCGAGCATCATCCGGCGCAGTATCTGCCCGACGTCGATCAGGAGAAGCTCGGCGGCGCGGTGGTCAAGGTCGATCTGCGCAAGCCGATGAAAGAAATTCTGGCGATGCTGTCGAAATATCCGGTGAAGACGCGGCTGTCGCTTTCCGGCCCGATGATCGTCGCGCGCGATCTGGCGCACGCGAAATTGCGGGAACGTCTGGAAAAAGGGCAGGGGCTGCCCGACTATTTCAAGAACCATCCGATCTATTACGCGGGCCCAGCCAAGACGCCCACCGGCTACGCCTCCGGCGCCTTCGGGCCGACCACGGCGGGCCGCATGGACAGTTACGTCGATGCGTTCCAGGCCGCCGGCGGCTCGATGATCTCGGTCGCCAAAGGAAACCGTTCGGCGGCGGTGCGCGACGCCTGCAAGAAGCACGGCGGCTTTTATCTCGCCTCGATTGGCGGCGCGGCGGCCAACTTGGCCGAATACTGCATCAAGAAGGTCGAGGTGCAGGAATATCCCGAGCTCGGCATGGAGGCGATCTGGCGCATCGAGGTCGAGGACTTCCCCGCCTTCATCGTCATCGACGACAAGGGCAATGACTTCTTTAAGGAATTGAATTTGGGGTGAAGGCCGGGCTATCTTCGCCGCACATCAAAAGGGGGTTCGTCGCCAATGATCACTGCCGTCGTCCAATTCGCGCTTTCACATCCCGTGACGCTCGAAGAAGCTACAAAAATGTTCGAATTGACCGCGCCGAAATACCAGAACCTGCCGGGGCTGGTGCGCAAATATTATCTGCGTAGCGAGGACGGCCGCAAAGCCGGCGGCGTTTATCTGTGGGAGAACAAGGCCGCCGCCGAGAAGGCCTATAGCGGCGAATGGAAGGCGCGGGTGACGTTACTCTACGGCGGCGAACCCGATATCGCCTATTTCGACACGCCGGTTGTCGTCGATAACTCCACCGGGGCGATCACCAAGGCGGCCTAGGCGATCAAAACCCGGTGGCAAAGCGCGCCATCACCACGATGATCGCAACCTGCATCACGCCCTGCACGGCGACCACGCGCACGTATGTGCGCATCCAGCGCCTGAGCTTGTCATGGTCGGGCGCGGATTTTTGGATTTCGAAATAAAGCTTGAGATTCATCGGCAGCAGATAGCCGAGCCCCTGCACCGTGAGCACGCTGACGATTGCGAGCGCGCCGATCACCCACCAGAACTGCGGATAGCCGAGGTCGAGAAAGCCCATGTGCTCGGCCAGGAACCAGCCGGAGGTGGAGGTGATGGCCGACAGCGTCGGCATCAGGATTAGCGTGCGCGGAATGATGCCCGCGATCATGGCGCGGCGAGTGTCGAGGCTCACCATGCGCAGCACCGGGCCGACCACGAAGCCCATGAACAGGTCGATGCCGGTCCACAGGCTGCCGGTCATGACGTGGATGAAATCGAGGAACCAGAGGCTTGAGCCGAGGATCGCTGCGATCATCACCGCGACGGCGGTAACCGCCACGGCAATATAGGTTAGCCGCAACGGCGCGGCGACGCGCGCGGACGGCGCTGCAACGGTCGTATCGGCCAAACGGCGCTCCCGTTGTGGAACGGAAGCGACGCTAGCGGCGGCTGGTGGGGATGCCAAGACCCGCGCAAGGCGGGCGAGGCGCAGCGATGGTCAGTGGAGGTCGGCGGATTCGACGGCCTGTTGCGCGACCGCGCCGAATTCTCCCACCGACTGTTGCCCGCGCAGGTGATTGAACACGAAGACGCGGATCGCCGAGGACAGGTTGTTGCCCTGCCGCCCCTGGTCGATCTGGCGCACCAGCGTCGACAGCTTTGCCTTTTGCGTGAAGGCGATTTCGCGCAGGCCATGCCAAAATTCGTCTTCGAGTGACACGCTCGTCTTCTGCCCGTTCCGGACGATCGAGCGTTTGATGTTGGCGGAATTCATGATCTCTCCAAAGGTTGGCTGCGGCGGACGGGAAGCACCGCCGTTGCCCGCACCATGGCACCGTCCGCCGGAGCGATATTGAGCAAGATCAAAACTCCATGAACTCAGCGGCTTCCCGCATGGCACCAAGAACAAAGGGTGACTAGCGGCGGATCGCTGTGACCCGGTTAGTGATTGTTTTCAATGGGCAATTTACGAGCCCCCTGGACCTGCACTGACTAGCTTGCGGACGGCATTTGCGCCGGCCGGAGGCAAGCATGAATTTCACGGCAGGATTGATTTTGATCGCCGTCACCATCGCGATGATCGTTGTGGCGCGGCCGGCCAATGGCGAATCGGCGCCATTCCTGCGGGTTTGGATCGTCGGGCAGCTCTACGCGCTAACCGCCATGGTCAGCGCTGTGATTGGCGTCACCATCATGATTATCGCCTGGCCGTTCTAAGCGCCGGGGTCGAGTTAATCTGATGCCCCGGCGGGCATTGCGGCCAGGCTCAGTCGTCCTGCGGCGGTTTTGTTTCGCGGATCACCGTCTGGCAGCTCAGGCACTGGTAGGTGTCGAAATCCGCCAGTTCCTCCCGTGATTTGGTTGCTTGCATGGCGACCCCGCAGACTGGGCAGTGGCGGATGCGAGGGCTAGGACTTTGCTTCAATTGCCGTTCCTGAAGGAGTGGACGTTAATGCAATGAGTACCCCGCTACCGCGATCCCCGAATTGATCTAGATCAATTCGGTTCCCCGAACTCGGCACTCCCCGCTTGCGCCAACGCCCCGGTGGCGTCGTCGCGGCTCGTGCGCCCGACATGATGTAGGTCAATGCGCCGGTTGCTGCCGCCTCCAAATTCACGCAATGTGGCAGCAAGTATCCACCGCGCCGTTCGACCGCGACCTCGAGTTGGCCGTCATCGACGATGACGGTCCGCACGCGCTCGTGTTCCCGTGCCGACGCATCCTCAACGGCTGGATGAAAGTGGAAACCAAGGAACGGCTGGACGTGCGGCCGACCCATTGGCGCGAGTGGCCGGCTTCCGGGGCAGGCCGCGACAATTCGCCCCCGCCGAACATGAGACAGGCTTAGGATTTTCCCGCGTTCCGGCCGGCTCAGCGCTTTTCCATCGGCACCTTAAAACGCGGCCTCGATCGCCTCCGCCTTGTCGGCGAGTTCGGCGCTGATGGCGGCGAGCGCATCGTGTGTGCGCTTATCGGAACTGACGCGCGCAATCGCGTTGCAGCGCAGGGCAAGATTTCGAAGATAGGCGGCAATTCCGATCTGCATCCCATTCACCCCCGATGGCGACGCATTTTATTGTGCAACCTCCCCCGGCTCCGGTTTCAACGGGTAGCGACCCCGGGGGCACCATCACTTTGTACAAAAGTTACAGCTAGACGGGTATGGCAAATTGCCACGTCCGGACAACCAGCCTAAGCGCCCGACAACGTCTTTTCTGGCAAACTGTTGCTAGCGCATGGTTTTCCAAGGCTCCGACTTTTCCTTGGATTCCGGTATTTGCTTGAGCGCGTCCCTATAGGCCTTCTCTTCGGCTTTCTTTTTGGCCTGTTCTTCCGACTTGCGCGTGTCCGGCTATTGGCCGGTCCCTTTGCGCGCATGACCTTGCGCCTGGGCTGCCGCCGCCGATAACACAATGATTGCCGCGGCAATGCGGGTGCGCAAAACCATAATTCCTCACGGGTTGGACCGGCGCGCAGTCTATCGGCTATCGAATCGGCAAACCAGGTCAGACGCGGTAATCCCAAACGACCGAGGCCGCCCGTAAAGGCGGCCTCGGGGCAGGTTCATCGCGCCATTCGGCGCCAAGATACGGTCGCGGTCAGCAGTGCGCGCACCAGCAACGGTATGGACCACAGACGCGGTGGTGGAATGGCCCGCACCAGCGGCCCCAGTACGGCCCGCAGGCGGCTTTCTCGATTGGCGTGAAGTTTTGCGACTGTGCGGGGATGGCCGCGGCTCCGCGCGAAGTCTGAGCGTCGGCTTTGAAGGCGAGCGAGCCCGCGAGCAGGATCGCCGCGAGAGTAAGGAAGGTGACAGTCAGCTTACGCATCGATTCTCTCCCTGTTGCGCTTATGGTTCAAGACTCGGATAGCGCGCTAATTCCGCCTGAACACGCGACAAATTGCCAGTAAAAATTTTGAAAGGTTGGCGGGAACGGCGCGCAGCCGGCGGCGTTAGTGCCTTCTGGCCGGGGCGCGGGTTTTGGCCGTGCCTTGCGCCGCCTGCCGCGAACCGACCTGCCTTGCACCGCAATGAAAGAGGCCGCCAAGGGGAGGCGGCCTCGTTCGCGCAAAGCCCGCTCGCCGCTCACTCGCCTTCGGCGAACACGAAGGTCAGATCGCGCATCTTCTGCACGGGAAGTGCGCGGAAGATAATCCGACTGCATCTTGAGGACGTCGACGGTGGCACCTTGCACAGCGGAAGCGTCCGCCCGGGTGGCCGGAACCACGACCCGCACCCCGATCACGAACAGGGCGATCGCGGCGATGGCGATGAAATGATGTAGCGCGCGCATGAAGCACCTCCAGTGAAGAAATCGCACGAGGATGCATTTGGTGCAGCGCAACAAAAAAGTCATTGATCCGGGTCAAATACCGCCGAATTTAGCCAGCGCTTCGCTTGGTACCGCGGTAGAGAGCTTGGCGGGAAATGAAAGAGGCCGCCATGGCATCTGGTACATCGATTTGAACAGTGAATCACTGCGCTAAGCCTTCGACGGCATAGATGCGGAATTTTCCGTATTTATCGCCGATTGTCCTCGCCGCTTTGTAAGCCGGGGAATTATGCGCTGCCAAGGCCGCACAAAGCGCGTAGCTGGAGATGACAACAGAAACTCTTTCAGTGTGCCTTCGATATGACGACCTTGGCGCCGCGGGCAATGGCTTTGATGCACCTTCGCCGAGTGCTTTCTGCGCTTTCGGAGCAAATTCTTTCAGGAAACCGTCCTGATTGGTGACATCGCTCTCCACGACTACATAGGCAGGCGGCTTGGTCTGCGCGTGCAGACCGCTCACCGCCGCGGCGCCCAGCGCCGCGCCCGCAAGCGCCGCAAGACCCAGTCCGAAATATTGCTTCATGGCACCCCTCCCTGTTTGCTTGACGGGGGGAGCTTAGGTTCCCGCGGCGGATGACGCGCGTAAATTAGGCGTCAATTTTCTCTCGACGAGACAATGAATGAGCCGGCCGCCTGCCGCGAATGCTCCGCTATTTTTTCCCGATAAAAATCGAGCACGAAAATGCGCACGGCCGACGACAAATTTGCCACCATTTGTGCCCGGCGCACGCGGTCCGCCGCGATCGATTCCAACAGGCGCGCCATGGTCGTATCACGCGCCCTGGCGATTTCATTGAGCGCAACCCAAAATTCGTTTTCCAGGCTGATGCAAGCGAGCCCCACGCGCCGGGAATGGCAGCTACGGCTCCCAAAATGGGGTCACGGATTACGTCAAAAAGGCCGCTCGAAACGGACTGGACTAAAAGATTGCGGCGCCATGGCCGGTGTGCCGCGCGGTGACCGAGGGAAAAGGATAGCGCTTCAGGAATGAAAAAGGCCGCCAACGGAGGCGGCTCCGCGCGTCATTCGGCTTGCTCAGGCAGGAATATAGTTGATCGTACCCCTCGGTGCAGGCCGAAATAGGCCATTCAAGAAATCGAATTAGGCCCGTATTCCTCTGGAAAGGATCGCCGCCACTTATGGGTTGACCACCGCCAGTCTGCTAAAGTCGAGCCCATGCAATTCGGCCCGCCAACGGAGGCGGGCCGAGTCGCTTAGCAAGTGGCAGAAAGGTTATGGGCCTGGGCTTTGCAAGCGAGGAGACGCTGGTTCGAATTCCAGTCCTGCTCTCTACAACCAGAGGGGAGTCCTGTCCAAACTCGTTTAGCGTGCAGGTTGCATTGTATAGCACGTATCGCGCGAGTGCAACGAGCAAACTCGTAGTCCGAGTCTAGCCAGAGACCCAAACGGTGATTCACTCTTTTCCACCGTCGATTACTTTGAACCGCTTACGCCGATCGGGCGCGGTCGTTTCTGGCGTGATCGGTTGCGTCGCCAGCGCAGCGTCTAACAGATCGCCAATTGTCCAGACCCGATCAGCAATTCCAAGTGCCATCGCTGGCGTGCTGCGCAGGCTTTCATGCACGCGGCAGAGATTATAGTGTGCGATGTACAAACTCCACTGCGGCACAATGGTTTTCGATCTTTTTGCTGAAGCCGTTTGTTAGCCGCGTGAAGCGTCGGCAACCCATGCGCACTGAAAGATTGCTGCGCTCGACGTAGCTGGTCGAAATCTCAGCCGGGACGCCGCTCATTACCTCGCGGCTTACAGCTACTACAGCGGCCGGGCTATAGCGGTGCGACGGCATCCTTGCGCAGATCGGTTACGGCTGTAGGTCTTGACGATGACGCCATGGTGCGCTGTTGTCGAAACGCATCACGGATGGCCGGCTGATACGGCGTGAAGCCGTCAGTTGAAATCTCTGGCGAGCCGATGACGCGACCGCGCAAGTCTTGGATAAAATCATCCGTGGTGGCATCGCTACGCTTGCCCGTGCGGTAGGAGACGATCGCGCGGGATGAAGCGGCGAGGCCAACGAATGTGTACTGGTCGCCCTTCACCGTCGATGTCTTTTCGGAGTAACGCGCTTTTGCTTCTTGCCGACAAAGGCCCACAGCTCGTCCAATTCCAACGGGAAACTCGGAGGCCGACCATCATGCGGTCGTGCAGTTCGGCGCAGCCGTGGCCAAGTTTGAGTGCTAAGGCGGCGACGGTGCCGCGATTGACGCCAGTGATCCGGGCGGCGGCGCGGACGCCGAGGCCGTCACAAAGTGCGGCGATGACTTCGATTTGCTTTTCGCGGGTAAGGATATTCATGGGCTCAATCCATGGTCTTGGATCGGCCCGAAGCGGGACTCTGGAAAAATAGCGTGGAATCTGCTATATAGTCCTGAAGGGTCATTTGCTTCGGGGCTCAATCCCGGGGTTTTTGATCCGGACCGGCGCTCCCTGCCAAGGAGCGTCGGTCCCACTAGAGTTGCTGGTTCGGGGCGTCGGATTCGGACCGACATTTCCGCTCAGGGTAAATTGGGGCGTCCTACCTATTAGACGAGCCCCGAGAGACTGAGAGCCGATTAAGGGCCGCTTCCTGACCTAGCCGGTGGGAGCGGCCCTTCCTACTTGGTCCTCGCCCCGCGCGTCGGTCGGAATCAGCCGGGGCTCTGATTTTATGGGCATTTGGTTTCTTCGCTCTATTTACCGACCATAATGCCGATTTTGGTTAGTGTCAAGTTGCTATCCACAATCCGCAAACAAATTCTTGACAAGGTGGATAGGTAGGTATAAATAGTGCAGCAACCTAACCACGAGAGCGGATGGAGATTGCCAGATGAGTGGTGAGAAAAAGACCGTGGTCGAGGCCACGAATGAGGCTGACGATTCCCATAGTCGCCAGCGTTCAACCATTTCATTTCCCTACGTTGACCTGAAAAGCGCCATCGAGTTGGCTGAGGCCATCCATGGGAATGTGGGGCTTGGCGAGGGCGATGACGCTCAGCTTGCCGCTTGGACAAACCAAAGCACTAAGAGCAGCACGTTCCGCGTGCAAATCAGCGGAGCCCGGCTGTTTGGTCTGATGGCCACTGACGGGAGCGGGAGGCATAAGCTCACTGATCTTGGCCGTGCGGTTGTAGACCCAAATCAAGCCGGGGAAGCGAAGGCGCGTGCATTTTTAGCTGTCCCGCTCTTTAAGGCGGTGTTCGACAATTACAAGAACGGTGTTCTGCCGCCGGCAGCCGCTCTGGCGCGCGATATGGTTGGGCTCGGAGTGGCCCAAAAAACGAAGGATAGAGCGCGTCAGATTTTTGAACGCTCGGCAGAACAGGCAGGTTTTTTTGCGCACGGCAAGAACCGACTGGTTATGCCTGCGGTAGCAATTAGAGGTGAACAGCCGCCGCGCGATGAAAAAAGAGAGGATGCAAACGGCAGCGGTGACAGCGGAGGGGGAGGCGATGTGCCTCCTATCGATCCGATCATTGCTGGCCTTTTGAAGCGTTTGCCAAAGTCGGGCGATGTGTGGCCGGAGACTGATCGGAAGCTTTGGCTTCAACTGCTCGAAGGCAGTTTCAAATTGATTTACAAAGAGCATCCCGCTTCTTCAGAGCGCCGTATGCCAACCGATTAAAATGAAAGAGGCTGCCAACCGAGGCGGTCCGCGATACCCAATGCTAAATCGACGGAAATTGGCAATTATCGAGAAGTCCCTAGCGTTTGGGGCTCTATTCTCATTCTTGGCGGCGTGCAGTCTGGAGCTTTGGTTTTATAGAACCTCACCTCGACTTGCAGTTGATGCTTTGGTTGGACTTCAGCCATTCAATTTTCACGGCAGCCAACTTTGGGTGACCAATCAGGAAGCCGTCGCGTTTAGTTTGCTGTTTTATGGGAGTGTTGTTCTTTTCATAGCGGCTGTCCTGATCGACCGCTTAGCGAAACCATTCGACAAATCCGATTAATCAAAACGGCCACTCGCCATTTCCGATCGCTTCTGGATCAAATCAGGGCCAGTACCCTACCCCCAAAAAGAACATATTGCGAACGAAGAACAAATAGTGTACATTGCCTCCTTCGGTCAATTCCAGCGGCGGCGGGCCAGAGGGCCTCCAAGCGCCTTCGTTGTCGGGGGGTCAATTCTTAGGCCATAAGGAGCGCTCTCATGAGTCAGCCTGCTTTGCGTATCGTCGAAGGATCCTCCATGGACAAATCGAAAGCCCTGTCAGCGGCGCTCAGCCAGATCGAGCGCCAATTCGGCAAGGGCTCGATCATGCGGCTCGGCAAGAACGACAAGTCGATGGACGTGGAGACAATCTCCACGGGCTCCTTGGGCCTCGACATCGCGCTCGGCGTCGGCGGGCTGCCGCGCGGCCGGGTGGTGGAAATCTACGGGCCGGAATCCTCCGGCAAGACCACGCTCGCGCTGCACACCATCGCCGAAGCGCAGAAGCTCGGCGGCATTTGCGCCTTTGTCGATGCCGAACACGCGCTCGATCCGGTTTACGCGCGCAAGCTCGGGGTCAATGTCGACGAACTCCTGATCTCGCAGCCGGATGCCGGCGAGCAGGCGCTGGAAATCGCCGACACGCTGGTGCGCTCCGGCGCGGTCGACGTGCTGGTGGTCGATTCGGTCGCGGCCTTGGTGCCGCGCTCCGAGCTCGAAGGCGAGATGGGCGACGTGCAGCCGGGTAGCCAAGCCCGCCTGATGAGCCAGGCGCTGCGCAAGTTGACCGCCTCGATCTCCAAATCGCGCACCATGGTGATTTTCATCAACCAGATTCGCATGAAAATAGGCGTAATGTACGGCTCGCCGGAAACGACGAGCGGCGGCAACGCGCTGAAATTCTATGCCTCGGTGCGCCTCGACATCCGCCGCATCGGCGCCATCAAGGAACGCGACGAGGTGGTCGGCAACCAGACCCGCGTGAAAGTGGTCAAGAACAAGCTGGCGCCGCCATTCAAGCAGGTCGAGTTTGACATCATGTACGGCGAGGGCGTCTCCAAGGTCGGTGAGTTGATCGACCTCGGCGTCAAGGCCAATGTGGTGGAGAAATCGGGCGCTTGGTTCTCCTATGACAGCCAGCGCATCGGGCAGGGGCGCGAGAACGCCAAGCAGTTCCTCAAGGACAATCCTGACGTCGCCGCCAAGATCGAGGCGCAGGTGCGCCAAAATTCCGGCATCGTCGCCGAGGCGATCATGGCCGGCGAGGGCGAGAAGGACGCTGACGACGACGAGGCTGCGGAGGCCTAAGAGCCCGCGAACAAAAGCTGTAAGGCGCGGCGGCGACGCCGGTTTATCGCCGCACCAATTGGTTGGCTTACGCGTAACGTCGTCTCAAGGTACTGCGTAGAGCATTCGCCCCCGTCGGCACCCGGCTGCGTAAAGCGGCCGCCACCGAGGACGGGGGCGAGGGCGTTTTTGGGCTCCGTCATTCCGGGACGCTCGCGATGCGAGCGGACCCGGAATCCAGACCCATCTCGGTGTGCTGCCCCTGGATTCCGGGTTCGCGCCCCCGGCGCGCCCCGGAAAGACGAGGTTGGGAAGCCCCTTCCTGGACTTACGTAACCCCCGTCGCTAAATAGGCCCCGAAACATCAAGCCGGACGGGGATTTAGGCCTCGCAGGCGGGGGCCTAGAGGGGCGGCGAGCAACGGCGATCAATGAGCGGCGTCAACGACATCCGCAAAAGCTTTTTGGATTTTTTCGCGCGCAACGACCACACGGTCGTGGCGTCGTCCTCGCTGGTGCCGCGCAACGACCCGACGCTGATGTTCACCAATGCCGGCATGGTGCAGTTCAAGAACGTCTTCACCGGCCTGGAAAAGCGCCCTTACCTGCGCGCGGCCACCTCGCAGAAATGCGTGCGCGCCGGCGGCAAGCACAACGACCTCGACAATGTCGGCTATACCGCGCGCCACCACACTTTCTTCGAGATGCTGGGCAACTTCTCCTTCGGCGACTACTTCAAGGAGGGCGCCATCGCGCTCGCCTGGGAGCTGATCACCAAAGAATTCGCGATTTCGCCCGAGCGGCTGCTGGTCACCGTCTATATCGACGACGACGACGCCTTCAAACTGTGGAAAAAGATCGCCGGCCTGCCGGACAAGAAAATCCTGCGCATCGCCGGCGCCGACAATTTCTGGTCGATGGGCGACACCGGCCCCTGCGGCCCGTGCGCGGAAATTTTCTACGACCACGGCGACAAGATTCCCGGCGGACCGCCCGGCTCGCCGGACGCAGATGGCGACCGCTTCATCGAGATATGGAATCTCGTCTTCATGCAGTACGAGCAGCTCGCCGGCGGCCAGCGCATCAACCTGCCGCGGCCCTCGATCGACACCGGCATGGGGCTCGAGCGCATCGCTGCGGTGCTGCAAGGCGTGCACGACAATTACGATATCGACCTGTTCCGCACGCTGATCGAGCACATCGCGGAGCTGACCAAAGTCGGCGCGCACGGGCCGCACAAGGCCTCGCACCGCGTGATCGCCGATCATTTGCGTGCCGCGGCCTTCCTGATCGCCGATGGCGTGCTGCCCTCGAACGAAGGCCGCGGCTACGTGCTCCGGCGCATAATGCGGCGCGCCATGCGCCACGCCGAATTGCTCGGCGCCAGGGACCCGTTGATGTGGAAACTCGTCCCCGTGCTCACGCGCGAGATGGGCCAGGCCTTTCCCGAACTGATCCGCGCTGAGGCGCTGATCGGCGAGACGCTCAAGCTGGAGGAAACCCGCTTCCGCGCCACCCTCGAGCGCGGTCTTGCCATTCTCGACGAGAAGAGCCGCGCGCTCAAAAAGGGCGACACGCTCGACGGCGAAACCGCCTTCACGCTCTACGACACCTATGGTTTTCCGCTCGACCTGACGCAGGACGCGCTGCGCGCGCGCAGCATCGGCGTCGACCTTGCGTCGTTCAACGACGCCATGGAGCGTCAGCGCGCCAAAGCACGCGCTTCCTGGGCGGGCTCGGGCGAGGCGGCGCAGGAAACGGTGTGGTTTTCCCTGCGCGAGAAAGTGGGCGCGACCGAGTTCCTCGGCTACGAGACCGAGAGCGCCGAGGGTGTCGTCGCCGCGCTGGTCAAGGACGGCAAGGAAGTCAGCGAGCTAAAAAAGGGCGAGACCGGCGCGGTGGTCATGAACCAGACGCCGTTCTACGGCGAGTCGGGCGGCCAGATCGGCGACACCGGCGAGCTGCGGCGCGAGGGCGTGCGCCTCTTGGTGAGCGACACGCAGAAGAAGGCCGGCGATCTGTTCGTGCATCTGGTCAAGGTGGACGAGGGCGCGGTGAAGGTTGGCGACCCGCTACTTTTGGAAGTCGATCACGCGCGCCGCGCCGCCATCCGGCAGAACCATTCCGCCACCCATCTGCTGCATGAGGCGCTGCGCCAGGTGCTTGGCGACCATGTGGCGCAGAAGGGCTCGCTGGTCGCGCCCGACCGGCTGCGCTTCGACTTCTCGCATCCCAAGCCGATGACGGCGGCGGAACTTGAGCGCGTGGAAGACATCGCCAACGACATCGTGCTGCAGAATGCGCCGGTGACCACGCGGCTGATGGCGCTGGACGATGCGCGCGCCTCTGGTGCGCGCGCGCTGTTCGGCGAGAAATACGGCGACGAGGTGCGCGTGGTGGCGATGGGCGAGCCTTCTTCAGGTTCTTTGGGCAACACGCTTGGCTGGTCGGTCGAATTGTGCGGCGGCACCCACGTCAGGCGCACCGGCGACATTGGGTTGATCAACGGGCTCAGCGATTCGGGCGTCGCTGCCGGCGTGCGCCGGCTAGAAGCGCTCACCGGCAAGGTTGCGCGCAAGACGGCCGAGCATCAGGTGCAGATCGCCAAGGCGGCGGCGACGGAACTCAAGACCCCGCTGGAAGAAATGCCGGCGCGCATCGCGTCATTGCTCGACGAGCGCAAGAAGCTCGAGCGCGAGTTGACCGAGGCGAAGAAGAAAATCGCCATGGGCGGCGGCGTCATCGCAGGTGGTTCGACGGTCGATGCGGTTGGTGTCGGAATACGCGAGGTCAATGGCGTGAAGCTGATCGCGCGCTCGGTCACCGGCATCAGCCCGAAGGAACTTCCGAGCCTGATCGACGAGGCCAAAAAGCAGATCGGTTCCGGCGTCATCGTCATTGTCGCGGTCAGCGAAGAGGGCCGCGCCGGCATTTCCGTCGGTGTCACGCCCGATCTCACCGCGCGCTTCAACGCGGTCGAGCTTGTAAAAACGGGCGCCGCCGTGCTCGGCGGCAAAGGCGGCGGCGGCCGGCCCGACATGGCGCAGGCCGGCGGCCCGGACGGCTCCAAGGCCGAGGAAGCGCTGAAAGCGATCGAAGCGGCGCTGTCAAATTAGATGTCATGGCCGGGCTTGTCCCGGCCATCCCGATACGAGACGTTAGGTGCTCTCCTAAACGAGATCGCCGGGACAACCCCGGCGATGACAAGAAATGGCGGAACTCCACTTCACCTCCTGGCTGCGCGAGGTCGTGCCGAACGGCCCTTTGACTGCCGGCGGCGACACCGTCGGCGCCGCGCTCGGCCAAGTGTTCGCCGAACTGCCGCACGTGCGCGGCTACGTGCTCGACGAGCGAGGGCAGCTGCGCAAGCACGTCTGCATCTTCGCCGACGGCAGAAGGCTGCCGAGCGAGGCGGCGCTGAACCAGAGCATCCGTCCGGATTCAAAGCTCTACGTCATGCAGGCCCTTTCCGGAGGCTGATCCATGTCCGAGCGTATGCTGGTCGCGACCCGCAAAGGCTTGCTGCAGCTCGTGCGCCAGAACGGCGGCTGGAGCGTCGCGCGCGCTAGCTTCCCTGGCGTCGCGGTCACCGCCGCGCTGCACGATGCGCGCGATAGCACGCTCTATGCCATGCTCAAGCACGGTCATTTCGGCTCCAAGCTGCATCGCTCGGACGACGACGGCCAAACGTGGGCCGAACTCGAAGCGCCCGCCTTCGCGGCCGATGCCGCCGGTTCCCCGACGCTGTTCCAAATTTGGACGCTCGAGGCCGGCGGCGCCGCTGAGCCCGGTCGGCTGTGGGCCGGCGCGCTGCCGGCCGGCCTGTTCCGCTCGGACGACCGTGGCGACCATTGGCAACAAATGAGCGCGCTTTGGAACGTGCCGGAGCGCGAGAAATGGTTCGGCGGCGGCTATGACGACGCCGGCATCCACACCATCTCGCCTGATCCGCGCGACTCAGCGCCGCGTCTTAGTCGCCATCTCTTGCGGCGGCGTGTGGGAGTCGCCCAACTCCGGCGAAAGCTGGCGGCTGCGCGGCGACGGCATGGTGGCGGCCTATATGCCGCCGGAGCTGGCGGGGCAGAAGGAGACGCAGGACCCGCATCGCGTGGCGCGCTGCGCCGCCGCGCCCGACACGATGTGGATGCAGCATCACTGCGGCATCTTCCGCTCGACCGACGCGGGCGCCACCTGGACGCCGCTCAAATTGCCGGTGGACGATTTCGGCTTCGCGGTCGCCGCGCATCCGCGCGACCCGCTCACCGCCTGGTTCGTGCCCGCCATCAAGGACGAGTTGCGTGTGCCGCGCGACGGCGCTCTCAGCGTGACGCGCACCGGCGACGGCGGCAAGACCTGGCAGAGCTTCCGCGCCGGACTTCCGCAGAAGGACGCCTTCGACCTCATCTACCGCCACGGCCTCGACGTCGATCGCAAAGGAAGCCTTCTTGCCATGGGCTCGACCACCGGCAGCCTGTGGGTGAGCGAGAACGCCGGCGAGGCCTGGCAGCTTCTCAACGCCCACCTGCCGCCGGTCTATGCGGTGCGGTTGTATTAGCGGGCTCCCTTTACCTTTCTCTGCACGCGGGGACGGGGAAGTTGATCGACCGCAAAGCGCGTTTAAGCCCCGCAATGTACTAATATCCGGACGATTCCAGCGGAGCGGACGATGCCACGCGACAGGCTCAACGAACTGCGCCGGCGCATCTACCTGGTGCTCGAGCAGGGTCCGATCGGCGAAGGCATGGGCCTTGTCGTCGACCGGCTGCTGGTCGCGCTCATCCTGGTCAACCTGCTTGCCGTGGCGCTCGAATCGGTGCCGGAACTGCGCGCGGCCTATCGGCCGCTGTTTGCCTTTATCGAATATTTTTCGCTTGTCGTGTTCACCGTCGAATACGGCTTGCGGCTGTGGGTTGCCGTCGAGCACGGCCCGCACCGCCATCTCGCCGCCATGCGCGCGCGGCTCAAATACGCCTTAAGCCCGGCCGGCGTCGTCGATCTGATCGCGGTGTTGCCGTTCTGGTTCGCTTTCATGCTGCCGGACGACCTGCGGCTCTTGCTGGTGCTGCGCATCGTGCGCTTCTTCAAGATCGCGCGCTATTCGCCGGCCATGCGCTCGCTGCTCGACGTTCTCTACCGCGAGCGGCGCGCGTTGTTCGGCTGCTTGGTGGTCACGATGGGCACCGCCTTGGTCGCGGCCGCCTTGATGCATCTCGCCGAGGGCAAGGTGCAGCCGGAAAAGCTCGGCACCATCCCGGACGCGCTGTGGTGGGCGATCGTCACCATCGGCACCATCGGCTACGGCGACGTGGTGCCGGTGACCGCGCTCGGCAAGATCATCGCCACCGCCACCATCTTCGCTGGGCTGATCATGATGGCGCTGCCGATCGGCATCATCGCCACCGCTTTCGCCGAGCAGATCCACCGCCGCGATTTCATTGTGACCTGGGGCATGATCGCGCGCGTGCCGCTGTTCGCCGAGCTCGACGCCGCCGCCATCTCCGACATCATGGAGTTATTGCGCGCGCAGGTCGTCGATTCGGGCGAGGTGATCGTGCGCGTCGGCGATCCGGCTCATTCGATGTATTTCATCGCCGCCGGCGAGGTCGAAGTGGTAATCAAGAAAGAGCGGCTGCGGCTGGGCATCGGCCAGTTCTTCGGCGAGGTGGCGGTGCTGCGCCGCGCGCGCCGCTCGGCCACTGCGACCGCGCTCACGCGCACCAATTTGCTCGTGCTCGCCGCACAGGACCTGCACGCGCTGATGCAGCGCAACCGGCGCGTCGCCGAGCGCATCAAAGACGTGGTGGAAAAACGCGTCGGCCGCGAGATAGTCAGCCCCAAGGGCGACATCGTGACCGAGGAGATTGAGTAGCCTTTTTTATCCCTCCCCCGCTTGCGGGGGAGGGATCAGGCCATCGCCTTCTTCAGGTTCTCGTCGACTTTGTCGAGCAAGCCGCCGCCGCGGACTCCGCGTCAGAGCGCGGCGATCGCGGCGTTCAGCGTGGCGCTCGGCCGCATCGCGGCCGATGCCTTGACGGCATCGGGCAGGTAGTAACCGCCGATGTCGACCGGCTTGCCTTGCGCGCCGATCAGTTCGCCGTTGATCTTGGCCTCGTTTCTAGCGAGCGTCTCGGCCAGCGGCTTGAAGCGGGCTTGCAGCTCCGCGTCCTTGGTCTGCGCGGCCAGCGCCTGAGCCCAGTAGAGGGCGAGGTAGAAATGGCTGCCGCGATTGTCGATTTCGCCGACTTTGCGCGCAGGATTGCGGTTGAACTGGAGGAACTTTCCGATGGCCGTGTCGAGCGTCTCGGCGAGAACCTGCGCCTTGGCGTTCTTGTAGGTCTGCGCCAGATGTTCGAGCGAGGCGCCGAGGGCGAGGAACTCGCCGAGCGAATCCCAGCGCAGATAGCCCTCTTCCTGGAACTGCTGCACGTGCTTGGGCGCCGAGCCGCCGGCACCGGTCTCGAAAAGACCGCCGCCCGCCAACAGCGGAACGATCGACAGCATCTTGGACGAGGTGCCGAGCTCCATAATTGGGAACAGGTCGGTCAGATAGTCACGCAGCACGTTGCCAGTGACGGAGATCGTGTCCTGCCCCTTGCGAATGCGCCCGAGCGAAAACTTCATCGCTTCGACCGGCGACAAAATGCGAATATCGAGCCCCGCGGTGTCTTGGGTCTTTAGGTACTTCTCGACTTTGGCGATGACCTGCGCGTCGTGCGCGCGCTTGGCATCGAGCCAAAACACCGCCGGGGTGCCGGTGAGGCGCGCGCGGCGCACGCCGAGCTTGACCCAGTCCTGGATCGGCACGTCCCTGGTCTCGCACATGCGGAATATGTCGCCGGTTTCGACCGGACGCTCCAGCAGCACCTTGCCATCATCGGCGACGACGCGGACCTTTCCGTCCGCGGGAATTTCGAACGTCTTATCGTGCGAGCCGTATTCTTCGGCCTTCTGCGCCATCAGCCCCACGTTGGGAACCGTGCCCATGGTCTTTGGATCGAACGCGCCGTGCGCCTTACAGTCCTCGATGACCGCCTGATACAGCGTGGCGTAGCTGCGGTCCGGGATCACGGCCTTGACATCGTGCAGCTTGCCGTCGGCGCCCCACATACGGCCGCCTTCGCGGATCATCGCCGGCATCGAAGCGTCGACGATCACGTCGCTGGGCACGTGCAGGTTGGTGATGCCCTTGTCGGAATTGACCATAGCGAGGCCCGGCCGCTTCGCGTACTCGGCCGCGATGTCGGCCTTGATCGCTTTCTTTTCGGCTTCCGGCAGCGTCTCGATTTTCGTCAACAGATCGCCGAAGCCGTTGTTGAGATTAACGTCGAGACGCTTCAGCGTGGCGGCGTGCTTCTTGAGCACATCCGCGAAGAATTCGGAAACGGCATGGCCAAACACGATGGGATCGGAGATCTTCATCATGGTCGCCTTCAGGTGCAGCGAGAACAGTACGCCTTCCTTCCTGGCGGCTTCGATCTGGTCTGCGAAGAAGGCGCGCAGCGCCTTGCGGCTCATCACCGCCGCGTCGATAATCTCGCTGGCATCAAGCGGCGTTTTCGCCTTCAGCACTGTGACGGCGCCGTCGGCGCCAACCAGTTCGATGCTGGCGTTGGTCGCCGACGCGACGGCGGTCGAGACTTCCGAGCCGTAGAAATCGCCGCCCGACATGGTCGCCACATGCGATTTGGGGTCCGACTTCCAGGTGCCCATCTTGTGCGGATTGTTGCGGGCGTATTGTTTGACGGCGCCGGCGGCGCGGCGGTCGGAATTGCCCTCGCGCAACACCGGGTTGACGGCGCTGCCGAGCACCTTGCCGTAGCGAGTCTTGATGTCCTTCTCGGCTAGCGTCGCGGCGTTGTCCGGATAGTCCGGAACGTTGTAGCCCTTGCCTTGCAGTTCCTTGATCGCGGCCTTGAGCTGCGGGATCGAGGCGGAGATGTTGGGCAGCTTGATAATGTTGGCTTCGGGCCTCATCGTGAGCGCGCCGAGTTCGGCGAGTTCGTCGTTGATTCGTTGCGCAGGGGTGAGCTTCTCGGGGAAATTGGCAAGGATGCGACCGGCGAGCGAGATGTCCTTCAGCTTTATGGACACACCCGCCGCGCCCACGAAGGCTTCGACGATCGGCAGCAGGGAATAGGTCGCGAGCGCCGGGGCTTCGTCGACCTTAGTCCACACGATTTCGAGATCTGGCATGCTTACACCTCTGGTCGCCGTGCTTGTTTAGGCCGACCGGAAACTGAACATTGATGGTCGCGGTGGCATGGCGCGGAAGGAAGGTTTGGGTTCCGGCGGGCGTGGCTATAGCACCGGCTTTGGGTCGAGGCAAAGCACGGATAAATACATAGGTGCGTTGCGTGTTTGGGCGTAAATCGGCGGATTTCAGCCGCTGGCCGTTGCAAGTCTTGGAAAAACCACCCGGTTCCCAAGGCTGCCGATCGGATGCTAACGAACGCCGGAGTGGAGGTAATGCATGCCTGGCGCCGGCACCGACAAGACCAAACGCTGGATCGAGCGGCCGGCGCCGATCGTCGTCCTGGTCGAGCCGCAGCTCGGCGAGAATATCGGCGCGGCGGCGCGCGCCATGGCGAATTTCGGCTTGTCGCAGCTGCGCCTGGTCAAGCCGGTGCAAGGCTGGCCGAACGAGAAAGCGCGCGCGATGGCGGCCGGCGCCGACCGCGTGCTCGACGGCGCCGAGCTTTATGACAGCCTTGCCGAAGCGATCGGCGATTGTACTTTCGTGCTGGCGGCGACCGCGCGCAATCACGACCAGGCCAAGCCCGTGATCGGGGCGGCGCAGGCCGCCGCCGAAATGGCGTCCAAGGTGGCGGGCTGCGAAAACGTCGCCGTCGTGTTCGGGCGCGAGCGCAACGGCCTCGAAAATCACGAGGTCGCGCGCGCCGACCGCATCCTCACGCTGCCGGTCAATCCGGCGTTTGCCTCGCTCAATCTGGCGCAGGCCGTGGTGGTCGTCGGCTACGAATGGTTCAAGCAGCAGGGCGGCGAATTGCCGTTTACCGAACCGCATAAATCGCCGCCGGCGGCCAAGCAGCAGCTCGACGCGTTCTTTGCCGATTTAGAGCGCGAACTCGACAGAGTCGAATTCTTCCGGCCGGCCGAAAAGCGCGGCACCATGGGCGTCAACCTGCGCAATATTTTTCAGCGCATGGCGCCCACCCAGCAGGACGTGCGCACGCTGCACGGCGTGGTCACCGCGCTCACGCAGGGGCGCAAAGGGCCGGCGCGCGGCGGCGTGCTCGATAGCGCCGGAGCGCAGAAACTGCGCGATCTTCTGGCCGAGCACGGCGCCGGGCGCGCGCCTTCCGAGCGCACGCCGTTGCGCGGCCTGCCACGCCTGCTGCGCCGCAACCCGACCGAGGGCGAGCGCGCGCTCTGGCAGGCGCTGGTCAACGACCGCCGTTTCGCCGGTCGCGGCTTCAAGCGGCAGGTGCCGATCGGGCCGCACATCGCCGATTTCGTCTCGTTCCCGCTCAAATGCGTGATTGATCTCAAGCCCATGGCGGAGGACGCAGCCGCCGCGCGCGCGCGCGCCGACAAGCGGGCGTGGCTGGAAGCGCGCGATTACCGGGTGATTGAGGTGAAGGCGGCGGAAGCGGAGCGGGACGTCGCGGCCGTGCTCAACGCACTCGCCGGATCAGCCCTTTAGCGCCTTGAGCTGCGCGGCGGCGCCCTCGCGCAAAATGCCGAGATCGCTGCCGATGGTGAGAAAGCGGAAGCCGCGTTTGGCCATGGCGAGTGCGCGCTCGGCGTCGCGGCAATAGATGCCGGAGATTTTGCCGGCCTTTTTGGCCGCCGCGCCGATCTGGTCGATGGCGCGCTCCACTTCCGGCGCCGTCACGTCCTGCGCCTTGCCGCCGCTCAAGGCGGTCGACAGATCGTAAGGCCCGATGAACAGCGCGTCGATGCCGGGCGTCGCCGCAATTGCGTCGACATTGGCGAGCGCGGCCGGCGTCTCGATCATGGCGAGCGTGAGCGTGCCTTGGTTGGCCTCGCGCAAATAATCGACCGTCGCCGCCTTGCCTTGCAGCGCCGATTCTTGAAGGGTCATGGCCCGCTGCGGGCCCCAACTGCGCTCGCCGAGCGGGGGGAACTTGGCGACGGCCGCGAACTGCTTGGCATCGGTCGCTGAGTTGATCATAGGCGCGATGATCGCCTCGGCGCCGAAGTCGAGCGCGCGCGAAATGAAAGCGAAGTCGTTGAGCGGAACTCGCACCACCGGCGCGGCGCCGGCCGCGCAGAGCGCGCCGATGCCGGCGATAATCGAGGCGGTGTCCCACAGCCCGTGCTGGATATCGAGCACGACGGCGGTAAATCCCTCGCGCGCGATAGTCTCGGCGACGATGGGAGAGGCGAGCGTGCACCAGGCCGCGTAGACTGGTTCGCCGGCACGCAGGCGCCGGGCGAGCGAAAATCCCGCCACCTCAGCCGCTCGCCTTGATCTGGGCGATCGCCTGCGCCATCAGTTCGTCCATGGCGCGGCGGATGTCCTGGTCCGACATCGCGATTTTCTTGTCGTCCAGGTCCTTGCGGATTTTCCTAAAAACGTCGTGGTCGCCGGCCTCCTCGAAGTCGGCCATCACGACCTCCTTGGCGTAGGCCTCGGCCGGCGCGCCGGTGAGGCCCATCTTTTCGGCCGCCCATATGCCGAGCAGCTTGTTGCGCCGGGCGCTCGCCTTGAACTTAAGCTCTTCGTCGTGCGCGAATTTCTTCTCGAAGCCGTCCTCGCGCTTGTCGAAAGTCGTGGTCATGCCGCCCTCGTTGATACACACGTACAACCGCTGCCGCCTTGCATATCGCCAGCCAAGCGTCAAGGCAACATGCGGCAGCGTTGTTGACGCGGAATTGCGAGGTGGAAAACGTCTTGCGGGTGCGATTGTGCTGGCCCAACCTATCGGCTAGGTTGACCTCGTGCCCGGAGCGTTTTAGCGAATCTGCAAATGTCCGGTCCCGCCGCCGCGGATCTTTAAGACGTGACGAACAGGAGCCACGGCATCCCATGGACTTTCAAAAACCACGGTACACTCCGATGAGTCGCCGCCGCCGCATTTATGAGGGCAAGGCGAAGATCCTCTATGAGGGACCCGAGCCGGGAACGCTAATTCAGCATTTCAAGGACGACGCCACCGCCTTCAACGCCAAGAAACACGACGTGATCGAGGGCAAAGGCGTTCTCAACAACCGCATCTCCGAATACGTATTCCAGCACCTCAACGATATCGGGGTTCCCACCCATTTCATCCGCCGGCTCAACATGCGCGAGCAGTTGATCCGCGAGGTCGAGATCATCCCGCTCGAGGTGGTGGTGCGCAATGTCGCCGCCGGTTCCCTGGCGACGCGCCTAGGGATCGACGAAGGCACCCAATTGCCGCGTTCGATCATCGAGTTTTATTACAAGAACGACGCGCTCAACGACCCAATGGTGTCGGAAGAGCACATTACGGCCTTCGGCTGGGCGAGCCCGCAGGAAATCGACGACATCATGGCTCTTGCCATCCGCGTCAACGACTTCCTGTCGGGGCTTTTCCTCGGCGTGGGCATCCGTCTGGTCGATTTCAAGATGGAAACCGGGCGCTTATGGGAAAACGACGTGATGCGCATCGTGGTGGCCGACGAGATTTCGCCCGATAGCTGCCGGTTGTGGGACATCAAGACCAACAACAAGCTCGACAAAGACCGCTTCCGGCGCGATCTTGGCGGGTTGTTGGAGGCCTATACCGAGGTTGCCAAGCGCCTCGGTATCATGAGCGAAGGCGAACGCCCGCAGGGCAACGGCCCGGTGCTGGTGAAGGGCTGACGATTTTCGGGGCCGAACGGCAGTTGTGAGTTGTGTCATGCCCGGCCTTGTGCCGGGCATCCGCGTCTTTAAGTTAGGCCACAAATAGGGCGTGGATTGCCGGGACAAGCCCGGCCATGACGATTTTGGACGATTCGATGAAAGCGCGCGTCACCGTCACCTTGAAAACCGGCATTCTCGACCCGCAAGGCAAGGCGATCGAGGGCGCGCTGCGCTCGCTCGGGGTCGCCGGCGTCGCCAGCGTGCGCCAAGGCAAAGTGTTCGACATCGAAATCGAGGGCAACGACCGCGCACAGGCCGAGACTTTGCTCAAGCAAGCCGCCGACAAGCTCCTGGCCAATACCGTGATCGAGAACTACCGGGTCGACCTGATTGGCTAACGTCGTGCTCCGGTTGTGATAATCTGGTTTCAAGCATTTGGGCGAGGCGATTGGGTGCGCCATGAGAAAATTTGTTTCCGCGGCAGTAGTTTGCGCGGCGATCTTCATCGGCGGCGCGGCCTCGGGCCAGAGCGCTGACGAAAAGGGGCCGGTCAAGCCAGGCAGCGTCCGCATCACCACGCGGGCGCCGGAGCCCGGAAAATGGGATTTAACTTCCGCGCAGAATGGCGCCCAGCGCCTTTATCGCTGCAAGCCGCTGGCCTGTCCCGATCCGGCGCAAATTACCTTCACCTTCGGCAAGAGCCCGGCAGCCAAGATCGATCCCAAAGCGCTGGCGCGCTACGCCGAAGTCGAACTGCCCAAGAACTTGCGCGCCATCGCTGCCGCGCGCACGGTGATGAGCGACGTGCCGGAGAAGATCGAAACTTTGTCGTCGAAGCCCACTACGCTGAAGGGCTACCCGGCGGTCGTCAACGAGACGAAATTCAGTCATGGCGCGACCACGAGCTATATTCAGATCGTGATTATTTTTGCTGGCCCGGCGATGATTCGTGTGCATTCATCCTCGGCCAACCGCGATCTCTCGCAGAAAACCCTGACCGAGTTCCTGGACGTCATGCAGATCGTCGAAGGGCCGCCACGGCCGGCGCCAGGCGCGCCGCCGGCGGCCGCGGTCCGAAGTCTTTGATGGGACGACAGCGCCGATGAAATCCGCCGTCCTCGTTTTCCCCGGTATCAACCGCGAGCGCGACATGGCGCGCACCCTAAAACTGACCTCCGGTCATGAACCGGCGATGGTCTGGCACGCCGACCGCGATCTGCCCGCAGGCTGCGACCTGGTGGTGATCCCGGGCGGCTTCTCCTACGGCGACTACCTGCGTTGCGGGGCGATCGCGGCGCGCAGCCCGATCATGGACGCGGTGCGCGCGCATGCCGAAAAGGGCCGCCTGGTGCTTGCCGTCTGCAACGGCTTCCAGATCGCCTGCGAAGCGGGGCTGTTGCCCGGCGTGCTGATGCGCAACGCGCGGCTGCGCTTCATCTGCCGCGACGTCTACCTCAAGGTCGAGCGCTCCGACACGCCGTTCACCGGCGGCTACAACGCCGGACAGGTGATCCGGGTGCCGACCGCGCACGGCGAAGGCAATTACGTCGCCGACGCCGACACCATCGCGCGCCTGGAAAACGAGGGCCGCGTGATTTTCCGTTATGTGGCGCCCGACGGCGCGCGCGATCCGGCCTTCAACGTCAACGGCTCGACCAACGCCATCGCCGGCATCGTCAATGAGCGCGGCAACGTGCTCGGCATGATGCCGCACCCGGAGAACCACGTGGAGGCGGCGCTCGGCGTCACCGACGGGCGCGGGCTGTTCGCGGGACTGGTGGAGGCGCTGGCACGCGCCGCTTAGGGAGGAGACACCCATGGCCGATTCGATTGAGCCGGCGCCGGTATGGAAACGTGGCCTGGCCGCGACGCTCGATGTCTTCACCGCCTTTTTCGGTTTCGGCTGGGTGATCGGAGAGCTCACCGGCAACACCACCGACAAAGGTTTCAACTTGAACGGCGGCCCGGCCTTGCTGCTGTTTGCCATCGTCGTGGCCTATTTTTTCATCGGCCGCCGTTACGCCGGTGGCACGCTCTGGGACCGCATTCTGGGGATCGGCCGGCCGCAGCCGAAAACATAGGCGTTACGGCCACAAAGGCGTGGATGGCAGTCGGACGCGCCGCTATGACGGGTGAAATGCCGGGGCAAGTGCACTAGATAGACGAGTGTGATTTCCAACGAACCCAAAATAACGCCCGAACTAGTCGCCGAGCACGGGCTCAAGCCCGACGAGTACAAGCGTGTGCTCGACCTGATCGGCCGCGAGCCCTCGCTCACCGAGCTCGGCATCTTTTCGGCCATGTGGAACGAGCACTGCTCGTACAAATCCTCCAAGGTCCATCTGCGCACGCTGCCGACCAAGGGGCCGGGGGTGATCCAGGGCCCGGGCGAGAACGCCGGCGTCATCGACATCGGCGATGGCTTGGCCTGCGTGTTCAAGATGGAAAGCCACAACCACCCGAGCTATATCGAGCCCTATCAGGGCGCGGCGACCGGTGTCGGCGGCATCTTACGCGACGTCTTCACCATGGGCGCGCGGCCGATCGCCTGCCTCAACGCGCTGTCATTCGGCGATCCCAAGCATCCCAAGACGCGCCATCTCGTCTCCGGCGTGGTCGCCGGTATCGGCGGCTACGGCAATTCGTTCGGGGTGCCGACGGTGGGCGGCTCGGTGCGCTTCCACGCGCGCTACGACGGCAACAATCTGGTCAACGCCATGGCGGTCGGCATCGCCGAGAAGGGCAAGATTTTCTACGCGGCGGCCTCCGGCGTCGGCATGCCGATCGTTTATCTCGGCTCCAAGACCGGCCGCGACGGCATCCATGGCGCCTCGATGGCCTCGGCGGAATTCGGCGAGGATTCGGACGCCAAGCGCCCGACCGTGCAGGTCGGCGATCCGTTTTCGGAAAAGTTGCTGTTAGAGGCTTGCCTCGAAATCATGCATAAGGGCTGCGTGATCGCCATCCAGGACATGGGCGCGGCGGGGCTGACCTGTTCGGCGGTCGAGATGGGCGCCAAGGGCGATCTCGGCGTCACGCTCGATCTCGACAAGGTGCCGTGCCGCGAAACCGGCATGAGCGCCTACGAAATGATGCTTTCGGAGAGCCAGGAGCGCATGCTCATGGTGCTCAAGCCGGAAAAAGAGAAGGAGGCCGAAGCGATCTTCCGCAAATGGGGGCTCGATTTCGCCATCGTCGGCGAAACCACGCCGACCAAGCGCTTCATCGTCCGGCACGGCGGCGACGTGATGGCCGATCTGCCGATCAAGGAACTCGGCGACCAGGCGCCGGAATACAAGCGGGCCTTCGTCAGCGCGGCCAAGCCCGCGGTTATCGAGGCCGACGACGTTGCGGCGCCGATGGGCGTCGCCGACGCGCTGGAAAAACTCATCGGCACGCCGGATCTATGCTCCAAGCGCTGGGTCTGGGAGCAATACGACCACATCATTCTCGGCAACACTGTGCAGCGGCCGGGCGGCGACGCCGCGGTGGTGCGGGTGGAAAACGGCCCGAAGGGCCTGGCGCTTACCACCGATGTGACGCCGCGCTATTGCGAGGCCGATCCGTTCGAGGGCGGCAAGCAGGCGGTGGCCGAATGCTGGCGCAATCTGACCGCGGTCGGCGCCAAGCCCCTTGCCGTCACCGACAATCTCAATTTCGGCAACCCGGAGCGGCCCGAGATCATGGGCCAGTTCGTCGGCTGCATCCGCGGCATCGCGGAGGCCTGCAAGGTTTTGGCGTTCCCGGTCGTATCCGGCAACGTCTCGCTCTACAACGAGACCAACGGCAAGGCGATTCTGCCGACGCCCTCGATCGGCGGCGTCGGGCTTATCGATGATTTCACCAAGTCGGCCTCGCTCGCGTTCAAGCGCGTGGGTGAGGCGATCCTGCTCATCGGCGAGACCACCGGCTGGCTCGGCCAGTCGATGTATCTGCGCGACCTTTGCGGGCGGAAGAGGGCGCCCCGCCGCCGGTTGACCTGATCGAGGAGCGCGAAAACGGCGATTTCGTGCGCGCGCTGATCCTCGACGGCACGGCGAGCGCCGCGCACGACCTCTCCGACGGCGGCTTGGCGGTCGCGCTCGCCGAAATGGCGATGGCGTCCGGCATTGGCGCCAAGCTCGACGCCGCGCCCGACGATATCCCGCCGCATGCCTATTGGTTCGGCGAGGACCAGGCTCGCTATCTGGTCACCGTGCCGGCGGCCATGGCCAAGGCGGTCGCCGAGCGGGCCCGGGCAGCCAGCATCCCCGTGTGGGCAATAGGGACAACTGGCGGTGACGCATTGACGCTCCGCGGCGAGCGCCCCATCCTGGTCACGATTTTGCGCGAGCGTTTCGAGGGCTGGCTGCCGGCCTACATGGCGGGCGAGCTGCCGCAGGCTTGAGCGCCCAGGGAGTGGCCGACCATGGCAATGGATGCCGGCGAAATCGAGCGGCTGATCAAGGTGCGCATTCCGGACGCCCGGGTGACCATCCGGGATTTAGCCGGCGACGGCGACCATTACGCGGCAACGGTGATTTCCGCTTCCTTCAAGGGCAAGTCGCGGGTGCAGCAGCACCAGTTGGTCTACGAGGCGCTCAAGACCCAGATGGGCGGCGTGTTGCACGCGCTCGCGCTGCAGACCGCCGCGCCGGAAGCCTGATGCCGGCCGAAGCTGGCGTCCGGATTTTGACCCCCAAGGGAGCGATTAAGCCGACCGGCACCTGGAGCCCGGGCGCGCGCGCCGGCGATTTCGTTTTCGTCGCCGGCATGCGCGGCATCGACCAGGCGACCGGCGCGCTGGTCGCCGGTCAAGAACATCGAATCAGAAGAGCATTCGAGAACATGCTGGTCATCGCCAATTCTGAGGGTGCTGGCCTGGCGAACTGCGTTCGTCTGACCGTGTTCGTGACCGATATGGCCGCGCTGCGCCCGCTGGTGAACAGGGTGCAGGAGGAATTATGGGCCGGCTTGCCGTTTCCGCCGCGCACCATTGTCGAGGTCGCAAAGCTCAACCAGGACGACATTTTCGAGCTGGAAGGCACCTTTTACGCCCCGAAACCGGCATGATTTTACGCCAATCCCTCTTGGGGTAGCGGGCGCATGTTTGCTACATATATCGGCGGCGAAGCGGTTCGCGCGCTGGGCGCCGCTCAAAAGGACTGAAATCTCATGGGCATAGAGAAATTCATCGACAACGAAGTCAAAGCAAACGACGTGGTGCTGTTCATGAAGGGCACGCCGCAGTTTCCGCAATGCGGATTTTCCGGCCAGGTGGTGCAGATCCTCGACCATCTGGGCGTGGCCTATAAAGGCCTCAACGTGCTCGATTCCGCGGAACTGCGCGACGGCATCAAAGCCTATTCAAATTGGCCGACTATCCCGCAGCTTTACGTGAAGGGTGAGTTCGTCGGCGGCTGCGACATCGTGCGCGAGATGTTCCAGGCCGGCGAATTGCAGCAGACGCTCAAGGAAAAGGGCGTAACGGTCCGCCAGAGCGCCTGAACGGCGCAGAATCGACGGGCGCGCTGAACGCGCGCCGTGCTGGCGCCGTCCAAATCCAGCGTTTTAGGTCTTACGAGGCGCGCGGCCGCTCTCGGCTTTGGTCCGCCGCAAGACCAGATAGATAATCGCCAGCACGATCACGACCCCGAGCAGCCCGGAACTGGCGCCGGTGGCGAACTTGGTCACGTTGTCGGCGACCGATTCCACATAGGGCCCGGCGTTCTTCCCGAGCAGCAGGAAGATCAACAAGAGCGCAAGCACGGTCAGGAAGCCGAGCTCGACGAACTCCCACAGAACACGTTTTGCAGTGGCCACGAAATTCCACATGGCACGGCCCCCAGGCTGGCGAAGAGCCCAAACGCGGACGAACAAGCGAAGTTAGGGAGGAGTGGGGAGCATTGGGCCCCCCACTGGATTGCCTCGGAACGCGTCGCCGGTCAGGCGAGCCTTCGGTTCGAGAACAGCCAGAAAATAACGCCGAGCGTGATCAGGCCGACGAGTTCGTTCGAGCCCATATCCTTGACCAAGCCCATGATGTTGGCGGTCACCGAGCCAAAGAATGGGAGGTTCGAACCGACGAGAAGGGCCAGTACGATCGCCAACGCCAACAACATCAACCCAATCTCGGTCAACGCTCCGATCCAGCTTTTGACGGTATCGATCCCTTTCATTGCGTTTTCTCCCTAGCCATGCCCCTTTGATTCGGGACGGCACAAAATTATCGCAGAAAAGCCACTAGATGTAGAAAAAAGCGGCAGACGCACTACAAACTATTGTGCGGTGCACATAATCGGATGCAATGAAAAGCCCCCGCCCGGCGGGCGAGGGCTTCGTTTCGACGCAAAAAGCAAAGAAAGCGGGCAAATTGCGAAAATCAGCGCGAGTAGTACTCGACCACCAGATGCGGCTCCATTTGCACCGGATAGGGCACATCTGTGATCACCGGAATGCGCGTCATCTTGGCGGTAAGTTTGGCGCCGTCGACTTCGATGTAGTCCGGCACGTCGCGCTCGGCCAAAGCCTGCGCTTCCAGCACCAGATTCATCTGCCGCGACTTCTCCTTCACCTCCACCACGTCGCCGACCTTGACCCGGTAGCTCGCGATGTTCACCCGCTTGCCGTTCACCTTGACGTGGCCGTGGTTGACGAACTGGCGGGCGGCGAACACGGTCGGCACAAATTTGGCGCGGTAGACGATGGCGTCGAGGCGGCGCTCCAACAGACCGATCATGTGGGCGCCCGAGTCGCCCTTCATGCGGATCGCCTCGTCATAAATGCCGCGGAACTGGCGCTCTGAAATGTTGCCGTAATAGCCGCGCAACTTCTGCTTGGCCTTGAGCTGTACGCCGTAGTCGGAGAGCTTGCTCTTACGGCGCTGGCCGTGCTGGCCGGGGCCGTATTCGCGCCGGTTAACCGGGCTCTTGGGGCGGCCCCAGATGTTCTGGCCCATCCGGCGGTCGAGCTTGTATTTGGATTCCATGCGCTTGGTCATCGCGTCCTCGAGTTTGAATAAAGGGTTGGAGGAACCGCGCCCTCCTCTGTCCCGGATCACTCCGGAACCGACAGGCTGGACCTCGAAAGCGCAAGGTCTTGCCACGGGTCGCGAAACACCCTGCCGGGCCATAAAAACCCGCAAGGTGCGCGGGTTTTAGGGGGTAGGGGCGCGGGTGTCAAATCGGGGCCAAGGCGGCTAAATGGCGCTCCTGGAGCATCGATGAACGGCCTATTCACGCTCTCGCAGGACGCAATCCCGGCCTTGCTGCAGGTCATCATGATCGACCTGGTGCTGGCCGGCGACAATGCGGTCGTGATCGGGCTCGCTGCGGCGGGGCTTGCGCCGGAGCAGCGCGGCCGCGCCATCATGGCCGGCATCGTGGCGGCGACCGTGCTGCGCATTCTGCTGGCGATTTTCGTTGTCGAGCTGATGCAGATCGTCGGTCTGGTGCTGGCAGGCGGCATCTTGCTCTTGTGGGTCTGCTGGAAGATGTGGCGCGAATTGCGCGGCCGCCGGGACGCTAACGGTGAGACGGCGGCGCCGGCCCCGCACAAGACCTTCGCGCAGGCCGCCTGGCAGATCGTGATGGCGGATATCTCGATGTCGCTCGACAACGTACTGGCGGTGGCCGGCGCCGCCCGTGACCACGTTTTCGCGCTGGTGTTCGGGCTGGCGCTGTCGATCGTGCTGATGGGCGTGGCGGCGAGCCTCATCGCCCGCCTGCTCGAGCGCCAGCGCTGGATCGCCTATGTGGGCCTAGCGATTATTCTCTACGTCGCATGCGACATGATCTGGCGCGGCGGTCATGAAGTATGGCCGCATTTGTTTGGCCAAAACCCGTATTGCTTCAGCGCGACGGCGAGCGCGGGCGAGGGGGCGCGGCCGGAGGTGAAGACGATGTGCGGCGCCGCCGCCGGCGCACCGGGGGGTTTTTGCCGCATGAGATCGGCAACGCGGCGGGCAATCGCCGGCGCCGGGTCGAGCCAGTCGACTGGCCAGGGCGCATTCGCTTTGAAACGCCCGGTCAGCAACGGATAATGCGTGCAGGCGAGCACCACGGTGTCGGTGCGCCGCCCGTCGGCGTCGACGAAGCAGCCGGCGATTTCGTCTTTGATGGCGGCATCGGCAATGGGCTTGCCGGCAAGTTCGACCTCGGCAAACGACGCCAGATTTGACGAACCGACCAGACCAACATCGCAGCCGGCGGCGAATTCGCGGATCAGCGCGCGGGTATATTCGCGGCTCACCGTCGCCTGCGTGCCTAGCACCGCGATGCGCTTGCTCGCCGATTGCGCGCAGGCCGGCTTGATCGCCGGGACGGTGCCGACAAAGGGCACCGCGAAACGCGCGCGCAAGTCCGCAAGCGCGAGCGTCGAGGCGGTGTTGCACGCCACCACCACCAGATCGGGCGCGTGTTCCGCGATGGCGTGGCCGATGATGTCGATGATGCGCGCGATCAGCACCGTTTCGGGCTGGTTGCCGTAAGGGAAACCGGCGTCGTCGGCGACATAGACGTAAGCCGCATCCGGCCGCGCGGCGGCGACCTCGCGGTAGACGGTGAGCCCGCCGACGCCGGAATCGAAGATGAGGATGGTCGGGGCGCCCGGCACCTTAAACTCTTTTAGTGCGCATGATTTTGTCCGAAAACCGGTTCCCACTTTTCGGGATCATGCGCTCCCGAACACCCGCTGGAAGATCGTATCGACGTGCTTGAAATGGTAGTCGAGGTCGAACAAAGCCTCGAGCTCCTTGTCGCTCAATTTCGCACGAACGTCCTTGTCGGCTTTGAGCAGAGCCAGGAAACCCTTTTCGCCGTCCCACACCTGCATGGCGTTGCGCTGCACCAGGTGGTAGGCGTCCTCGCGGGCTAAGCCTTTTTGGGTGAGCGCGATCAGCACGCGCTGCGAATGGATCAGCCCACCAAGTCTGTCGAGGTTCTTCTGCATGGCGGCCGGATAGACCACGAGTTTGTCGATGATCGAGGCCAAGCGCGCCAACGCGAAATCGAGCGTCACCGTTGCATCGGGTCCAATCATGCGCTCGACCGAGGAATGCGAAATGTCGCGCTCGTGCCAAAGCGCCACGTTCTCCATGGCGGGCAGCGCATAGGCGCGCACCATGCGGGCAAGTCCGGTCAAGTTTTCCGACAGCACCGGATTGCGCTTGTGCGGCATGGCCGAGGAGCCCTTCTGCTTTTCGGAGAAGAACTCTTCGGCTTCCAGCACTTCGGTGCGCTGCAGGTGGCGGATTTCGGTGGACAGCCGTTCGATTGACGAAGCGACCACGGCGAGCGTGGCGAAATACATGGCATGGCGGTCGCGCGGGATGATCTGCGTCGAGATCGGCTCGACCCGCAGCCCCATGGCTTTGGCGACGTGTGTCTCCACGCGCGGGTCCACTTGCGCGAAAGTGCCGACCGCGCCGGAAATGGCGCAGGTAGCGACTTCCTCGCGCGCCGCATGCAGGCGGCGCCGCGCGCGCGCGAACTCGGCATAGGCGTAAGCGAGCTTGAGGCCGAAGGTGGTCGGTTCGGCGTGGATGCCGTGCGAGCGGCCGACGGTCGGTGTCAATTTGTGTTCGAGCGCGCGGCGTTTGAGGGCGGCGAGCAGCGCGTCCACGTCGGCGATGAGAATGTCGGCGGCGCGCACCAGCTGCACGTTGAAACAGGTGTCGAGCACGTCGGACGAGGTCATGCCGGAATGCACGAAGCGTGCTTCGGGACCCACGATCTCTGACAGATGCGTCAGGAAGGCGATGACGTCGTGTTTGACCTCGGCGTCGATCGCGTCGATGCGGGCGACGTCGAATTTGGCAGCTTTGCCTTTTTCCCAGATTTTCTTGGCGGCGTCCTTCGGGATAATGCCGATTTCGGCCATGGCCTCGGCCGCATACGCCTCGATTTCGAACCAGATGCGGAATTTCGTTTCCGGCGACCAGATCGCGACCATGTCGGGGCGGGAATAGCGGGTGATGGTCACGCCGCTTCCCCGCGCGCCAATGCCGCCGCGTTGCGGATCGCGACGATGTTGGCCTTGTAATTCCCGCCCTTGAACACGGCGTTGCCGGCGACCAGAACATTGGCACCGGCTTGCACGACTTTGGCGGCATTGTCGGCGGTGACGCCGCCGTCGATCTCGATGTCGATCGGCCGCGCGCCGACCAGCGTGCGGACCTCCTTGAGCTTGTCGAGCGCCGCCGGAATAAAGGCTTGCCCGCCGAAGCCGGGATTGACCGACATGACCAGAATGAGATCGACCAGATCGATGACGTGCTCGATGCTCGACACCGGCGTGCCGGGGTTCATGGTGACACCGGCCTTCTTGCCGAGCGCGCGGATGGCCTGCAGCGAGCGATGCACGTGCGGACCTGCCTCCACATGCACGGTGATGATGTCGGAGCCGGCCTTGGCGAAGGCTTCGAGATAGGGATCGCAGGGTGCGATCATCAAGTGCACGTCGAGGACCTTTTTGGTGACCGGGCGGATGGCCTGCACCACCGCGGGGCCGATGGAGATATTGGGCACGAAGTGCCCGTCCATCACATCGACATGGATCCAGTCGCAGCCTGCGGCCTCGACTGCGCGGATTTCATCGCCCAATTTGGCGAAATCGGCCGAAAGAATTGACGGCGCGATGAAAAGCGGGCGCATGACGGTCTCCGAACGCCGTTCGCCTAACACGGCGTGGGCCGCGGAGCAACGCGCGGCCCTTGCGGTTTGTACCCGGCATTAACGTCGTCCGAGCCGGCAAGAATTGCCCATACGCGGCTCAAAAACAGGGCCGATGCGCGCCGGAAACTGTGGACAACCTCAATGCCGGCGCGGGTTTCCGCATGGCCGCAGAATTGGCGCGGGGCTTGCGTCTACGCCGGCAGGGGCTACGTCCGCCGGGGTGACCGGTGGAGTGATGGAGTTTGAGTCATGTCCATGTCAGTCGGCGCATCGTCCAATGCGCTGTCCTACCTGCAGCAATTGCTGCAGCAGGGCGCGGCCGGCGTAACCGATCCGGCCAACGCCAGCGATCCCTTGTCGGCATTGTTGCAATCTTTGTCCGGGCCGGGCGCAACGCCGGACCGGTCGACGACTTCCGCGGTGTCCGCCGGAACCGCGCCCGGTTCCGGCTGTTCGTCGTTCGACACTGGCACGATGGCCGCGCTGATTTCGCTGCAAGGCCAATCGGCGACCGGCATCGGTGCGCAATCGCCGTCGCAGCTTTTCGCCAAGTTCGACACTAATGGCGACGGCCAGATCAGCCAGTCGGAATTCGAGAGCGCGCTTGGCGCCGCCGGCGTCGATCCGTCGAGCGCGGATGCGCTGTTCACCAAGCTCGATACCAATGGTGACGGTTCGATCAGTGAAAGCGAACTGACAAGCGCCAAACGCGGGCATGGCCACCACCGTCACCATGGCGGCGGTGAAACGCAGGCCAGCGGGTCGTCGGGGCAAAACCCGCTCGATGCGCTGTTGTCATCGGCCGATGCGAGTGGCGCGACCACACAAACCGCAAGCAATTCGGATGGCTCGACCACCACGACCATTTCCTATGCCGACGGCAGCACGGTCGAAATGACCACACCGACGCCGGCGACAAGCGATAGTGGGACGCCGAGCACCGGCACCAGCGGGCCGAGCAGCGCCAATCTGCTCGAACAACTGATCCAATTGCAGGCACAATTGCTGAGCTCGGCGGCACCGACACTGTCGGCAATCGCTTAATTCTAGCCGGTCTGCTGGAGCCGTCTTGCCAGTGGCTTCAGCAGATGCGGCAAGAGATAAATCGGAAACTGCGCCAGCGCGAAATAGAGCCAGGCGACGTCCGGCACGACGAAGCCGGTCGCCGCCAGCATCAGCCCGATATTGCGGTTGCCGGCGATCAGGCCGATGGCCAGCGCGCGGGCGCGGCCGGCGCGCAGGAACGTGAGCGCGGTAATTGCGATCAGTCCTAGCGCCAGCGCGAAGGCAAGTGCCAGAAGCTTGAGCACCAGGAATGGATCGGCCCGGAAGTGATCGGTGACGCCGTCCATGGCGGCGACCGCGAACATGAACATGGCGATCACGCTGAGGCCGTCAATGCGCTCGCGCTGCGCCTCGATAAAGGCGCGCCCGGCAATGCGGCGGATGACCGCCGCGGCCAAGGCCGAGCCGGCGAGGATGGCGGCGAGCTTGAGGCCAAGGCCATAAGGCGAGATCACCGCGCTGCCGAGGTAGAGGCGGCTGAACAGGCTCGCGGTCAGCGGCGTGATGGCGCTGCACACCACCAGGCTCGCCAGCGTCAGCGCCACGTCGAGCCCCATCAGCGCGGCCAGCGCTGGCGACGACATCAGCCCGGGCGCCGACATCTGCAGCACCAGCATAAAAAACAGGCCGGGCATCGTTTTGTCGAGGCCGACTGCCAGGAAAAGCGCGCCAAGCGCGGCTGGCACCACCACCATAACCCACAGCGTGGCGGCGGCGATCAGCTTAGGTTGAGTGAAATGGTGGCTTAGTTCCACAGGGTCGACGCGCAGGAACGCCAGCACCAGCATGACGATAATGGCTTCGCCGAGGGACGGTTTGCAGGCGGCGGCAAGCCCCGGCACCGCGAGGCCTACGAGCAGCGAGGCCGCCACCACCAGCGTGCCCTTGCGGCCGATCCAGCCAAGCGCTGCCGCGGGCAGGGCGAGCACGTTCATTGTCGGGAAACTCCGGCCGCCCGGCTGGGCTGGTGAACCTTGATAGCGCCTTCACGGACGATGATCCATATATGGGGTAAAGGAGGACCCATGGCCCGCACGGACGCCATCGTGCTCGGCGCCGGCATTGTCGGCACCTCGATCGCGCTGCATCTCGCCAAGCGAGGCGCAAGTGTCGCGCTGATCGATCGCGCCGGCCTGGGCGAGCAGACCTCCTACGGCAATGCCGGCGTGATCGAGGGCAATACGGTCTTTCCACCGGCGTTCCCGTCCAACCTCGGCACGCTAGCGCGCATCGCGATCAAACATGCGAGCGAGGCCAACTACCACCTCTCGTTCCTGCCGCAGATCGCGCCCTGGCTACTCAAGTTCCGCGCGGCGTCGCGGCCCGACCGGCTCGCGGAAACGGCCCGGCTGATCCGCCCGCTATATGCGCGCGCGGTCGCCGAGCACGAGGCGCTAATGGCGGAAGCGGGCGCCGCCCACTTCCTGCGCAAGACCGGCTGGCTGAAAATCTATCGCAGTGAGCGTAGCTTTAAAGCCTTGCAGCCGGAAATCGAACTTGCCGCGCAGTTTGGGCTGCCGTTGCAAACGCTGGACACCGCCGGCGCGCAGGCGCTCGAGCCTTCGCTCAACCCCGTGTTCACGCACGCGGTGTTCTGGCCGCAGGCCGCGAGCGTGAGCAATCCGCTCGGCGTCACGCGCGCTTATGCGGCGCGCTTTGCCGCGCTTGGCGGAGTGACACTCACCGGCGATGCGTGCTCGCTACACAGGGCCGGCGATCGCTGGCGGGTGGAGACCAATGAGGGCGGCATCGACGCGCCGGAAGTCGTGGTCGCGCTCGGCCCCTGGGCGCCCGATCTGCTGGCGCCGCTCGGGCTGAAGCTGCCGCTGATGGTCAAGCGCGGCTATCACCGGCATTTTCGCGGCGAAGGCAATGCCGCGCTAGCGCGGCCGGTGCTCGACGCCGACGTGGGCTACGTGATCACGCCGATGCAGCAGGGCATCCGCATGACGACCGGCATCGAGTTCGCCGCGCGCGATGCGGCGCCATCGCCGGTGCAATTCGACCGCATCATGCCGAAGGCGCGCGCCCTGTTCTCGCTCGGCGAACGCGCCGACGACAAAACCTGGCTCGGCAGCCGGCCATGTTTTCCCGATTCACGCCCGGTGATCGGCCGCGCGCCCGGCCAGCCCGGCCTATGGCTCGCCATCGGCCACGCACATTGGGGCCTCACGCTCGGGCCCGCCACCGGCCGCATGATCGCGGAGATGATGGCGGGCGAAGCCCCGTTTTGCGATCCCGCGCCCTATCGGGCGGAGCGATTTCTTTAGCCCTTAAACTTATCCTTCCAGCTCGGCAGCGCGCCGGGGAAAGGGAGGGCCGCCGCCTCGTAGACGCCGCGCGCGATGGCGCGCGCCATTACGTTGGCCGCGACCATGCCGAGTTCGGCCAAGCCATAATGCGCATCGGCGAGCGGCTTGGCGCCGGTCGCGGCCGCGAAAATCGTGTCGCCGTCGAGCGGGGTGTGCACCGGATAGATCGCGCGCGCATAGCCGTCCTGGGCCATGATGGCGAGCCGGTTGCATTGCGCCTTGTTCAATTGCGCGTCGGTGGCGACGACGGCGATGGTCGTGTTCTCGCCGGGCCCGCCTTTGGCGCGGATCGCAAGATCGCTCGCGGACAACGCCGCCGGCCAGCCGCGCCCGCCGAATTCCTTGTTCTGCTCGAACGGCGCTGCCCAGAAATGCGGGCCGTCGCCGATAATCGTCGTGCCGACGGCGTTGACCACCACCAGCGCGCCGACGGTGACGCCATCGCGCGTCTGCGCCGAGGCCGAACCGACGCCGCCCTTCAGCGTCGCCGTGGTCGCGCCCAGTCCCGCGCCGGCGCTGCCGAGCGCGAATTCGGTGCCTGCGGTTCTGGCGGCTTCGTAGCCGAACTCGCGAAAGGGCGGATAGCGTTCCCAGTTCTTGTCGCCGCCGTTGAGCAAGTCAAACATGATCGCTGCCGGCACGATCGGCACCACGGCGTCGCGAATTTTGAAGCCGCGGCCCTGCTCGCGCATATAGGCCTGCACGCCGGAGGCGGCATCGAGCCCGAAGGCCGAGCCGCCCGAGAGAACGATGGCATCGATGCCTTCCACCGTCTGCGCCGGATCGAGCAAGGCGGTCTCGCGCGTGCCCGGCCCGCCGCCGCGAACGTCCACGCTCGCCACCACGGCGGCGTCGAAAACCACAACCGTGGTGCCCGAGCCGAGCTTGCCGTCGCCGGCATGGCCCACGCGCAGGCCGGGAATATCGGTGATGAGGTTGCGCAAGGTCATGGGCGGTAGTCTATCACGGCGGATCACGTCAAAGTCAGCGGGGCGGCATCCGACTTGCCATTGCCACACTTGGCGGGGCATTTAGGGCGCCATGAATGGCAATGTTTCCATCGCGACGGCCCTGATCGCCGGGCTGATCAGCTTCCTCTCGCCTTGCGTCCTGCCTTTGGTGCCGCCCTATCTGGTGTTCCTGGCCGGCACTTCGCTGGAGCGCTTCGAAAACGCCGAGCCGGAACGGCGGGTCCGGCGCGAAACCGTGGCGGCGGCCGCGCTGTTCGTGCTCGGCTTTTCGACCGTGTTCGTGGCGCTCGGCGCCAGCGCCAGCGTCATCGGCTCGCTGATGCGCGCCTATTCGGGACCGCTGTCGACCATCGCCGGCCTCGTCATCATCGTGATGGGCTTGCACTTTCTCGGCATCACGCCGATCGCGCTGCTGCACCGGCAGAAGCGGCTGGAGCTCGCCAAACCCGTGGGCCTGTGGGGCGCCTATGTGATCGGTTTGGCCTTCGCCTTCGGCTGGACGCCGTGCATAGGGCCGATCCTCGCCGCCATCCTGGCGGTGGCGGCGTCCGAGCAGACGGTGACCAAGGGCGCCGGCCTGTTGGCGATCTATTCGCTCGGCCTCGGCATTCCGTTCATGATCGCTGCCTTCGCCATCGAGCCGTTCGCGGCGTTTCTCGCGCGCTTCAAGAATTATTTGCACCGCGTCGAGCAGGCGATGGGCGCGCTTCTTGTGCTCACCGGCATCGCCTTTCTCACCGGCAGTATCAACCAGATGAGCGTGTGGCTGTTGGAGGCGTTCCCGGCGCTGGGCAGGATCGGGTAGGGCGGATATGAAAAAGCCCGGCATCGCTGCCGGGCTTTTCGTCGCTCGCGGTGAAATCCTATTTCATCTTCGAGCAATCCGAGCCTGGGCACTCGACGTACGTGACCTTGCCGCTGGCGTCCTTCTTCCAGATGTACATCACGTAATCGAGCTTGGTGATGTCGCCCTTCTTGTCGAAGGAGAGGTCGCCGAGCACGGTCTTGAACTTCATGCCCGAATGCATCTTCTCGGCCACCTTCTTCGGGTCGAGCGACTTGGCCGCTTCCGCCGCCTGCTTGATGACTTGCACGCCGGCGTAGGAGTAGAGCGTGTAGGCTTCCGGCTCGAACTTCTTGGCGCGGAATTCGTCCACGACCATCTTGGCTTCCGGCTTGTGGCGCGGATCGGGGCCGTAGGTCATCAGCGTACCTTCGACGCCGGGGCCGCCGACCGAGGCGAACTCATCTGAGGTAATGCCGTCGCCGCCCATCAGCGGCGCCTTGACGCCCTGGTCGCGCATCTGCCGCACGATCAGGCCGCCTTCGGTGTAGAGCCCGCCGAAATAAACCAGATCGGCGCCCGATTGCTTGATCTTGGAGACCAGCGCCGAATAGTCCTTCTCGCCGGTATTGATGCCTTCGTAGAGTACTTCTTTCATGCCGCCGGCGTTGATCGCCTTCTTAGTCTCATCGGCAAGCCCTTTGCCGTAGGTCGTCTTGTCGTGGACCACGGCGATCTTCTTGCCCTTGAAGTGCTTGAGAATATAAGCGCCGGCAACCTTGCCCTGCTGATCGTCGCGGCCGCAGACGCGGAAGATGTTCCACATCTTGCGCTCGGTGACGGTTGGATTGGTCGAGGCCGGGCTGATCTGCAGGATGCCGTTTTCCTGGTAGACCTCGGAAGAAGGTATGGTGACGCCCGAATTGTAGTCGCCGATCACGAACTTGACGCCGTCGCCGGCAAACTTGTTGGCGACCGACACGCCCTGTTTGGGGTCGGAGACATCGTCGCCATATTCGACGGAGATCTTCTGGCCGAGGATGCCGCCTTTGGCGTTGATGTCGGCAACGGCCTGATCGACGCCGTTCTTCATCTGCGCGCCGGTCGCGGCGCTCGGCCCGGTAATGGGGCCGGCCATGCCGAATTTAACCTGCGCCGAGGCGGTTCCCGCCAGTGCAATCGCAAAGCCCAGCGCCAGGCCGAGCGTGGTGATCCGTTTCATCCGTTTTCCCCTTCCCGTAGAGCCGGCAGGCTCGATATTGCGGCAAATACTACGTCAGGGCGCCTTTTTGCGCCAGCGCAGAGGGCCGTCCGGCACGTTGATCCAGCGATATTGCGTGACCATTTGCGCGGCGCGGGCGGCGCGGAAGCCGATGAGACCGAACGCCAGGCAGACCGCGCTGTCGACCAGATAATAGTGCAGCGACAACAAGGTGCCGCCGAACAGGGCGAAATGAATGAAGCGCACCGCGCCGCCCAGGATGAAGCCGTAGGCGACGGCCTGTCCCCACGGCCGCCAGGTTTGGGCGATGGCGCGGCCGGCGAGTGCCGCCGCGCCGCCGCCAAGAATGACGGTGACCAGGACGAACACCCCGAACGAACCTTCCTCGTGGAGAAATCCCTGCATCATGGCGCGGCCTGCTGGCGGCCGCCCTCGAGATAGGCGGATTTGATTTCCGCGCGCTCCAACAGTTCGCGGCCGCTGCCGGAAAGCGTGATCAGCCCGTTGACCATGACGTAGCCGCGGTGCGCGAGCTTGAGCGCGTGGAAGGCGTTCTGTTCGACCAGGAACACGGTAAGCCCGTCCTGCGTGTTGAGCATTCTGATGGCGTCGAAGATCTGCCGCACGATCAGCGGCGCGAGCCCGAGCGACGGCTCGTCGAGCAACAACAACCGCGGCCGCGCCATCAGCGCGCGCGCGATCGCCAACATCTGCTGCTCGCCGCCGGACAGCGTGCCGCCACGTTGGTTCAGCCGCTGCTTCAGGCGCGGGAACAGCGTCAGCACGCGTTCGAGATCGCGCTCGAACCCGCCCGTTTCGGCAGTGGTCGCGCCCATTTGCAGGTTTTCCTGAACCGTCATGCGCGAGAAAATGCGGCGGCCTTCCGGCGCCTGCGCCAGATTGAGACGCGCAATCTCGTGCGTCGGCATCCGCGTGATGTCGCGGCCGGCGAACGTTATCGTGCCCTCGCGCGCGCGCGGATTGCCGCAAATGGTCATCATCAGGGTCGACTTGCCGGCGCCGTTGGCGCCGATCAACGTGACAATCTCGCCGTCGTTGACATCGAGGTCGACGCCTTTGAGCGCCATCACGCGGCCGTAGAAAGTCTTCACGCCGCGCACGGACAGGAGTGGGGAGGTCATAGCCCGACCTCCGCTTCGACTTTCGCCACGTCCTCGTCGGCGACGCCAAGATAGGCGGCGATCACCTTCTGGTCGTTGCGCACGGCTTTGGGTGCACCGTCGGCGATCTTGACGCCGTAATCGAGCACCACGACGTGGTCGGAAATTTCCATCACCACCGACATGTCGTGCTCGATCAGCAGGATCGAAGTGGCATGCTCGTCGCGGATGGCGCGCAGCAGCGCGTTGAGCTCGGCGCTTTCGCGCGGATTGAGGCCGGCGGCGGGCTCGTCGAGGCATAGCAACAGCGGATCGGTGCACATGGCGCGCGCGATCTCGAGCCGCCGTTGCGCGCCATAAGGCAGATCGCCGGCGGGATCGTCGGCACGCGCCAGCAGTCCGACGCGTTTGAGCCACTGCCGCGCCTTGTCGATCGCCGCCCGTTCGGCGATGCCGTAGGACGGAACGCCGAAAATGCCGAGCAGCGTGTAGCCCGAGGCCAGCATCAGCCGGTTGTGCTGGGCGACCAGCAGGTTTTCCAACACGGTCATGCCGGGAAACAGGCGGATGTTCTGGAATGTGCGGGCGACGCGCGCTTGTTGGGTGACGAGATATTCCGGCATGCGCTCGAGCTGGTAGAGCGCGCCGTTGGCGCGCGCGAGCCGGCGCTTGCCGCCGGCGGTCAATGTTTCCAATTCGGCCCAGACCGATGCGTCGCCGTGACGAAGCCCGATGCGGCCTTCGCTCGGTTTGTAAAATCCGGTGATGCAATTGAACACCGTGGTCTTGCCGGCGCCGTTCGGTCCGATCAACGCGGTGATCTTGCCTTGTTGCGCCGTAAACGACAGATCGTCCACCGCGACCAGCCCGCCGAAGCGCATGGTCAGGTGCTCGACGCTGAGCAGAATATCGCCGCTCGCCGTCATCCGTGGCCTTCCCCGATCAGGTCGGCGGAGATGTTTTTGCGCTCCTTCAGGAATACCGAGGGCTCGCGGGTCGAGATCAGCCCGCGCGGCCGCCAGATCATGATCAGCACCATGGCGAAGCCGAACAGCAGCATGCGGTACTGCGTGGGATCGAAAGTCGGCCCGAAAACCTTTTTGAGGAAATCGAGCTCGCGCATGATCTCGGTGCCGCCGATCATCGCGATGGCGGCGATCGCCACGCCGATCTGGCTGCCCATGCCGCCCAGCACCACGATCGACAAGATGGTGGCCGATTCCAGGAAGGTGAAGGATTCAGGCGAGATGAAACCCTGGCGCGTGGCAAAGAACGAACCGGCGAAACCGGCGAACATCGCGCCCATCGCGAAGGCGGTGAGCTTGGTGTTGGTGGTGTTGATGCCGAGCGAGCGGCAGGCGATTTCATCCTCGCGCAGCGCCTCCCAGGCGCGGCCGACTGGCAGCCGGCGCAGCCGCACGGTCACGAAGGCGGTGAGCAGTGCGAGCGCGAGAATGAGGTAGTAGAGAAAGATCACCCGGTAGAGCGGGGAGAATTCCAATCCGAACACGGCGGCAAAGCCGTTGTCGTCGGCGTTGAACGGAATGCCGAAGAAGGTCGGGCGCGGGATGCCGGTGATGCCGGCATAGCCGTTGGTCAAATCGACCCAGTTGATCAGAACAAGGCGGACGATTTCGCCGAAAGCCAGCGTGACGATGGCGAGATAGTCGCCGCGCAAGCGCAGCACCGGAAAGCCTAGCAGGATGCCCCAGAACGAGGAGAGGATGCCGGAGAGCGGCAGCAACAGCCAGAACGATAGACCGAAGGTCTTGGCCAGCAGCGCGTAGGAATAGGCGCCAACCGCGTAGAACGCGACGTAACCGAGGTCGAGCAGGCCGGCGAGGCCGACCACGATGTTGAGGCCCCAGCCGAGCATCACATAGATCAAAATCTGAATGCCGAAATTGTCGATCCATTTCAACGCGCCGCCAAATCCATTGAGGGCGATGACGAGCGGCGGATAGACGATGACGAAACCGATGGCGAAGGGGCTAAACCATTTGGCGAGCGCTGCGCGCCAAGGCGATGGCGCGGCCGCCGCGGGCCGCAACTTGCGCTGCTGCAGCCAAGGCTCGGCCACCAGCGAGTAAGCCAGCCGTCCTACGCCGACTACGGCGACGATTGAGAACAGCAGCGGCCAGCGCGTGTTGAGCACCAGATTGTTGTGGAAGTCGACGATCGTCTGGAAGCCGATCAGCGGCAAGAACAGTCCGAAGGCGAGCAAAGCGGTGAAGCCGGCGTCGCGCAGCGCGCGGACGGCATCGACGCGCTTGGCTGGCGCGCCGTCGACCATCTCAAACCTTCTCGACGTCGGGCCGGCCGAACAGGCCCTGCGGCAGGAAGATCAATGTGATGGCCAGCACGGAAAACGCGGCGACGTCCTTGTAGTCGATGGAGAAATAGGCCGACCACATGGTCTCGATCAAGCCGATCAGCAGGCCGCCGATCACCGCGCCCGGCAGCGAGCCGATGCCGCCCAAGACCGCCGCGGTGAACGCCTTCACGCCGGGCACGAAGCCGTCGGAGAAGGTCACCACGCCGTAATACATCAGATACATGGTGCCGGCGACGGCGGCGAGAGCTGCGGCGATCACGAAGGTCATCGAGATCGTCTGGTCGACATTGACGCCGACCAGCGCCGCCATTTTCTGGTCCTGCTCGCAGGCGCGTTGCGCGCGGCCGAGCCGGGTCTTGGCCACCAGATACCAGAACGCGGCGAGCAGCACCGCGGTGACGCCCCAAATGATGAGCTGCTTGTACGACAGCGTGACCGCGTAATCGTTGCGGTTGAGCAGCACGAACTCGCCCTGCACCATGGGCGGGATCGGCTTGTTGCGCGGGCCCTGGCTCACCTGCACGAAGTTCGACAGGAAAATCGACATGCCGATCGCCGAGATCAGCGGCGCCAAGCGAAACGAGCCGCGCAATGGACGGTATGCGACGCGCTCGATCACCCAATTGACCAGCGAGGTGAACACCATGGACACGATCAGTACGATGAACAGCGCCAGCGCGATCGAGGTGATGCCGAGCCAGGTGGTCAGGATCAAAAAGGCGACCAGGGCGATGAATGCCGAGACCATGAACACGTCGCCGTGGGCAAAGTTCACCATGCCGATGATGCCGAACACCATGGTGTAGCCGATGGCGATCAGGCCGTAGATCGAGCCGAGGGTGATGCCGTTGATGAGCTGCTGGAGGAAGACTTCCATGCGCTTGGCTCGGGGCCTTTCGGTGCCGCCCGGCTGACGGCCATTGCTTCGATTCGACAAGGCTTAACAGGGCATGGCGGGAGCGGCAACGCTCGCCGCAAGGCGTGTTATTAAGTCGGATCGCCGCCGCGCAGTCTAACGGAAAGCCAATGTCGCCCAGTCTCGAAATCGCCGTCCGGGTCGGCTGTTACGCCGTGGTCTTTGCCGGCGTGGCGCTGTGGGAAACGTTCGCCCCGCGCCGGCACCTGACGGTCGGCCGGTGGCGGCGCTGGCCGGGCAATCTCGGGATTCTCGCCATCGACATTATCGCGGTGCGGCTCTTGGTCCCGACCGCCGCGGTCGGCGTGGCGCTGATCGCGGCCGCGCACGGCTGGGGCCTGTTTGCCGTGCTGGGCTTGCCGGCGTGGGCTGCGATCCCGCTCGGCGTGGTCGCGCTCGACCTCGTCATCTACACCCAGCACGTCGTCTTCCATCACGTGCCGGTGCTGTGGCGGCTACACCGCATGCACCATGCCGACCTCGATATCGACGTCACCACCGGCGTGCGTTTTCATCCGTTGGAAATCCTGCTGTCGCTGGCGATCAAAATGGCGGCGGTGGCGGCGCTCGGCGTGCCGGCGCTCGCGGTGCTCGCCTTCGAGGTGCTGCTCAACGCCACCTCGATGTTCAACCACAGCAACGTGGCGCTGCCGCCGCGGCTCGAACCGCTCGCGCGCTGGATCGTGGTGACGCCGCAGATGCACCAGGTGCATCACTCGATCGAGCGCGCAGAAACCGACAGCAATTTTGGATTTAATCTGCCGTGGTGGGATCGCCTGTTTGGCACCTATCGCGCGAAACCGGCGGCCGGCGAAGAACGCATGACGATCGGCTTGCCGGTCTTCCGCGATGCGGCCGAACAGCGCATTGTGCGTCTGCTGACGCAGCCATTTCGGAACGAGCGTTAGTGCAGTCCGCCGAACACCCAGATCAGCAGCAGGATCGGCAGCGGAATCCCCAGCAGCCAAAGCAATAGATAGCGTCCCATGATCGTGTCCCTCAGTCGTTGTCGGTGTGTCGAAGAGGGAACTCCCAATTCCATGGCGGGTTCCTACAGCGTTACCATTCGGCGCGATGCGGAACGGAATTGGCGCTTGCGCGTTGTCTTGCTGTTCGGGCGGGGAGCGTCTAAAGACCAACGTTGGAAGGAAAGCGAATGAATCAGAACCAAAATCCCAACCAGAACCCCGGCCAGCAGCAGCAGGGCGGTCAGCAACAGGGCGGGCAGCAGAAGCCCGGCCAGCAGCAGCAACAGCAACCGGGCCGTCCCGGCCAGGGCGGTCAGCAAGGCCAGCAGAACCGCTGACGCGCTGCAACACGATGAACGGAAGCCCCGCCTAACGGCGGGGCTTTTCGTTTGAGCGCGCACGATGGCGTTGGCCTTGCGCGCGGCCTCGCATATGCTCGACCTCGCCATGGCATCGTCCACGCTCCCGCTGTTTCATTTATACGGCGACCCGCCGGACGATAGCGCGTTCGACTTCATCCATATCGAAACCATCGCGTCGCGCTCCTCGGTGCACGATTGGACGATCCGCGCGCACCGCCACCGCAACCTTTTCCAGATCCTTTTGATCGAAAAAGGCGGCGGCGACATGAGCTTCGAGACCGCCACCGTGACGTTTTCGGCGCCGGCGGCGATCCTGGTGCCGGCCACAACCGCACACGGCTTTCGCTTCACCCCGCAGGTTACCGACGGCTGGGTAGTTAGCTTCACCGAGGACGTGGCCGACGCGCTCGGCGACCAATCGGGCGAGGCGCTGGCGCGGCTCAAGGCGCTGGCGGCCGATCCGTTGGTGCCGTTCGCGGGCGCGACCGAAGCTAAGCGGCTATCGATCTTGTGCGCGGAACTCAACGAGGAGGCATCGCTTGCGCGCGAAGGCTATCGCCTTGCCATGCGTGGGCTGCTGGCGTTGATCGCCATCGAAGTGGTGCGGCTCGCGGTCAGCCGCGCGCGCTCGGGCACGGTGACGCTCACGCGTGCCGACGCGCGGGTCGAGGAATTGCGCCGGCTACTGGACGAGCATTTCCGCAAAGAGCGGCTGATCAGCTTCTATGCCGAGAAGCTGGCGATGACCGCCGACCGGCTCAACGACCACGTCAAGCGCGCGACCGGCGTGACCGCCGGCCATCTGATCCGCCAGCGCGTGTTAACCGAAGCCAAGCGGCAGCTCGTCTTCACCAATCAGCCGATCCACGAGATTTCCTACGATCTGGCGTTTTCCGATCCCTCGCATTTCACCCGTTTTTTCCGCAAGCAGACCGGCATGACGCCGCAGGCTTTCCGCGAGGGGCGCGGCGGTTAACATTAAGGCCGGCGCGGTAAGGTAAAAATTTGGTTTCTTTTGTAATTGGCATTTGAAACGCCTAGGCGTTGATGTCCTGCCTGAGGAGGGCATCATGCGTAAGTTATCTGGCGCGGCCGCGGTTATCATCATGGGCGTGGCGCTCTATTTCACCCTGTTCTGGGGCTACGACGGGCTGCGTATGCTCACCTCGCCGAGCTATGGCCTGGAAGACGTCTGGCGCGCGCAATTCGTGTTCGCCATCGGCAGCGTGTTCGGCCTCGGCCCGATCGGGCTGATCAAGCTCGCGGCCTTCTTCGGCGCCATCAAACTCGCGGTCGCCGGCATCTGCGCGTTCTATGTCGTCGCCCGCTTGCGCGCCCTTAAAGGCGGCAAGGCGGATTCCGATATCCTCGAGGGCGGCTTGATCCTGGTAGTGGCGATCAGCATCGTGTCGGTAGGTCCCGCCGTGTTGTCGCAGAACGCCGAACTGGTGCGCGAGCAGACCGTCCAGTTGATCTTGGCCGCCGTTGCTACCGGGCTTTGCCTGGTCGAGCGCAGGCAGGGATGGCTGGCCGCCGCCGCCAAGGCGACAGCTGTGGTCAAGCTCGCCACCGCGCGCGGGGCGGCCTGGTTCTCGCCTTTCCGTTAATCGCGGATCTCTTCTTGCGCATGATTTGATCCGAAAACCGGTATCCACCTTTCGGGATCATGCGCGGGTTCTGAAAAGCTTTATTTCTTAGCCAATTCGGCCATCACTTCGGCCGCCTCCTTGAAGGCGTGGTTGGCCGCTGGTACGCCACAATAAATCGCCTGCTGCAGGATGACTTCCTTGATGTCGTCCTGCGAAAAACCGCCCTCGGCGAGCGCCGCGCGCACATGCAGGCGGAATTCGTCCCATTGCGCGAGCGCGATCATGGTGCCGATCACCAGGACGCGGCGGGTGCGCTCGTCAAAGTGCGGCCGTGTCCAGACCTCGCCCCAGGCGTAGCGGGTGATCAGCTCCTGAAATTCCTCGTTGAACGGCGTCTTCTTCGCAACGGCGCGATCGACCCATTCATTGCCCAGCACCTTGCGGCGCTTGGCCATGCCGCGCTGATGGCGTTCGCTGTCGTCCATGGCGATGTCTCTAATTGAGGAGAAAGTCGAGCGTCGCGTCGGTGAAGGCCTTGGGCTGCTCGACATTGGAAATGTGCGCGGCATCGAGCACGACCACCTTTCCGTTTTTGACGGTTTTGGCGATGGCCTCGCCGGCGACCGGCGGCGTGGCCGGATCGTGCTTGCCGACGATCACCAAAGTCGGCGTGGTGATACGCGGGTTGGATTCGCGGAAATCCATGTCGCGCACGGCTTCGACGCAGCCGATGTAGCCGTCGAGATTGCTGGCGACGAACATCTCGGTCATGCGCGCGATCGTCTGCGGCGCGCGCTCGATGAAGCCCTTGGTAAACCATCGCTCCATATTCATGCCGACGATGTGCTTGAGGCCATGTTCATACACCGTTTTGATGCGGTCGGCCCACGGCGTCTTGTCGGCGTAATAGAAATTGGTGTTGGCGAGAACGAGCTTCTCGACCCGATCCGGCGCGTTGGCGCCGAGCCACTGGCCGTCCATGCCGCCCATCGACAGCCCGCACCAATTGGTCTTCTTGATTTTAAGCGTATCCAGAATTTTTAGGATGTCGCGGCCGAAGAGACCGAAGCTGTAGGGGCCCTTGGTCGCGCCCGACTTGCCGTGGCCGCGGCGGTCCCAACGGATGAGGCGGAAATGCTTGGCAAATTCGCCCGCCTGATCATCCCACATATGCAGGTTGGTGCCGAGCGAATTCGACAGCATCAGCACCGGCGCGCCCTCGCGGCCCTCGACTTCGACATAGATCGGGCAGCCGTCATCGGCGGCGATCGTCGGCATGAAAAACCTCCCTGGGGCCTGGATTTTGGTTGCGGCGTGGCCTGAGCCGACACACTTAAAGCGGTCCGCGCCCGCTGCAAAGCTCTTTTCAGCAGCCTTCCGAGGGCTTAAGCCGTGGGCCAAGGTTTGGGTAGCTGCGTGAGGAGGAGACGCCGATGGCGATGGTGATGACCGGGGAGGTGCAACTCCCAGCCAGCCGCGAGGTCGTGTATGCGAAGCTCAACGACGCCGAAGTGCTCAAAGCCTGCATCCCCGGCTGCGAGGAGCTCAACAAGATCTCCGACACCGAATTGCAGGCGGTCGCCGTCACCAAGATCGGGCCAGTCAAGGCGCGGTTCAAAGGCAAGGTGCACCTGACCGACCTCGATCCGCCCAACGGTTACAAGATTTCGGGCGAGGGCGACGGCGGCGTCGCCGGCTTTGCCAAGGGCGGCGCCACGGTCGCGCTGACCGAAAAGGAGGGCGGCACGCTGCTCACCTACAACGTCGAGGCGCAGATCGGCGGCAAGCTCGCCCAACTCGGCCAGCGTCTGGTCAACGGCGCCGCCAAGAAGATCGCCGACGACTTCTTCAAGAATTTCGCCGCCACGGTCGCGGCCGGTTAGCGCGTGATCCCGAAAAGTGGGAACCAGTTTTCCGAAAATATCATGCGCCTAAGTGGGCCGTTCACGGCCGTGTGAGCCATATCCGGCCTTGGACTCCCTTGACCCGGCCCGCGCTCGGGGTTCAAAGTTATTCCCGCTCCAAGGCGCATTCGGGCCGAAATCGGCTAAATTTCATACCCGAGCCGCCGCCGCCCCCGCCGGGCGAAGCGAAAAGAGGGCTTTTGGCCCCGAATTTGGGAGGATGGTCATGCCTGCGGTGTCCATGACGGTGAACGGCAAAGCCGTCACCGGCGACGTCGAAGCGCGCACCTTGTTGGTGCAATTCCTGCGCGAAAATCTCCGGCTTACCGGCACCCATGTCGGCTGCGACACCTCGCAATGCGGCGCCTGCGTCGTGCATGTCGACGGCATCGCGGCGAAAGCCTGCACTTTGCTCGCTTTGCAGTGCGAGGGCGCCAAGGTCACTACTATCGAGGGCCTGGCCGAACCGGGCGGTCCTTTGCACCCGATGCAGGAAGCGTTCCGCGAGAACCACGGCCTGCAATGCGGCTACTGCACGCCCGGCATGATCATGGCGGCGCTCGATATCGTGCGCCGCAAGGGCAACGACCTCGACGAGCACACCATACGCGAACAGCTAGACGGCAACATCTGCCGCTGCACGGGCTATCACAACATCGTCAAGGCGATCGGCGCGGGAGCAAAAACGATGGCCAAGGGCGGCGCGCGTCAGGCTGGCGAGTAATTTAAAAAATACAACGGGAGGAGACCGCCATGAGCGCGACCGGGATCGGCGCGGCGGTGCGCCGCAAGGAAGACTTCCGCTTTATCACCGGCCAGGGGCAATACACCGATGACGTGGTACGGCCGGGCGAGACCCGCGCCGTGTTCGTGCGCTCGCCGCACGCCCGCGCCAAAATTAAGAACATCGATGCCGCGGCAGCCAAGAAAATGCCGGGAGTGGTCGCGGTGCTCACCGGCGCCGACCTCGCCAACGACAAGATCGGCAACCTGATCTGCGGTTGGATGATCCACTCCAAGGATGGCTCGCCGATGAAGATGGCGCCACATCCGGCGCTAGCGTCCGGCAACGTGAATTGCGTCGGCGACGCGGTGGCTGTGGTGATCGCCGAGACGATCGCGCAGGGCCGCGATGCGGCCGAAAAGGTCAAGGTCACTTACGAGGTGCTGCCGGCGGTGACCGATCCGGCCAAGGCGAAATCGGGTCCGCAAATCCACGAGGTCGCGCCGAAGAACACCATCTACGAATGGCACCTCGGCGATGCCAAAGTGACGGAAGCGGCCTTCGCCGCGGCAGCGCATGTCACCAAGCTCGACATCGTCAACAACCGCCTGGTGCCGAATGCGATCGAGCCGCGCGCGGCGCTCGCAGAATACGACGTCGGCACCGACAACCTCACACTCTGGAATACCTCGCAGAACCCGCACGTCGCGCGCCTCGTGATAGCCGCCTTTGTCGGCATGGCGCCGGAACACAAATTACGGGTGATCGCGCCCGACGTCGGCGGCGGTTTCGGCTCAAAGATTTTCATCTACCCGGAAGAAGTCGTCTGCCTGTGGGCATCGCGCAAGGTGCGCCGCCCGGTGAAGTGGACGGCCGACCGTTCGGAATCCTTCCTTACCGACGCGCATGGCCGCGATCACGTGACGCACGCCGAACTCGCGCTCGACGGCAACGGCAAGATCCTGGCGCTGCGCGCCAAGACCATCGCCAATCTCGGCGCCTATATGTCGACCTTCTCGTCGTCGGTGCCGACCTATCTCTACGGCACGCTGCTATCGGGCCAGTACGACATCCCCTCGATCTATTGCGAGGTCGATGCGGTCTACACCAACACCACGCCGGTCGACGCCTATCGTGGCGCCGGACGCCCCGAGGCGACCTTCGTGGTCGAGCGGCTGGTCGAAGTCGCCGCGCGCCAAATGGGCATTGAGCCCGCGGAAATCCGCAAGCGCAATTTCATCAAGACATTTCCGCACCAGACGCCGGTGATCATGGCCTATGACGCCGGCGACTATCACGCCTCGCTCAAGAAGGCGCTGGATGTCGCGGACGTGAAGGGCTTCGGCAAGCGCAAGCGCGAAGCGGCACGTCACGGCAAGCTGCGGGGCTTGGGCTTCTCGACCTACATCGAGGCCTGCGGTATCGCCCCCTCGCAAGCCGTCGGCTCGCTCGGCGCCGGCGTCGGCTTGTGGGAATCCGCAGAGGTCCGCGTCAATCCGACCGGCAGCGTCGAAGTGCTCACCGGCTGTCACGCACACGGACAAGGACACGAGACGACCTTCGCGCAGCTGGTGTCGGAGCGGCTCGGCATTCCGTTCGAGAATGTTTCCATCGTGCATGGCGACACCGACAAGGTGCAATTCGGCATGGGCACCTATGGCTCGCGCTCGGGCGCGGTCGGCATGTCGGCGATCGTGAAAGCGCTCGACAAGATCGAGGCCAAGGCCAAGAAGGTCGCGGCCTTCATGCTGGAAGCGGCGGAAGGCGACATCGAGTTCAAAGACGGCACGTTCACCGTCGCCGGCACCGACAAGTCGGCGGCCTTCGGCGACGTCGCGCTCAACGCCTATATCGCGCACAAATTCACCGGCGCCGAATTGGAGCCCGGCTTGAAGGAAACCTCGTTTTACGACCCGACCAATTTCACCTTCCCGGCCGGCGCTCACATCTGCGAGGTCGAGGTCGACGCCGATACCGGCAAGACCGAAATCGTCAATTGGACCGCCGTCGACGACTTCGGCACCGTGATCAATCCTATGATCGTCGAGGGCCAGGTGCACGGCGGCATCGCGCAAGGCGTCGGGCAGGCGCTGCTTGAAGGCGCGGTCTACAACAAAGACGGCCAGCTCGTGACCGGCTCGATGATGGACTACACCATGCCGCGCGCGCACGACCTGCCGTCGTTCCACGTCGGGCTGACGATGACTAAATCGCCGTCGAACCCGCTCGGCATCAAAGGCTGCGGGGAAGCCGGCGCCATCGCCGCGCCGGCCGCGGTCATCAATGCGATCACCGATGCGATCGGAACCGAAAATCTGGCCATGCCGGCAACCGCCAATGCGGTGTGGGCGGCGCTGCTAGGCGCCAAACCGCGCCAAGCTGCCTAATCAGGAGAGAGCGATGTACAATTTCACCTTCCATCGTCCGACCACGGTTCGCCAGGCGGCAGGCCTGTTGGCGCGCAACCCCGACGCCAAGCTGCTCGCCGGCGGCCATTCGCTGATCCCGGTGATGAAGCAGCGGCTGGCGCAACCGTCGGCGCTGATCGATCTCGCGCTGGTCGAGGGCATGACCGGCGTCGAGCAGAAGGGCCGCTCGATCGTCATCGGCGCCATGACGCGGCACGCCGATGTCGCCAACTCGACGGTGCTGCAGCAAGCACTGCCGGGCCTCGCCGCCGTTCCGGACTCGATCGGCGATCCGCAAGTGCGCAACCGCGGTACCATCGGCGGCTCGATCGCCAACAACGATCCGAACGCGGATTATCCGGCAGCGTGTCTGGGATTGGGCGCGACCATCACCACCAACAAGCGGCGCATCGCGGCCGACGATTTCTTCACCGGCATGTTCTCGACCGCGCTGGAAGACGGCGAGATCATCACCAAGATCAGTTTTCCGATCGCCAAGAAGGCGGCCTATGAGAAATTCAAGCACCCGGCATCGGGCTTTGCGCTGGTCGGCGTGTTCGTGAGCAAGCGCGGCTCCGATATCCGCGTAGCGGTGACCGGCGCCGGCGCCAATGGCGTGTTCCGGGTAAAATCGTTCGAGGAGGCGCTGAAGAAACGGTTCGCGGCGAAGTCGCTTGATGGGCTGAGCATTCCGGCGACCGGCATGAACAGCGACATTCATGCCAGCCCCGAATATCGCGCGCATCTGGTCGGCGTGCTGGCGCGCCGCGCGGTGGCGAAGCGAGGCGTAATCTATTTCGCGCCTTCGCGGTCGAGTTCGGCCAGCAGATCGTGCAGGTCGAGCGGATTGGTGAACATACGCAAGCCGCCGTCCGGGCGCTTGGGCCACACGTCCTTTGGCCGATCCCAATAAAGCTCGACGCCGTTGTCGTCCGGGTCGCGCAGATAGAGCGCCTCGGAGACACCGTGGTCGCTGGCGCCTTCGAGCGGGATCTTGGCGACGATCAGCCGGCGCAGTGCGTCGGCCAGAAGCGGCCGGGTCGGGTACAAAATCGCGGTATGGTAAAGGCCGGTCGAGCCCGGAGAGGGCGGGGAGCCGCCCAGGCTCTCCCAGGTGTTGAGCCCGATATGATGATGGTAGCCGCCGGCCGAGATGAAGGCGGCGCCGGGCCGGCTGGTGGTCAGCGTAAAACCCAGCACGCCGCAATAGAAATCGAGCGCCCGGTTGAGGTCGGCGACCTTCAGATGCACGTGGCCGATGCGCACGCCTGCGTCGATGGTGGGCAGGCGCAGGGCTTCTTTCTCGATCTGGACGGGCTTGGTCATAGGGCGGTCCTTGGGTGCAATTCCTGGCTGGCTGGGCTGGCCTTCAACACCCACATGTAAGACGCCCGCGCGGTAGGATAAAGTCCTCTCCAGGACCCGATATGATCACAAAACAGCTGCCGACTTCCATCGAGGCCACCCTCGACCTACTGGCCAAGGCTGACTACATCGCCGACCGCTCGCTGGCGACGGTGCTTTACCTCGCCCTGCGCATGGGCCGGCCGCTGTTCCTCGAGGGCGAGGCCGGCGTCGGCAAGACCGAGATCGCCAAGGTGCTGAGCCAGGCGCTGGGGCGCCGGTTGATCCGCCTGCAATGCTACGAGGGGCTCGATATTTCGTCCGCCGTCTACGAGTGGAATTACGGCGCCCAGATGATCGCCATTCGCTTGGCGGAAGCGGAAGGCGAGGGCGACCGCGAGCGCATCGAGCACGACGTGTTCTCCGAGCGCTTCCTGATCAAGCGGCCGCTGCTGCAGGCGCTGGAGCCGAACCCCGACGGGCCGCCGGTGCTGCTGATCGACGAGATCGACCGCACCGACGAGGCCTTCGAGGCGTTCCTGCTGGAAGTGCTGGCCGATTTCCAGGTCACCGTGCCGGAACTCGGCACCGTGAAGGCCGCGCATCCACCCATCGTGCTGGTGACTTCCAACCGCACGCGCGAGGTGCATGACGCGCTCAAGCGGCGCTGCCTCTATCATTGGGTCGGCTATCCCAATGCCGAGCGCGAGCTGAAGATTTTGCGCGCCAAGGTGCCGGGCATCGCCAAGAAATTGTCAGAGCAGGTGGTCGCCTTCGTGCAGGCGCTGCGCAAGGAGGATCTGTTCAAGGCGCCCGGCGTCGCCGAGACGCTCGATTGGGCCGGCGCGCTCACCGAGCTCGACGTGGTCGCGCTCGATCCGGCGACGGTGTCCGACACGCTTGGCGCGCTGCTCAAATATCAGGACGACATCGCCCGGCTCGACGGCAGCAAGGTGAAGCTGCTGCTCGACGAGGCGAAGGCGGAATTGCGCGCGGCGGAGTAGCTTGCATGGCCCAAGGTCAGGCCCAAGGCCGCCTTTCAGAAAACATCCTCTACTTTGCGCGCGCGCTGCGCGCGGCAGGCCTCCCGGTCGGGCCGGGCGCAGTGCTCGACGCGCTCGAGGCGCTTAACGTTGCCCGTGTCGGCGACCGCGAGGATTTCTATTGGACACTGCACGCGGTGTTCGTGAAACGCCACGAGCACGCGCTGTTGTTCGACCATGCCTTCCGCATTTTCTTCCGCAAGCGCGGCTATATCGAGAAGCTGATCGCCTCCATGCTGCCCGGCACGCCGACGACCGCGCCCAAGGCGCCGCTGCCGGGTGCGCAGCGCATTCAGGAGGCGCTGTTCGGCGGTCTTAATGAGCGCGAGGACGCGTCCGAAATCGAGGTTGACGCGCGGCTAACCGTTTCCGACCGCGAGGTGCTGCAGAAAAAGGATTTCGCACAGATGAGCGCGGCCGAGATCGCCGCCGCCAAGGAGGCGATCGCGCAGCTGGCGCTGCCGCTCGATCTGCTGCGCACGCGGCGGTTGGCGGCGAGCCGGCGCGGACATATGATCGACATCCGCCGCACGCTGCGCGCCAGCATGAAGGCGGGCGGCGCGCTGATCGATCTCAAATATCTCGGCCCGCGTGAAAAGGAGCCGCCGATCGTGGCGCTTCTGGACATTTCCGGTTCGATGAGCCAGTACACGCGGTTGTTTTTGCATTTTCTGCATTCGATCACCGACGCCAAGAAACGCGTCACCACCTTCCTGTTCGGCACGCGGCTCACCAACGTCACCCGCGCCATCCGGGCGCGCGATCCGGACGAAGCGCTCGCCGCCTGCGGTGCCAATGTGCAGGATTGGTCGGGCGGCACGCGCATCGCCTCGTCGCTGCGCGAATTCAATAAGCGCTGGTCGCGCCGCGTACTCACGCAAGGCGCCGTGGTGCTTTTGATCACCGACGGGCTTGAGCGCGACGGCGACGACACGCTATCGTTCGAGATGGACCGGCTGCACCGCTCGTGCCGCCGGCTGGTTTGGCTCAACCCGCTGTTGCGCTTCGAAGGTTTCGAGGCGCGCGCCAAGGGCGTGCGAACCATGCTGCCGCATGTTGACGAACTGCGGCCGATCCACAATCTGGAATCGATGGCCGAGCTGGTGCGCGCACTTTCGGGCGCGGCCGGTAAGGTCTACGATCCGAAACTGTGGTTGCGGCACGCGGCCTGACGGAGAAACATCATGCTTTCACGCGACGAAGACATTCTCAAAGCCGCCGAGGACTGGCGCAAAGCCGGGCGCGGCGTAGCGCTCGCCACCGTGGTCGAGACCTGGGGTTCGGCGCCGCGGCCGGTCGGCTCCAATCTGGTGATCGACAACGAGGGCAATTTCCTCGGCAGCGTGTCCGGCGGCTGCGTCGAAGGCGCGGTGGTAACCGAAGCGATCGACGTGATCGACTCGGGCAAGCCCAAGATGCTGGAATTCGGCGTCGCCGACGAAACCGCCTGGAACGTCGGCCTGTCCTGCGGTGGCACCATTCGGGTTTATGTGGAGAAGGTCGCTTGAAACTCGACATCCTGCACGCGCTCAATGCCGAACGTGACGCGCGGCACGCGGTGGTTGTCGTGACCGACGTGGCAAGCGGCGCACAACGGCTGGTGAAAGCCGCCGACGTGGCACGCGATCCGCTCAAAGACGTGCTGGAAAAGCGCCTGCGCATGGCGAAAAGCGGCATGGAGGAAACGACGCAGGGCCGCGTCTTCCTCACCGTGCACGTGCCGTCGCCGCAGCTTGTTATCACCGGCGCGGTGCATATCAGCCAGACGCTGGCCCCCATCGGGCAGTTGCTCGGCTATGACGTGACCATTGTCGATCCGCGCACGGCCTTTGCCTCGATTGAGCGTTTCCCCGACGTGAAGGTGATCGCCGAGTGGCCGGACGTCGCGCTGCCGCCGCTCAATGTCGACCACTACACGGCCTTTGTCGCGCTCACCCACGACCCGAAGATCGACGATCCGGCGCTCAAGCACGCGCTGGCGCGCGACTGTTTCTACATCGGCGCGCTCGGCTCCAAGAAAACCCATGCCAAGCGCGTGGCGCGGCTGAAGGAAGCAGGGCTGACCGATGTCGATATCGCGCGCATCCACGCGCCGATCGGTCTCGATATCGGCGCGGTGTCGCCGGCCGAGATCGCGGTCTCCATCATGGGCGAGATCACGCAGCGGCTGCGCATGAAGGCGGAAAAGGCAGAAGCCGCATGAGATTCGGCCCCGTCGCCCCGGCCGACGCGCTCGGCGCTACCGCGGTGCATTCGATCCGCCAGGGCGACCTGGTGCTCAAGAAGGGCGCGCTGATCGGGCCGGCGGAAGTGGCCGCGCTCAAGGCCGCCGGCGTGAAGGAAATCGTGGTGGCACGGCTCGAGCCGGGCGACGTCTCGGAGGATCAGGCCGCCGCCGATATCGCGGCCGCCGTGAAAGGCGAGGGCCTGCGCGCCGACCGCGCCTTCACCGGCCGCTGCAATTTGTTCGCCGAAACCTCCGGCGTGCTGGTGGTCGACAAGGACGCGATCGACCGGCTCAACCGCATCGATGAGGCGGTGACGATTGCCACGCTGCCGGCCTACAAGCCGGTCGTCGAAGGCGAGATGATCGCCACCGTGAAGATCATTCCATTCGCGGTCTGCCGCCGCGCGCGCGACCAGGCGGTGGCGGAGGCCGGCAAGGCGAAACCGGTCATTCGCGTCGCGCCCTACAAGGTGCGCAAGATCGGCATCGTCTCGACTTTGTTGCCGGGCCTGTCGCCCAAAGTCGTCGAGAAGACCCTCAAGATCACCGCCACGCGCATTGCGCCCGCCGGCGCGACTATCGTCGCCGAGAAGCGCGTGCCGCACGAAAAGCAGGCGCTCGCGCGCGCCATCGACGAAGTGTTGAAAGCCGGCGCCGAACTGGTGATCGTGTTCGGCGCCTCGGCCATCGCCGACCGCCGCGACGTGATCCCGGCGGCGGTCGAGGCCGTCGGCGGCGAGATCGAACATTTCGGCATGCCGGTCGACCCCGGCAATCTGATGCTGATCGGGCGGCTGCAGGGCCATGCTGTGATCGGCGCGCCCGGCTGCGCGCGGTCGCCAAAGGAAAACGGCTTCGACTGGGTGCTGATGCGGCTGCTCGCCGGCCTGCCCGTTTCCCGCGCCGACATCACCGGCATGGGCGTCGGCGGCCTGCTGATGGAAATCGTCACGCGGCCGCAGCCGCGCAGCGAGCCGCAGCCTGAAAAAGGCCGCCGCATCGCCGCGGTCGTGCTCGCCGCCGGGCGCTCCACCCGCATGGGCGCGATCAACAAGCTGATCGCCGAAATCGGCGGCAAGCCGCTGGTGCGCATCGCCGCCGAGCAGGCGCTGGCTTCGCGCGCCAAATCCGTGATCGTCGTCACTGGGCACGAGCGCGAGCGCGTGGAGGCGGCGCTCGCTGGGCTTGCCGTCCGCTTCGTGCATAATGCGGACTACGCCGAAGGCCTCGGCACCTCGCTCAAGACCGGCATCGCCGCCGTGCCGGCCGACGCCGATGGCGCCATCGTCTGCCTCGGCGACATGCCGCAGGTCGATTCCCCGCTGATCGACAAACTGATCGCGGCCTTCGATCCGGAACGCGGCGCGCTGGTGGTGGTGCCGACATTCGACGGGCGGCGCGGCAATCCGGTGGTGTGGTCGCGCCGCTTCTTCCACGATCTGATGTCAATTGCCGGCGACATCGGCGCCCGCCACCTGATCGGCAGTTACGCCGAGGCGGTCGTCGAAGTGCCGGTCACCGGCGAGGCGGCGCTGACCGACGTTGACACGCCCGAGTCGTTTTCCGCCGTCAAGGCGGAAATCGAGCGCGCTTAAGACTCAAATCGTTGATCGTCGCTGCAACTCACCCCTTATCTGGCGATATGCCTGGGTAAGGGAAGGGTGATGACGGATCGTTTCACGCCGGTCATGCGCGCGCTTGTGGCTGCGACATTGTTGCTCGCGACCGCGACGCTGATGCTGGTCGCGGTCAACACCGCGCGCGCGGCAGGCGCGCTCGCGATCGGCGCCTGCGGGGCGTTCGGCGAGGCTTACGATTTCGGCAGTGTCGACGAGGCGCGCAAAAGCGCGCTGGCGAAATGCCAAAACGACACCTGCCGGGTGGTGACCGCCACCAAGCGCGGCTGCGCCGCTTTTGCGGTCGACTTCACCAATCCTTGCGGCGCCCACGGCTGGGGCAAAGGGCCGCGACTGGGCGTGAGCCAGAACCAAGCGCTGCGCTCCTGCTACAAAGACGGCGGCAAGGAATGCGTGATCCGCACCTTCTTTTGCGACGCCAAGAGCTGACCTTCCAATTTAACTCATTGATTTACCGAGTAATACTCGCGCTTGCGCGCGCTGGCCGCTTGCCCTATATAATGACTGACCAGTCAGTCATTGTGGTGGTATGCGGTCATGCGGCCAGCCCATCCCCGTTCCCCCCGCAAGCCGCCGCGCCGCCGGCGCGGGGCGGCTCATCGCGTGGGGTCTCAGCCGCGCAGCGGCGCGCGCAAGGATCGCAGCGCAGCCCGCCGCGAGGCCATCTTGTCCGCCGCGCTCGATGAATTTTCCGCGCGCGGCTTCGAGGCGGCCCGCCTCGACGACGTCGCCAAGCGCGCCGGCGTCGCCAAGGGCACGATCTATCTCTACTTCCGCGACAAGGAGAGCCTGTTCCAGGAACTCGTTCGCACCATGCTCACGCCTTTGGTCGGAACCATCGAGGGCCTGAGCGCGGCCGACGTGCCGCTGCCTTTGCTCGCCGACCGCATCGTCGACCTGTTCGTGCGCGAGGTCTACGAGACGCGCCGCAAGGACGTCATCCGTTTGATGATCTCGGAAGGCCGCCGCTTTCCCAAGCTCGCCGAATTCTATTACCGCGAAGTGCTCTCGCGCATCATCGCCGCGGTGCGCGCGCTGCTGCGGCGGGCCGCCGAACGTGGCGAGGCGCCAGGCGCGCTCGCCGAATTTCCGCAGATCATTGCCGCGCCCGGTTTGATAGCCATCATTTGGAGTGGCCTGTTTGAACGATTCGAGCCGCTCGACGTTCGCAAAATGATGAAGACCCATCTCGAGCTGCTGTTCGCGCCGAGGAGAGTGCCATGAGGATGAAACTCGCCGCTATTTCCGCCTTGGCGCTTGCCGCTCTTGCGCTCGCGGCCTGCGCCAAAGGCAGCGATCGGCAGTTGCAGGGCTGGGTCGAAGCCGAGCTGATTTTCGTTTCCCCCGACGAGCAGGGGCGCGTGGAAACCTTGAAGGTGCGCGAGGGCGACCGGGTCAAGCAGGGCGATCTTTTGTTCACTGTCGACGACGATCTGCAAAAGGCCGACCTGCTGGTGAGGAAGACCACCGTGGTCAACGCCCAGCAGAATTTCGATCGTGCCAAGGAACTGCTGAAGACCGCCGCCGGCACGCAAAAAACCTATGACGATGCCGAAGCCGCGCTGCGCCAGGCCAAAGCCAATCTGGCCTGGTCGGAAACAAGGCTTGCGCGCCGCAACGCCTATAGCCCCGCCGAAGGCACCATCGAGCAGGTCTATTTCCGCGTCGGAGAAACGGTGCCCGCCGGCAAGCCGGTGATCGCGCTGCTGCCGCCGCCGAATCTCAAGCTCCGCTTTTTCGCGCCGCAGCCGCTGCTGCCCGAGATTAAATACGGCGAAACCGTCACGGTCTCCTGCGACGGCTGCGCGAACGGACTGACGGCGAAAGTGAGCTTCATCGCCCGCAGCGCCGAATTCACCCCGCCGGTGATCTACAGCCTGGAGGAGCGCGCCAAGCTCGTCTATTTGATCGAGGCGCGGCCCGATGAGCCGGAGAAATTCCGTGTCGGCCAGCCGGTGACCGTCACGCTGCCACAAGAGGCGCCGAAATGAGCGCGCAAAACGGGACGCAAAGCGGCGCCCAAAATGGCGCCCATGACATCGTCATCGACGTCCACCACCTGACCAAGAAGTTCGACGGCAAGGCGGTGGTGCGCGACCTGTCGATGCAGGTCAAACGCGGCACCATTTACGGCTTCCTGGGGCCGAACGGCTCCGGCAAGACCACCACCATCCGCATGTTGTGCGGGCTGCTCACCCCCGACGAGGGCAACGGCACCTGCCTCGGCTACGACATCCTCACCGCGACCGACAAGATCAAGCGTCAGGTCGGCTATATGACCCAGCGCTTCAGCCTCTACCAGGACCTCTCGGTACGCGAGAATTTGGAATTCATCGCGCGCATCTACGGCATCGCCAAGCCGGTCGCCGCCGCGCGCGCGGCGATCGAGCGGCTGGGCTTGAGCGGCCGCGAGGAGCAAATCGCCGGTGAATTGTCGGGCGGCTGGAAGCAACGGCTGGCGCTCGGCGCCTGCACGCTGCCGAGCCCGCAACTTTTGCTGCTCGACGAGCCGACCGCCGGCGTCGATCCCAAGGCAAGGCGCGAATTCTGGAACGAAATCCACGCGCTCGCCGCCGATGGGCTCACGGTGCTCGTCTCAACCCATTACATGGACGAGGCCGAGCGCTGCCACGAGATCGCTTACATCGCTTATGGCGACCTGCTGGTGCATGGCAGCGTCGAACATGTGATCGAGTCGGCGCATCTGAGCACCTATGTGGTGAGCAGCGCCGAAGGCGCCGGGCTCGCCAAATTGTCCGATGAGCTCGCCGGCAAGCCGGGTGTCGACATGGTGGCGCCGTTCGGCACCAGCCTGCACGTGTCGGGCCGCGACGCCGCCAAGTTGGACGCCGCAATCGAACCCTATCGCAAGCGCAAGGACCTCGACTGGAATCGCTCCGAGCCCTCGCTCGAAGACGTGTTCATCGATCTGATGAGCAAGGCACGGAACAATTTCCAATGACCCATCTGATCCCCAGCCAAGCGGCGCGCCGGCTCCCCGGCGACGGTTTCTGGCGCAAAACCTGGGCGATGCTGGTGAAGGAATTCATCCAGCTCAAGCGCGACCGCGTGTCGTTCGCCATGATCATCATGATCCCGCTGATACAGCTCATGCTGTTCGGCTACGCCATCAACACCAATCCGCGCCATCTGCCGACCGCCGTGCTGTTGCAGGAAAATAGCGACCTCGGCCGCTCGATCCTGGCGGCGCTCGAGAACACCGACTATTTCCGCGTCACCGAGCGTCCGCGCACCGAAGCCGAACTCGACGAACTCTTGGCCGCCGGCAAGGTTCTGTTCGCGATCGAAATCCCGCGCAATTTCGAACGCTCGGTGCGGCGCGGCGACAAGCCGGCTATGCTGGTGGCGGCCGACGCCACCGATCCGGTCGCCTCCGGCACCGCGCTCAGCGCGCTTAACCAAGTGCTGCAGACCGCGCTGTCGCACGACCGCGACGTTCCGGATGCTCCCGTGCTGCCGTTCGAGATCCGCACCCACGCGCGCTACAACCCGGCCGGCGTCACCCAGCTTAACATCGTGCCGGGTCTGGTCGGCACCATCCTCACCATGACCATGCTGATCTTTACCGCGCTGTCGGTCACGCGCGAGATCGAGCGCGGCACCATGGAAAGTCTTTTGTCGATGCCGATCTCGCCGGTCGAGATCATGCTCGGCAAAATCATTCCCTACGTGTTTGTCGGCTTTGTGCAGGCGTCATTGATCATCGGCATCGGCGTTACGTTGTTTGGTGTGCCGGTGGTCGGCAACCTGCTGCTGCTGGCGGCGCTGTCGACGCTGTTCATCACCGCGAATCTGTCGATCGGTTATACCTTCTCGACCGTGGCGCAGAACCAGTTGCAGGCGATGCAGATGTCAATGATGTTCTTTTTGCCCAATATCCTGCTCTCCGGTTTCTTGTTTCCGTTCGCCGGCATGCCGACCTGGGCGCAATATGTCGGCGAGGCGCTGCCGCTCACGCATTATCTGCGCATCGTGCGCTCGATCATGCTGAAGGGCTCCTCGATTGGCGATTTGCGCTACGACGCCGTGGCCTTGTTTGTGCTGATGCTGATCGCGATGACCATCGCGGTCACGCGTTTCCGCCGCACCCTCGACTAGCCTAGCGCCGCATCAGCACGCCGAGCCGAAAATAGGGGCTCGAACGACGGTCGTTATCCTCGGCCCAGCCGGCCGCGGCCGACCATTCCCAATCATTCGTTTTCAGCCCGGTCAGGTGAACGCCAAACCGCAGCTGGCTGTAACCGACGCAGGCGAAAGATTGCGCCTCCGGGCCGAGATAGAACCAATCCTCGACGCGCCAGCCGACGGCGGCGCGCACCGAATAGCTGGTTGCGATCGATGATAGCGATGCGTCGGCGGCGGCCATGGTGGAAGGTGTCGGTTCGAACCACACGTCGACCGCGCCGCGGATCCCGGCCGACGTGCCGTGCAGCCGGTTGGATGGATCGTCGGGACTGGTGACATCGTTCTTGACGTCGAGCCCGGCGAAAACCTTGACCTCGATGCGGTCATGCTTAAACCGCCAGCCCGGCAGCATTTGCGCCTCCTCCTCGGTGCCAGTCACCCAGGCATTGCCAAGCGCGCCGGACTGGTAGCGGTAGAGCCCGCCCGAGACCACCGCCTTGAGCGTGAAGCCTTCGCGGTCGAGCCCGTCCGGCGACCACAGCAAGCCGCCATGCACGAAGTGGCCGTCACGCCACAAATCGGCGCCGGAAAACAAAAGGAACTGCGCGCCGGCCTCGCCGGCCCGGGCAGGTCCGGAGGACGTGCAAACGCAACAACCAACGAAGGCCGCGGCGACGAACATCGCCGCGCTCACGCGCCCCCCGCGACTCATTGAGGCCCCCCGAGCCCCAGAACAGCCCGGCAGATACACGCCGGGCTACCTTTTCAACTTAAGCGTGTTGTATGGTTGAAGGGCGAGGGCAACCTTGTAAAATCTGCGTAGGACAAAGGTTCGGCAGACGGGTATATGCATGCAAACGCCGCTGCCAGGGTGCCAATGACAGTCGCAAACGCCAGCCAGAACCAAGAGGAACGCGCGCGATTGCGGTCGATCGCCTTTCTCAACTGGGCGCACGCACTCGATCATTTCGTACTGCTGATCTATCCGACCGTCGTGATCGGGCTGCAGGTCATCTACAAGCGGCCCTATGCGGAATTGATCGCGCTCTCGACCGCGGCTTTCGTCGCCTTCGGCGTATTTTCGCTGCCGGCCGGCTGGCTCGCGGACCGCTGGAGCCGCCGCAACATGATGGCGGCGTTTTATATCGGCTGCGGCGTCTCGCTGATCGGGGTCGCGGCGGCACCTAATCTGGTCGGGCTTGCCGTCGCCATGTTCGCGCTCGGGGTATTCGCCGCGATCTATCATCCGGTCGGCATGCCGATGCTGCTGGAAGCCTCCAAGGCGCAGGGGCGCACGGTCGCCTTCAACGGCGTCTGCGGCAATCTCGGCGCGGCGTTGGCCGCCGGCGTTGCCGCGGCGATCGCTTCCTGGCTCGGCTGGCGCGCGGCCTTCCTGGTGCCGGCCTTCGTGTGCATCGGCACCGGCATCGCCTATGTCATGATGGTGCCCGATGACCGCCACCACACGGCGAGCCGCAAGAAGACCGCCGACGTGGTGCTGTCGCAACGCGCGGCCATGATCATGTTCGGCCTCTACGTCGTGATCTCGCTCGCCGGCGGCTTGACCTTCAACACCATCTCGATCGCGCTGCCCAAGATCGTGGACGAACGGCTGGGCGCCGACGTGCCGCTGCTGCTGGTCGGCTCGGTCGCGACCGCGGTATTCATGTGCGGCGCGGTGGCGCAAATCGTGGTCGGCCGGCTGGTCGAGTGGATCAGGCCTTATCAATTGTTCGCCGTGGTGGTGGCACTGCAATTTCTCGGCATTTTGTGGGCGGCGAATTCCAGCGGAATGACGCTGATATTGGCGCTCGCCGTCACCATGGCGGCGATTTACGGTCAGGTGACGGTCGGCGATCTGGTGATCGCGCGCTATACCGCCGACGCCTGGCGCGGCCGTGTCTATGCGGTGCGCTATTTCCTCACCTTCGTGTCGTCGGGCGCGGCGGTGTCGATCATCGCTTGGCTCTACAGCAAAGGCGGCTTCGACCTCTTGCTGATGGCGGTCGCTGGCATTGCCGGAGTATTCCTCGTCGGCGTGCTCGGCATTGTATTCCAAGTCTCGGGCGTCGAACGCGCACGCCGCGCGCCGCAGCCGGCGGAATAATCAGAACAAAGCCGGGATCAGATTGTTGACTTTCACGCGCGTGCGCTCTTTCACCAGCGCGGCAATGCGGCTGCGGTGGCATACGTTCGGATCGCGCTCGTAGCACAACAGGCAGACGCGTTTTCCTGCTTTGATCAGCGCCAGCAGTTCGCCGAGCGCGCCTTGCGCTTCCGGCGTCTTGATGTGCTTGTCGTAGATGCGCCAGAGCGTGTCGAAGTCGCCGCTGCGCGCCGCCTGGCGGCCTTGCGCCGGCGTGCCGAGCTTCTGCAAATGGATATAGGCGATGCCGGCTTCATCGAGTGAAGCCGCGAGCTGGCGCTTGGAAAAGCCCGGCCGGCGCGAGGCCGCGACCGCGCGGGTATCGACCAGCAGATCGACCTTAGCGCGCTTGAGTTCGCCCAATACCGCGGCGGGTTTGGCATGCTCGTAGCCAATCGTAAACAAAGTCTGCATGTGTTCGTCACAGTAATGACACAAGGGGCGATTATATATGCCTCAAGCAGGCGATCGGAAACGTTGTGTCCCGGTTGCCTCGACGGCCACGGTGAGAATAAGGCGACGGCGGATGTACCCGCGCCTCTCATTTGTGGTCGTTTTCATTTTC
>CAWCVE010000017.1:0-183382 GCA_963798825.1 uncultured Alphaproteobacteria bacterium | reverse complement strand
GCTCAGGGCTTTTTGTCGGGCGCCTCGCCCTCCGGCTTCCTGTCTTTGTCTTTCTCACCTTTTGGCTCGCTCTTTTCCTCGGCGGCGGCGGGCTTCTTTTTCTTGGCTTCGGCGGCGGCGTCCGGCTTTTTCTTTTTGGCCTCGGGCTTTTTCGTCTCGGGCGCGGGCGCCGGCTCGGCGGTGCTGGAGGCCGTCTTCATCTTCTCGGCGATGCACTTGTCGACCAGGTCGGCGCGTTTATCGAGCGACATACCGCCGCTGCCCTTTTCGGTCGACATCCAGCACTGCTCGGCCGCGCGCGTATGGGTCATCGGCGGCTCTACCGGCTTGGCGGCTTCCGGCGTGGTGCCGAGGCCGGTGGTTTCGCAGGCCGCCAGCGCCAAAGCGGCGAAGGCGAGCGGCAGCAGGCGGAAAACGCGGGCGGACGGCGTCATGGCACGACTTTCAAACCGGGTTCAGCCGCCCCCGGCGGGCTTGAATTCCGGCACGCTCTCGCCGCCGAACATGAAATGCAGGCCGCGGGCTTCCCGGATCACGATGTGGACGCTCTTTATCGGCACTTTTCCGACTTCGGCAACTACTTTCGTGAGGCCGCTGGCGAGCGCGCATTTCTGCTCGTCGCTCCAGCCTTCGCGGATGTCGCATTGGATGACCGGCATGAGAGGGTTCCTCCGGTTTGGGTTTTCGGGATTATGCCGTCGGCTGCCGGACGTGCGCCAGCGCCCCTACGCTGATCGATCTTCCGGAGCAGGCACCAGATGCTCTTCTCGCCGATAAGGCCTACGACACTGACGCGATCCGAGCCGATCTGAAAGAGCGCGGGATCAAACCCGTTATCCCGCCGAAATCCAACCGCACCGCAACGATGCGCTACAGCAAACACCTCTACCGTCAGCGCGATTGCATCGAACGGGTGCTCGGCCACCTCAAGATCAACCGTGCCATCGCCACGCGATACGATCAGCTCGCCGAGAGCTTCCTCGGCATGCTATTCATCGCCCCAGCACGTTACTGGATCAAATTTGTTCACGCGGCCTAGTCTACCTTCCCCTCTTAAACCCACCCCGCATCCCGGGCCTTCCCATCTTCGAGCGCCCGGCTTCACCTTGACCCCTCACCCGGCCGCGCTGCGCGCGGCCACCCTCTCCCACAAGGGGAGAGGGTAGCCGCTTCGCCGTCGGATCGTCCACCACCGCCATTTCCATCGTGCGCAGGCGCTTGATCTCGTCGCGCAGGCGGGCTGCCTCCTCGAAGTCGAGATCGGCGGCGGCCTCGCGCATGCGCGTCTCCAGGTCGCCGATCACGGCCTCGAAATTGTGCCCGATGGTGGCGGCGTCGCCGAACTCGCCTTCGCCGGCGCCGCCGGTCGAGATCAGCACGTGGTCGCGCTCGTACACCGAGTCCATGATGTCGTGGATCGAGCGCTTGATGCTCTCCGGCGTGATGCCGTTTTCGGTGTTGTACTCGACCTGCTTCTCGCGCCGCCGGGTGGTCTCCTCGATGGCGCGCTGCATCGAGCCGGTGACGCTGTCGGCATACAAGATGACGTTGCTGTCGACGTTGCGCGCGGCGCGGCCGATGGTCTGGATGAGCGAGGTCTCGCTGCGCAGGAAGCCTTCTTTGTCGGCGTCGAGAATGGCGACCAGCGCGCATTCCGGAATGTCGAGGCCCTCGCGCAGCAGGTTGATGCCGACCAGCGCGTCGAAGGCGCCGAGCCGCAGGTCGCGGATGATCTCGATGCGCTCCAGCGTGTCGATGTCGCTGTGCATGTAGCGCACGCGGATGCCCTGCTCGTGCAGATATTCGGTGAGGTCCTCGGCCATACGCTTGGTCAGCACGGTGACGAGCGCGCGGTAGCCTTTCGCCGCGACGGCGCGCACTTCGCCCACGAGATCGTCCACCTGCGTGCGCGCCGGGCGGATTTCGACCGGCGGGTCGATCAGCCCGGTCGGGCGGATCACCTGCTCGACGAAGACGCCGCGCGCCTCGTTCATCTCCCAGTGGCTGGGCGTGGCGGAGACCGCCATGGTCTGTGGCCGCATGGCGTCCCATTCCTCGAAGCGCAGCGGGCGGTTGTCCATGCAGGAGGGCAGGCGGAAGCCGTATTCGGCGAGCGTCGCCTTGCGGCGGAAGTCGCCGCGGTACATGCCGCCGAGCTGCGGGATGGAGACGTGGCTCTCGTCGACGAACACCAGCGCGTTGTCCGGCACGTATTCGAACAAAGTCGGCGGCGGCTCGCCTGGCTTGCGGCCGGTGAGATAGCGCGAATAGTTCTCGATGCCGGCGCAGGAGCCGGTGGCTTCCATCATTTCGAGGTCGAACACCGTGCGCTGCTCGAGCCTTTGCGCCTCCAGCAGCCTGCCCGCGGCGTTGAGCTGGTCGAGGCGGCCGCGCAGTTCGGTCTTGATGCCCTGGATGGCCTGGATGAGCGTCGGGCGCGGCGTGACGTAATGCGAGTTGGCGTAGATTTTGACGAATTCCAGCTCGTCGGTTTTTTGCCCGGTGAGCGGGTCCATCTCCTCGATCTTCTCGATTTCGTCGCCGAACAGATGCACGCGCCAGGCGCGGTCCTCGTAGTGCGCCGGGAAAATGTCGACGGTGTCGCCGCGCACGCGGAACGAGCCGCGGTAGAAATCGGCCTGCGTGCGCTTGTATTGCAGCGCCACCAGGTCGGCGAGCAATTGGCGCTGCGCGATCTTGCCGCCCTGCTTGAGGGTGAAGGTCATGGCGGAATAGGTTTCCACCGAGCCGATGCCGTAGATACACGACACCGAGGCGACGATGACGACATCGTCGCGTTCGAGCAGCGCGCGCGTCGCCGAATGGCGCATGCGGTCGATCTGCTCGTTGATGGAGGATTCTTTTTCGATGTAAGTGTCGGTGCGCGGGACGTAGGCCTCCGGCTGGTAGTAGTCGTAATAGCTGACGAAATATTCGACCGCGTTGTCGGGAAAGAACGACTTGAACTCGCCGTAGAGCTGCGCGGCCAGCGTCTTGTTCGGCGCCAGGATGAGGGCGGGGCGCTGCGTCGCCTCGATCACCTTGGCCATGGTGAAGGTCTTGCCCGAGCCGGTGACGCCGAGTAGCACCTGCGTGCGGTCCTGGCGCTTGACGCCCTCGACCAATTCGCGGATCGCCTCGGGCTGGTCGCCCTTCGGCTCGAACTCGGACTGGATCACCAGCCGCTTGCCGCCTTCGGATTTTTCCGGCCGCGGCGGCCGGTGCGGCATCCAAGGTGTGGCGGAAAATTCCTGGCGGCCCTCGCGCAGCAATTTTTCCAGCGACTGCTGGCTGGCCATGCCGCCGAAACCGCCGACGCCGCCGGCATTGTTGGTCGGCAGATCGGCGCGCGGCAGGCGATATTTGGCTTCGTCGCTGAGCCCGAGTTCTTCCGCCAATTTCGGGTCGAGCCCGCTCACCGGCGGCCCGTCGAAATCGGGCTGCGGCGCTTCCTCGAATCCCATTGTCTCAATTTTGGGCGTCGATTTGCGCGCCTTGTGGGCGGCGGAAAAATCCGCGCGCCGGTCGAACGAATTGTCCGGCGGCGGCTGTAAACCCGTGCCGGAGCCTAAGCCCGCGGTGCCCTTGTTGATCGCCGGGTTGAGCAGGTCGGCGAGGGCGTCCGGCGTCGCCGGCTCGATCGGCCGCGCGGCTTTCGCCCGCGTCGGATGCGCGGGATCTTTTGGTTTCTTGGGGGGCTTCGCCATCGCCTTGAATATGGGGCGAGTTCGGCGGCGAGGAAAGGCCGGCCTTACGCGGCCCGGGCCGGATGCTAGACTGGCGGCAAAAGAAGTCAGGGAGGACGCGATGACCGGAACGCTCACACGCCGGACGCTATTGGCCGGCCTCGCCGCCGCGCCGCTCGTCGGCGCCGCCCGCGCGCAAACGGCCTGGCCGGACCGCAACGTTCGCGTGATCGTGCCCTATCCGCCGGCCGGCGGCGCCGACACCACCGCGCGTATCCTTTACACCAAGGTCGGCAACATGCTCGGCCAGCAATTCGTCATCGAGAATCGCGGCGGCGCCGGCGGCACCATCGGCGAGTCGATCGTCGCCAAGGCGGAAGCCGACGGTTACACGATCATCCACGACGCCACCGCTTTCTCGGTGAACTCTTCGCTCTATCCCAAGCTGCCGTTCGACTACGAGAAGGATTTCGATCCGGTGGCGCTGGTCTCGCTGGTCCCGAACATTCTCGTCGTCACGCCGTCGATGCCGGTGACAACGGTCGCGGACGTCATCGCCTATATCAAGGCGCAGCCGAACGGCGTCAGCATGGCGTCGTCTGGCAACGGTACGCTGCAGCATCTGTGCCTGGAGATGTTCCGCTTCCAGACCGGACTCAAGATCAACCACGTGCCCTATCGCGGCGGCGGCTCGGCACTTACCGATGTGATGTCGGGGCAGGTGAAGTTTTTCTTCTCCAACGGCTCGTCGGTGGTCGGGCTGATCAAAGGCGGCAAGCTTAAGGCGATCGCGCACACCGGCAAGGGCCGGCTCGACAGCCTGCCGGACATTCCGCCAGTTTCGGATACGATCAAGGGGTTCGAGGCCTACGAGTGGAACGGCGTGTTTGTGCGGCACGGCACGCCGAAGCCGGTCGTGGTGAAGCTCAATGCCAGCATCAACACAGCGCTGGTTTCGCCCGAGGTCAGCACGCGCTTCAAGCAGCTCAACATCGTCACGCGGCAGACCACGCCGGAGCAATTCCACGAATTCGTCGAGGGCCAGATGAAATTGTGGAGCGGCGTGGTGAAGGAAGCCAATATTCATCTCGGTTGATCCTTGAGCCACATCCCCGTCGCAATTGCCGGCCCGGTCGCGCAGCCGAAAAAGCCGCGCGTCTTGCCGCCGCCGGGCGCCTGGGACAGCCACGCGCACGTGTTCGGGCCGAGCGACAAGTTTCCCTACACGGCCGGGCGCGGCTACACGCCGCCGGACGCGCCGGTCGAGAAATTCCTCGCGCTGCTCGACCGCAACGGCTGCCGACACGGTCTGGTCGTGCAGGGCAACCCGCATGGCTACGACAACCGCGTGGTGCTCGACGCCATCTCGCGTTTTCCGCAGCGGCTGCGCGGCGTCGCCATCACCGATACCCGCATCAAGCCGGAAACGCTGCGCGACTGGCACAGGCTCGGCATGCGTGGGCTGCGGTTTCATCTGATGGAGAAAAAGCCGGGCTACGTGCGCGGCGTCGGGCTCGACGTGTTCGAGGTGTTCCGCAAGACCATGGCCGAGCTCGGCTGGGTCATGCAGATTTTCTGCGACTGGCAGCTCATGGCGGACAGCGCGCCTACCTTGCGCGAAATCGCGCACGAAATGCCGGTGGTGGTCGATCACTACGGCATGGTGGAAGCGGCGCGCGGCGTCAACGAGCCGAATTTCCAGGCGCTGGTGAAGTTGGTCGGCGACGGCCACGCGCATGTGAAAGTCTCGGCGCCCTACCGCGTCTCGACGCAATATCCCGACTACGCCGACGTCCGCGCATTGCACGAGGCACTGGTCATCGCCAATCCGGAGCGGCTGATCTGGGGCACCGACTGGCCGCATGCTTCCATCCCCGCCGATGTGATGCCGGACGACGGGCATTTGTTGGATTTGCTTTTCGACTGGACGCTGGACGCAGCCGCGCGGCGGAAGATTTTGGTGGAAACGCCGGCGCGATTGTTCGGCACGTAGCGCTTAGTGCAGCGTCTGCAACAACCGGTAGCCCGTGGTGTGGCAGGCGTCGAAGCCGCATTGCACAAAGGCCGAGACCAGATTGATCGCGCATAGCGTGATGACATAGGCGCCGGCCGCCTTCGCCGCGCGCGCCAGCGCCGGGAATTCCGCCAGCGGGATCGCACGCGCCTTGCGGCCGTCGAGCAGCGCGAGCTTCACCGCATAGGCGATGAGCAGCGCGAGCGCGATCAGCACGCACCACACCGGCATGTGGATGCCGAACACGGCGCTGCCGATATAGGCATGGCCCGGGCGCAGGTAGATGTCGAGCAGCGACTGGCGCACCGAAACGACCAGCAGAATAATCGCGAACAGCAGGCTGAGGCCGCTATTGCAGCCGGAGTCGCCGAGGCGGAAGGTCAGGATGATGCCGAAGGAGACGCCGAACAGCGCGACGCGTTGCAGCAGGCAGAGCGGGCAGGGCAGTTCGCCCCCGATATATTGCATCGCCATGGCCGCCGTCATGATGGCGGCTATCACCAGCATCATCGACAGCAGATAGAGATAATTCAGTCCGGCGAGCAGGCGCGGCGTTGCGGCGCTCATGCGTGACGCCGCGCGGCCGGTGCATCAAGCCGGGTCTGTATTTACGGCATGCGGAAGCCGTAGTCGGGACTGTAAACCTCAAACAAGAACAGACCGATCGACAACACCAGACAAACGATCAGGCAGGCGACGGCGACCGCCTGGCGTCCCAGCCAGGCGGCGATCAGCGCTAGCAGAAGTGCGGCGAATATCGGAATCATCATCGCTGCTGCCCCCGGGCCTTACGCCGCCTTCACCCATAACTGTTTCGACGCCCGCCGGGCGCCTTCCGCGAGCGCGGCGAGCTTCATCCAGACGATTCTCGTGTCCACCTGCACGCGCCCGGCAAAAGTGCCGAAGCCGCAATCGACGCCGGCGATCATATTTTCGCGCCCGACCGCGCCGGCATAGTTCACGATACGGTCGGCCACCAGTTCCGGGTGCTCGACGAAATTCGAGGTGGAATCGATCGCGCCGGGAATGATGATCTTGCCGGCGGGCAATTTCACGTCGCGCCAGATTTTCCATTCGTGCGCATGGCGCGGATTGGCGCCGGGGAACGACACCGCTTGCGGGCGCGCGCTCAGCACAATGTCGACGATGTCTTTGAGCTCCACGTCGGTGTGGTGCGGCGCGACCGTCGAGCCCCAGCACACGTGCATACGCATGCGGTCCGGCGGCAGGTCGCGCACCGCGTGGTTGAGCGCGGCGACGTTGACGGAAATGATTTTGCGATAGTCGGCGAGCGGCAGGTTCAGATAGACCATGTGGCGCAGCATGGCGAGGTCGGGGCAATCGAGCTGAAGAATGAATCCGGCCGCGACGATCGCCCGATACTCGCGCCGCATCACGTCGGCGAGCGCGTAAATATATTCCTCGTCGCTCTTGTAGTAGCGGTTCTTCAGATAGCGCGCGATCTGCCCGGGCGAGGGCGAGGTCATGAAAAAATCTTCCGCCAAGTTATTAGACTTGGCGTCGGCCATCGCCGTTTTCGCCGTGTCGATGTCGGCCTGCGCTGCCGCGAAGTCCTTCCAGGCGACCGGGCCGGAGCAGGCCGGGCGGTGCTGAAACGGCGAAGCGAACTGCTTGAGCAATTGCGCGAGTTCGGGAAATTCCTCGTCGCCGGTGCCGAGCGGGGCCGAGCTTTCGCCCTCAAAGCCGGTCAGGCGGTCGAGCACGTGCACGGTGTAGTCGGTGCGGCCCTGCTCACCGTCGTTGATGACGTCGATCCCGCATTCGATCTGCTTTTGCACCACGTGGGAGATCGCTTCGCCCACGGCGGCGGCCAATTCGGCGCGGCGCGCGCCCGGCTTCTGCTGCTCGGCCAGCAGCAGCTCCACCACCTTGGCGGTGCGCGGCAGGCTGCCGGTGTGGGTGATAAGGATGCGCTCGCTGCTGCGTTTCATGAAGATTTTTTTGGTTTACGCGTGATCTTATCCGAAAACCGGTTCCCACTTTTCGGGATCACGCGCTAGAAACCGCGCATCACCTCGGTGACGTGCTCGACATTGGGCGGGGCGGCGAAGCAATGGCCGACCAGCTTGCGCCATTCCTGGAAATCGGCGGAGCCGCGAAAGTCGACGGTGTGGTTCTCCAGCGTCTCCCATTGCACGAACAGCCGGTAGCGCTGCGGGTTCTCGTGCGAGCGCTGCAGCGTGACGAATTTGCAGCCTTTGGCGCGCTTGAAGATGGGCGCCGCCGCCTTCACGCCGGCCTCGAAGTCGTTCTCCATGCCGGGCTTCAAGTCGATCTGGGCGATTTCGAGGATCATGATGGCTCTCGTCCGTATGGCGGGAGCGGTATTATGAGTGTTCGGCCGCGCGGAGCAAGGGCGGGAGACTGCCCACGCTAAAAGGCCCGCATCCTTCGCAGCACCCTGTAGCTCGCCGCGCTGGAGGCCACCAACAGGGCGGTCGCGATCCAGGTGCCGCCCGCGGTTTCCCGCAACGGCAAGCCCTCGGTATTCATGCCGAAGAAGCCGGTGACCAAAGTCGGCGGCAGCAGGCAGGCCGTAAGCACCGACAGCGTGAACAGCCGGCGGCTGGTGATTTCGGTCACCTTCGCCGCGATCTCGTCGAGCACCATTTCGCGCGCGAGTTCAGACAGCCGCGCGTTCTGCGCGACCCAGGCGCGGCAGCGCGCGTCGGTAAGCGACAGATCCATCCAGGTCCAGCCGACGTGATCGGCGAGCGCCGGCTCGACGTTCTCGTTGGGGACGAGCTTGGCGGTTCCGTCGCGCTCGAAGTGATAGATCCAGACGATGCCGGATTCCGGCGTGGCGTGCGCAGTGTCGGCGCGGTTCATGGTCATGGCAGTCGTCCTCTTGCTCGCATTCGCTATGCGGGCGAGTGGGAGCGTCCCATATGACAGGACGATGACAGCGCGAAGCTACGCGCCGCCTTCGCGTGCCTTTTCGGCGGCGGCCGCCGCCTGGCGCAGGCAGGCCGGGCAAAGACAGTCCTCGACTTCGCCGGCGGCCGTGAGCGGCATCCGGTAGGACTCGGCCGCGCACCAGCATTCGCCCGGCGCACCGCACTCGAACGGCGTGCCACAGCGCGCGCAGGCGATACGGCGGGGTTGGGTCGGCGTGTTGGTCATCTGTCACACGGCATAACCGAATCGGTCTTATGACGCCATTATGCGGATCGCCCCGCTCACCGATGTCATTGGCGCCACGGGCGCCGCGCTCACCACGCTGTGCTGGCTGCCGCAGGCGATGAAAGTCATCCGTGAGAAGGAAACGCGCGCGCTGTCGCTGCCGGCGACCGCCGCTTTTACCGCCGGCGTCGCGCTCTGGCTGATCTACGGCATGGCGATCGACGATTGGCCGCTGATCGGCTCCAACGCGGCGACGCTGGCGTTGATGGCGCCGATCCTCGCCATGAAACTGCGCTACGGATAGCGCACGATCACTGCGGCTCGCCGCCGCCAATATAGCCGCCGATCTTCCAGTTGCCGCCGTCCTTGACGTAGCAGATCTGGTCATTGCCGACCGGCGCGATCGAATCGATCGAGACATAGCCGCTGTTGCCGCCCGGCGTGGCGATGCGCGTGTAGGACGCCGGGTCGGACGCGGACTCCGGCATGATGCGCACGAAATGCAGGCCGAGCTTCTCGATCACCGGCGCGTTGGCTTGCGGCAGCGCGTGCACGTCGATGCTGGTCGACACCGGATAGCCCCACTGCGTCACGTCGCTGTTGGTTGCCTTGAGCAGATCGGCGAATTCCTTGCGGTCATAGGCCGGCTCGGCCGGCGCGCAGACCACGCCGCCGTGCAGTGCCGAGGGCGAGGCGGTCGGATCCTCGGCATAGCCGGACAGAATTTCCCAGCCGGCGCCCCCTTCGTTGGTGAGACCGAGCGCCGCCGACAGATTGTCGAAGCCGGATTTGCGCTTGTCGGCGGCGTTGCGGTTTTCGCGCTGCCAGAAGAAACCTTGCGCCACCACCAGGCGCGCCATGGCGGCGCGATCCTTGCGCTGGGCGGCCTCGCCAAGCTGCTTGCGCATGGCGTCGAAAGTATCGTCGGCCATCGGCTTGGGCAGGGCGATCGATACTGTCTTGTAGGGCACGGACGGCGCCGGCTGCGGGGCGCGCTTTTGCGCCGCCGCCGCGCCCACGATCAGCACCGCGGCACAAGCGGATATCAAACGAATGCCATGCATCACCGTTCCCCGCATTGCCGACGGAAAGGCTAGCACAGCGCCAAGGTGACGGGGGGTGGACAAAAAAACGCGGTCCCGGAGAGCAGGGTCAGCCGCACGGGACCGCGAAAAAAGGGGATTTACTCGAGCTCAACTAACGACAGAAGCATAGTAGGGATAGAGCAATGGTACGTGATGTTGTTGCACAATGGCGTGCTGCCAGGGGCGTTAGCCGGAAGGCCGAGCACTTCATTCACCAGGAGCCTGCTCGACGATGCTCGAGCTCGCGTGCCACGGCTGCGTGAGCTAACTGAAGTCGGGCTTCGGAACTTCCTGATCGACGAAGAGAGCATCGGTATCCCGTGCACAAAGTATCGGGCAGCAATCGGCAACGGTTGGACATTCCCGCCGCTTCCCGAAGCACGCGAAGCTTGGGAGCGCCGCTATGGGCCGGTCAAATGGGACAACGCCGAGGCATGGGACTGGGAGAAGCGAGGGAAGACTGCGCCAGTCGGCCCGCTTGCCCGCGCGCCTTCGGTCTTGCGCCGCTATTAGCGCGCCATGGAATGGAGGGTTGGAGTGGAGAGTGGAGGGTATGGACCCCACAAAATCTAGAACTTCCCTATCGATCACGGTGGCGAATAGGGTCCACCCCCTCCATACCCTTCACACCCTCCACTCTCTCCAAGAGAGAAAGAATAATACTTACTGAAGAGGATGATGGTGCCAGCGTTGAATGAAGTGTTGGACAGGATCGAAGCAGCGCAAACGATTGGCGAAGCCGAAGACGCCTACGAACTCCTTCGCTCAGTCTATTCCAACTCAGCTCTCCCAATCGGTATGCGAATGCGGGCCGCAATCGAAGCGCTGCCATTCGAGAAGCCGAAGCTCGCTGTCACGGCCACAATAAGCGGCCAGGAGGGCATCGCCGCGTTGCTTGAAGCGCGATTGAAACGAAATGCCGAAGCAAGCCCGAAGGCCCTAACTGCGCCGAAGGCGTCTGAAGCCTAGCAATGAAAAGAGCCGCGCCCTTTGCATGGCGCGGCTCAGTCCAGAGTGGAGATCGAAGGTACCGTGACGGTGTCGGGGGACGGGTAGCCGCGGGCGGCTACACGATTACTGTGCTAGCGCAGTCGAAACCTGGCCGAAGGTTACGTTGAGCTGTGAGCCGAGGCCCTGCACAACGGCGATGATCGCGACCGAAATTCCAGCAGCGATGAGACCATACTCGATGGCGGTCGCGCCGGATTCGTTCTTCAAGAAACGTAGAACAAGCTTGTTCATTTGTGGCCTCTCGACTCTGTGACGTTACTAGAAATATATACTTGGGCAGACATTTAAGTTGATTTAAAAAAATATGTTCATTTTTATTGAAATGGCTACGCCGATCTCTGCGATAAAACTCTGGGGATAACCAACGTTTGTGACTGTACTGCGAATAAGCGGATAAGCCTTAAAGGCCACCTGAGTCGGCGGCCTCCTTCATTAGTCCTGCCAGAACTTTGCAAACCGGTCCGGCGCCAACGCCGTATACCGCGCCGTCGATTGAAGATTGCGATGCCCAAGATAATGCGCCAGCGACCGTGTGTCTGCGCCATCATTCGCCAGCTTGTACCCGGTCGAATGCCTGAGCATATGCGGATGCACCGGAAACGGTAGCTTCGCCGCTAGCCCTGTTCGCTGCACCATCCGCAAGAACCACGCCGTTGTCGCAGGCGTTCCGGCCTCAGTGACAAACACATAGGGGCTCGCCCCCTGCAATGGCCGCAAGGCCCGTAGCTCAGGCCCGCGCAGCGGATGCACGCTCTCGATCCCGCCCTTGGCCCGGTTCACATGCAGCCGCCCATGCCTCAGGTCGATCTGCGACCATCGAAGCTGGCAGAGCTCGGCCGCCCGGAGCCCGTGTCGATAGGCCAGCAGTATCGCCGCTGCGTCCCTGGCCCCGTTACGCCCACGCTTGCGCGCCGCGTCGATCAATCGCTCCACTTCCGTTTCGGTCAGATACTCGCGCGGCCTGTACTCGGCATTGGGCTTACGCCGTAGTGTTCGGTTCGCTACAGTTGGCGCTGTTTCAGTCATCGCTGATTTCTCCTACGCCTGCGCTCTTCACGCTCGGCTAGTGTTCGTAATTGAGGAACAGTCCGAACAGTCTCCGCCGCTTGTTCGAGCAGATCGGGATGGTCGCGAAGATAATCGTGAGCGGCTGACACGATGATGCTGTGCTCAATGTGTGGGAGCTTCAGGCCCTGGGCCTGCATGCGGCGCTTGACGGCTTTGATCGCCAACTGTCGCGCAATCGTCATGATGGCCGCGTTCATGGGCGCTCCACAGAATGTGCTTTAACTTAAGTGCGCACGATCCATGCGCAATTCAAAACAGCGCAAGATCGAATCGTTCTTAGTGCGCGTCTTGATTCTTTATTGCTCGCCGTCGCGGAGGGGGTGGGGCCAAAATTCGCTTGCTTCGCGCGGCCCAGTGAGGCTCGACAAATTATGTGGGGAGTTTTCTCGAACCTGAAAACATTATCGCAAATAATGCTAAGCAAACGATGTGATCCGCTTTGCCGCTAATCCTGGACCCAATATTCAAATACTGGAGCGCAATATGGTTTGCGACTTATTGCAGAAGCTGGAACTTCTTAACGCGACCAGCACGCAGTTCATTCCACCGGATGGACGGGAGATCGTGAAGACACTCTATGATGTTCTGACTGTCCTTGACACCAAAGGATTGGCACTGCTGGCATTTGATGGCATCATTGTCGCCGCCACCACCTTCGCTGCAGAAAAGAGCGGCGCCTTTCAGAAGCGGGGAATGACGCGCTGGCTGGCAGTTTTTATCATCGTCTTGGCTCTCGTCGGCTCAGTGGCCTGTCTGTTCGTCTCCGAAATCTCTTATCCGTTCTTTTATTATGTCACGTGCAATGCGCCGCACAGTCTTGACTATACCAACGAGATTAGTCGCCTCAGCACTTTAGTCGATTGGCGAACCAATTATTTCCAGCTTGCATGGTGGTGTTCGCTTGTCGCTATTCCTTTGTTCCTTGTTCTTTTCTGGATGTCGTTGAAGTCCGGAAAAGAATGAAGCCGCCATAACGTTTTGCAACTATCATTTATTGGTGAGGGCTACTCAGCGTCGAGCACCAAAAGTCGCTGAACGAAGGTGGCGCTTTAGGGCTCGACAAATTTTGTGAGAAATTCTCGACGGGTGTAAAACCGACGTCAAAGATTACTGATAGTTAATTTTTTATTATCCGGATTTGAGAGTACCTTTGATGCGTTGGCGAGAAAGCGCGGCCCTAAACGCTACCGCCGACAAGGTTTGATGGGAGGAACGACGCTAAAGCCCGGTGCCTTATGGTGCTGGGCTTTAGCTTTGCGGGTTCCGGCCGAGTTAGGGCAGTCACGTTTTTGCGCCGCAGTAATTTCTGCATTTACGTTTTAGAAAAATTGCCTGGTACAATCACGTTGCTCAGCATTAGACCTCGGCCCCCGAACGGAAAAGGGCGAATTCTATGCGGCCGCTATTTTTATTCGCCTCATGGACAGGTGTATTAGTTGTGGTGGATGCCGCATTCCATAACGGCATCTATATCCAAGCATTTCTTCGGATGGTTTCCGAAATGGCGATGCATTTTCAATAGGTCATTAGGGGACAACCCATTTAGCGTCGATGCCGATTTAATGTCCGCTATGGTCCGAAAGCGGACAAACTATTGCGACGCAGCGATTGTCCGCTAGGTGCCATTAGGCGACATTGAGCCCCTTGCGCTTGGTTTGAGGACTGCGGCAACCTAATAAAGGCGGAATCTGAACGCCAACCTTCATTTGTCCGGCAGCGGCGTAGCGATGCCGATGGTTGCGCGTGTTGCCTTAGGAGCGACGAGGGTTACGGAGCGAAAGCGTGGCGGGTGAGCACTCGGAACCTAGCGGCATGAAAGTTCTCAGGCTTTATGCGGATGCCTTAGGAGAAAGCCGATTTGAGACCACGACTGTCCGACATCAGCGCCTATGAGACAGATTTAGCGGCTTGAGGAACGGAGGATTTCTGGCTCATCGTAACCATCAAGGAGTGGAGATGAGACAGAAATCCGAACACCCTAAATTGCCGTCCGAGCGGATTGTGAAGGACATCCGCCGGGCAACTCGCAAGCGCCATTCGTCCGAAGAGAAGATCCGGATCGTTCTCGATGGCCTACGCGGCGAGTCCAGCATCGCCGAGCTTTGCCGCCGGGAGGGTATTGCTGAGAGCCTTTATTACGCATGGTCCAAGGAGTTCCTGGAGGCCGGCAAGAAGCGGCTGGCCGGCGACACGGCGCGGGCGGCAACCAGTGGCGAGGTCAAGGACCTGCGGCGTGAGGCGCAGGAGCTCAAGGCGGTCGTGGCTGAGCAGGCGCTCGAACTGCGCCTGCTTAAAAAAAGTATGATCGGGGATGGGGGAGACGAGGAATGAGATACCCCGCCTCCGAGAAGCTGGAGATCATCCGCCTGGTCGAGCAATCCCACCTGCCAGTGCGCCGGACCCTTGCGAAGCTGGGGATCCAGCCGGCAAGGTTCTACCGTTGGTACGATCGACTGCAGACCGGCGGCCCGGAAGCGCTGGAAGATAAATCACCAAGACCGAAGCGCGTTTGGAACCGCATCCCTGACGCAATACGCGAGCGGATCGTTCAGTTGGCGTTGGATGAGCCCGAGCTGTCGCCACGGGAACTGGCCACGCGCTTCACTGATACGGCCGGCTACTTTGTGTCAGAGGCTTCGGTCTATCGGCTGCTCAAGGCGCATGACCTGATCACCAGCCCAGCCTACATCGTCATGAAGGCGGCCGACGAGTTTAAGGACAAGACGACGGCGCCAAACCAGCTCTGGCAGACGGACTTCACCTATCTCAAGGTGACCGGCTGGGGCTGGTTCTATATCAGCACGGTCCTAGACGACTTCTCGCGCTACATCATCGCCCGGAAGCTGTGCACGACGATGAAGGCACAGGAGGTAACAGACACGCTGGATCTTGCTCTCGCCGCGTCAGGCTGCGACCAGGTACGGGTTGTCCATAAGCCGCGTCTGCTTAGCGATAATGGTTCCAGCTACGTCTCGGCTGAGTTGGCAGATTGGTTGGATGCACAGAACATGGGCCACGTTCGCGGCGCGCCCTATCATCCGCAGACACAGGGCAAGATCGAGCGCTGGCATCAGACGCTCAAGAACCGCATCCTCCTGGAAAACTACTACCTGCCTGGCGATCTTGAAGCCAGCATCGACAGGTTCGTCGATCACTATAACCACCACCGCTATCATGAAAGCTTGAGCAATCTGACACCGGCCGACGTCTACTTCGGGCGCGGTCAAACAATCCTGCTGGAAAGAGAAAGGATCAAACGCAACACAATCCAAAAACGACGCTTGCAGCACCGAAAGAAAGCCGCCTAAACTAAAACTAGATGAGCCGGTCAATCCTAACGGTCCCACCGCCATCTGTCTCAAAGCATTCGATGACGGACAGACCACGACAATGCCGATGGCGCTCAAAGAATTTGCGCCCCCTGCGGCTCCACTCTGTGTTAGCGATCCTCAACCCGCTCAGAATTACGTCATCTTAGAGCCGATCCAAGAACTTGTTGAGTCGGATAAATCGGTTGTGATTCATTGATGGGCGCCTGATTCGCACAGGAGCGCCAGATGTGGACACCCGAACACCGCCGCGCAGCTGACCGACATGGCCTGCGCTATCCGAGTGATCTGAGCAACGCCGAATGGGCTCTGGTCGAGCCGATGATCCCGCCAGCCAGGCGTGGTGGACGCAAGCGTTCAATCGACATACGCGAGGTTCTGAACGCCATCTTCTACGTGCTTTGGACCGGATGCCAGTGGAAGGCGCTGCCCAAGGATTTACCGCCGAAGAGCACCGCGCATTACTACTTCATGTTGTGGGACTGGGACGGCACGTTGGAGCGCGTCCATCATGGCCTTTACGTCGCGGTGCGCGAGCAGGCTGGACGCGAAGCGAGCCCAACGGTGGCAATCATTGACAGCCAGAGTGGCAAAGCCGCCCAAAAAGGGGCTCTGCGCTCGACCCGCAGGGCTTTGATGCGGGCAAGAAGGTCACGGGACGCAAGCGCCATATCCTCGTCGATACGCTCGGCCTATTGCTGAGCGTTGCTGTTCATCCCGCCAACATTCAGGATCGCGACGGCGTTGCATTGGTGCTCAGCCGGCGCACCCGCCGTCTGTTCCCCTTTATCGAACGCATTTTCGCTGACGGCGGCTACCAGGGACCAAAAGCGACTGCAGCCGCAGCTCGAACAGGCGCCTGGAAAATTCAAATCGTCAGGCGACTTGATACCACAATCGGCTTCGAGGTCGTACCGAAGCGATGGATTGTCGAACGAACAATCGCCTGGATCAGTCGCTTCCGTCGTCTTGCTCGAGATTTTGAGCGCTACGCCAGAACCGTCGCAGCCTTTATCCGTCTCGCTATGGTCCGCATCATGCTACGACGCTTGACGAGATCAAACCTTTGCCGCTGAATCCAAACTTCTTGGATCGGCTCTTAGAGGTTGGCCCTAAATGGGGAGGGGCAGTACCACACCCGTCACCAGCCAGAATGATGGCGTTCAGTTTGTCAGGTTGCACTCGCGTGACGGTAAGCTCGGGTGAATCGCACACATTCGTGGCGGGCGATTGCTTGCTGCACGAAGATACCTCCGGCAAGGGGCATAGCACCGAAGTCATATCGGACCTGCCCGCTCGATGGGTATTTATCCGCCTCCCAAATTAGGTCATCTACGCCGCCGCGATGTCCGCTCAGGGTCATAAGCGGACAAACCACTCCCCAGTCGAAACCAGACCTTGTCCGCTGTTGCCCCAATAGCGGACATTCGGGGGGCGAGGTCAGTTTGTCCGCTATGTGCCAATAGCGACCAACGCACCGCAGCAAACAGCAACTTTATTCGATAACCTCGTCGGCGGTGGCGAGTAGCGACGGCGGCACGGTCAGACCGAGCGCCTTCGCCGTCCTGAGGTTGATGACTAGCTGATACTTAGTCGGCGCCTGAACCGGAAGATCGGCAGGCCTTTCGCCCTTGAGGATTCGATCGACGTATGTGGCCGCACGTCGAAACTGGTCGAGGTGATCAACTCCATAGGAGGCCAGGCCGCCGCTAGTCACGTCGAAGCGAAAAGCGTACACCGCAGGCAGCTTTTGCCGGGCCGCAAGGGCAATAATCAGATTATGATGAACCGAATCCGACGCGCCTGGCGTTACAATCAGGCCGCCGTTCGCGGAACGGGCGAAGGATACGACAGCGCGTTCTATTTCGCCGGCGTCGTGAATGTTAATCGGCCTCACCTCAACCCCGAGAGACCCCGCCACAGCCTGGATAGCGCCAAACTGAGCGACACCGGCAGGATTGGCGGAATCGCGAAAGACAGCCACATGCGTTATGTTCGGTGCAATCTGCTTGAGCAGTTCCAACCATTTCCCACTCGAACTATACTCGAACAGCATAAAGCCGGTAACGTTGCCGCCGGGCCGGGCTAAGTTATCGACGAAGCCAGCGCCGACTGGATCGGAGACGCCCACGAACACGATTGGCAGGCTATGGTTGGCCCGCTGCAAAGCTGCCACGCTCAGGGTGCCAGCGGCCAGCGCGACATCCGGCGCGAGCGCCACTAATTCCGCCGCGTATTTGCGGTCCAGATCGACATCATTCACTCCCCAGCGAATGTCGACCCGCAGGTCCTGGCCATCGCTCCAACCCATCTGCTTCAGAGCCTGCTGGAACGTAACGACGCGGGAGTTGCCATCTCGATCATCCGCAGCCACATTCATGAGCACGCCGATGCGCCGCATCTGCTCTGGCTGCTGCGCACGCACAGTAAGAGGGCACGTCGCCACCGCGCCGCCGAGAAAGGTGATGAACTCGCGCCGCCTCATGTCGGCCCCCAAGCTCAGGAGACCGCATCTTAGCGGCTCAATCGAGGACTTCGATAGGGGCTAAAACCGGCATCGAAACCATTGCCGCAGTGCACAGCCAATGTCGCTGTTGGGTCATAAGCGGACAAACCACCCCAGGCCAAAATCGACCGGATGTCCGCTATACCCCCAATAGCGGACATTGGGCGGCGGGGCGGCGGGGATCGGCTATTGGCTGCGTTATGGGCCCACGTCGTTCCCTAATGGGTGGCCTGCCTCAGTGCGAAATTGACTGAGCCAAAACGTAGGCTAAGGAGTCTCCACCGATAAAGCTCAAAGCGATAGTTGCTATGATTGCGACAAATAGTGTGGACCTGCCGAAAAATGATTGGGGTGCATTCGCCGCGTCGAAAGTAGCTTTGAACGATGATCTCGCCCACCAACAGCACCCAACAGTGCAAGTGAGTGCCCAAACAATGACGCGCCAATATGGTCCGTTTATGTATCCGTAATAGACTGGCCCAATCAGCGAAAGAATAACAGGGCCGACCAAGCTGAAAAATATTACGCGAGCGGTCTTCCTAGCCGTAGTCTGCGTCCCTGCTACGAGTTTAGCGTTGTAGATATAATCTTCCACAATGCTCTCGACGGTGACCCGCGTGTCCTTCCCGGCATACATCGCTTCCCAATCTATTCTCGCTTGTTCTTTTAGAAGGACAAACTCACGCTGCAATTCGGGATCATCGATCCGGCGCTTGCCATTGTAGTAATCGACAAGTACTTGCCTGTTGTACATTCCACTGCACCTTTAGAGAGGGTGAAGTTGGCGTCTCGGGTGATGGAATATTACCACGGTGAGAGCTAAGGGCGACGCGCCGAATATCGACTTTTTCGATATTCGATTATTCGATCTAACTGATCAACCCACACGAAGCCCTGGAGGCCGACGGTGTGGGTTCAGCCAAAGGAATACAAGCATGTCGGCGCTGCGCTGGCCGCTGCGAGGGATCGCGCGGGGCTAACGCAGGCGCAATTGGCAAAGGCGCTCCGGAAGCCGCAATCGTTTGTGTCGAATTACGAGCGAGGCCAGAGGCGGATTGACGTGCTGGAGTTGCTGCGGATTGTTGAGGCGCTGAAGGGCGACGCGCGCCGAGTGTTTGCGGAAATCATTAAACGGCGAAGCGCACGATAATCGCCACTTTGCACTGGCGCGGTCTGCTAACGACACTGCTTGTCGAGCGTGTCGAGGGCGGCGGAAATCTTTTTGCCTTCCTGAGTGTCCGGGTCTCTTTGGTCAACCGCATCTACAAATTGGGCGTAATCGGATCCTAAAATATCCAATTGTGTTTGTATCTTTCGGCTAAGGGCTCCAGCGGCCTGCTTATCGTTCTTTGCTTCTGCGTCCGATATTTGCTCATAGAGTTTTGTAAGGTCACAATATGCCTTGATCTTTGTCTTGTCTCCGATGATTGACCGAACAACCTTTTGAACATCAACCGTGTTTGGGGTCGTGTGCGTTGTCGTAGGAGTGCCGATCTGACCTTGTGCAAACGCCGACGTTGCAGCGAGAACGGTGACTAAAACGGCAGGTGTAAGTTTCATAAAAGACCCGGATGACTAGCCAAAGCGTCGCGCTCGGCTTCCCAAGCGCGTTGCATTCGTAGGATGTTGTCGCGGATTTCGTCGTTTCGAGCGTTGTAGCCCATCGTCACTAGCTTCCAAACCAGCTGTTTCTAGATAAATGACAGATTGATCTCATAGCCTAGGTTACGAATGATGCATCACTGTATTCATGACACGAATCCAGCTCTCCATTTCCGCACCTGCGCGCAAGAAATCTTCAGTTCTAAACGTGGCGTATGGAACGATGCCCGGCACGAAGATCGCTTTTTCTAGGCTGAGTGCAAAGAAGACCACTGCATCGTAATCGCCAGGCTCATAGCTATATGTGCCGGTGGCAGACCGCCAGTTTCCGCGCACTACACGATAAGTCCATCTGTCATTCTGCGAATAGCTGCGACACTTAACTTGCAGTCGGCAAATTCGACTGGGTCCGAGATCAACAAATACGTCGTATGGCAAGTCGCGCCGGGCGTCATGCGCGTCGTATCCCCAGCTGAGCAACTTTGCGATGATATACATCTCTGCAGCGTCGCCCTTGCGGACGTCGTTGCGTTGATTGAACGGCGGCGGTGTTAGCTCGGGTTCGCTAAAGAGGTTGTGCTGTATTGCCTTTGTCATCGCAAAATTCGCTACTAAAGAAATCAGAATGGAATGTCTTCATCACATTTCTCGGCCTTCCTCCGAGACCAAACGGTAAGCTTGTCAACTTGAACAAAGTCGATCCAATTGAATGGTATATCCGCTTCGCTAAATTGCTGCGGTGGCTCTGGACCAGTAAAAACACGAACTGAAAAATTGCTTTCTTCTTCTGGAATGATACCCAAAACCACCATGAGACATGATGTATATCTCATCACTGGGAATGGATGATTATTGATGTCATCCATGTCAACGTGCGGCAACTCTCGTTTCCAAAACAAATACGTTCCGCCAAACATTTTGACTTTATGCTGAGCAAGCGCTTCAACACCCTTATCAATATCCGTCAAATTTTTGATTTGCGATATTTGATTTTCAAGATCGTCAAGCCCGGGGTCTTCCACTGTTAGAATATGCAGATACAAATTCTTCAAACTATTGTGCAGCTTCAACAGAAGCGCTTCCAGCTCATCGGAAATCTGATCAATTTTCAAATGCCACGTTATTAATTCATGCTGGCCAGCAAGCTTGCGCAATGCGGCAGCATCGAGCTGCTGCAATTTGATTTCACGGTATTGAGGGTCGGCATTGCGGACGACCTCACGTTTTTCCGCCGTGAGCAAGTGATCCAGCGGAACGCGCAGCCTGTCTGCGATGGAATGAAGTGTTGCCTCCTTGACCGGTCGCCCTTCGTTTATTGCCCGCAATGTTTTTCTGTCTGCGCCAGTTTTTTCTTTAAGGGCAGTCAGGGTCGTAACACTCTTCGTTGCGGCAACGCTCATGAGGTTGCCCTCCGGAATGGAAATAAGTTTTTTCGTCATCGCTCTTCCTCGCTTCTCGGTGCAAAGAACCCTGACCTAAGACGTGAGGACAAACAAGGGACTTCTGTGAGGAATATGCTGAGGATAAAATTGATATTGGACCAACTTTTGTGGGAAATTCCCCAGTAGGGCCGAGTTGGCTCCGCCGCTTGCTAATCACTTGCTATCCGCTTCGGGCCGTACCCCTGCCGCACCCTCGTGGGTAGACAACACTACCTATGTCGTTGATGTTAATTAACAAAATATCTTTTTCAGACCTGCGCTTCAAGGAGGTGCCGCTGTTTTACATCATCCTGCTGAGCTGGGGCTTGGCCTTCGTCGAATATTGCCTGGCGGTGCCGGCCAATCGTTATGGCAACGCCGTCTACAGCCCGGCACAATTAAAGACTATCCAGGAGTTGATCACCTTCGGCATTTTCGCCGTCTTCTCCTACGTCTACCTCAAGCAGCCGATCACCTGGAGCCAGGGCTTCGGCTTCACGCCGATTGCCGCCGGCGCGTTTTTCGTGTTTCACAAGTGGTGAGTCATTTGGGCGAAACGCGCAAAATGCGGCCGGCGCCATTGTCGGTGAGCAGATAGAGCGCGCCGTCCGGTCCCTGCTGCACGTCGCGGATGCGCTCGCGCAAGGCCTGCAGCAGACGTTCTTCTTTCACAACTTTGTCGCCCTTGAGTTCGAGCCGCGACAGCAATTCGAACTTGAGCGCGCCGTTGATCAGGCTGCCCTTCCAGCCAGGCAAAAGGTCGGCAGTGTAGAACGCCATGCCGGACGGCGCGATCGACGGCGTCCAGTGCCAGACCGGGTCCTGCACGCCCGCCGTCTGCGCCTTGCCGGTGCCGACCGGCGTGCCGTCGTAGTTGACGCCGTAGCTGACCTTGGGCCAGCCGTAATTCTTGCCCTTCTCGATGATGTTGATCTCGTCGCCGCCTTGCGGTCCGTGCTCCTGCTCCCAGAGCTTGCCGTCGGCCGGGTTAAAGGCGAGGCCTTCCGCGTTGCGCAGGCCATAGGCCCAGATTTCCGGCAAGGCGCCCTGCTTGCCGACAAAGGGATTGTCGAGTAGCGCGCTGCCGTCGGGGCTGATGCGCACGATTTTGCCGATATGATTGTCGAGCGTCTGCGCCATCTCGGCGGCGGAGAAATGATCGCCGAGCGTGACGAACAGATTACCGTCGCTCGCCTGCACCATGCGGCAGCCGATGTTCAGCCCGTGCGAGGCGGGGCCGCGCTGGCGGAAGATGGTGGTCACCGCCACCAGACGCGGGGTGCGGCCGTTTTCCTCCAACTGCCCGTGCGCGACCGCGATGTGGCCGCCGCCGCCCTCGGCCGGCTCGGAGTAGCAGAAATAGACCGTGCGATTTTTTGCAAAATCCTCGCCCAGCAGCACGTCCATAAGGCCGGCCTGGCTTTGCACGTAAACATTCGGCACGCCGGCAAGCGGCGGCGACAACTGGCCGCCGCGCGTGACGATGCGCATGCGGCCGGGCCGTTCGCTCACGAGCATGCGGCCGTCGGGCAAAAAGGCGAGCGACCAGGGATGTACCAGGCCGCCGGCCACGGTTTCGACTTTGAGTTCGCCGGAGGAGGAGGCGAAAATTTGCGGCGCCGCCAAAACGGCGCGCATCGGCAGCAGCAAGGCTGCCAGCAAAAGAACGAAACGCATGCCCGTCTCCCTCGGCCTCGCCTCAACTATGCGGGATCGCGGAGAGTTCCGACAGTCCTTGCTGGATTAGCGCTTTTTCGGCTTGTGGCCGGGCAGCGTGAGCACGGTCAGCCCGCCCATTGCGATAAAGCCGAGGCCGAGCAGCAACGCGACGGCGAACACGCTGCCTTCATTGTCGATGACGCCGCCGATGACGTCGGCGCGCGCGATGCCGACCGACACCGCGGTCGCGGCCACGATAGTGGACAACGCCAGCCCGATGATGGCGACCAATTCCGCGAGCGCGACCGTGCGGCGCTCGTGGCCGAGCGCGCGGTCGGTCGGGGCGGTAAAACCGGTGCTTTCAATGGGCTTGCGCATCGTGAACCTGTAAAGCAATCGCTTGTCCAATGGTTCCATGATGCGACCGGATGCGGGCAGGCGTTCGGCCCCATTGCGGCAAAGCCGTTGGGGAACCGCGGCGTTTTCGTGATTATGGTTAACGAAACGTGAACGCGCGCTTTACTGCGCCGCAGCAAGCGTTCCCGGCTGCCAGTCCATGGTCACGTGGCCGGGCTCCGCCGCCACACGGTCGAGCCAGGCGCGGATTGCCGGGTACCGCGCGAGATCGAAGTCGGCCTGATTCGCCACGTGGGTGTAGGCGTAGAGCGCGATGTCGGCGATGGTGAAGCGGTCGGCGACGAAGTAGCGCCGGCTCCGAAGGTGCATCTCCATGACGCCGAGCGCGCGATAGCCGTTTTCCATCCAGTCCTCGAGCGCGTGCTGCTGCAAGTCGCGCCCACCTTTGACCAGCGCTAGCCAGAAATAGGCGGCGCCGATATTCGGCTCCAGGCTGTGCTGCTCGAAAAACATCCACTGCATGGCTTCGGCGCGGTCGATGCGGTCTTCCGGCGCGAGCGTCGTGCCGCCGGCGACGTACCAGAGAATGGCGTTCGATTCGGCGAGATAGCGTTCGGGCGCGACTTCGAGCAAAGGAACATGCCCGTTCGGATTTTTGGCGAGGAATTCCGGCGTCCGGCTGGCGCCTTGCAGGATGTCGGTCTCGACCAGCGTGAACGGAATGCCGAGCCGGGCCAGCGCCAGGCGGACCTTGTAGCTGTTGCCGGAACGTTGATCGGAATAGAGCGTGTACATGTGTGCCCCGAAGCGCTCCGCGCGCCCCTGCAGCGATAGAGCAAGCGAAGTCCGGCAATTCAATGACGTTAGCGCAGCCGCAACGTGCGTGTCGTTATAAATTTATGACGCAGCGCGGCATGAGCCATTTGCCGTGCGCTCGACTAATAAAATTTTATTCCGCCGCCACCCGGTGGGCGCGGGCGTATTCCAGCAAGGCGTCGTCGTCGGTAGGCTTGATCGGCGTGAAGTCGCGGTGCGCGATCCATTCCGGCCGCGTGAACTTGGTGATGTGGTTGGAGACCGCGCACAGCGTCAGATAGACGATCTTGCGCGGGTAGGGCGTTATGTTGGGCGGCGAGGCGTGCACCAGATTGCCGTGGAACATCAAAACCGAGCCCGGCTTGCCGGTTGGCGCTACAATGCCGGCACTGCCACCGCTTTCGGCCTCGGCGGCGAGCCGCGTCACCGTGTCCTTGTCGAGCGTCCAGAGCGGATAGGACGTGGTGAGCTTGTCATGGCCGGCAGCGAAGACGCCCTGCTTGTGGCTTTTTGGAATCAGCAACAGCGGGCCGTTGATCGGCATGACTTCATCGAGGAAGACGGCAATGTTCATGGCGCGCGCGTCCGGCATGCCGTCGTCGCGCTGCCAGGTGCCGTAGTCCTGGTGCCACTGCCAAACGTCGCCCTCGAAAGCGGCCTTGGCGTTGAGCTTGAACTGGTGGACGTAGACTTCTTCGCCGAACAATTGCCGCAACGGCTCGACCAGGCGCGGGTGGCGCGCCAACAGGCCGAACACCTCGCTGAAGGTGTGCGCGGCAAAGGCGGTGCGCGGCGCGCCCGATTTCTCGCGCCAGACTTCCTGGCGGTCAAGCTTGAGGATGTTCTCGGCTTCGACGCGCAGCAGCGCGATTTCTTCTTCCGAGAAACAGTTCGGAAAAAAGACGTAGCCCTGTTCGTCGAAGGCTCGAAGCTGCTCGGCGGAAAGCTGCATGGCGCGCTCCCTGATACGGTTGCGGCCGTTAGTCCGGCTCTTGGACGGCTATTTTAGAACGCGCAGGGCAAATTGCCACTTGCCGCATTCATTCATGGCGCGGCGCAGCAATAGGATGAAGGCGATTAACTCACTGGAACTGCTAGCGGAATCAGCGTGGCTTGCGGAACCGAGCGCGCGACCAGCGGAACTATCCACAGGGAGGCCAGAATTGTTTTTTCGTAAGGGGCAAAGCCGCGCGCCATTCCGTCGCGTGCGAGATAGGCGATGGCCGGCGCCAGCAGCATCAGGTCGTAGTCGAGGCTGTAAGGCGTCGCCAGCGCACTGCCGATCAGCAGGCCGGCGGCCTTGAGCGAGAAGGCTGCCGGGCTGCGCCACAGCCAGCCGACCGCCGCGGCGAGCATAACCGTCGCCGCGCCTTGCAGCGCGTAGGCGAGCGCGATGCCGCCGCCCCACATGCGTACCCAGGAAAACACGCTCTGGATCTTGTAACAGCCGGTACCGCCCTGCTCGAGTACGACCGTGCGGCTGAATTTGGTGGAGGCGAGGAACGCTGGCCAAACCTCGGGGCCAAAGGCGAGCGTGACGGCGAGCGCCATCGCCGCCACCGTCGCTGCGGCGGCGAAGAAGGCGCGCCAGCGTCCGCTTGCGATCAGGACCAGCGGGATCAGCAGACCGAATTGCGGCTTATAGGCGAGACGGCCGATCAGCACGCCGGCGACAATCGGTTGCCGGTCGAGCAGCGCGAGCGCTGAGCCGATCAGCGCGGCGGTGGGAAAGCCGCTATGGCCCTGGCCGAGATTTATGAATACGGCCGGAAGGGCGAGCGCGAACAGAAGCCATTCTTTCTTCACCTCTCCTTGAAGGGGCGAGGGTGAAGAAACGATCGCACGTATGGCGAGGAGATAAAGAACGAGCGTCACGCTCTGCCACGCCAGCAGCGACAGCCAATAGGGCATGATCGCCAGCAGGCCGGCGAGGCCGAGGAAGAACGGCAGGTAATGCCAGCCGTAAAATTGCGTGGCCTGGCCGAAGATCGCCTGCTCGCGCGCGAACTGCTTGGCCGGGTCGAGGGGCGCGGTCGGCTCGCGGTCGCGCACATAAGTGCCGGCGGCATAGACGTTGGAATAGTCGGTGCCGAGCGGGCGGCCGAAGCGGTCGTTGAATCCGTCCGAGGTGGCGATCAGGAAGCCGGCGCCGAGCACGAAGGCAGCGAGCAAAGCGAACGCCACCAGCCGCACCCGCTCGCGGGTCAGCCAGCTACCGGAGCGCAGAATGTCAATAAATCCGGCTATCGGGCGTGGGTCTAGCAAAGTCGCCTTAAGGGAGGGTTAGAGCATGATCCCGAAAAGTGGGGCCCGGTTTTCGGATAAGATCATGCTCCGGCAAAAAGCCCATCAACAGAGTTGATGAACCGATCATTCTTTGCGTCTTGCTGTCGCCGTTTTGGCCCGTTACGACACTATATAAAGCACTGCGAATCCCGGATTTCGGAGACTTCCGATGGCCTTCCTTGCGGACCAGCTCAAGCGCGTCAAGCCGTCGGCCACCATCGCCGTCACCGACAAGGCGCGCGCGCTCAAGGCGGCGGGCCGCAACGTCATCGGCTTGGGCGCCGGCGAGCCGGATTTCGATACCCCCGACAACATCAAAGAGGCGGCTATCAAGGCGATCCGCGACGGCAAGGCGTCGAAGTACACCAACGTCGACGGCATCGCCGAGTTGAAGGAGGCGGTCGCCAAGAAATTCAAGCGCGAGAACGGCCTCGACTATAAGACCTCGCAGATCACGGTCGGCACCGGCGGCAAGCAGGTGCTGTACAACGCGTTTATCTGCACGCTCAACCCGGGCGACGAGGTGATCTTCGCCGCGCCCTATTGGGTGAGCTATTACGACATGGTGCTGCTTGCCGGCGGCGAGCCGGTGGCGGTCGAAACCTCGATGGCGACTGGCTTCAAGCTGACCGCGGCGCAGCTCGAACGCGCGATCACGCCGAAGACCAAATGGGTGCTGCTCAACTCGCCGTCGAACCCCTCGGGCGCGGCCTATACGCGCGCCGAACTGAAGACGCTCACCGACGTGCTGGTGAAACACCCGCACGTGCACGTGATGAGCGACGACATGTACGAGCACCTGGTCTACGACGACTTCATATTCTCGACGCCGGCGCAGATCGAGCCCGCGCTCTATCCGCGCACGCTCACCATCAACGGCTGCTCGAAGGCCTATTGCATGACCGGTTGGCGCATCGGCTTTGCCGGCGGGCCGGAGCCGCTCATCAAGGCGATGGCCATGGTGCAGTCGCAATCGACCTCGAACCCGGCGGCGGTGTCGCAGTGGGCGGCGGTGGAAGCGCTCAACGGGCCGCAGGATTTCATCGCCAAGCACAACAAGATTTTCAAGGAGCGGCGCGATCTCGTCGTGTCCATGCTCAACCAGGCCAACGGCATCAAGTGCCCGACGCCGGAGGGCGCGTTCTATGTCTATCCGTCCTGCGCCGGCACCATGGGCAAGACCGCCTCGACCGGCAAGAAACTCGCCACCGACGAGGATTTCGTGTCCGAATTGCTGGAAGCGGAAGGCGTGGCGGTAGTGCAGGGCGCGGCCTTCGGGCTGGGCCCGGCGTTCCGCATTTCCTACGCCACCAAGACCGAGGACCTGGAAGAAGCCTGCCGGCGCATCCAGCGTTTCTGCGGGAATTTGAAATAACCGCGGCATAATCGCGCAAGGCCGCGTTACCCGTTTACCAGTCGGCGGGCCTCCTTTTGACTTCGCCGGGCGTTCCGCTCACAATTGCGCCAGCAAGGCATAATCACCAATAGGGGGGTTGCATGCGTCGTGTTTTCCTAGGGCTAGGCGTTCTGGCGTTCGGCTTGGTTGCGGCGATTAGCGGCGCGGCCGCGCAGGATCGGGTGAAAGCGGGCACGCTGGTGTGCGATGTTTCCGGCGGCATAGGCATGATCATCGCCTCAAACAAGGCCGTGCAGTGCCAGTTCAATCCGGATATGCCCGGCCCGCCCGAAATCTATTACGGCTCCATCAGCAAGTTCGGCCTCGACATCGGTGCGACATCGGCCGGCCAGATGATATGGGCGGTCTTTGCGCCATCGTCGTTCGGTCACGGTGCCCTTGCCGGCAGCTATGCTGGCGCGACGGCCGAAGCGACGGTTGCGGTCGGTCTCGGCGCCAACGCGCTGGTCGGCGGCTCCAATCGCACGGTCGCGCTGCAGCCTTTGTCGGTGACCGGCCAGACCGGGCTTAATCTGGCGGCCGGCGTCGCCTCGCTGGAGCTGCGGTCGGCGAACTGAGCGCACCGACATAACAGCTTGCGCGTTTAACGGCCGCCCGCGGGCGGCCGTTTCATTTCCACCGTCGCCCCTTGCCAGTGACGCTCTCACCTGAGACGATACTGTGACAGGGCCGGGATTTTGGTCCGACCTCCCGGCCGGCAAGGGAGGTATTTATGGGACAAAACGGCGCGGGTCCCAAGGGTCCACGGTGTATTGCACTGGTGGGCCCATTCCAGAGCGGCAAGACCACACTCTTAGAAGCAATTCTCGCCCGCACCGGCGCGGTGCAGCGGCAAGGCACGGTGGACGCGGGTACCACCGTCGGCGACGCCAGCAAGGAAGCCCGCAGCCATAAAATGAGCGTCGAGGCCTCCGTCGCCACCACCACTTTCATGGGCGACAGCTACACTTTTATCGATTGCCCCGGTTCCATCGAATTCATTCACGACATGCGCACGGCGCTGCCGGCGGTCGACGCCGCGGTCGTGGTCTGCGAGGCCGACGAGAAGAAGGTTCCGCAACTGCAATTGATCCTGCGCGAACTTGAAGACCTCAACGTTCCGCACTTCCTGTTCCTCAACAAAATCGACAAGGCCGACAAGCGCGTGCGCGAGACGCTCAAGCTGCTGCAGCCGGCCTCGCGCGTGCCGCTGCTGCTGCGCCAAATTCCGATCTGGAACGGCGACCTGATCGCCGGCTTCGTCGATCTCGCGCTCGAGCGCGCGCATGTCTACAAGGAATACGCGCCGTCCGAGGTGATCGAACTCAAGGGCGAGGATCTCGATCGCGAGAAGGAAGCGCGCTTCACCATGCTGGAGACGCTGGCCGATCACGACGACGAGCTGATGGAGCAATTGCTTGAGGACATCCAGCCGCCGCGCGACAAGGTGTTCGACGATCTGGCCAAGGAATTGCGCGAAAGGCTGGTGGTGCCGGTGCTGCTCGGCGTCGCTTCCCGCGCCAACGGCGTGCTGCGCCTGCTCAAGGCGCTGCGCCATGAAGCGCCCGGCGTGGCCGAGACGGTCGCGCGGCTCGGCGCCAAAATCGGGAACTTGGCCGGCAGCGACCCGCTGGCGCTGGTGCTCAAGACCTTTCACACCACCCACGGCGGCAAGATGTCGATCGCGCGCCTGCTCGCCGGGCAAGTGACCGACGGCACCGTCTTCCATACGCCGAACGGCGAAGCAGGACGGGTGTCCGGCGTGTTCAAGGTCATGGGCCAGCATTTCGAGAAACGCGGACCGGCGACGGCCGGCGAGACCGTCGCCTTGGGCAAGCTCGACGGCGCCAAGACCGGCGATACGCTGTCGGCCGGCAAGCAAGCGCACGCTTCGCTGGTCGAGGTGAAACCTTATCCGCCTGTGCTCGCGCTCGCGCTGCAAGCCAAGGAGCGCAAAGACGATGTCAAGCTCGGCGCCGCCTTCAGCAAGCTCACGGAAGAAGACCCCTCGCTTTCGGTCGTGCACAACGCCGAGAACCACGAGGTGGTGATCTGGGGCCAGGGCGAGATGCACTTGCGCGTGGCGGCCGAACGGCTCGGCGAACGCTACGCGGTGCCGGTTTCGACGCGGCCGCCGGCGGTCGGCTACAAGGAGACCATCCGCAAGCCGGTCACCGTGCGCGGGCGGCACAAGAAGCAGTCCGGCGGCCACGGGCAGTTTGGCGACACGATGCTGGAGATCAAGCCGCTGCCGCGCGGCTCCGGCTTCAAGTTCGAGGACCGTATCACTGGCGGCGTGGTGCCGCGCAATTACATCCCGGCGGTGGAGGAGGGCGTGCTCGACGGCCTCAAGCAGGGCCCGCTCGGCTTCCCGGTGGTCGATATCCAGGTGGCGCTGATCGACGGCTCCTACCACACGGTCGATTCTTCCGACATGGCGTTCCGCATCGCCGGCCGCGTCGGCATCGCCGAAGGCCTGCCGCAATGCAATCCGGTGCTGCTGGAGCCGATCCATTTGGTGGAGATCGTCTGCCCGAGCGAGGCCACCGCCAAGATGAACGCCATCCTGGCCGGCCGGCGCGGGCAGATCCTCGGCTTCGACACCCGCGAGGGCTGGCAGGGCTGGGACACGGTGCGCGCGCAGATGGCGGAAGCCGAGATCGGCGACCTCATCATCGAAGTGCGCTCGGCCACCGCCGGCGTCGGCAGCTTCCACTTCAAGTTCGACCACATGGCCGAACTCACTGGCCGCACCGCTGACCAGATCGTGGCGGCGAGACGCGCGGCGGAGTAGGTCCACGACTGTCGTCCCCGCGAAAGCGGGACTGGGTCCCGGCTCGCGCTCGCTTGGCCGGTACGACGGTGGAGAGTTCCCGCAACCGTGACTTGCCTGTGAGCGGTCGCCGCCATACCTGTTGGCGCACGATTCCAAGAGGGACTGCCGCCCATGAACGCCATTCGCCGCCGTGGCTGGGAAATTCCGCAACGCCTCGCCACGCCCGAACGTCTGTTTTTCAACCGCCGGGCGTTCTTGGTCAGGCGCGAGCGCGCTGGCTTTGCTGCCGCGCGCGGCGAGCGCGCAACGCGTCACTGACCTGGCTGCGCTGCCGGACCCGACCGCCGGCCTTTATCCGGCCAAGCGCAACGGGAAATATGTGCTCGACCGTCCGATCACCGACGAGAAGATCAACGCGCATTACAATAATTTCTACGAATTCAATTCTTCCAAGGAAGTCTCCGAGCAGGCGCAAAAGCTCGAGACCCGGCCGTGGATGGTGAAGATCGACGGGCTGGTGGAAAAGCCGTTCGAGATCGGCATCGACGAGCTAATCCGCAAGATGACGTTGGAGGAACGCACCTATCGCCACCGTTGCGTGGAAGCTTGGAGCATGGCGATCGCCTGGACCGGTTTCCCGCTCGCCAAGTTGGTGAATTTCGCCAAGCCGCTCGGCTCCGCCAAATTCGTGCGCATGGAAACATTCATGAACCCGAAGATCGCGCCCGGCGAGCGCATGACCTGGTTCCCATGGCCTTATGTCGAGGGCCTCACCATGGCGGAAGCAACCAACGAGCTCGCCTTTATCGCCACCGGCGCCTACGGCCACCCGATGGTCAAGCAGCACGGCGCGCCGCTGCGGCTGGCGGTGCCGTGGAAATACGGTTTCAAGTCGATCAAGTCGATCGTGCGCTTTTCCTTCGTCGAACAGCGGCCGAAGGGCTATTGGGAGGCCTTGCAGGATTCCGAATATGGCTTCTGGGCCAACGTCAATCCGGCGGTGCCGCATCCGCGCTGGAGCCAGGCGAGCGAGGAAGTGATCGGCACCGGCGAACACCGGCCGACGCTGCTCTTCAACGGCTACGGCGACTACGTCGCCGGCATCTACAAGGGGCTGGAGAAGGAACGGCTGTGGGCGTGAACTTAAATACCTGCGTCATACGCGAAGGTATATGATCCCTCGGGGGCAACGAGCGGAGGGCTGTCATGTCCACAAATCAACCCGATATCGCCAAGATTCAGCGCGCGGTGGCGACCGCGCTGCACGAGCATTGGGTGCTGTTTCTGGTCGAAGGCGTCGTCCTCGTCGTGCTGGGCGCGACCGCGATCGTGATTCCGCCGCTCGCCACACTGGCGGTCACCATCATCCTCGGCTGGCTGTTTCTGGTCAGCGGCGTCATGGGGCTGGTCACAACGTTCGGCATGCGGCAGGCGCCGGGCTTCTGGTGGTCGTTGCTGTCCGCCGCGCTTGGCGTCGCGGTCGGCATGTTGCTGCTGGCGCAGCCGATCAGCGGGGCGTTCTCGCTCACCATCGTGCTGGTCGCCTTCTTCATCATTGAGGGCGCCGCCTCGATTATGTTCGCGCTCGACCACAGGCGCGAGCTGTCTGGCAATTGGGGCTGGATGCTGGTGAGCGGCATCGTCGACCTGGTGCTGGCCACGCTGGTGTTCGCCGGCCTGCCGAGCACGGCGGCCTGGGCGATCGGGCTTCTGGTCGGCATCAATATGGTGTTCGGCGGCTCGGCGCTCATCGCCATGGCGCTACACGCGCGCAACGCGGCGCCGGCATAACGGCTGCATCAAGCATCAATGATCGCCACCGCCCGCGTCCAGCCGGCGGAGCCGCCGCGCACCTTCACCGGGAAGCAGCTTACCATGAAGCCGTGCGCCGGCAGCGCTTCGAGATTGTGCAGCTTCTCGATATGGCAATAGCCGATCTCGCGGCCGGCGCGGTGGCCTTCCCAAATCAATGAAGCGTCGTGCGTCTGGGCGTATTTCTGCATGGTGTAGAGGAAGGGCGCGTCCCAGCTCCAGCCGTCGGTGCCGGTCACGCGCACGCCGCGCTCGAGCAGATAGAGCGTGGCCGCGCGGCCCATGCCACAACCTTTGGCGACGTAATCGGGGCGGCCATAGGCCTGTCCCGCCGCGGTGTTGACCACCACGATCTCGAGCGGCGACAGCGTGTGGCCGATGCGCTCGAGTTCGGCCTCCACGTCGCCGGCGGTCGCCACATAGCCGTCGGGGAACTTGCGGAAGTCGAGCTTGACGCCGGGCTGCAGGCACCAGTCGAGCGGAACGTCGTCGATGGTGATGGCGCGCTTGCCGCGATCCATGGTGGAGGCGAAGTGATAGGGCGCGTCGAGATGGGTGGTGCAATGCGTAGATAACCGCACCCATTCGAAGCCCCAGCCTTCGCCGTCCGGCAGATCTTCTTTTTTCAACCCGGGAAAAAATTTAAGCACGTCGGCGGCGGTCGCTTGGTGATCGAGATAGTCGATCTTGGGGCCGTAGCCGGGCGGGTCGGCGGCCACATCGTTTTCGAGCGGAACCGAAATATCGATGATCTTGCGCGGCATGTCGCTATGACCGATGTTTAAGGGGACGAATCCACGTCACTCTCAGTCAAGGCAAAGAAACTGTCCAGGAGGATACACATGTCGGCTTATTGGGTTGCGCGTTCCAAGATCAACGATCCGGTCGAGTATAAGAAATATACCGACCTAGTCCCGGGTATCATCGCCAAGTTCGGCGGCAAGGTGCTGGCGCGCGGCGGCCGTTTCCAGATCATGGAAGGCCCGCACAAATTCCATCGTTTCATCGTGATCGAATTCCCGACGCTGGAGCAGGGCGCCGCCTGCTTCACCTCGCCGGAATACGACGCGGCCGCGGCATTCCGGCGCGCCGGCGCCGGCGAGGTCGAAACCATCATGGTGGAGGGGGTTTAGCCCACGTCTGCCCACCCGCGCCCCTCTAGCGCGTGGCTGTAAATTGCGGATATTATGATAAAAAACAAACGTCAACCAGGGAGGAAAGAATGCTGCATTATTTCAAATCGGGGGCATTTGCCTCGGTTGTCGGGGCGGCTGTTGCCCTGACCGCCGGCGCGCTGTTCGTCGTATCCGCCGGCGCGCAAAATAAAGAGCCGATCAAGATCGGCTTCAGCATGGCGCTGACCGGTCCGCTCGGGCCGAACGGCAATCAGGCGCTGCTCGGCATGAATATCTGGGCGGAAGAGATCAACGCCAAGGGCGGTCTGCTCGGGCGCCCGGTGAAGCTCATCTACTACGACGACCAGAGCAATCCGTCGACCGTGCCGGGTATCTACACCAAGCTGCTCGACGTCGACAAAGTCGATCTGGTGCTCGGCGGCTATGCCACCAACCAGGTTGCACCGGCGATGCCCGTCGTGATCCAGAAGGGCAAAGTCTTCATCAGCCTGTTCGCGCTCGCCGTGAACAGCGAATTCCACTATTCGAAATACTTCTCCATTCTACCGAGCGGACCGACGCCGAAGACGACCTTCACCGAAGGCTTCTTCCAGGTGGCCACGCAGCAGAATCCGAAACCGCAGACGGTTGCGCTGGCGGCTGCCGACGCCGAATTCTCCAAGAATTCGTGCGACGGCGCGCGTGAAAACGCCAAGAAGTTCGGCGTAAAGATTATCTACGACAAGACCTATCCGCCATCCACCACCGACTTCTCGCCGGTGGTGCGCGGGATCCAGGCGGCCAATCCGGATCTCGTGGTGGTGTGCTCCTATCCGCTCGACTCGGTCGGCATGGTGCTCGCGGCCCACGAGGCCGGGCTCAAGCCCAAGATGTTCGGCGGCGCCATGGTCGGGCTGCAAGCGACCGTGTTCAAGAACAAGCTCGGGCCGGCGCTCAATGGCATCGTCAACTACGAGACCTGGGTGCCGGAAGACAAGCTGTTGTTCCCGCAGACCAAGGAGTTCTTCGCCAAGTATCAGGCGCAGGCTCCGGCCTTGAAGATTGATCCGCTCGGCTATTACCTGGGCGGCTGGGGCAATGCCTATATCGACATCCTCGGCCAGGCGATCGCCGCCACCAAGAGCCTCGATGACAACAAGATCGCCGAATACATCCGCAGCCATACCTTCAAGACGGCGATGGGTGACGTCAAGTTCGGTAAGGACGGCGAGTGGGCCAAGGCGCGCTGGATGCAAGTGCAGTATCACGACATCAAGCAAGGCGCCGGCCTGGAGACCTGGAAGGGCATGAGCTACCAGACCGTGCTCACGCCGCCCGAACTGGCGACCGGCAAGGTGATCTATCCGTACGAAAAGGCGGCGCAATAGGTCATCCAAATATCCTGTCCACTACCGGGATAGGGATTTCAGCGCGGCGCGGTCAGTTCGACCGCGCCGCGTCCGTTTTTGGGCCGGACAAATCCGCCTGGCATTCCGCAAGAGTGGACCCTAGCGCTCGGCGCTGGCATTATTGCTTACCAATCAAAACAAGGTCCATCCGGAGGAAGCACATGATGACATTTCTGAAATCGCGGAGGCATGCCTGGTTCGCGGGCGCGACGGCCGCTCTTGCGGCTTGCGCGATGTTTGTGGTCTCCGGCCATGCGCAGACCAAGGAGCCGATCAAGATCGGATTTGGCATGGCGCTCACCGGTCCGCTCGCCGCCAACGGGAAAATGTCGCTGGTGGCCATGCAGGTTTGGGAAGACGACATCAACGGCAAGGGCGGGCTGCTTGGCCGCCCGGTCAAGCTCGTCTACTACGACGATCAGAGCAACCCGTCGCAGGTCCCCAGCATCTACACCAAGCTGCTCGACATCGACAAAGTCGATCTGATCGTCAGCGGTTATGCCTCGACCCAAATTGCCGCGGCGATGCCGATCGCGATTCAGAAGAAAAAGCTGTTCGTCAGCCTGTTCGGCACCGGCATCAACGAGACGTTCAAGTACTCGAAATATTTCTCGATGATCCCGAACGGCCCGACGCCGAAGCCGGCCTTCACGCGTGGCTTCTTCAAGGTGGCGGAAGCGCAGAAGCCCAAGCCGCAGACCATCGCGATCGCGATGGCGGATGCCGAATTCGGCCGCAATGCCTGCGAGGGCGCGCACCAGAACGCCCAGACCTCGGGCCTCAAGATCGTGTACGAGAAGAGCTATCCGCCATCCACGACCGACTTTACACCTATCGTGCGGGCGATCCAGGCGTTGAACCCGGATTTGCTGGTGATCTGCTCGTACCCGCTCGACACCGTCGGCATGGTCAAGGCCATGCACGAGGTTGGTTTCACTCCGAAGATGTGGGGCGGCGCGATGGTCGGCCTGCAGGCGACGGTGTTCAAAACCCAGCTTGGCCCGTTGCTCAATGGCGTCGTCAATTACGAAACCTGGCTGCCGGTCAAGTCGATGGAGTTCCCCGGCTCGCTAGAGCTGCTCAAGAAATATCAGGAACGCGCCAAGGCCGCCGGCACCGATCCGCTCGGCTACTATATGCCGGTGTGGGCCTATGCCGATTTGCAGGTGCTCGGCGACGCCATCGCCGCCACCAAGAGCCTCAATGACGACGTGCTCGCCGCCTATATGCACAAGACCACCTTCAAGACCGTGGTCGGGGACGTGAAGTTCGACGCGCAAGGCGAGTGGACGCAGGAGCGTACGCTGGCGGCCCAGTTCCAGAACATCAAGGGCAACAGCATCGACGACTTCCGCGACCTGAAAACCGAGGTGATCATCTATCCGCCGCAATACAAGAGCGGCGAAGTGATCTATCCCTACGCCAAGGCGAAGTAACTAACGGCCGAGCCTTCGGGCCGGTCAGACAAGCGGCGCGGAATGAGATTCCGCGCCGCTTTTATTTGATCGGCCGACGATGACGGCCGCTCACATCCCCAGATAGAACTGGCGGATCAGGTCGTTGTTGTTGAGCTCGGCGGGCGAGTGGCCTTCGAAGGCGATCTTGCCGTGCACGATCACGTAGCCGCGGTCGGCGATGCGGATGGCTTGCGTGAAATTCTGCTCGGCCATCAGAACCGTGAGCTGGTAGTGGTCCTTGAGCTGCTTGATGGCGTCGATGGTGCGGGCGACCAGCAGCGGCGCCAATCCGACCGAGGGCTCGTCCACCAACAGAATGCGCGGCGCCAGCATCAGCGCGCGGGCGAGCGCCAGCATCTGCTGTTCGCCGCCGCTCATGCTGCCAGCGAGCTGGCGGCGCCGCTCGGCCAGGCGCGGGAACGCCTCGAAACAGAAGCCGAGATTGCTCTTGATCTGCGCGCGCGCTTTCTTGCGGAAGGCGCCAAGCAGAAGGTTTTCTTCCACCGACAATTTGGGGAACAGCCGGCGGCCCTCCGGCACCAGCGCGATGCCGAGATCGACGATCTGCTCGGTGGGCAGGCCGACCAGGTCGTGCTTCTCGCCGTCGATCTCGGCGACGATGCGGCCGGCGATGGGCTTGACGATGCCCATCACGCATTTCATCAGCGTGCTCTTGCCGTTGCCGTTGGTGCCGAGCAGAACCACGGTCTGGCCGGCGCCGACCGTGATCGAGACGTCGTCGATCACCCGCACCGCGCCATAGGCGGCGTGCACGTTTTCGATGGTGATGCTACTGGCCAATGTAAGCCCTCACCACTTGCTCGTCGCGCACCACGTCTTCCGGCTTGCCGTCGGCGATCTTCTTGCCCGAGACCAGCACGGCCAGCCGCTGCGAGAATTTCATCACCGCGGTCATGATGTGCTCGATCAGGATGACGGTGATGCCGCGCTCGTTCAGTTTCACCAGCAGCGCCAGGATATCCTCGATTTCGGAATGCGACAGGCCGGCCATCGATTCGTCGGCGATCAGCAGCTTCGGCTCCGCCGCCATGGCGCGCGCGAGCTCGAGTTTGCGCATCTCGACCTGCGTCAAGTCGCGCGGCATCTGCTTGGCCTTCTTCAACAGGCCCACCATCTCGAGAAGCTCGTGGCAGCGGCTATCGAGGTCGCCGGCCGAGCGCAACGGCCCTAAGCGCGCGTGCACGGTGTAGAGCAGAGGAATGCGCAGATTGTCGGCGAGCGACATGCTGTGGAACGGGCGCGGCAGCTGGAAGCTGCGGGCAATTCCGCGATGCGTGCGCTGATGGGCGGCGAGCCCATCCACCGCATGACCGTCGAAATGGACGCTGCCGCTCTCGTTCTGCACCGTGCCGCAGATGCAATTGACCAGCGTGCTCTTGCCGGAGCCGTTCGGTCCGATCAATCCGAGCCGCTCGCCCGGCTGCACCTCGAGATCGATGCCGTCGAGCGCGACGAAGCCGCCGAACCGCTTGCTGATATTCTGGATATGCAGCAGCGCGGTCATGGCGGCCCCCGGCGCAAGCGCTTTTGTATCAACCCGACCAGGCCGTTGGGCGCGATGATGACGAAGGCCACCAGCAGCAGGCCGACGATCAGCAGGTTGACCGCCGAGGAAATGGTGACGGTGGCAATCTGCTGCAGCGAGCCGAGCAGGATGGCGCCAATCAACGGGCCGATCCAGCTGGTGGTGCCGCCGATCATCGGCATGGCGATCGAGTTGACCGCGTAATCCAAAGCGAAGGCGGACTGCGGCTGTAAATAGCCGATGTAGTAGGGAAACGGCGCGCCGGCCATACCCATGAATGCGCCGGATAGCGTGGTGGCGATCAGCTTTAGCCGCAGCGTCGGCACGCCGCAGGCCTCGGCCGCCAATTCGTCGTCACGAATGGTGGCAAAGCCGTAGCCGAGCTGGGAGCGCTCAATGGTACGCGCCGTCGCCAGCGCGACGACCGCAAGGACCAGCATCAGCACGAACAGATATTCGATGTAGTTGATCTGCAGGCCCGCGAATTCGATAGTCTCCGGGCGGATGATGTAGGCGCCGCGCGAACCGCCGACAAAGTCCCAGTTGATCACCAGCGTCTGCACCACCACAGCCATGGCCAGCGTCGCGATGGAGAAAAAGGCGCCGCGCAGCCGCAGCGTCAGATAACCCATGCCGAAGCCGACAATGCCGGACACGACGGCGCTCAACAGCATCAGGAGCGGAATCGGCAGCGGATAGAACTTGTACATGAACACCGAGCTATAGGCGCCGAGCCCGAAAAACGCGGCGGTGCCGAAATTCACATAGCCGCAATAGCCGCCAAGAATATTCCAGGCGGTCGCCAGCACGATGAATTGCAGGATCGTGTAGCCGGCGAAATAAAAGTAATCGAGCCCCAGCCATTGCGCGAAGGCAAGGACCAGAAGGCCGACGCCGATCGCGATGGTGGAGAATTTCAGCGCGCTCACGGGCTACCGTCCCATCAGTCCTGCCGGCCGGAAGGCCAGCGTCAAGAGAAGCAAACCGAACGCCACCGCCGGAGCCCAGGACGGTCCGTAGAAGGTCGCGGTCAGACTCTCGACCACGCCGAGCAGAAAGGCGGCGATCAGGGTGCCGGGCATGCTGCCGAGCCCGCCCAGCACGCAGATGGCGAACACACGGCCGATATAGTCGCGCCCGACCGAGGGCTCGACCGGCTGAATGATGATGAGCAGCGCGCCGGCGACCGACGCGGTGGCGATCGAGATGCCGAAGGCGATACGCTTAATGCGGATCGGATCGGCCGCCATCAATTGCAGCGCCAACTGGTCCTGTGACACCGCCTTGATGGCGCGGCCGAGAAACGTGCGGGTGACGAACAATTCGAGCGTGCCGAACAGCGCCATCGCCACCAAGCAGGGCACCAGCATGCGCAGCGGCATGTCGATCAGGCCGATATGGATGCTGGGGCCGATATAGGCGGCTTCGACGTAGCGATAGTCGACCCCGAACACCAGGATCAACGACACTTCGGTGACGAACAGCAGGCCGAAGAAGAAAGCGAGCCCGCGCAGAGATTCCTGGCCGCGCCTTTCGAACGATTGGTAGTAGACCTGGTAGACCAGCGCGCCAAGCGCATAGAACGCTGGCAGCGCGATGATACTCACCACGATCGGGTCGATGCCGTAATTGATATTGATGAAATAGGCGATGTAGGAGCCGAGGATGACGAAGGCCGGATGCGCGATGTTGACGATGTCCAGCATGCCGAACGAGATCGATATGCCGGCAGTGACGGCGGCGTAGAAGCCGCCGAGCAAAAGCCCCGCGACGATGGCGTTGATCAGGAGATCCCAGGAAATGTCCATGCCGCTTTTAGCCGGCGCATACGTTCAAGCAGATCGCGTTGTACAGCCGGTTGCCGGCGCTGCGTCGTGCGGCGCGACGGTCGCGATCTGCATGTCGAACGGGCCGGTGTTGTTTCCCCTCTGACCTTAAGTTTCTTCTTGGCCCGGAATCCGGGTATTGCACGGCAGTTTGCAGGAAGCCCGGCGGCTTGGCTAGTCCATCGATCGACCAGCCGAACGGGGGATTCCCTGCCCACCTGCGGCAAATTGAAACGCCCGCCGCCGGGAAGGGCCGGGACGGCGGGCGCGAAACGAAAAGCGCTTGCTCAGGCGGCGGCTTGCGGGCGCACGCCCTCCGGCAGCGGCATCGGCTTGTTGGCGCTGTCTTTGAACTCGACGGTCATGAAAATCATTTCCTGGTCGCCGAGATTTTCCAGATCGTGCACTTTGAACTCGCCTTTGCCGTAGGTCTCGTGCCGGGTTTCGCCCGGTGCATAGGTGTATTCGACCGTTGAGCCGTTATGCACGCGCTGACGGCCGCGCCCGCCGCTGACCGCCGTCCAGAAATAGTCCAGCACGTGGCGGTGGAACCCGATGCGCTCGCCGGGGGCGAGGCGGATGATCCACACCCGCGTGCGCTCGTTCTCCGACAACAGCGTGGAGCCGACGCAAGGGTTGGGGTTCTTGGCCTCGCGCTCGAATTCGGCGACGAGCTCCGCCGGCCAGGCCGATTTGTCCTTTTTCTCGGCAGCCTTGTCGAGCATGCTCAGAGCCATGGCAACTCCTCCGGTGCACTTTGCCCTCATATATAGCATATTCCGGTAAACCGAAAGATTGGGGACGTGTCCATTGCCGGGGCCCAAGGCGGTTATCATCGGCGGCTCGATGAGCGGCTTGCTGAGCGCGCTGATGCTGCGCCGGGCCGGCTGGACCGTGGATATCTACGAGCGCGTGGAGAGCGAATTGTCCGGCCGCGGCGCCGGCATCGTCGCGCAATATGAACTGATCGAGCGGTTGCGGGCGCTGGGTCTCGCCACCGACGCGCTCGGCGTCGCCATCACCACCCGCAAGATTCTCGATCGCCACGGCCGCGTCACCGAGGAGATCCGTTGCCTGCAGGTGCTCACCGCCTGGGAGCGCGTCTACCGGCTGCTGCGCGACGCCTTTCCGCCCGGCCACTATCACCGCGGCCGCGGGCTCGCCGGTTTCGAGCAGGGCGCCGATTCGATGCTGGCGCGGTTTACCGATGGCGAGACAATCGAGGCCGATCTGCTGGTCGGCGCCGACGGCACGCGTTCGACCGTGCGCCAGCAGGCGCTGCCCGAGGCGGCGCCGCTTTATGCCGGCTATTGCGCCTGGCGCGCCTTGATCGCGGAAGATGCTATTCCGGCCGGCACGCATCACGACCTGTTCGAATACATGGTGTTCACGCTGCCGCCGGGCGAGCAGCTGCTTGGCTATCCGGTGGCCGGACCCGACAACGACCTGCGCCCAGGCCATCGCCGCTACAACGTGGTGTGGTACCGGCCGGCCGACGAGCGCGTCAAATTGCCGTGGCTGCTCACCGATGAACGCGGCGTCACGCATGCGATATCAATTCCGCCTCCGCTGATCCGGCGCGAGGCGGTCGCGGAAATGCGCGCGGCGGCCGAGCGGCTGGCGGGACCGCAATTCCGCCAGATCGTGCGGCTGATGGAAGAGCCGATCCTGCAGCCGATCTACGATCTCGAATCGCCGCGCATGGCGTTCGGCCGGGTGGCGATTTTGGGCGATGCGGCCTTCGTGGCACGGCCGCACGTGGCGGCTGGCGTCTCCAAGGCAGCGGACGATGCCGCAGCGCTGGCGCAGGCGCTGCAGGCCGAACGTGACGTGCCGGCGGCGCTCAAGCGCTTCGAGGCGGCGCGGCTGCCGGAAAATTTCCGAATTATCGAGCGCGCCCGCCATCTCGGCGCTTATCTGCAGGCGACGCAGACGCAGGAGGAGCGGGCGCGCGCCGGGCGGCATTCGACCGACGCTGCGGTGATCGCGGAAACCGCGGTGCTGGATTTTTTGCGGACCTGAGCGAAACTATTTCAGGCCGAGAATTTTCTTGGCGTTGCCGCCGCACAGCGCGGCGATGACCGATGCATCGAAGCCGGTTGATACGACGTGCTCGACCGGATCGAAGTCGGCCATGTCGTACGGATAGTCCGTTCCCATGACGATGCGGCTGGCGCCGTATGTGTTCACCAGCGCTTCAAGCTGATGCGTCGTGAACACGACGGTGTCGAAATAGACGTTGCGCTTGAGGTACGTCGTGGGCGGATTTGGTAGCGTGCCATGCGCATCCGACCGGGCGCCCCAGGCATGGTCGATGCGGCCCGAGTAGGCGCCAAGAAAACCGCCGCCGTGCACCGAAAGGACGCGTAGCTTCGGGTGACGTTCGAACACGCCGTCGAAAATCAGGTAGTGCAGCGCCATCGTGGTATCGAGCGGGTTGCCGATCACGTTATTGAAATAGAAGCGGGCGAAGCGCTGCGGCTGGGTAAAGCCCGTCGGGTGGATCAGCACCAAGGCGTCGAGCTCTTCGGCCTTCTGCCAGAACGGCGCAAAGGCGGGGTCGGACAGTTCCTTGCCGTTGACGTTGGTCAAGATCTCGGCACCCTTGAAGCCGAGTTGTTTCATGCCCCGCTCAAGTTCCTTTGCCGCCTCGCTGCCGTCCTGCATCGGCACGCCGCCGAGCGCGACCAGGCGATCCCTGTGCTTGCCGACATATTCCGCGATGCCGTCATTGAGAACGCGCGCCGCCTGCACGCCGACTTCGAGCGGAAGGTTGTAATAGATCTGCGGTGGAGCGGGGCAGACGAGCTGCATGTCCACGCCCATGTCATCCATCACACGGAACCGCAGATCGGTCGTCGTGATGCGCTCGCGGACGTCGGCTGCCTGCTTGGCCATCAGCGCCTGCGTTTGGGGCGTCGAGTCTTGCACGAGCGGATCGGTGGAATGCTTGAGATGCGGCGTGACGATATCGGCGACGCGCGACACCGCCACATGCGCGTGCATGTCAACGGTCAGGCTTTTCGGTCGAATGTCGCGCCCCGGTTTTCCGTGTTTGCGCGCCGCAGTGTTCGTGTATTTGTTCCAGACCGCCATTGTAGTCGCGCCTTTCGATTAAAATACGCCCAGTTGCTGCCGCAGCGTCTCTTCGTCCTGCCTGAGCGCGGCGGGAGTGGACGTCACCACCACCCGCCCGATGTTGAGGATGACGATGTCGTCGGCGACGTCGAACACCAGCATCGGGTTCTGCTCGACCAGCACGATCGACAGCCCGCTTTCCTTCAGCTTGCGGATGGTGGCCATCACCTCGGCGACGATCTGCGGCGCCAGCCCTTCCGACGGTTCGTCCATCAGCAGCACGCGCGGATTGCCCATCAGCGCGCGGCCGATCGCCAGCATCTGCTGCTCACCGCCCGACAGATGTGCAGCGATTTGTTTTGCCCGCTCAGCGAGGCGCGGAAACATCGCGAATACGGTCTCGGCGGTCCATGGCGCGTGCTTGCTGCCGGCGTCCGGTTTGCGCGCGGCCACCATGAGGTTTTCACGCACGGTCAGGCTCTTGAAGATGCGGCGGCCCTGCGGCACCAGCGCGACGCCGCGTGCCGCGACCATTTCGGGCGACAATCCCGTTACCGGCGTGCCGAACACCGAAATTTCGCCGCGGCGCGGCGGCAGCAGTCCCATGGTGACGTTCATGCAGGTCGATTTGCCGGCGCCGTTCCTGCCCAACAGGCCAAGCATGCGCGCTTCGCCTAGCTCGAACGACACGCCCGCCAGCACGTGGCTATCGCCGTAATAGGCGTCGATGGCTTGCAGGCTGAGCGCGCTAGTGGCCAAGATAAACCTCCCGGGTGCGCGGGTCGGCCACTACTTCGGCACGGTTTCCTTCGACGATCACTTCGCCGAAATGCAGAAGCGTGATGCGCTCGGCGAATTCCAGCGCCACGTCCATGTTGTGCTCGATCATCACCATGGTCACGTCGCGCGGGATCGCCATTAGGCATTGCTGCACGTCGCGCCGCTCGTCGATCGACAGGCCGGCGAATGGCTCGTCGAGCAGCAGCACTTTCGGATTTTGCGCCAGCGCCATGGCGATTTCGACGCGGCGGCGCTCGCCGTAGGAGGTCTGCGCCAGCGGCCGCTCGGCGATATGCGCGAGTCCAACCCGGTCCAGCGCCGCGCAGCCGCGCTCGACGATGTGGCTCTGCCGTTGCATGTCGATGAGCGGGTTCCAGCGCAGCGGCGACAATCCTAACAGCGCCAGCGATACGTTGTGCACGATGGTGTCGCTCGGGAAGAGGGTGATGATCTGGTAGGTGCGCGCCATGCCGAGATGCGTGCGGCGCCGGCTCGGCACTTTGGTGATGTCTTGCCCGAACAAATGGATCGAACCTTTGTCGGGGCTAATCTCGCCGGTGATCAGATTAAACAGCGTGGTTTTGCCGGCACCGTTGGGACCGATGATCAGCCGCCGCTCGCCCGGCGCGACGTTGAGGTCGACGTCGCGCGTTACGTGCAGGCCGCCGAAGGATTTGCCCAGGCCCGAGACGGTGAGCGCGCTCATGGCTTGCCCCCCGCTGCCGCCGGCTTGCCGGATGCGCCGATCTTGCGCCGCGCTAGCCGCCACAGCCGCACGCTGCCCGGCACGATGCCTTCCGGCATCAGGATGACGATGGCGACGAAGATGGCGCCGAGTAGCATGTTCCAGCGCTCGATGTAGCCGCTCACCACGCTCTTGACGATGACGACCAGCGCCGAGCCGACGATCGGCCCGAGCAAAGTGCCGGCGCCGCCGGAGATCACCATCAGCAGCACCTCGGCCGAGGAGGTTAGTTCCAGCGTCTGCGGGCTGATGAATTGCGTGTAATAGACGAACAAAATGCCGGATATGACTGTGAGCAGACCGGAGAACATGCAGGCCCAGAAGCGAATTGCCCAGACATGGAAGCCGAGCGCGTTCATGCGGCGCGGCTGGTCGCGCGTGCCCATCAAGGCGGCGCCGAACGGCGAGCGCACGAACAAGGCAACCGCCGCGACCGAAATTACGAATACGATAAGCGTCGTGTAGTAGAACGCGGCGGGCGAACCGAGCGAGAGGCCGAACGGCATCGGCCTCGTGTGCACGTTAATGCCATTGTCGCCATTGGTGACGCTGATCCAGCGGTAAGCCAAGCCCCAGACGATCTCGCCGACGGCGAGCGTGATCATGATGAAGCCGATGCCGGTCGCGCGCAGCGACAGCACGGCAAACACCGCCATTGCGGCCATGCCGGCCATCAGCGCGGCGAGGATGGCGAGCGTATGGCCGGCGCCGAGCTGCAAACAATAGGCGGTGGCATAGGCGGCGACGCCAAACAGCGCGGCGTGGCCAAGCGAGACCAGCCCGGCATAACCGGCGAGGATGTTCAGGCCGAGTGCGAAGATGGCATAGAACAGAATCTGGCTGGCGACGTTGACGTAATAATCGCCGCTCAGCCAAAAAGGCAAAGTGACGAGCACGAGCAGCGAGACCGCCAAGGCGACGATACGCCCGCTCATGGCACGAACCTGCCGAACAGGCCTTGCGGCCGGAAGATCAGCACCAGCAGCATCGGCAGGAACAGCACGAAATAAGCGAGCTCGGGCAGCAGCGCCTGGCCGAAATTATAGATGAAGCCGATGATCAGGCTGCCGACGATGGAGCCGAGCAGGCTGCCGGAACCGCCGAGGATGACCACCACCAGCGCCAGCGGCAGCATGTACTGGTCGATGCCCGGATAGACCGTCAAGATCGGTGCGCCGATGACGCCGGCGAAAGCGGCGATGCCGGCGCCGAGCGCGAACACGATGGTAAAAAGCTGCGAGACGCGGATGCCGACCACGCGCGCCATGTCGGGATCGTCGACGCCGGCGCGGATCATGGCGCCGAGCCGGGTGCGGTCGAGCAACAGCCAGAGGCCGATCGCCACGACGACGGCGATGACGATGACGGCGAGGCGATAGTTCGGAAATACGAACGGGCCGGCGCGCACAAAGCCGGCAAGGTGTTCCGGCGGTGTCACCGAAATCGGGTCGCCGCCCCAGACCATCAGGCAGAAATCGGCGACGATGAAAGAAATGCCGAGCGTGACCAGCACCTGCGCCAGTTGCTGGCCTGGAAGCTGGCGCAGCAGCAGTCGTTCGATCAAGGCGCCGAACGCGGCGACCAGCGCCGCCGCCAAGAGCGCGGCCAGCCAGAAATTGAACATCATGCCGAGCATGCCGCCGACCAAGGTGGCGCCGAAATAGCCGCCCAGCATGAACAGCGAGCCATGCGTCAGGTTCGGGATCCGCATCAGCCCGAAAATCAGGGAAAAGCCCGCCGACAACAGGAATAGTAGGCTGCCGAAGGTGATGCTGTTGACCGACAGCAGCCAGAAATTCATATCCGCCGTCTTTCGCTCTCGCCGCGCCGTAATCGTCCGCGGGCGCCGGCCTGCGGCGCCCGCGGGGATCGTTGCTTTACATCAGCATTTGCTCGGCGGCGGATAATTGCGCGAATAGACCGGATGCGCCAGGAAGTCCTTCTCCGGCCAGGTCCAGAATTGGCTGACGTTCTCGTAAGTCTTGACCGTCTTGTTCCAGAGATTGAGGCCGTAGGCGTTCTTCGCCTTCTCGATGCGGCGCACGTAGAACGAGCCGACGATATTGCCGAGATGGTCGAAGCTGATTGGCCCGCGCGGCGTGTCCTTGAGCTTCACGGCCTTGAGCGCGGCCATGAACTTCTCCTTGTCCGCGGTCGTTCCGCCGGCGGCTTTCAGGCCGGCTTCGACGACCTGGCAGTTGACGTAAAGGCCGGCGGCATAGAAGCCGGGCACGACGTTGAAGTCCTTGTAAATGGCCTGGGCGAATTTCTTGTTGGCGTCGGTGCCGAGGTCGAGCGTGTAGGGGCAGGCGCTCATCATGCCAAGCGCCTCGTCGCCGAAGGCGTGCAGCAGCGCGTCGTCGCCGCCGGTCTCGCCGGTCACCACCGGGAATTTGAGACCGTAGTTGGCATACTGCTTCATGAAGGCGAGCGGGCCGGAACCGGCGAAACCCTGGCAGAGAACGTCGATGCCGCTCATCTGGGCGAGATAGGGCGTGTAGTCGGGCGTGCCCAATGGCGCCCACAGTTTGTTGGCCACGCAGCCGCCGTCCTTCTCGAACGCCGCCTGGAAACCGCCTTCCTGCTCGTAGCCGAAAGCGAAATCGTAATCGATGGTGATGGCCTTCTTTTTGCCCATCTCCTTGGCCGCGTAGTGACCCATCACGTGCATCGCCTGCGAGGATGTCGCCGATGGCCGCAGGAAATAAGGATTGGGACGGCGCTGGGTCAGGTCGTCGGCGCCGGCGAGGCTGAGCGTCGGCGTCTGATGATCGCGGATGTAGTCGGTGATCGCCAGCAGCTCGAAGGCCGCGAGCGGCCCCAGGATGACGTCGACCTGGTCGCGCTCGACCAATTCCTGCGCTTTGGTCTTGGTGCCGGCCGGCTTGCCGCCGGTGTCGGCGGAGAAGAACTCGACCTTGCGGCCGGCCATCATGTTGTTGTGCTCTTTCAGCCAGGTGAGCACGCCCTGTTCCATCTGGATGCCGCCCTGCGCAAGCGGGCCGGTCTTGACCGTGAGCAGTCCGAGCTTGAACGGCGCCGCTTGCGCGATGGCCGGCGTCGGGAATTTGAACGCCGCCAACGCTGCGCCGGCGGCGGTGCCGGCCATAAATTTACGGCGGGTAACTTTGCGAGACATTGTATTCCTCCCTTTATCGCCCCTCCCCGGGGCTGCACATTTCAAACGGCTTCGTGCGGGCATTTTTGATCAACCGGCACGGCCGAATTCGACGCGAAAATCGTAAAGCGGCTTTGCGGGCCGCCGCTGCAAGGACGGCGGACCGAACCAAGGGCATCATCCGCCAATGTATTCCGGTCTGTAAAGCCCGGTTGCTCCGTTGCGCCGCGACCTACAGTATCGGCTCTATTGCGGTTGTGGGCATGGCGCGGCCGGCCGTGCTAGATTTGGTGCAAAAGAAACTGTTCGGGTGAGGAGCGACGAGGATGGCGACCAACGGATTTTCGGTCCGGCGCTTGTCCGGCTCGGTCGGTGCGGAAATCTTGGGCATCGACCTTGCCGCCGAGCCCGGCCACAACGTCATCGCCGCCATCCGGCAAACCTGGCTCGAACACGGCGTAGTTTTCTTCCGCGACCAAGATCTGCCGCCGGCGAAATTCTTGAGCTTCGCAAAGCGGTTCGGCGAGGTCGTCGAATATCCCTTCATCAAGGGCATCGAGGGCTTTCCGGAGATCATTCCGGTCGTCAAGCTCGAGCACGAGACCAAGAATTTCGGCGGCATCTGGCACACCGACACCGCCTATCTCGACGTGCCGCCGATGGCCACCATGCTGATCGCGCGCGAGGTGCCGCCCTACGGCGGCGACACGCTGTTCGCCAACACCTATCTCGCCTACGAGACGCTGTCGGCCGGCATGAAACGCATGCTGGACGGCATGATCGCGGTCAACCATTCGGCCAAAGCCGACGTCACGCGCACGCCGAGGACCGCATCCGCGACGGCGCCAAGGCCGAGGCGAAGAAAGAGTACATCAGCGAGCATCCGGTTGTGCGCACGCACCCGGAAACCGGGTGCAAGGCGCTCTACGTCAATATCGGGCATACGGTGCGCTTCAAGGACATGAGCGAAGAAGAAAGCGCGCCGATCCTCAATTTCCTGTTCCAGCACCAGACGCGGCCCGAGTTCACCTGCCGGTTCAATTGGCGCGTCGGTTCGATGGCGTTCTGGGACAATCGCTGCGTGCTGCACAATCCGGTCAACGATTATCACGGCTTCAAGCGCGTCATGCACCGGGTGACGCTCGCCGGCGACAAGCCGCGCTAGCGCATGATCCCGAAAAGTGGGAACCGGTTTTTGGACAAGATCATGCGCCGCTTCATATCCCGAGATAGCTCGCCTTGATCTCGTCGTTGGCTTTGAGTTCTTCCGGCTTAGCCGAATAGACCACCTGGCCCTTGCTCATCACGTGCACGTAGTCGACCAGCTTGAGCGCAAGGTGCGCGCTTTGCTCGACCAAGAGGATCGACAGGCCTTCTTCCTTCAGCTTGCCGATCGCCTCCCATAGGCCCTGGATGATGATCGGCGCCAGGCCCTCCGACGGCTCGTCCATGATCAGGCAATCGGGGTTGGTCATCAGCGCGCGGCCGATCGCCAGCATCTGCTGTTCGCCGCCCGATAGCGTCTTGGCGCGCTGGTTGCGGCGCTCGCGCAGGCGCGGGAATAGTTTGTAGACGCGCTCGAGCGACCAGCCATGGCGGTCGGGATGGCGCTCGGCCACCAACAGGTTTTCCTCCACGCCGAGCGTCGGGAACACGCGGCGGCCCTGCGGCACCAGACCCATGCCGCTGCGCACGGTCTCGAATGAGGATTTCTGGGTGATTTCCTCGCCCTTGAACACGATCTTGCCGCGGCGCGGCGGATTGAAGCCGACGATCGAATTCACCAGCGTGGTCTTGCCGACGCCGTTCCTGCCCAGAAGACCAAGAATTTGTCCTTGTTCTAGTTGCAAAGACAGGCCTTGCAGGACGTAGGCGTCCCCGTAATACGTATGGATGTCCTGAACTTCGAGAATCGCCATGATTTAATCTGTTCCCAGATAAATTTCCTGCACTCGCTTGCTGTCGTGGATTTGCTCGGGCGTACCCGTTTCCAGCATTTCGCCGAAGTGCAGGACGGAAATCTGCGAGGCCACGTCGAACACAACGTCCATGTCGTGTTCGATCAAGAGGATCGCCAAATTCGGGTCGAGCTTCATCAGGAACTCGGCCATTTCGGTCGATTCGCCCGATGACAAGCCGGCGGCCGGCTCATCCAAGAGCAAAATCTTCGGATCGCTGGCCAGTCCCAGAACAATCTCGAGCTGGCGCTGTTCGCCGTGCGACAGATTGCGAACTTCGATATCCTTGCGGTCGAGAAAGCCCACTTGTTCGAGCAGATGGTGCGCCTTGTCGTAGACTTCCTTGTACGAAGACAAGAAGCGCCACATCACGAATTTCGACGGTCTCAAGCCCTTGATCGCCAGCAGAACATTGTCGAGCACGGTCAATTTCGGGAACAAGCTCGTAACCTGAAACGTGCGCGCCATGCCGAGTGCGGTGCGCCGGTGGCTCGGCCAGCTCGTCACGTCCTGCCCGAACAAAATGATATTGCCCGCGGTGGCCGGGAAGATGCCGGTTATCACGTTGAAAAGCGTGGTCTTTCCCGCGCCGTTCGGGCCGATGATGGCCTTGCGGTCGCCCGGCATGATGGTGAGCGTGACATCGCGCACGGCCTGCAAGCCGCCGAAACTCTTGCACAGGCCTTTCAATTCGAGAACGGGCGCGTCGCTGCTCACGCTGGTAACTTTCTGTCCGATCGCAAGAAAATCGCCGGGGCCCGCGCGCGCAGGCCCCGGCAGGGCTTGCTATTCGCAGAATTTGCAGGGCGGGAAATCGCGGCTGTAGACCGGCTGCGCCAGGAACTTCGCCTTACCGTAGGTCCAGAACTGCGAGACGTGCGGATAGGTCTTGATCACGACGTTCCAGAGCTCGTCCTTGTCGTAGCCGAACATCTTCTTCTTCTCGACCTTCTTGATGTAGACGTTCTCGACCGGGTTGCGCATGTCGTCGAGCTCGACCGGCCCGCGCGGCGCGTCGACCTTGATGCCCTGCATCAGCTTGATGAACTGCTCGGCGCCGGGGAACTTGCCGCCCGCCTTCTTGATCGTCTCGTCGATCCACAACGCGGTCGTGTAGTTGTTCTCCGAATAGTAGGACGGCACCTTGCCGTATTTGGCGCGGTAGGCTTTGACGAACTTCTCGTTGGCTGGCGTATCGATCGCCGCGCTGTAGTGTAGCGCGGAGACGTCGCCGATCACTTCGTCGCCCATGAACGGCAGCACGAATTCGTCATAGCTGGTGCCGCCAGCGACAATCGGCTTCTTGTTGCCGGAGCCACGCAGCTGCTTGGGGAATTGCAGCGACATCGGCCCGACCATCAGCGTGAAGATGGCGTCGGCGTCGGCCTTCATGGTTGGGATATAGGGCCCGAAATCCTTGGTGCCGAGCGGCGGCCAGATCTTCTGGATCACCTTGCCGCCGCAGTCCTCGAACACTTTCTGAAAACCGCCGACGGATTCGTAGCCGAAGGCGTAATCGGCCGCGATGGTGATGACCTTCTTATAACCCTGATCGCAAGCCCATTGCCCGAGCGGCTGTTCCGGCAGCGAGCTCGACCAGCTGGTGCGGATGAAATAAGGATATTTGTCCAGCTGCCGCTGGGTGAGGTCGTCGGCCGAGGAGATCGACGAGATGTAGAGCGTCTTCTCCGACGTGCTGACCGGCGCCAGCGCGTAGCCGGTCGAGGCGAGCAGGCCGCCGATGAACATGTTCACCTTGTCCTGCAGCACCAGTTTCTTCGCCTTGGTGACGGCGGTGTCGGGCTTGCCCTGGTTGTCCTCGACGATGAACTTCACGTCCATGCCGCCGAGTTTGCCGCCATGCTCGTCCAGATACATCTGGAAGCCGTTGACCATGTCCTTGCCAATCTGGGCGAAGATGCCAGTCGTCGGCGCGATGTAACCGATGCGCAGTTCGTCCGCTTGCGCCTGCGCTGCGATGCCAAAGGCGAGCGCGCTTCCCAGTACCAAAGTTAGTTTAAGCGACAGTCTTCGTGTCATGGTCGTTCTCCCTGATTTATTGTTATCGCCGCCCATTCAGGACGGCGCCGAAGCCAAAGTTTTCGTCTCCCCCGATTTGCTCGGGGTCTTGTTGGACGCTTTGCGCGTCTGGCGGATACGCGCCGGGATGCCCATCAGTCCCATCGGCAGATAGAGGATGGTGAGCACATAGACGCCGCCCAGCACATATTGCCACCACGGCACCAGCGTCGAGAGATATTCGCGCAGTGCAAAGACGATCGCCGAGCCGATGGCACCGCCGATCAACGTGCCGGCGCCGCCGAGCACGACCATCAGCAGCGAATCGACCGACGTGGTCAGCACCACGGTCTCCGGGCTGATCAGACCATTGGTGTGCGCCCATAGCACGCCGGCCAAGCCGCCGAAGGCGCCGGCGATGACGAAGGCGATATATTTGTGCAGCCAGGTATTGTAGCCGAGAATCTGCATGCGCAATTCGCGCTCGCGGATTCCCTCCAGGCTGCGGCCGAAGGGCGAGCGTACCAGCACGTAAAGCGCGATCAGGCTCGCGGCGAAAAAGGCAAAGACCAGAAAGAAGAACGTCCTCTCGTTGCTCAGGTCGAGCCCGAAATCCGGCCGGCTGGTGACGTTGATGCCGTTGTCGCCGCCGGTGAGCGAATTCCAACGGTAAGCGAGGCCCCAGACACATTGACCGAGCGCGAGCGTGATCATCAGGAAATAAACGCCGCTCGCGCGCATGGCAAACAGCCCGAACAGGGCGGCCAGCGCCGCGCCGATCAGCATCCCCAGGATCACCACCAGCCAGAAATCCCAGCCGAGCCCGACGTGATAACGCGCGGCCAGGATGGCGGTGAGATAGGCGCCGACGCCGAAATAGGCCGCTTGCCCCATCGAGGAAAGGCCGGTGAAGCCGAGCAAGAGGTCGACGCTCATGGCGAGGATGGCGAAGCACATCGCGCGTGTGGTCAGCAGCACCACGAACGAAGAGGTGTGCGGCACGATGTAGGCGATCGCCACCAGCGCCAGCGCGACGATCAGAATTTTCATGTTCTGGGTCATCGATCGTCGCTCAGTCGCGTCCAAACAGGCCGGTGGGCTTGATCGCCAGGATGAGAACCATCGGGGCGTAAAGCGTGAAGTAGGAAACTTCCGGGAACAGCGCCTTGCCGAAATTGTCGGCGAGGCCGACCAGCAGCGCGCCGATCGCGGCGCCGCCGAGCGAGCCCATGCCGCCGATAATCACCACCGCGAAAGCGAGCGGCAGCATCTCGAAGTCGAGGCCGGGATAGATGCCGAGGAAGGCACCGCCGGTGACGCCGCCGAGCGCGGCAAGAAACGCTCCGAGCGCAAAGATGAACATCGAGATGCGGTTGGTATCGATGCCGACGCCGCGCGCCATCTGCGCGTCGTCGACGGTGGCGCGCACCGCCGCGCCCATGCGCGTCTTCTCCATCACCAGCCATAGCAGGATGCCGATCGCCAGCGCCATGGCGATCATGAACACGCGGTAGAGCGGGAAATACATGCCGCCGGCCACGACGCTCGCGGTGAAGGCTTGCGGCGGATTGATGTCCATGTTGTTGCCGCCCCAGATGTCGAGCGCGCCCTGTTGGAACAGAAAGGCGAACCCGACGGTGAGCAGCACCTGGCGCAGCACGTCGTTGTCGATCGGCAATATGGAGATGCGGCTCAAGACGAAGAACAAGACGATGCCGGCGATCGCGGCGACTGCGATGAACTGAGGCCGGCTCGCGGCGACGGCCGGGAATGCACGTGCCACCGCCAAGGCGACCAGGATGGCGATTCCGAAGGCGATGACCGCGTTGCGCAGATGGGCGAAGCCTTCCGAGCGCAGGAACAGGCGCTCCATGACGAGGCCGATCGCGGCGACGGCGAGCGCAGCGGCCGGCAGCGACAGCGCCCAGGAGCCGGTCACGGCGATGACGGAGAGGGCGATGTAGCCGCCCCACAGAAAATAGGCGCCATGGGAAAGATTGACGATCCGCATGACGCCAAAAATCAACGACAGGCCGCTGCCCACCAGGAACAGCAGCGCGCCATAGGATATGCCGTTGAAGGCCTGGATGACCCAGAATTGCGTATTCATTTCCCCTCTGGTCCTTCTGTTAAGTCGAAGGTTGTGCGAACCTTACCCTAGGTTCGAGGAAAATGAACACCCTATTTGGTCGCGGAATGACGCAGCAAAAATTATTTCCGCCCGCGCTTCTTGCCACCTGCCTGTTTTTTCGGCGGGATGATCGGCAGCAGCAGATAGGGCGCCTTGCCGCCGCTGAAATGCAGCGTGGTGGTGCCGTCGAAGATGGCGGCCGGGCGGTCCTTCGGATGGTTGTGCAGGAACGGGCCGCAGCCAGTGAGATCGTTCTTGAAGTTCGACAGCTTGCCGCCGCTGGCGCCGCCATATTCGTAGTCCTTGCCGCGGATGGAAAGGCCGACGCGATAGCCGGCCGGCACCGCGATCGAGGTCGGCCAGATTTCGATGTCGAGTTCGACCGGCTTGCCCTTGGTCAGCAGTTGCTTCTGGTCGTGGGTGTGATAGGGCCGGTAGGGCAGCGACAATTTCTTGTCGAGCTTGCGGTGCGAGGCGCGCAGCCAGCCTTGCGCGATCGGCGTGTGCGGATCGATGGCGCCCTGGAACACGACCTCTTTCAGGTCGCCAGTGAACACGCGCAGCACGATGAAGAAATCGGCGTCCTTGGTGGAGGACGACGCGAACAGCTTGAGCGCTGAAGGGCCGGTGATCTCGGTTTCGTGTTCGAGTACGGGCGTGAGAAAAGTGAGGCCTTCGCCCATGGCGGCGAAGTCGAGCTTGGCGGAGCCGGACGGCTTTTTGCTCGAGAGCACCATCGACTTGGGATCGAGATAGAACTTGGTCCATTGCGTGCGCGCGATCGGCCATTCGTTTTCCGCACGCGCGACGAATTTCTCGCCCGGATGGCGCACCTGCAGCAGCACCTTGGGCTGTTTGCCCCAGCTCGTGTCCTTGCCGTGCAGGAAATAGTCGAAGAAGCGCAACTGGTGCTCGCGGCCGTAGTCGGTGTAGAAATGCGTCCAGTGTTCGATGCCGTGCGCCTCCAGCCATTTCTGCTTGGAGGCGGAACGCACGAAGCCTTCGAAATTGCCGCGCGGATGCAGGCCCTGGCCGCCCCAATTGGCGGCGGAAAACAGCGGCGTGACGACCTTGTCCCAGACCGGTGAGCGGTCGCCGTGATATTTGTCGTCCATCGGATGGGCGAGGATATTGCCGCCGAAATCGGAACGGTTTTTGGCGAGCTGCTCTTCCGTGAGCGTCTCCGGCCCGCACACCAGTTCGCCGTGCACGCGGCTGCGGCCGCCGCGCTCGCCGGCGCCGTATTGCACGGTCTTCACCTGCATGTCGTACCAGTTCTCCCAAAACGTCGAGAGAATGCCGCCGTGATGCGTCATGTCGCGGTACCAGTCGGCCGAGCCTTCCCACACGCACATGGCGGCGAGATGCGGCGGCTGCAACGACGCCACGTGCCACTGGTTCATGCCGTAATAGGAAATGCCGTTGAGCCCGACTTTGCCGGTCGACCAGGGCTGCACGCCCGCCCATTCGATGCAGTCGTAGAAATCTTTCGTCTCGCGTGGCGAGAAATGATCGATGAAGCCGGGCGAGCAGCCGGCGCCGCGCGAATCGACGCGAACACATACGTAGTCGTGCGGTACCCATTTCTCCGGATCGACCACTTCCCAACTCTGGTAGACGTTGCTCGAGCTCGCAGTAACGTCGGGATGTTTTTCCGCCATGCGCTGCCAGGCGCTCGGATAGCCGTCCTGGAAAGCGAGATTCTTGGCGTAAGGGCCGTAGGTGAGAATCACCGGATATTGGCCGTCTTTCACCGGGCGAAACACGTCGGCGCGCAGCACCAGGCCGTCATCCATGGTGATCGGCACGTTCCAGTCGATCCGCATGTTGTCGCGGATTTCGGACAGCTTCTGCAGCGACGCCATGACGCCCTCCCACGCATTATTTTGTTGGCCGGGAGGCTACAGAGGTGCGCAGCCGGGAGGCAAGGGCGGAAATATGTTCCGGGTCAGCGCTTTCGCCTGATCTTGGCCCGCTTCTCCAGCACGGCGCAGACCGCGGCAGTGTCCTTGGCGCCGAGCCCGCGCTTCATCGCCTTGATGTAGACCGGCTTACTGGCGTCGAACATCGGAGTTGGCGCCTTGATCTTGCGGGCGTAGCCGCCGATCACCCGCATGTCCTTGTCCCACACGTCGATCTTCATGGTGGGGTTGTTGTATTTGCCCTTTACCATCATGGGGGCGCGCAATTCGAACACGCGCGAATTGCCCGCGCCCGGCGTGATGAAGTCGTAGATTTGCTGCGCCGGCAGGCCGGCCTTCATGCCGAGCACCATGGCTTCGGCGGTGGCGACGTTGTTGATGGCGACCAAAAGGTTGGCGACGTATTTCATCTTGCTGCCATTGCCGAAGGGGCCGACGTCGTAGACCTCGCGGCCGAAGGCGCGAAACAGAGGGCGCAGCTTTTGGATCAGGTGGGGATTGCCGCTGGCGTAGAAGATCAGGTCGCGCTTCTCGGCCTGCGAGCCGGTGCCGCTGACCGGGGTGTCGAGCATGGCGTGGCCGGCCTTGGCGAGCGCGCGCGCGGCTTTTTGTTTGTCGGCAATGGCGAAGGTGCCCATCTCGACGAAAATTTTGCGCGGCAGCTTGGCGGCGGCGATTTTACGCACGCTGTCCATCAATGCCTGCGGCTTGGGCAGGCTGGTGAGGATGACCGGCACTTGGGCAGCCAGCGCAGCTGCATCGCGCGCGATCTCGACGCCGGCGCGGGCGGCCTCGCGGCGGCGCGCCGCGCTGATGTCGTAGCCGACCACGCGCCAGCCGGCGCGGCTAAGGTTCTTGGCAAAAGCGCCGCCCATGATGCCGAGGCCGATAATGCCGACGGTGCCCTTATTCTTCATCTTGTTCATTCTCTTGGCCGCAACCATTCCAATTCCCTCATGGTGAAAATCAACGCAGCAATGCGTTAACGCTCTTCGCGTTCATAGTGGCCGGGAGCAGGGCTGTCGAGTGCGAAAAGGTACAGGGCGGCTTTCAAGCCGCGCCATGATCGCCTATCGTTCCGGCAAAAGCATAACGGGAGGATTGGATGCGTATCGGAGTAGCGGGTCTCGGCGCCATGGGCGGCAATGTCGCTGCGCGGCTGATGGAAGTCGGCCACCACGTCACCGTGTGGAATCGGACGCCGGAAAAAACCAAGCCGTTGGCGGAAGCCGGCGCCACGCTGGCGACCTCGCCGGCCGCGGTCGCGGCCGCGAGCGAAGCGGTCATCACCATGCTCACCAACGGCACGGCGATCGACGCCGTCTACAACGGGCCGAACGGGCTGCTCTCGGGCGACGTCAAGGGCAAGCTATTCATCGAGATGAGCACGGTCGCGCCCAAGGTCGAGACCGATCTCGCGCCCAAGGTGCGCGCCAAGGGCGCCGCCATGGTGGAGTGCCCGGTCGGCGGTTCGACCGCGCCGGCGCGCAAGGGCCAGTTGCTCGGGCTGATGGGCGCGGAGCCGGCGGACGCCGCGCGCGCCAAGCCGATCCTCGACCAGCTCTGCCGCAAGGTTGAGCACTGCGGGCCGGTCGGCGCCGGCGCGGCGATGAAGCTCGCAATCAACTTGCCGCTGATGGTGGCCTGGCAGGCCTATGGCGAAGCCTTCGCCATTGCCAGGAGCGTCGGCTGGGAACCCAAGCGCCTGCTCGATCTGTTCGTCGAGAGCAACGGCGCCAACAACGCGCTCAAGATGCGCGCTGACATGATTGTGAAAATGTTCGAGGGCAAGGACCCCGGGCCGACTACGTTCAGTATCGCCAACGGCGTCAAGGACCTGCGCACCATGATCGCGACCGGTGAGGCGCAGGGCGCCGACATGATCGCCACCAAGGCGGCGCTCGCGGGCTTTGAGGACGCCACCAAACACGGTTTCGGCGGCGGCGACGGCTCGCGCATGACGGTGTATTGGACCGAACGCAACAAGAAGTGATGAAACAACGGGGGAGACCGACGTGAAACTATTTTCGTTTTGGCGCTCGCTGGCGACGTTCCGCGTGCGCATCGCGCTCAACCTCAAAGGCATCGCGCCCGACGAGGTGATCGACGTCAATCTGATGCAAGGCAAGCAGCGCGAGGCGGCCTTCGCCAAGGTCAATCCGATGAAGGCGCTGCCGGCGCTGATCCTCGACGACGGCACGGTGCTGTTCGAGTCGCTAGCGATCCTCGAATATCTCGACGAGACGCATCCCAATCCGCCGCTGCTGCCGAAGGAGCCGAAGGCGCGCGCGCGTGTGCGCGGCCTGGCGCAGATCATCGCCTGCGATACGCATCCATTGATCGTGCCGCGCGTGCGCGAATATCTGGCGCACGAATACAAAGTCGACGAGCCGGGCGTGCTGAAATGGGGCCACCACTGGCACGTCGAGGCCTTGAAAGCGCTGGAGACCAACCTCTCGACATCGAAGGAAACCGGGCGCTACTGCCAGGGCGACCAGATCACCATCGCCGACATTTGTCTCGCCGGGCAGGCGGCCGGCTCGACCTATTTCAAGGTCGACATCGCGCTGTTCCCGACGGTCAAACGCATCGTCGACCTGTGCATGGCGAACGACGCCTTCGCGCGCGCCCATCCGATGAAGCAGCCCGGCGCGCCGGCGGCCTGACCGCGCATGCTCAACACCGCGATCGTCGGCCTCGGCTGGTGGGGCAAGACCTTGGTGAAGGCGGCGCGCGATTTCGGCGCGCCGATCCGTTTCGTGCGTGGCGTCACGCTCGAGCCCGACACGGTGCGCGACTTCGCCGCCGAGCATAAGATCGCGATCGGCACGTTGTTCGAGGAGGTCATCGCCGATCCGCAAGTTCAGGCGGTGATCCTAGCGACGCCGCATTCCAGGCACCGCGCGCAGGTCGAGGCCGCCGCCGCCGCCAAAAAACACATCTACTGCGAAAAGCCGTTCGCGCTGGCCAAGGCCGACGCGGTCGCCATGCTGGAGGCCTGTAAGCGCACCGGCATTGTGATCGGGGTCGGCCACCACTTCCGGCTGATGCCGTCGATGCGCGTGCTGGCCGAGCTAAAGGAGGCCGGCACCTTCGGCACCATCATGCATGTCGAGGGCAATTACAGCCACGACTGGCTGGCCAATTACCCGGCCGACAGCTGGCGTATGCAGGCTGAGGAAAGCCGCGCCGGCGGCATGACCGGAATGGGCATTCATGTGCTCGACTGCTTCCGCGATCTCGCCGGGCCGATGCAGCGCATCAGCGCGCTGGCGAAAGCGCGCGCGCTGAAATTGCCGACCGGCGACACCACGGCGGCGCTGATCGAATTCGAGAGTGGCGCGAGCGGCACGCTCGGCACCACCATCAAGACGCCGTTCCGCTGGCGCATCGCGGTGTTCGGCGAGAACTGCTGGGCCGAAAGCGTCTCTGAGACGCGCGCGCTGGTGCGCCGCGCCGGCAAGGACGAGCCGGAGGTGATCGAGCGGCCGGCCGACAACCACCTCGGCCGCAACCTGGATTATTTCGCCAAGGCGGCACTGGGGCAGGGCGCGTTCCCGATTTCGCCGGCCGGCATCCTGCAGACGGCGGCGGCGCTCGAAGCGGTGTTCAAGTCGGTCGACGCCAACGGCGTCTGGATGACGGTGTGAGGACACATGGCTGAGCAACAAATCCGTTTCGACGACGGCGCCGCTTACGAGCGCATGATGGGAGTTTGGAGCCGGCTCGCCGGCGAAGTTTTCCTCGATTGGGTCGCGCTGGCGTCCGGCCTGCGCTGCATCGACATTGGCTGCGGCAACGGCGCCTTTACCGAACTGCTGATTGACCGTTGTTCCCCCGCCGAGGTGCAGGGCATCGATCCCTCCCAGGCGCAGATCGACTTTGCTCGCATGCGCCCCGCCGGCCGCTTGGCGCAATTTCAACTGGGCGACGCCATGGCGTTGCCGTTTGCCGACAACGGCTTCGATGCCGCTTTCATGGCGCTGGTGATTTTCTTCGTGCCCGAACCCGCCAAAGGCGTTGCCGAAATGGCGCGTGTGGTCCGCCCGGGCGGGACGGTCGCGGCCTATGCCTGGGACATGCTCGGCGGCGGATTCCCGATGGAGCCGATTTTTTCGGAAATACGCGCGCTTGGGCAAAGCACTTTGGGACCGCCACGGCCCGAGGCCGCCAGCTTGGAACCCCTGCGCGCGCTCTGGAGTGGCGCGGGACTTGCGCAAGTCGAGACGCGCACGATCACGGTGCAACGGACGTTCGCCAGCTTCGACGAATTCTGGACGACGAGCACGTCGTCCGGCTCCATTAAGCCGACCGTAGCCGCGCTCTCTCCAGGCGACCTTGCGGAGGTGAAACGTCGCGTACGCGCGAAACTGCCGGCCGACGCCGCCGACCGTATCATCTACAGTGGATTTGCCAACGCCATCAAGGGCCGCGTAGCGTAGTCGCAAACGGCGCGCGGATGACGGTGTGACGATGGCAGGCTCGCGACTCGATGTGGTTATCGTTGGCGGCGGCATCGGCGGTCTGTTCGCCGCCAACGCGCTGATCGCGCACGGCCTCAAGGTTGCGGTCTACGAACAGGCGCCGGCGCTCGGCGAGGTCGGGGCCGGCGTGTTCCTGACGCCCAACAGCGTGCGCCAGTTGGAGCGGGTCAAACTAGGGCCGGCCGTGCATCGATGGGGTTGCCGCGTCGGAGGCGCCTCGCGCTACTTCCGCCATGACGGCACGCCGATCGCGCCGGTGCAGGTGACCGACGCATCGGGCTGGAACGCGACCTTCGGGATGCACCGCGCCGACTTTGTCGCGTTCCTGGCCGAAGCGCTGCCCGCGGACGTCGTGCACACCGGGCACCGCTGCGTCGGCTTTGCGCAGGACAGCGACGTGGCGCGCGTGTCGTTCGCCAATGGCGCTACCGCCGAGGGTCATGCCGTGGTCGCGGCGGACGGCATCCACTCCGAGCTGCGGCCGCATGTGTTTCCGCCCTCGCGCCCGGTGTTCCACGGCTCGGTCGCCTATCGCGGCGTGCTGGCGCACGAGCGCATCCCGGATTGGCCGGCCGACGCCTGGCTGATGTGGCTCGGGCAGGGCAAGCACTTCCTCACCTTCCCGCTACGCGCCGGGCAGCTCATCAATTACGTCGGCTTCGTGCCGGCCGACCAAGAGATGAAGGAATCCTGGTCGGCGCCGGGCGACCCCGACGTGCTGCGGCGCGAATTCGCCGGCTGGGACCCGCGCATCGAGCACCTGTTGAACGAGGTGCAGGCGACCTTCCGCTGGGCTCTCTACGACCGCGAGCCGCTGCCGACCTGGACGCGCGGACGGCTGACGCTGCTCGGCGACGCCGCGCACCCGATGCTGCCACATCTCGGGCAGGGCGCCAATCAATCGATCGAGGACGGCATGGCGCTGGCAACCATTCTGGCACGCGCCGACCGCAAGACGGCGCCGGCGGCACTTGCCGCCTACGAGCGGCTGCGGCGCGAGCGGGTGGCGGCAGTGCAGTGCGGCGCGCGCGAGAACGGCTTGCGCTACGATTCGTCTTACGCGGACCTGGGCGTGCGCGACGCCGAGATCGCGGCGCATGCGGCGTTCCGCAAGCAGCTCTACGCCTACGACGTGGTGCCGGAAGCGCAAGCCGCGGCGGCGGCGCTCGGCTAAAGGCCGAGTTCGGCCGGCGCGCTACTTCTCGATCGGGAAGCCGACGATGCTGCCCCACTCGGTCCACGAGCCGTCGTAGATCTTGATGTTGCGCAACCCGAGAATCTCGCCGAGCGCGAGCCAGCCGACGGTGGCGCGGTGGCTGAGCCGGCAATAGCAGACGATCTCGTCGAATTTTTCCGGGCTGACGCCGGCGGCGGTGAGCGCGCCGTGAATTTGCACGGGCGACTTGAAGGAATCGTCTTCTTTCAGCAGGTCCTTGAAGTAAAGATGCACGGCGCCGGGAATGCGCCCGCTGCGTTCGGCGCCGTGATCGACCTTGAAGGAGTAATCGGCGACGCGCTTGCCGGAATATTCCTCCGGCGAACGCAGGTCGAGCAGCAGACGCTTGGGCTCGCGCAGATGCGCACGCACGTCATCGCGGCCGACGCGCATCGACGTTACTCCGGCCGGCGGCTCCGGATAGGCGACCGGCGGGAGGCGCGAAACGCTCTGCGACAACGGCCGCTCCTCCATGACCCATTTGCGGCGTCCGCCGTCGAGCAGCTTCAGCTTGGCATGCCCGGCCATGGTGAACGTCCAGAAGGCGTAGCTGCCGAATTGAACGGGATCGCCGTACAGCACGACTGTCGTCTGCGGCCCGATGCCGAGGCTGCCGAACAGGCGCGCCATCGCCGCGGGCGTTATGAAATCGCGGTCCGTTTCGTGCCAGCACGCCGACTTCCAGTAGAACCACAGCGCGCCCGGGATATGGCCGGCGCGGTAGGTCATGTCGTCGTGCAGGTTGCAGACCTCGATAATGCGCAGATCGGGGTCGGCGAGATGATCGCTGAGCCAGACGGTGGAGACGAGGGACGAGGAAGCCATCGGACGTTCCTTACGCAGGAATGGCGAACCGGATTTCAGGCGGACAGTTTTCGCTTCGGTGGCTTCGCGAGCGTCCGATCCCACACCGCGTGAATATGCGCAACCTCCTGCTCGAAGCGTTGCAGGAACAGCCGCGCCTGGGTGGAGAGCGTGCGCCGCGTCGGCTGGATCACCACGAACTCGGCGTGCAGCTCGGGCGCGACGATCGGATTGACGATCAACTCGCCGCGGCCGACGTCGTTGATCGATATCACGCTCGGCAGGATCGTCACCCAGTCGGAGCGCGCCACGAATTCGAGCGTGGCGATCATGGCGTCCATTTCCAGCATGGCCTCGACTTCGACGCCGTGGCTCTGGAAATAAGTTTCCAGATTGCGCCTTCGGATATTGTCCGGCCCCGGCACCACGAATTTCAGCGGCTTGCATTCGGCCAGCCTTAGCGGAGCAAGCGGCGTAAAGCCGCGCTTTACGCCCGAGATCAGCATCTCGCGGTCGCGCACAAGCAAACGCGATTTCAGCCCGATGGTGCCCTCGCAGGCCGGCACCACCGCGAAGTCGAGTTCCTCGTCGAGCGTCATCTCGGTGAGCAGCCCGCTGTAGCCCTCGACGATGTGCAGGCGTACTTCCGGGCAGCGCGGCACGAAGTCGTCGAGCACCGGCGCCAGCACTGCGCGGGTGAAGGTCGGCATCAGCCCGATGCGCAAGTCGCCGGTGACCTGGCCGGCGAGCGCGCGCGCCTGTTCGGCGGCGTTTTCCAGCGCGCCGACCGCCTCCACGCAGCTTTTGTAGTAGCGCAGGCCGGCCGGCGTCGGCTTCACGTGTCCGCCGGCGCGCTCGAACAACTTGACCCCGAGCGTGCGCTCAACCGCCGCTACATGCTGCGAAATACCTGATTGCGTTGCGTTTTCGCGGATCGCCGCACGCGTGAAAGAGGCTTCCTCGCAGACCGCGATGACGGCGCGGACCTGCCGCAAGGGGATATTACGCATGGCGCACCGACATTAGAAAATATAATGACTAAGCCATGATTATATTATTTCTTTCAGGAGCGCCATCCGCATAACATCACCGGCGAAATGAGCCAGGAAGCGGCGCAGTCAATGCGCCGCGCGGGAGGACAGCATGGGTACTGCGAATTTCGGCATGGCCGGCATGGATTGGCAGCAGAAGGTCAATTGGGACCGGCTGCGCGAATACCGCATCGACCGCGCGCGCAAAATGATGAAGAAGCACGGTCTCGGCGCCATGCTCTGCATGTACGACGAGAACTGCCGCTACATCACCGGCACGCTGACGCCGGGCTGGAACAAGCTCAAGCCCGGCCTGCGCTACGCCATGCTGTGCGGCGACAGCCGGCCGATTCTGTTCGAGCAGGGCGACATCGGCTTCCAGGTCGAGCGCCACAGCCCGTGGATTCCGAAAGAAAACATTCGGCACTCGTTCGCCTGGATCAAGGGCGCCGCCGGTCCGGCCGCGACCCAGCAGGTCAACAAGTTCACCAACGCGATCATCTCGGCGATGAAGGAACACGGCGTCGCCGGGCAAAAGCTCGGCTGCGACTTCATCGACATCAACATGATCAACGTCTTCAAGGAAAAGGGCATCACCTGGGCCGACGGCATGACGCCCATGATGGAGGCGCGCGCGGTCAAGAACGTCGACGAGCAGGAATGCTTCCGCATCGTCGGCGCGATCGGCGACGCCACGCATTGGGAATGCATGAAGTTCCTGCGGCCGGGGATCACCGAGAACCAGGTGACCGCGCATCTGATGGAATACCTCTATAACTTCCCGGGCATCGAAGACGTCGAGGACGTGATCGTGTCGTCCGGTCCGAACACCTGGCCGAACTGGCGCAACTTCTCCGACCGCATCATCCAGCCCGGCGATATCGTGTTCATGGATTTGGCCGCGCTGACGTGGAACGGCTACAAGTCCTGCTACTACCGCACCTACTGCGTCGGCAAGGAGCCTACCGCGGAGCAGAAGGAAACCTACGATACCGCGCTCAAGTGGCTGTACGATTCGATCGGCGCGGTGAAGGTCGGCGCCACCACGCGCGACATCGCACTGAAGTGGCCGTCGGCGATGGAGACCTGGGGCTACGAGGACGAGGACCAGGCCGCCGCCAACCTGTGGGGTCACGGGCTCGGTCTTGCGCAATACGATCCGCCGGTGATCTCGCGCATCTGGTCGCTCGATCACCCGATCGATATCCAGGAAGGCATGACCTTCGCGCTGGAGACCCAGCACGGCAAGCGTTTCCGCTACGGCGTGCGCATCGAGGAAATGCTGATCGTGAAGAACGACGGCATCGAGATCGTGTCGAATTTCCCGGTCAAGCAGATCACGGTCGTCGACCCGCTGCCGGGCTATGGAGATCACGTCAAGTAAAGTACTATATCCGCCGCCCTTCGGGGCTCATTTCGCTTGCACCGCAGGGTGGCGGATAAAGGTACGGTTTGAATGTTTTCTCCGTTCATCCTCTCGCTGACCGACCCCGCCGCCACCGATCCTGAACTGGTCGGGCCGAAGGCGGCCAATCTCGCGGCGCTCACGCAAGCCGGCCTGCCGACGCCGGGCGGCTTTGCGCTCACGGCGGAAGCCTACCGTCATCAACTGCGCCAGCTCGGCGTCGCCGATCAGGTCGCGCGATACAACAACGTCGACCGGCAGACTTCGCGCAAGCTGTCGGTGGCGATCCGTCTCGCGCTCTATCAGCAGCCGATCGTGCCGGAGATTCTCGAACCGCTGCTCGCGGCCTGGCGCGTGCAGCGCGCGGACGCCCCGCTCGGCGCGGTGCGTTCCTCGGCGCTGGTTGAGGACCGAAAAGGGGTCAATTTTGCCGGCCAGTTCGAAAGCTTCCTGGGGCTTTCCGACGAAACCGAATTCCTGACCGCGGTGCGCGCCTGCTGGGCCGCGCTTTGGACCTCGCACGCGCGCCGCTACATGGAAAACAACGAACTGTCGCCGGCCGACACGGCGATGGGCGTGCTGATCCAGCCGCTGATTTCCGCGCGCGCCTCGGGCGGCGGCTTGAGCGAGACCGCGGAAGGGCAGATGTTGATCTCGGCCACCTGGGGGCTCGGCTCGGCCATCGCGCAAGGAGAAGTGGTGCCGGACCGCATCGTGCTTTCCAAGAACGGCTTCCTGCGCACGGTGGACCCCGGCCGCAAGAGCCATCGCGACACCTGCGAACACGGCGAGGCGGCGCCGCAACTGGTGCCGGCCGACCAGGTGAACGAGCCCTGCCTGACGGCGGGCGAGGCGGTGACGCTCGGGCGTCTGCTGCGCAAGTGCGAGCAGCTTGCCGGCTCGCCGGTCGAGATCGAATGGGCGATGGACGAGACTGGCTTCAAGCTGCTGCAGTCGCGCCCGTTGCATGTGGAGCCGACGACGGTGCCCGACCAGATTTGGCTGCAGCATCCGCGCGTCAACGGCCATCCCGCCGGCATCGGCTGGGGTACCGGGCGCGCGGTGGTGGTGAACTGCGAATGCGAACTGGCGCGCGTCGGCCAGGGCGACATTCTGGTGACCAAGGTGGCGGGGCCGGCGCTCAGCCAGATCCTGCCGCGGGTCGCGGGCGTGGTGGCCGAACTCGGCGGCTCCACCTCGCATCTCGCCTCGCTTGCGCGCGAGCGCGGCATTCCCATGGTGCTGGGCGTGCTCGATGCCACGCGCAAAATTCCGGACGGCGCGCAATGCGCCGTCGACGGCGTCGCGGGCATCGTGCGGTGGCAGCGATGAGCGGCAAGCCGAAAAAGTTGCCGCGCGTCTTCGTCAGCCAGCCGATCGCGCAGAGTGCGCTCGACCGGATTCGCACCATCGCCGACGTCAAAATGAACCCGGACTCGAGCAAGATGATAGCCAAGCCGAAGCTAATCGCGGCAGTGAAAAAGTGCGACATCTTGTTTTCGCTGTTGCACGACCGGATCGACGCCGCCGTGCTGCGCGCCAATCCGAAATTGCGCGCGGTCACCTCGATGTCGATCACGCCCGACAATATCGACCTCGTTGAGGCGACCAAGCGCGGCATCGCGATCACCGTGGTGCCCCCGATCGTGGCGGAATCGGTCGCCGATCTGCATATCGGGCTGATGATCGCGGTGGCGCGGCGTATGGTCGAAGGCGACCGCTCGGTGCGCGCCAGCCGCTTCCCCGGCTCGCAGTCGAACCATTTCGCCGGCAGCTTCGTGCACGGCAAGACGCTCGGCCTAGTCGCGGTCGGCCGCATCGGGCAGGCGACCGCGCGGCGCGCGCGCGGCTTCGGCATGCGGCTGATCTATTGGGGGCCGCGCCGCAAGCCGGACGCCGAACGCGATCTCGGCATGGAATACATGCCGCTCGACCGGGTGCTGGCGGAAGCCGATTTCGTCTCGCTGCACCAGCCGCTCAACGCCGAGACCCGGCACATGATCTCGGACCGCGAATTCGCCCTGATGAAGCCGACGGCATTTATCATCAACACCGCGCGCGGCGCCGTCATCGACGAGGCGGCGCTGGTGCGTGCGCTGAAGAAAAAGAAGATCGCCGGCGCCGGCCTCGACGTGTTCGAGAACGAGCCGAATGTTCCGCCGCCGCTGTTGAAGATGAAGAACGTCGTGCTCACCCCGCATCTCGGCAGCGCGGTGATGGAAGTGCGCGACATCATGGCGAATATCGTGGTCGACAATATCCAGGCGCTGATCGACGGCCGCCCGCCGCCGAACATCGTCAATCCGCAAGTTTTACCGCAAGTGCTCAAGTCGTCCTGACGGCGCGGACCAGTAAACCGGGAGAATGAAAATGGCGGAATTGCCCAAACTCGACGTCGTGATTGGAAATAATTTCGGTCATCTGCCGATGTTCATCGGCGCAGAGAAGGGCTACTTCAAGCAGCACGGCGTCGACGCCAAGATGCTGGTGGTGGATACCGGCACCGACATGGTCAACGCCATGCACGACGGCCGCGCCCAGATCGGCGACATGAGCACCACCACTTATCTCAAGGCGGTGCATGCCGGCGAGCCGTTCCGGGTGATCGGCCTGATCATGAACGACGCGACCAAAGACAACTGCGACACGCCGCTCGCCATCGTCACAAAGAAGGGCAGGGGCATCGCGGCCGGCAAGCTCGCCGATCTCAAGGGCAAGAAGATCGGCCTCGCGCGCGGGCAGACTTCCGACGAGTATTTCAAGATGGTGCTGCGCCGCGCCAAGATGAGATACGAAGAGCTCACTATCGAGAACATCTGGTCGCAGTTCGGTCTTGCGCCGGCGCTGGCCGAAGGTAAGGTCGACGCGGTGGTGTCGTGGGAGCCATACGTAACGCAGGTGCTCACGCAGGTGCCGGATTCCTACGAGGTGATCCGCGGCGGCCAGCACATGTCCTATGTGATGGTGGCGACCGCGCACGGCCCGACCATCGAGAGCAAGCCGCAGCTGGCGAAGTCGATCGCCGCGGGCCTGGCGCAGTCCTCGCACTTCACCCGCAAAAATCCAGACGAGGCGGTGGAGATTTTCGCCAAATGGGTGCCGGGCACCGACGTCGCGATCGGCAAGAAGGCGATCAAGCACATCAGCTTCGACCCGCGGCTGTCGCCGAACGTGCTGCGCGCCTTCGAGAACGCCGAAGACGAGGTGTTGATGAATACGCTGAAAGGCGCGGCGCGGCTCAACGTGCCGAGCCTGTTCCGGCCGCAGTTCATGGCCGAGGTGGAGAAAGAACACCCGGAGTATTTCGCCGATTTGCCGAAGCTGGCGTAACTCCGCCTCATCCTGAGGAGCCGCGCGCAGCGCGGCGTCTCGAAGGATGGGGCGGCCTCATGGTTCGAGACGCGCCCTTTGGGCGCTCCTCACCATGAGGCCGATCACTCCGCCGTCCAGCCGCCGTCGAGCACCAGCGAGGTGCCGGTCATCAGCGCGGAGGCGTCGCTCGCCAGGAACACGATGGCGCCGGTCAGGTCCTCGAGCTGGCCGAGACGGCCGAGCTTGATGCGCTTGAGCGTGTCGGTGCGGAACGCCTCGTTCTGGAAGAACGGCCGCGTCATCGGCGTCTCGATGAAAGTCGGCGCCAGCGTGTTGACGCGGATCTTGTGGATGGCAAGTTCGATCGCCATCGCCTTGGTGAAACCCTCCATGGCGTGCTTGGTGGCGCAATAGACCGTGCGCGTCGGCCCGCCGACATGGCCCATCTGCGACGACATGTTGATGATCGAGCCGGGCTTTTTGGCCTCGATCAGCCGCCGCGCCACCGCCTGCGCCACGAAGTAAGCGGCGCGCACGTTGAGCTCGAAGACGCAATCGAAATCCTCGACTTTCACGTCGACGAACATTGTCGGCTTGTTGGTGCCGGCATTGTTCACGAGGATATCGAAGGCTTCTTGCGCGGCGATCGATTTCTTCACGGCGGCTACGTCGCGCACGTTGAGTGTAAGCGGATCGGCCTTTTGCCCGCGCGCGCGGATGGCGTCGGCCACTTCCTCGATTTCGCTCGATGTGCGGGCAACGAGCGTCACATGCGCGCCGGCATCGGCCAGCGCGGACGCTGCCGCCAGTCCGAGCCCGCGCCCGGCGCCGGTCACTAGCGCGCGTTTGCCGTCGAGGCGAAACGACGGCGTCGTGGTCAGGTTCACGCTCACTCCGCCGCCTGCGCGTAGGGCACGTTGCGGCCGCCGAAGCGGCGCACGCGGATATTGGCCTGCTCGGCGTGCGCGGTGAAGCCTTCCAGGATGCAGAGCCGCGAGCAGACTTCGCCGATCTTGGCGCTGGCTTCGTCGGTCAAGACCTTCTGGTAGGTGCAGGTCTTGATGAACTTGCCGACCCACAGCCCGCCGGTGAAGCGTGCATTCTTCTTGGTCGGCAGCGTGTGGTTGGTGCCGATCACCTTGTCGCCATAGGCGACGTTGGTGCGCACGCCGAGGAACAGCGAGCCGTAGTTTTTCATGTTGTTAAGGAAGTAATCGGGGTCGCGCGTCATCACCTGCACGTGCTCGGAGGCGACGCGGTCTGCCTCGGCGACCATCTCGTCAACGCTGTCGCAGACGATGACCTCGCCGTAGTCCTTCCAGGCCTGGCCGGCGAGATCGGCGCTCGGCAGGATTTTCAAAAGCCGCTCGACCTCGGCCATGGTGTCGCGCGCAAGCTTTTCCGAATTGGTGATCAGCACCGCGGGCGAGGTCGGTCCGTGCTCGGCCTGGCCGAGCAAATCGGTGGCGCAGATCTCGCCGTCCACGCTGTCATCGGCGATCACCAGCGTCTCGGTCGGCCCGGCCAGCAGGTCGATGCCGACGCGGCCGAACAGTTGCCGCTTGGCTTCCGCCACATAGGCATTGCCGGGGCCGACGATCATGTCGACCGGCTTGATGCTCTCGGTGCCGAGCGCCATGGCGGCGACCGCCTGCACGCCGCCCAGCACGTAGATGTCGTCGGCGCCGCCGAAATGCATGGCGGCGACGATCGCCGGATGCGGCCCGCCCTTGAACGGCGGCGCACAGGCGATGATGCGCTTTACGCCGGCGACTTTCGCCGTGACGATCGACATGTGGGCGGAGGCGACCATCGGGTAGCGGCCGCCCGGCACGTAGCAGCCGATCGAGTTCACCGGAATATGGCGGTGGCCGAGCACGACGCCGGGCAGCGTTTCGACTTCCAGGTCGTGCATGGACTCGCGCTGCTTCTGCGCGAAGTTGCGCACTTGCGACTTGCGCGAATTTGATGTCTTCGAGGTCGCGCTTGCGCACCTGGCCGATGGCTTTTTCAACCTCCTGCGGCGACAACTTGAAATCCTTCGGCGACCAATTGTCGAATTGTTGCGACAACTGGCGGATCGCCGCATCCTTTTGCGCATCGACCTGCGCCAGGATGCCTTCGACCGTCTCGCGCACCTTGGCGTCAGCGGCCTTGATGGCGCTCGCGTCCATTCCGCGCTTGAGGTGGCGGGGCATGATTATCTCCTAACAAAGAGCGTGTCATTGCCGGGCTTGACCCGGCAATCCATGATGCATGTCGACAATTTGAACCGCTTCATGGACCCCCGGGTCAAGCCCGGGGGTGACGAATGAAATTACCGCGGCGGTGGTGGGCTACTTGATCGCCTGCGGATTGATCGGCGATCCCGTGCCGCCGGTGATGATCAGCGGCGGGCCGCAGAAGAAGAATTCGTATACGCCGTCCTCAGCGCAGTCCTCGGCCAGCTCCTTGAGATAGAAAATCTCGCCCATGCACAGGCCCATGGCTGGGATCACTACCCAATGCCAGGGCTGGTTGGCTTCGGTCGTTTCGTTCGGCCGCACCTCGACGCCCCAGGTGTCGGAGCAGATCGCCGCCACCTGTTTCTCCTGGCACCAATAGCAATTCTCGAACTTGACGCCGGGCGCGTCGCCGCCGGCATAGCCGCCCCACTGCTTTTCGGCGAGGCAGCGCTCCATCTGCCCGGTGCGCACGATGACGAAATCACCGCGCCCGACTGAGACGTTCTGGTCCTTGGCGCATTTGTCGAGTTCGTCGTTGGAGATGCTTTCGCCGTCCTGCATCCATTTCACGCCGCGGAAGCGCGCGATGTCGAGCAGCACGCCGCGCCCGACCATCTTGTTCTTGGAATGCTCGATGCCGAGCACGTTGAGGCCCTTGGCGTCGACCATCTTGGCCTCGTGGCCGTTGTAGCCTTTGTCCTCGTAGAAGATGTGGCCGAGCGCGTCCCAGTGGGTGGCGCCCTGCACGCACAGCATCAGCGTGTCATCGGCGTAGCGGATCTTGTTCCAGTCCTGCCGCCCGGCGATGGCGTCGGTGCCGGTGGCCAGCATCTGGTGGATTGGATTGAAGCGGCCGCCGAACAGGCCGGTCTGCGGCCCCTCGCGGTCGAGCGGGATGCCGAGCGCGAACGCCTTGCCGGTGCGGATCAGGCCCGCCGCCTTGACGATGTCCTCGGGCGTGACGTGGTTGAGCGTGCCGCTCTGGTCATCCTTGCCCCAGCGGCCCCAGTTCGACAGCTTCTTGGAGGCCTCGGCGATCGCCTGTTTGCCGACCTTGATGTCCATGCAGCGTTTCCCTCTTGTTTTGACGTTTTTTACAGAGAGCGACTGTGGTGAAGGCTCATCGCTATGGTCCTAATAATGCACAGGACACCGGCGTTTCATCAAGCTGGCGCCGATCACGAAGGCGCGCGGGCGGCATTTTCGCCGGTTGAAATCAAACCTTGCCCAGTGCCCGTAAAATCTTCCCCGGCGTGAACGGCATGTCGGTGAGCGGTTGGGCGCCGAGCGGGCGCAGCGCGTCGTTGATAGCGTTCATCACGCAGGCCGGCGCGCCGGCGGTGCCGGCTTCGCCCGCGCCCTTGGCGCCGAGTTCCGAGTCGGTCGTGGGCGAGACGACATGGCCGCATTCGATGTCGGGCATTTCCGCCGCCATCGGCACCAGGTAATCGGCCATGTTGCCGTTGAGCATCTGCCCGCGCTCGTCGTAGAGGCAGTGCTCGAACAGCGCGGCGCCGATGCCCTGCACGATGCCGCCGCGGATCTGCTCGTCGACCAGCTGCGGATTGATGATGGTGCCGCAGTCCTCCACGCACCAGTGCTTCAACAACTTGACGAAGCCGGTCTCGGTGTCGACTTCGAGATAGCTCGCCTGCACGCCGTTGGTGAAGGCGAAGGGCCAAGCGCGCGGTACGTAATGCCGCGTCGCCACCAATTCGGCCTGCAGGCCGGATGGCAGCGTGTCGGGGCGGAAGTAGGCGACGCGCGCCAGCTCCTCGAGCGGCAGACGTTCGGTGCCGTTTGCGCTATCGACCACGATGCCGTTGCGGATGTCGAGCGTTTCGGGCTTGGCCTGCAGCATGGCGCCGGCAACGGCAAGCACGTTGCCGCGCAAGGCCTTGCCGGCCTGCCAGGCCGCTTCGCCGCCGATGCCTGCGGCGCGCGAGGCCCAGGTGCCGCCGCCATAGGGCGTGGCGTCGGTGTCGCCGGTGATGACGCGCACTTTGTCGATGGTCACGCCGAACGAGGTGGCGACGCATTGCGCCACGACACTCTCGGCGCCCTGGCCCTGCTCGGTGACGCCGGTCGCCACGCTGATATTGCCCTGCGCGTCGAGCTTCACGGTGGCGCCGTCCTGCGAGGAGATGCGCGCGCCGCCGACGCCGTAGAAGGCGGCGGACGGATTGGTCACTTCGATGAAACTGGCAAAACCAATACCGCGATAGATGCCTTTTTCGCGCAGCTTTTTCTGCTCGGCGCGCAAGCCCGCGTAGTTCATCATCGAATCGAGATGGGCGAGCGATTCGTGGTGCGAGAGTTTCTCGTACTTGAGTCCGACGGCGGACGTGTACGGATAGGCGTCGTCGGCGATCAGATTGCGCCGGCGCAGTTCCAGCGGGTCCATGCCGATTTTCGCCGCCGCCAGTTCCACCAGCCCTTCGGTCACCGCCACCGCCAGCGGATGGCCGACCGCGCGGTACTGGCACATCACATTTTTATTCTGGAACACGACGCGCGCTTGGGCGCGGTAATTGCCGCAGGTGTAGGGGCCGCCGATTAGGTTGACGACCTGGTTCGCCTCGATGCCTGAAGTGCGCGGATAGACGGAGTAAGGGCCGATGCCGGTCAAGTCGTCGATCTCGAAGGCGGTGATGGTGCCGTCGTTCTTGACGCCGATCTTGGCCTTGATGCGGTGGTCGCGCGCGTGGATGTCGGTGACGAAGCTTTCGATGCGGTCGGCGACGAATTTAACCGGGCGCTTGAGCTGCTTCGATAGCGCCACCGTCGCCATCTCATCGGCGTAAGTGTGCACCTTGATGCCGAACGAGCCGCCCACGTCCTTGGTGACGACGCGCACCTGCGCTTCGACCAAACCGAGATGCTTGGCGAACAGATTCTGCATCATGTGCGGCGCTTGCGTGCCGTGATAGACGGTCATGCGGCGCTCGCCTTCGTTCCAGTCGGCAACCACGGCGCGCGGCTCGGTGGTGACGCCGGTGTGGCGGCCGAATACGAAGGTGGTCTCCACCACCGCGTCGGATTCGGCGAAGGCCTTGTCGGGACTGCCGACTTCCAGCTTGCGCTCGAAGCAAAGATTGTCGCCGAGCGAGGCATGGATCACCGGCGTCTTGGCATCGAGCGCGGTTTCCGGATCGGTGACCGCGGGCAGGGGTTCGTAGCTCACTTCGACCAGTTCGCAGGCATCCTCCGCTTGCGCGCGCGTGCGCGCCACCACGGCACACACGGCCTCGCCTTGCCAGCAGGCGCGCTCGACCGCGATTGGCGCCTGCGGCGCGGATTTGAGACCCTTAAGATGCGTAAGCACGCCGACCCAGGGCGTGATCACCTTGGCGAGTTCGGCGCCGGTGACCACGGCGATCACGCCGGGCGATTTTTTCGCCGCCTCGCCCTTGATCGATTTGATGCGCGCGTGCGCGTGCGGCGAGCGCACGAAGGCGACATGCGCCATTCTCGGTAACGTGACGTCGCTGACATATTGCCCGCGCCCTTGCGTCAGCCGATGCAAATTCGGCCGCGGCACCGAACGGCCGATGTAGGAATTTGGCCGGTCCAGCACGGTCAGCACGGGCGGGGAGTCGGAGGTGATATTCACTTTTTGCTCCCCGCGCGCGCTTGCGCAACGGATTCCACCGCATCGACGATGGCGTGATAACCGGTGCAGCGGCAGTAATTGCCGGAGAGATGTTCGCGGATCGCCTCGCGCGACGGCACACCGCCTTGCTGCAACAACTCCTGCGCCGCCGCGATCATGCCGGGTGTGCAATAGCCGCATTGCAGCGCGTTGCGCGCCTCGAACGCCGCCTGCAGGTCGGCGATTTCGCCCGAGTCCGACAGGCCCTCGATGGTGTCGACCTTGGCGCCGTCGCATTGCACCGCCAGCATCAGGCAGCCGCGCACGATCTCGCCGTTGACGCGCACGGTGCAGGCGCCGCAGACGCCGTGCTCACAGCCGACATGGCTGCCGGTGAGCGCCAGATCCTCGCGCAGGAAATCGACGAGCGTCTTGCGCGCCTCGACGCGTTCGCTGACGCGCTCGCCGTTGACGGTCAACGCAATGTCGAGCGCGTGTTCCATCATCGCGCCTCCATCAACTGCTTGGCCACGCGGCGCAGCAGTACGCCGGCGAGATGCTTCTTGACGGCGGCGGTTGCCTGCACGTCGTCCTGCGGATCGAGGTCGAGCGCGGCGACCGCGGCGTCGACATAACCGGCGGCAAGCGCGGCTTCGGCTCTCTTCGCCCGCACCGGCGTCGCGCCAACGCCGAAATAGGCGAGCCGCACGTCGGCAAGCCCCTTGCCATTGGCGCGCGCGCTGGCGGCCAGACCGACCATGGCGTAATCGCCGTGCCGGCGCGCCAGTTCGGCGAAGCCTACGCGTGTGTATTTGTCGGCGGCGGGGATACGCACGCCGGCCACCATTTCCTGCGGCCGCAGCGCGGTCTCGAACAATCCCTTGAAGAAAGCCTCGGCCTTCACCTTGTGCTTGCCCCTGGGCCCGGCGATGTCGATTTCGGCCTCGAGCGCCAGCAGGCAGGCCGGCAATTCCGCCGCCGGATCGGCGAAGGCGATGGAGCCGCCGACAGGTGCCGCGGTTGCGGATGGCAGGATGCCCGATATGCGGCATAGCGAGCGCGATCAGCGGCGCGTGCTCGGCGATCAGCTCCGAGCGTTCTACCTGGGCATGGCGCGCCAGCGCGCCGATCTCGACGAATTTGCCCTTCTTGGCGATGCCGTCCAGGCCCTTGATGCCGTTGATGTCGATCAGCAGGCTCGGCGCCGACAGCCGCATGTTGAGCGTGGCGATCAGGCTTTGCCCGCCGGCAAGCAGGCGCGCGTCGTCTTTGTGCTTGGCCAGCAGCGTCACCGCTTCCTTGAGCGTGCGCGCCTTGGTGTAGGCGAATGGCGCCGGCTTCACCTTATCGTCCTCCCCAACTCTTTTTTGGCATTGTGACTGAGATCGGGGCCGGGTCAATTGCCACCCCTCGCCGCGGCCGCTTGGGCCGCGTATAAAGCCCGGCCGAAATAAGGGGGTGAAGCAATGGCTGGAGAGTTTGAAGGGAAAGTCGTCGTCGTCAGCGGGGGCAGCCGCGGCATCGGCCGCGCCGTCGCGGTCGCCTTCGCGCGCGAGGGCGCGCAAACGGTGCTGGCGGCGTCCAACGCGGCCAATCTCGCCGAGGGCGCCAAAGCGGTCGCCGCCGTTGGTCTGGCGCCGCTGACGGTCGCCGGCGACCTGCGCACGCTCGGCGGCTGCGAGCAGGTATTCGCGGAGATCAACAAGCGGTTCAAACGCTGTGACGTGCTGGTCAACAATGCCGGCGCCACCAAAGGCGGCAAATTCCTCGAACAGCCGGACGAGGCCTGGAGCGACGGCTTCGCGCTCAAGTTCCACGCCGCGATGCGGCTGACGCGTCTGTTCTGGCCGCTGCTCAAGCAAGCGCACGGCTCGATCATCAACATTGTCGGCGGCGCCGCGCGCACGCCGGGCCCGGATTTCCTGATCGGCGGCGCGGTCAACGCGGCGATGGCGAATTTCGCCAAGGGCCTCACCGCGCTCGGCAACCGCGACGACATCAACATCAACGTCATCCATCCTGGCCAGACGCAGACCGACCGCGTCGAGCAACTGTTCGCGCAATTCGCCAAGGCGCAGAACAAGACGGTCGAGCAGGTGCGCGAGGAGGCGCTGGTGAAAAGCGGGCTGCGCCGCATCGGCCAGCCCGAGGACGTCGCCGCGCTAGCGCTGTTCCTCGCCAGCGCCAAGGCGCGCCATATCCATGGCACCGCGATCGCCGTCGATGGCGGCGGCACGCCGGGGTATTATTGATCAAACAAGCGTCTTCACGATATCCACCGCCCGCCGCAGTAGCGTCATCGAGGCTTCCAAAGTGCGGAAGGCGGCATGCGCGGTCAGCGTGACGTTCGGCAATTGCGCGAGCGGATGATCGGGCTTCAGCGGCTCGGCGTGGAACACGTCGAGCCCGGCATGGCGGATGTGCCCGCCCTTGAGCGCCACGATCAGCGCTGCCTCATCCACCAGCGCGCCGCGCGCGGTGTTGACCAAAATGACGCCCGGTTTCATGCGCGCGATACGCTCGGCCGACAGAAATCCACGCGTCTCGTCGCCGAGCGTCAGATTCATCGACACCACGTCGCTCTTCGAAAGCAGCGTGTCGATGTCGACCAGCGGCACGGCGATGTCGGCGTGCTTGGTGCGGTTCCAGCCGATCACATCCATGCCCATGCCCTTGCCGATGCGCGCCACTTCGCGGCCGATGCCGCCGAGCCCGATCACGCCCAGGGTCTTGCCCTTGAGTTGCACGCCTTCGTGCGGCGTCCACACGCCGGCGCGCACCTCGCGGTCCATCCGCGCGACGTCGCGCGCAGCCGCCACCATCAGCGCGATGGAATGCTCGGCCACCGCGGTGTCGCCATAGCCCTTGATGATGTGCACTTTTATACCGCGCGCTTCCAGTTCGCCGACGTTCATATAGCTCGCCGGTCCCGTGCCGAGGAACACGATGTGCTTGAGTTCCGGGCATTGCGCCACCAAAGGCGTCGGCATGTAGGAGTGGTCGTCGATGGCGATGTCGTAGCCGCGGATGATGCGCGGCAAGTCGTCGCGCGCAAACGCCGCGCTGTTGACATCGATTGCCGGATCGTCTGGGCGGATTACGCGCGCCCACACCGGCGACAGCTGGTCGTTGCAGTCGAGGAAGATGGTTTTCATGAAAACCCGGCGTTGACGGCCCGGCGCGCAAAGAATAGATGCATGCGCGCGCCGCCCGTCCCGCAGCATAATGCCGAACCGCCGACGGTTCCATGCCGCCGGGGAAAAGGGCGCGTCCGAGTGGAATTTTCAATGAAACTTGCAAGCTTCAAAGTGCGCGGTCGGGACAGTTTCGGCGCGGTCGTGGGCGAGGGTGTTGTCGATCTCAAGACGCGGCTCGCCCCGCAGTTTACCAGCGTACTCGACCTGTTGCGCGATGGTGGCCTCGACATCGCACGCGAGGTAGTGCATGGCGTGCGCGCCGATTTTCCGTTGCGCGAGCTGGAATTTCTGCCGCCGGTCTTGGCGCCGGAGAAGATCGTTTGCGTCGGCATCAATTTCGCCAACCGCAATACCGACTATGGCGACGCCGAGGCGCCGCAATATCCCAGCATCTTCTACCGCGCGCCTGGCTCGTTGGTCGGGCATGGCCAGCCGATCGTGCGGCCGCGCGAATCCGAACAACTCGATTACGAAGGCGAGGTCGCGCTGGTGATTGGCCGCCAAGGTCGCCGTATCGCGCCCGAACGCTGGCTCGACTATGTCGTCGGGCGCGACGCTGTGCAACGAGGGTACCATCCGCGACTGGACGCGGCACGGCAAGTTCAATGTGACGCAGGGCAAGAATTGGGACGCCAGCGGCAGCATCGGTCCCTGGCTGGTGACGGCGGACGAGATCGATCTCGCCCAGCCGTTGCGCCTCACGGCGAAGGTCAACGGCGAACTCACGCAGGACGATACCACCGCCAGCATGATCAAGTCGTTTGCCGACATCGTCGCCTATGTCAGCACCTTCATGACGCTCAAGCCCGGGGATATCGTCGCCACCGGCACGCCGGTGAAATTGGGCGCACGCCGGGAGCAGCCGGTCTGGCTCAAAGCGGGCGACGTGGTAGAAATCGAAGTGCCGCAAATCGGTGTGCTGCGCAATAGCGTGGTGGCGGAAGCATGAGCGAGGAACGCAAGAACGTCTGCATCATCGCGTGGCCGGCCGGGCATTCGCGCTCGCCGCTGATCCACAATTATTGGATCAAGCGGCACAATCTCAATGCCGAATACCGGCGCGAGGCGGTGCCGCCGGAACAGCTCGCCGATTTCATCGCCCACTTCCGCGAGCAGGGTTATATCGGCGGCAACGTCACAGTGCCGCACAAGCAGACGGTGCTGGCGTTGAGCGAGCCGGATGAGCGCGCCAAGGCGGTCGGCGCCGCCAATTGTCTGTGGTACGAGGGCGAAAAATTGCGCTCGACCAATACCGACGTCGAAGGCTTCCTCGCCAATCTCGATGCGGCGACGCCGGGCTGGGATCGCGGCCTGGAAACCGCCGCGGTGCTCGGCGCCGGCGGCGGCGCGCGCGCGGTGGTGTTCGCGCTGATCCAGCGCAATGTCGGGCGCATTTACGTGATCAACCGTACGGCCGAGCGGGCGGAAGCGTTGAAAAAGAAATTCGGTGCGCGCGTGCACATCGCCAAATGGGAGGAAACCACCGGCCTGTTGGGCGGCGCCGGGCTTCTGGTCAACACCACGACGTTAGGCATGGTTGGGCAGCCGCCGCTGGACATCAACCTGCGCTGTCCAGCCTCGCTGGTGGTGGCCGATCTGGTCTATGCGCCGCTGGAGACCGGCCTGCTGAAGCTGGCGCACGCGCGCGGCTTGCGCACCGCCGACGGGCTCGGCATGCTGCTGCACCAGGCGGTGCGCGGCTTCGAACGCTGGTTCGGCGTCAAGCCCGAAGTGACGCCGGAACTGCGCGCTTTGGTGGAAGCCGATTTGGGCGCAAAACCGCCCGCAGCGGCGCCGGAAAAAGCCAAGCCGCCGGCTAATAAGCCACGCCGGAATAAGAAGCGCGGCGAGGGGTTATCCGCCTGAGGGCCGGCGCAACGCCGCCGCCCGCAGGGAGGATACAATGCATAAGATGAATATGACGCGGCGGGCGCTGGGCGCCGCCGTCGTCGCATTGAGTCTCGCGGCGACCGCCGCGTTCGCGCAGCAGCCGGGGCGCATCCGCGGCGAAATCGAGAAAGCCGACGGCGGCATGCTGGTGCTCAAGACCCGCGAGGGCGCCACGCTGAATGCGAAAGTGGACGACAAGACGCGCGTGTCGGCGCTGGTCAAGGCGACGCTCGCCGACATCAAGAAGGATTCATTCATCGGCATTGCCGGCATGCCGCAGCCGGACGACAGCATCCAGGCCTTCTCGATCCACATCTTCCTTCCGGCGCAGCGCGGTGTGGTGCCCGACCGCCACGGGCCGTGGGACGCGCGGCCGAACAGCACTATGACCAACGCCTACGTCGAGGACATCGTGCAGGCCAAGGACGGCGAGACGCTGACGGTGAAATACAAGGACGGCGAGAAGAAGATCGTGGTGACGCCGCAGACGGTAATCGCCGCCGCCGCACCGGGCAGTAAAGACGATCTCAAACCCGGCGCGCATATCATCATCTTCGCCTCGGAGAAGCAGGCGGACGGCGTGATTCTGATCAAGACCATGTATGTCGGGCGCAACGTCGCGCCGGCGATGTAGGCTCGCGCATGGTCAAATGGATCGCGTTGGCGCCGGTCATGCTCGTGCTGGCCGGGGCCGCTTGGGCGCAGCAGCCGCCGATGGTGCGTGTTGCCGGTACGGTCGAGAGCTTCGACGGTCGCGTGCTGGCGGTCAAATCGGCCAAGCTCGGCGACGTGAAAATCAATCTGACCGACAACGTGGCGGTGTTCGGCGTGAGCAAGGCGACGGTCGCCGACGTCAAGCCGGGCGCCTATATCGGCGTCGGCGCCATGCTGCAGGCGGACGGCAGCCAGCGCGCGATTCAGGTCACGATCTTTTCCGAGTCGCAACGCGGGGTGGGCGAAGGCTTTCGGCCATGGGATGCGCGGCCGAACAGCACCATGACCAATGGCGCTGTCGAGCAGACCGTGGCCAGTGTCGATGGTCCGGTTTTGACGGTCAAATACAAAGGCGGCGAGCAGAAGATCGTGGTGCCGCCGGACGCGACCATTCTTGCTTATGCGGTCGGCGACAAAAGCGAGCTGAAAGCCGGCAGCCATGTCGCCATCATTCGCGCGCTGAAGAAGCCGGACGGTTCGCTGGAAACCAACCGCGTCAATGTCGGGCGCGGCGAGGTGGTGCCGCAGTAGCGCATGATCCCGAAAAGTGGGAACCGGTTTTCGGATAAGATTATGCGTAAACTATTTAGACTCTTGGCGATGCGTGCCGCGTCGGCGCGTGCGCCGAGCCGGGCGCGGGCACGTCGAGATCGGCGGCAAGCTCGGGCATTTCGCGCAATAGCCGCAGCAGGCGGTTACGGCCGCCAACGCTATGCGCCTCGCGTTGGTCCTCGACCGGGCGGCGCACTTCGTCGGCGTGTGTGAGGCTGTCGATGTCGGCGCCTTGCTCGGCGAGCCGCGCCAGCAGCACGGTGAGATCCTCGAGCGCGTCGGCCACCACGTGGATGACGCCCGATTCCGCCTGCACGTGGCCGGCGACCGCGACGTAGCGCGCGCCCAGCACGACGGGGCGCACGCGCTCGAACACTTTCGACCAGACGATGACGTTGGCGACCGCGCTTTCGTCCTCGATGGTCATGAACACCACGCCCTTGGCCGAGCCCGGCCGCTGCCGGCAGGTGACCAGGCCAGAAATGCGCACGCGCGTATTGTTGGCAAGCCCGCGCAGCATCTCGTTGCGCAGGATGCCGCGCGCCGCGAGATCGGCGCGCAGGAATTGCGCCGGATGCGCGCGTAGCGACAGACGCAGGAAACGGTAGTCGTTGACGACTTCCTCGCCGATCGGCATCGGGGGGAGGTGCACGTCGGGTTCGTGCGAATGAATTCTGTCATCATCCGCGAAGACGGATGATCCAGCGCCTATTTCTGAAGGGCTGGATGCCCCGCCTGCGCGGGGCATGACAGCGGTAGTAAACAACGGCAAATTATCCTCGCTGTCGCCGACGCGGCCAAGCGCTTTGGCCGCCCACAGCGCCTCGCGCCGGGTGAGGCCGAGCGAGGAGAACGCATCGGCGTCGGCCAACCGCTCCAGCACGCGCGGGTTTAAGCCCGTGCGCAGCCAGACATCGCGCACGGAGTCGTAATTCATGCCGCGCCGCGCGACGACGAGCCTTGCTTCGTCTTCGGAAAATCCCTTAATCTCGCGCAGGCCGAGGCGCAGCGCGTGGGTGGCGCGGATGTCGCCGTACATCTCGCGATGCAAATCGTGAAGGTGATCGGCGGCGCGCGGACCCGGCTCCAGCGTCGAATCCCATTGCGAGTGATTGACGTCGGGCGCTCGCACCTCGACGCCGTGCTCGCGCGCGTCGCGCACGATTTGCGCCGGCGCGTAAAAGCCCATCGGCTGCGCGTTGAGCAGCGCTGCGGCGAAGGCGTCGGGATAACGGCATTTGAGCCAAGCGGACGCATAAACGAGCAACGCAAAGCTCGCTGCGTGGCTCTCGGGAAAACCATACTCGCCGAAGCCCTCGATCTGGTGGAAGCAGCGTTCGGCGAAATCGCGCGCGTAGTCGTTCGCCAGCATGCCGTCGACCATCTTGCGCTGGAAGGTGCCGATGGTGCCGACGCGCTTGAAGGTCGCCATGGCGCGGCGCAATTTGTCGGCTTCCGCCGGCGTGAAGCCGGCGGCGACAATGGCGATCTTCATCGCCTGCTCCTGGAACAGCGGCACGCCGAGCGTCTTCGCCAGCACCGCTTCGAGTTCCTTCGACGGGTAGGAGACCGGCTCCTGGCCGCGTCGGCGGCGCAAGTAGGGATGTACCATGTCGCCCTGGATCGGGCCGGGGCGCACGATCGCCACTTCGATCACCAGATCGTAGAAGTTCGCGGGCTTGAGCCGCGGCAGCATGGTCATCTGTGCGCGGCTCTCGACCTGGAACACGCCGAGCGAATCCGCGCGCTGCAGCATGCGGTAGACGGTGGGGTCTTCGGCAGGAATCGTGGCTAGCGTCAGCGTTTCACCATAGCGCTGCTCAACCAGATCGAGCGCCTTGCGCAGGCAGGAGAGCATGCCGAGGCCGAGCACGTCGATCTTGAGAATGCCGAGCGCGTCGAGATCGTCCTTGTCCCATTCGACGAAAGTGCGCTCCGCCATGGCGCCGTTGCCGATCGGCATCACCTCGTCGAGCCGGCTGCGCGTGATGACGAAGCCGCCGACGTGCTGCGAGAGATGGCGCGGGAAGCCGGCGATTGCGCGCGCCAGCGCCGCGATCTGCCGGACGCGGCGGCTTTCCGGGTCGAGCCCGGCGCGCGTGAGATCGGCATGGCCTTCGCCGGCGCCCCAGATCGACGAAGAGAGCGCGCCGATGGTGTCTTCGGAGAGACCGAAGGCCTTGCCGACCTCGCGGATGGACGAGCGGCCACGGTAGCAGATCACAGTCGCCGCGATGCCGGCGCGCTCGCGGCCATATTTGCCGTAGATATATTGGATGACCTCCTCGCGCCGCCCGTGCTCGAAATCGACGTCGATATCGGGCGGCTCGCGCCGCTCCGGCGAGATGAAGCGCTCGAACAATAGATCGACGCGGTCGGGATCGACCTCGGTGATGCCGAGACAGAAGCAGATCGCGGAATTGGCCGCCGAGCCGCGGCCCTGGCAGAGGATTTTCTGCGAACGCGCGTAGCGGACGATGTCATAGACGGTGAGAAAATAGGACGCGTATTGCAGCTGCGCGATCAGCGCCAGTTCGTGTTCGATGGTGGCGCGCACTTTCTCCGGCAGGCCCTGCGGATAACGCTTGGCGGCGCCTTCATAGGTGAGATGCGTGAGCGCATCCTGCGCGTTGCTGAAGCCGTCGATGGTCTCGTCGGGATATTCGTAGCGCAGTTCGTCGAGCGAGAAGGTGAGGGCGTCGCTCAAGCGCATGGTTTCCTCGATCGCCTCCGGCGCGTCGCGGAACAGCCGCGTCATTTCCTCGGGCGGTTTGAGGTGGCGCTCGGCATTGGCGGCAAGCTTGCGCCCGGCGCGGTCGATGATCACCTTCTCGCGGATGCAGGTGAGCACGTCGGCGAGCGGGCGGCGGCCGGGATGGTGATAGAGCGCGTCATTGACCGCGATCAGCGGAACATTCGCTTCGCCGGCGATTTGTTTGAGCCGCGTCAAGCGTGCGCGCCCGCGCCCGCGGTAGAGCATCGCGGCGGCAAGGCGGACGCGGTGAGGGGCGGCGGAGCGGAGAGTCGAGAGCAGGGGCGCATCGCCGCCCATGACGATCAATTCCAGCCCGAAGACATGCGCCAGCAGATCGTCGAGCTTGAGAATGCACTCGCCCTTCTCGGCGCGCAGGTTACCGAGCGTGAGCAGGCGGGTGAGTCGGCCCCAGCCGGCGCGGTCGCGCGGGTAAACTAAAATGTCGGGCGTGCCGTCGGCGAAGACCAGCCGCGCCCCCGGGTGATATTTCAGCGCGAGATTCTGCTCGCGCCTGGCGAGATGCGCGCGCACCACGCCGGCGACCGAATTGCGGTCGCAAAGCCCGAGGCCGGTGAGGCCTAATTGGGCCGCCTGCGCCATCAGCTCTTCCGGGTGCGACGCCCCGCGCAGGAAAGAGAAATTCGAGGCGACGGCGAATTCGAGATAGGGCATGACACTTACTCACACTCCTCCGCCTTATCCTGAGGAGCCGGCCGAAGGCCGGCGTCTCGAAGGATGGGCGAGCCGGGCCTCATGGTTCGAGACGCGCAGGCAACGCCCAAGCTCCTCACCACGAGGAGAAAGTCACGCAAACGTCCCGTGCAGGAACCAGGTCGGCGCGGCAGCGCCGTGCGTGAGATCGCGGTAAAGCCCGGCGCGGAACAGCCAGAAGCGCAGGCCCGACTTGTCCTCCACGTGGAAATAATCGCGGGCAGGGCCGCCGTGTTCGCTCCACCAGGCGCCCTCGATGCGTTCGGGGCCCTCGGCGGCGATCACCTCGTGCAGCGCGCGCCGCCACCTGAAGCGTAAAGGCGGGCCGTCCGGCACTTCGGCCACCGCCTCGATCGGTTCGGGGCGCGTCAGCAGGCGCAGTGGGCGGGGCGCCAAGTCAGCTTGCACGCGGTAATCGCGGAACGCCGGCCAGCCGGCAGCGGCGCCCACCGTCTGCGCCGGCACGGCAGTGGCGGCGATCTCGGGGATGTGGCTGTCCTGTGCGATCAGCCGGCGCACGCGACGTCTGCCCAGCCGCGCGCTCAGGCGGTCGACCAGACGGTCCATCTCGGCCGTATTCTCGCTGCCGCCGATACCGATTTGTTCGGGTGGGCAGGGCTCGGCGACCAGCACCGACAGCCGCGCCATATCGAAACCAAAACCGGGATCGAATTGCTCGGCGAGCGCGGCCAGTCGCTCGACGAACAGCGCGCGGATTTGTTCGGGATCGCGCAACGGGCGCGAACAGCCGGCGGCGATGCGGCGCAGCGCGCCGTCGGTGCGAAACAGCGTGAGTTCGATGCGGCGCGTGCCCTCGCCGCGCCGCTCCAAAGCAAACTCAAGCCGCGCCGCCAGCCGCGCGACGGTGCCGAGCACGTCCTCTTCGCGCGCGATCGGCTCGGCAAAACGCTGCTCGACGACATAGAGCGCGACCGGCAGACGCGGATTAAGCGGCTCGTGTTCGTGCCCGAGCGCGCGGTCTAGCTGACGCATGAGTTCGCCGCCGAAACGGGCGGTGAGGGGGCTGCGCGGCAAGTCAATAATATCGCCGATGCGTTTCAAGCCGACGCGCGCCAGCGCCGAAACGGTCTCCGGCGGAAGCCGCAATGCGGCGAGCGGCAATGGCGCCAGCAGCGCGCGCTGCTTGCCGCAAGGATAGCTCGCCGGCTCGCCGAAATGCGCGGCGGCGTGAGCCGCGCCGATGCTGCCGGCGACGGCGATGCTGTAAGCGAAGCCGGCTTGTTCGATACGCTCGCCAAGATCGGCGACCAATGCGTCTTCGCCGCCGTAAAGATGCGCGCAGCCGCCGATATCGAGCAGCAGGCCGTCGGGCGGATCGCAGGCGATGAGCGGCGTGTAGCGTAGGCACCAATCGGCGATGTTTTCCAAGAGGCCGGCGTCGGCCTCGGTGTCTTCCTCGATTGCCCGCAGCGCCGGATGCATGGCGCGCGCCTGCGCCAGCGCGAGACCCGTGTGCAGGCCAAGCTGCTCCGCCGCCTCGTCGACGGCGACGATCAGCTCGGCATTGCCACGCTTGCCATAGACGGCGAGCGGCGCGGAAACCTCACGCAACCTTCTGATGCGGTCGGTCGAAAGCCGGCGCAGCCACAGGCTGAGCATGCGTTGCGAGCAGGAAGCGATCATCGCTGTCACTCCATTCGAGAATCCACGCGCCGAGCGGACCGCGGCGGTTGCGCACGAGCTCGACGGCGAAGCGCGCATTGGGCGCCGCTCCGACAATCCAGCGCGTCGCTGCGGTGGAGGCGTCGGCCGGCGGCGAAGCGCGCAGCAGCAGCGCCAGCGCGCCGCTTTCCGCCGCGGCCAGCGAGAGCCGGCGCAGCGCCACGGTAATGACCGCGCTGTCGCGCAGTTCGCCGATCACGGCGCCAACGGCGCGGCAGCGCAGCGCCTCTTCCATCGCCCACAAGAGGTCGCCGCGTCGCGCGGCGGAAACCGCCAGCAGGCGCTCTGGCGCAAGGCCGAAGGCGTCGAAGCCGGGGCCGTAGGGCGTGCCGCTTTCGGTGAGCGCCATGTCCTCGGCGATCCAACAAGTGTGGGTTTGGCTGCGCGCGGCGAGCCCGAGCGCAAAGCCCGCCGCGGCGGCGAGATGGGCCTCGCTCACGGCTGCAATCTCATGCAGCGCGCCGCGCGCCAGACCGCCGCCGAGCGCCGCGTCGATCGCCGCGATGCCGAGCGGCAGCACGCGCGGCCCGTTGGCGATCCCGACGGGTTTTTGCAGGGCCTGCAGGCGTTGGCGCAACTGCTCGAGCATGGCGTTAGCCTCTGGAGACGCTAAGAAATCCGGCCCATCGGGCAGCCCGCGTCTCTTTTATGTTCACTATTTGTTCTAGTGTGCCGAAGGAGCCTGGGACCGTCAAGCCGCAAGGGATGGGGGCGGTCCGCAGTTCAAACCGCAGCCGATGGCGTAATCAGTCCTGCTTGAGCAGTTTGCGCCCGCGCGGCGTGAGTACTAACCGCGCGCCCTGCATGCTGCTGCCGTTCTGGAAGCGCACCAGGCCTTCGGAAATCGCGTCTTCCCAGATGGAAAGGTGCGGGCAGCTGCGCCGCCAGGCTTCCGCGTCGGCATAGCTGCGCGGGGCTTCTTCCACCCAGGCGAGGAACTGCTGCGTCAAAGCGTGCGCGGCGGTTTGCATGGCGGCGGGAAAATACTCTTACGCGCGGCGGTTTCAAGAGCCGCCAATAACACATTCCGCTCGTCCCCGCGAAAGCGGGGACCCAATACCTTTGCGAAAGAACTGGATTCCCGCTTGCGCGGGAATGAGCGGTTTATTCTCACGCCGGCCGCTCGACGGTATGGATGTCGATCTTCGCCTCGAGCGTTTGGTGCACCGGGCACTTGTCGGCGATCTCCATCAGCTTCTTGCGCTGCTCGGCGTCGAGCGGGCCCTCCAGCGTGATGGCGCGCTCGATGTGATCGACTTTGGTAACCTTGTTCTCGCAGTCCTCGCAGTCCTTGCTGTGAATCTTTTTCTCGTGGTTGAGCCGCACCGACACGTTCGCGAGCGGAATCTTCTTGAAGTCGGCATAAAGCCGGATGGTCATCGAGGTGCAGGCGCCTAGCCCCGCCAGCAGGAAATCGTATGGCCCGGGCCCGCTGTCGAGCCCGCCAAGCTTGACCGGCTCGTCGGCCAGCAGATGGTGCGGCCCGGTCAAAATCTCCTGCTGGAATTTGCCGCCGTGGGTTTCGCGCACCAGCACGAGGCCTTCCAAGACCTGTTCTTCGGTCATGATCTCGGGCTTGTCGAGATAACGCTCGGCCCAGGCGGCGATGACGTTCGCCACATAGACGGCATCATCCTTCTTGCTCAACAGATGGTCGGCGCCGGCGAGCGAAACGAAACTCTTGGGATGCTTGGCGGCGCCGAAGATGTGCGAGGCGTTTTCGATGCCGACGGTGTCGTCGGTCGGCGAGTGAAACACCAGCAGCGCCTTGCGCAGGCTGGCGAGGCACTCGTCGAGCTTCTTTTCCGCCACGTCATTGAGGAATTCGCGCTTGATCGTGAACGGCCGCCCGGCCAGTTGCACTTCGAGCTCACCCTTTTCCTTGATCGTGGCGACGTGTTCCTTGAACAGTCCGATGACATGTGCGGGATCGTAAGGCGCGGCGATGGTGACCACCGCGCGCGCGTCGGGAATTCTGTGCGCGGCCGCCAGCACCGCGCAGCCGCCGAGGCTATGACCGATCAGGATCGCCGGTGCGCTATATATCTTGCGCAAATGATCGGCGGCGACGACCAGGTCGTCCACGTTCGAGGAAAAATGCGTGTTGGCGAATTCGCCTTCGCTTGAGCCCAAGCCGGTAAAATCGAAACGCAGCACGGCGATGCCGTTTCCCGCCAGCCGCTCGGCGATGCGCTTGGCGGCGAGGTTGTCCTTGCCGCAGGTGAAGCAATGCGCGAACAGCGCGTAAGCCATGGGCTTGCCGAGCGGCACATCGAGCGTGGCGGCAAGCTGCTCGCCTTTGGCGTTGGGAAAATTGAAGCGCTCGCTGCGCATGGATTATCCTTTGAAAGTCGGCTGGCGCGGATGCACCACGTCCTTGAAGCTGTCGAAAGTCTTCCAGGCCGGCTCCGGCGTCTCGCTTTGCGGCTGAGGCGTGTAGATCGACGGCCCGATCATCTGCATGTTGGGGATGTAGCGCGGGCAATTGGGGAAAATCGCGCGCGCTGTCACGCGCACGATCAACTGCGCGCCGACCGTCGCGCCCAGCAGCGGATCGGCGTCGCTCACGCTCGCCGTGCCGTTGACGCGCAGGCGCTTGGGCCTGTCGTGCAGCGCGATGAACAGCAGGCCGACATTCGGGTTGACGATCACGTTGCCCAGGCTCTTGAACATGCCGTTGCCGTCATAATCGGGAAACGCCAGTTCGGACGGGCCGGTCAGGCGCACGAAACCGGACATGCCGCCCTTGAACGAGCAATCCGGCCGGCCTTGCGCATCGGCGGTGGCGAGAAAGAAATAAGCCGCGCCCTCGATGAAGGCCTTATCGTCGTCGCTGAAGGCCGTGCGCGTCAGTTTTTCTTCCAGCCGGTCGGAGATGCGGCGGCTGTCGAAGCGATCCTGCAGGTGCCGGTTGCCGTCGTGATACATGATGCTCATGGTCGTCCCTCGCGTGCCGTGCCGTTCCCGGCCATGCGAGGGGAACTCTGGCATAGCCGGCGAAAGACTGGCGTAAAATTTGCTTGAATGACGGGGCTACTTATTTCGTGCGCACGACAAGGAGTTAGCCATGACACGGGATGGTCTCACGGAGAAGGTGCTCGACATCAAGCGCGAGAAGGGCTGGACGTGGAAATATATTTGCGGGGAGATCGGCGGCATGTCGCCGATCCTGATCACCGGGGCGATCCTCGGCCAGATGAAACTGACCAAGCCGCAGGCGGCCAACGCCGCCAAACTGTTCGGCCTCTCCAAGAGCGAGCAGTCCCTGCTCAACGAGGTGCCGTTCCGCGGCACCGGCACGCCGATGCCGCCGACCGACCCGCTGATCTACCGCTTCTACGAACTGATCATGGTCAACGGCCCGGCGCTCAAGGCGCTGATCGAGGAGGAATTCGGCGACGGCATCATGTCGGCGATCGACTTCGACATGGACATCACGCGCAAGCCCGACCCCAAGGGCGACCGGGTTTCACTCGGCATGACCGGCAAGTTCCTGCCGTACAAATATTACGGCGCGACCGGGAATGCCTTGGCTTATGGGTCGAAGGAGGAGTGACTTGATGAGCTGTCGTCCCCGCCTTCGCGGGGACGACAATTATTTCTTCTTCCCCGCCGCCTTTTTCTTCTCGCCGCCGCTGACCAGCACATGGCGGCCGATATCGGAAATCTTGTTGGTGCCGGTGAGCGCCATGGTGACGCTGAATTCCTTCTCGAGAATGTCGATCGCCCTGGCGACGCCGGCCTGGCCGCCGGCGCCCAGCCCATAGACATAGGCGCGGCCAATCATGCAGGCGCGCGCGCCCAGCGCCAGCGCACGCATAATGTCGGCGCCGGTACGGATGCCGCCGTCGAACAGCACCTCGGTGTCGGAGCCGACCGTGTCGGCGACCGCCGGCAGCGCCGAAATCGAGGACGGCGCGCCATCGAGCTGGCGGCCGCCATGGTTGGACACCACGATGGCGTCGGCGCCGAGCTTGACCGCGGTCTTGGCGTCATCGGCGTCGAGGATGCCTTTGAGGATCAGCTTGCCCGGCCAGAGGCTCTTGATCCACTCGACGTCTTTCCAGTTCAGCGCCGGATCGAACTGGCTCTGAATCCAGACGCCGAGCGAATTGACGTTGTCCATGCCCTTCACGTGGCCGGCGAGATTGCCAAAGGTCTTGCGCTTGCCCTTGAGCACGCTCCAGGCCCAGGCCGGCTTGGTCGCTATGTCGATGATGTTCTTTATGCGGATTTCCGGCGGCACCGTCATGCCGTTCTTGATGTCGCGGTGGCGTTGGCCGAGCACCTGCAAGTCGACGGTGAGCACCAGCGCGCTGCATTTCGCCTTCACGGCGCGCGCCAGAATGTCCTTGGAGAAGCCGCGGTCGCGGATCACGTAAAGCTGGAACCAGAACGGCTTGCTGGTCGCCTCAGCCACGTCCTCGATCGAACAGATCGACATAGTGGACAGCGTGTAGGGGATACCGGCCGCCTCGGCGGCGCGGGCGCTGAGGATTTCGCCGTCGCCGTGCTGCATGCCGGTCAGGCCGACCGGGGCGAGGATCATCGGCGAGGCCAGCTTCTGCCCCACCACGCTGGTGGCGAGGCTGCGCTCGGACACGTCCACCAGCACGCGCTGGCGCAACTTGATCGCCTGCAGATCGGCGCGGTTGGCGTGCAGCGTTTCCTCTTGATAGGAGCCGCTGTCGGCGTAATCGAAAAACGCGCGCGGAACCTTGCGGCGGGCAAGCTGCCGCAGATCGTCGATACAGGTGATGTTTTTCATGGGACGCCCGGGACGCTCGCAAGTCGACGAAATCGGGTAGCACAGGGACGCGGGCGGCGAAACCGCCGGTTTCGGTGGTATTTATATGGGAATAGCCGGCCCGGGCGGACAAACGTTAACGGCGCCCGGTAACGATTACTCACAATTCTTGAAGCAAATTCACCGCGTTGGCCCTATTATGCGGCCGCGCGGGGCAGCTGTCGCCATCCGCCGATACCACCAGCCGTTCCAGGCTTAAGGCTGTCAGTAGGCGTCAAGGGGCATTGCATGGTTCGTCGTTATTTCGGCACCGACGGCATTCGTGGCCGGGCCAACCGGGTCATTACCCCCGAATTGGCGCTCAAGGTCGGGCAGGCCGCAGGGCTGGTGTTCAAGAACGGCGATCACCGCCACCGCGTCCTGATCGGCAAGGATACCCGCCTCTCCGGTTACATGATCGAGACCGCATTGGTCGCCGGCTTCACCTCGGTCGGCATGGACGTGCTGCTGACCGGTCCGATCCCGACGCCGGCGGTCGGCATGCTGGCGCGCTCGATGCGCGCCGATCTCGGCGTTATGATCTCGGCCTCGCATAATCCTTATGCCGACAACGGCATCAAGCTGTTCGGGCCGGACGGCTACAAGCTCAGCGACCAGGTCGAAAGCGATATCGAGGCATTGCTCGATTCCGATCTGAGCAAGCGTCTGGCCAAGAGCGACGATCTCGGCCGCGCCAAGCGTATCGACGGCGTGCAGGACCGCTACATCGAGTTCGCCAAGCTGACGCTGCCCAAGGCCATCGACTTTTCCGGCCTGCGCGTGGTGATCGATTGCGCCAACGGCGCCGCCTATAAGGTGGCGCCGGGCGCGCTGTGGGAAATGGGCGCCGACGTGGTCTCGATCGGCGTCGATCCCGATGGCATGAACATCAACAAGGACTGCGGCTCCACCGATCTCGCCGCGCTTCAGCACAAAGTGCGCGAGATGCGCGCCGACATCGGCATCGCCCTCGACGGCGACGCCGACCGCGTGATGATCGTGGACGAGCGCGGCCATGTGGTGGACGGCGACCAGTTGCTCGCAGTCGTCGCCGAAAGCTGGAAGGAAGACGGCCGGCTGCAGCGCCCGGGCGTGGTCGCAACCGTCATGTCCAACCTCGGGCTCGAGCGCCATCTCGCCGGCCTCGGCCTCGAACTGGTGCGCACACCGGTCGGCGACCGCTACGTGCTCGAACATATGCGCGCGCACGGCTTCAATGTCGGCGGCGAGTCGTCCGGCCACATTATTCTCTCCGACTACACGACCACCGGCGACGGTTTCATCGCCGCCTTGCAGGTGCTTGCCGTGATCAAGCGCAGCAACAAGCGGGTATCCGAGCTCTGCCACCGGTTCGAGCCGCTGCCGCAGGTGCTCAAGAACGTGCGCTACAAGAACGGCAAGCCGCTGGAGAACGCGCAAGTGCGCTCCGCCATCGCCAGCGCCGAAAAGAAGCTCGGCCGCGGCGGCCGGTTGATCGTGCGCCCTTCTGGCACCGAGCCGGTGATCCGGGTGATGGGCGAAGGCGACGACAAGATTCTGGTCGAAGCGGTGGTCGACGACGTGGTCGAGGCGCTGAGCCAAGTCGCCGCGTAAATGGCCGTTAAGTCGCGGCCCCCCGCGCCGATATTCCTGCAACCGAAAATATTGTTGCACCCGGCGAACCGGCATTGCATGCAGGACGCCTGCTGCCCAAGAATACCACCCTGGAGCGCTAAACCGGTGGGGAGGTTTCGGTGCGGGTGCAATCCATGATGAAGGGCGATACCAAGGTTATCGAGTACCTCAACAAGGCGCTGCGCCACGAGCTCACGGCGGTGAACCAGTATTGGCTGCATTACCGGCTGCTCGACAATTGGGGCTATAAGGATCCCGCCAAACAGTGGCGCAAGGAATTGATCGAAGAGATGGAGCACGCCGACAAGCTGGTCGAGCGCGTCATATTCCTCGACGGCTTCCCCAATATGCAGGTGCTCGATCCGCTGCACATCGGGCAGAACGTCAAAGAGGTGCTCGACTGCGATCTCGCGGCGGAAATGTCGGCGCGTGCGCTCTACCAGGAGGCCGCCACCCATTGCCATTCGGTGAAGGATTACGTCACCCGCGACCTGTTCGAGAAGCTGATGTCGGACGAGGAGCACCACATCGATTTCCTCGAGACCCAACTCGATCTCGCTGGCCAAGCTTGGCCTCGAACTTTACGCCCAGCATCATATCGGCGAGATGGGCGAGGGCGGAGAGGATTGACATTGTTATCGCCGGGATACAGACCGGCGATGGCAACTCGAAGCGCCGCCGCAATCGTAAATGCTCTGTTAAATTCGCGCCGCCGCGCGCGCTTGCGCCGCCGCGTCGCGCGCTCATGATTGAAAATCGTCGTTAAAAAATAAGGTTAAGTCCCACTTAACGAATTGCTGGCAATGTCCCTCATCATCGCGCTCAGGGTGAGCGCCGGATTTGACGAGGGACGAACATGTTTTGGCGTTATGTAATTCCCACTCTGGCGGCATTTGCCGCGCTGACGGCGAGCCCGGCTGTGCGCGCCGCCGATATGCCGCTTCCGCCACCGGCGGCAGCGGAGCCGTGCTGCAACTGGTACCTGCGCGGCTTTGTCGGCGAAGGCATGACCAACAAATTCGGCCTTCAATATCTGCCGGCTCCGGCCAACGTGGGAAACGGATTCTTCTTCGATCAAAATTCAAACGCCGATACGCTCTTCATTGGCGGCGGCGTCGGCTACAATTTCAACAGCTGGCTGCGCTTCGACGGCACGGCCGAATATCGCGGCCGTACCCAGGTCAACGCGCGCGGCATTTACGACGTCGTGACGGGCGATGGCGATGCCTATCAAGGATACATAAAATCATGGGTATTCCTGGCTAACGCCTATGTCGACCTCGGCACTTGGAATTGCTTTACGCCGTATGTCGGCGTCGGTGTCGGCGGCGCATACAATCAATTGGTCGATTTCGTCGATATGGGCATTGGCACCACCGGCGGCGGGTTCGGACGCAACAGCGCCAATTGGAGTCTCGCCTGGGCATTGCACGCCGGTGTCTCCTATGACCTGAGCAAAAACCTCAAGATCGATCTGTCCTACCGCTATCTCAATTACGGATCGGTCACCGATACCATCGATTGTATCGGCGGCTGCATTCCGGATTCCTACAAATTCAACAATCTCAGTTCTCAAGACATCATGCTCGGCCTGCGTTGGACCTGCTGCGAAGTGGATCAGCCGCGCTACGTCTACACGCCGCCGCCGCCGCCGCTGCACAGCCGGGGATAGCCGGCATGACGAGCAGCGCGCCGTTTCGTTAACGGCGCGCTGAACAAGGCAAATATTCGTGGTTAAGCGCCGCTTAACGTGCTGCGGCCGGTCGAGTGGTAGCGAGGGAATGTCGGTTATGGGTTGGCCGAGGACATCAGTGACTTCCGATGCGCCAACGGCGACATCACACGGCCGCCGCCGCGCTATATCCCACCGCGGCCTAAGCGCCGGCCTTGCGGCGCTGACACTAATCCTGCTGGCGCCGGCCGGCGCCGTTGCCGCCGACATGCCGGAATTCCTGCGCGGCTCTTATTCGCCGAGTTACACCCGCTGGGACGGCTTCTATTTTGGCGGGCAGGCCGGCATGACCTGGGGCTCGGCCGATTTCGGCAATGCGGACAATGCCCTGGTCAGCTACATGCTGGCCAATACGGAATTGCAGAGCATTGTTACTAACTTCACGACATTGCCAAAAGGTTCGACGGGCAGCACAAGTTTTGGCGCCTTCGTCGGCTATAATTGGCAGTGGGACGATGTCGTTCTCGGCGGCGAAATCAACTACAACCACACATCGATCGGAATTGGCGCGCAGGATTCGACGGATCCAGTACTGATTACGAGCACCAATCCTCCGCCCGGCTACACGCTTGTTTACAATGTGTCAGTGACATCGGCTGCTTCGTTATCAATCCACGATATCGTGACGGCGCGCGCGCGCGCGGGTTGGACCTTTGATCGCTTCCTGCCATACGGTTTTGCCGGCGTCGCGGTCGGCCGCGCCGATGTCTCGCGCTATGCAACACTGGGCAACAGCACCGAAACATTTACAACGACTGCGACCCCCACGACCTCCACTACGAATTGTTTGTGTTTGCCGCGTGATCCGCAAACGCAATCACAAGACGGCTTGTTTGTTTACGGCTTTACCACCGGGCTCGGAGTTGACGTGGCGCTGATGCAAAATCTGTTTGTTCGCGCCGAATGGGAATTCATCGAATTTCCCAATGTTGCCGACTTTCGCGTGCAAGCGAACTCCGCGCATCTCGCCGTCGGGCTGAAGTTCTAGCGCACGGACGGCGCGGCTTTCCGCGCCCTGACCGGATTGCATCTCCGCGGTCCGTTTCCCAATACCGCACTGCGACTTTTTTCGGCGTTGCAGGTCATTGACCGCGCGCGCCAACTCGATTATGTCCGCCAGTGGGACACCTCTCCCCAACGAGGGGCGCCTATCTGGAAGGATAGAGATATGACAGCGAACAAGCCCGGCGTGCGGCCGGTGGTCCCGCACTTCTCCTCCGGCCCCTGCGCCAAGCGCCCTGGCTGGAATCTCACAGCCCTAACCGACGCCGTATTGGGACGCTCGCACCGCTCGAAAAGCGGCAAGGCGAAGCTCAAACGCGCCATCGACCTCACCCGCGAAGTACTCGAAGTGCCCGCCGACTACCGCATCGGCATCGTGCCGGCTTCGGACACCGGCGCGGTGGAAATGGCGCTGTGGTCGCTTCTGGGCGCGCGCCCCATCACTATGCTCGCCTGGGAAAGCTTCGGCGAGGGCTGGGTCAGCGACGTCACCAAGGAGCTCAAGCTCAAGGACGTCACCGTCGTGAAGGCGCCCTATGGCGAGTTGCCCGACCTGACGAAAGTCGATTTCGCAACCGACGTGGTGTTTACCTGGAACGGCACGACGTCGGGCGTGCGGGTGCCGAACGGCGATTGGATTGCCGCCAAGCGCGAAGGCCTCACGATCTGCGACGCCACCTCGGCGGCCTTCGCGCAACGGTTGGATTGGCCCAAGCTCGATGTCGTCACCTTCTCCTGGCAGAAGGCGCTCGGCGGCGAGGGCGCGCACGGCATGATCATTCTATCGCCGCGCGCGGTTAAGCGGCTGGAGAGCCACAAGCCGGCCTGGCCGCTGCCGAAGATTTTCCGCCTCACCAAAGGCGGCAAGCTCAACGAGGGGATTTTCGCCGGCGAGACCATCAACACGCCGTCGATGCTCTGCGTGGAGGATTATCTCGACACGCTTTCCTGGGCAAAATCGATCGGCGGGCTTTCCGCCACCGTTGCGCGCTCGAACGCCAACGCCAAGGCGATCGCCGACTGGGTCGCCATCACGCCTTGGGTCGAGAATTTGTCCAATAACGAAAGCCAAAGCTCGAACACCTCGGTGTGCCTCAAGGTGATCGATCCGGCGGTGACGCGGCTTTCGGCCGACGATCAGGCGGCCTTCGCCAAGACGCTGGCCGGTCTGTTGGAGAAGGAAGGCGTCGCCTACGACATCGCCTATTACCGCGACGCGCCGCCGGGTCTGCGCATCTGGTGCGGGGCGACGGTGGAGACGGCCGACGTCGAGGCGCTCACGCCTTGGCTCGACTGGGCCTTCGCCGAGGCCAAAGCCGCGCTGCCGAAGGCGGCGTAATCCCTTCTTCCCTCTCCCCGTATCCGGGGAGGGGTGCAAACAATCGAACCCATTCAAATTTGAAAAGCAGGCATCCCATGCCCAAAGTTCTCATCTCCGACGCCCTTTCGCCCGCCGCCGTGCAGATCTTCAAGGATCGCGGCATCGAGGTCGATTTCCAGCCGGCGCTCGGCAAGGACAAGGAAAAACTCGCCGAGCTGATCGGCAACTACGACGGCCTCGCCATCCGCTCGGCCACAAAGGTCTCGGCCAAGATTCTGGAAAAAGCCAAGAACCTGAAGGTCATCGGCCGCGCCGGCATCGGCGTGGACAATGTCGACATCCCGGCGGCGACCGCGCGCGGCGTCATCGTGATGAACACGCCGTTCGGCAATTCGATCACCACCGCCGAGCACGCGATCTCGCTGATGCTGGCGCTGGCGCGCCAGATTCCGGAAGCCGATGCGTCCACCCGCGCCGGCAAATGGGAAAAGAATAAATTCATGGGCGTGGAGATTTTTTCCAAGACGCTGGGCGTCATCGGTTGCGGCAATATCGGCTCGATCGTCGCCGACCGCGCCATCGGCCTGCGCATGAAGGTCATCGCCTACGATCCATTCCTGTCGGAGGAGCGCGCGCGCGATCTCGGCGTCGAGAAGGTCGACCTCGATTCACTATTCAAACGCGCCGATTTCATTACTCTGCATACCCCGCTCACCGACAAGACCCGGAACATCATCGACGCCGGCGCGATCAAGAAGATGAAAAAGGGCGTGCGCGTCATCAATTGCGCGCGCGGTGGCCTGGTAGACGAAGGAGCGCTCGCCGAAGGGCTCAAGTCGGGCCAGGTGGCAGGCGCAGCCTTCGACGTGTTCGTCGAGGAGCCGGCGACCGCAAGCCCGCTGTTCAGCCTGCCCAACGTAGTCTGCACGCCGCATCTCGGCGCCGCCACCTCCGAGGCGCAGGAAAACGTCGCGCTGCAGGTCGCTGAGCAGATGTCCGATTATCTGCTGCGCGGCGCGATCTCCAACGCGGTCAACTTCCCCTCGATCAGCGCCGAGGAGGCGCCCAAGCTCAAGCCGTTCGTCGCGCTCGCCGAAAAGCTCGGCTCCTTCGCCGGCCAGTTGACCGAGACCGGCTTGAGCAAGGTGCAGATTTCCTACGAGGGTGCGGTGGCGCAGATGAACACCAAGGCGCTTACCTCGGCCGCCGTCGCCGGCCTGCTGCGGCCGATGCTGCAGGACGTAAACGTTGTCTCGGCGCCGATTATCGCCAAGGAGCGCGGCATCATGGTGGAAGAAACCACGCGCGAGATGGCCGGCGATTTCGAAAGCCTGATCACGGTGACGGTGACCACGGATCGGCAATCGCGCCACATATCGGGCACTGTGTTCGCCGACGGCCGCCCGCGCATCGTCAACATCAAGGGCATTCGCATGGACGCCGAATTCGGGCCCTCGATGATCTACATCACCAATCTCGACAAGCCGGGCTTCATCGGCCGCTTCTCGTCAACGCTCGGGGAGGCCGGCATCAACATCGCCACCTTCCATGTCGGGCGCGAAGCGCCCGGCGCCAACGCCATCGCATTGATCGAGATCGACGGCGAACTGCCCGACGAGGTGCTTGCCAAGGTGCGCGCGCTGCCGCAGGTGCAGCAGGCCAAGCCGCTGCATTTTTAGAAATAGCAGCGTAATATCAACTCCTTGGGAGTTGCCGTCCGGGGCCCTCCGCACGGCGTTCTGCGCCTTGCCTCGGCCGTCTGCTTCCTTTATCCGAAGGTGGACCTGGCCGGCACCGCCCGGCGTCAGTGTCCGGGGCGCTGACGCGAGGGTGCACGTCTGATGGCGAATGTGGTGGTTGTCGGGTCGCAGTGGGGCGACGAAGGCAAGGGCAAGATCGTCGACTGGCTGTCCGAACAGGCCGATATCGTCGTCCGTTTTCAGGGTGGCCATAACGCCGGCCACACGCTGGTGATCGACGGCGTCACCTACAAATTATCGCTGTTGCCGTCCGGCGTCGTGCGCGGCGGCAAGCTCTCCATCATCGGCAACGGCGTGGTGGTCGATCCGCGGGCCCTGGTCGACGAAATCGCCCGGCTTAAGCAACTGGGCGTAACCGTCAGCCGCGACAATCTGCGGATTGCCGAGAATGCAACGCTCATCCTGCCGCTGCACCAAGAGCTTGACGTGGCGCGCGAGGCCGCATCGGGCAAGGCAGCGATCGGCACGACCGGTCGTGGCATCGGCCCCGCCTACGAGGATAAGGTTGGCCGCCGTGCGATCCGCGTCATGGATCTCGCCGATCTGCAAATGCTCAATGGCAAGATTGAGCGTCTTCTGGCGCATCATAATGCGTTGCGCCGAGGCCTTGGCATGAAAGAGATCGCGTCGCGTGACGTCTACGACGAACTGGCTGCGGTGGCGCCGAAAATCCTGCCGTACATGGATTCGGTCTGGTCGTTGCTCGATGCCAAGCGACGCGAGGGCAAACGCATCCTGTTCGAAGGCGCGCAGGGCGCGCTGCTCGACATCGACCACGGCACTTATCCATACGTGACCTCATCCAACACGGTCGCGGCGCAGGCAGCCACAGGCTCCGGCCTTGGCCCGGGCGCGATCGATTACGTGCTCGGCATCTGCAAGGCCTACACGACGCGGGTCGGCGCCGGCCCATTCCCGACCGAACAGCAGAACGAGATCGGCGAACGCCTCGGCGAGCGCGGCCGCGAATTCGGCACCGTGACCGGTCGCAAGCGGCGTTGCGGCTGGTTCGATGCCGTGCTGGTCCGCCAAACGGTGCGCACCAGCGGCATCGACGGCATTGCGCTCACCAAGCTCGACATCCTCGACGGCTTCGATGAGGTGAAAGTCTGCGGCGGCTATCGTTTGGACGGCCGCGAGATCGATTATCTGCCGGCTAGCGAGCACGCCCAGGCCCGGGTCGAGCCGATTTACGAGACCGTCGAAGGCTGGCACGAAGGCACGGCGCGCGCGCGCTCGTGGGCGCAATTGCCCGCGCAGGCGATAAAATATGTGCGCCGAATCGAGGAATTGGTTCGATGTCCGGTGACGCTGCTCTCGACCAGCCCGGAGCGCGAGGACACCATCCTGATGAAGAACCCGTTCGAGCTATGATTACGGAAAAAAGACAACATTGCAGGGTCACTTTAGTGAACGATGGCTGACTATCTTCCCCTGATCTCACGCGCCGTTAACGGCCTCGACAAGAGCACGGGCGAAATTCGCCGTGCGCTGTATGAACGCGCGCGGGCCGCGCTGGTCGCGCAGTTGCGCAGCGTCGAGCCGGTGCTCGACGAATCAGACATTACGCGCGAGCGGCTGGCGCTGGAAGACGCGATCCGCAAGGTCGAGGCGGATGCAGTCAGGCGTATGCGCCCGGAAGCAGCCGCGGCAACGGCCACCGCCCCAGACCGGGGCCTGCGCGGCTTGCGTGACACGGTGGCCGATGCCGAAGGTCTCGGCGATGCGGCCGCGGCGGCCAACCGGTCGGCCCACGAACTCTACGATGCGATGCCCGGCGGGCACGGTCAGCCGCCGGCCGAGCATTACTTCGAGCCGCCGTCCGGGGCCGAGCCGTTGCACGGCGCCCCGTTTGCGGACGGCGAGGGCTCGCCTGCGCAGGCGGAGGCCTTGGCCCATTCGCCGCCAAGTTTCGAACCGGAAGAGCAAGTCTACCGGCGGCCGGTGCGCTCGTATGGCCGCGCGATCAGATTCGTCCTGCTGCTGCTGGTGCTGGCCGGTTTGGCCGGCGGCGCCTACTGGCAACGTCACGCGATCATGTCGATGGTGGCGAGTTTCCGCAGCACGCCGGCGCCCGAGCCGCAAGCGGCCACGCCTACCAGTAAGCCGAAGATTCCCGATCGCGTCGGAGCCGCCGGCGGAACGACCGCGCCTGTCAACGCACCGGCCGCCGCGGTTGCGCAAAAGGTCGTGCTGTACGACGAGGACCCGAACGATCCGAAAGGCAAGCGTTTTGTCGGCTCGGCGCTCTGGCGCACCGAGACGGTGTCGCCGGGGCCGGGGCTTGCTCCCGAGCTCGCGATCCGCGCCGACGTGGAAATTCCCGAGCGGCACATGCGCATGACCTGGTCGCTCCGCCGCAACACCGACAAGGCGCTGCCGGCGAGCCACACCATCGAGATCATGTTCACGCTGCCGGCGGATTTCCCTGAAGGCGGCATCGGCAACGTGCCCGGCGTGCTGATGAAGCAGGACGAGCAGGCGCGCGGCGTGCCGCTCGCCGGCCTTGCGGTCAAGGTGACCAACGGCTATTTCCTGATCGGCCTGTCGGCGGTCGACGTCGACGTGCAGCGCAATATCGAGCTGTTGAAGGAGCGCGACTGGTTCGACATCCCGATCGTCTATACCAGCGGCAAGCGCGCCATCATGGCGCTGGAGAAAGGCACCCCCGGCGTGCGCGCCTTCGAGGAAGCGTTCCGGGCCTGGGGGCAGTAGTTCTCCTATCCCTCCCCTGAAAGGGGAGGGTTGATCGCGTGAAGCGCGATCGGGGTGGGGTTACGCAGAAATTTAAACGGGAGTCTCCCCACCCGGCTCGCTTTGCTCGCCACCCTCCCCGCGAGGTGGGGAGAGATAAAATAAAAATGGCCGAGCTTAACCCGGCCATTTGTAGTTTTGGATATCGCGTCGCCCGGCTTAGTGCACCGTCGCCGAGACGGCCGGCGTAGCCTTCGGTTGTTCCATGGCGGCGACGCGGTTTTTCACCGCCTTCTGCACCTTTTCGAAGGCGCGCACCTCGATCTGGCGCACGCGTTCGCGCGAGACGCCGAATTCGGCGGCCAGATCTTCCAGCGTGATCGGATCGTCGGCCAGCCGGCGCGCCTCGAAGATGCGCCGCTCGCGCTCGTTGAGCACGTCGAGCGCAGCCGTAAGCGCCTGATGGCGGTTGTCGCTTTCCTCGTGCTCGGCGAGGATGCGCTCCTGGCTGGGCGCGTCGTCGACCAGCCAATCCATCCATTCGCCGCTTTCGCCATCGTCGCGGATCGGCGCGTTGAGCGAGGCGTCGCCGCCGAGGCGGCGGTTCATGTCGACCACGTCCTGCTCGTTGACGCCCAGCCGCTTGGCGATAACCTTGACCTGGTCGGGCCGCAGGTCGCCTTCGTCGAGCGCGGAAATCTTGCTCTTGGCCTTGCGCAGGTTGAAGAACAGCTTTTTCTGGTTGGCAGTGGTGCCCATCTTCACCAGCGACCACGAGCGCAGGATGTATTCCTGGATCGCGGCCTTGATCCACCACATGGCGTAGGTGGCCAAGCGAAATCCCTTCTCGGGCTCGAAGCGCTTGACCGCCTGCATCAGGCCGACATTGCCCTCGGAAACCACTTCCGAAATCGGCAGGCCGTAGCCGCGATAGCCCATGGCGATCTTGGCGACGAGGCGGAGATGGCTGGTGACGAGCTTGTGCGCGGCCTCACGATCGCCGTGCTCACGCCAGCTGCGCGCCAGCATGTATTCTTCCTGCGGTTCCAGCATCGGGAACCGGCGGATTTCTTCCAGGTAGTGTGAAAGGCCGGATTCGGCCTTGAGTGCCGGCAAAGCGGCAGAACGGGCCATGATAGCGCCCTCCTTATTTGCCCCCGATGAATCGGCGGGCGATTGTCGCCGCCGCTCCCCGAGCCGACGGCACGCATCCGATTTTGCGACCGCGAAAGCTTAATCGCAAGTGCAGCATAGCCGAGTAAGACGCATAAAACCAGTATGCGCCCGTCACGTCGCCGTGACCCCGGTGGTCCCTACCAAGCCATTGTCTTGAATTGCTTATTTCGTCTGCCGCGATCCATGGTTGCGGCTCTGCGCGGCCAGGGCATCACGTAAACGACGCAAATCGGCCGGCAGTTCCGATTGGAACCGCAAGCTTTTTCCGGTTTGGGGGTGTTCAATAGCAAGTAAATAAGCATGCAAAGCCTGTCTTCCAAGGGCCCCCAGGGCGGCGCGGGCGTCGGGGGAAAGCAGGCTATTCTTGGTCTTGAAGCCGGTGCCGTAAGTGGCGTCCCCCAGGATCGGATGACCGATATGGGCCAGATGCACCCGGATCTGGTGCGTTCGACCGGTTTCGAGTGTACAGGCCAAAAGGCTCGCCACCGGCTTGCCGCCCGGCCCCGCGAACCGCTCCAGCACCTGCCAATGCGTCACCGCCGCCCGTCCGCCCTCGCGCACCGCCCGTCTGTCTCTGGATTTGGGGTGGCGATCGAGCGGGGCGTCGATGGTGCCCTGGGGGCGGCCGGGGACGCCCCAGACCAGAGCCAGATAGCCGCGCCTTAGGCCGCGTCCAGCAAAAGTGGGAACCGGTTTTGCGTCCGGACGCGGCCTAGCTTCTTTAGGGAGCGCGCTTTCCGGGCGGCTGACCGGTTCCCACTCAGCCTGAAAGCGCGTTGTGCCGTTGTCGGCCTTGTTGGCGAACTGGACGGAGAGCGCGCGGTGGGCGGCGTCGGTTTTGGCCACCACCATTAGCCCGGTGGTGTCTTTGTCGAGCCGGTGCACGATGCCGGGCCGCTTGATCCCGCCGATGCCGGATAGACTATCGCCGCAATGGGCGATTAGCGCGTTGACCAGCGTACCCTTGGCGTGGCCGGCGGCCGGGTGCACCACCAGGCCTTTCGGCTTGTCGATCACGATCAGCGCGTCGTCCTCAAAAACAATATCGAGTGGGATCGGCTCGCCCGCCGGCTTGGGCTCTGCCGGCGCCGGCAGCGTGACGGTGACAGTGTTGCCGGAATTGACGTGCATGGCAGGATCGCGGATCGTGCGCGCCGCGACCGCGACTTGGCCGTCGAGGATCAGCGCCTTTAGGCGCGAGCGCGATAGCGAAGGAATGCGCGCGGCCAGCACGCGGTCGAGCCGAAGGCCGTGCTCCTCAGCGGCGATATTGACCGTCTCGATTGTTTCATCAGCCATGGTTTAGACGATGTCCGACGACCAGAAGCCGCTCGATCCGGAAGCAGCGGCGACGATTGGGAAAGTGCGCCGGATGATGGTGATCGTCACCGCGGCCACCTTCGTCGTCCTCGCGCTTGTGCTCGTCGTCATCGGCTACCGCCTTTTTCAGGTGAAAGAAAGCGCGCCGTCTTTCGCCGACGTCACCGCCACGCTGCCGGCCGGCGCCAAGGTGGTCTCGACCGCGGTCGGCGCCGACCACATTGTGGTGACCATCGAGGTCAATGGCGTCACCGAGATCCGCACCTTCGATCCCGATTCGCTCAAGCCGCTGGGGCGGCTGCAACTGGAAGCGAAACCTTAAAGCGTTTTGATCTTCTCCAGTACCGGTAGCAGATAGCCGTTGAACGTCGCCGGGTCTTCGCTCATCGGGAAATGGCCGAGGCCTTTCATGATGGTGGCTTGCGCGCCAGTGCGTTCGGCGACCGCGAGCGTGCCCTCGGCGGTGCAGGAATAATCATATTCGCCGGTTAGGAGATAGAGCGGGCAGCGCGTGATGTCGATCTGGCCGACTTTGTCGCGAATGTCGCCGTCGATCATGTAAAAATGGAGATCGCCCTTGAACACGCCTGGCCCGCTTTGCATGTAGTGCCACAGCGTTTCCCAGCGTTCGGCGGCCGGCGCGGTCGGCGCCACCAGGCCGGAGACGACGCCGGCGCATACCATGCCGCCGTGCACGTCGGGCCGGTTGAGCCAACTGACATCGTAATAGGGGTCGGTGTGCGCGGCCGATTCAAGCCCGATCAGCGCCCGGAAACGCTCGGGGCATTCGTGCGCGAGATGTAGCACGATGCGCCCGCCGATCGAACAGCCCATGGCGACTGGCTTGTCCAGCGCCAGCGCATCGGTGACCTCCACGATCATGCGCACATAATCGCGCGAGGTGAGCTGGTAGTCGGCATCCTGCCAGCCGGCGGGCGGCGACGATTTTCCGTGCCAGGGCATGTCGAAAGCGATGACGCGGAAGTTGGACGTGATGCGCGCGTCGTTCATCAGCCCGCGATATTGCCGCGCGTCGGAGCCGGCGGTATGCAGGCAGAGCAGGGGGATGCCTTGGCCCGCCTCCTCGACGTAAAGCCGGTGCGGCTTGCCGAGCAAATCGAGATGCAGATAGCGGCCGGTAATGGGTTCGAAGCGCGGGCTCATTGTTTTGCCTCCCGGCGCGGCGCGGCGATCACGCCCTTGAAGTAGAGCAGGTTGGCCATGAAGGGATGGATGTCGCCCTCCACGCGCATCAATTTCTGTTTCACCAGCGCGAAGATGTCGGTGAAGCCGAGCGGCGGCAGCGGTTGCCAGAATTTTTCCCAGACGGCGCGCGAGGCACGTAGCGCGAAACTGTAGTCCGGCGTGATGAACGGCCCAGGCGTCACTTTGACGATGCGGCCGTGCTCGACGCGGATCAGCGTGTCGGCCTCGTCGATGGCGATCATGAACGTGGTGTCTACGAAGCGGCCGCGGTGGACCAATTTGGCGTCGGCATTTACGAGGCTGGCGATTTTGTCGATCATACGAAGGGCTCCCGAAATCCTCGAACAGGGTGGATTGCCGCGCCGCCGGCTGCAAGATCGGCCATCTGGCCGGAATGCTTGCGTGGCCCGGGGAACGAGGCTATCTCGATAGGCCTTGGCCCAAGCTCCCTTCGTCTAGCGGCCCAGGACGTCGCCCTCTCACGGCGAAAACAGGGGTTCGAGTCCCCTAGGGAGCGCCATAAAAAACAACATATTATCAATAATTTAACTCGGCAACCGCATTTATAGCGGCCCGGCTTTTGCCAATGTACGGCAATTATACGGCAAACATGGCCCCGGAAGCGTGCGGACGCCCCTGAACTTGCGAGCTTTTTGGGCCCGGAAATTCAATAGGACGCCCAATGGTTCGATGGCCGCGCGATGGTGGCGGTTTAAGGATGTCGAGAGCAAACGCACGCTGAGTGTTTTGGGACGGGCTGGAATAGGGCAGGCGCTGGCACCCTATGACGGTGAAGCGAGCCATCGATGCGGCGGGCTAATTAACCTAGGCTGACGGCACAGTCCGGCGTCGGAGGTGCGGCAATGTTTCGATTGCGCGGTATTATTCTCATCACAGCGTTGACGTTGAATTGCGGAGCGGCCTTCGGGCAGAAGGATCGAATTTCCGCAAACGCCTTAATGCCGGGGTCGGCGATCTGCAACATATAATGTTGACGTCCTTCCTGCGCTATTAGCTTTAAAAACTCGTAGCGAAGATGTTCGTCTGTCGTTTCGGCCAATAGGCTTCGGTATCGTTTTGAATTCATTTTTGCCTCCCGACGAAAATTATTTGTCGGCTCTTTATAAATGGCAATTGGCTTAGATACGATGACGCAGATGTGACAAATTTTATGTTGTTTCGCACATTGTGCGGAGTTTGCTGCGGTGCGTTGTCGCCTATTGGCACATAGCGGACAATCGCTGCGTCGCAATAGTTTGTCCGCTTTCGGAGGTGGTCTTAACCGATCGACGCAACACTTATCGCGTACATAAAGAGATAGAGGGCATGGGCTGATGAGCGAAAAATGTCGTCCAGGGCTCACTACGGCCCGAGAAACCAGCAGCTTTGGCAACGCGGGCAGCCGGGGATCTTGAGAGCGATTAGGCGAGTATTTGGTAAGCGTTACGCAAGTGTTGCGTCGATCGGTTGAGCTGGCTGACCAAAGCGGACAAAGTTGGGTTTTGGGCTAGTGACGGTTTGTCCGCTTATGACCCAGAGCAGACATGGAGCGTGCATCGCAACAGCCTATGACCAGGCACCATGCGGCCCCCTGAATGCTGCCGGAGCACGCGGACACATTCGCCTTTAGTCGCATGGACGATTGCAACTATCGCGACGGCCCACACAACATAAGTGCTGAGAATTAAAAATTACAATTTTGTAATGCGCTGCATGTCTATAGCTCTTCGCTATCGCAAAATTATTTTTCCGCCGACGGCAAGACAGCTGAAGACGTCCTAAGACATTTATTGATTCAAAAAATTTCCACTCGTAGTCTGCCGATACAGATTTCGGACGACGATACGTCCGTCAGTCTGCCGAACATAACTGTTAAAAAAACTCAATAGGGGGAACGCCGCGATGAGCTTGCTCTCGATACTCGATCGCAATCACACGATTGCAAAACCAGGATTTAGCCGGTGGATGGTGCCGCCGGCCGCGCTTTGTATCCATCTGTGCATCGGCCAGGCTTATGCGTTCAGCGTGTTCAATCTGCCGATGACCAAACTGCTCGGCATCACGCAATCGACGCCGGCTGATTGGAAGTTAACGGGCCTCGGCTGGATCTTCTCCATCGGGATCTTTTTCCTCGGCGCTTCGGCGGCGGTGATGGGCCGCTGGGTCGAGGAAGGCGGGCCGCGCCGCGCAATGTTCACTGCTGGCTGCTGCTTCGGCGGTGGCTTCTTGGTGTCCGCGATCGGCGTCTATTTGCACACACTGTGGATCGTCTATCTCGGTTACGGCGTGATCGGCGGTTGCGGCCTCGGCCTCGGTTACATCTCGCCGGTGTCGACGCTAATCAAATGGTTCCCCGACCGCCCCGGCATGGCAACCGGCATGGCCATCATGGGCTTCGGCGGCGGCGCCTTCATCGCCTCGCCGCTGTCGGTGTGGCTGATGGCGCGCTTCTCCTCGCCGACGCATGTCGGCGTCGCCGAAGCCTTTATCGGTCTTGGCATCATCTACTTCATCTTCATGATGGTCGGCGCGTGGATCGTGCGCGTGCCGGCGCCGGGCTGGAAACCGGAAGGCTACACGCCGCCGGTGGTGGCGCAGCCGCTCATCACCAAGAACGACGTCTACGTCTATGACGCGATTAAGACGCCGCAGTTCTGGTTGATCTGGTGGGTGCTCTGTCTTAACGTGACCGCCGGCATCGGCGTGCTCGGACAGGCTTCCGCCATGACGCAGGAAATGTTCCCCGGCAAAGTTTCGCCGCTTGCGGCCGCCGGGTTCGTCGGCCTGCTCAGCCTGTTCAACATGGTCGGGCGCTTCTTCTGGGCCTCGACCTCAGACTACATCGGACGCAAGAACACCTATTTCTGCTTCTTCGCGATCGGAACGGTGCTCTACGCCACGGTGCCATGGACCGGATCAATCGGTAGCGTGGCGCTATTCGTGCTCTGCTTCCTGGTGATCATCTCCATGTATGGCGGCGGCTTCGCCACCGTGCCGGCCTATCTCAAGGACATGTTCGGCACCCGCTATGTGGGCGCGATCCACGGCTGGTTAATCACGGCGTGGTCTATGGCTGGCATCTTCGGGCCGGTGCTGGTGAACTACATCCGCCAATACCAGATCGACCACGGCGTGCCGAAGGCACAGGCCTACAACACCACCATGTACATCATGGCGGGGCTGCTAGTGATCGGCTTTATCTGCAACTACATGATCAAGGCCGTGCACCATCGCTTCCACATGAAACCCGACCATGAAGCCGAACGCGCCCAGGCGGAAATTGCCGCCGCGGGCGAACCGGCCGGCGCGTAAGGGAGAACAACTATGGAAAACGCAGAAACGTCGATGGGGCTGAAGCTCGCCCTCGCCTGGGGCTTCGTTGGTATCCCGCTCGCTTGGGGCGTGATCGAGACGGTCATCAATGCGATGAAGCTGTTCCACTAGCCGCGACGCGTTGAACGGGCGCCGCCTCTTGTAAGAGCCGGAAGCGGCGCCCGTTCCTTTTCATGGGGCGGCAGACAATGCGAAGCTATGTTTACGGCACGGTGCGCGAGACCCGGCGGACCGCCATCTATGCGATCAGAGTGAAGGACGACATTATCGATGCCGTGGAAGCGGACGAAATCGGCGCGCGCATGCGCGAGAAAATGCTGTTGCGCGGCGAAGTCGCCACCGACGTCGTCGTGGTGCAGGGCGACAGCAAGGAAAGCCCGAGACTATACGGCACGGCTTATTCGGTTGGGCGCGTGCGGGCGGCCATGTTCAATACCGCGATCCGGTGGCAGCCGATTGAGATCTGATTTTCTACCGGCCCGGTTGCGCTATGCGCGCGCGGCGCCGGCACGAAGGAAAAGGGCGACGAGCCCAACGGCGCTGACAAGAACCAGCGCGGCGCCGATATTGTCGCCGCCCATAAAATAAACCACGGCGGCAAGTGCAACCGCACAGACGCCAACCGACAGCGCCCAGACTCCAAGCCAGTCGACCGCTTGGATCGGCTTACGTTCGCGTGCGCGCGCCATTTGGGCGCGGGCCTTGGTTGGCAGCGACACCGGCATGATCATGCCTCGTTTGTTGCCGCCACCATGCTGCGCCATTGGCGCGCCGGCTTTGATCTAACTCAACTTCGAATTTCGAAACAAAACACGGGCAATTTGAGTTGATTTAATTGCGCAGACCGGGCATTCCGCAGCCCATTTTGCTGGTCGCCGACCATGTGATCGAATTACGATGCTGTTTGCTGCGGTGCGTTGGTCGCTACTGGCACTTAGCGGACAATCGCGGCACCGCAACATTTTGTCCGTTATTGGACAAGAGCGTACATTTGTCGGTCAGCCGGCCGCTTGCCTAAATGAAAAGGGCCCCGACTAAACCCGCGCGGGTGTGGTCGGAGCCCTAGTACACTGAACCAGTAGGACGATTGGACGATAGGCGCGCTAGGTTGCAAAAGCGTAAAGGCCGGAACCGGCTCAATCGGCGATCAGCGCGGTGTTTTAATTAACGTGCCGGCGAACTCGGCTGCAAAAGCCGCGGCCGCTGTAGGACTAACGAAGTACCAGCGAAGGTAATCACGGCCCTCGTCGCGGCGACCAAGCCCCAGACATGCTTGGATGCCTCTCGATCGGTGGAAGTCGTGCATGGCGTCCAACCGCTTTCCGAGCCCGCCTGGAGGCACGGCAATCTCCACGACGTGAGGAAACTCCCGCTCGATAGCTTTTTGGCTTTTGCGGCCCTTGTAGCGCGTCATGTCAGAAAATAGCGCCCAAGACGATTCGGGTTAAGTCCAGACGGCGGCCACCATGTAGCCTGTTTCCGCACTGTGACTTTTCGCACTTCTTATTGAACGCTTTGCGCGTATTTGTCGGCTCACGAGAGATGTTTTCTTCAGGGGACAAGCCCAACAAATGGGCGTCGGCGTAGGAGATTGCCATGAATTGGTCGATGTACACGGTAGACCGTTCTACCCACCTCAAAATCGTATTGGTTGGCTTTGCAGCCGCGCTGCTGATCGCCGTGATCGGCATTGCCGCGCAACAACTCAATCTTGGCACCGATATCCTGACCGCGCAGGCCCCGACCGTGATCAAGGCCGGCGGGCCGGTGGTCTTCACCGACCGCAATGGTTCCGTTATCCGCTAGGCCAAATCGATCTACGCAGCATAATTGACAAGGGAGCCCCCATCCCCGCCCCAGCCCTTGTCTAACCCCGAGGCCGTCATGTGCTCCCCCCGCATGGCGGCCTCAATTTATAGAGCTGATAGGACTTCGGAGAGACCGCCGCACTGCAGGCCGTGTGAAAAGTAAGAGGCTTCGTTTTCCGGAGCCTCTTTTTTCGTTGCTCAGGCGAGACTTGCCCTGAGGGTGGCAGCACCGATGAGATTGATGGTCCGAATGATATTGTAGGCGAGCACGCTGAGCGCTGCTTCTGCACGGGTTTTGGTGAGACCTCTTGTGAGAAACCGCCCGCCGGCGGTCATTCTCTTTATGGTTCCGAAGGGGTGTTCAGAAGCGCATCGGCGCTGGCGGATGAGGCTCGGATCAGCCTGAAAACGGGCATTCATTCGTTCCAGCGCGTCCTCATGCAGATGGCGACTGACAAAGCGACGCTCTGCGGTCGTGCAGCGCGGCTTGAGTGAGCAGCCAGTGCAATCGCGTGCCGCATAGAGGATCAGACGATCGCGACGCAGCGCCTCCTGCTTGCGGGCGAGAACATGACCCGCCGGACAGATATAGGTGTCCGCCTCCGGCTTGTAGACGAAGGCCGACCGGCCAAACATCGTGCCGCCGTTCTGACTGTGTATCGACCGATTGGTCGGCACGCAGGCCGTGATGCCGTCAGCCTCGCAGGCCGCAGCAGCCGTGCCACTTGAGTAGCCGGAATCGGCCACGACCGTCACATTTGAAACGCCGAGCGTATCCTTTGTTGCCTTCGCCATTGGGTATAGCTGGCGGGTGTCATTGGGCTCGCTGGTCACCTCATGGTGGACGATGAGGCCGCTGTCGGCATCGACGGCCGTTTGCACGTTGTAGGACGGCGGCTTCGGTCCCTTGCCAATCCCCATCGGTCGGGCATCGAGCTCGCCTTCCACCAGCGTGGTGCGCTCCTCGGCATCGAGCTTGGCGGTCAGCCGATCGAGTTCAACGCGTCGTGATTTGAGGACTTGAAGCGCTGCCGCCGTCGCGTTCGGTGCTTCATCAGGTTCGCGAGCGTCGCTCTCATCCAAACCGGCCAGATATTCGGCGATCCGGCGGTCGAGACGGACGGCCTCTTCTGCAATCTCTCGCCGGCCCATAACCCGCTTGGTGCTGGCTGCTGCACGGAACTTCGACCCGTCGAGCGCTACCAACCGCGCCGTGAACAGGCCCTGATCCCGGCAGAACAGCACAAAAGCCCGGCATGTCCCCACGATGGCTGCACCGTTGTCGCGGCGAAAGTCCGCAATCGTTTTGAAGTCGGGCGCCAGCCGACGCAGAAGCCACATCACCTCGACATTGCGAGAACACTCACGTTCCAGCCGACGCGATGAGCGCACCTCGTTCAGGTAGCCATAAACATACAGCTTCAGTAGATCCCGAGGATCGTAGGGAGGCCGCCCGGTTGCTGCCGGCACCGATCGCCCGAACCCGAGCCCATTCACATCGAGCCCGTCCACAAATGCGTCGATCACCCGAACCGGCGCATCAGCCGCCACATAGTCCTCAATCGCCGCCGGCAGCAGCGCTGCCTGACCACGATCATCGCCCCGAACGTAGCTCATGAAAAAGGCCGCATCGTTGTTGATGCGGCCTATCCTATCTGACTCGTCTAGTTCTCACACAGCCTGCGCACTGGCGGTCTTTCTGTGGATAAAAAGCAAGAATTGAATTTGCTGTGAAATTCTTCACAGGAGTACGCAAGAAAGGGCATCTAGCATCCCCCTAGCGCGGGGGGGGCAAAATGTCCCAAGATTCGAAGATCGAGAAGGTTGCTGATCAACAGAAAACCAAATTAATTGTCATCCCGCGCAGGCACTACATCACTGCGCCTATGAAGGATCGTGACTGGTACGAAAAAGCTCAGTGCAAAATTGCTATCATCCCGAGTGCTACAGCACCATCCAAGGAGCGCAAATAATCAACTTGAGAACAGCTCGTCTGGATTTTTTATTTGCGATTATTTTTAGGATTGGTGGTGGTAAGCGCGATCTTGTCTATTTATTCAAATGAAACGTCGAGCCTGTTTGGCGCTTTATTCGTAACCCGGCAATGGCGCGATGTTACTCCCGGCCCAATCAAAATATCGAAAGTGTCTGGAATTCCAAGAACGCTTGGTACCTTTAGAGCCGCACCTTTGTCTGAAATATCCAGTATGGCACATGAGATTGATCTCATATCAGGAAGGATGATCTTCCCCGTGGCATGAGTTGGGGCGTGCGGTTCCATAGGCCGCCTCCATCAAATGATTCTCATTATTAGCATAATTCGGAATCCGGGTGAGCACCGCTAACCAATAGTGCTGGATAAATTTTTCGTATTTTTTTGGATTTTTTGTTTTTCCAAAAGTTTTGAAATTATGTGTGAAAAGCTTTGGGGCTAAAGGAAAAATCTAAGCGGGAGTCCAATCGTATTAACGGCCCTCCGGCCGACTCGCGGGCTCAGTCTCGGAATTGAATTCGGCCCGTTTGCAATTGCGCCCAATCCGGTCGATCTGGCGTAGGCCCCGGAAACCTAGAAAACAGCTTTGTAGGCATAGAGGAATACGACCGCCATCAGCGCGAAAAAAAAGCACTGCAATTACCACTACAATTTTCTCCCCCCAGGTAGTGCTAGACGGCTGCCGCATGCTGTTCCCTATCAGCGGGCAGATTACCACACGATAATGCCACTGTGTGATGGGCTAAATCTGGAGGCGCGACCTTGGAATTGAACCAAGGCTGAAGGGTGATGCATCACCCCTGCGTATCCGCTCCGCCATCGGGCCAAGGCAAGTGTTCGATATGATGTTGAGTTGGGCGCGCTCTACAAAGGATTCAAACCCACACGAAAAATGATTTAAAACTGTAGAAAGAATGACTCCGCTGCCCTCGCAGCAGCCTGATTAAAACACCTGATCGGCTTTTGGAGAGCCGCCACGAGGCGGTTTTTTTGTTTTGCTGCGCCGAGAAACCGAGGGAAGTTCCGCATAGAGAAGGCTGGTTGACTATTTTTTTCGATCGCTGTTTGCAATCCATTGGGCAATCTCATCGGATGATACGAACTTTCTGAGCGATACTTGGTTCGACATCATGGGGCCTCGAATATGGGGAGGCGGTGGTGATTGATAAGAAATTGCTCCTATCGCATGCGGACCGATGCCGGGAGACCGCGGCGCAATGTATCGATCGGGATGTTGCCGAGAATTTTATCAGGCTGGCACGATACTACCAATCCTTAGCAACTGATGCAGAGAGGGTACCGCAACTAACCGATCTGGGTTGGCCTTGTCGCCGCCCAGCCGCTCAACGCGATCAAGCGTTAAAGCTGGTGCGCGCTGAGTTTCCTTCGGTTTCGAACCGTGGGACGGCAATGAGATTGGGTAAATACGAAAGGCCCATTTTCGGATTGCTGGGCTATGCACTCATCATCCTTCCGTGGGTCTGTGCAGTCTTCATATTTCGCGCGTTCCGTTAGCCTGCAGCGCATGCGACCATTTTTGCGCCGCTTCTTGCAGTGCGGAGGCGCTCACTGCGCGCTGCCCTGCGCGGCTCGCGTAGAAAGCGCAAGAACGTAGTCACCTGATCAAAACACCCGATCGGATTTCGAGAGCCCGCCGCAGTTGGCGGTCTTTCTTTTTGCGCCGACCATGCTGCAGTGCATGAGTCTGCTAATGGCACATAGCGGACAAACTGACCTCGCCCCCCGAATGTCCGCTTTCGGACAACAGCGGACATTGCTCGGTGCTGGCTGGGGTACGGTTTGTCCGCTTATGATGCTGTGGACGGCGCCTACGCTGCGGCATCGAGATGGCGTAGGATGGTTGGGTCGAAAGGAGAGATACAACAAGCCGATGCTGACGTTGGCAGCATGAAGAATGCCAGCGCGCAGATAGGCCAAACGAATTGGTGAGGGCAAACGACGTAATGCAGACAAGGTCGATCGATGGATCGGGAGAACCCGTATGGGTCATAGCACCTTCGAGTGCGGGCTTACGATTGGGACCCGATCCGCGAAAAGCATTATGGCCAGCGGCCATGCACGCCGCACAAACAGGCCGGACACATGACCGCACCGACCAATGCTGCAGCAACGTCAAAAAAGCTCTTGCCAATCAGGCGCCGTCCACACATGACCCATGAGCGACATTCGCTGTGCGCTGCGGTAATGATTTGCCGGTTTCAGCCCCTATCAATGTACTCGTTTGAGCCGTTAAGATGCCACCTCCTGAGCTTCGGGTCGGACATGCGGCGACGCGAGTTCATCACGCTGATTGGCGGCGCGGTTACGTGGCCGCTTGTCGCACATGCGCAGCAGCCAGAGGGGATGCGGCGGATCGGCGTACTGATGCCGATCACTGAAAGCGATCCCGAGAGCACGGCGCGTATCGCGGCATTCCGTCAAGGACTAGTGGAGCTCGGCTGGAAAGAGGGTCAGAACATCCGAGTTGAATATCGGTGGGCGGGTGGAAAAGTCGAGCTCATCCGTCATTATGCAGAGGAACTTGTGGCGCTCGCGCCCGACATGATTCTCGCCAACGGCACACCGAGTGTCGAAGCATTGAAAGAGATCGCTGGATCCATTCCAATCGTTTTCGTCTTGGCCACCGATCCGGTTGGACTTGGCGACGTGAAGAGTTTGGCGCGTCCGGGCGGCAATATCACCGGGTTCAGTTTCATCGACCCAGAACTGATCGGAAAATGGATCGGGCTACTCAAGGACGTGACGCCGAATATCACCCGTGCCGCGTTGCTGTTTAATCCAAATACTGCCCCTTTCTACGCACATCTCCTGCAAGAGATCGAAACCACGCGCCTACCGGGCGCAACTGAACTTGTACCTATACCTGTCGCTACGCTCGCTGAGATGGAAACAGCGATCAACGGTTTGGCTCACAAGCAGGACAACAGCCTGATCATCGGACCCGACCCGTTCACCATCGTCAACATCAAGCGGATCGCGCAGCTTGCAGGAGAAAATCGGCTGACCGCTATTTCGGTTTATCGGCAGTTCGCCATCGAAGGCGGCCTGATGGCGTATGGGCCAGATACCATCGACATATTCCGCCGATCTGCTGGGTACGTTGACCGCATTCTTAAGGGCGCAAACCCAGCCGAACTTCCCGTACAACAGCCGGTCAAGTTCCAATTCGTTGTCAACCTCAAGACCGCGCATTCATTCGGTCTCACTATGTCACCCGCGCTGCTCAATACCGCCGACGAGGTGATCGAATAGAGATGCTGTTTGCCGCGGTGCGTTGTCGCCTATTGGCACATAGCGGACATTCGCCGCGTTGCAATATTTCTGGTCGCTATTGGGTGTACAGCGGACATTGGTCGGCGACGGGTGCTGGATCGCTCGGTCGCTAATGACCTCAAGCCGACATGAGCGAGCTCTTTGGCTGTGGCGCTCACGAGGGTTCTCGCTCTACCGCGATGTTACTGTTTGGTGAAAGTCACGCTGCAGGGACGGCCTCCCTTCCGAGCGCCGGTTCCCTTCGTGCCCTCCAATCGGCCCGTGATGGGATAGCCGTATGCCGTGCCCACGGGAACATTCCCCGCCGCCAATCTCGACGAATTGACGATGCCTCTGGCGAAAATCTCCACCGCGCCGTCCGACTGGACTTTCCCGTTCAGCGAATACCAGCCCGGCTTGCCCCTATCGTCTTTCTCGCCGCTGAAAACTCCACCTTTGACATCAGCATCAACCAGAAGCGTAAAACTCCCGGCCCCCTCCGCCGCTGGGCATGACACCACGGTCGTCCACTTTCCGTCGAAGGGGCCCGCGCTTTGCGCGAGCGCATCGCCACTTATCGCGACGGCAGCCAGTACAGTCACGATCCAAATCAATGAACGCATGTTGGCACCTGTCCCTTCATGCTTAGCATGGTGACAGTAGCCGGTCGTGTCGCGACGATCTATATGTCTTCTAATGGAACATTGCGGACGATCCAGCCGCGCCCGCGATTGTCTGCTTTCGGACAACAGCGGCCATTGCTGGGTTTTGGCTGAGGGACGGCTTGTCGGCTTCTGACCCAACTGCGACATTGGCTGTGCACTGCGGCAATGTTTTTGATGCCGGTTTCAGCCACTATCAAAGTACTCGGTTAAACCGATACGATGCCGCCTCCTGAGCTTGGGGACGGACATGAAGCGGCGCGAGTTCATCAAGCTCATCGGGGCGTTGTCGCTCGGCGGCGCGGCGGCCGTGCTGTGGAGCAATCTCTCCACGTTCTGGCGTTTGCGCCTGAGCGAGCACCAGACACGCACGTTGACTGCAGTCATCGACCAGATGTTCCCGGGCGACGGGCTGCCCGGCGCATCCGAATTGGGTATCCATCATCGCATCCTCGCGATGGCGGACTTCTATCCGCTGATGGCGGACGGCGTCGCCTGGCTCGACGCCTGGGCCGAACGCCAGGGCGCCAAAGATTTCCTCGCGCTCGGCGAGGCCGCAAAGCAGGGCGCCGTCGACGCGGCCTTTGCATCGAAAGACGGCGACACCCGTAAATTCGTGACGACCTTCCGGTTTTTCGGCGTCTTGCTCTACTACAACGATCCGGTGATCAAGACAGCGTTTCCCTATACCGGCCCGCCGCAGCCCGCCGGCTTCCCCGATTTCCAAGGTCCGCCGCATGACAAGCGCGCCTGATTGGGACGTGGTGATCGTCGGTGCCGGCGCAGGCGGCGGCGCAGCGACCTATGGGCTGTGTCAGCGCGGCGTGAAGGTGCTGCTGCTCGACGCCGGACCGCACTTCGATCCGACGGTCGACTATCCGTTGACCGATGCCGATTGGGACGCGCACGATTTTCCGGACAAGCCGGGCAGCAGCGGCTCGTACACTTACGTCCCGGGTCAAAAATTGATCGGCGAAGAGCCCTTGCTGGTATCGAGCAGCAAGGGCCTGGGGCCGCTGGTGACGACGGGCATGCGCTGGATGGAGAAATACCATCATGTTCGCGGCATAGGCGGCACAACGCTGCATTTCACCGGGGAATCGCACCGCCTGCACCCCGATGCCATGAAAATGAAAAGCCGTTTCGGCGTCGCCGCCGATTGGCCGGTCGATTACGCCGAATTGGAGCCTTACTACCAGCGCGCCGAACAACTGATTGGCGTAGCCGGCCCGGCCTCGCAAGGCGCGCGCTCGCGCTCGCGCGCTTTCCCCTTGCCGGCGCATCCTATGTCCTACGCCGCAAAAACTTTAGGACGCGGCGCGGCGGCGCTCGGCCTCGATTGGCAGGCCAACAGCCGCGCCGCGCTGTCGCTGCCATGGAATGGACGCGCGCTGTGCAATTATTGCGGCGCCTGCAACAAAGGCTGCCCGCGCGGCGACAAGGGTAGTGCCGATGTTACATTCATCGCGGCGGCCATAGCGAGCGGCCGCTGTACCGTCCGTCCCGACAGTCCGGTGGTGCGCATCGAAGCCGGCAGCGCGGATCGCGTGGCCGCGGTGTTGGTCGGGCGCCCCGACGGCAGCCTCGAACGCATCGCCTGCCCGCATGTGATCCTGGCGTGCGGTGCTGTCGAAACGCCGCGCCTACTGCTCGCTTCGAACGGACTTGCCAATGAAAGCGGCGAGATCGGGCAAAACTTCATGGATACGCTCGAAGTCGCGGTTGGCGCGTTGCATCCTGACCCGCAGCACGGCCGCCGCGGCCTGCCCGACGACGCCATCTGCTGGGATTTCAACGCGCCCGACGCGATCCCGGGGGTGATCGGCGGCTGCCGTATCTACAACGCTTCCGCGGACTATTCACTGCGCGGACTGGCCGCCTTCGCGCTGCGCGCAGTTCCGGGCTGGGGCCGTGCGCATGCCCAATCGATGCGCCGTTTATGGGGTCATTCCTTGCACGTCGGCGCCATCGGCGAGCGTTTGCCCAATCGCAGCAGCCGTATCGATCTCGATCCCGAACGGCGCGACCGCTTCGGTACCCCGCTCGCCCGCATCGCGTCGTGGCTGGCGGAGTCCGACCTCGCGCGCCTGCGTTTCATGGCCGCAAAATCGCGCGAGCTCCTGGCCGCCAGCGGAGCGCAAGATATCTACGAGAGCTATTCGAGCTGGGACTGGTTCGGCGCGACCCATGTCTTCGGCACCTGCCGGATGGGCGCCGATCCGGCCGCCTCGGTGGTCGATGTCGACGGCCGCAGCCATCGCTGGCGCAATCTGTGGATCGCGGACGCCAGCGTTTTTCCTTCCTCCGGCGGCGGCGAAGCGCCATCACTCACCATCCACGCACTTGCGCTGCGCACGGCGGAGCGCGTCGGCAAGGACGGCTAAGCCACGGGTCGACCTGCGCTATTGCATTGTCGCGCGGCGATTTTCGAGCGCGCGCGTCGCCGACCGAGCGGGCCGATGCAGCCTGTCGCCGTCGAAATAATGCATGGAATGGCCGGCCGCGCGGCTTGCCCGGCGCGCTTGCCAGGCTTTATAAAAGTGTGGGGCTGGCCGGTCGGTATCGGAAATATTGGGGGCTGCGTATGAAATTTCGCAAGCTGATAGCCACTGTCGTTATGGCGGCATTGTTCTTCTGGACGCCGTCTTTTTTGCCGGCCCGGGCGGGTATTTATGGATGCGGCTTAGTTCCCACGGTTTGGCTCACTGCCGATACCGCCTTTGCCGGGGCTCTTCCCGCGCCGATCCCGTGTCCGACTCCCTCCTCACCGACGCCGTGGCCTGTCATTGTCCTCGGGGCCGGGGTCATGAGCCTTATTCTGAACGCCGCCATCGTTTCGCAAACCCAATGCCGGGAATTGATGCTGCAGGAAGCCTATTCGTCTTTTTTCCTGCCTTTCATCGGCATTGCGTTCGACCAGCACAACGACCACTGCCATCCCAAGCATCATCGTCACTAGCCGGATTTCCGTCGGTCGGTCGGCCCCGCGCGCACCGAAGCAAGGCCGCCGCATTTGGCGGTCTTTCTTTTTGCGGTGCGTCGGTCACTAATGGCACTTAGCGGACATTCGCTGCGGCGCAATCGTTTGTCCGCTTTTGGGTGCCGCCTCAACCGGTCGACGCAACACAGGCGTTAAATCTCTCTGCTGGGGTTTCGAATTGCAAGGTCTCGCGTGGTCGCTCGTTGAGCTGACGTGCCACTTTGTTCAGGTGGGCTTGCGAGTGTGCCGACAGGTCGGTTCCCTTCGGAAAGTACTGTCGCAGCAGACCATTGGTGTTCTCGTTGGAACCGCGCTGCCATGGGCTCTGCGGATCACAGAAGTAAACGTCGATATTGGTCGCCAAGGTGAAGCGTCGATGATCCGTCAGCTCCTTGCCACGGTCCCAGGTCAGCGACTTATAGAGCTCACTTGGTAGCTTCTTGGCCTGCTTGATGAGCGCGCAAACGACCGTCTGCGTGTCCTTATTGGTCACCTTCGCCAACATCACATAACGGGTGTGACGCTCGACCAAGGTCGCGATGTAACTGTTCTTCGACCCGGACAACAGATCGCCTTGCCAATGACCAGGCACCGCCCGATCTTCAACCGTAGCCGGTCGTTGACGGATCGAGACGAGATCCTTGATTTGCCCCCGTCCATCGCCATTCAGGGCCGCCTGTTTCGATCGGCGGATCGTGCGCTTCGATCGAAGATGGCTAAGCAATTCCTTCTTAAGTGCTCCGCGCGCTTGAACAAAGAGGCTGCGATAGATCGTCTCGTGTGACACCTGATAACTCTCATCGTCAGGATGGGCTCGCTTGAGCCAGCCGGCGACCTGCTCGGGTGCCCAATTCGATCTCAGCTTCTTGACCACCGCTCGCCGCAACCAAGCATTGGTCGCCAACTTACAACGTTTAGGGCGCTGGGCTCGAGCCCAGGCCTGCTCATCCGCCAATGCTGCTCGATAGCCATCATAGCCGCCATTGCGCTTGAGTTCTCGGCTCACCGTCGAGGCCGAGCGGCCCAGCAGTCTCGCCATCGATCGGGCCGATTGATGCGCCGCAATGCCTCTCGAGATCTCCTCACGGTCAAAGAGCGTCAGGGCCAACCGCGAGCGACCCCGCGCAGCCGGACGAATCCCCCCGTGTGGTGCCACCTGGTTATAAATCGACGATGACGGCTTACCAAATACCCGGCCAATTGCCTTGAGCGATTCTCCGCGCTGCCAGCGATCCCATAACTCCGTCTTCTCAGCCGCCGTAAACCCTCGACGAAACCTCTGTTCCATTCTCACACTCCATCTTTTTCCTCTAAGATAAAGTGTTGCGTCGATCCGTTGAGACCACCGCCATAAGCGGACAAGGCCGATTTTTGTTCAGGGACGGTTTGTTCGCTTATCACCCGTAAGCGACATTGGCTGTGCAACCGGGATCAGCGCCACCAGTAGTGCGGCGGTGATTTTTTTGCGCCGAGAGTTCAAGAAGGAAAATTTGGCTGAATAGCCGATCAAGCGGCTTGTCGGGTCTGCTTGCTGGGGCCTATAAATACTCGGGGTTTGCCGGTAAGCACCGGCCATGTTGGTTGGGGGCCGCAGATGAAACTTCGCAAGCTTATAGCCACTGTCGTGATGGCGGCTTTGTTCTTCTGGACGCCTTCCGTTTTCCCCGCGAGGGCGATAGAGTTTGGTATTGGATGCGGCCTTAGTGGACTCTCTTGGCTAAGCGCCGATACCGCGTTTGCCGGTGGTGTAATTGCTCCGATCCCGTGTCCGACTTCCGGTCCAGCGCCGTGGCCAGTCATTGTCCTCGGGGCGGGGGTCGTGAGCCTTATTCTGAACGCCGCTATCGTCTCGCAAACCCAATGCCGGGAATTGACGCTGCATGAAGCCTATTCGTCTTTTCTCCTGCCCTTTTTCGGCATCGTGTTGAACAAGCATATCGACCACTGCCATCCCAAACATAATCACTAGCCGGTTTTCTGCTGGGCAAGGGCCGATCAACCCGCCTGATCGAATTGAAGAGAGACCGCCGCGCGCAGGCCGTGTGAAAAGTAAGAGGCTTCGTTTTCCGGAGCCTCTTTTTTCGTTGCTCAGGCGAGACTTGCCCTGAGGGTGGCAGCACCGATGAGATTGATGGTCCGAATGATATTGTAGGCGAGCACGCTGAGCGCTGCTTCTGCACGGGTTTTGGTGAGACCTCTTGTGAGAAACCGCCCGCCGGCGGTCATTCTCTTTATGGTTCCGAAGGGGTGTTCAGAAGCGCATCGGCGCTGGCGGATGAGGCTCGGATCAGCCTGAAAACGGGCATTCATTCGTTCCAGCGCGTCCTCATGCAGATGGCGACTGACAAAGCGACGCTCTGCGGTCGTGCAGCGCGGCTTGAGTGAGCAGCCAGTGCAATCGCGTGCCGCATAGAGGATCAGACGATCGCGACGCAGCGCCTCCTGCTTGCGGGCGAGAACATGACCCGCCGGACAGATATAGGTGTCCGCCTCCGGCTTGTAGACGAAGGCCGACCGGCCAAACATCGTGCCGCCGTTCTGACTGTGTATCGACCGATTGGTCGGCACGCAGGCCGTGATGCCGTCAGCCTCGCAGGCCGCAGCAGCCGTGCCACTTGAGTAGCCGGAATCGGCCACGACCGTCACATTTGAAACGCCGAGCGTATCCTTTGTTGCCTTCGCCATTGGGTATAGCTGGCGGGTGTCATTGGGCTCGCTGGTCACCTCATGGTGGACGATGAGGCCGCTGTCGGCATCGACGGCCGTTTGCACGTTGTAGGACGGCGGCTTCGGTCCCTTGCCAATCCCCATCGGTCGGGCATCGAGCTCGCCTTCCACCAGCGTGGTGCGCTCCTCGGCATCGAGCTTGGCGGTCAGCCGATCGAGTTCAACGCGTCGTGATTTGAGGACTTGAAGCGCTGCCGCCGTCGCGTTCGGTGCTTCATCAGGTTCGCGAGCGTCGCTCTCATCCAAACCGGCCAGATATTCGGCGATCCGGCGGTCGAGACGGACGGCCTCTTCTGCAATCTCTCGCCGGCCCATAACCCGCTTGGTGCTGGCTGCTGCACGGAACTTCGACCCGTCGAGCGCTACCAACCGCGCCGTGAACAGGCCCTGATCCCGGCAGAACAGCACAAAAGCCCGGCATGTCCCCACGATGGCTGCACCGTTGTCGCGGCGAAAGTCCGCAATCGTTTTGAAGTCGGGCGCCAGCCGACGCAGAAGCCACATCACCTCGACATTGCGAGAACACTCACGTTCCAGCCGACGCGATGAGCGCACCTCGTTCAGGTAGCCATAAACATACAGCTTCAGTAGATCCCGAGGATCGTAGGGAGGCCGCCCGGTTGCTGCCGGCACCGATCGCCCGAACCCGAGCCCATTCACATCGAGCCCGTCCACAAATGCGTCGATCACCCGAACCGGCGCATCAGCCGCCACATAGTCCTCAATCGCCGCCGGCAGCAGCGCTGCCTGACCACGATCATCGCCCCGAACGTAGCTCATGAAAAAGGCCGCATCGTTGTTGATGCGGCCTATCCTATCTGACTCGTCTAGTTCTCACACAGCCTGCGCGAGGCGGTCTTTCATTTAGTGTTGATCATGTTGCAGTGCATGAGTCTGCTTCTCTAATCGGCCGTTCGGGGTCAAGCGCTTTCAGACTGTCTACTGCTACGGTGTCGATGTCGCTCACGGGCTCGTGCTTCTCTTCGGAATCGGCACCAAGGCCCTTCCATCATGGGATTCGAAGACGAGGTGGAACAATCTTTTGGGCGGCCTTGCCGTCAGTGTAACGGCAGGTCCAAGCGGACTCACGAACTCACCTCATCCATCGTCCCGTGAGGGACATCTTTCCACCGCTCGGTGGAACTCGATTTTTCTCCTATCGCATGTGATCCTGCACTGCTTTCATGCAGCTGCCGCGGCTTGCTCCCGGTTCCAGCGGAACTCGGTGCCGTCGACCCATATGCGGTGCATGATCACAGCGAGCCGGCGGGCCAAGGCCACGATCGCCTTCTTCATCCCGCGGCGCCTGGCGATCTTCATCGCCCAGGCCTTGAGCCAGGACCACTTGTTGGTGCGGGTCAGCATGACCTGGGCTGCTTCGTAGAGCATCACCCGCATCATCTCGTCTCCGCACTTTGATATCGCTCCAGGTCGTTCGCTTTCGCCCGATTGATGCTGGGCAGGCGTCAATCCGAACACCGCCCCGACCGACTTGGAGTTACGAAAGCGCGCCGGCACGTCGACAGTGGCGCGATAGGTTAGCGCCACCACCGGGCCGACGCCGGGGACCGTCATCAGTCGCCGGCACACCTCATCGTCCCGCACGATGGCCAGCAAGCGACGGTGCAGGATCCCGATCTGCTCGCGCAGCACCCGCCGGACGACGAGTAGCGGTTCGACCAGAACAGCCAGATCGGGCAAGTTCTCGACCAGTTCCTTGATGCGGGTCTCGAACTTCAACGTCCCGACCACACCCACCTTGAGGCCGAAGTTGCGCAAAGTGCCGCGCAGATCATTGTCGATGGCGATGGCCTTCGACTGCAGCAGCTTGCGGTGGGTCAGCAGCATCCGCAGCTTCTGGCTGCGCAGCGTCTTTACATGAACCGGCCGGTAAAGCCCCGCCCGCATCATCTGCGCCATGCCGCGGGCGTCGTTGCGGTCGGTCTTGTTGATCTGCGCCTTCAACACCGCCCGCATATGCCGCGTCTCAACACAGACCGCTGGCAAGCCCGCTTCGGCAAGTGCACTGAACAGCCATTGCGATAATGGCCCGGCTTCTAGCCCGATCCGCTTGAAATGGTAGCTGGGGTTGCTCAATACCTGCAGCAGAGCTTCCGGCTCACTCGCAACCTTCACTTCTCGAACGATCCTACCCGTGTCATCCACAATGCAGATGCTTGTTTCCTTGACTGATACGTCCAGTCCAGCAAAATGGTCCATGCTGCGCTTCTCCTTCTGATGCTTGAGGCCGTAACCACGGACCTCGTTTCACCATCAGCCTGAAGCGCAGCACCCAAAATCTTCAGCTATCCACAAGCTGCCGGCCGAGTACCCCATCTTTTGGCACATAGCGGACAATCACCGCGCTGCAACAATTTGTCCGTTATTGGACAAGAGCGGACATTGGTCGGAATCGGTTTGTCTGCTTATGACCCGAAGCGGACCTTCGGCCGCTGTTAGTAAATGCGGGAAAATTCCGCCATCTCAGACTTCGACTTCTAGGCCCGCGACCGTAACTTCGCCGTCGGTGATGTAGTGATTGATCTGACCAGCGCCCAGATGTTGGCCGGCTTGATATGAAGTGACCTCCCCTATGACACCATTTTTTCTAAGCTCAGCAACGATATAATCCCGCTCAGCATTCGTATCCGCGTCTGTGGCGTGGGTGACCTGGAATGTAAGTCGAGTCAAAGAGAAGCCGGTGTCTTTGGTGCCCGCTCCGACCCAGTGAACGCGCGCGCCGTCAGGTGGACGGTCAGTGTTTAGCCAGAAGCTCGCGGTTCTCAGCGTGGAATCGGCGTGCACGAGGCTCAAAGCCCAAAATCGAATGTGGTGGCGCTTCCGTGGGCTGTTATCAATCGCTTTCTGGAAACCGACATCTTGACCGCGCCCAAAAAGATAGAGGGTGCTAAACGGGGCCGTTGGATACGGAGAGTTGAAAACAAATGCTCGGATCATGCCCCACGAGCTTGCCAGACCGAGCCGATCAGCTCCTGACCAACCGGCGATTTTGAAGGCGGCGCGAAGCTGTTGAATCGTGCCTGTAAGAACCAAGTTGACCGGGTCGCCAGGCAGCCCATCACCGGTAATCGTGAAGCGCGGTACTCGTTTGCGCCGGAGGATTTTTAGGCCCATGCGAACTGTGCGCGGCAGAATGATATAGGCCGCAATTCCATATGTGAGGGCCAAAGCCAGCACCCACGGTAGCCTGCGGTCAGTAAATTTGAAGACAAAACGATCAGCCAGACAGTAAGGATGCCCAATCCCACTATTAGCAGCCGTTGCAACAAGCGTTTCACCATTCCCCCGACCTAGCCACCATGGTCCGATCTATCTACGCATTGAGAAACTCACAGAAGTCCATATCCGCCCGCAAGGTCGGGTGAATGTTCGCTTCTGGCACTTAGCGGACAATCGCCGCATCGCAATAGTTTGTCCGCTTTTGGACCAAAGTGGACAAAGATCGATTTTGGCCCTGGACGGTTTGTCCGCTTATGACCCAACAGCGACATTGGATGTGCACTGCGGCAATGGTTTCGATGTCGGTTTCAGCCTCTAGAAAAGTACTCGTTTGAGCCGCTAAGATGCCATCACCTTAGCTTGGGGTCGGACATGCGGCGGCGCGAGTTCATCACGCTTCTTGTCGGAGCAGTGGCGTGGCCGCTTGCGGCGCGAGCGCAGCAACGACAAGAGGAATCCGGTATCGCGGCGATCCATTCTGGCAAGGGCGGAAAGACGACTAGCGGCGAGGCGTTTAATCCCGAAAACATGACTGCTGCGCATCGTTCGCTGCCATTCGGAACAATGGTACGTGTGACAAACACCCAGAATGGTCGTTCGATAGTGGTGCGGATCAACGACCGTGGGCCGTTTACGAGTGGACGGGTAATCGATGTTACACCGGCTGCGGCCCGCGCCCTGGGATTTTCCGGTCTTACACATGTGAAACTTTCGATCGTGGCCCGTGGCGGCTGAGTGCTTGGCTGGAGACTTTTTCGGCCTTTTCAGCATTTGCCAATGTCCGCTTGTGGCACATAGCGGACATTCGCTGCGTCGCAATAGTTTGTCCGCTTTGGGCAAGAGCGGACATTAAGCCGGTATCGCGGCACTGGCGAGCTTTGACCCGCTGCCCGAGGATTAAGCGGTGGAGTTTCGTTTCAGTTTTGCAAGTGCAACAACGTTTTTATCCGGCGCAAACCCTAGTGGACCAAACGCTGCGCGCACTGTGTCTGCGACATACGATGGGGCCATGTGTCCGTAATGTTTTTCAACCATGCGCGTGTCGGAGTGGCCAAGTTGGCGAGCAACCACGGGCAATGGAGCACCGTTCATGACTAAGCGGCTTGCATAGGTATGGCGCAATTCGTGAAACGTGAGCGGTTCGAGCCTCGCTGCCTTACAAGCCCGTTCAAGCGGGCGCTGTTGGTCGGAACTTCGCCACGCTTTGCCATCAGGTCGCTTTAAAAGGATTTCACGCGGTTTTCTGCGGCGAGCAAGCGCGGCGAAAAAGGTCTGCCCTTCATCGGTCAAATAGACATGACGCGGTTTATCGCTCTTGCTGGTCCGAACGCGAATTGCGCCGGCGTCCGGGTTCAAGTCGTCAGCCGTGAACCTTGCAAGCTCGCTATATCGGCATCCGGTGACAAGCGCGGCTTTCACTAAGTCCCGAAATTCGGGTTCGCAGGCATTTACGAGCCGCCGCGCTTCGTCGTCCGAGAGATAGCGGAGGCGGGCTGCATCCACTGCCCGATACGGCTTGATAAGGCCCCACACTGGGCGGCAAGAAACCCGGCCTTCGCCATGAACAAAATTGAGTGTGGCCTTGAGTACCGTAAGCACCCGGTTCGCAGTGGATTTCCGCTGGCGCTTGGATTCTGCCCCGGCCTTGCCCTTCCGAAACGCGGGCGTAGTTGCGCCCTTACGACCCCGCACATGCGGAGTTTCCCTTGCCATTCCATCGACCCAATCCGCAATCCGTTTGCGGGTTAGCTTGGCCACTGGCACCGAGCCAAGCGAGGGAAGGATATGGGAATTGATTGCACTTTGGGTTTGGGCGCTCGCCCTACCGCCCCGGCCCGCATAGTCCACCATGTAGGCGCTGCAGGCATCCTCAACCGTGAGCTTGCCGTCATCCGGGGCAAGGTCGCCCGCCATCTCGCGGGCCTTGCGGTCGAAAAACTCCCGGGCCCGAGTTTGCGCATGTGCGAACGAGAACACCGTAATTCCGTCCGCGTCCCGAATATCGTCCGCAGGGCCTAGGGCGTCAAAGTGGCGCTTGCCGGTGGCATTGTCTCGATATCGGCCAATCCAAGTTCCACCCTTAGGCGTGCGTCGATAGCCGACATGACAGCCGCCCGATAGCGCCGTCCAATATGGCTCTCGTCGAACGGCCAGCTTCAATCGGGCCGAGCGTGTATCAAGTTTTGAATTTCGAGCTGTCCGGGCCATCGTACTTGCCCCGCTGTTTGTCGCTGATCTCGGTGCGCCTAACTGGCAAATTTAGCGCGTACGGCAATTATACGGCAAAGATGTACCCGAACGGTCCCGGACGGGCAAGGACAGTTATGCCTATTTTAATTGGATTTGCTGCATTCGTTGACGTTCGGGCACGTACGCGGAAGGCTAGTTTTCCCCCTCTCACGGCGAAAACATGGGTTCGAGTCCCCTAGGGAGCGCCAACGATTTCAATAGCTTAACGTACAGGATTCTTGCTCGACCGATGTATTGGGGAGTTTTTGGGGATTAAGCGGCGCAAAAAAGTGTGTCTGAAAAGCGATTTGCTGACGCTTCACTCAGCACGCCAGACGCAGGCTTCAGTAACTCGCCGGCACGCTTGTAAACTCAGGATCGGACGCGGGCTAGGGGCGAATTGTTTTTTTCTATAACCGTGCATCCGAACCGCGAGCTATTTTGAAATTTGAACTTTCCTAAGGCGTGAATTCATAAACACGCTCTTGGATGGGTTGCAATGTCCTGACCTGACCGGGCCTTTTTGTACCAGGCGGTTTGAGAGAAACTGTCTTGGAAAGGAGCTTGGGTCATGCCGAAGAAGAGGTTCAGCGCTGAGCAGATCGTGACGCTGCTTCGCCAGATTGAAGTGTCGATGGGTCAAGGCAATTCGACCCAGATTGCTTGCCGCGAGGCCGGCATTTCGGAACAGAATTACGCGATGAACTGCTGAACGGCGAAATCTTCTACAGCCTGAAGGAGGCCCAGATCGTCATCGAGCGATGGCGCAAGCACTACAACACGATCAGACCGCACTCGGCGCTTAACTACAGGCCGCCGGCACCCCCAGACATCCGCACCCTTGGCTCACCACCTAGATGAGATCGTGCCAATGCAGTAATCTCTATCCCGCTGGTTCAAAAAATCCGTCAGGTCAATTCGATCACCTCGTTGATGCGGGTGAGCAATGTCGGTGATACTTTGAGGCCGAGCACCTTGGCGGTTGGAGGTTCATAATCAACATAAGGATGCCCATGCAGTCTCAGGGATTTGGGTCAGCGGCCATATGGCCCAAAACGACAGATACGAGCCTTATCCGTTGCTTTCTTGTGAGATTGCAGTGAGGCCGTTAGTCGATATACTTTACAACCCAACGGACTTTTGACTGTTCATCTGGCTGTTATTTTTCGGGAGCATAAGCGCCATTCTTCCCTAACCCTTACCTGTGATCAGGCATTATCAGCCGCGTTGGTACGGTGTGAAAAGGTGTTGCGATCAGCATGCAATTGACTGAGTTGCCCATTCATTGTGCGGTGCTTGGGGTTTTAGCCGTCATTGCCGCGACCCCCGTTCGAAGCCAACAAGCGCCGAGCGACATTGGCATCACCGAGCCTTCAATCGCAACCAGCCTCCCGCAGAACGGGGATCCATTCGGAATTCGCAAATGGCTTAGCGGACGCGGCATTACCTACAATCTGATCTACACCAACGACGTACTAAGCAACCTGTCTGGCGGCATCCGGCGCGGCACCATCGACCAAGGCAAGGTCGAAGCCCAGTTCCTGATCGATCTCGAAAAACTCATGGGCTTGAAAGGCACTACGTTCTACGCCAATGCCTTTGAGATTTATAACAGTGGCCGCATACGACGCGATTATGTCGGCGGCATGAACACGATCGCCGCGATCGAAGCCACGCCGAGCGTGCGCCTTTCGGAATTGTGGGTCGAACACTGGTTGGGACCGGTTAGTTTAAGAATTGGCCAACTCGCTGCCGACGCCGAGTTCTTTTATAGCGATCTCAGTCAAATATTCCTGCAGAGCGACTGGCCGACGATCGGTGCAGTCAATTTGCCGAGTGGCGGACCTGCCTATCCACTTTCTGCGCTTGGCGCACGGATAAAGTACGAGCTTCCAAAAGACGCCTCGCTGTTATTCGCCATTTTCAATGGTGATCCTGCCGGGCCATGTGCTGGCGATCCCGACACCTGCAATCGTTACGGGCTCAATTTTCGTTTGAACGATCCAGCCTTCATGATGGGTGAGTTTCAGGTCAGACGGAATCGCGGCAAAGACGACGCTGGGCTTGCGACAACGCTGAAGATCGGCGGGTGGAGTCATCTCGGCCAATTCGCCGACCAGCGCTACGACAACAACGGTATGCTACTGGCCAGTCCCACGAGCAGTGGCGTGCCACTGATGCACCGCTGTGATTACGGTCTTTACGAAGTTATCGATCAGCAGATCTATCGCCCGAAAGGCGGAAATGGGGACAGCGGCATTTCCTTTTTCAATCGGTCGTCGATTAGTCCATCCAATCGCAATCTCGTCAATGTCGAGATTGACAGTGGAATTGTTTTCGCCGGCATGATTCCAAAACGGCCGGATGACAGCTTTGGTGCAAGCGTGATCTATTCGCGCTTTTCGAATAGCGTTCGCGCTTTTGACCAAGACCAAATCAACTTCGGCAACATTTCTACGCCACCACGCGATTACGAAACTAATCTCGAGCTCACTTACGTCGCCCGGATCGTAAAAGGTTGGACAATGCAGCCAGTATATACATACATCTGGCATCCAAGCGGCACCGGCATCCGTTATCCCGACGCGCAGGTTGTGGGCGTGCGCTCGGTTGTCAATTTTTGAGATGGGAACAGGCGGCGTTGACCTGACCGGGCTTTTTTAGACCAAGCGATGTGAGAAAATGAGCTTGGAAAGGAGCTTTGGTCATGCCGAAGAAGAGGTTCAGCACGGAGCAGATCGTGACGCTGCTTCGCCAGATTGAAGTGTTGATGGCGCAGGGCAAATCTGCGCCGGAGGCCTGCCGGGATACGGGCATATCGCAGCAGAACTACGCGATGAGCTGCTAAACGGCGAGATCTTTTACAGCCTGAAGGAAGCACAGATTGTCATCGAGCAATGGCGAAAGCACTACAACACGATCCGACCGCACTCGGCGCTCAACTACAGACCGCCAGCACCGCAGACATTCGCGCCCTTGGCTCGCCATCTAGATGAGATCATGCCAATGCAGTAATCTCTATCCCGCTGGTTCAAAAAATCCGTCAGGTCATTCCCTAAATCTGACGTTTGCCCGGGCGAATACTGCGCATGAGTCTTGTCGAGACTAAGGCGCAGAGGTTTCGCCAAAATGAACGGCCAAATGATAACTTAGCAAGTTGACGTAACCTAAAGGTAGTCGAGTTTTGGCTCCGATAAGCTGTATTATCGGAGGCAATCACTTCACTGGCGCCTATTGCGGAGTGCCAAAAAATTCTTCACAAGCTTATCATCTAGCAAAATAGAGCTGCTCGTTCTCATTCGATCAGGGGAAGATGATGATGGTATCGATGGCGCGCATTCGCGGTGTTTTTGCTGCCGTTCTTTTTGGGCTCACTGTCGCCGGTTGTGGCTATAACAATATTCCCACTTACGAGGAGCAGGCCAAAGCGAAATGGGCGGACGTGCAGAACAATTACCAGCGTCGCTCCGACCTCATCCCCAACCTTGTGGCAACTGTGCAAGGCTATGCCAAACAAGAAAAAGACGTATTAACCGCCGTAGTTGAGGCGCGTGCCAAAGCGACGCAAGTCAAGATTGACGTATCGCAACTTACTGATCCCGAAAAGCTGCAGCAGTTCCAGGCAGCGCAAAGCCAGCTTTCTGGCGCGCTTGGCCGGCTTCTTGCGGTTAGCGAGAACTATCCAGACCTCAAATCAAATCAGAATTTCCTTGCGCTCCAATCGCAGCTGGAAGGCACCGAGAACCGAATTACCGTTGCGCGGCGCGATTACATTGAGGCAGTGCGTCTCTATAACACCGAGCTCAAGACCTTCCCTGGCCTGTTATGGGCCGCAACCATCTTCCGTTCCAACAAGCCGATGGCGGAATTCGCAGCGAATGATAATGCGCAGACGCCGCCTCAGGTAAAGTTCTGACGCCTCGCCGCGACATCAAGGCATCGAAATGATAACAGGCCGCACGTCGTCCCTGGTTGCACGGGGTGGTTGGCGTCTGGCTATTGGCGTCATTGCGCTGTTGTACACAGCGCTTGCGGTCTTTGCTGTCAGCTTTCCGGCGCTAACGGGTCGCATAGTAGATCAGGCGAAAATAATTTCGGCCGACAGTCGTAGTGCCATTGAGCCGAAGCTCGCCGATCTCGAAGTTAAGTCCGGCATTCAGCTCGTCGTTGCTACGGTCACCTCCCTCGAAGGTCAGGAAATTGAGCCATACGCCAACGAACTATTTCGAAGCTGGAAGCTCGGTGAAAAAACAAAAAATAACGGCGTTTTGTTGCTTGTTGCGCCAAACGAGCACCGAGTTCGTATCGAGGTAGGTTATGGCCTTGAAGCCACACTCACCGACGCACTATCAAAGGTTATCATCACCAACGCCATCGCGCCGCGCTTCAAAACGGGCGATTTCAGTGGCGGAATCTCACGCGGCGTCGACGACATCATTACAGTTCTGACCACCGATTCATCGGAATGGCAAAAGCGTCCCTCGCTGCGGCTCGACAATCAGCAGAATACCGATCCGACGACTTGGCTTCTCATCGCGGCGTTAATCATCCTGTTTATCCTGCTCGTCGTGTCGCCAGGATTTAGGTGGCTGTTTCTGAATTTGGTGCTGAATATCCTTATCAGCTCCGGCGGATCGAGGAGCGGGGGCAGATATTCGAGTGGCGGCGGCTTTTCCGGAGGCGGCGGATCGTCGGGTGGTGGCGGAGCATCGGGGAGCTGGTGATGAGTATTTCGAATGAAGACCACGAGCGCATCGCGATCGCCATTCGCTCTGCGGAGGCAAAGACTTCCGGCGAAATTGTTTGTGTGCTTGCGCGTACATCAACCCACGCAACGGCATTGCCTATTTTTATTTCTGCGGTAGTTGCGTTGGCAGTTCCCTGGTTACTGGTGACCTTCACCGAGATGACCGTCTTCCGCATATTATCAATGCAGATTTTAGCATTCATAGTCCTTTTGAGCTTTTTTAGTTTGCCGAGGGTACGGGTCGCCATCATACCACCTAAGGCGCGCCGCGCTATCGCTCATCACGCAGCCTTGGAGCAATTCAAAAGCCGCGGCATTGGGCGAAGAAAAGATAGGTCGGGCATATTGATTTTTGTGTCACTGGCAGAGCGTTATGCGCGGATCATTGCCGACGATGAAATTGCTGCTCGGGTTGCCCAATCGAAATGGCAGGCTGCGATAGACGCGCTGGTATCGCACATGCGTGACGGCCGTATCGCCGACGGCTTTATTACCGCAGTCAACGCCTGCGGAAATGAGCTCGCGCTGCATTTCCCGCGCACGGCGACGAGCAACAATGTGCGGCCGGACCGAATATATTTGATCTGAGGGGCGGAGTTTTTGAACGTCGCATTTAAGCGCCACGCCGTTGTTAGACGGCGGAAGAATTAGTTCCGATAACTAGGGTTATCGGAGGCGATCATGCAGGCTGTTTATCTATCTGGAGCGTGCAATGAAACGATGGATCGGGATAGTCGCAGCTCTGTTGATTGAAACACAAGCTCACGCTCAAAGTGACCCGAATAGTGGGAGAGTCTATTTGCCTAGCTGTTTGGCGGCCGCCGATATAGTTCAAGGCAAGCGCCCAGCCGCAGATTCGGAAGATGCTGCCAAGCAGCTAAAACGGGCCGCCATATGCTTTAATGCGGTGACGGCCATCATGAATTTAGAGCCGTTATTAAAACCTGAATTTGCCATGTGCCCCCCGGCCGGCGGCAAGGTCTCATTTGCTCAAATGGTCTTGGCCATAACGGCGCACCTCAAAAGCCATCCAGAGCAACTTCAAGCTAATTTCCATCAAACCGCGGCGACTGCCCTAGCTACTTCGTGGCCTTGTTCCAAATGAGTTTGTTAATAACGATTGGGCATTATTGGTTGACGTGAATATCGTTATCCTTGATCACATTGCCCCAGCGGGCGATCTCGCTCTTCAGGAACTTGTCACCTGCAGCCGGCGAACGCATATCCTTAGGGAACGCCGACACGCTGGTGTCCGCCCATATTTTCAGGATGGCCGGATCGGTCACCACGTCTTCAAGCGCCGCATTGAGCTTGTTGACAATAGCGGGCGGTGTGCCGCTCGGCGCGAACAGTGCTTGCCAATATTGGACTTCGAGCTTGGGTCCCAATAGCTCGACCATACTTTCGGCGTGTGGAAATTCCGGCATCTTAATCTTTTGCGTGACGCCATAGGCTTTAATCTTGCCGGTTGCGACTTGCTGCTGCACTTGCTGCGGCATGGCGAACAATACGTCAACGTGGCCTCCCATGACGTCGGTTAAAGCGGGAGCGGCGCCACGGTAGGGAATCTGATCAATAGTAAATCCCGCAACGTTAGCAAACAGCGTGGTGGTTAGATGTCCGGTGGCGCCATAGCCCGGGATCGCCGCTTTAAACCGCTCCTTTTTCATTAGGGCAATGAGATCTTCGAGACTATTTGGCGCGAGTCCCGGTCGGCCGACTAAGACAAGCGGGTCACGGTTGACGAGCATCACTGTCTTTAAGTCTTTGACCGTATCGAATGGCAAAGTCTTGAATAGAGTCGGATTCGCAGAAATTTGAAGGTTATGCAGCAGCAACGTATATCCGTCCGGCGCGGCGTGAGCCACGCGGTTGGTCCCGATGATCGTGCCCCCACCAGTAATATTTTCGACATTGAAATTCTGCCCAAACTTCTTTGATAGCCTTACGGCGACGACGCGAGCAAGCTGATCGGTTGGCCCACCAGCCGGGTAAGGCACTACGATGGTGACGGTACGTTCCGGAAATTGCTGCGCCGGCGCGGGCGCAGCAAATGCAAAAAGACCCACAATGGCCAAAGCAATAGGAAGGACAGGCTTCATTATGGCCACCCATATTTTTGAGACGCCCCAGAGCTTACGAAGAAGGGACAATAGGCAGCAACAAGTATGGTTGCTGGCCGGACAAAAGTGCAGAGTATTGCGGCATGTGAAAATTGTCGAAGACCAAACGGCAATAAACGTGATTGCAGTTCGCACCTAAACGAAAACTTAATCGGGATGCAAGAATCAGCGCGGATAACTGCCGTCGTTGACGTCGAGAGTTGTGCCGTTTACGTACTCTGGACAAAGGCTGCCTAGCCAAAAAATCGCCTGTGCAACTTCCTCGGGTTTGCACACGCGACGAGAATAGACGGCGCGCATGACCTCGTCGCGACGCGATTGGGGTAACTGGTCATACATCCGCGATTTCGTCGGTCCCGGCGCGACCGCGTTTACCAGAACTCCATGTGGACCGAGCGCCCGTGCCCAGGACTTTGTGAGATTCAATAATCCTGCTTTTGTGATGCCGTACCAAAGATCGGGGTGCCCGGTAAACGCTGATACAGAACTCACGTTCACAATACGACCGCTGCGGCGCGCCTTCATGCCGGGCGCTACACCAGCGATCAATGCGGCTGGGGCTTCGAGATTAACCGCCAAAATCTCAGATCGGTGCTCTTCTGGAATAGCATCGAGGGGATCGCAATGTACCACACCAGCGTTGTTGACCAGGGTGTCCAATTCGCCAAGGGACGCGATCATGGCCGAAAGTCCGAAAATCTGACGTAGGTCAAACTCCACGCGTTCGCCCACAAATTCAGATCCGAACTCCTTATCGAGCGAGAGTACCCGCCAACCAGCTGCCGCAAAACTTCGTGCGGTCGCTAGCCCTATGCCTCGTCCAGCACCCGTTATAAGGACTGTTTTCAAGTTTTCTTCACCAAATATGTTGCGGTGACGTCGACTGGGCTGATTGCGTGTGCAGAACTTGCGCTATTCACACTGGTCTATCGCCTTTCGTCACGGTTAGCGTGCGGTTATCAACACTAGGCAGCATTTTTGCTGGATCGCGGGTGACAACGACATCGAGAACGGTAGGGCTCGCTGTGTTCTCCAATCCTTCGCGCAGTGCGGCGGCAAGTTTGTCGGGGTCCTCGACACGGATACCCCTGCAGCCCATGGCGCGCGCGACCGCGGCGTAATCCATTTCCACCAGGTCGGACGACTGGTAATTGCCGTTGCCGAACATCGAGTGCTGCAATGCCTTCACATAGCCGGAGGCGGCGTTGTTGAAAACGCAAAGCACGATCGGCGCGTTGGAGCGGCGCGCGGTTTCCAACTCGCCGAGTGTCATGTTGAATCCGCCGTCGCCAGTGAGGCCGACCACGCGGCGGTTGGGTGCGGCAAGCTGCGCGCCCATACTGCCGGGAAGTCCGTAGCCGATCGAGGCGAAGCCGCGGTCGGCGATAAAATAGCGGCCAGCGCGCTTAGTATCGAAACACAGTCCGCCCCAGTGGCCGGCGAAGCCGCCGTCGGCGACCAGTATAGCATCTTCTGGCATGATGGCGTTGAGTTCGCCCATCAAGCGGCCGACATTGATCGGCGTCTCGTTCGATTTCAAGCGGTTGGCGGCGCCGGCGGCCCAATTGGCCATCTTTGCCGGTACCTCATCGCAGTAGGCTCTGCGGCGCGCGCGCGCCTTGCCGCCGTCGGCGAGCGCAGCGGCAAGGTCCTGAAGTGCGAGCTTGGCGTCGGCAGCTAGCGCTACATCGGTGCGCGTGGTGCGGCCAATTTCCTCGGGCAGGATATCGACATGGATCACCGGCTTGCCTGCTGGGATGAGCGAAAAGCGCTTGGTGGGGATTTCGCCGAGTTTGCAGGCGACCACGATCAGCGCATCAGACGCGGCGATGAGGTCGTTGGCGATGCGCGAATAGCGTCCGAATAGTCCAGCCGACAACGGGTGTGTGCAGGCGATGCCACCCTTGCCGGACATAGTGTGAGCGACGGGAATGCCGAAGTTTTCCGCTAACATCAGCAGCGCATCGTAGCCTTGCGAAATGTGGATGCCGCCACCGACGAGCAGCAGCGGCCGTTCAGCTTTGGCGATAATGACGGCCGCGCGTTCCAGCTCGGCCGGATCGGGGCGGGTGCGGCGGGCCTGTGCCTTCAGTGTGGTCTCGTCCACCCAGAAATCGGCGGCGTCGAAATTGTGCTCGCCGTGGCAGATGTCTTCGGGTACGTCGATCACCACTGGGCCTGGCCGCCCGCTGGTCGCTACCGCGAAGGCACGGCGCAGCAACTCCGGAATGCGTTTGGTCGCCTCGATGCGGATCAACTCCTTGCAGGCCGGCCGCAGTATTTCCACCTGCCGCGCCTCTTGTGTCATGTTCTTCCAGGCGTGATCGCGGTTAGCGTCGCCGATAATAGCGATCTGCGGGATGCCGGCGTTGAGCAATTCGACCAGCGCGGTGGTGAGATTTGTCGCGCCCGGGCCGAGTGTCGCGTCGCAGACACCGGGACGGTTGCTCACGCGCGCATAGGCGTCGGAGGCGAAGGCGCCGCAACGCTCGTCATTGATGAGGAAATGGCGCAGGCCGAGCGCGCGCATTGCCTCGTAGAATGGCAGCAACTGGAAACCGCCCATGCCGAACATCGGTCCAACTCCGGACAACTTGAGCATCTCGGCGAGCGCCTGTCCGCCGTTGAGGGTGCGGATCGAGTTCGACACGGTGGTCATGCTTTGAATTCCTTAAGGCGCGCAGCGACGAAGCGGGCGACGAGGTCGATCGCCGAGATGCCAATTTCGCCGCCGCACCGCGCGGCGCGCGTATTCACGGCCGTAACGTAGCCGTCGCGGTATGTGGATTGGCCATCACCGATGCGCGCGCTCCAAGCGCTCACCGTCGCGCCGGCGATGGCGCGGAATTCAAGCGCGGGCAGGCGCGAGATGCCGGCATCGTCGATGCCGAAGTCGGCGTCGTTGTAGATCGCTGCGAACACATTGTATTTGACCGCGGTCGCCGGCCGTCCGCCGAGCAGGGCGCCGTGTGAGCCAGTGACGATGATGTGGCCGACGTCGTCCGGTGTAACTAGCGCGTTCGAATCGAGCGCCGATACGCGCACGCCCCGCGCCGACGCCTCAACGATCTCATGCCGCGCTTCGTGCATCGCCGGCGGCGTGGGCGAGGGGGGTAGCTCGGCTTGCTCGAGCCGAGCCAACGCTTCGCCCGCCGTCATACCTGCGGTCACTCCGACATCGTTCGCGCATGTGTTGGCAAAAGAAATCACCCCACGTGCATGACAATCAGCGCCGTCGCCGATCCGCGACGAGCGATGTCCGATCGTGGCGGCCGCGACCCCGAGCTGGTCGAGATAGATGAGCCCGCCGATGCCAGCGCGCTCGCGTCCCACTCCCGCATCGCACAAAATCACCGCCTTCAATCCCACTTTCGCCGCAATATATGCGGCATAGTCGCCACTGTGCGATGCAGCAATCGCGGCTTGCCCGCGCGCTTCGAGCGGCAGTACCGTCACGCTATCGAAAATCAGAGAACCAGGCATGCGTTTTAGGGCGATCGTTCTTGCGCGGCTTTTTCCCGCGCATGTATTCCGTTTCCTCACATGATGCGCGCTCTATTGCTGCAGCAGCAATTCTCGCTTAGTGGTTATTTCCAGCAGCGTGTTCAAACATGCCGCATTTTCTAGTGCAAGCCGGCTTCCATTTGAAAGATCGTCCATGAGCCATCTGGGCGACAACCTGGGCCGCCTCGTGGGCCTCTATCGCACGATGGCGCGTATTCGCGCCTTCGAGGAGACCGCGGTCGCCGCGCACAAGGTCGGCGAAATTCCCGGCCCATTGCATGTGTCGATTGGGCAGGAGGCGGTCGCCGCCGGCGTCTGCGTGAACCTCCGCTTTGACGACCGCATCACCTCCAATCATCGCGGGCATGGTCACGCGATCGCCAAGGGTGCCGATCCACGGCGGATGATGGCGGAGCTCTACGGCCGCGCCAACGGCCATTGCCGCGGCAAAGGCGGCTCGATGCACATCGCCGACTTTTCCGTCGGCATGCTCGGCGCCAACGGCGTGGTCGCCGGCGGCATTCCGATTGCGGTCGGCGCAGCGCAGGGGCTGAAATTGCAGAAGTCGAGTGCGATTGTCACCTGCATGTTTGGTGACGGCGCGGCCAATCGCGGGCCGTTTCTTGAAGGGCTAAACTGGGCCGTGCTCTACCGGCTGCCCGTGCTGTTCGTGTGCGAGGACAACGGCGTCGCTGCGTTCACGCGCGCCGATAGCGTGACTGCGGGCCCGGGTGTGGTCGCACGGGCGCAGGCGCTCGGCGTCACCGCGGCGACCGCCGACGGCAACAACGTTATGGCGGTCGACGAAGCAGCGCAAGCGGCGGCCGATGCGGTGCGGCGTGGCGACGGTCCACATCTGTTGCATCTGAGCACTTATCGTATCTCCGGTCACACTTCGACCGATGCTGCGACCTGGCGTCCGGCCGGGGAGGTGAACGAAGCGCGCGCCCGCGATCCGATCGCGCAGCTCGGCGCCGTGCTTACCGAGCGCGGACTATCGGCGGCCGAACTCTCCGCAGTTGTAGAGGAGGCGAAGGCCGAGATGGCGGCTGCGCGCAAAGAGGCGACCGAGGCCGCCTGGCCGCTGCCGGCTGCCGCCTTCGAGGACGTGCAGGACACGGGGGCGGTGGCGTGGTCGAAGTGACGTTGATCGAAGCGTCGCGTCGCGCCGTCATGCAGGAAATGCGGCGCGATCCGCGGGTATGGGTACTCGGCGAGGATGTCGCGCGCGGCGGCCTGTGGGGCCAGTACAAGGATTTCCTCGGCGAGTTCGGCGCCGAGCGCGTCGTTTCCACGCCAATTTCGGAATCGACCATCATGGGCGCCGGGCTCGGCTCGGCGCTGGTCGGCATGCGGCCGATCATCGAGATGCGCATCTTCGATTTTACGATGTGCGCGATGGACGAGCTGGTAAATCAGATTGCCAAGATCCGCTATATGTTCGGCGGCCAGGCCAAGCCCGCGGTGGTGGTGCGCATGCCGCACGGCATGTGGCGCAATTCCGCCGCGCAGCATTCGCAGACGCTGGAAGCCTGGTTCGCGCATTTGCCGGGCGTCGTCGTAGTGACCCCGTCGACTGCGGAAGATGTCGCCGGGCTGCTGGTGCAGGCGATCCGCTGTGACGATCCCGTGTTGTTTTTCGATCCGAAGGATCTGTTCGGTGTACTTGGTGAAATTTCGGAGCGGATAGAACCAATCCCATTTGGCGTGGCACGGCGTGTGACCGAAGGCGATGTCGCGACAGTCGTTTCGTGGTCTGCCGCAGTGCCTGTGGCCAAGAAAGGCGTCGAATTGCTGGCGGCGGAGGGGATAAAGGTCGATCTTCTCGATCTGCGTACAATTTGGCCGTGGGATCAGGACGCGGTCATTGCATCCGTGAAGAAAACCGAGCGTCTGCTGGTCGTTCACGAAGCAGTCGAAGTCGCAGGATTTGGCGCCGAGATCGTCGCATATATTCTAGATAAAGTCGGCACAAACGTTCTGAAAGTTGGCAAACGCTTGGCTGCGCCGCGCATTCCGATTCCGTTTTCGCCGCCTCTGGAAGCCGAAGTGCGGCTGTCACCAGAAAAGGTCGCGAACGCCATAAGAGGGTTGGTAGCTGCGTAGAGCCACAGATGATCGTGCAGTAATGCACGACAGAGCCCTTCTGCTACAGGGTAACAACCTGTACAGGCTATCTGCGGGCGAGTGCCGGCAGTGCGGCGGCTTGCAGCGTTCAACATGGACCACAATTCGACACTTTGGTAGCCTTTGCAATTCCACCGTGCCTGCCAACCAAAGCACCAAATTCTATGATGAAAGCGAACGGCCGCGCCCCTAATGGGCTGACATGAATCGCCAGCATTCGCGTCGGATGAAATCAACGGAGGAAATGAAAATGACGTTCAAAACCACTCGCCGCAGGTTGCTGCTAGCCGGCACTGCCGCCGGCGCGACGATCACGATGCCCTGGATCGCCAAGGCGGTACCGGAATTCCAGTTCAAGTACGCTAACAACTCGCCGGTCGCGCATCCGCTCAACGTGCGCGCCCGCGAAGCCATGGAGCGGATCAAGCAGGAGACCAACGGCCGCGTCGAGATCCAGATCTTCCCCAATAACCAGCTCGGCTCCGACACCGATATGCTTAGCCAGTTGCGCTCCGGCGCGATCGAGTTTTTCACGCTGTCCGGCCTCATCCTGGCGACGCTGGTGCCGGTCGCCTCGATCAACGGTCTCGGTTTCATCTGGGACAGCTACGACAAGGTCTGGCCGGCGATGGACGGCGGCCTCGGCGCATATATTCGCACGCAGATCGATAAGGCTGGCCTGCATGCGATGGAGAAGCAGTGGGACAACGGCTATCGGCAGATGACGTCCTCGACGCGACCGATCAAGACGCCGGACGACCTCAGAGGCTTCAAGATCCGTGTCCCGCCAAGCCCGCTGTGGACCTCGATGTTCAAGGCGTTCGATGCCGCGCCGATGTCGATCAACTTCGCGGAAGTCTATTCGGCCCTGCAGACGAAGGTGGCGGAGGGGCAGGAAAATCCGCTGTCGATTATCTTTTTCGCGAAGCTTTACGAGGTGCAGAAGTATCTCTCCGAGACCAATCACATGTGGGACGGCTTCTGGTTCCTCGCTAACGGCAAACTGTGGAACGGCCTTCCGGCCGACGTCCGCGATGTCATCGCCAAGAATCTCAACAAGTCGGCGGTGGATCAGCGTGCCGACATCCTTAAGCAGAACGAGACGTTCCGGGCCGATCTGACCAAGAAAGGCATGGAGTTCATCAAGGTCGATCAGAAGCCGTTTCGCGCCAAGCTGCAGGCGGCCGGCTTTTACAAGGAGTGGAAGGGCAAGTACGGCGAGGAGGCGTGGGCTGTGCTGGAGAAATATACCGGCGCCATTTCGTAACGATTAGCCTCCGCTTTGGTCATGGATTCGACTCAGAAGGAGGAGGCCGCGCTCCCGACCTCCTCCTCGGCGTCAGCCGCGGCACGCATCGACGCCGGGATCGGCCGCGTCGTCGAGTTATTCGCGGCGCTGTTAACCGGCGTCGAGGTCCTGATCCTGCTCGCCGGGGTGATCTCGCGCTACGTATTCCACAATCCGCTGTTCTGGTCGGACGAGCTCGCCTCGATCCTGTTTCTCTGGCTCGCCATGCTCGGCGCGGCGGTCGCATTTCGCCGCGGCGAGCACATGCGCATGTCAACGTTGGTCTCTCGGGCGCGACCGCGCTGGCGCGTATTCTTCGACGCCTTCGCGGTAGCGGTCGCTGTCGCCTTTCTCATTCTCATTCTGCACTCGAGCATCGATTACGCGCTCGATGAGGCCGCCGTGGTCACGCCGGCGATGGAAATTCCAAACATCTGGCGCGCTTCGGCGATCCCCATTGGCTGCGCGCTGATGCTAATCTTCGCGCTGCTGCGATTGATGCGCGTCGGCGGTATGGGCTGGGTCGCGCTCGCCTTGCTGGTGATGTGAGGGGGTGGATGGCCCCCTCAGCGGCATCGAGTTGTGCCAAAAATGGCGGTTCATCAGAGGCGCCACAACGGAAGGCCATCCATGATCAAGATTAGCACGATCGGCATCGACATCGCCAAGAACGTTTTTCAGGTCCACGCCACCGGCCCGGACGGTGGAACCGTCCTATGCCGCCGGCTGCGGCGCGACAATGTGGCGGAGTTTTTCGCCTCGATCCCTCCCTGCCTGGTCGGCATCGAGGCCTGCGGAATGTCGCACCACTGGGCGCGCGAGATCGCGACCTTCGGGCACGACGTGAGGCTCATGCCGCCGCGCTACGTGCGCCCCTACGTCAAGCGCAGCAAGAACGACGCGGCTGACGCGGAGGCGATCTGCGAGGCAGTTCGTCGACCCAACATGCGCTTCGTTCCGGTCAAGACCGCGAAGCAGCAAGCCGTGTTGGTTGAGCATGCGGTGCGGGATCTGCTGGTGTGCCAGCGCACCCAGCTGGTCAACACCTTGCGAGGGCACCTGGCCGAGTTTGGCATTGTTGCGCCGCAGGGGCTGCACCGGGTCAGGGAGCTGACGGCAATCGTGGACGGCAGCGACGTCCGCCTTCCGGACGCCGCACGCGCCGCCCTGCGGTTTGTCCTCGACGAACTCGCTGGCGTCGACGCACGCATCGCGGCGATCGAGGCCGGCATCGCCAAGTCCGCCAAGGCGGACCAGACCGCCAAGCGCCTCATGACCATCCCGGGGATCGGTCCGATCATCGCGTCGCGGCTGGTGGCCACGGTCGCCGACCCTGGCGTGTTCCGCTCCGGCCGCGATCTCGCGGCCTTCATCGGGCTCGTGCCGAGACAGCACTCGACCGGCGGCAGGGCCCGGCTCGGGCGCATTACCAAGCAGGGGAACGGCGCGCTGCGCCGCCTGTTCGTCAACGGCGCCATGGCGGTGATGCGCCAATCCAAGCTGCTGAGTGCCGACCCGTGGCTGCTGCGCCTGCGCAGCCGCAAGCCGCCGCTGGTCGTCGCCGTGGCGCTCGCCAACAAGATGGCGCGCGCCGCCTGGGCGGTCATGACCCGCGAGGAGGATTGGCGGCCGCGGCCTAGCGCAGCCGCGACCGCCTGAGCGAGCTGCAGGACTTCGTGTTGCGAGGACAGAACCGAAACTGATGGACGAAGATGAGGTCGATCGACCCGACGGACCGGGTCAAACCTGGGATAATGACTGGGCTTCGAGCCCGGCTAATTGATGAGGCCCCGGTCCGCGGATTCCATCAAGGCCAGCGGTCATGTCGACCGCACAACAGGCCGGACACATGTGCGCAAGCGATCCGACCGTCGACGTTCAACAGGTTCGAAGAAAGTCCTTGCTTCTCGGGGGCCATCCACACATGTCATTATCGGAAGTTAGGCCATCTGACGATGTCCGTTATCGGGGGGAATGCGTCATCAGTGTATTTTGGATAATTTGGTCCGTCTGATGACGCAATGGACGCGTCATCTTATCGGACGAGCGGCGTGCAAACGCCACCTCGCCTGATAGGTTGTAAGCGGCGCCGGATCAGGCGTCGGCGGTGAGCACACGTCCTTTTGTTTCCGGCAGTAGCAGCGCAGCAGCGATTAGAATGCCGTAGGCAATCACGGCGAAGATGCCGATCGATTGGCCGAGTGGCAGCGTGGCGCTGAGCACGCCGACGAAGAATGGATTGAGCGCCGCTACGCCCCGTCCGAAATTATAGGCGAAACCTTGTCCCGAACCGCGCACGCGTGTCGGAAAATTCTCAGTAAGGAAGGGGCCCATGCCGGAGAAGATTCCTGAGGCGAAAAACCCAAGCGGGAAGCCCAAGATCAGCATCATCGTGTCGTTGACCGGAAGCTGGGTATAGACAAATACGGTCAATACCGAGCAGGCGGCGAACAGAATGAAATTCGCACGACGCCCGATCCGGTCGGCGAGATAGGCGCTTACCAAATATCCGATAAAAGAGCCTACGATTATAACGGCAAGATAGCCTCCAGTTCCGAGCACCGTGAGCTTGCGCTCTGTGCGCAGATAGGTCGGAAGCCAGGTCGCAATGGCGTAATAGCCACCCTGCGCACCGGTCGCGAGCACTGAGGTCAAAATTGTTGTTTTCAGCAAGGCGGGCGAGAAGATTTCCATGAAATTCGCAGCCGTCCCCTTTGCCGTCAACTTGTCCTGTGTCGCCGTGAACACCTTTGGCTCATCGACAAAACGCCGCACGAAAAACACGAGGCCCGCCGGCAATATGCCGACCCAGAACAATGCACGCCACGCGGTGTCCTGCGGAAGCACGCTGAAAAACCAAGTGGCCATGATGGCTGCGATGGCCCAACCAATCGCCCAGCCGCTCTGCACGCTACCAACCGCTTTGCCTCGATGCTGTGCGCGTATCACTTCGCCCATCAGCACGGCGCCCGCGGCCCATTCGCCGCCGAAGCCAAGGCCCATCAATGCGCGGAAGGCGAAAAGCTGTGAGTAGCTTTGCGCGAATCCGCACAGAAACGTGAAAAAAGCGAACCAGACGATAGTGATTTGTAACGTGCGTACGCGCCCAAACCGGTCGGAAAGAGCACCCGCGAACCAGCCGCCAAAGGCAGAAGTGAGCAACGTCACGGTGCCGATCAGCCCAGCATCCGCATTGGTGATTGTGAAGGCCACAATGATCGCTGGGATCGCGAAGCTGAAAATCTGAACATCCATGGCATCGAGCATCCAGCCGCCAAAACATGCCCAGAATGTGCGTTTCTCGCCCGCGTCTAGCTCGTGGTACCATCCTGTCGGGCTGTCATGCGTGCTTGTCATTGCGTCGCCCCCGTTATTTTCTTTCGCCGGCTAACCCGGGCATTTGGACGCAACACCCGTCACCGACATTTGTCCACTATGAAATCGTCACTCCAGCAATGCCGGATTAGCTTTTTGGCAGGCACAATAACTGCTTTCAGCACTTAGCGGATAAATCGACCACGCCTAGGTTTGTCCGCTTTTAATAAGCAGCATGAGTTTTGGTGAGAAGTAACGACCCTCGACGCATTGGCTATCACGCTGAAGTGGTCCAGTATCCTTATCGAGGGCGCAATGGGAATTCATTGTGGCGATCGGCGGCGCAGCCGCTTGCCCGCGCGCCGCGACGTAGCGATCGCTGGAGGACGATATGAAGGGACGTTGGTTTAGCATTGCGGGACTGTGTCTGCTTACATTGCCGGCGGCTTCCGTTGCATATGCCCAAGCCGGCAACTACCCGGCTAAGCCCGTGATGATCATCTCGGACGCGGCGGCCGGGACCGCCCCAGACGTCAACGCGCGCTTCATTGCCGAGGGGCTCGGAAAAATCTGGGGACAGCAGGTCATAGTGATCAATCGTCCGGGCGCGAACGGCAGTATCGCTGCCCGCGCCGCCTCCGATGTCACCGCTGACGGCTATACACTTTTCATGCCCGCTCTATCGACGTTCGTGGCGCTAACGACGATCGCGCCAAATCTCCCGCTGAAGTTGCCTCGCGACTTCCTGCCGATCGGATTCACGGCCGAGCAACCGATGTTCATCGCCGTAGACCCTTCGCTTGGCGTCACGACGCTACCGCAGCTTATCGCGCTTGCAAAACAGGAACCGGGGAAGATTACCTTTGCGGTGTCAGGCGTCGGCCGATTAACACACCTGACCGGCGAAGTGCTGCAGGCGCGGGCCGATATCAAGCTGCTCTCGGTTCCTTATACGCACGGTACGGCATCCGCGCTCAGCGATATCGCCTCCGGTCGCGTATCGCTGATCATCGAGAACTATTCGGGGATTGTCGGCGCGGTCAAAGCAGAACAGGTGAAGCTAATCGCGGTGGCATCGCCTGAACGCTTGCCCGAGTTTCTCAATCTGCCGACAGTGGCGGAAACAATTCCGGGGTTCACCGCAAGCGGCTGGCAAGTTCTGGTGGCGCCCATCGGTACGCCCGCTGCGATCATAAGCAAGGTGAGCGCGGACCTGAGCAAAGTAGTCAGCGACACGGATTTCAAAAAAAGGCTTGCCGCTATTGGCAACTATTCGCGCGCCATGACGCCCGACGAAGTCCTCGCATTCGTCGCCAAGGAGCAACAGACATGGCAGCCGGTGCTAGAGAAGATTTCTGCCAAGTGAATTCGATCTTAGTGCAGTCAGGCCCGACCTCGTTGGCTCCGCCCATTTGTTTGGGGGGTGTCCGTTTATGACAAGAGCGGACATTACGGGGGCTGCGTGCGCTGCCTAGTTCAGGATGCTTTTTTCAGGAATTCACGAATCGCTTCCAAGAACAACGTTTATCAGAGGCTACGGGCAGTCTAAATCAGCACCGAACGCGGTGCCGTCGGTCTAAAAGCCGTATAGGTGGCCTGGATTATCCACAAGGATACGTTGGCGTATTTTGTCATCTGGCACCCAATCGAGCAGCAAATCGAAAAATTCGGTCGAATTCGGCATCGGCTTGCCAGGATTGATATGCGGCCAGTCAGTACCCCAGAGCAGCCGGTCGGGCCGCGCCGCGGCCAGCGCATGGGCGAGTGGGATTACATCGCGGTATGGCGGCTGTTGCTGGGAGGCGTGGTAGCCCGCCGATAGTTTTGTCCAGCAGCGGCCCGTACCGAGAAGCCGCAGCAAGGCATGAAAGGCCGGCTGCTCGGTGCCCTGCGCCGCCTGGATATCACCCATATGGTCGACGACGAAATCGCAGCGTAGCTTTTGCAGGCGTGGCGCCAGTTCGACCAGGTGTGTGGGCGCCAGCATCAGCTGGATGTGCCAACCCAATGCCGCTAGGCGCTCCGCGTAGTGCTCCAATTGCGTGAGCGGTAAGCTTCCTGGCTGCGTCGGGATAAAGCGCACCGCGCGCGCACCGGCGCGATAAAGCTCATCGAGCTCGCGATCGGTGATGGCGAGTGGAAAGACGACGACCACGCGCGTCGGAATATCCATCGCGCGAGCAGCATCGATTTGCCTGCGGTTGTCAGTGCCATAGCTGCTCGGCTGGACCAGCACCGCGCGCGATAAACCGAGCGTGCGGTGCAGATGCAGATAAGATTCGACAGAAGCTTCCGGCGGCGTGAAGCGGCGACCCGCGGCCAGCGGGTATTTCTTTTCTGGCCCAAAGATGTGGAAATGCGTGTCGGTCGCACCGGGGGGCGCCTTAAAACGGGGCGGGCGCGGATTGGGATCGGCCGGTTGGCACTGCGGTATCATCACTGCCTCAGAAGCCGTAAAGCGCCGCCGGATTGTCGACCAGGATGCGGTTGCGCGTCGTCTCGTCTGGCACCCAGTCGGCCAGCGCATCGAGTAGGTCGGTCGTGTTCGGCATCGGAGTCTTGATAAAGACGTGCGGCCAATCGCTCGCCCACACCAGCCGGTCCGGACGCGCTGCCACCAATTGCGCCACGAATGGCTTGAGCTCCCGATATGGAGGCGCTTGTTCGGACAAGCGATAAGCGCCGGACAGTTTCACCCAGTGGCCCTGCTGCAAGAGGCGCAATACGGCGCGGAACACCGGCTGATCGAGACCGTCGCCCGGCTTGAACATGCCGATATGGTCAATGACGGCCGGGCAGGCAAGCTTCTCCAGGCGCGGCGCGATTTCCAGGAGCTGCGACTCTTTGGCCAGAAACTGAATGTGCCAACCGAGCTCTTTGGCGCGCGCTGCCCAGCGTTCGAGGTCCGCAAGCGGCAGCCCACCCGGATGTGCCAGAACATAGCGCAGGCCGCGCGCGCCCTGCTCATGCAACGCCGTGAGTTTGTTATCGGATATGTCGTGGCGGGCCACGATCACTGCGCGGGTTGGAATGCCGATCTCGCGTGCGCCTTCGAGCTGCGCGCGATTATCCTTGCCATAGATGCTGGGCTGGATGACCACCGCGCGCTGAATCCCCAAAGTGTTGAACAGCTGGCGCGCCAGCGCCGGGGTGACGAGCTGCGGTGTGTATTCTCGCAAATTGACGAGCGGGTAGCGGCTTTGCAGCCCGAACAGATGAACGTGCGTATCGGTCGCGCCGGCCGGCATGTTGAAGTGTGGCTTGCGCGGATGTGGATCGGGCCCCTGACACAGAGGGATATCCATTATTGCAAGTCCTTTAGCTTTCTTTAGTGATCGGGATCGCGCGCAGGAAATTGGCGCGGGCAGTTGCGGCCGCCACCAGCAAGCCGTGATCATTGCCGGCGAGCACCATCCGCACGCCCATGCCGATATAGCGGGCGGTCAAGTCCTGATCGTAGACGCCGCCCATCGCAAAAATCTTCCTATGCCGGCGGCATGCCTCGGCCACGCGCCTATAGGCACTCTGCACGCGCTCATGACCGAGCTGGCCGGCAATTCCCATCGCCAACGTGAGGTCGTTGGTGCCGATCAGCAGTGCATCAATTCCTTCGACGGCAGCGATCGCCTCTACGTTTTCGACCGCCTTCGGCGTCTCGATCATCGGGATCACCAGAAGCTCGGCGTTGAGGATGCGCTGCATGTCAGGCGCAGGCGGCGCGCGGAAGGCAAATTGCGCTGGCGCCCCGCCGGTGCTGCGATGACCCATCGGATGGAAGCGGAAAGCGTCGACCAACTGCCGCGCCTCGTCGGCCGTATTGACGTGCGGTACGACGATGCCCAAGGCGCCGTTATCCAAGGCGCGGGTGCCTTCGTCGAAGGCGCCGCGACAGATGCGAACGATTGGCGCAATGCCGGTCGGGAGCGCGGCAAAACAGAGCTGCGATATCTCTTGCGTTGAGATCGATCCGTGCTCCGAATCAATGAACAGCCAGTCGTAGCCGGTGGCCTTGGCGAGCAGAGGCACCGCGGCGCCGCGCAGATGGTGCACTCCGAACCCAAGCGTCAATTGGCCGCTGCGGATTCGTTGCAGAGCTTCAATTGCGAGTAATGTCATCAGATGTCCCTATAGTGGAGCACCAACCGAGTTCCGGCAGAGTGCTATAATCCGTTGTCCCCTAGTAAACGCGGCACTATGTGGGTGAACCACGGCACAAAAGCTACCGCGAGGACACCCATGATCAGAACCGCGAGATAGGGCAACATCGTCTTGGCTGTGGATTCAACGTCCGCCTCCGACACGGCGCAAGAAATGTAAAAGCAGATGCCGATTGGCGGAATGAAAATCCCGATACCCATCGCCAGCAGCATAACCATCGCATAATGGATGCTGCCGATTCCCAATTGTGCCGCAATCGGCAATAGAAGCGGCCCCAGGATGATCAGCACTGGCAGCCCCTCGAGCAGCGAGCCAATCGCAATCAGCACCACTAGCGATCCGATCAGGAACAGCGTCGGGCTGTCGCCGGCGAGGTGCAGCACCTCGATTAGCAGGGCAGGGAGATTCGCCGCCGTCAAGGTCCAGGCGAACGAGCCAGCCGAGGCGATGATGAACAGCACCATGCCGGCGAGCAGGCCGCAATCGACCGCGATGGCAAAAAACGTGTGCGAGTCGATTGAACGATAGACCGCGACCGACAGTGCGATGCCATAGAACACCGCGACGGCGGATACCTCCGTCGGCGTCGCATAGCCGAACTTGATACCCACCACCATGATCACCGGCATGATCAGCGGGAGGATTGCACCGCCGCTGGCCCTTACCAGTTCGGAAGGAGTGGCACGCGGTGCGCGCGGCGTGTCGCGCCACCAAGCGAAGAAATAGATCGAAATCATCAGGAACAATGCGATGACCGCGGCCGGCAGCAGGCCAGCAACGAACAGCGTTCCGATTGAAATCGGCGTGACCGACCCCAACACCAGCATTGCGATGCTGGGCGGGATGGTTTCCGACATGGCGCCGGCCGCCGACAGCACAGCGGCGCCTTCCTCGGCTCGATATCCTTGACGTTTGAGTTCGCGCCGCAGCACCGAGCCGACCGCGACCACATCGGCCGCCTTGGAGCCAGAAATACCCGATACGAGATAAATCGTAACCACCACAACCTGCAAAAGTCCGCCGCGCAAATGGCCGACCAGCGCCATGGCAAATCGCACCAGGCGAATGCTGATGCCACCCTTTTCCATAATCAGTCCGGCCCAGATGAAGAACGGCAGCGTGAGCAATATAAAATGGCTAGTGCCGTCGACAGTGTTCTGCGCGGCCGCGATTAGCGGAGCCGTATCGGTTATCTGCAGGAAGAATAGCGACCCGAGCAGCATCGAGAAGCCCACAGGCAGGCCGAGCAGCACGGTGACGAAGAACAGCGGCAGCATGATCCCAAGCGCGGTCGAAATGTTCAGCCGCTCAATCGGCAGCATGCCAAAGATCGTCACCGCGGCAACCAGCACGGCGACAATTGGGACGACCGTGAATACGACGCGCGGACGATGATCGAAGGCCAGCCGCTCGATTGCAAACAGTACGATCAATGCCAGTCCGACATTGAACGGCAAGACGATCCAGGCGGTACTGATTTGCAGGATGGGCGTGAGCGCTGTGGTCGCCACTTGGAAAAGATCGAACGAAACGTAGAGCGTCACCAGACTGACGCAAAGGATCAACACGTCGACGCCGGCGGCGATGCAATCCTGGGTCGACGGCGGAAAAAACCGGGTCACGAATTGAATTGCGGTGTGATGCCGCGCGCGATAGGCGAGCGCCCCGCCGAGGAACGCCAGCGTGGTCAGACAAAGCTTGGAGGCCTCCTCCGACCACAGTAGTGATTGAGTGAACAGCAAGCGGATCGTGACGTCGGTAAGGACGACGGCGAGCTCACTCAGCAGCGCTGCTATGACGATATAGCGAGCCGACGAGTCAATGCTATCAAGCAACCGACGGATGCCAGCAGCCAGCCGCTCGTTATGCCAAACAATGCCGCGCCCCCGCGGGGGCGCGGATGGGTTAGTGGCGACCGTGGCCAAAGGCGGACCTTCGCTTGTGGCATCCACAGGGGCGCTGTTCCTGTCTGCCGGGTCAGGCGTTGTCGACTTGTTTGAGCACCATGTCGAAGAGTTCGGCACCGACGATCGGACGGAAGTCGGCGTACACGCCATGAGTTTGCTTGCGGTAAGCGGCACGATCGACGTCGACGAAGGTGAGTCCCTTCTCCTTGAGGAACGCGGTTGTCTCGATAGTCTTGTCCGCCATTGTCTTGCGCCAGTCGGGAGTCATCTCGACGGCGGCAGCGTGTAGACCCTCCTGCAGATCCTTTGGCATAGAATCGAATTTGCGCTTGCTCACCATCAGCACGCCGGCATTGTAGACGTGATTGGTGAGATTGATGACTTTGACGACCTCGTAGTGCTTGGCGGCGGGCAGCGAAATGATGGGCGTTTCAATCGCCTCGATTGTTCGCTGCGACAGCGCCAGATAGATTTCGCTGAAGTCGATGGCGATGGGATTGGCGCCGAGGGCGCGATACATAGCCGCAAAAATCGGTCCGGGTTGTACGCGGATCTTCAGGCCTTTCATGTCTTGAGGTTCCGGCATCTTACGGTCGACGGTCGAGGTCACACGCCAACCCCAGTGGCCATAAGTCAGGGCATAGATGCCTTTCGATGGCATCAGGTCGGCAAGTTGCTTACCGACCGGGCCGTCGAGGACCTTTTCCGCGCTGGTCAGATCGGGAAACAGGAACGGCAGATCCATAACCTGGAATTGCGGGAACAAGGTGTCGATAAAACCGGATGTGTGGGCGCAGAGATCGATGATGCCGGTTTGCAAGCCCGTGAGAATATTGAGCTGGCTGCCGAGTTCGCCCGTGCCGTAGACCTTCACCTCGACGGCGCCATTGGTTTTCTTCTTTACATTGTCGGCAAACCGCAAAAGCACTTGGTAGAGCGGATGGTTGCGGGTGTCGGCCATCGTTAGTTTAAGAATATGCGCCGGCGTCTGCGCAAAGGCTTCGCGCGCGAGGTAAGGAAGCACAACGGCTTGCGTCGCGCCGATGGCTGTCGTCTTGAGAAGCGTTCTTCGGTTGATCATTGAATTTCTCCCGGTCTGGATTTCGCGCCTGTAACAATCTAGCTCGATCGAGGGGGTGAACGCTATTGCTAGGTCGACATCAAAAAAAGCGCCGATGAATGTCGGTATTTTGGAGTAAAACCGACGCGATGCGAAGTACGCAGCCCAGCGAACATCGCTGTTTGCCTCTGACCGCTGAAATCTGATGCAAATTTGCAGATGACGTTGTGGGTACAAAAGTCATGCGAAAACAAGCTATTGATACTGCGTTAGAATTATCGATTTCGGAGGGTTACTCCCTCCGCCTGGCTATCATTACCTAGGGCGGACCAAATTGGCTTGGCAGCTAGTTCGCAAACGTCGCTTGTCTTCTCAGCAAATGCCATCAGTGCCAGAAGTGGCACTATATCCGTGCTCGATGACGGTTGGCGAAGGACTCATTCATGTCAGACGTTGTTAAGGTCGAGACCGGCCCCGGCCTAAGGTTTGACGTGTTGATCGACGGTCCAGGGAGGGCACCGCTCGTGCTTCTGCTGCACGGTTTTGCGGAATCTTTCCATATGTGGCGAGCTCAGCTGCCGGCTCTGGCAACGGCAGGCTATCGCGCAGTGGCACCGAGCCAGCGAGGCTATTCTCCAGGCGCACGGCCGGATACGACGAACTTCACGCAATACCACTTTGATCGACTGGTTGCCGACGCGATGGGCGTCGTCGCTGCCTGCGGTTATTCCAATCGCCGCTTTCACCTCGTCGGCCATGACTGGGGCGCGAGCATCGCCTGGGGCATTGCTGATCGATATGCGGACCGTCTTGCCTCCCTAACGGTTCTGTCGCGCCCGCATCCAAACGCCTTTAATCGCGCGCTCCAGATGTCGAATGGCGAACAGGCCCGACGCTCGTGGCATCACAAGGCTTTCCTCGAGCCCGATGCGGCGGCACGCGTGCTCGCCGACGATGCGCGATGGCTGCGGGAGAGGCTAGCGCGGTCCGGCGTGCCGGACAGTGCCGTCGAAGAGCACCTGTCGGTCATCGGCAATAAAGACGCGATGGAAGCGGCGCTCGCGTGGTACCGCGCGCGCGGGGCGATCCGCGCGCCCCTCGGGGTGATCAGCGTTCCAGTGCTCTACATGTGGGGAGACGTTGACGACACAGTCGGGCGCCTTGCCGCAGAAGGAACGGCTGAATTCGTGTCCGGCCCTTATCAGTTTGAAATGCTAAGAGACGTTGGTCACTTCGCAGCTGAGCAGGTTCCCGATCGGGTCAACGAATTACTGCTAGCGCACTTAGCCAAACACCCGGCGTGAATAAGCCTCGGGCTCCGGCAGCCGGTATTGCACCACTGGCTTGCTGGCGGCTTTTTTCGCCCAGTAGCCGCGCGGCGGGCAGGGCACATTGAGGCGCGCGCAGATCTTGGCGAGGCCCGTGCCGGTGATGCCGTACCGAGCCGCCAGCCGGATCATCGGCGTCGACCAGATCTGACTGTGGAGTTCGTCGCGGCTGAGCACGACGGGCGGTTTGGCACCTTGGCGCGCGGGCGATTGCCGTTCACAGCGAAGTTTGCCAAACCGAAAAATACTTATTGTGCTCCTATGGAGACTTTGTAGTGCGCCAAATTGGCTAACGCGTTGATGCTAGACGCTTCTCACTCATCCCTAGGGAGCGCCATGAATCTCAATAGCTTAAGTCTAGCGCCGGGCCTGTTCGCGCGCGCCGCCGCGATGTAAAGTTTTTCGGCCAATGTCCGAACCCGCCGCGCCGCCCGCCCTGCGCCCCTCGCTCACCGAATTATTCCGCGCCTTCGTGATCGTATCGATCTCCGGCTTCGGCGGCGCGCTGCCGTGGGCGCGGCGCACCATCGTCGAGCAGAAGCGCTGGATGACGACGGAGGAATTCAACGAGACCTTCGCGCTCTCGCAATTCCTGCCCGGCCCGAACGTGATTAATTTCTCCGTAGTCTTCGGCTCGCGCTTCGGCGGCCCGGCCGGCGCCGCGGTGGCGCTTACCGGCCTGCTCGGACCACCGCTGATAATTGTGACCGTGCTGGCGATTTTGTACGAGCGTTTTGGCGGCCTGGAGACGCTCAGCCGCATCCTTGCCGGCATCACGGCCGCCGCCACCGGCCTCTTGATCGCGGTGGTCGCCAAGATGGCGGCGCCGCTGTTCCTCAAACGGTGGAATTCGGCGCCGCTGTTCGCGATTCTCGCGTTCGTCGGCGTCGCGCTCATGCATTGGCCGCTGCCTTACGTTTTTCTCGGTCTGGCGCCGTTCAGTATCGCCTTCGCGTGGTTCAGGCGATGAACGCAAACCCGCTCACCGCGCTCGCCGGCTATTTCGCGCTGCTGTCGCTGTTCGCGGTCGGCGGCGCCAATGCGGCGATTCCCGAAATGCACCGCATTTCGGTCGAGGTGATGCATTGGATGAATGACCGGCAATTCGCCGATATGTTCGCCATCGCCCAGGTGTCGCCCGGGCCGAACGTGATCATCGTCGCTTTGATCGGCTTTCACGTGGCGGGTATTGCGGGGGCGGCGGTGGCGACCACGGCGATGTGCGGCCCGACCTGCCTGCTGGCGTTTTTCGTCTCGCGCGTTTGGGACCGCTTCAAGGACGCGCCTTGGCGGATCGCGATCCAGGCCGGCATGGTGCCGCTCTCGCTTGGGTTGATCGGAGCGAGCGCCTTCGTGCTGGTGCGCACCGCCGATCATAATGTCTATGCCGGCCTCATCACCGCGGCGACGGCGGCGGTGGCGTTCTTCACCCGCATCAATCCACTTTGGCTTTTCGCGGCGGCTGGCGTACTGGGGCTCAGCGGCTGGCTGTGAGCCGGACACGCGGCGCTGGCGGCCGTTTACTGAATCCCGAGGCCGGAGATAATCAACGTCACGCCAATGGCGAGCGCGGCCACGATCGCGATCAGCGAATCCAGGAGTGGCGCCTGGGCGAGACTATGCGCCGGTTCAGCCGACGGCGCCGCGCGGGATCGACAGGAAGCTGACGACCAAAACGACCGCGAGCACGCTGAAGATGGTGATGTTCAGGTCCCAGCGCTTGGCGATGACCGGCACCGGCGCGGCGAAGGGCATATAGCCGTTCTTGTCGTAAGCCTCGCCGCCATAGACCGGCATAGCGAACACCGCGACGAAGAACGCCACGTAGACGATGGCCCCCATGGCTGCAACGAGATAGAGCCGTTCGGTGGCCAACGGGCCGGGCCACCAGGTGAGCGCCAAGGCCAGCAATCCGAAACCGACATAGCTCGAGATCTGCCACACCACGTGGAAGCGCGCATGCGGCGTCCATAACGGGTTGGTGGCGTGTGTTTTGTTGAAATCGGCGAACACGGTGGCGAGGCTGTAGCCCAAGGTCACCAGCGTGAGCAGAATGCGGGCCAGGAGAATGCGGTCGAAACTCATGGAATCCCCCGATTGGCAGGCGGCGGATCATAGCAAATAGCAGATGCGATTGCACAAATTATTACACCCGCCGAAAATCGAGTCTTTCCGGCGTCGTACTGCGATGCGCTTACTTTATATTCTCTAGCGCATGCGCGCCATGACCTTGATCTGAATCAAAATCGACTCCCGGCGCGGGAGGAACATCACGCCTAAATCGAAATTTGGAGGCGACGATGAGCGCGCTGGTCGTCAAAGGAAATGGGATTCAGTCAAAGTTGCTCTGGGCCGCGGTGGTCGCGCTCGGAGCGGTATCGTTTGCGATCGTCGCGCTCACGCGCGGCGAGCCAGTGAATGCCGCTTGGCTCGTCGTCGCATCCGTCTGCATCTATTTCATCGCCTACCGGTTTTACGCGCTGTTCATCGCCTCCAAGGTGTTGGGCGTAAATTCGGGACGGCAGACGCCGGCCTATCGCCATAACGACGCGCTCGACTACGTTCCGACCAATCGCTACGTGCTGTTCGGGCATCACTTCGCTGCGATCGCGGGTGCAGGTCCGCTAGTCGGCCCCGTGCTGGCAGCGCAAATGGGCTACCTCCCAGGCACGCTGTGGATCCTCGCCGGCGTCGTCTTTGCCGGCGCCGTGCAAGACATGATCGTGTTGTTCCTTTCGACCCGGCGCGACGGGCGTTCGCTCGCCGACATGGTCCGTTCTGAAATGGGGCCGGTCGAGGGCGCCATCGCCGGTGTCGGTATTTTGCTCATTTGCATAATCGTCCTCGCTGTGTTGGCGCTGGTCGTCGTGCAGGCGCTGAAGGGAAGTCCCTGGGGCGCATTTACAGTGTTCTGCACGGTGCCGATCGCGTTCATCATGGGCATCTATGGCCGCTACGTTCGCCGCGGCCGCATTTTCGAGATGTCGGCGATCGGCTTCGTGCTGTTGATGGCGGCGTTGGTTTACGGCCGCACCGTGGCCGATACTCCAACGATGGCCGTCTACTTCAATTTGACCGGTCCAACGCTCGCTTTGATCATCATCGGGTACGGCTTCGTCGCATCGGTGTTGCCGGTCTGGCTGCTGCTGGCGCCGCGCGATTACCTGTCAACCTTCATGAAGATCGGCGTCATCACGCTGCTGGCGATTGCGATCATCGTTGTGCGTCCCGACCTGCAGATGCCGGCGTTCACCAAATTCGTCGACGGCTCCGGCCCGGTCTGGGCGGGAAGCATCTTCCCATTCCTGTTCATCACGATTGCCTGCGGGGCGGTGTCCGGCTGGCATTCGCTGATATCGTCGGGAACCACGCCGAAGATGATCGAGAACGAAAATCAAATCCGGTTCATCGGCTATGGCGCGATGCTGATGGAATCTTTCGTCGCCATCATGGCCATGATCAGCGCTTCTGTGCTCCACCCCGGCGTTTATTTCGCCATGAACAGCTCGGCGGGGCTGATCGGAACGACCGCCGCGCAAGCCGCCCAGACGGTGTCGAATTGGGGCTTCGTGGTCACGCCGGACATACTGAGCCAGGTCGCGCGTGATGTCGGCGAACTGACGGTGTTGTCGCGAACGGGCGGCGCACCGACGCTAGCGGTCGGCATGGCAAGCATTCTGTCCGGCATATTCGGTGGCAAGGCCTTGATGGGGATTTGGTACCATTTCGCCATTCTGTTCGAAGCGCTGTTTATCCTGACCACAGTCGACGCCGGCACCCGTGTTTGCCGCTTCATGATCCAGGATATCGTAGGCAACGTGATCCCCGCGTTCAAGGAAACCAAATCGTGGGTGAACAACCTCATCGGCTCGACCTTGGCCTGTGCGTTATGGGGTTATTTCCTCTACCAAGGCGTTGTCGATCCGCTTGGTGGAATCTGGACCATGTGGCCGCTGTTCGGCACTGCCAACCAGATGCTGGCCGCAATCGCGCTCATGCTCTGCACCGTCGTGCTGTTCAAGATGAAGCGGCAGCGCTACGCCTGGGTCACGATCGTCCCCACCGCCTGGCTCGTGGTTTGTACGCTGACGGCGGGGCTCGAAAAGGTGTTCAACGCGAACCCGTCGGTCGGCTTCCTGAGCCACGCCGCGAAATTCGGCGATGCGCTGTCGGCCGGGAAGGTCCTGGCGCCGGCCAAGAGTATCGAGCAGATGGGCCGCATCATCTTCAATGACTACGTCGATGCCACGCTCGCCGCGCTGTTCGTGGCCGTCGTCGTCTCGATGGTCGTCTACGGCATCATCAACATCCGCAAAGCGCTCGGCACACCGAAGGCAACGGCGGCCGAGGTTGAATTTGCGGCGGCTGCCGTCGGAGGCGGCAATGCCTGATATCATGACGCTGTTCGTCAGCCAAAAAGAGTGGGCGGTGCGTGCCGCCCGCCTCATGGTGGGGGTCCCGGACTACGACACTTACGTCCAGCACCGGCAAGCCAATCATCCGGGCCTGCCGATCATGACCTACGAGGAATTCTTCGTAGAGCGCCAAGAAGCGCGCTACGCGATCGGCAAAGGACGCTTCAGAGGCTGCTGCTGAAAACGCCGGCGCGGAGCGGCGTTAATACGCTCCGCGTCATGCAAGGCCATCGCGGCATTCGGCTGTGCCGGCCAGCCTGCTCCAGTTATTCATGCGTTGATAAGCGCCTGCCCGGAGGTTGCAGGGCGGGGTAAACTTGCCCATCTTTGAGTCGTGGGAGTTTACTGTAAGCGATGCGCCAATACCTCGATTTGATGCGGCATATCCTCGATGACGGCGCGGAAAAGCGCGACCGTACGGGCACCGGAACGCGCTCGGTGTTCGGTCATCAGATGCGCTTTGCGCTCGACCGAGGCTTTCCGATACTCACCACCAAGAAGCTGCACCTGAAATCGATCGTGCACGAACTGCTCTGGTTCCTGGCCGGCGACACGAACATCAAGTATCTCAACGAGCACGGTGTGCGCATCTGGGACGAATGGGCCGACGAGCGCGGCGACCTGGGCCCCGTTTACGGACATCAGTGGCGTTCGTGGCCGGCCAAGGACGGCAAGACCATCGACCAGATCAGCCACGTCATCGACATGATCAAGCGCAATCCGGATTCACGCCGGTTGATCGTCACGGCCTGGAACCCGGCCGACGTTGACAAGATGGCGCTGCCGCCCTGCCACTGCCTGTTCCAATTCTATGTCGCGGACGGGCGGCTGTCGTGCCAGCTCTACCAGCGCTCGGCCGACGTGTTCCTCGGCGTGCCGTTCAACATCGCCTCCTACGCGCTGCTCACGCTGATGGTGGCGCAAGTGACCGGCTTCAAGCCGGGCGAATTCATCCACACCTTCGGCGACGCGCATTTATATTTGAACCACCTGGAGCAGGCGCGTCTGCAACTGTCGCGCTCGCCACGTGCCTCGCCGACCATGCGGCTCAACCCGGCGGTGAAGGATATTTTCGGTTTCCGCTACGAGGATTTCACCATCGAAGGCTACGAAGCGCATCCGCACATCAAAGCCGCGGTGGCGGTGTGAGCCTCGTCCTGCGCGCGGCGGCGCCGGCGGATGCGGCGCTCATCTTTGCCCTGGTGCGGGAATTGGCCGACTACGAGAAGCTGACCGACGAGGTCGTTGCGACCGAAGAGGCGATTGCCACCGCGCTGTTTTCGCGCGAACCGCGGGTTTACTGCGACATCGCGGAGTGGAACGGGGAAACGGCGGGCTTTACCACCTGGTTTCTCAATTTCTCGACGTTTCGCGGACGGCACGGGATTTTTCTCGAGGATATTTTCGTGCGGCCAAGATTTCGCAAGCAGGGCATCGGCCGCGCTATGCTCCGGCGACTGGCGGCGCGCTGCGTCGAGCAAGGCTATGGCCTCGTTGAGTGGGCGGTACTCGACTGGAATGAAACGGCAATCGCCTTCTACCGTTCGCTCGGCGCCGAGGTAAGAGACGGCTGGCGCATTTGCCGCTTGAGCGGGGAGGCCTTGCAGGCCTTTGCGGGCGAGGGGGCGCGCTGATGCGGATCGTGCTGGTCGCCGCCGTCGGCGAAAACAACGTCATCGGCCGTGGCGGGCAACTGCCGTGGAAGATCAAGTCCGACCTCCGGCATTTCCGCGCGCTCACGCTCGACAGACCGGTGATCATGGGCCGCAAGACTTTTGTGTCGATCGGCAAGCCGCTCGACCGCCGCAGCAATATCGTGGTCACGCGCGACCCGAATTTTTCCGCGCCGGGCGTGGAAACCGCGCCAAGCTTGCAGACGGCGCTATCGCTTGCACGCGCGGACGCCAAGAAGCGCGGCGTGAACGAAATCATGATCATCGGCGGCGCCGACATTTTCGCGGCCGCCATGCCGCTGGCCGATCGCCTCGAAATCACGCATGTCCATGCCGGTCCCGAAGGGGACGTCTATTTCCCCGTCATCGATCCAAAACATTGGTACGAGGAAAAGCGCGAAAATCGCGCGGCCGGGCCGGACGATAGCGCTAGCTACGCGGTCGCGTCATATTTAAGGCGCTAAACCGGGACAAAACGCGGCAAAAGGCAGCTTACCGGCGCGTTGTAACCACCCGTCCGGTCCCCTATAACCCCACCCAACAAGGCCGGCCGGCAGGACCGCAGCCGGCGCCGGGAGAACAATCCAATGCCATGGAGTAATCAGGGCGGCGGGGGCGGTGGCCCCTGGAGCTCGGGCGGCAAGGGGCCCTGGGGCTCCGGACCGCAATCGTCGGGGCCGACGCCGCCGAATCTCGAGGAAATCCTGCGCCGCGGCCAGGACAACCTACGGCGCGTGCTGCCGGGCGGCAATCTCGGCGGCAAGGGCTTCGCGCTGCTCGGCCTTGCAGTCATCGCGCTGTGGGGATTCTCCGGCTTCTTTCGCGTCGAGCCAGACGAGCTCGGCGTGGTGCTGCGCTTCGGGCAGGACGTACGCGAGGTGCAGCCCGGATTGAACTACCACCTGCCTTATCCGATCGAGAGCGTGCTCACGCCCAAGGCGCTGCGCGTCAACAAGATCGACATCGGCATGCGTCAGGTCGAGGACGGGCGCCGCTCGGCGACGCGCGACGTGCCCGAGGAAAGCCTGATGCTGACCGGCGACGAGAACATCGTCGACGTCGACTTCTCGGTGCTGTGGAAGGTCAAGCCGACCGGTGTCGGCGAATACCTGTTCAACATCCAGAATCCGGAAGGCACCGTGAAAGCGGTTGCCGAAAGCGCCATGCGCGAGGTGATCGGTCGCGCCGATATTCAGCCGATCCTGACCGGCGCGCGGCAGACCACTGAAGCGGCGGTGCAGGACCTGATGCAGAAGACGCTCGATCATTACAGTGCCGGCATTCTGATCCAGCAGGTGCAGTTGCAGAAGGTCGATCCGCCGACTCAGGTGATCGACGCCTTCCGCGACGTGCAGGCCGCCCGCATCGATCAGGATCGCTCGGTCAACGAAGCGCAGACCTATGCCAACCGGGTGATCCCGGAAGCGCGCGGCAACGTGGCCAAGATCACCCAGGCCGCGGAAGCCTACAAGTCGCAGACCGTGGCGCAGGCCACCGGCCAGACCTCGCGCTTCTTGAAGATCTACGAGCAGTACAAGAAGGCGCCCGACGTTACCCGCGAGCGCATGTATCTGGAAACCATGGAGCGTGTGCTCGGCGGTTCCAACAAGATCATCGTGGATTCCAATCCGGGCGCGCAGGGCGTGGTGCCGTATTTGCCGCTCAATGAACTCGAAGCGCCGCCGCGCGGCCAGACCCCGACGGGAGGTCAGCGATGAAACTCAATTTCATCGGCGGGGTTGTCGCCGTCCTCGCCTTCGCCGCGCTGATCGTCGTCTACAGTGCGCTGTTCACGGTTTATCAGACCCAACAGGCGCTGGTGGTGCGCTTGGGCAAGGTCGTGCGGGTGGTGAATGAGCCGGGCCTGCACGTCAAGGTGCCGTTCATCGACAACGTGATCGATATCGACAAGCGCATCCTCGACCTGGAAGCGCCGGCGCAGGAAGTCATCGCGTCGGATCAGAAGCGGCTGGTGGTCGATGCCTTCGCCCGCTACCGCATCCAGGATCCGCTGCGCTTCTTCCAGACGCTCGGCTCGAAGCTCGCGGCCGACTCCCAGCTCGCCATTCTGCTCAATTCGGCGCTGCGGCGTGTGCTCGGCGAAGCGACCTTCATCCAGGTGGTGCGCGATCAGCGCGCCGATCTGATGGCGCGCATCCGCGATCTGATCAATCACGAGGCGGAGAGCTACGGCATCCAGGTCGTTGACGCCCGCATCAGACGCGCCGACCTACCCGAGCAGAACAGCCAGGCGGTCTACCAGCGCATGCAGACCGAGCGTCAGCGCGAGGCGGCCGAGTATCGCGCGCAGGGCGCCCAGCGCGCGCAGGAAATCCGCTCGAAGGCGGACCGCGAGGTCACCGTGCTGGTGGCGGATGCCACCTCCAAGTCCGAGCAGATTCGCGGCGAAGGCGACTCTATCCGCAACCAGATCTTTGCCGACGCATTCAACCAGGACCCGGACTTCTTCGCTTTCTACCGCTCGATGCAAGCCTACGAGGCCGGGCTGAGACCCAACGACACGCGGTTCCTGCTCAAGCCGGATACTAACTTCTTCCGTTACTTCAACAATCCGTCCGGCGCGTCGTCCGCGCCGCCGCCGCCGCCGAAGGCCGCGCCTGCCAAGTAGCGCATGATCCCGAAAAGTGAACATAGGTTTTCGGAATAAATTATGCGCGAAGAAAAAAATTAGCGCGCGGCCATTATGTCGGATTTCCTGGCCGCGCTCGGGCTGGTCTTCGTGATCGAGGGCCTGGTGTTTGCCGCCTTTCCGGCGCAGGCCAAGCGGGCGATGACGAGCGTCCTGGATACGCCGGAGGCATCCTTGCGCGCGATCGGCATCGGCTCGGCCGTCATTGGGCTGATCTTGGTGTGGCTGGTGCGGAGTTGACGGGTCGCTTTTGCCGGCGAATCGGCCTCTCATGCTGTTGAAGGCCGCTGCCCTTGAATCGCCTTGAAATCGGGGCCAGCTTGTTCGCAACCTTTTCCCCAGGAGAATCGACGCCCATGGGCGCTTACTTTCGCACGACGTCCCGCCGTACCGGCTTGGCGGTTTTGTTAGCCGCGGCAATCGTTTGGCCGATTTTCGCCGAGCCCGCCCAGGCGCGCGGGCCGGATGGCATCGCCGACGTGGCGGAAGCCGTGATCGACGCGGTGGTCAATATTTCGACCAAGCAGACTGTCGATATGAGCAACAATGCCATGCCGCAGCTGCCGCCGGGCTCGCCGTTCGAGGAGTTTTTCGACGAGTTCTTCAAGAACCGCCAGGGTCAAGGCGGGCAGGGCGGCGGACAGACGCCGCGCCGGGTCAATTCGCTCGGCTCCGGCTTCATCATCGACGCGTCCGGACTGGTCGTCACCAACAACCACGTCATCGCCGACGCCGACGAAATCAACGTCATTCTCAACGACGGCACCACGCTCAAGGCGGAAATCGTCGGGCGCGATACCAAAACCGATCTCGCGCTTTTACGGATCAAGCCGGACAAGCCGCTCAAGGCGGTGAAGTTCGGCGACTCGGATAAATTGCGGCTGGGCGAATGGGTCATTGCGATCGGCAATCCGTTCAGCCTGGGCGGCACAGTGACTGCCGGCATCGTCTCGGCGCGCAACCGCGACATTCAGTCGGGACCCTACGACAACTACATTCAGACCGACGCCGCTATCAATCGCGGCAATTCGGGCGGGCCGCTGTTCAACCTCAATGGCGAGGTGATCGGCGTCAACACCGCGATCATATCGCCGTCGGGCGGCTCGATCGGCATCGGCTTCGCGGTGCCGTCTAAGACCGCGTTGGCGGTGATCGACCAATTGCGCCAGTTCAAGGAAGTGCGGCGCGGCTGGCTCGGCGTGCGCATCCAGCAGGTGACCGACGACATCGCCGATAGCCTCAGCATCAAGCCGCCGCGCGGTGCGCTGATCGCCGGCGTCGATGACAAGGGCCCGGCCAAGCCCGCCGGCATCGAGCCGGGCGATGTCATCGTGAAGTTCGACGGCCAGGACATCAAGGAGATGCGCGACCTGCCCAAGATCGTGGCCGAGACGCCGGTCGGCAAGGACGTCGAGGTAACGGTCATCCGCAAGGGCAAGGAAGAAAAAAAGATGGTCAAGCTCGGCCGTCTCGCGGATGAGAAGGAGGCCGCGTTGACGCCCAAGAACGATAACTCCGGCGAACAACCGGTGGTGAAGAAGGCGCTCGGCCTCGACCTCGCCAACCTGACCGACGAGCTGCGCAAGAAGCACAATATCAAGGACAAGGTGAAGGGCGTATTGATCACCGCGGTCGAGCCGAATTCGGCGGCGGCGGAAAAGCGCCTGCTGCCCGGCATGGTGATCGCCGAGGTGCAGCAGCAGCCGGTCAGCACCGCAGCCGAATTGCAGCAGCGCATCGAGAAGCTCAAGAAGGACGGCAAGAAAGCCGTGGTGCTGCTGGTGGTTTCGCCCAACGGCGACCCGAGCTTCGTGGCGCTCAGTTTGCAATAATATTGGAGTCGGCCGCGCCGCCGCGCGACCGCCAATTGAACCGCAGCAACCGGTTCAGTGTCTGAAGGCCAGAAATATGACTGCGATACGTACTTCTATTGTGTCGATAGCGTTGCTGATGCTCGTCGCGCGCGTCTGCCGCCGCGCAAAATCAGCCGGCGCCGCAAACTCCGGAAAAATCGGTCGCTGGGCTGTCGACAAAAATGGAAGACGTTGCAAACTGGACCAAGCAGCAGTGGTACGCGGCGAAGGCCAAATGGGTCAAAGAAAAGGTCAAATGGGCCGGTTGCCAGGAGCAAGCCGTCGAAAATAAAATTTACGGCCGTAAAAGCTGGGTGTTTCTTTATGGCTGCATGACGAAGTCTTGACCGCCGACAAACCTCAATCGACGCTTAATCCAGCACGTGATTGACCATGCCGTCGGCGAGCTTGGGCTCGAACCAGGTCGACTTCGGCGGCATGATGGCGCCGGCATCGGCCACCGCCATCAGGTCGGCCATCTGCGTCGGATAAAGCGCGAAGGCGACCGCCATTTCGCCCGACTTCACCCGCTTCTCGAGGCCTTCCAGGCCGCGCGCACCGCCGACGAAATCGATGCGCTTGTCGGTGCGCGGGTCCTTGATGCCGAAAAGCGGCTCGATCGCGTTGCGGGTGAGCACGGTGATCGGCAGCCGGCCGATCGGATCGCTGGGCACCAGCTCGGGGCGGATCGCGAGCCGATACCAGCGGCCGGCAAGATACATGCCATACTCGTGCGCGGAGGCCGGGCGCAGCGGCTGGTCGGACGGGGTGACCGTGAAGCTCTTGCGCAGTTCCGCAACAAGCTGCTCGGCGTTGCGGCCATTGAGGTCCTTAATCACTCGGTTGTAATCGAGGATGGTCATCTCGCGTTCGGGGAAGATCACCGAGAGGAAATATTGATGCGAGCCGTCGCCCTTGCGCGCCTTGGCGACGCGCGCCGCCGCCGCCGAACGGTGATGGCCGTCGGCGATGTAGATCGCGGGCAGGGCGTCGAAGGCGCGGCTGAGTTTGCCGATGGTCGCGTCATCGGCGATCACCCATAGCTGGTGGCGCACGCCGTCGTCGGCGGTGACGTCGACTTCCGGCTTGCCGGAAGCCGCCTGCTGCAAAATGGCGTCGATCTCCGGCGCGTCCGGATAGCCGATCATCACCGGGCCGGTCTGCGCGTTGACCGCTTCGATCTGGCGGACGCGGTCGTCTTCCTTCACCGGCGTGGTGAGTTCGTGTTTGCGGATGCGGTTGCTGGCATAGTCGGCAATCGAGGCGGCGGCGGCGAGGCCGGTCTGCGTGCGGCCGCGCCAAGTGAGCCGGTAGACGTAATAGCACGGCTTGGCGTCGCGTATCAGCACGCCGCTCGCGATCATCTTTTCGAAATTTTCTGCTGCCTTGGCATAGACCGACTTGTCGTAGGGGTCGGTCGCCGGATCGAGGTCGATCTCTGGCTTGGAGATATGCAGGAAGCTCCACGGCTTGCCCTTGGCGCGCTCGCGCGCCTCCGCGCTCGAGAGCACGTCGTAGGGCGGCGCCAGTACCTCGGCGGCGCGTCCGGGCGCGGGGCGAAGGGCGCGGAAGGGCTTGATCAGCGGCAAGACGAACTCCAAGGCGGCGGTTGACGGTGGTGCTTATTGCAGGCCGGGCAAGGCGCGGCAAGCGCGGACCGATTTGGCGATTGATTTCGGCCGGCAATTCCTGCACCTCACGGGGCATGAGCGAGGAAACCGCAATTCTGGCCGCCAATGCCGCCTATTACCGCGCCTTCACGACGGCCGATTTCGCGGCGATGAGCAATATCTGGGCGGATGACGACGTATCCTGCATCCACCCCGGCTGGCCGGTGCTGATCGGCCGCCAGGCGATCCTGGAATCCTATCGCGAAATTCTGCGTAATCCCGACCAGGAGCGGATCGACGCACGGAACGAAACCGTGATGACCTCAGGCGACGAAGCGCGCGTGGTTTGCGTGGAATTCGTCGGCGGGGCGGCGCTGGCCGCGACCAACTTGTTCAAGCGCGTCGGCGGCGCCTGGCGGATGACCCACCATCAGGCGAGCCCGATCGCCGCGCTGGTCGAGGAGGCTGTCTCGCGGCCATCGTCGCGGCGGTTAAACTAGCGCAACGCGGGCGGCCTAAAAGCCCATGCGCAAACCCACCGCCATCCTGATCGCCGGGCCGACCGCGAGCGGCAAGTCGGGGCTGGCGCTGCGGCTGGCCGAAAAGCTCGGCGGCACCATCGTCAATGCCGATTCCATGCAGGTCTATCGCGATCTGCGCGTGATCACCGCGCGGCCTTCGCCCGACGAAGAGGCGCGCGTGCCGCATGTGCTGTACGGCCATGTCGACGCGGCGGAAAACTATTCGGTTGGGCGCTGGTGCCGCGATGTCGCCGAGGCGCTCAAGGAGATCGCGGCGCAAGGCCGCGTGCCGATCCTGGTCGGCGGCACCGGCTTGTACTTCAAGGTGCTGGTGAGCGGGCTTGCCGCCGTGCCGCCGATCCCGACGGAAATTCGCAGCCAAGTGCGCGGGCGCCTGGCGAGCGAGGGCGCGGTGGGGTTGCACGGCGAGCTTGCCGGCCTCGATCCGGTAACGGCAGGCCGGCTGATGGTGAACGACCGTTCGCGCATATCGCGCGCGCTGGAAGTGGTTCTGGCGACCGGCCGTTCATTGTCGGATTGGCACCGCGAAGGCATGCCGGCGCTGGTTGATCCTGCGCGGGCGGCGAAAATCTTCCTCACCTGCGAGCGCAAGCAATTGGTGGCGCGCATCGAGGCGCGCTTTGCCGCCATGCTGCAGGCCGGCGCACTCGAGGAGGTGAGGCGGCTCGCCGCGCGCCAGCTCGATCCCTTGCTGCCAGCCATGAAGGCACATGGCGTGCCGTGGTTGATCCGGCACCTCATCGGCGAGATCCCGCTCGATGAATCGGCCGCCGGCGCCGTCATGGACACCCGCCGCTATGCCAAGCGCCAGGTCACCTGGTTTCGCAACCAGATGAAGGATTGGCGGTGGGCGGCGGCGGAGGGGGCGCAAGAAGCCCTCGAAAATCAGATTTCGGATGGCTGAATTGCGCTTCGCGGTGCAAAATTCGCTTGACCGGGAAACGGGGCGGCTCTATAAAACCGCGCAATGAAAGTTCGGGCAGACACAATGTTGCGCAATATTATTACCGTAGTGGTAAAGGTTCGGACGCAAGCCCAGCCCTGACAAAGGGCCTAGGGAAGCGTCCGGACATGGCCCTCTACGGGCCTTTTTTATTGTCGGCGCATGATCCCGAAAAGTGGGAACCGGTTTTCGGAAAGATCATGCGCCAAAGAAAAATGAGACAAGTGGGATAGGCAAAAGGAAGTGGAAGGACGACGACAATGACACGCGAAATGACCGGCGCCGAAATGGTGATCGAGGCGCTCGCCGACCAGGGCGTGAAGCATCTGTTTGGCTATCCGGGCGGCGCGGTGCTGCCGATCTACGACGCCATCTTCGCGCAAGACAAAGTCCAGCACATCCTGGTACGGCACGAGCAGGGCGCCGTGCACGCGGCGGAAGGCTATGCGCGCTCGACCGGCAAGGTCGGCTGCGTGCTGGTCACTTCGGGGCCGGGCGCCACCAATGCGGTGACTGGCCTGACCGACGCTCTCTGCGACTCGATCCCGATCGTCTGCATCACCGGACAGGTCCCCACCCATCTGATCGGCAACGACGCGTTCCAGGAATGCGACACCGTCGGCATCACCCGGCCGTGCACCAAATACAATTACCTGGTCAAGCGCATCGAGGATCTGCCGCGCGTGCTGCACGAGGCGTTCCACATCGCCGCCAGCGGGCGGCCGGGCCCGGTCGTGGTCGACATCCCGAAGGACATCCAGTTCGCCAAGGGCGTCTATTCCAAGCCGAAGGATTTTCCGCACACCGGCTACAAGCCCAAGCTCAAGGGCGACATGGACAAGATCAAGCAAGCGGTCGATCTGATGGCGAACGCGAAGCGCCCGCTGTTCTACACCGGCGGCGGCGTGGTCAATTCCGGCAAGGCGGCAAGCGATCTGCTGCGCGATTTGGTCAAGCTTTCGGGTTTCCCGATCACCTCGACGCTGATGGGGCTCGGGGCCTTTCCGGCCGCCGATCCACAATGGATCGGCATGCTCGGCATGCACGGCACGCTGGAAGCCAATATGGCGATGCACGATTGCGACGTGATGGTCTGCATCGGTGCGCGCTTCGACGACCGCATCACCGGCCGCACCGACGCCTTCTCGCCGGGCTCGACGAAAATCCACGTCGATATCGATCCGTCCTCGATTAACAAGAACATCCACGTCGACGTGGCGATCGTCGGCGACTGCGCGCACGTGCTGGAGGACATGGTGCGGTTGTGGCGCACCAGTGCAATCCATCCCGACAAGAAGGTGCTCGACGGCTGGTGGAAACAGATCGACAAGTGGCGCGCGCGCAAGTCACTCGCCTTCCGCAACTCAAACGAGGTGATCAAGCCGCAATACGCCATCCAGCGGCTCTACGAGGCGACCAAGGACCGCGACTGCTACATCACCACCGAGGTCGGCCAGCACCAGATGTGGGCGGCGCAATTCTACGGCTTCCAGGAGCCCAACCGCTGGATGACCTCCGGCGGGCTCGGCACCATGGGCTATGGCCTGCCGTCCTCGGTCGGTGTGCAACTGGCGCATCCGAAATCGCTGGTCATCGACATCGCCGGCGAGGCCTCGGTGCTGATGACCATGCAGGAACTCTCGACCGCGGTGCAGTACCGGCTGCCGATCAAGATATTCATCCTCAATAATCGCTACATGGGCATGGTGCGGCAGTGGCAGGAATTGCTGCACGGTGGGCGCTATTCGGAGAGCTATTCCGAGGCGCTGCCCGATTTCGTCAAGCTGGCCGAGGCCTATCACGCGGTCGGCATCCGCTGCGAGAAGCCGGGCGATCTCGACCATGCCATCAAGGAGATGATCGATGTCGACCGGCCGGTGCTGTTCGACTGCGTGGTCGATCCGAAAGAAAACTGCTTCCCGATGATCCCGTCGGGGCGCGCACATAATGAAATGATCCTCGGCGACGCGGCTGAAAAGCTCGACAGTGCGATCACCGAACAAGGCAAGGTTATGGTGTAATCATGAAACTCGCCATCATTGGCGCCGGCAACGTCGGCGGCGCGCTCGGCGCCAATTGGGCGCAGAAGGGCCACGACGTTTTCTTCGGCCTGCGCGATCCCAAGGCCGAGAAGACGCAAGCCTTGCTGAAGAAAATCGGTGGCAAGGTGCGTGCCGGCACGGCAGCCGAGGCCGCAGCGTCCGCAGATTTCATCGTCCTCTCGACGCCGTGGCCGGCGACCGAAGCCGCCATTCGCTCGATGGGCGACATCAAGGGCAAGATCATCCTCGATGCCACCAATCCGCTGACGCGCGGTCCGGACGGCATTTCGCTGGAGATCGGCCACAGCATTTCCGCCGGCGAAAAGGTGCAGGACTGGGCGGCGGGCGCATCGGTATTCAAGACGCTCAACACCACCGGCTTCGGCAATATGGCGAACCCGGTGTTCAACGGCGTCAAGTCGGTGATGTTCGTCGCCGGCGACGACGTCGCCAACAAGCCGAAGGTAATCAACCTCGTCGGCGACCTCGGCTTTGAGGTGATCGACGCCGGCCCGCTGCGCAACGCGCGCCTCTTGGAGGCGCACGCTATGTTGTGGATCGATCTCGCGCTGGCGCGCGGGCAGGGCCGCGACTTCGCTTTTGCAATCTTGCGACGCTAAGGAATCGAGATCATGAACGCTCCCTCGACGAGTCATTATCCCGCGGCGCCGACGGCGCAGAAAGCCGAAACCCACACGCTTTCGGTGCTGGTCGACAACGAGCCGGGCGTGCTGGCGCGCGTCATCGGTCTGTTCTCCGGCCGCGGCTACAACATCGAGTCGCTCACGGTCTCCGAGACCGAGCACGCGGCGCATCTGTCGCTAATCACGGTGGTCACGACCGGCACGCCGATGGTAATCGAGCAGATCAAGAACCAGCTCGACCGCCTAGTGCCGGTGCACCGCGTGGTGGACATGACACTCACCGGCCGCTCAATCGAGCGCGAACTCGCCATGGTCAAGATCCGCGGCAAGGGCGAGCACCGGGTCGAGGCGCTGCGGCTAGCCGACGCCTTCCGGGCGCGCGTGATTGACGCCACCACCGAAAGCTTCATCTTCGAGATCACCGGCAAAAGCGACAAGATCGACCAGTTCGTCGAGCTGATGCTGCCGCTTGGCCTGGTCGAGGTCTCGCGCACCGGCATCGCGGCGATCGCGCGCGGGCCGGAGGGGATGTCGGCGCGCTAACCCGGACTTGTCCCGACGGCCCATTAAATCTAGAAGCAGCGCGGAAAGAACACACGGCCCAACTCAGCGGGCCAAATAGGGGTTAGTACCATGCGTGTTTACTACGATCGCGACGCCGACCTGAACCTGGTCAAGGGCAAGAAGGTCGCCATCATTGGCTACGGCAGCCAGGGCCATGCCCACGCGCTCAATCTGCGCGACAGCGGTGTCAAGGAAGTGGCGGTGGCGCTGCGCAAGTCGTCCGGCGGCGTGAAAAAGGCCGAAGGCGAGAAATTCAAGGTCATGGAAGTGGCGGAAGCGGCCAAATGGGCCGACGTTATGATGATGCTCACGCCCGACGAATTGCAGGGCGACATCTATCGCGACCACCTCGCCAAGAACATGAAAGATGGCGCGGCGCTGATGTTCGCGCACGGGCTCAACGTCCATTTTAACCTGATCGAGCCGCGCTCCGACCTCGACGTGCTGATGATCGCGCCCAAGGGTCCCGGCCACACCGTGCGCTCTGAATACCAGCGCGGCGCTGGCGTGCCATGCCTGCTGGCCATCCATAAGGACGCCTCCGGCAACGCGCACGACCTCGGCCTGTCCTACGGTTCGGCGATCGGAGGTGGCCGCGCCGGCATTATCGAGACCACGTTCAAGGAAGAATGCGAGACCGACTTGTTCGGCGAGCAGACCGTGCTGTGCGGCGGCGTGGTCGAGCTGATGAAGGCGGGCTTCGATACTTTGTGCGAGGCCGGCTACGCGCCCGAAATGGCTTATTTCGAATGTATCCACGAAATGAAGCTGATCGTCGACCTGATCTACGAGGGCGGCATCGCCAACATGAACTACTCGGTGTCGAACACCGCGGAATACGGCGAATACGTTTCCGGTCCGCGCGTCATCACGCAGGAAACGCGCGCCGAGATGAAGCGCATCCTGGCTGACATCCAGTCCGGCCGCTTCACGCGCGACTGGATGCTGGAGAACAAGGTCAACCAGACGTCGTTCAAGGCGACGCGCGCCAAGCTCGCCGAGCATCCGGCCGAGCAGATCGGCGCCAAGCTGCGCGAGATGATGCCTTGGATCAAACAGCGGGCGCTGGTCGACAGGAGCAAGAATTAATATCTATCGCGGCCCTCATGGTGAAGAGCCGTGCGGAGCACGGCGTCTCGAACCATGCGGGCCGCCCCATCCTTCGAGACGCGCTCTCCGAGCGCGCCTCAGGATGAGGCGGAGAAAGGCTCCGATGCGCAAAGCAGCAATGCTCTTGACAGGGCTGCTGCTCGCTTCTCCTGCATTCGCGGGCGATCAGGGCGAGCCCGACAAAGCTTGCGACAGCAGCACATACGAAATGGTGGAATGTCTCAAGGCCAAGACCGCCTACTGGGACAAGCGCATGACAATCGCCTACCAAAAGGCGATCGAGGATGCCCAGCCCAAGCAGCGCGAACAGTTGCGGGCGGCACAACGGTTGTGGATCAAATACCGCGACGCTAATTGCCTCTATTACGATCTCGGCGAAGGCACCATCGCCCATATCGAGGCCGGCGAATGCATGCGCAACATGACGCAAGCCCGCGCGAAAGAGCTTGAGGGCGGCGACGCAGCCGGTCCCGACAAGCCGGGCAAAGAGAACCGCGACTAACCGTCACTTCGGATTTTCGATTTTGCCCCATAGCCAGCGCGCGACCGCGGGCGGCGAACTCTCGGCCGTGCCGGCCGCCGTGCGCAAATTCGCTTCGCGCATGAGCTGCACGGGAATGGCGCCAATCAACGGCTTGAGCGCGGCGATCGGCGCCTCGTCATCGGCGCGCTGGGGCGACAGCAGCACGATCGCATCATAGGGCGGAATGGCGTGCTTGGGGTCGTCCAGCACCGTGAGATCGTATTGCGCAATGCGGCCGTCGCTGCTGTAAGCCGATACCACGTCGACATCGCCATTGGCCGCGGCTTGGTACATGAAGTCCGATTGCATGGTGCGCTGCCGGGCGAAGTTCAAACCATAGGCGTCACGGATCGCCTTCCACTCCGGCCGCTCGAAGAATTCATAATCACCGGCGATGGAAAGCTGCGGCGCGTGGGCGGCCAGATCTGCGATCGAATGGATGCCGAGTTTCTCGGCCTTTGCATGCGGCATCGCCAGGGCGTAAGCGTTCTCGAAGCCTAGCGGGCCCAGCATGCGGATGCGGTAGGTCTGGTTGAGCCAGCGCGCGACTTCGGTGAGCACCGCTTGCCGCGGCGGCGCATCGGTGCGGCCCATACGGTTCGCCCAGATGGTACCGGAATAATCCACATAGACGTCGATGTCGCCGGCGGCGAGCGCGTTGAAGATGACCGCGGAGCCGAGCCCGTCGCGGCGTTGCACCGACAGCCCATTCGCCGCCAGCCGCTGCTCGATCAGCGCGGCCAGCACGTATTGCTCGGTGAACGGCTTGGCGCCGATCACGTAGGCGCCTTGCGCGCGGCCCGCTGCTTGGCGGGGCAATAGCGCGGCCAGCAAGACGAGCGCGAGGCCGGCGCCGCCCAACGCGATGCGCAAGCGGCTGTGCTCGGCAACACCGCGCTCCATCAGCGCCAGCAATTGATCGACCACCAGTGCCAGCGCCGCCGCCGCCACGCAGCCGAACAGCACGAATACCCAGTTTTGCGTCTGCAGGCCGGCGAAAATGTAATTGCCCAAACTGGTCTGGCCGATTGGAGTAGACAAAGTTGCCGTGCCGATCACCCAGACCGCCGAGGTGCGGATTCCGGCCATGATCACCGGCATCGCCAGCGGCAATTCGATGTCGCGCAGCACCTTGCCGGGCTTCGAGCCGATCACGCGTCCGGCTTCGAGCAGCGAGCGGTCGACGCCGTTGAGCCCGATCACCGTGTTGCGCAGCACCGGCAGCATCGAATAAAGCGCCAGCGCCAACACCGAGGGCAGGAAACCGAGTGCCGAAAAGCCCTTGCCGAACAGCCGCTCGGACAGGCCGGCGAGCGCCAGCAGCATCGGATAAAACAGCGCCAGCAGCGCAAGGCCCGGAATGGTCTGGAATACGCTCGCCACGGCGAGCAGGGCGCCGCGCAGCAGCGGCCGCTGCCTTGAAGCGACCGCCAGCGGCAGGCTGACGCCGAGCCCAATGGCGAGCGCCGTAATGCTCACCAGGACATGGCTACCGAGGTAGTCGGGCAGCCGGGCGAAGGCGTCGGCAAGGCGGGGGTCTATGGCCATGCGCGATGATGCCACGCGTGGCGCCAGACGGGAAACCGCCATTTACCGGGGCTTTGGCCCATCGCATTGACTAAGAAAGGAAAATCCTGCCGGCATGGCTCCGGGCAACTTGCCATGACGATTTGATTACAGCCATATGACGGCGGGGCCATGAGCCAGTCGCAGCGTGGGGTCGCGACGGATCTGGCCGTCGTGGGGTCATGCCACCTGTTGCATCCGCCTTGCTGGCGCGTTTCGCGAGTTATCCGGCGCTGTCGGGCCGCGATCGCACGGCCCTCATCATTAGCGGTGTGCTGCACGCCGCCGCTCTCTACATCATGCTGACGACCGAGGACGACCTGGTGAGCAAGGCCACCTTTCTGTTCGCCTGGTTGCTGTTGAATTTCTTCTGGCAGGCGCTGCTGCGGCGGCCGGCGGCCGCGGCGCTGGTGTCGCTGGCCATGATCTACACGCTCATCCTGCTGTCGCAGTTCAAGTACGACAAGCTGATGATGACGGTCAATTTCGTCGATGTCATGATCCTCGACGCCGACACGGTTGCGTTCTTTCTGACGATCTATCCCGATTTGTTGCGGCGGGTGATCCTGAGCGCGCTGGTCGCCGTTCCAGTATTTGGGCTGCTCTGGTGGCTCGATCCCTATCGCGTGCGGCTGCGCGTCGCCTCCGCCGGCGGTATGCTCTGTCTTGCCGCCGCAGCCGGTATTTCGATCGCGGAGCCCATGGAACCGCACGAAGCCTTCTCGGGCGACGGCTACGTCTCGAAATTCGTCAACTCCGGCGTCGATGCGATCGTGACCTACGTTACGCGCGGTTACATGGATTCCGATCCGCACGTGGCGGGGCAATTCCGTCTTGCTGCCGCCGGCGCCTGCAAGCCCGCCGCCAAGCCGCCGCACATTATAATGATCCTCGACGAGTCGAGCTTCGACATCCGTTATGCGCCCGGTATCAAGGTGCCCGAGGGCTACGGCCGGCATTTCAATTCCTTCGACGGCAAGGAGCGGTCGTTCCTCGTGGAAGCCGCCGGCGGCCCGACCTGGTTTGCCGAATACAGCGTGCTCACCGGCCTGTCGGCGCGCTCGTTTGGGCGCTTCGCCTATTTCGTCACCCGCATCGCCGCCGGCCGCGTTGAACGCGGTCTGCCGCGCGTGCTGCGGCGCTGCGGTTATAAAACCTTCACGCTTTATCCGGCGCGCGGCGCTTTCATGAGCGCGCGCAGCTTCCAGACCACGACCGGTGTTCAGAAGTTCTTGGACAGCAAGGACATGCGGACCAAAGGCGTCGAGCCCGATTCATATTTTTACGACCAGGCCGCGCAGGTGATCGCGCGCGAACGCGCAAACGGGCCGCTGTTTATTTTCTCCTATCTCGCCGCCAATCATTTTCCTTGGGATTACACCTTTCGTCCGGACTTGACGCCGGGGTGGCGCAAGCTCGGCAACGAGCCCAACGTCGACGAATACGTACGGCGGCAGGGCATGAGCGAACGCGACTATGCCGCGTTCCTGGAGCGGCTGGGCCACGAGTTCCCCGAGGAATTGTTCATGCTCGTGCGCTTCGGCGATCACCAGCCCGATTTCGCCGAACGCATCATTGATCCGAAGGCCAACGAGGACGAGATCGCCGACCGGTTGGACGCCTACGATCCCCGCTATTTTACGACTTATTACGCGATCGACACCGTCAATTTCAAACCGATCGACGTGTCGTCGGCACTGGCGACGTTGGAAGCGCCGTATTTGCCGCTGGTCTTGCAAGAGGCGGCCGGCTTGCCGCTCGATCCGACCTTCGCGGAACAGAAGCGGATTTTCCAACGCTGCAAGGGCCTGTTTTACGGCTGCGCCGACGGCGCCGAGGCGCGCCGCTTCAACCGGCTCTTGATCGAGGCCGGACTGATCAAGGGGCTATAGGCCGCACTTTGCAAGTCGCGTCCGCCCGGATAGCTTCCGCACACGAGGCGACGGCGCGAGGGGACATGCATGGCCGATGGTGCGACAGCCACCGCGCTGAATACGGCCGTCGCGCTCAGTGACGTGTCGATCGCCTTCCGGCTCGCCGGCGGCGGCAGCTACACGGCGGTCGAGCGCGCGACGCTGCACGTCGGCGACGGCGAATTCGTCGCCATCGTGGGGCCGACCGGCTGCGGCAAATCAACGCTGCTCAACATCGCCGCCGGGCTGATCGCGCCATCGTCCGGCCGCGTCGATATTTTTGGCAGCACGCTTGCCGCGCTCAACCGCCAAGCCGGCTACCTGTTCCAGGCCGACGCGCTGTTTCCGTGGAAGACCGCGCTGGAGAACGTCGCAATCGGGCTGGAAACGGCGGGAGTACCGGCGAGCGAAGCGCGCGCGCGGGCGCCAACCTGGCTGGCGCGGGTGGGCTTAAGCTCATTCGGCGACCGCTACCCGCACATGCTCTCGGGCGGCCAGCGCAAGCGCGTCGGCCTCGCGCAGGTGCTGATCCGCGATCCGAAAATTCTGCTGATGGACGAGCCGTTCGGCCCGCTCGACGCACAGACCCGGCAGATCATGGGCAATTTGCTGCTCGATCTGTGGAGCGCCGACCGCAAGGCGGTGCTGTTCGTCACCCACGACCTGGAAGAGGCGATCGCGCTCTCCGACCGCGTAGTCATCATGTCGGCGGGTCCGGCGGCGCGCATCATCGGCGACTGGCGGGTGCCGCTAGCGCGGCCGCGCGACATCGGCGAGGTCAAGCTCGAAAACGCCTTTCACGAATTGCACCGCGACATCTGGCATAGGCTCAAGGCCGAGGTGATCAAAGGCTATGCGCAAAGCGAAGCAACCTGATGCCAATGGAGTTTTGTTGGGAATTTCTTTGCGCTAACCTTATTCTCAATAATGACTGCTAAAAACCAAAAGGAGGAATGCAATGGTTGGATTACGTCAGACACTTGCGGCCGCCGCCGTTGTTCTGCTGCTTGTCGGCACCGCCTATGCCGCCGATCCCTTTACGCTGAGTTCAGCATCCTTCAAGGACGGCACTTTGATGCCGAAGAAAATGGCCGGCGCCAACAAGGCCAATCCGAATTGCGTCGGAGAAAATGTGTCGCCCGAACTGACCTGGAAAAATCCCCCGGCCGGCACGGTAAGCTACGCGCTGATCATGACCGATCCGGAAGGCCGCCTTGGGCTCGGCGTCGATCATTGGCACGCCTACGGCATTCCCGCCTCGGTCACCAGCTTCGCCGAGGGCGAGACCAGCAAACCGTCCGACAAATATATCGGCGGCATCGGCACCGCCAAACAGACCCACTACATTGGTCCCTGTACGCCGCCGGGCGCGCCGCACCACTACACATTCGTAATCATCGCCACCGACCTCGACATCAAAGCGCTGCCGCCAGGCCTTACGCGGCTGGAATTGCTCGAGAAGCTCAACGGCCACACCAAGGGCGCGGCCGGCATGGTTGGTTTGTTCAAGAATCCCTACTAGCGCGTTTCGCGCTGATACAGGCAGCAGGAGGGAGCGTGACCGATGTTTAAACTCGCGCTCCTCCTGCTGCAGGTCCTCGTCGCCGTCGTTGGCATCGGGCTGTGGTACGCGCTCTCGACCTACCCGGTATTCGGCCGTGTGCTGCTGCCGCCGTTTTTCTTCTCTACGCCGGTCGACGTGGCGAACCAGATTGTCGACTGGTTTGCGACCGGCGTGATCTGGAAGCATCTTTGGATCACATTGGAGGAGTCGATTCTCGCATTCGTGCTCGGCTCGATCGGCGGGATTGTCGTCGGCTTCTGGTTCGCACGCCAGCCGCGCACGGCCGCGGTGTTCGACCCTTACGTCAAGATGGTCAACGCATTGCCGCGTGTGGTGCTGGCGCCGATCTTCACGCTCTGGCTCGGGCTCGGCATCTGGTCGAAAGTGGCGCTGGGCATCACGCTTGTTTTCTTCATCGTGTTCTTCAACGTCTATCAGGGCGTCAAGGAAGTCTCACCGACGGTTCTGGCGAATGCGCGTATGCTTGGCATGAGCGAGCGGCAGTTGATGCGTCACGTCTATTGGCCCTCGGCGCTTTCCTGGATGTTCTCCTCGCTACACACCTCGGTTGGCTTCGCCGTTGTTGGCGCGGTGGTGGGCGAGTATCTGGGATCGGCGGCCGGGCTCGGCTACCTGATCCAGCAGGCCGAAGGCGTTTTTGACGTCGCCGGCGTGTTCGCCGGCATGTTCGTGCTCGCCGCTTTCGTGATCGTGATCGATACCATTGTCACGCTGGTCGAAAAGCGCCTGCTGGTCTGGCGGCCGCAGGCGAGCGAGGCGCGACCGTAAGCCGTCGCCTTTTATGCGTGCTCAGAATTATTGCGCTTTGATGCCGGCTTCCTTGATGATCGGCCACCACTTGTCGATCTCGGCCTGCTGGAATTTGCGCAGCGCCTCCGGCGATTGCTCTTCGGGTGGGAAGATTTCCTGAGCGAGATCGATCAATTTCTTGCGCGTCGACGGATTAGCAAGCGCGGTGCGCAGCGCACCGTTGAGCTTGTCGACGATCTCCTTGGGCGTCCCTTTGGGCGCCCAAAGCGCGTGCCAGAAGGTGAAGTAGAAGCCGGGTAATCCTGCCTCGTCGGTGGTCGGCACGTCCGGCGCCATTGTAATCCGATTTTTCGCGGTGACGGCATAGACCTTGATTTGGCCGGCTTTCATCTGCGCCACCGACAGCGCCGGCGTGTTGAGCATCACGTCGATCTGCCCGCCCAGCAACGCGGCGGTCGAATCGCCGGCGCCGCGATAGGGCACCATGGTCATCGGCGCGCCGACCGCCTTCTGGAACAGGATACCGCTGACGTGGCTCGGCGAGCCGACGCCGGAATTGCCGACGTTCGTCTTGTCGCCGTTCTCGCGCAGCCAGGCGATCAGTTCTTTGAGGTTGTTGGCCGGCATTGTCTTGCGGGCGACGATGAAGAAAGGCTGCGTCGCGATCAGGCCGATCGGCTCGAAGTCCTTCATCAGGTCGTAGGGCAGCTTGTAGATCGCGCCAGTGGCGACATTGGTGCCCCATTGGCCGATGCCGATGGTGTAGCCGTCGGGCGTCGCGCGCGAGATGCGGCCCTCGCCAATGGTGCCGCCGGCGCCGGCGGTGTTTTCCACCACAATGGTCTGCCCGAGCGCTTCGCCCATGCCCGCCGCCACGATGCGCCCGATGACGTCGGTCGAGCCGCCAACGCTTAGCGGGACCACCAAGGTGATCGGGCGCGACGGGTAATCGGCGGCCGGCGCGGGGGCCGGGCCGAGCAGAGCCGCGGCACCGGCCGTGGCGAAGATCAGTTTCCTCATCCTGTTGGCTCCTTGGACTGTGGGGCCTCGAACGCAAGCTTATCCCTTATAGCGATCCGGCAGCTTTCGCCACCGGATTTGCTGGGCCCTAGTCAGGCCCGTCGCGCTGGCTTATCGTTTGCGCCGAAATGGCCCCAAGAGAGGCCAAGCCAAACAGGGAGGACGTCATGCCCGCAATGTTCCGGCGGCTTGTAACCATGCTCGCCGCGCTTTTGCTCTCTTCGGGTTTCGCGCTCGCACAATCGAAGGTGACGCTCGCCGTCGGCGGCGGTTCGTGCCTGTGCTATCTGCCGACCATGTTGGCCAAGGCGCTCGGCGAATACGAAAAGGCCGGCGTCAACGTCGAGGTGGTCGATTTCAAGGGCGGCTCGGAATCGCTCAAGGCGGTGATCGGCGGCTCAGCCGACGTGGTCAGCGGCTATTTCGACCACTGCGTCAATCTCGCCGCCAAGGGCCAACATCTGCAGGCTTTCGTGGTTTATGACCGCTTCCCCGGTCTCGTCCTTGTCGTCTCGCCGAAGCACACGGCGGAGATCAAGTCGGTCAAGGATCTGGCCGGCAAGAAAATCGGCGTCAGCGCGCCGGGCTCGTCCACCGACTTCTTCCTCAAATATCTGTTGAGCAAGAACGGCGTCGATCCCAATTCGGTCGGCGTGATCGGAGTCGGCCTCGGCGGCTCGGCCGTCGCGGCCATGGAGCAGGGCCAGATCGACGCCGCCGTCATGCTCGATCCCGCGGTGACGATCTTGAAAAACAAATACAGCGACCTACCGATTCTCAGCGACACCCGCAGCCAGAAGGACACGCTGGCCGTGTTCGGCGGCGAGTATCCGGGCGGCGCGCTCTACACCAAGGCCGATTGGATCGCCGGCCACGAGAAGGAAGTGCAGGGCATGACCAATGCGATCGTGGCCACGCTGAAGTGGATCCATTCGCATACGCCGGAGGAGATCGCCGACAAGATGCCGCCGGAACTCGTCGGCAAGGACAAGGCGCTCTACGTCGCCGCGCTCAAGAACATGCTGCCGATGTACTCGGAAACCGGCCGTATGGATCCAAAGGGCGCGCAAGCCGTGCTCGCGGTGTTCAGCCAGTCGTCGCCGGCCGTGGCCAAGGCCAATATCGACCTGTCGAAGACCTACACCAATCGCTTTGTCGATGCAGCGAACAAGAAGATGGGGATGAAGTAGTCTTCGACCGCGCGCGATTGTGAACGCCACACGGCGGGGCATTTCCCCGCCGTGTCGGTTATTGTCAAAGCCATGAATATTCTTTCGCTCCAGTCGCATGTCGCCTATGGCCACGTCGGCAATTCGGCCGCGGTATTTCCGCTCCAGCGCATGGGCGTCGAGGTGTGGCCGATCCACACCGTGCAATTCTCCAACCACACCGGCTACGGCAAATGGCAGGGCCGCGTGTTCGATGCCGCGCTGATCCGCGAGCTGGTCGGCGGCATCGAGCAGCGCGGCGTGCTCGGTGAGTGCGATGGCGTGCTGTCGGGCTATATGGGCGGGGCCGACATCGGCGCCGCCATCCTCGACGCGGTGGCGACCGTTAAGCGCGCCAATCCTTCGGCCAAATATTGTTGCGACCCGGTGATCGGCGACGCCGGGCGCGGCGTCTACGTGCGCGAAGGCATTGCGGAATTCATGAAGGCCAACGCGGTGCCGGGAGCGGATATCGTGACGCCCAACCAATTCGAACTCGATTATCTCAGTGGACGCGAAAGCAAGACGCTGGCCGATGCGCTCGGCGCGATCGCGGCACTGCATGCGATCGGGCCGCGCGCCGTGTTGGTTACCTCGCTTCATGTCGAAGACACGCCGCGGGATGCGATCGATATGCTCGGCTCCGACGAAACCGGCCGCTTTCGGCTGCGCACGCCCAGGCTGCAACTGGTCGTGAACGGGGCGGGCGATGCCATCGCCGCGTTGTTTTTCGCCCACTATCTGCGCAGCGGAAAGATCGATGAGGCGCTGTCGCGCGCCGGCTCCACCATCTTCGGCGTGCTCAGCAAAACAGCGGAACTGGGCGCGCCCGAAATCCAGATCGTCGCGGCGCAGCAGGAAATCGTCGAGCCGAGCAAACTGTTCAAGCCGGAACAGCTATGACGGCGCCGACTGAAACGGCGTCCGTCTTCCACCTGGACCGGCTGCAGCTTGCCGTTACGCCCAAGCCCTGGGAATTTGCGGCCGAGCGGCGCGCCGACATCGATGCCTGGTTTGCCGCGCAGCAGCGCAACAATCCGGCGTTGTGGAACGGCCGCGTGCTGCTGCTGCACGAATACGCCATGGCGGACGGTGTTTTTCGCGGGCAATATCTCGAGACCGACTATGCGAGTTTCGCGGCATGGCGCCATTGGGGCCGGCCGGTGGCGGCGGCGGTGTACGATTGTTTCGGCGCCGCGGCGATCCTTGCCGCCGACGGCGCCTTCCTGCTCGGGGTCATGGGCCCGCATACGGCCAACGCCGGCCGTATATATTTCCCGTGCGGTACGCCTGATCCGGACGACATCGTGGGCAAGCGCATCGATCTCGATTTAAGCGTGCGGCGCGAGCTCAAGGAGGAAACCGGGCTGGCCGCGGGCGAGTTCACATCCGAGCCGGGTTGGACGACGGTGTTCGACGCTTCGCTGATCGCCAATATCAAGGTGCTGCATGGCCACGACGGCGCCGAGGCTTTGCGCTCGCGGGTGCTCGCTTATCTCGCGCGTGAGCGGCAGCCGGAGCTTTCCGACATCCGCGTTGTGCGCGGCACGGCCGATTTCGATCCGGCGATGCCGCGCTTCGTCACTACGTTTCTGGCGCAGCGGTTCGCAGTACGATAGGCTTTTGACCATGAAGCTCTACCACATCGCCAAACGCTTTCGCATCGACAGGCCGGACAAGTTCCGCATGTCGCAGCACGACCCTGCCGAGTGCTGCGGCCTGACCGTCGACAAGCACGACGCCAAGATCATGTTGGCCGAGGGTATCGAGCGGCTCACGGATTTGCAGCAGCGACTTTACGCGGAAGACCGCTGGTCGGTGCTGATCGTGCTGCAGGCGATGGACGCCGCCGGCAAGGATAGCGTCATCAAGCATGTGATGACGGGCTTGAATCCGCAGGGCGTCGAGGTGCATCCGTTCAAGCAGCCGAGCGTCGAGGAATTGAGCCACAATTTTCTGTGGCGCGCGGGCAAGCGCCTGCCGCAGAACGGCCGCATCGGCATCTTCAACCGCTCGTATTACGAGGAAGTGCTGGTGGTGCGCGTGCATCGCGAATTGCTCGATCGGGAACGGGTGCCCAAGAGCCTTGTCGGCAAGGACGTCTGGCAGCAGCGCTTCGATGATATCTGCAGCTTTGAACGCCACCTGGCGCGCAACGGCACGCTGATCCTGAAATTCTTTCTCAACGTCTCGAAGGAAGAGCAGCGCCGCCGCTTTCTCGACCGCATCGAGGAGCCGGCCAAGCGCTGGAAATTCTCCATGAGCGACGTTTCCGAGCGCAAGCTCTGGGACCGCTATATGGCCGCCTACGAAGACATGATCCGGCACACCAGCACGCCGGAGGCGCCCTGGTTCGTGGTGCCGGCCGACCACAAATGGTTCACCCGGATGGTCGTGGCGGCGGCATTGGTGCAGGAACTACAGGGCCTCGACCTCGATTACCCGAAGGTCGCGGGCAAGGCGCTCAAGGAACTGCGCAAGGCGGAAAAGGCGCTCAAGGCGGAAAAGCCGTAGCGCCACGCTCACCAAATGCCCGGGATGAGACGATAACGAACGCGGCGGCAGTATTCGACATAGCCGAGTAGGTCGCGTGCCAGGATTCGCTCTTCGTCGAGCAGGCGCCAGATCAACGCCGGCAAAGCGACGAGGACGACGAGTAGCCCCCAATACGAACCGAGCGCGAGCGGCGTCGCAGCGATCAGCAAGAGCGCGCCCGCATACATGGGATGCCGCACGATCGCGTAAACGCCCGTCGATACGACCGGCTGTTCCGGCTCGACGGTGACCGTCGAAGCCGCATAGCTGTTCTGCTTGAGCACCCAAAAAAAGACGACAAAGCTCAAGGCGACCGCACCATTGGCGGCTAGCACAAGCGACCTAGGGACGTTCGACCAATGCCAGCGGTAATCGAACCCCGGGAAGGCGATCAGAAGCACGAAGGTGACGATAACCAAAAAAATGATGATTTTTTGCGAAGGCTCGCTTTCGGCAGCAGGCCCAGCCTTCATTCGGCGCTCGATCAGCTTGGGATCGTGCTTGGAAAAATAGAGACCGATCGCGATCGACGACACCACGAAGACAAAAGCAAACAGCCACCCCTGCCAATAGCTGAACGTGCCGGCCGGGGCGAAGAGCATCAAGCCGAAGATCGGCATGAACAGGATTGTCCTCCGCCGTCCGCGCCGTTTGAGTTCGCTTGTATCTATCGTCATGGCGGCGTCACCGGTAACCCGACAATATTGCTGACCTATCGCGGCGAAGCGCTTGATTTATGCGCCCGCTCTCCGTTAGAAGCTTGCCGACCAGCAGGCGGTTAACGCGGACTTTACCTTGTTCCGCGAGTTTAGCCGTCGAAGACGAGGGTTTTTAGGCAGTGTCGACGCGGCGGAGCATCTGCACGATCGGGCGGGCGGCGCAAGCCGAACCCGCGGCCACCCTCATTCTGGGCACGCTCCTTCTCCTTATCCGCCCCTGAGGGCCGGCTGGGCAATTTGCGCCTGGGCACTCGGGGGACCTTCGGAATGAGCACCCCATAGAGCGCCGCTACGGCGCGTTCGACGAGAAGGATTTTTTGCCATGACTACCCCGACCCAGTCCGACAAGGACCGCGTCGTCATCTTCGACACGACGTTGCGCGACGGCGAGCAGTGCCCCGGCGCCACCATGACGCATGAAGAGAAGCTCGAAGTCGCCGAACTGCTCGACAGCATGGGCGTCGACATCATCGAGGCCGGCTTCCCGATCGCGTCCGACGGCGATTTCGCCGCCGTGCACGAGATCGCCAAGCGTTCCAAGAACGCCGTGATCTGCGGCCTCTCGCGCGCCGGCATCAAGGACATCGACCGTTGCGCGGAAGCGATCAAGCCCGCCCGGCGCAAGCGTATCCACACGTTTCTCTCCACCTCGCCGGTGCACATGAAATACAAGCTGCAGAAGGAGCCGCACGAGGTCTACGAAATGGTGATCCAACAAGTCACCCGCGCGCGCGGTCACACCGACGACGTCGAATGGTCGTCGGAGGACGGCACTCGCACCGAGCTCGACTTCCTCTGCCGCTGCGTGGAAGCCGCGATCAACGCCGGCGCTACCACCATTAACATTCCCGACACCGTCGGCTACACGGTGCCGGAGGAATATTTCGACCTGTTCAAGACGGTGCGCGAGCGGGTGCCGAACTCCGACATGGCGCGCTTCTCCACGCACTGCCACAACGATCTCGGCATGGCGGTTGCCAATTCGCTCGCCGGCGTGAAAGCGGGCGCGCGCCAGATCGAATGCACCATCAACGGCATCGGCGAGCGTGCCGGCAACGCCGCGCTCGAAGAAATCGTGATGGCAATCAAGACGCGCAACGACGTGCTGCCGTTCTGGACCGGCATCGACGCCACCATGCTCACGCGCGCTTCAAAGCTGGTGTCGGCGGTGACCTCGTTCCCGGTGCAGTACAACAAGGCGATCGTCGGCCGCAACGCCTTCGCGCATGAGAGCGGCATCCACCAGGACGGCATGCTCAAGAACGCGCAGACCTATGAGATCATGACGCCGGAGTCGGTCGGCGTGAAGCAGACCTCGCTCGTCATGGGCAAGCATTCCGGCCGGCACGCCTTCGTGCACAAGCTGGAAGAACTCGGCTATCAGTTGGCCGACAACCAGCTCGAGGACGCCTTCGTGCGTTTCAAGGCGCTGGCCGATAAGAAGAAACAGGTTTACGACGAGGATATCGAGGCGCTGGTAGACGAGGAGATCGCCACCGCGCACGATCGCATCAAGATCATCTCCCTGACCGTGATCGCCGGCACCATGGGCCCGCAATCGGCCACGCTCTCGCTCGACATCGACGGCAAGCACGTCACCACGCAATCGACCGGCAATGGTCCGGTCGACGCGATCTTCAACGCCATCCATGCGCTGGTGCCGCACGAGGCCAAGCTCGAACTCTACCAGGTGCATGCGGTAACCGAGGGCACCGATGCGCAAGCGGAAGTCTCGGTGCGGCTATCGGCGGACGGCCGCTCCTTTACCGCTAAGGGTGCCGATCCCGATACGCTGGTTGCGTCGGCCAAGGCCTATCTCGGCGCGCTCAACAAGCTGACCAGCAAGCGCAACCGGACGCCGGCGATCGAGAAGCGAATCCACTCAACCGACGTAGGCTGACGAATCGGCGACGAACGCAAAATACCGCTCCATAAGGGGCGGTATTTTTGTTTTTGGCGGCGTGTTTTTGGTAAATGCGCCGCATGGAACCCAAAAATCACATTTTGCCCGCATTTCGTTCGCTTTTGGGGCGGAATTGGCGGCTATCGCACGCGCTCATAACCTAAATCTCGGGGATATCAATCGGATGAAGAAGACACTTTGCGCGGGCGTGTTCGCGCTCGCGGCGCTCGGCTTGTTGTCGAATATCCCGGCCGCCGGCGCCGGTGAAATGGCGGACGGCTACGCGGCGCAACGGCCGATGTCGACCTCGATCGATATCGAGCGTATCCGTAGTGTCCTTAGATTGACGCACGAGCAGGAGCGCTACTGGCGGCCGGTGGAAGCCGCCTTGCGCGAACTCGCCCGCCATCAGGAGCCGGTGGAATCGGATGGGTTCGTGCGGCGTGTTAGTCGGCATGTCGTCTCGATCGTGCTCAACAGCGCGGCCGTCGAACGGCTGGTGGCTGCCGCGCGTCCATTGATTGCCAGGCTCAATGACCAGCAGAAGCAGGCCGCCGG
>CAWCVE010000016.1:0-67239 GCA_963798825.1 uncultured Alphaproteobacteria bacterium | reverse complement strand
CCGCCTACAAAGGCGTGCCGCACATGCTGCCCTATGTCACGAGCAAGGGCGCCATGCTCGCCTTCACGCGCGCGTTGTCGCGCGAGCTGGGGCAATACTGCATCGCGGTCAATTCGCTCTCGCCCGGCTATATCCTTTCCGACACGGGCCTTGAGAATGCAACCCATGTCGAGGAAGAGCGCATCCCGGTGCGCAATTCGCGCGCCTTCAAGCGCGACGCTTTTCCGGAAGACCTGCTCGGCACGCTGGTGTTCCTGGCCTCGAGCGACAGCGATTTCGTCACCGGCCAGTCGATCGTGGTGGACGGCGGTTCGGTCAATAACTAGCTAATAGCCATGCATTTCCTGTGGCTTGCGCTCTATTCCGAGCCGCGTGGAACTGCGCTATAAAGTTCGCAAATTCAACGATCTGACTGGGAAGGATTACGCCAATGGCGGTCGTAACCGTAACGCAACCCGGCGCCAAGCATAACGTGCATGCGGCGCGGCAGGCCTATTATGCCAAGATTTCCAAATTCCACATGGCGCCGCTCTGGGAGGTGCTCAAGGATCTGGTGACACCGGAACCGAAAACCGAGTGCCGGCCGGCATTATGGAAATTTTCCGACGTCAAGAAGCTGATGCTGGAAGCCGGCGATATGATCAGCGCCGAGGAAGCCGAACGCCGCGTGCTGGTGCTGGAAAATCCCGGCGAGACCGGCAAGGCGCGCATCACCAATTCGCTGTTTGCCGGCATCCAGCTCATTTTGCCTGGTGAGATCGCCGACGTGCACCGGCACTCGGCATCCGCCATTCGCTTCGTGCTGGAAGGCGAGGGCGCCTACACCGCGGTCGAGGGCGAGAAGTCGATGATGAGCCACGGCGATTTCATCATCACCGCCAACTGGGCGCCACACGACCACGGAAACCCCGGCAAAGAGCCGGTGATGTGGCTCGACGTGCTCGACCTGCCGACCATCATCCATTTCGAAACGTCGTTTGCCGAGCATCCCGAGGAGCGGATGCAGAAGACCAATCACGAAAGCGGCGATTCGTTCGAGCGTTACGCCTCCGGCGTGTTGCCGGACGGCGCGCCGGCCAATCTTAACCGCTCGCCGGTGATCAACTATCCTTACGCCAAGATGCGGCCGATCCTCGAGCGGCTGAAGAACACCGGCGACGTCGACAAACGGCACGGCGCACGCGTGCGCTACGCCAATCCGATCAACGGCGGGCCGGTGCTGCCCACCATGGGCGCGCATCTCGCGCTGCTGCCGAAAGGCTTCAAAGGCGAGCCCTATCGCTCGACCGACGGCACCATCTTTGCGGTCGCGGAGGGCAAGGGCACCACCGTGATCGGCGGCAAGCCCTTCGACTGGGGCCTCAACGACGTGTTCGTGGTGCCGCCATGGCAGCGCTACGCGCACCAGGCGGCGTCGGATGCGGTGCTATTCTCGATCTCCGACCGGCCGGCCCAGGAAGCGCTCGGCCTGTGGCGGGAAGGGAACTGATTCTTGTCATTCCGGGGCACGGCCGAAGGCCGCGAACCCGGAATCCATAACCCCAGGGCTGCGGAGTATGGATTCCGGGTCCGCCGCTTCGCGGCGTCCCGGAATGACTATATTTGTTGCCGCCGCGCGATCCATCCTGCCGCTGGCGCGTTATAAAAAGCGACGCCGGAGGACCCCATGCAATTCGAGCAATTTACCGCCGGCCATGGCGCGCTCACGGCGGTGCGCACCGGCGCCGGTTCCGATCTGGTGGTGCTGCATTCGCTACTCAGCGATCGCCACGCCTTCGATCCCGTCCTGCCGGCGCTCGCGGCTAAGCATCGCGTCACGCTTATCAACCTGCCGGGTTTCCACGGTTCGCAGCCGACCCCGCTGGCGCTGATGGACGCCTACGTGGCGGCGCTCGAGGACGGTTTCCAAGAATTCGGCATCGCCAATGACGCCATCCTGATCGGCAACGGTTTCGGCGGCACGGTCGCGCTTGCCTTTGCATTGGCGCATCCGGAACGCATTTCCAAGCTGATGCTCAGCGATGCTGCCGCCTGTTTCCCGCCCGAAGGCCGCAAGCAGTTTGAGGTAATGGCCGCCAAGGTCGCCGAGGCGGGCCTGGGCTCTATTGCTGAAATCGCCGCCAAGCGAGTGTTCTCGCCGGCCTATCTTGCTTCCCACCCGGAGGCGATCGAGGAGCGCAAGCGAGTATTGATGGAGATCGACCCCAAGGCGTTTCAGGCTGCCTGCAAGATTTTGCAGGAAGCGGATCTCGAGCCGCTGCTGCATCGCATGAAGGTGCCGACGCTGGTCGTGTGCGGGGAGTTCGACCAGGCCACGCCACCGCCGCTCAACAAAGCGATTGCGGGCAAGGTCGCCGGCGCGCGTTACATTGAATTACCCGGCTGCGGCCACTGCCCGCCGCTGGAGCAGCCGCAGCAGTTTCTCGCGGCGATCAAGAATTTCGTCGGGCTATAATTCACACTCCGCTCATTCCCGCGAAAGCGGGAATCCAGAAGCGGGATTGCAAAGTCAGAATTTTTTGGCACTGGGTCCCCGCTTTCGCGAGGACGAACGGTATACTTCCTTTACGTCCGGCGGTCGAAGCGCCGGATCTCGACCTTGGACCAGATGCCGTTCTTGGCGAATGGATCGGCGCCATTGAATTTTTCCGCCGCGGCGCGGTCGGCAACGTCCAGCACCATCAAGCTGCCGATTGAGGTCTTGCCGTCGTCGCCGACCAAGGGCCCGCCCACCACGATGACGACGCCGTTGTCCTTCGCGGTCTTGAGATGCGCGACGTGTTCGGCATGGGCCGCCTGACGCTTGGCGCCGGCGCTTGGATTGTCGAGAGCATATACAGCGAACAACATTCTGATCCTTCGGTATCGGTCAATCGAGCGCCTTGAGCACGGCCATTGCAATCGCATTGGTCCCATCCTTGCCGCCATATTCCATCGGCTTGATGCCTTGCGCATAAGCCTTGTCCACTGCGCGCTCGATGCGCAGCGCGGCCTCGGCGGCCGGCGGATGGTCGTGCCGGTCGCCCAGCCAGTCGAGCATCATAGCGGCGGATAAAATCATCGCGGTCGGGTTGGCTTTGCCCTGGCCCGTGATGTCGGGCGCGGTGCCGTGGCAGGGCTGAAACACCGCGTGCTTGTCGCCGATGTCGGCAGAGGGCGCGATGCCAAGCCCGCCGATCAGGCCGGCGGCCAAGTCGGAAAGAATATCGCCGAACATATTTTCCATCACCATGACGTCGAAGTCCCACGGCTTTTTCACCATCATGGCGGCGCAGGCATCGACATAGAGCTTGTCGGTCGCGACGCCGGTGAATTTCGACTTTCGTTCATCGAAAATATCACGCTGCCAGTTGAAGGCCTTGAACACATTGGCCTTGTCCACCAGCGTGAGCTTGCCCGGCCGACCATGTTTTTTGCGCCGCGCGGCCAGGCCTAATGAAAAATCGAACAGCCGCTCGGTGGTCTTGCGCGTCACCACCAGCGTCTCGCGCGCTTCGTCGTGGGTTGTGACGCCTTTCCCCATGGAGGCGAACAGGCCTTCGGTCGATTCGCGGATCAGCACGAAATCGATGCCGTGCACGTCGGCGCCGACGATCGGGCTTGGCACGCCAGGGATGAGGCGGGCCGGCCGTACGCCGGCATAGAGATCGAAAATAAAGCGCAGCTCGACCTGCGGCATGATCTCGGTATTGTCGGGATAGCGCACGCTCGGCAGCCCGCAGGCGCCGAGCAGAATAGCGTCGGCCTCCTCGCACAGTTTGATCGTGCTCTCCGGCATCGATTTGCCGGTTTCCTTATAATGGTCGGCGCCGGCAGCCGCTTCGCTGAAGCGAAACTTCAAACTCGGCGTCGCCGCCTCGATGCGCCGCAAAATCTCCAGCGTCGGTACCATCACCTCCGGCCCGATGCCGTCGCCGGGCAGCACGGCGATATGGAAGGCGGTGTTGGCGAACATGATTTGTTTCCGGCGGTTGGCTTGTGGTGTAATGAATACGTCCGCGCCTTTGGGCGCAAGGGATGTTTGTTATGCCGAAGTTTGCCGCCAATCTGGGTTACCTGTTCACCGACCGTCCGCTGCTGGAGCGTATCGACGCCGCGGCGGCGTCGGGCTTCAAGGCGATTGAGCTGCAGTTTCCCTACGACGTGCCGGCCTCGCAGATGAAGGCGGCGATCGAGCGCAACAAGCTCACCGTGCTCGGCATCAACACGCCGCCCGGCGCGCGCGACGGTGAGTTCGGGCTGGCGGCGATCCCAGGCCGCGAACGGGAATTCCGCGAGGTGTTCGCGCGCGCTCTCGACTATATCGCGACCATCGGCGGCAGCGCGGTGCATTGCCTCGCCGGCAAGGTGCCGCCCGAGCAGCGGCCGGCGGCCGAGCGCACGTTCATCGACAATCTCAAAAGCGCCGCCGATCTCGCCGCCGGAAAAAATGTCGCGATCCTGATCGAGCCGATCAACGCGCGCGACCGGCCGAATTATTTCCTCAACCATGTGGAACACGCCGCCGACATCGTCGCCAAGGCGGGAAAATCGAATATCCGCGTGCAATTCGATTTCTATCACGTCCAGATCGTCGGCGGCGATCTCATCCACCGCCTGCAACAGTTCATGCCGGTGATCGGCCATCTGCAATGCGCCGCCGTGCCTTCGCGCCACGAGCCCGACGAGGGCGAGGTGAATTATCCTGCGGTATTCCAGGCAGTGGATGCGCTCGGCTACCAAGGCTGGATCGGCGCCGAATATAGGCCGCGCGGGCGCACCGAAGCGGGCTTGGGCTGGGGTGAGCGCTACGGCCTCATCGCCTCGCATTAATTTCCCGCTGACCATCAAACTTCTTGAAAACCCTTGCTTTTCCGCTTTGCGCGAATCCCGCGCCTTGCTAAATTGCCGGCATGTTCGGACGCGGCAAGAAGACCGACCAACCGCCTGAGCCGCCCAATGCGCTCAAGGACGCCGTGCGCGAGGCGCGCATCGAGGCGGCCGAGCGCTCGGCCGTGGTGGTCGACCTGCGCGACGCCGATCTGGCGCGGCTCGAACTGCTCAACGACGCGCTCGATCCGGTATTCAAGGACATTCCGAAAGATGTCGAATTGTTCGACCGCGGCGTGAGCAAAGGCGACGTGCCGCGGCTGTGGATCGACGTGATCGCGCATGTCGAAATGGGCCGCGACAAGCGGCAATACCGCTTCGTGCAGGACACGCGCTACGGCCGCGCGGTGCTGGCGGAATCCTACGCGGTGCCCGACATCGTGCAGGCGGTCACCGGCTACGTCGCACGCCGGCTGGTCGAGCGCGAGCGCGCGCTGGCCGACGACACCCCGTTCGGCCAGGGCACTTCGCTGAAGATGGTGGAGCACGAGCAGCGCCGCGGCCGCCTGCGCGCGATCCGCACATTTTTCTACGGCATGATCATCGCGGTGATCGCGCTATTCGCGCTCGCGCTGCTCAGCCCCGCATCCCGAGCCGAACAACTTAGCTTCCGCTGCTGCGTCACCGTGCCGGCGGCGCCGATGCCGCGCGAGGTCATCTCGCAGCTCCAGGCGCCGGGCGCGCCACCGATGGCGTAGAGATTATAGGCGGCGGCGTGTTTGCTCATGCCCCATGCAGCCGAGGCCGACGGCACGCCGACCGCCGGCACGCGCGCCCCATTCGGGCCGGCGAGCCAGTTGGTCATGTGCAGATGATCGTGGCCGTGCAGCACCAACTCGGCGCCGTGCGCGGCGATGACGCGCAGGAATTCCGCGGCGTCGGTCAAAAGCTTGTGACGCTTGGCCTGGCTCACCGGCGGATGGTGGATCAGCACGACGCGGAAAAGCTTCTCGGGCGCGAGCGCGCCAAGCATCTCGCTAAGCCGCGTCAGTTGCGCGCTGCCGAGCCGGCCGGTGGCCATGCCCCAGGCGGATGTCACCGCGGTCGACAGTCCGACCAGCGCGAGCGGCCCGCGCCGGCGCAGATAAGGAAACCCGGCGCCGCCGTCGTCGCCGCTCATATAGGGAGCCCACTGCGGCGCATAGCGGACGGCTTGGCGCACGTAGGCATCGTGATTGCCCGGCACCAGGCTGACGTCGTGCAGCGAGCCGAGTTCTTGCAGCCATTTGCGCCCGCGTGCGAATTCCTCTTCCAACGAGATATTGGTGAGATCGCCGGTGACGGCGATATGGTCCGGCGCTTGCGCTTTCAGATCGGCGACGATCTTGCCGAGCACTTCGGCGTCGTGGACGAAGCGGCGGTTGCGCTGCCAGTTGATATAGCCGGTCACCCGCTTGCCGATCAGGTCGCGCCAGCGCGGTTTAGGCAGCGGCGCCAGATGCGGGTCGGAGAGATGGGCGAGGGTGAACATTGGTTTTTGCTTCTGTCATGGCCGGGCCGGCCATTCGCTAATAGCGATACGCCAAATAAGCGGGTCCCTTACAAGCCCGGTGACGACAGAAGTATCACGAACTCCCGATCAAAATCCCGGCGGCGAACACCAGCACGCCGCCGACCACCACCTGAAAGGCCGCCTGCAGGAACGGCGTGTCCATATAGCGGGTGCGGATCCAGGAGATCAGCGTCAGCTCGACCGCGACCACGCCGAACGAAACGACGGTAGCGGTGAGAAAGTGCGGAATGAGATAGGGCAAAGTATGCCCGAGGCCGCCGAGCGCGGTCATGCCGCCGGTGACCAGGCCTCGGATGATCGGCGAGCCGCGTCCGGTGAGCGAGCCGTCGTCCGACAGCGCCTCCGCGAAAGCCATCGAGATGCCGGCGCCGACCGAGGCCGCCATGCCGACCAGGAAGGTCGCCCAGGTGTTGTGGGTGGCGAAGGCCGCGGCAAACAGCGGCGCCAGCGTCGACACCGAGCCGTCCATCAGGCCGGCGAGGCCGGGCTGCACGTATTGCAGCATGAACATGCGCTTCGAAGTCGCGTCCTCTTTTTCGCGCGCGCCCTTGGTGAGAATTGTCTCGGACAACTTGTGCGCCAGCGACTCGTGGCCGGCTTCGGCTTCCGCAAGCTCGATCAAAAGCTTGCGCACCGACACGTCGCGCGCGGTCTCCGCCGCCTTGCGGTAGTAGCGCTCGGCCTCGAACTCCATGTTCTCGGCGAATTTGCGCGCGGCATCGAGCCCGAGCGGGCGCATGAGCCAGAGAGTCTTCTTGTGGGTGATGAAACCCTTGACGTCCTGGCGGCGGATCAGCGGCAAGTAATCGCCGAATTTCTCCTTGTAGAGGTCGAACAGCATGGTGCGGTGGTGCACCTCCTCCTCCGCCATCTCGTCGAATACCTTGGCGGAGGAGGGGAACTGCTCGCGCAGGCCTTCCGCGAAGCCGCGGTAGATGCGGCTGTCCTCCTCCTCGTTGGTGATAGCGAGCGCCAGCACTTCCTGCTCGGTCAGGTCGGCAAATCTTTTCACGGGCGCCCCTCTCAATCGTCGGCCGGCGGATGATTTGATATATTAGAACTAATCCAATGCCGAAAGAGGGGAATGCCTGTGCAACGCCTGCGCCGCGCGCTTGAGCCGCTGATCCGGCGGCTGATGCATGTCTACTGGCGCTTCTCGCGCGCGGCCACCTTGGGCGCCCGCGCCATGGTGATCGACGGCCAGGGCCGCGTCTTCCTGATCAAGCACTCCTACGTCGCGGGCTGGCATCTGCCGGGCGGCGGGGTGGAGACCGGCGAGACCTTCCTGCAGGCGCTGACGCGCGAACTGGCCGAGGAGGGCAATATCGTGCTGACCGCGCCGCCTGTGCTGCACGGCATATTCTTCAACGGCAGCGCGTCGCGGCGCGACCACGTCGCGCTCTACATCGTGCGCGAGTTCCGCCAGGACGCCGCGCCGGCGCCCAATTACGAGATCGTCGAGCACGGCTTCTTTGCGCCCGGCGCGCTGCCGGAGGGCACCACGCGCGCCACCCGCGCCCGCATCGCCGAGGTGTTCGGCGGAGCAGAGATGAGCGAGATGTGGTAAACACAGCCTATCGATAGGCCTGACGCCATGCGGCCTTGACCCGTACCGGCGACGGTCACTATCCTGCGCCTATGACCGCCAAAACCGAATCCATCGAAGTCGACAGCGCGACGGCATCTGCGCTGAAGACCCGTGCAGCCGAACGCGGCGTCAGCGTCTCGCAGCTCCTCGCCGAGCTGGTTCCGCTCGCCATTGATGACGAAGCGATCGCCGAGCTGGACCGCCGATGGGCGGCGAGCAAGGCGGGCGGCTCGGCCGTGCCGCATGCCGATGTCGAGCGCTGGCTGCGCACTTGGGGAACGCCGGAGTTCCGGCCCTGGTCTGAACGATGAAGGTCGAATGGTCGGCGGACGCACTCGCCGACCTCGACCGTTTTGCCGCTTTTCTGCACCTGCATTACCCGGCGCTCGCGAAGGTCGTGGCACGGGAAATTGTTGAAAAGGCGAGGGTGCTGGGCGAGCAACCACGGCTTGGACATCCGATTGCGAGCCATGAGGAATATCGGCAGATCGTGCTGCAAGTCCTGAACGCGGCCTATGTATTTCAGTATCGCGTCGAACGCGACCGTCTCGTGATGCTCAGGGTTTTTCACGGCCGCGAGATGCGGGAATGACGAGAGCGTGATCGTGGCGCTTGTTCGCTCCCCCTAAGCTTGCTTCTTATTCTTGAAATAAGGCTCGACCTTGCCGGTGAGCTTGATGGTCAGGGGATTGCCGAAGCGGTCCTTGGCGTTGCCGGCGGCGACCCGGATCCAGCCCTCGCTCACGCAATATTCCTCGACGTTGGTCTTCTCGACGCCCTTGAAGCGGATGCCGACGTCGCGCGCCAGCGCTTGCTCGTTGAAATAGGGGCTGCGCGGGTCGTTGCAGAGCCGGTCGGGCGGCGTGTCGGACTTGGACGGCCTTTCGGATTGGAATCGGGGGCTCTGTAGCATTGTCGGCGCGCCTGTGCACTTGACTCTAATCCTATAGGAATATATACAGGCTCCATCCCATCCACTCGAGGGCGTTGTCATGAGACGTCATTTCAGCGGGGTGGGACGCGGCGCCCGCGGGCGGGGGATGAAACGTACCCCCCGCACCCGGGCGGCGCCGGGGCCCCACCCGGCGGCCACTAGGAGCCGCCCGCGAGGAGCTCGCTGACGGCGGTCGGCTCGGCCGGCCCGAGTAGGTTTGGAAAGGCGCGACCACCCGCTGAGGGGACTGGCGCCGGAACAACCGAAAGGCACGCCAAGAGCTTGAGCCGAAAGCGCGGCCCGGCGCCGCAGTGAGAACGCCGCGTGGAGCGCCGCGAGGCGCCCGCATCCTTCACAAGAGGATGCTGCTAGACGGAAGACTGGTGCGCCGCTTGGCGCTCCACCCCCTCAATTTTTCGGGGGAAAGAGAAGGGAAGACGGCGTACCCGGCGCCGCAAAGAATACGGGCGATGACGCTTGGCTGTTTGAAAACTGAATCGGATGCACGCAAGCAGCGCACCATATTCGGCCTCACGCCCGGCAATGACAGCGCAGCGGATTACCCGAACCTTCCCCGATCATGCTTTGCGGCGAAGTCGAGCTGCGGGCCCACCGGCACGATCCCGGTCGGGTTAACCTGCCGCTGGCTGCCGTAATAGTGCCGCTTGATCTGTTGCAGGCTGACGGTCTCGGCCACGCCCGGCACCTGGTAGAGATCGCGCACGTAGTTCGACAAATTGGGATATTCGTAGATGTGCCGCCAGTTGCACTTGAAGTGCGAATAATAGACGGCGTCGAAACGGATCAGCGTGCAGAACAGCCGCCAGTCGGCCTCGGTGATGACGTTGCCGGCGAGATAACGGTGCTGCGAGAGCAATTGCTCCATTTCGTCGAGCGTGTCGAACACATTGCGGAACGCCGCTTCGTAGGCCGATTGCGCGGTGGCAAAACCGGCGCGGTAGACCCCGTTGTTGATGTTGGCGTAGACCAGTTCGTTGATGCGGTCGATCTCGGGCCGCAGCGGCGCCGGATAATAATCGGTGTGGATATTGGTGAAAGCGTTGAACGCCGAATTGAGCATGCGGATGATTTCCGGCGACTCGTTGTTGACGATCGTCTTGCGCTTCTTGTCCCACAGCACCGGCACGCTGACGCGGCCGGAATATTTCGGATCGGCCAGCAGATAGATCTCCGACAGTTTGCTCTTGCCGTTGATTTCGTCGCCGCTCGAACCTTCGTCTTTGTTGAAGGTCCAGCCGTCCTTGAGCATGTCGGGCGAGACGGTCGACATGGAGACGACGTTTTCCAGACCTTTCAATTTGCGAAAGATGATGGTGCGGTGCGCCCAGGGGCAGGACAGCGCGACGTAGAGGTGGTAGCGGCCGGCTTCCGCGGCAAAGCCGCCTTCGCCTGAAGGCCCGGGCGAGCCGTCGGGCGTAACCCAATTGCGGAAACGCGTCACCGGCCGGATGAACTGGCCATCCTTGGTGCGCTGGCCGTCCTGCTGCCAAACGCCGTCAACCAGCATTCCCATTCCGATAACCTCCGCTTTTGCCCCTATCATTTATGCAATTAAGGCGAAAAACGCTACCGGCGATGGACCAAAATCGGCCCAGATGCTAATCGGCACGGCAATGAGCGAGCTTGCCCTGACAATTCTGCCGGAAACGGCCGACGACGCGGTGGCGATCGAGCGGCTGCACGAGCGCACCTTCGGCCCCGGGCGCTTCGCGCGCAGCGCCTATCGCGTGCGGGAGGGCCGCGGCCATGCGCTCGCGCTGTCCTTCACCGCGCGCATCGGCTCGCTCATGGTCGGCTCGGTGCGGCTGACGCCCGTCTGCATTGGCGAGACGCCGGCGCTGCTCCTGGGGCCGCTCACGGTCGAGCCGCCGTTCCGCTCGCGTGGCATTGGCAAGGCGCTGGTGGAGCGGGCGCTGAAGGACGCCAAGGCCAAGGGCCACAAACTTGTGGTGCTGGTCGGCGACGAGCCAATCTACGCCAAGAGCGGCTTCAAAAAGATTCCAAAGGGCCAAGTGAAACTGCCGGGTCCGGTCGATCCGGAGCGCATGCTGATGGCCGAGCTTAAACCCGGCGCCTTCGAGGGCGTGAGCGGAATGATCCGCCCGGATTGGGAACGCGCGTGATCCCGAAAAGTGGGAACCGGTTTTCGGATAAGATCATGCGCAAAAACAAAGAAGCCTAGCGCCCCTCGCGCGCCCACGTGGCGGCGAGCGAGCCGACCAGCAGCAGCAAGCCGATCAAACCGGCGAAGATCGGCAGCACGCCGATGCCGCGCACCACGCTCAGGTCGCGCATCTTCAGGCCGATCCAGTCCTCGCCCTTGAAGGTCGTCGAGGTGCGCACCGGGATCACACGCGGCACCTCGAGCGTGCTGCCTTCCATCAGCCGGCGGGCGTCGCCACCGGTGGCGCTGGTGAGCGCGCGCAGCACCTCGGTGGTCGACGTCACTTGCGCGAATTCGCGCGGGTTGGCCGGTCCGACATTGGCGAGTGCGGTGAGCTTGCCGTCGGTCGCGCGCCAGAGCCCGAGCTCGTTGGCGGTGACCTCGGCGCGCCAGACGCCGGGTTCGACCGGCTGTAGGGTCAGCGTGCGGGTGGCGCCGGTCGGCGAGGTGAGCGTCACTTCGTCGACGCCGTCGGCCATGGTCTGGCGCCGCACGGTGATGTCGCGGCCCTTGACGATCAGGCGCAGCGCTTCCTCTTCGAGTTCCGGCTGCTTCATCAGCCAATGCGACAGCCGGCGCAGCAGATCGAGATGCGGCCCGCCGCCTTCGTAGCCGCGTGCCCACAGCCAGATGTGGTCGGACAGGAGCAACGCCACGCGGCCTTCGCCCTCGCGCGCCAGCACCAAAAGCGGCTTGCCGTCCGGTCCTTGCATCACGCTGGTGCCGTTGGTGCGCTTGGTATCGACCAGCCGGAACCATTGGCTCCAATGCGGCGGATTGCTTTCGGAGCCTTCCAGCGCGCGCGTTACCGGGTGGCGTTTGCCGGCCTCGGTGAGGGTCGCCCGGAACGGCGTCTCGGTAACGTCGCCGCTCGGCTCCGCCGGCAGGATCACGTCGAGCGGCGTGCGCCAGATGCTGGTCGGGCTCGCGTAATCCGGTCCGGCCGCGATCAGCACGGCGCCGCCGTCGCGCACGTATTTCGCGATGTTGTCGAAATAAATCATCGGCAGCACGCCCTGCCGCGCGTAGCGGTCGAAGATAATGAGCTGGAATTCCGAGATCTTCTGCTGGAACAGTTCGCGGGTCGGGAACGCGATCAGCGACAATTCGTTGATCGGCGTGCCGTCCTGTTTTTCCGGCGGGCGCAGGATGGTGAAATGCACGAAGTCGACCGAGGCGTCGGACTTCAGCAGATTGCGCCAGGTGCGCTCGCCGGCATGCGGCTCGCCCGACACCAGCAGCACGCGCAGCTTGTCGCGCACGCCGTCGATCGAGATCACCGCGCGGTTGTTGACTTGCGTGAGTTCGTTAGCGAGCGGCGCGGCCTCGATCTCGACGATATTTTGGCCGGCATGCGGGATCGGCACATTGACCTTGATGTTGGTGCCCACGGTTACGACGCGCTTTTCCAGCACCTCGCCGTCGCGCCGCACCGTGATCTCGGCGGCGCCGTCCGTGGCGCCTTGATCCTCGACGCGGAAACCGATGGTTTGTGCTTGCCCGACGATGCCGAAGCGCGGCGTCTGCGTGAGCACGACGCGGCGGTCGATCTCGTTCTTATGGCCGGTGATCAGGGCATGTAACGGCGCGGCAAAGCCGAGCACGGCGGCGTCGGCCGGCACATCGTGCACGCGGCCGTCGGTGATCAGGATAGCGCCGGCGACGCGATCCGGCGGTACGTCGGCAAGCGTTGCCGACAAAGCCGAGAACAGCCGCGTGCCGTCGGTCTCGCCATCGGCGGCGCCCGCTTCGGCGACGCGCACTTCCAGGCCCGGAATGCGCTTGAGCCGTTCGACCAGCGTGGCGCGCGTGGCTTGCGTCTGCGCGTTGCGGTCGCCGAAATCCTGGCTCGGGCTCTTGTCGACGATGACGGCGACGACCGAGGGGATCGGATCGCGGTCCTCTCTCGTAAGGGACGGGTTGGCGAGCGCCAGCACCATTAGTCCGAGCGCCAACGCCCGCATCGCCGCACCGCGGCTCTTCGCCAGCAGCAGCATGATCGAGATCAGCATGGCCGCGCCGAAGGCCGCCCACACGACGTAGGCCGGGACCAGCGGAGCAAATGAGATGCCGAGATTCAAGATCGAGCTCCTACTGTCCCAGCCGCTCGAGCAACGCCGGGATATGCACTTGGTCGGCCTTGTAGTTGCCGGTAAGCGCGTACATCACGATGTTGACGCCGGCGCGGAAGGCGAATTCGCGCTGACGCGGTTCGCCCGGCACCAGCGGCAGCATGGGCTGACCGTCCGGCCGCATGGCCCAGGCGCCGGCGAGATCGTTCGAGGTGATCAGGATCGAGGACACGCCGTCACCGGCGCGCGCCGGCCGGTTGCTGGCCTCATCCTCGCTGCCTTCGGGCGGCAGCGCCTCGACCCAGAGTTGGCCGTTGGTGAAGCGGCCGGGGAAGTCGCGCAGCAGGAAGAAGGTCTTGGTCAGCACGTGATCGTGCGGCACCGGCTCGAGTTCGGGGATGTCGAGCGAGGACAGGATCGAGCGCAACGCCACCATGCCGGGACCCTGCATTTCGCCGCCGGGACCGGGTGGCGCGTCCACCGCGTCGCGGGTATCGAACAGCACGGTGCCGCCGCGCTTCATGTAGGTGTCGATGCGGTCGAGCGCGGTCTGCGAGGGCTTTGGCGCGCTCGCCGATACCGGCCAATAGATCAGTGGGAAGAAGGCGAGTTCGTCGCGCGCCGGATCGAGCCCGATCGGCTCGCCGGCTTCGAGCGCCGTGCGTTGCGCCAGGAACAGCGTTAGGCCCTGCAGGCCGGCTTTGCTCACCTCGTCGACCGCCGCGTCGCCGGTGATGATATAGGCGAGATGGGTCTGCATCGTCGCCTTCATGGCGAAGTCTTGCTGCGCTGAGGACGCCTGCGGCGGTTGTGGCGGCGTCGACTGCGCGCGCGCCGGATGTGGCATGGCAAGCGCACCCAGCACGCACGCCACCAGCAGCGTTGCCGCCACACGCCGGCGCGGAAGCATGCTGGCTAACCCGCCGGAGAGCACAATCACTACCAGCGCATCGAGCATCAGTAGCGTGAGCGCGGCAAGGAAGATCGGCCCGCGCAGGTCGAGCGGCTCGCCATGACGATAAATGTCGAGGCGGGCGTTGAGCGGCGAGAAATCGAGCGGCGCCGGCCGGTCGCTCGGCGCCAGCGTGTTGACCGCGACCAGACCTTCCGGCGGCCCGTAAAAGCCGGGCGGATGATCGGCATTGGCGCGGGCGTTGAAATTGGCCGGGATCGGGCGGGCGGTCGGCGGCGGCGAGGAGAAGGCGCCGAAGCCGTCGAGCACGCGGGTTGCCGGCACGGCCTGGTTGGCGTGACTGGTGGCGGTGCCGGCCGCGCCGGCAGTGTCGTTGTCGGCAGCCACGGTCGAATTCGCCAGCGCGACAATGCGCCGGAGCATGTCGACGAAGGTGCCCGACAACGGCAGATCCGACCAACGGGTATCGGCGGTGACATGGAACAGCACCAGCAGCCCCTTGCCGATGCGTTGGGCGGTGACCAGCGGCGTGCCGTCGGCGAGCGTTGCCCAGGTGCGGTCGGTGAGCTGCGAATCCGGCTCGGCCAGCACCTGGCGGCTGACGGTGACGTCGTTCGGCACCGGCATGCCGGCGAACGGGCCTTCGCGCGCAAATGCTGCGAGCTGTTGCGGTTTTTCCCAGCTCAAGCTGCCGCCCAGGATGCGGCCGCCGCGGCGCAGCTTCACCGGCACCAGGTCGTCATCGGTGGCGCCGGCGAGATGCGGGCCGGCAAAGCGCACCAGCACGCCGCCGTTGTCGATCCATTTGTTGAGCTGTTCGCGCGCATCCGCGACATTGCCGACATCGGCGAGGATCAGCATCGGCAGATGCTGATCGAGGAAGCGCTTTACCGCTTCCGCCGGCGCAATGCCTTCGGCGAGTCGGATATCGGCGAACGGATTGAGCGCGCGAGAGAGGTAATAGGTTGCCCCGATCAGCGGCTGCGAGCGGTCAGCGGCGGAGCCAGACACGATACCGACGGTGCGCCGGCGCCAGCGTTTGTCGAGCAGCTGCACGGCGCCGGCCGAGCGCTCGCCGGCAATCTCCAGGCGCGCCACGTCGTTGCGGATTTCGACCGGCAGATCGATCACTGCCTCGGCTTCGCGCGCGTCGGATTGGAACGCGAATGGCGCCTCGCCAAGCGGCAAACCCTTGAGATCGATTGCATTCACAAAACCGGTATCGGCGCCGCCGGTCTGCGCGCGCAGCACCTTCACGGTCAGCGCGCCGGCAGCGTTGTCGGCGGCGGCAAGCGCGTGCGGGACGGGAAGCCCGCCCGCGACCACGGTGAGCGGATGGCTGCCGGCGATGCGTTTCAGACCGGCAATGAATTTGCCGCCTTTGCCGAGGTCAACACCGTCGGACAGCCAGACGATCTCGACGTCCGGCGCGTTTTTGAGGAAGCGCTCGATCAAAGGCAGCGCTTCGGTGCGGTCGATCGTGTAGGGCTTCGGCTTGAGCTGTTTGACCTGCACGCGCGCGGCGCCGGCGACCTGCAGCGAAAGATCGCGCCCGGTTTCCGACAGCGGCAGCACGGCGACGCCGCGATTGTCGGCATCGGCGCGCGCCAGGATCTCGTCGGCGGTGTGCAGGCGGGCGTCCCATGACGCCGCCGCGCCCCAGCCGTCGTCGAGCATGACCAAGAGCGGTGCCCCCTTGTTCGTGGTGGCGAGCGGCGGATTCCACAGCGGCCCGGCGGCCGCGATGATGACCAGCGCGGCCAGCGTCAGCCGCAACAGGATCAGCCACCATGGCGTGCGTGACGGGGTTTCCTCCTTGGGCGCGATCTCGAACAGCAGCCGCGTGGGTGGGAAGTTGATGCGGGGCGGACGTGGCGGTACTAGCCGCAACAGCCACCACAAGACAGGCAGGCTGAGCAGGCCCAGCAGTACCAACGGCTGCGCGAAGCCGAGCGGCAAGGAACCGAACAAGGAGCCGATCACGTCACTCTCCCAGCACTCGCGGGGGCGTAGCGGCTGCTAACGGACGTCGTCTGCATATGGGTGCCCATGCGCGAATGCAGCACGAGCAGCAATTCGCTCGCCGGCCTATCGGTGCGATGGATGGCAAAGCTCCAGCCCAGCCGGTCGGTTTCGGCGCGAATTTGCGCGCGATGGCGCGCCACCAGCGTCTGGTAATCGATGCGCCATGTCTCGGCGCGGCCGGCGGTGACGGAGCCGGCGCCTTCCGGTTCGATGAATTCGACGCGGCCCGAATAAGGGAAGCTCTCCTCGGCCGGATCGACGATCTGCACGATGTGGCCGTGCGCACCGGTAGCGGAAAGCTGCGAAATCGTCTGCTGCACCTCGCCGATCGGACTCCATAGGTCGGACAGCATCACGATCTCGGCGAGCGGGGAGGGCGCAAACGACATTGGTAGGCTGGCGCGTTCCAAGGTGTCGTGCAGGATCGCCTGCGCCATCTTCTCGATCACGTTGCGGCTGGCGGTTGGCCGCAACAGGCCGGGAATGCCGACCCGCTCGCCGCCCTGCACCAGCACCTCGGCCAAGGCGAAGGCCACCACCAGCGCGCGCTCGAGCTTGCTGTCGGTGACCAGCGCGGAGGCGAAGGCCATCGACGGCGAACGGTCGGGCCAGATCCAGACGGTGTGCGAGGCTTCCCATTCGCGCTCGCGCACATAGAGATGGTCGTCGCGCGCCGAGCGCCGCCAGTCGACGTTGGAGGCCGGCTCGCCCGACATGAAGCGGCGGTATTGCCAGAAATTCTCGCCCGGTCCCGCGCGGCGGCGGCCGTGCAGACCATGGATGACCGTAGCGGCGACCCGGCGCGCTTCGAGAATGAGCCGCGGCATCGCGTCGGCGAGCATGCGGCCGCTGCCGGTGGCCTGCCGTACGGCGCTCGCCTCGATATCGCTGAGCCTGGGCTCCGGCATCTTTCGGTTATCCGATGCGGGCTTTCAGCCGCCCGATCACGTTCGGAATGGTTTCGCCTTCCGCGCGGGCGGCGAAGGTCAGCGCCATGCGATGCTTGAGCACGGGCTCGGCCAGCTCCAGTACGTCGTCCACCGACGGTGCGAAGCGGCCTTCCAGTAGCGCGCGGGCGCGCACCGCCAGCATCAGCGCCTGGCTGGCGCGCGGGCCGGGGCCCCAGGAGATCAGCTTGCCGATATCGCCGGCCTCAGGGCCGGGACGCGCCGAACGCACCAGCGTCAGGATCGCTTGCACGACCGACTCGCCTACCGGCAGCCGGCGCACCAGGCGCTGCGCGGCGATCAAATCGTCGGCGGTCATCGCCGCCTTCGGGCGGGTTTCCTCGGCGCCGGTGGTGTCGAACAAAATCTTGCGCTCGGCTGCGAAGTCCGGATAATCGACGTCCACTTCCATCAAAAAGCGGTCGAGCTGCGCCTCGGGCAGCGGATAAGTGCCTTCCTGCTCAAGCGGATTTTGCGTCGCCAAAACGTGGAACGGTTTCGGCAGATCATGGCGGGCGCCGGCGACCGTCACATGTTGTTCTTGCATGGCTTGTAGCAGCGCCGACTGGGTGCGCGGAGAGGCGCGGTTGATTTCGTCGGCCATCAGCAATTGCGCGAATACAGGTCCGGCGATGAAGCGGAAACTGCGTTTGCCGCCGGGGGTTTCTTCCAAAACCTCGGTGCCGAGGATGTCGGAAGGCATCAAGTCGGGCGTGAATTGCACGCGCTTGGCGTCGAGCCCGAGCGCGGTGCCCATGGTGTCGACGAGCTTCGTTTTGGCCAGGCCCGGAACACCGACGAGCAAGGCATGGCCGCCGGAGAGCACGGTGACCAGCGCGCGCTCGACCACAATGTCCTGGCCGAAGATCACCGCGCTGATCGCAGCTTTCGCCGCGCGCACATGGGTGGCGGTCGACTCCGCCGCGCGCACGATCATATCTTCCAGTTTTTCAAGGCTTTCGCCGCTTGCCGACGCCATGGTCTTTGCTTCCTTTCGTCGCCCGCAGTGGGGCCCTCGGGGTGCTATGCAACAACCGCACCAGTCCGATTTAGCTGCGCCATTTCGGCCGAATCTGCCTCAATCTGCGGGCAAGCTTACGCTATCTTCCGCCGCCTGGAGCAGTGAGTCACAAAGTTGCGAACAGGCCAGAGGCGGCCTGAAAAACGTGGGTAAACAATGGCGAAAACGGGCCAGGGCGGGCTGGAAGCGATTGTGACAGCGGTGACCAGCGAAAAACGCAAAGGTCCACCGCCGGTTGAACGCTGGAATCCGCCGTTTTGCGGCGATATCGACATGCGGATCGCCGCCGATGGTACCTGGTTTTACCAGAAGACCCCGATCGGACGGCCGGCGTTGGTTAAGCTGTTCGCCTCAATTTTAAAGCGTGAGGGCGAGAAATATTTTCTGGTCACCCCCGTGGAGAAGGTCGGCATAACAGTCGAAGACGTGCCCTTCCTCGCCGTGGAACTCGCCTTGATCGAGCCAGAACAACGTCTTCTTCGGGATGATCTTGCCAACCATGTTCTTCGCTTCCGCACCAATGTCGACGACTGGGTCGACGCCGGCTCCGGTCACGCGCTGCGCTTCGAGATGCAGGCCGCAAACGGCGGCCTCAAGCCCTACCTGCATGTCCGCCGCGAGCTGTGGGCCAAGGTGACGCGCGCGCTGTTCTACGATCTGGTCGAGCTTGGCGAGGAGCGCGTCATCGACGGCAAGGCGATGTTCGGCGTCGCCTCGGGCGGCGAATTTTTTGCGATGGCCGAAGCCAGCGCCGTTCGGGAGTTCGCTTGATGCACGGCGCAGCGTCGGCGCTTTCGGCGGACGAATTTTTCGCGCGCGCGCGTGCGCGGCTCACGCTCGACGTGCCCGCCGGCATAACCGATCCTGATGTGCTGCCGGCGCACGGCGACCATGTCGCCGATCCGGTGATGGCGAAAATCGCCGGGGTACGCCCGATCCGACCGGCGGCGGTACTGGTGCCGATCGTCGATCGTGGCGAACCGACGGTGCTGCTCACGCAACGCGCGCAGCACCTGCCCGATCACGCCGGCCAAGTGTCGTTTCCCGGCGGCAAGATCGACCAGGGCGACGCAAGTCCGCTCGCTTCCGCCTTGCGCGAAGCGGACGAAGAGATCGGTCTCAAGCACGACTTCATCGAGCCGCTCGGCTATCTCGATTTGTACATGACCACGCTCGGCTATCGCATCGTGCCGGTGGTGGCGCGCATCAAGCCCGGCTTTGCGCTCGCGCTCAACACCGCCGAAGTGGACGCGAGCTTCGAGGTGCCGCTCGCCTTTCTGATGGACCAGAACAACGTGCAGCGCCATGCGCGCGAATGGCAGGGCATGACCCGTCATTATTACGCCATCACCTTCGGGGAGCGCTACATTTGGGGCGTGACCGCTGGTATCCTGCGCAATCTGCACGAACGGATTTATCGATGATTGGCCGGGGCGATTGCTTGCTTAATCCCTCCCCTGCAAGGGGAGGGTGGCCGCGAGTGAAACGAGCGGCCGGGTGGGGTTACGCCGATAGCGCCCCCACCCGGTCGGCTTCGCCGACCAGCCTCCCCCTTCGGGGGAGCGATGGAGCAAGCCCATGATCCGCATCGGCTTCACCGAGATCTCCCTGTTCCTGGCGCCGTTCGTGCTCTACGCGGTGTTCCTGTGGGCGACCAAGGCCGGCGTGATGCATCCGGATTCCTGGCCGATCTCGCGCATCGTCTGGCTCGCCATTGCCGCACTGTTGCTGGTGGTCGGCAGCTTCATCTATTTCGCGCATTTCACCGGCGCGCCGCCGGGTTCGGTCTACGTGCCGGCGCACATGGAGAACGGAAAATTCGTGCCGGGGCAGGTCAGGTGACGGCCGGCGCCACCACGCGCTCGCTCGCCGGCATGGCCTGGCTTTCCGCCGGCGCGCTGCCGCGCCTGCTCGGTGTACTCGACAAGGACGGCGAGGAGGCGCGCGTGGTCGGCGGCGCGGTGCGCAACGCACTCATCGGCCTGCCGGTCGCGGAAATCGACGTCGCCACCACGGCGCTGCCGCAGGAGGTGGTCAAGCGCGTGACGGCCGCCGGCTTCAAGCCGGTGCCGACCGGCATCGAGCACGGCACCGTCACCGTCGTGATCGACAAGCATCCCTTCGAGGTGACTACGCTACGCAAGGACATCGAGACCTATGGCCGCCACGCCAAGGTCGCCTTCGGCCGCGACTGGCGGACCGACGCCGAGCGGCGCGATTTCACCATCAACGCGCTGTCGGCGACGCGCGACGGCGCGGTCTATGATTACGTCGGCGGGCTCGACGATCTAGCGGCGCGGCGCGTGCGCTTCATCGGCGACCCGGCAAAACGCATCGCGGAAGACTGCCTGCGCATCTTGCGATTCTTCCGCTTCCACGCGGCCTACGGCACCAGCGAGCATCCCGACACCGCAGGGCTTGCCGCATGCATCGCCGGCCGCGAGGGCCTGGCGCAATTGTCGCGCGAGCGCGTGCGCATGGAAATGTTGAAGCTGCTGGTCGCGGTGCACGCGGTGCCGACCTTGATCGCAATGACCGACGCCGGCCTGCTGCTGCGCGTGCTCGGCGGGGTCAGTTACCTCGGCGCGTTCGAAAACATGGCAAAGGCCGAGGCGGCGATCGGCGCTGCGCCCGATCCCGCGCGCCGGCTGGGCGCGCTCGGCGTCATGGTGGCGGAGGACGCCGAGCGGCTGTGGCAGAAGCTGCGGCTGACCAACAACGAGCATGAACGGCTGGCCTCGCTGGCCGAGGGCTGGCGGCGCATCTCGCCGAGCTTCGGCGAACAGGGCGCGCGCACGCTGCTCTACCGGCTCGGCCCCGAGCATTTCATCGACCACGCGCTGCTCGGCTGGGCACGCTCGCAAGGCTCGGCCAACGACGAGGCTTGGCACGCGCTGACGACGTTACCCGTGCGCTGGAGCGCGCCGGCGTTTCCTTTGAAGGCTGCGGACTTCATCGCGCGCGGCGTCGAGAAGGGCCCCGCGCTCGGGGCGGCGCTGGCGGCGGCAGAGAAGGCCTGGATCGCGGCGGGGTTTCCGGGCGACAAATCGGCGCTCGATAAAATCGCCGACAAGGCGGCGCAAAAATGAAAAAGCCCCGGGCGAGACGCCCGGGGCTTTCGTCAACGGATCGCTGAGCCCCGATTAGAAGTGATAGTTCACGCCGCCGCGGATGATGTTGACCTTTTCGGTTACGCTGACCGGGATCGCCGGCGTGTAATAAACGGGATTGCCGAAGTCGGCGTAAAGATATTCAACCTTCACCGACCATTTTGACATCACGAACGCCTCGACGCCGCCGCCGATCGTCCAGCCGAGTTGGTCCCTCGTGCCGCAAATGGTCGCTGCGCCAGGACAGCTATCCTGGCCGGCTTTGATATGGGCCCAGGCAGCGCCGCCTGTGGCATAGACGAGCCAGCGGTCCCAAGCATAGCCAAGGCGCCCACGCCCGGTGCTGAACGACTGGAGATTGGTAAAGCAGTTGCCGCCGGCGCAAACCGGAACCGTGGCCGTGCCGTTGATGCTGGCCCAAACCCAATCGGCTTCTAGGCCGAGCACCCAATTGGTCATCTGCCAATTGTAGCCAACCGTGCCACCGACCAAGCCGCCGGATTGATTGTAAGAACCCGAAGTGGCTCCTGAGGTATCGGTTTGCGTGCTCCGAGCCCATCCGCCGCCGCCCTCAATGCCGACATAGAAGCCGGTCCAATTGTACGGAACCACAACCGGCGCTTTGACGATTGGCGCTTTCACCGGCATGTCGGCGGCCGAAGCGGCCTGCGCGATGCCGAAGCTTAACGCCGCAGCCAATAAGCTCACGATTTCGGAACGCATTGCCCCTACCTCCAGTTAATTGCCCCTACCTCCAGTTAACAGCAACCTTCAAAGAATAGTATTGAACCCAGGCCGCGCGCGACCGCGCTTGACCGGCGGCGCCGGGCAGCCGACGAAACGGTATGGGACTGCTTTCCGGATTCGCCGATATTTCGCTCTGGCAGCTGGCGCTGGTTGCCGCCGTCGCGCTGTTTGCCTCCATCGTCGGCGGCGTGTCGGGCTATGGCACCGGCGCGCTGATGCCGCTGGTGCTGGTGCCGCTGGTCGGCGCCGAACCGGTGGTGCCGATCATCGCGATCTCGGCATTGTTCAACAATGCGAGCCGGCTCGCGGCGTTTCGCCGCTATGCCGATTTCCGGCGCGCCGGCATCGTGCTCGCGTTTTCGGTGCCGACCTGCGTGCTCGGCGCCTGGGGCTATACGCGGCTCTCCAGCGCCGGCGCCGCGCTGGTGATCGGAGCGATGCTCATCCTGAGCGTGCCGCTGCGCCGGCATCTCAAGAAGCGCGACTTCCAGGTGGGCGACCGCGGGCTGGCGGCGGGCGCCTTCGGCTATGGCGTGGTGGTCGGCGGCACCGCGGGATCGGGCGTGATCCTGCTCTCGCTGCTGATGGCGGCGGGCGTTGCGGGCGCCGGCGTGATCGCCACCGACGCGGCGGTGTCGATCGTCATCGGCGCGGTGAAGACCTCGGTGTTCGGGGCGGCCGGCGTGCTGAGCGGGCAAGTGGTGGCCCTCGCGCTGCTGATCGGCATCGTCGCGCTGCCGGGCGCGTTCCTGGCGCGCCGTTTCGTCGAGCACATGCCGCTGCACGTGCACACCGCGATCCTCGACGCGGTGGTGCTGCTGGGCGGCGTGGTGATGGTGGCGGCGGCGCTGCGCTAGGGCCACTTCACCACGGGCGGCATGGAGGAGAGGATCGACTCCACATTGCCGCCGGTCTTGAGCCCGAAAATCGTGCCGCGGTCGTAGAGCAGGTTGAACTCGACATAGCGGCCGCGGCGGATCAACTGCTCCTCGCGCTCGGCCTCGCTCCAGGGCGTGGCGAAGTTGTTGCGCACCAGTTCGGGATAGACGCGCAAGAAAGCGCGGCCGACGTCCTGCGTGAAGGCGAAGGTCTCGTCCCAATCGGGTTCTAGATAGTCGTAGAAGATGCCGCCGATGCCGCGCATCTCGTTGCGGTGCTTGAGAAAGAAATACTCGTCGCACCATTTCTTGTATTTGTCGTAAGGCGCGACTTGCGGATGCTCGTCGCAGGCCGCGCGCATGGCGGCGTGAAAGGCGATGCTGTCGGGATCATCTTGCGTGCGGCGCTGGTCGAGCACCGGCGTCAAGTCGGCGCCGCCGCCGAACCAGGATTTCGACGTCACGACAAAACGCGTGTTCATGTGCACCGCCGGCACCTGCGGGTTCTGCGGGTGTGCGATCAGCGAAATGCCGGAGGCCCAGAAGCGCGGGTCGTCGGTGGCGCCCGGGATTTCCTTGCGGAATTCCGGCGCGAACTCGCCATGGACGGTCGAGCAATGCACGCCGACTTTCTCGAACACGCGCCCGCGCATGAGAGACATGACTCCACCGCCGCCGGGCTGGCCCGAATGATCGGTGCGCGACCACGGCGCGCGCGCGAAACGGCCCGCCGTGCGCTTCGAGAGCGGCGCGCCCGCCGGCAGCGCATCCTCGACCGCCTCGAACGCCACACAGATTTCGTCGCGTAATCGTTCGAACCAGGCGCGCGCGCGGGTCTTGCGGCCTTCGATTGGGTTCGCGTCCATCACTTGATCCCGAGCTTGGCCTTGGCCGCGCCGAGGTCACCGGCGGTGAATCCCTGCGCGCAATCGCGGTCGAATTCGGCGACCGCTGCGTCGTAGGCCTTTTTCTTTTGCTGGTACTCCGGGAATTCGGCCTTGAACTTCTTCGCGAGCTCCTCGTGGCGGATCACGCGCTTCTGGAAGGCGGAGAGTGCGGCCTCGTCGAAGCCGTTGAGAACGGGAAACTCGGCGTTGATTTGGTTTTCCACAAACATCGCTTCGGCTGTCTCACGCTCGATGGCCGCGATCTGGTAATCGATGGCAGTGCCGGCGGTGTCGAGTTCGCGCGCCGTGCGCAGGCAGGCCTCCAGCGCCAGCGCGCTCATAGCAGGTTGGCCAACCTTGACCGGCGCGTGCCCCAGCATTTCGGCAAGCAGCGGGCGCGCGGCGTCGGCTTGGCTCGCGCCGAGCAGAAGCGTTGCGGGTAGGGCGGCGATCGCCACCAGGTTCGCACGGGTCATGGCGGCAATATTATCACTGCGGAAAGCCCCCCGTCTGCCGCAGCGCCTCGCCGGCAACCAGCGCGACCGCCATCGCCACGTTGAGCGAACGCAGGCCCTCGGCGATCGGGATGCGCAGCCGGGCATCGGCGGCCGCGTGCACCGCCTCCGATACGCCGACGCTTTCGCGGCCGAACAGCAGCACTTGGTCGTCGGCGAAGGCGTGGTCGAGGTAGCTGCGCTCGGCCGCGGTGGTCATCAGCACCAGCCTGAGCCCTTGCGCGCGCCGCCAGTTATCGAAAGCTTTGAACGAGCCGTGGCGGGAGAGAACGACCCGGTCGAGATAGTCCATACCGGCGCGGCGGAAGGCGCGGTCGGTCACCGGGAACCCGGCCGGTTCGACGATATGCGCTTCAATCCCCAGGCAGGCACAGAGCCGCAGAATCGTGCCGGTATTTTGGGGGATGTCCGGCTCGTAGAGGGCGATCCGCATGGCGGCAGAATGTCCGGTTGCACCGCGGATAAGTCGCTCTAGACGAACGGTTTATGCGACTTATGGGCGCTTGCGCGATAGCGGGCTTGCGCTATCACCGCAAGGGTGCCAATAAAACGCCACCGTAGCGCCGTCCTGCCTTACCCAGGGATGCCGCAACCGGTCCGCCCCGCCGCCGCGGGACTTGTCCTGCCGGCTTTCAAGCTGCGGGCGGATGACTAAGCCAGCCGGGGGAAAGGGCCTTAGAAGTGAGTACCGTGTCTTCGGCGGAGCACTCGCGCCGCGACTTTCTCTATATCGCCACCGGCGCCGTCGGTGCGGTGGGCGGCGCCGCGGTCCTGGTACCGCTGATCGCGCAAATGAACCCCGACGCCTCGACCATTGCCGCGGGCGCGCCGGTGGAAATCGATCTCGCGCCGATCGCCGACGGGCAGATCGTTAAGGTGTTCTGGCGCTCCAAGCCGATCTTCATTTTCCACCGTACCAAACACGACATTGAGCTCGCGGAGAACATTAACGTCGCAAGCCTTCCCGACCCGGCGCCCGATTCAGAGCGCGTCAAGAAGGGCCACGAGCAGTGGCTGGTTGTTATCGGCATCTGCACCCATCTCGGCTGTATCCCGCTCGCCCATCAGGGTGAATATGACGGCTGGTTCTGTCCCTGCCACGGCTCGCAGTACGACAGCGCTGGCCGTATCAGGCAGGGGCCAGCTCCGAAGAACCTCTTTCTCCCGCCTTATACATTCCTATCCGACACCAAGATCCGGATCGGCGAAGATTCCACCAAACCGGCTTGATGTTGAAGACCCTAAAGGTTCGATCATGAGCGGACACTCGACCTACAGCCCGCAAAATAAGTCGCTGCAATGGCTCGAGCAGCGGCTGCCGATCGGCGGCCTGATCCATTCATCGCTCATCGCCTATCCGACCCCGCGCAACCTGAACTATTGGTGGACCTTCGGCGGCATCCTTTCGTTCATGCTCGGTGTGCAGGTCATCACCGGCGTTATCCTGGCGATGCACTACACCCCGCACGTCGATCTCGCCTTCAAGTCGGTCGAAGCGATCATGCGCGACGTCAATTTCGGCTGGCTGCTGCGCTACCTGCACGCCAACGGCGCCGCCATGTTCTTCTTCGCCGTTTACATCCATATGTTCCGTGGCATGTATTACGGCTCCTACAAGGAGCCGCGCGAAGTTTTGTGGATCCTCGGCGTGATCATCTATCTGCTTATGATGGCGACCGGCTTCATGGGCTACGTGCTGGTCTGGGGCCAGATGAGCTTCTGGGCGGCGACCGTGATCACCAATTTGTTCTCCGCCATTCCCGGCGTCGGCGATGCCATCGTCACCTGGCTGTGGGGCGGCTACGCCGTCGGCAATCCAACGCTCAACCGCTTTTACTCTCTGCATTACCTCTTGCCCTTCGCGATCGCCGGCGTGGTGGTGCTGCACGTCTGGGCGCTGCACGTGACGGGACAGAACAATCCGGCCGGCATCGAGCCGAAGTCGGAAAAGGACACCGTGCCGTTCACGCCTTATGCCACCGTCAAGGACGGCTTTTTCCTGGTGTGCTTCTGCCTGCTCTACGCCTGGTTCGTGTTCTACATCCCCAACTACCTCGGCCACGCCGACAACTACATCCCGGCTAATCCTGCAGTGACGCCGCCGGAAATCGTGCCGGAATGGTACTATCTGCCGTTCTACGCCATCCTGCGCTCGATCCCGAACAAGCTGCTCGGCGTCTGCGCGCTGTTCGGTTCGATCGGCATCCTCGCCTTTCTGCCCTGGCTCGACACCTCGAAGGTGCGCTCGGCGCGCTACCGTCCGCTCTACCGGCAGTTTTTCTGGCTGTTCGTGGTCGCGGCCATCGCGCTCGGCTGGCTTGGCACCAAGCCGCCGGAGGGCATCTACGTGATCCTCGCGCGCGTCTTCACGTTCTATTACTTCGCGTTTTTTCTGATCGTGCTGCCGCTGCTCGGCATCTTTGAGAAGACCAAGCCGGTGCCGAATTCGATTTCGGAATCGGTTCTGGGCGCGAAGGCGTGAGCGGACCCATGAAAATTCAGCGTTCGATCTTCGCCATGGTCCTTGCCGCTGCGCTCACCGCGCTGGCGCAACCGGCGTCCGCGCAATTGACCGAGCAGGTGCCGCCGCCGCGGCTGAAATGGTCGTTCGCCGGCCCGTTCGGTAAATACGACGAGGCGCAACTGCAGCGCGGCTTCAAAATCTATAAGGAAGTCTGCGCCAACTGCCATTCGCTGGAGATGGTCTCGTTCCGCAATCTGGCCGATGCGGGCGGTCCCGGCTTCAGCGAGACGCAAGTCGAGGCGCTGGCTTCCGAATACAAGGTCAAGGACCTCGACGATCAAGGCAATCAGATCGAGCGGGCGGGCCGACCGGCCGACTATTTCCCGGCGCCGTTTGCCAACGAGCTCGCCGCCAAGGCCGCGAACGGCGGCACCGCGCCGCCCGACATGTCGACGCTCGCCAAGGCGCGCAGCTACAGCCGCGGCTTCCCCTGGTTCATCTTCGACGCCGTCACGCAATACCAGGAGCAGGGGCCCGACTACATCGCGGCCATCGTGAGTGGCTACAAGGACGCACCACCCGCCGGCTTCAAGCTGCCGCCCGGCGCACATTACAACGAATATTTCCCCGGCCACGCCATCGCCATGCCGCCGCCGCTGCAGCCGGGGCAGGTGACCTATGACGACGGCTCGCCGCAGACCATGGAACAGTATTCCAGGGATGTTGCGACCTTCCTGATGTGGGCGGCCGAACCGCACCTCGACGCGAGGAAGCGCATCGGCTTCCAGGTGATGATCTTCCTGTTGGTGTTTGCCGGCCTGATGTACTTCACTAAGAAGAAGGTGTGGTCGGCGGTGCATTGAGCGGCATGAATTTCTTGACGCGGGGCCCCTTTCGGGGCCCTTCGTTTTTTGGAAGGTTAGGCGCCATGACCAAATCCGTCCTCGGTATCATCGGCGGCTCCGGCATCTACGATCTGCCGGGCCTTGCGAACGTGCGCGAGCAGCGCATCCCAAGCCCCTGGGGCGAGCCGTCCGGTCATTTACGCATCGGCGACATCGACGGCCTGCCAGTGGTGTTTCTTGCGCGTCACGACAAAGGGCATCGGTTGTCGCCTTCCGACATCAACTACCGCGCCAATATCGACGTGTTGAAACGCGCCGGCGTCACCGATCTCGTCTCGCTGTCGGCCTGCGGCTCGTTCAAGGAGGAACTGCCGCCCGGCACCTTCGTGCTGGTCGACCAGTTCGTCGACTGCACCTACAGACGCGAGAGCTCGTTCTTCGGCAAAGGGCTGGTGGCGCATGTCTCGATGGCGCATCCGGTATCGCCGCGCCTGCGCGCACGCATCGGCGAGGCGGCGCTCTTGGAAGGCATCGAGCCGAAATTCGGCGGCACTTACGTCTGTATGGAGGGCCCGCAGTTCTCCACTTACGCGGAAAGCATCACCTACAAGCAGCTCGGCTATTCGGTGATCGGCATGACCAACATGCCGGAGGCCAAGCTCGCGCGCGAGGCCGAGATTTGTTACGCCACCGTCGCCATGGTGACCGATTTCGACTGCTGGCACCCCGACCACGACGCCGTCACCGTGCAGGACATCATCAAAGTGCTGTTGGAGAACGCCGAGCACGCCAAGCGGCTGGTGGCGAGGCTTGCGCGCGATTTTCCGCGCGAGCACGAGCCGTGCCCGATCGGGTCGGACCGCGCGCTCGACAGCGCGCTGATCACCGCGCACAACGCGCGCGATCCCGAATTGATCAAGAAGCTCGATGCGGTGGCGGGCCGGGTGCTCAATCGCTGAGCGGCGCCCGCTTGCTGGGATAAGTCCGCAGCTTTAAGCTTGCCACCAACGTGATGTGTAAGGTCATGAGCAAACGCTGCGGCGTAATTTTCATCTTATCCGGCTTCGGCCTGCTGGCGCTGGCGCCGCTGCATGGCCCGGCGCGCGGCCAGGCGGCCGAGCTCGTGCTGTGCGACCGCATCGCCGCGGAGCCGAATGATCCGGACCGGCCGGCGGACATCAATGGCGTCACGCAGATCGCGCCGTCCGACATCGCAACCGCGATCAAATTTTGCAAAATGGCGGCGGGAAAATCGCGCCGCGCGCTTTACGAGCTTGGCCGCGCCTACGCCGCCAACCGTCAAATGCCGGAGGCGTTGCGGGCCTATCGCCAGGCGGCCGAGAAAGGCAGCACGGCGGCCATGGTCGAACTCGGCGTCATGCTGGGGACCGGCGCGGGCGTGCCTAAGGACCCGGTCGAGGCGCGCAAATTGTTCGAGCGCGCGGCCAAGGCCGGCAATGCGCGCGGCCTCACCAATCTCGAGGCGATGAGCGGCGCCACTTCGACCAATCCGGCCGAGGCGAGAACTTTGCTCGAGAGGGCGGCGGAGGCGAATTCGCCGGAAGCGCAATTCCAGCTGGGAATGATGTTCGCGGAAGGGACCGGCGGGCCGAAGGACGATGCCGCCGCGCGCGCCATGTTCGACAAGGCGGCCGCGCAAGGCCACGCCGAAGCGATGGTGTGGGCCGGAGCCTTCGCGCAACTCGGGCGTGGCGGGCCGGAAGATGCGCGCGCCGCCCGGGCCTATTTCGAGAAAGCCGCCGCACTCGGCAACGAAGAGGCTAAGGCGCGCCTCAAGAACCTGGACTGCCCCTACCTCCTCAAGGACAAGCGCGGCAATGTGATGACCCACCTCTGCTTCTAGTAATCCTCGCAAGCCGACAGGAAACGTATGACGTCCATCGCCCTCGATAACGATCTCAAAGCCGCGATCCGTTCGATCCCCGACTATCCCAAAGCCGGCATCATGTTCCGCGACATCACGACGCTCTTGGGCGACGCGCGCGCCTTCCGCCGCGCGGTCGACGAACTGGTGCAGCCCTGGGCCGGCATGAAGATCGACAAAGTCGCCGGCATCGAGGCGCGCGGGTTCATTTTAGGAGGAGCGGTCGCGCACCAGATTTCGGCCGGCTTCGTGCCGATCCGCAAGAAGGGCAAGCTGCCGCACAAGCGGGTGAGCGTCGCCTACGCGCTGGAATACGGCGAGGACACGATCGAAATGCACGCCGACGCGCTGGTCGCCGGCGAGCGCGTGGTGCTGGTGGACGACCTGATCGCGACCGGCGGCACGGCGGAAGCGGCGGTGAAACTCTTACGCCAGCTCGGCGCCGACGTGCTGGCCGCCTGCTTCGTCATCGACTTGCCGGACTTGGGCGGCGCCGCGCGTCTGCGCAAGCTCGACGTGCCGGTGCGGACGCTGATTTCGTTTGAGGGGCATTAGCGTTTTGTCGTCCCCGCCTTCGCGGGAGCGACAGCTAGGGCGCGGACTCATAAAAAACGCGCTGTGCGCCATGTCGCTTTACCCCCAATAGCGGACAAGTATTGCGATGCGGCGAATGTCCGCTAAGTGCCAACAACAGACTCGTGCGGGCCGGATACAATTACGTCGAGACTAGCTACCTTGATATGCAATAAGGCTGCTCGGCATCCGGATGGCAAAGTCCAGGCTGGCAGGCATCGGCGCATTCCGCCGTGTTGTGCCCTCGCCTTGTGCACTCATTCAGGCAAGTCCCTTGATCGGTCGTCATTGTCAATGCACCCGCAGCTTGGGCATCGCCGCTTGCGACCGCTTCCTGAGCTTCGGCCCGGGTCAAGGTTCGCTGGGCGGCAAAAGTGGAACTATTGAGCAGCATGGTGAGGAAGACACAAAGCACAAGGCGCATGACGTCACTCCTTCGTGGCTATCCGGTCTACCACAAGGCCGCGCACGGAACAGACCAATTGCTGTTACGATCGTTTCGGCTAGGGTCCCCAGGCTAGGGATACACCATTGTATCGGATCAAACGCGCACTTTGATAGGTGCTGAAACCGACATCGAAAACATTGCCGCAGTGCGCAGCCAATGTCGCTTATGGGTCAAAAGCGGACATTCCGCGATGTCCGGAGTATGTCCGCTTTACCCCCGAAAACAAACATCCGGCTGCGGCGTACTGGATGCCCGCCTTCGCGCGCATGACAGTTAACTCTGCCGCGGCCCCCACGGGCCATCGACGCCGGGCGGCGCGGGGCCGGGCTCCGGACCCCAGGGACCCTCCTGCGATGCCGGCTGTTGCGGCGCGTCGCCCCAGGGGCCGTCTTTCCCGGACTGATCCTCGACCTGCGGCTGTTGCTTGGGCGCGTCCAGCGCCAGCGGCCCTGGATCGTGGCCGCCGGCGAATTTGACCAGCGCCTCGACGCGTTTTTCGACCGACGGATGCGTGTCAAAAATATTCGAAAAACCCTCGCGCGGATTGTCGATGCACATTTCCATCACGGCAGAATTGGCGCCGGGAATTTCGCCGCGCCCTTCGATCTTGCGTAGCGCCGAGATGATGGCGTCGGGATTCTTGGTAAGGTCGACCGAGCCGGAATCGGCGAGATATTCGCGTTGCCGCGAGAGCGCGAAGCGAATGACGATCGAGAGCACCCACACCACGACGATGATGGCTAGCGCGATGACAATTGCGATGCCGGCGCCGCCTTTGCGGTCGCCGTCGCCGCTCGAACGCCGGCCGCCGCCCCATATCATGTTCTGGAAGAAAATGCGGAACACCAGTTCGCCGAAGAAGCCGAGCACGCCGGCGATCACCATGGCGATCACCATCATGCGCACGTCGCCGTTGCGGATGTGGGTGAGCTCGTGGCCGAGCACGGCCTCGATTTCCTGGTCGTTGAGCGAATCGATCAGGCCTTGCGTAACCGTGATGGAATATTGCTTGGCGTTCATGCCGGTGGCGAAGGCGTTGAGCGCCTCGTCGTCGGCGATGCGCAGCGTCGGCATGGTGATGCCGCGCGAGATGCACAAGTTTTCCAAAAGATTATAGAGCCGCGGCTCATCCGTGCGGCTGACGACGCGCGCGCCGGTTACCGCATCGATCATCGACTGATGGAATTTGTAGGCGATGAAAATCCAGATTACGGTGCCGACGGTGGCGAACGGCAGCGCCTTGATGAACTCGAATTCGGCGGCGCGGATCAGATAGTCGAGCGGCGGGTTGCCGTAATAGCCGCGCGCGGTGAGCGCCTCGGCCAAGAGCGCGCCGGCGAACACCATCACGTAGACCAGGAAGAACAGCCCAATCAGCAGCGCGATCGAGCGGCGCTTGTTCGACTGGATGTGCGTGTAAAGACCGTAGGCGGCCATGCTGCTCTATTTTTCCCGGGCGCAGCGCGGCATGAAGTGGTGCGCTGCAGACCCGGGACCTTTGCAAAATCGGAGCTTGTAACGGTCCCGGGCGCGGTGCAGCGTTTCACACTGCACCGCGCCCGGGACAAAGTTCAGAACTTCACGCTCGGCGCCTGCTCGAGTTGCGCGCGCTCCTCGCCGACGTCGAAGAACTGGCGCTGGCCGAAACCGAACATGCCAGCGAACAGCGCTGCCGGGAACTGCTGGATGCCGGTGTTGTATTCCTGCACCGCGTTGTTGAAGAAGCGGCGCGAGGCGGCGAGCTTGTTCTCGATGTCGGAGAGCTGATCCTGCAGCTGCTGGAAGTTCGCGTTGGCCTTCAGGTTCGGATAATTTTCCGACAGCGCGAACAATTGCCGCAGCGCGCCGGTGAGCACGTTTTCGGCCGCCACCTTCTGCTCGACGCTGGGGGCTGCAATGGCGGCGTTGCGGGCCTGGATCACCGCCTCCAAAGTTCCACGCTCGTGGGCGGCATAGCCCTTCACCGTCTCCACCAGATTGGGGATCAGGTCGTGGCGCAGCTTGAGCTGCACGTCGATGTCGGCGAAGGCCTGGTTGGTCCTCTGCCGCATGGCGACGAGGCCGTTGTAGACGGTGATCGCCCAGATCACGATCACGACAACGACGCCGAGAACGACCCAGCCGGTGGTGGACATGGAACGGCTCCTCAAAAAATTTCGAATGGAACAAGCCTACCTAGATAAGGACAGCGCCGCCAACGGCAACCGGGTAGGGGCCCGCCCGGCCTGTAAGACTTCGCGTAAGCGATTGATGTTGCAAAAAAAGACCCCGGGCCGAAGCCCGAGGTCTTTTCGCCAGACGGCCATTCGGGGGTAAGGGGGGAGCCGCCCGACTGAAATACACGCGGCGATAACGCTGCCGACGGGATTTGGTTCCGGGCCGGCTTGCGATCACCTAGACTTTATCCACAGGGGGTCGTGCGGTCTTAAGGTGGTCACGATCCAAAGGTTCCATGATCGTAAGAGTTCCATTCGATAATGCCGGGGTGAACAATTCGAAGGGGGTCTGCCGATGAGCTCCGTGATGATCAGGTGCCCCATTACCGGTAAGCCGGTGTCGACCGCCATCGAGGTCGAGCCGGCCGTGTTCCGCAAATTGCCAAAGCTGAGCGCGCGCATGCTTTGCCCGGACTGCGGGAAGGAGCACGTCTGGGCGGTGAGTTCCGCTTGGCTTGATAACGAGCCGCGGCTGGTCGATGGGAAGCGCCCGATCGAAGCGGCTTAACCAGCCTCGCGGAACTGCACCGCGGCTTCGAGATCCACCGACACCAGTTGCGACACGCCGCGCTCGGCCATGGTGACGCCGTAGAGCCGGTTCATGCGCGCCATGGTGATCGGGTTGTGGGTGATGATCACAAAGCGCGTGTCGGTCGACCTGGTCATTTCATCCAACAAGTCGCAGAAGCGCTCGACGTTGTGATCGTCGAGCGGGGCGTCCACCTCGTCGAGCACGCAGATCGGCGCCGGGTTGGTCAGGAACACCGCGAAGATCAGCGCTAGCGCGGTCAACGCCTGCTCGCCGCCCGAGAGCAGCGAAAGCGTCGAGGGCTTCTTGCCCGGCGGCTTGGCCATGATCTCGAGGCCGGCTTCGAGCGGATCGTCGCTTTCGACCAGCTGCAATTCGGCGGTGCCGCCGCCGAACAATTTCGTGAACAAATGCTGGAAGTGCTTGTTGACCTGTTCGAAGGACGCCAGCAGCCGCTCGCGCGCCTCGCGGTTGAGGCTCTGGATGCCCTGGCGCAGCTTTCCGATCGCCTGCACCAGGTCGTCACGCTCGGTGGTCAAGGTGGTGTGCTGGGTCTCGACCTCGCGCAATTCCTCTTCGGCGCGCAGATTGACCGCGCCCAGCCGCTCGCGCTCGCGCCGCAGCCGGTCGAGCTTTTCTTCGATCTCGGCGAGGTCGGGCAGCGCCTCGCCCTCCTTGATCTCGGCCAAGGCCGCGACCGCCGACGGCTCGATTTCCAGCATGTCGTGGATTTCGTGGCCGATGTCGGAAAGCCTGCGCTTTGAGCCCTCGAAGCGTTCCTCGGCGCGGGCGAGATCCTCGCGCGCGGCGGAGGCTGCTTCCAAGGCGGCGCGGGCGTCGCGGTCGGCTTCGGCCAGCGCGTTCTCGGCCGCGGCCAGCCGATCGGCGCATTCGCGGCGCGCGCCTTCGGCTTTGGCGACCTCGCCGATCATGGTCTTGCGTTTTTCCGCGAAAACCTGCGGCGCGTTCTCAAGTTCGGCGCGGTCGCGCTTGGCCTCGGCAATGCGCTGGTCGAGGGTGGCGATCTGGTTGCGCGCGCCGTCGCGCCGCTCGATCCAGCCGGCCTGGTCGGCGGCGAGCGCGGAGAGCCGCTTATCGGCGAGTTCCGCCTCGCGCACGATCGCCTGCTGCTCGGCGCGCACCTCGGCAAGCTTGGCGCGTTTGCCGGTGATGTCGTCGCGCACGGCGGCGAGCTTGCTTTCGAGCTTGCCGGCGGGTTCGAGCGCTTTGATCGCGCGCTCGGCTTCGGTCTTGGCGGCGCTCGCCTCGTTACGGCTGGTGGTCAGGCGCGTGCGCGCTTCGGCGAGTGCGGAGAGCCGCGCCGCCTGCCGGTTGAGGTCGCGTTCGTGCGCGCGCGTTTCGCTTTCGGCCTGGCCGGCGGCGTCGAAGGATTTCTGCGCGGCCTCGAGGCCCTTACGTTTTTCGTCGACCTCGGCGCGCGCCGTTACCAATTCGCCGTCGATCTCGGCAAAGCGGCTGCGCTGCGCGAGCCGGCGCGCCGCGCCGGTCGGCGCGTGCGCGGCCGCGACGTAACCGTCCCAGCGCCAGAGATCGCCTTCGCGTGAGACCAGTCGCTGGCCGGACTTGAGCGAGCCTGCAAGCTTGCCGCCGTCCTCGCGGTTGACCAGACCGATCTGCGCCAGCCGCCGGGCAAGCTGCGCCGGCGCCTTGACGAACTTCGCCAGCGGCTCGGCGCCTTTCGGCAGCGCCGGATCGCCGGCGTCTGTCGCGACCTTCGACCAATGCATAGGCGCTGAAACATCGGTCGGCGCGTCGAGATCGTCGCCCAAGGCGGCGCCCAGCGCCTTCTCGTAACCTTTGTCGACCGAGACGTGGTCGATCACCGGCGGCCACAAATTACGCGTCTCGAGCGAGAGCATCTGGCCAAGGGTCTTGGCCTCGGTTTCGAGCCGCTGCACACGGTTTTCCGATTCGCTTAAATTGGAGCGCGCGGCTTCGAGATCCGCGCGCGCATTGTTGTGCGCGGCTTCGGCGGCGACCGCGGCGGCTTCCGCCTCGGTCAAGGCCGCCTGCGCGCCTTCGACCGCCTTGGTGAGCGGGGCATGGTCGCCGCGCTTGAGCGTCGCCAATTCGCGCTCGATCTCGGCGATTTCGCCGGCGATGCGCGCCATGCGCTCGCCCTGTTCGCGCGCGCCATTCTCGAACTGGTGGCGCTGGGCGGTAAGATCGGCAAGCGCGGTGGTCAGATCAGAAAAAACTTTCTCGGCGGCGCTGAGTTCGCCGTCGGCCTTGGCTACCTTGGCGTCGACGCCGCTGCGTCGGCCGGCGCTTTCGCGCGCCTCCTTGCGGATGGTTTCTTCTTCGGCGGCGAGCTTGGCGAGGGCCGCTTCGGCGTCCGCGGCGAGCTTTTGTTCGCGTTCGCCGTCGGCGGCGAATTGTTTGAGGCGGAGATCGAGTTCGGCGATACGGTCGTTGGCGCGCGCCTCCTCGCGGTCGAGGTCCTGCAGCGCCACGTTCAGGCGGTGCAAGGCGGCGCCTGCGCGCGCTTCGGCCTCGCGCAGTTCCGGCAAGGTCGCCGACACCAGCGCCTGGCGCTTGGAGGCTTCGGCCTCCGCGCCGACGCGCGCTGCGACCTCGCGCACCGCTACGTCCTTGGCGCGTTCGGCTTCGGCGACCTCGGCGGTCGCGCCGGTCCAGCGCAGATGATAGAGCGTCGCCTCCGACTTGCGCACTTGCGCCGACACGGTGCGGTAGCGGATCGCCTGGCGCGCCTGCTTCTTCAGCCCGTCGACCTGCGCGGCCAACTGGCCTATGACGTCCTCGATGCGCAGCAAATTGGTTTCCGCAGCCTTCAGGCGGAGTTCCGCCTCATGCCGGCGCGCGTGCAGGCCGGCGACTCCGGCGGCTTCCTCCAGCACGCGGCGGCGCTGCTCGGGTTTGGCCTGGATGATCTCGCCGATGCGCCCCTGATGCACCAAAGCGGGCGAGCGCGCGCCTGTCGAGGCGTCGGCGAACAGGATCTGTACGTCGCGCGCGCGCACCTCGCGGCCGTTGATGCGGTAGGTAGAGCCCGCATCGCGCTCGATGCGGCGCGCGATGTCGATTGAATCGGTATCGTTGAACGCCGACGGCGCCGAGCGTTCGGCATTGTCGATCGATATCCCCACTTCGGCGTTGTTGCGCGCCGGGCGGTTATTGGTGCCGGAGAAAATCACCTCGTCCATCGAGGAGGCGCGCATGGATTTGTAGGAGGACTCGCCCATCACCCAGCGCAGCGCTTCGACCAGATTGGATTTGCCGCAGCCGTTCGGCCCGACCACGCCAGTCAGGCCCGGCTCGATCAGGAAATCGGTCGGCTCGACGAACGACTTGAACCCGAGCAGGCGCAGCCGCGTAAGCTTCATGGTTCAGGCCTCGAGATTTTTTGCAGAATCGTAATCCTGTCCGGGGGATAGCCCCGAAGGCTGGGTCGCTTGTGCCGCATAGGCGGGAGAATGAATTGGCGCGCCCGGATGAGCAATGGGCGAGCGGCGGCCAAGGGCGGTTTTCCAGACCTTTCGGGCGCCCGGCGGCCAAAACCAGCCGGCCGGCACGCCTGCGCCGGACCAAAAAACCCTTATCCGCCCTTGAGATAGGGGTCGATCACCTTGGCGAAATCCTCGATCGAGACGGCGCCGGTGACCTGCGTTCCATTGACGAAAAATGTCGGGGTCGATTCGACCTTGAACTCCTTCATGGCGCGCTGGCGCACGCTTTCCATGTCGTCCCAGGCCCTCTGATTCGACAGGCAGGCGTCGAAATCCTTCTCGGAGAGGCCGGCCTGCTTGGCGATCGCCATCAGCGGCGGCACAGGTTTTTCGACCGCCCAGGTCTGCTGCTGCGCGAACAGCGTCTCGACCATGGAATAATATTTGTCCTTGTCGCCCTTGGCGGCGCAATGCGCCAGCACGAATGCCGCGCCCGCCAGACTGTCGAGCGGGAAGTCGCGCAGGATGTAGCGCACCTTGCCGGTGTCGATGTAGCGCTTCTTGAGTTCGGGGAACGTCGTCTCCTGGAAGTGCGCGCAATGCGGACAGGTCATCGAGGCGTATTCGACGATGGTGACCGGCGCCGTGTCGGAGCCCAAAGCGAGGTCCGGCATCGCGTCAGGCTTCATCAGGTCGGCGACCGGGACATTGGCCGCCAACGCCTCGCCGGGAAACGGCGGCAGCGTGGAGACGCCGAGCACGGCGAGGCTAAGTGCGACAGTGGCGCTGCTCAGGCAAAAATCGCGTCGGGTGATAGGCAACTGAAACTCCGTGGCTCAAAAGCGTGGTTCCGGGCTTTGGCTAGCTGGATACGATAATTGTGGCAATGGCGGCTAGTGCCGCCGATTTGAAGTTCCTGCGCAACTTGTTGCAACCTCTTTCAGGAACTTCAAATCGAAAGCGGCACTAAAACCATATACTTACTAGTGCCCCTTTGCTTCCGAAGTTCGTTCCGGAGCGCGCCGCCATATATAACGAACTTCGGAAGCGGGGCACTAGCCTGCCAAGGTGGCGGCAAAGGTCAATTTCGCTTGATGACCGCGCCTAAACGGGCGAGCGCAAGACGTAGGTTCTCGTCCTCGACCGCCGGCAGGCTGGCGGCGATGCGGGCGGCGATTTCGGGGTCGAGCGGGGGTGGCGGGGTAGGCGGCACGCGGCGGCGCAAGGGCGCCTGGCGTAGCGCGATACGCCCGATCGCCTGCCAGCCGAAGAAGCGGTTGACCCGCTCCAGGATCACCGCCGCGAGATGCTGGATTTCGAGCGCCGCCGGGCCTTCCACCCGCAGCACCAAAGTGGCCGGTTCGGGAGCGACATCGCCGGCCGCGCGCGGCCAGCTGATCTTCATCGGCTCGCTATGGGCGGCGATCTCCGGTCCGGCGATATCGGCCCAGCGCGCGATGATCTCGGCCGAGGCGAAACCCCGCGTCTTCAGGCTGTCGCTCAAGGTCGCGCCGGTGAACTCCGAAAGCGGGCGGGGAAAACTGCGCGAAGGCTTGTTCATGAAGGAGGCTTCTCATGCCATCGTCGGCGCCATGAGCGTAGCAGTCCGCAAGGTCGCGCGAAACAAACCATCCACAGCAGACCGGGCCGATTTGCTGGCCTGGTACGACCGTCACCGCCGTATCTTGCCCTGGCGGGCGCGGTGCGGCGAGACGGCGGACCCCTACCGGGTCTGGCTGTCGGAAATCATGCTGCAGCAGACCACCGTGAAGGCGGTCGCGCCCTATTACGCCAAGTTCCTGGCGCGCTGGCCGACGGTGGAGGCGCTCGCGCGAGCGAGCCTCGACGACGTGCTGCGCGCCTGGGCGGGGCTTGGCTATTACGCGCGCGCCCGCAATTTGCACGCTTGCGCGCGCGCCGTTGTCGAGCGCCACGGCGGCAAATTTCCGCGTACGCTCGAAGGCCTGCGCACGCTGCCCGGCATCGGCGACTACACCGCGGCGGCGGTGGCGGCGATCGCGTTTGACCTGCCGGCGGTGCCGGTCGACGGCAATGTCGAACGCGTGGTGACGCGGCTCTTTGCGGTCGAAGACGAATTGCCGGCAGGCAAGCCCGCGATCAAACGGCTGGCGGCGTCCTTGCTGCCGCCGCGCCGCGCCGGCGATTTCGCGCAGGCGCTGATGGATCTCGGCGCCACGCTCTGTTCGCCCAAGCGGCCGGCTTGCGCACTGTGTCCGTGGAGCGAGTCATGCGCCGCCTATGCGCGCGGGGACCAGGAGAGCTTTCCGCGCAAGACGCCAAAGCGCGAGGGCCGGCGGCGGCGCGGCGCGGCCTTCGTCGCGTTGCGCGCCGATGGGCGCGTGCTGCTGCGCGCGCGGCCCGAGAAGGGCCTGCTCGGCGCCATGACCGAAGTGCCGGGCAGCGCCTGGGCGCATGATTTCGATGTCGCGCAGGCGCTTCGCTCTGGGCCGCGCCTCGGCGCGAAGACGAAATGGCGCAAGCTGCCCGGCCTCGTGCGCCATGTGTTCACGCATTTTCCGCTCGAACTTACAGTGTTCATCGCGCAGGTGCCGCGCGTGACGGCGGCGCTTAAAGGAGCGCGCTGGGTGAAGCTTGCCGATTTGCCGGGCGAAGCTTTGCCGAGCGTGATGCGCAAGGTGCTTGGTCACGCGCTCGACGGCGGGCGCGCGTCATGAGCGGCCAAGGCATCCTGGCGATCTTTAACGACTGCCGAGCCGGCCGCGAGGCCGAGTTCGAGCAATGGTTCCAGGGCGAGCATCTGCAGGAACGGCTGGCCGTGCCTGGCTTTCTGTTCGGGCGAAGGCATCAGGCGATCTCTGGCGGCAGCGGCTATTACAATTTCTATGTGGTCGAGACGCCGGCAGTGCTGACCTCCAAGAATTATCTCGAACGGCTCGACAACCCGACGCCCATGACGCGCAAGGTGATGTCGGAGATATTTATCAACATGAACCGCACCGTATGCCACCGCTCGCTGCGCGTGGGGCGCTTTCGCGGTGCCTATGCCGTCACGGTGCGTTTCAATGACGTGCCGGATCTCGGCGGGCTGGCGAGGCTTGCGGACTCACTTGTGCGCGACCCCGCCATCGCCGCCTGCGAAGCATGGACCGCGGTCGATCCCGCCGGGCAGCCGGTGTCGATGGAGGAAAAATTGCGCGGCGGCGACAAAAAGATCAAAGCCTGCTTCATGGTCGATACGCTGCGGCTAGGCGACGCCGAAAAGCTCGGCGAGCGCTTCTCCAGAGATTTCGTTGGCGCGGAGGTCGGCGTTTTCCGCGTGCTGTGCCAGTTGGGCAATGGAGAAGCTTGAATGCAATCGCTGCTGCGGATCGCCGAAATAATCGCCGCGCGCCTGATCGAGCGCCATGAGACCATTGCCGTGACCGAGTCCTCGACCGGCGGACTGATCGCGGCGGCTTTGCTCAGCGTTCCCGGCGCTTCCGGCTATTTTCTTGGCGGCGCGGTGGCCTACACCAAGGCCGCGCGCGCGGCGCTGCTCGGCATCGGCGACGCCGAGATGGCTGGCTTCCGGCCCTCGACCGAAGCCTATTCGTTACTAATCGCGCGGCGAGTGCGCGAGCGGCATGCCGCGAGCTGGGGCCTGGGCGAAACCGGCGCCACCGGGCCGACCGGCAACCGCTACGGCGACGCGGCCGGCCACACTTGCATCGCGGTCGCGGGATTAATCGAGCGCGCGATTAAGCTGGAGACTGGCAGCGCCGACCGGCAGGCGAATATGAATGCATTCGCCCAGTGCGCGCTGGAGCTTTTTTACGAGGTGATTTCCGCGCAGGCTTGAAGCGGGCTACTCCGCCGCTTCCGCCATCTCCGAGCGCACTTGCTCTTTACGGATTTGCGCGCGCAGTTCGTCGATCAGCGTGAGCCCCTTCGGCGTCTGCAGGTGCCAGAAGGTCCAGCCGTTGCAGGCCTCCAGCCCTTGCGCCAGCGCGCCGATACGGTGGATCGAGCCAACCGTATCGCCGAGCGAGACTGCGCCGTCGGCGCGCACCGTCGCCTTGTGTCGCTTCTTGGCGTCGGTGAGCAGCGCGCCGGGCGTCACCAGCCCGCGCTCGATCAGCGCCGCGAACGCCACGCGCGGCGCCTCGCGCGCGGTGACGAAGGGCGCGATCGAGGGCGAGGGCACGACTTCGACGCCGGCGATACGCTTTTCCGCCGCCTTGGCATATTTCTTTTCACGCTCGATGCCGATGAAGTGGCGGCCGAGGCGTTTTGCCACCGCGCCGGTGGTGCCGGTGCCGTTGAACGGGTCGAGCACCAAATCGTCCGGCTGCGACGCCGCGAGTATAATGCGCGCCAGCAGCGCTTCCGGCTTCTGCGTCGGATGCAGCTTCTTGCCGTCGGCGCCTTTCAGGCGCTCCTCGCCAGTGCAAAGGGGAAAGCTCCAGTCGGAGCGCACCTGCACGTCTTCATTGCCGGCCTTGAGCGCTTCGTAGTTGAACGTGTAGCCCTTGGCGTCGGCGTCACGCGAGGCCCAAATCATGGTCTCGTGCGCATTGGTGAAGCGGCGGCCGCGGAAATTCGGCATCGGATTGGTTTTGCGCCAGATCACGTCGTTGAGGATCCAGAAGCCGAGGTCCTGCATGATCGTGCCGACGCGGAAGATGTTGTGATAGGAGCCGATCACCCAGATGGTGCCGGCCGGCTTCAACACGCGCCGGCAGGCGGTGAGCCAACCTCGCGTGAATTCGTCGTAAGCTGCAAAGCTCGCGAACTTGTCCCAGTCGTCGGTGACCGCATCGACGTGCGAATCGTCCGGGCGTTTCAAGTCGCTGGCGAGCTGGAGATTATAAGGCGGGTCGGCGAAAACCAAATCGACGCTCGCCGCCGGCAGCTTGGTCATCTCGGCGACGCAGTCGCCGACCAAAATGCGGGTGTGTGGAGTCTCTAAAACTCCACGGGGCGCCCGCAAGGGCGCCCCGCGACGCGACACAACCATGACTCAGGACTTCTGACTCAGGTGACGCGGTCGGCGACGCGGGACCTACAACCGACAGGCCGTCATCATGTCCGCTCAAGGTGAAGAAACGGTTTATCGGGCACGCGCCGAAGTGGGCAAATTCTGCCTATTTAACGGGGACTTAAGCGAAGCGCGGCTATCGCAAAATGAGTCACATTGGACGGGGGCGATGGGCTTGCGTAATGATCGCAGCGCAGTTTTCGGAGGCGATTTAAATGCGTTGGGACGATTTCCGCCGCAGCGACAATGTCGAGGACGACCGCGATGCCGGCGGCGGCTTCGGGGGCGGTGGTTCCGGGATACAGTTCGGCGGCGGCGGCCTCGGCATCGGAACCATCATCGTGCTCGGCCTGATCGGCTGGGCGACCGGCATCGATCCGCGCATCCTGATCGGCGGCGCGGAACTTGTCAGCGGCGGCGGCCAGCATCGCCAGCAGCCCTATCAGCCGCCCGCCCGGCGCAGCGGGGCGCCGTCCGACCAGATGGGCCAATTCGTCGCCGCCGTGCTCGGCAATACCGAGGACACCTGGGGCGAAATATTCCAGGCGGGCGGTCAGCAATACCGCGCGCCGCGCCTACGGCTTTACCGCGGCGGTGAGCAGGGCGGCTGCGGCTTCGCGCAAGCCGCGATGGGCCCGTTCTATTGCCCGACCGACCAGCGCATCTATCTCGACACCTCGTTCTTCAATGACATGCAGGTGCGCTTCCACGGCTGCAGCGGCAAAGCCTGCGAATTCGCCGAGGCCTATGTGATCGCGCATGAGGTCGGCCATCACGTGCAGAACCTGCTCGGCTACCTGCCGAAGGCGCAGGCCGCGCAGCGCGCCGCCGGCAGCAAGGTGGCGGTCAACCACATACAGGTGCGGGTCGAGTTGCAGGCCGATTGTTTCGCCGGCGTCTGGGCCAATCGTTCCAACCAGCACTGGAAGTCGATCGAGCCGGGCGACGTGGAAGCCGCGCTGCAGACGGCCGCGGCGATCGGCGACGACCGCTTGCAAAAACAGGCGCAAGGCTACGTGGTGCCGGACGCCTTCACGCACGGCACGTCCGAGCAGCGCCAGCGCTGGTTCACCACCGGGCTGAAAGAGGGCAAGGTGTCGGCCTGCGATACTTTCGCGGCGGCGCAGTTGTGATTTTCTCGTCATGGCCGGGCTTGTCCCGGCCGTCCACGCCTTGCTTTAGTGAGTCGTAGGAAAGACGTGGATGCCCGGCACAAGGCCGGGCATGACGGAGTGTGAAGCCATGCCCGGTATCGACCAAAGCAGACAATTCGTGCCGCTCAAGATCGCGGTACTCACGGTGTCCGACACGCGCGAGCGCGCCGACGACAAGTCCGGCAACACGCTCGCCGAGCGCATCCGCGCGGCCGGTCATACGCTCGCCGAGCGCTCGATCGTCAAAGATGAGGTCAAGGCGATCCGCCGGCGCGTGAAGGATTGGATCGAGGACAAGTTCATCGACGTGGTGATCACCACCGGCGGCACCGGCTTCACCGGCCGCGACGTGACGCCGGAGGCGGTCGAGCCGCTGTTCGAAAAGAAGATGGACGGCTTTGCGACGATGTTCCTGATGGTGAGCGAGAAGAAGATTGGCACCTCGGCGATCCAGACCCGGGCCACCGCCGGCGTCGCCAACGCGACATACATTTTTTGTCTGCCCGGCTCGCCCGGCGCCTGCAAGGACGCATGGGACGAGATTCTGGTGCACCAGCTAGATGTCCGCTACCGGCCGTGCAATTTCGTCGAGATATTGCCGAGGCTCGACGAGCATTTGCGGCGCGGCAAGGCGAAAGGGGCGACAGCGTGATCCGTCATTCTGAGGTGCGAGCCAACGGGTCCGCGCGAAGCGCGGCCCGATGATAAATTCCGCGAGCCTCGAAGGATGAACGGCCAAAGTCTTTAAAGCGTCGGCCGTCGCCCTTCGAGGCCCGCCTTCGGCGGGCACATCAGGGTGACGGATCGAGTTCCAAATCCCAATACTCGGCGACGACATCCTTGCCCCACGTATGACGCGGTTCGCTGGACGTCAGCGTAAAGCCCGCCTTCTCGTAGACATGCCGTGCGGCGGTAAGGACGCTGTGCGTCCACAGCGTGATCTTCTTGTAGCCGGCTGAGCGCGCGAAGCGCAACGTTTCGTCCACCAGGCGCGTGCCGAGGTGCAGGCCGCGCCCCTTGGGATCGACCAGCAGCAGGCGGATGCGGGCGACGTCCTCGGAATCCTTCACCAGCATGACGGTGCCGACGTTCTCGCCGTTCATCTCCGCGATCCAGCAGCGCTCGCGCGCGGGATCGTAATTGTTGGCGAAGTCGGCGACGATCTGCGCGCACAAGCCTTCGAACGGCTCGCCCCAGCCGTATTCCTGCGCGTAAAGCTTGGCGTGGCGCGCGACGATCCAGCCGAAATCGCCGGGCTTGGGCGCGCGCAAAACGGGCCGCGGCCTTTCGGCCGGCTGCGGCGTTGCGCCGGTCAGCAACGTTTCGATCGTGCCCATGGCGCCGACCAGCGTCGCCTGCTGCGCCGGCTTAAGTTTGCCGAGCATGGCGCCGGCCTGCTGCTGCGAACGGCGCTCGCACGGCGCGAAGGTCTTGGCGCCGCGCGCGGTCAGCGCCAGTTCGCTGCGGCGGGCGTCTTGCGTCGAGGTCTTGCGCGTGATCAGCCCGCGCTTCTCGAAATTGCGCAGCACGCGGCTCAAATAGCCGGCATCGAGATTGAGCGCGCGCATGATGTCGGTCGCGGTGCGGGCGCCGCGGTGGGCGATCTCGTACAGCACGCGCATTTCGCCGAGCGAGTAGGGGCTGTCGAGATAGGTCTTGCGCAGCACGCCGATCTGCCGCGTATAGAAGCGGTTGAAGCGGCGCACGGCGGCGGTGCGTTGCTCGAAGGCCTTCATCGCGCCAGGGTCGGCCAATTACTTGACTAAGTCAAGTATCTGCCTAGCCGCGCGAATCGCGCCGCGCTCGCCAGCATCGCGAGCCGGCGGCGGCCGATCCGGCGCAGCATCAAGACCTCGGCGCCGTCGCCGTCGGGGTGGCCGCCGAGTGCGTCGTAATGCCAGCGCGCGATCAGCAGGCCCTGCTCGGGTTTGGGCCCGCCGCCGAGCGTGACGCGCACGAGCGCGATCAGTTCGGCGAGGCCCGGCCGCAGCAGATCGGCGATCCCGGGCGGGCGGAACACCGCCGCGCGCCCTTGCTCAAGCCGGTCGGCGGCATCGATGAAGCGGTCTGCGGCTTCGACCCAGTTTGGCTCCGGCACGCAGCCAGCGCGCAGGAACATTAGCCAGGGCGTGCGCGTAGTGGCGGCGGCCGCTTTCAGCCGCGCGCCCAAAGGCTCGGCCGCGGCCATGAAGCGGCAGCCGGCGACGTCGGCCACTTCGGCGGTGGCGTCGCGCGAGCCGGCATCGGCCACGATCACCTCGCCGAGCAGGCCGGCGGTCGCGCCCGGCACCAGCGCCGCGAGCGTAGGCACGAGGGCGCGCTCCGATTCGTGGGTAGCGATGATCGCGCTCAGCATGACGACGCCCGTGTCTTGTCGCAAAGGCCGCAGCTTATCATGTGGGGGTTGGATCGATCCGCCTGAAAACAAGGCATTTCTAACGAAAACCCCGGTCGCGAGACCGAGGGTTGTATCAAAATTAGCGACCGCGAGAGTTTAGGGGTTGAACTTTAGATTCACTCCGGCTTCCCAAAAATGTTCTTGTTATGTTCACATTCCGCTATTAGGTTACGGCCATGGCTCGACAAAGCTCAGTCCTGAGACGCCCGCCGGAAAAGGAGTTGCCCTCCGCGCCGGCGGGCGTCTATGTCGACGACGCCACCGAACTGCTCGGCGTTGTGGTCGAGCACGAGCGCGGGCGCGGCGCTCAGAGCAACGCCTCGGGGCGCTACGAACCGCTGGCGCGCATCGCTTTCGACGACGGCTGGCGCTCGCTCGACGAACTGCCGCCGTTCAAGACGCAGGTCACGCTCGACTCGACCCGCAAGATCATTACCCGCAACGATTCGCCCGATATCGGCTTCGACCGCTCGATCAATCCCTATCGCGGCTGCGAGCACGGCTGCGTCTACTGCTTCGCGCGCCCGACGCACGCCTATCTTGGTCTCTCGCCCGGGCTCGATTTCGAATCCAAATTGTTCGTCAAGCCGGAAGCGGCCGAACTGCTGGAGCGCGAATTGTCGGCGCCCGGCTATTCGCCCAAGGTGATCGCGATCGGCACCAACACCGACCCCTATCAGCCGATCGAGCGGCGCTACAAAGTGATGCGCCGCATCCTGGAAGTGCTCGACCGCACCGGCCACCCCGTGGGGATCGTCACCAAATCGGCCCTCGTTTTGCGCGATCTCGACATTCTTGCCCGCATGGCCGAGCGCAAGCTGGCCAAGGTCGCTCTCTCGGTGACCACGCTCGATCCCGAGCTGGCGCGCAAGATGGAGCCGCGCGCGGCGACGCCAATGCGGCGGCTGGAGACGCTGCGGCGGCTCGCGCAAGTCGGCGTGCCGACGACCGTGATGGTGGCGCCGGTGATCCCGGCGCTCAACGACATGGAGATCGAACGCATCCTGGAGGCGGCGGTGACCGCCGGCGTCAAGGAAGCGGGCTACGTGCTGCTGCGGCTGCCGCTCGAGGTGCGCGACCTGTTCCGCGAATGGCTGATGGCCAATTACCCCGACCGCTACCGCCACGTCTTCAAGCTGATCCGCGAGACGCGCGGCGGCAAGGACTACGACTCAACTTGGGGGTGGCGCATGAAGGGCACCGGGCCCTATGCCTGGATGATCGGGCGGCGCTTCGAGATGGCCTGCGAGAAACTGGGGCTCAATGCCAGCAAGGTGTCGCTCTCGACCGCGCATTTCCGCGCGCCCAAGCCGGCGACGGAGCAGTTGAGCTTGTTCTAGGACGACTCATCCACATGGCGTGTAAGGCGCATTGACTTGTCAGTATTGCTGCGCACTGTGGCGTGGTCATGCCCCGCAAAGCTTTTGTCGGACGCCTGCCGCTTATCGAGCCCGTCCTGCGCCCGACGTTCCGGCGCGAACGGCGCGCGCTCAACAAAGGCATCTTTCCGGTCGCCGGCTGCGACGAGGCGGGCAGGGGGCCGCTCGCCGGCCCGGTGGTGGCGGCGGCCGTCATCCTCGATCCTGAGCGCATCCCGCGCGGCCTGAACGACTCCAAAAAACTCGACGCCGCCATGCGCGAGAAGCTGTACGAGAAAATCTGCGCCACGGCGCAGGTGGCGGTCGCCTTCGGCACCGTCGAGCGCATCGACCGCGACAATATCCTGCGCGCCTCTTTGTGGGCGCTGGCGCGCGCGGTGCGGGCGCTGCCGGTTGCGCCTAAGCTCGTTTTCGTCGACGGCAACCAGAAGATCGACGTCGCCTGCGACTGCCAGACCGTCGTTTCCGGCGACGCGCTGGTGGTCTCGGTCGCCGCCGCCTCTATTGTCGCCAAGGTCACCCGCGACCGGCTGATGGTGCGGCTTGGCCTCGAGCATCCGGGCTACGGCTTCGAGCGCCACATGGGCTATTCGGTACCCGAGCATTTCGCGGCGCTGGCGCGGCTCGGACCGACTGTCCACCACCGCAAATCCTTCGCGCCGGTCGCCGCCAAGCTCGCTGCGCTGGGCGCGGTCTCCGATGAGGCCGTCGCCGCGTTGTTGCCTCTTTAGCCTGCGTTCTCTATCTCTGGCCCCCCGTATTCATCCCTTCCCGGGCCAATGCATTACGTTTCCCTGATCGTCGAATTCCTGCGCGGACGCCCGGCGGCGGTATTCTGGACCGTGGCGCTCGCGCAGGCCGCGCTATGGACGCTGATGCCTGCGCTGTTCTACGTGGCGCCGCCCGGCGGCGTGCCCTTGTTGTTGGCTATCGGCCACGAATTCGTGCTCGGCAGCTATCTCGGGCCGCCGCTTTCGTTCTGGCTGGGCGAACTCGCCTACCGCATCGCCGGCGCCTTCGGGCTCTACGCGCTGGCGCAAATCTGCATCGTCGTCGCCTACTGGGCGGTGTTTGCGCTCGGCCGCCGCATCGTCGGCACGCGCCACGCGGTGCTCGCCGTGCTGTTGATGGTCGGAATCGCGGCCTTCACGGTGCCGAGCCCGGACTTCGGCCCGGCGGTGCTAGCGGCGCCGCTGTGGGCGCTGGCGCTGCTGCATTATTGGCGCGCGCTCGGCGAAGGCGAACGCGGCTACTGGTTCCTGCTCGCGCTCGACCTCGGCCTGCTGCTGCTCGCAAGCTATGCCGGGCTGATCCTGATCGCGCTGATGCTGGCGTTCACGCTGGTGAGCACGCGCGGGCGCGCGGCGCTCGCCATTCCGGAGCCATATATCGCGCTGCTGCCCTTCGCCGTCGTCGTGTTCCCGCATCTGGCCTGGCTCAAGGGCGCAAGCGATCTCGTTCTGTCGGGTCTTGCCGAAAAAGACGCCGCCGCCGACGCGCTGTCGGCCGGCCTTTGGCTCTTCATCGCGCTGGTCGCGAGCCATCTCGGCCTCGGCCTCTTGGTTATCTTCGCCAGCGGCTGGCCGCGCGGCCGGCGCGAGCACGGCCCCGAGATCGACCGCAACCCGGTCGAACCCTTGGCGCGGCTGTTCGTCTTTTTCTTCGCACTGATGCCGGCGGCCTGCGCAATCGCCGTCGCCTTTGCCAGCGGCCGGTTGGGGCCGCTCGATCGCGTGGCGCCGCTGGTGGTGCTGTCGGGCCTCGCCGTGGTGGTCGCCGCCGGCGACCGGGTATCGCTCTATCGCGAGCGCACGGTGTCCTTCACCTGGCTCGGTCTTTTGGTAGCGCCGCCGGTCTTCATCATGCTCGGCATCGTCGCGCTGCCCTGGATCACCTCGGTCGACCTCAAAGTGTCGCAGCCCGCCAAAGCGGAAGGGCGCTTTTTCGCCGACAATTTCCAGCGCCGCTTCGGCAAGCGGCTCGATTACGTCACCGGCGATGCGCAGCTCGCCCCGCTGATCGCGCTCGGCGCGCCCAGCCGGCCGCACGTCTATTTCGACTGGGCGCCGCAGCGCAGCCCGTGGGCTAGCGCCGCCGATATCCGCACGCGTGGCGGTCTGCTGGTGTGGCCGGCCACCGACAACACCCGCATGGTGCCGATGGACCTGAAGGCGCAGTTCCCGACCATGGTGCCGGAAGTGCCGCGCTCATTCGCGCGCTCGATGCAGGGTTTCCTGCCGCTGATCCGGCTCGGCTGGGCGTTCGTACGCGCGCCGACCCCTTAGGCCAGTATCCACAGCGGCCGAATTGGCTCCTGCGGTAGGCTTGCGTAACGGCTAGGCTCGCCGCTTCGGGCGGCCGGCGGAGGGGCACATGGCGAAGCGCGCAAAACAAACCGAAGGGAAAGCGGCGGGCAAGAGCGAATCCCCGGTCACCGTGATGCTGGACGGATATTTCGGGCTCAAGGCGCAGGGCACCAACGTGCGCACCGAATTCATCGCCGGGCTGACCACGTTCCTGACCATGGTCTACATCGTATTTGTCAACCCGGCGATCCTGAGCAAGACCGGGATGGACCAAGGCGCGGTTTTCGTCGCCACCTGTGTCGCCGCCGCGGTGAGCACCATGGTGATGGCGCTCTACGCCAATTACCCGATCGCGCTCGCGCCCGGCATGGGCATCAACGCCTTCTTCGCCTTCACCGTGGTGCTGACCTACAAATACACTTGGCAGCAGGCGCTCGCCGCGGTGTTCTGCTCGGGCGTGCTGTTCTTCTTGATCTCGGTCTTCCGCATCCGCCAGTACGTGATCGAGTCGATCCCGCAGAACTTGAAGCTCGCCGTCTCGGCCGGCGTCGGATTGTTCCTCGGCATCATCGCGCTGGAGGAAGCCCACGTCGTCGTCGCGCAGCCGGCGACGCTGGTCACGCTCGGCGACCTGAAGAACCCGGTGGCCGCGCTGGCGCTGCTCGGTTTCGTGCTGATTGTCGCGCTCAACTACCGCCGCGTCATCGGCGGCACGCTGATCGGCATATTGGTCGTCACGGCCATCGGCCTGCCGTTCGGGCTGGCGCATTATTCCGGCATCGTCTCGCTGCCGCCCTCGATCAAGCCGACGCTCTTGCAGCTCGACTTCTCGCGCGTGTTCGAGGGCACCTTCCTGATCGTGGTGTTTTCGATTTTGTTCATCGACGTGTTCGACAACGCCGGTACGCTGATCGGCGTCACACACCGCACCGGGCTGATGAAGAACGGCAAGCTCGCGCGTATGAAGGAGGCGCTGATCTCCGACAGTTTTGCCGCCATGTTCGGCGCCGCAATCGGCACCTCGACCACGACGAGCTACATCGAGAGCGCGGCCGGCGTCTCGGCCGGCGGCCGCACCGGCCTGACCGCGGCCTTCGTGTCGATCTTCTTCCTGCTGGCGCTGTTGTTTGCCCCGCTCGCCGGCATGATCCCGGCCTACGCTACTTCGGCTGCGCTTTTGTACGTTGCCTGCGTGATGGCGCGCGGCCTCGCCGAAATCGACTGGGAAGACATCACTGAATACGCGCCGGCGGTGGTGACCGCGATCACCATGCCGCTGACTTATTCGATCGCGAGCGGCATCGGCCTCGGCTTCATCACTTATGCGCTGGCCAAGCTGATCTCCGGCAAGGTCAAGGAGGCTTCGCCCGCTGTGATCGTGCTGGGAGTGCTGTTCGCCATCAAGTTCGTTGTGTCCGGATGAACACGAGATAGCGGAGGGCCCATGCTTGTCCTGTTCGGTTTCAAGCAACTCGCGGAACTGCCGGAAGAGCGCATCACCGACAAGATCAGCCGCCGCGTCTTGTCGGGCAAACAAAGCATGATGGTGTGGTGGAAAATCAAGGCCGGCGCGCACGCGGCGGCCCACAAGCACCCGCACGAGCAGATCGTGTGGATGCTCAAGGGCAGGATGGATTTCCGCATCGGCAACGAACGCCGCAGCATGGGCGCCGGCGATGTGGCGGTGATCCCCTCCGGCGTCGAGCACGAGGGCTTCTTTCCGGAGGATACCGAGGTGGTCGATATGTTCGCGCCGCCGCGCGAGGATTTTCTCGCCGGCGGCACGCCGGCCTATATGCGGAAAAGCGAATGAACCTGACGTCGTCTTGGCAAACTTGGGCGGTGCTCTCCGCGGTATTCGCCGCGCTCACCGCGGTCTTCGCCAAGGTCGGGGTCGAGAACGTCAATTCCGATCTCGCCACCTTCATCCGTACCATCGTGGTCATCGTCACGCTCGGCTTCCTGCTGGCGGTGACCGGACAATTCCAGTCGCCCGGCGCGATTTCCGGCCGCACTTATCTGTTCCTCGTTTTGTCGGGGCTCGGCACCGGCGCGTCCTGGCTCTGTTATTTCCGTGCGCTCAAGCTCGGCGAGGCGGCCAAGGTCGCGCCGATTGACAAGCTCAGCGTCGTGCTGGTGGCGATCTTCGGCGTGATGTTTCTGGGCGAAAAGCTGAGCGCGCCGAATTGGTTGGGCATTGCCTTGATCGCGGTGGGGGCGATTTTGGTGGCCTACCGCTGAGTCTCGCTTAGGGCTTTTTTGATCGCCAGGAAATCGCGCCAGGCGAAACGCTTTTGCAGCGGGCTGCGCAACAGAAACGCCGGATGGAACGTCGGCATGGCGCGGATTTCGCGCTTGCCTGTGTCGAAGGTGAACCAGCGCCCGCGCGTCTTGGTGATGCCGTCCTTGAGGCCGAGCAGCGTCTGCGCCGACGGATTGCCCATGCAAACCAAAATGTCGGGGTCGGCGAGCTCGATCTGGCGCAGAATGAACGGCAGGCAGATTTGCGATTCCTGCGGTGTCGGCGTGCGGTTACCGGGCGGCCGCCAGGGCACGATGTTGGCGATGTAGACCGACGTGCGATCGAGGCCGATGGCCGCCAGCATGCGGTCGAGCAGCTTGCCGGAGCGGCCGACGAACGGAAGTCCCTCGATGTCTTCGTCGCGCCCGGGCGCTTCGCCGACGAACATCACGCGCGCCTTAGGGTTGCCGTCGGCGAACACCAGTTGCGTGGCGGTCGCCTTCAGCGCGCAGCCGTCGAACTTGTCGAGGATCGCGCGCAGCTCGTCGAGCGTCTTGGCGTTTTTGGCCGCCGCGCGCGCCGCCATGGTGGCCTCGTCGGGAGCGGGCGGGGCGGCGGGCGCGGCGCGGCCTTTGATTTCGAGATCGGGCGGCAGCGCGACCGGCTGCGGTGCCCGGGCGGGCGGCGCCACCGTTTCGGGCGCAAAGCGGTCAACCGGCGCCTCGCCCACCAAGGCGTCGGCGCCGGCTTCCCGGTAGAAGTCGAGCAAATCGCGCGCCGGTTTGTCGCCGCTTTCGGTCATGGCCCGGACTTTAGCATGGCAGGCGTGCGATTGCCCCGGCTGTGCAAAAGTGGAATATCGGGAGCGAGGAGACCGACATGGCCGAGCTACCCGCCCGCGAGGCGATGGAATTCGACGTGGTGATTGTCGGCGCAGGCCCCGCGGGTCTGGCCGCCGCCATCCGCCTCAAGCAGATCAATCCGGATATCGGCGTGGTGATCGTGGAGAAGGGCTCCGAGGTCGGCGCCCATATCCTGTCGGGCGCGGTGATCGATCCGGTCGGCATCGACCGCCTGCTGCCGGATTGGCGCGCCGAGGATAACCCGATCAAGACCGCGGTCAGCGACGACCGCTTCTATTGGCTCTTCGCCTCCGGCGGCATCCGGCTGCCGAATTTCGCCATGCCGCCGCTGATGAACAACCACGGCAATTTCATCGTCTCGCTCGGCAGCGTCTGCCGGTGGCTCGCCAGCAAGGCGGAAGCGCTTGGGGTTGAAATCTATCCGGGCTTTGCAGCGGCGGAAGTCCTGTTCGACGCCAACGGCGCGGTCGCCGGCATCGCCACCGGCGACATGGGCGTCGGCAAAAACGGTGAGCCCAAGGACTCGTTCGCCCGCGGCATGGAGCTCCGCGCCAAATACACGCTGTTCGCGGAAGGCGCGCGCGGTAATCTCGGCAAGCAGCTGATCGCCAAGTTCGGCCTCGGCGAAGGGCGCGATCCGCAGAAATTCGGGCTCGGCTTGAAGGAGCTCTGGCAGGTTGCGCCGGAAAAGCACCAGAACGGATTGGTGCAGCACTCCTTCGGCTGGCCGCTCGACGGGCACACCGGCGGCGGCTCGTTCATGTATCACTTCGACGACAACCTGGTGTCGGTGGGCTTCGTGCTGCATCTCAATTACACCAACCCCTATCTGTCGCCGTTCGAGGAATTCCAGCGCTTCAAAACGCACAGACTGGTGCACGACACATTCGCCGGCGGCAAGCGCCTCGCTTACGGCGCGCGCGCGCTGACCGAAGGCGGCTACCAATCGGTGCCCAAGCTGACCTTCCCCGGCGGCGCGCTGATCGGCTGCGACGCCGGCTTCATGAACGTGCCGCGCATCAAGGGCAGCCACAACGCCATGCTGTCGGGCATGTTCGCCGCGGAAGCCGCCGCCGCTGCGTTGTCGAGCGGGCGCAGTCACGACGAACTCGCCGATTACGACGGGTCCTGGCGTTCCTCCGCGATCGGCAAGGACCTGTGGAAGGTGCGCAACGCCAAGCCGTTGTGGTCGAAGCTCGGAACTTTCGTCGGCATTTCGCTCGGCGGTCTCGACATGTGGTGCAATACGCTCGGCTTCTCGCTCTTCGGCACGCTCTCGCACGGCAAGCCGGATTGCGCCACGCTCAAGCCGGCGGCCGGATGCACGCCGATCGCCTACCCGAAGCCCGACGGCAAGCTCACCTTCGACCGGCTGTCATCCGTCTTCATTTCCAACACCAATCACGAGGAAGACCAGCCGGTTCATCTGCATGTGGCGGACATGAAGCTGCAGAAGAAGTCCGAACACGATGTCTTCGCCGGTCCTTCGTCGCGCTATTGCCCGGCCGGGGTCTATGAATGGGTCGAGGAGGGCGGGCAGCCTAAATTCGTCATCAACGCGCAGAATTGCGTCCACTGCAAAACTTGCGACATCAAGGACCCGAATCAGAACATCACCTGGGTTCCGCCCGAAGGCGGCGGTGGGCCGAATTATCCGAATATGTGATGCCTGGTAGCCGGCTCCGGCCACGATGCTGCCACATCGAGGTTTTCAACCTCACATCCGAGCGCCACGACTGTCGTTCTTGCGGGGGCGGCGCAAAAAGGCCATTCTCGGCCCAACCTTAGCGGTTCGCGCGAAAAGCCGCGTTATTCCGCCTCATTGGAGCACAAGCCCGTGACGTCTTCGAGCCTCGCCCGGTGCTTTCTTGGCACCGCGCTTTCTGTTTTCCTGGCGGCAGCGCCGATCGAACTTTCCGCCCAGGCACCGACCGAGCAGGACCTATCCGGAATGACCGCGTCGGGCAGTTATCTCGCCGCCCGCCATGCCGGCCAGCAGCGCGACGCCGCCGCCGCCGCCGCCTTCTACCGCGAGGCGTTCAAGCACGACCGCAGTAACGGCGATCTGCTCGATCGTACTTTCCTGTCGCTCTTGGTCGACGGCGACATCGACGAATCCGTGAAATATGCCGAACGCATCGTGCAGGCCGACAAGAGCGACCGCGTCGCCGAACTGGTGCTCGGCGTGCACGCGCTCAAGCACAAGGACTACGCCGCCGCGCGCCGCGAGCTGGCGCTGTCGGTGCGCGGCCCGATCACCGATCTGACGGCAACGCTGCTCTCAGCCTGGTCGATGTACGGGGCGGGCGAATCCAAGGCTGCGGCAGCGGCGATCGACCGGCTTGCCGGGCCGGATTGGTACGCGATCTTCAAGGAATTGCACGCCGGCATGATCTACGACCTCGCCGGCAACAAGAAGGAAGCCGGCAAGCGCTTCGAGCACGCCTACAAACTCGACCCCACCGCACTGCGGGTGGTCGAGTCCTACGGCAGCTGGCTGTCGCGCAATCGCCCGGCCAAGGAAGCGCTCGCCGTATTCGATGCCTTCGACAAGGTGCTGCCGCGCCATCCGCTGGTGGTCGAGGCGATGGGCCATCTCAAGGCGGACGAGAAATTGCCGCCGCTGGCGACGACCGCGCAGGCCGGCGCCGCCGAAGCGCTGTATGGGCTTGGCGCCTCGCTCGGCCGCCGCGGCGGCGAGGATCTCGGCCTCGTCTATCTGCAGCTTTCGCTTTACCTTTCGCCCAACCATCCGCTGGCGCTGCTTTCGCTCGCCGATCTCTTCGAGTCGCTGAAGAAGCCGGCGCTGGCGATCAAGGCCTATGAGCGCATTCCGGCGAGTTCGCCCTTGCATCGCAATGCCGCGATCCAGATGGCGTCCAATCTCGATTCGCTCGATCGTTCGGACGAGGCCGAGAAGCACCTCGACGCGCTGATCAAGGAGCACCCGGACGATCTCGAGGCGATTATGGCGCTCGGCAACGTGCTGCGCGGGCACAAGAAGTTCGCCGAATGCGCCGACGTCTATTCCAAGGGCGTCGCCACCTTGAAAGAGCCGGAGAAAAATAACTGGGTGCTCTTCTATTTCCGCGGCATTTGCTACGAGCGCTCGCATCAGTGGCCGAAGTCGGAGGCCGATCTCAAGAAGGCGCTCGAATTGTTCCCCGAGCAGCCGCACGTGCTCAATTATCTCGGCTATTCCTGGGTCGATCAGGGCGTCAACCTCGACCAGGGCATGGACATGATCAAGCGCGCCGTGCAGCAGCGGCCGGACGACGGCTATATCGTCGACTCGCTCGGCTGGGCTTATTTCCGCATCGGCAACTACGAGGAAGCGGTCAAGCAGCTTGAGCGTGCGATCGAACTCAAGCCGGAAGACCCGACTATTAACGACCATCTCGGCGACGCCTATTGGCGCGTCGGGCGCACGCTCGAGGCCAAGTTCCAGTGGGCGCATGCGCGCGACCTCAAGCCCGATCCGGAAGACCTGCCGAAGATCGAAGCCAAGCTGAAGAACGGGCTGCCGGAAGAAACGTCGTCGCAAGCCAAGGCCGGCAAGAAGAGCGGCGATGGGGGTTAAGGTTCTTGCGTGGCCGCAGTCCTGACCGAAAAAGCTTCCGCCAAGATCAATTTGACATTGCGCGTGCTCGGACGCCGCGCTGACGGTTATCACGAACTCGAAAGCCTAGTGGCATTCTCCGATCTGGCCGACCAGCTCACGCTGAACCCGGGCGGCGATGGCGCGCTCGATATCAGCGGGCCGTTCGCCGCTGCCTGCGGGCCGGCTGCCGGCAATCTGGTGCTCAAAGCGCTGGCCGCGCTGCGCGCGCGTTTCGCCGGGTTGCAAGCGGGTCGCTTTACGCTCGAAAAGAATATTCCGGTGGCCGCCGGTATCGGCGGCGGCTCGGCCGACGCGGCGGCTGCGCTGCGGCTGTTGGCGCGCGCCAACGGCTTGCCGCTCGACGACGCAAGGCTGGCGGCGGCCGCGCTTGCCGTCGGCGCCGACGTGCCGGTCTGCCTCGCGTCGCGCGCGTGCGTCATGCGCGGCGTCGGCGAAGAGCTATCGGCGTCGCTCGATCTGCCAAAGCTTCCCGCGCTGCTGGTCAATCCGGGCGTGCCGTTGGCGACGCGCGACGTATTCGCCAAGCTTGCCGGCAAGTTCAGCAAAACGTCCTCCGCCGAGGTGCCGCGCGATTTCGCGGCCTTGACCGCGTGGCTCGCGGCGCACGGCAACGACCTCACCAAGCCGGCCATCGCCTGCGTGCCGGTTATCGCCGAGGTGCTGAGCGCGTTAAACGCATTGCCCGCCGCCCGCCTCGCCCGCATGTCGGGCTCGGGGCCGACCTGCTTTGCGCTTTTCGCGTCACCGGCAGATGCCGCGGCGGCAGGCCGCGCGCTGCAAGCCGGGCACAAAGATTGGTGGATTCAACCCGCCGCGCTGCGTTAGACGAAAATTGCTCTTGAAATTGCCGCCTTCGCGCGGAACCGTTGCCGTATCCGCGATTTGAAGTTAGGCAGCCGCGCCCAGCAGGAGTGTAACGTGAAAATCAAGTGGATCGTCATTGTCATCGCGGCTTTGGGCGTCATCGCATCCGATCCCGCGCTCGCGCGCGCCAAGCACAAGACTTACCGCCGCTGCGCACCCGAGCCGTGGGACACTTCGTTGACCGGCTGGCTGTTCAACCCGCGCCCGCAGCCCAACGGGTGCGCGCCGCCGGTCTATGCCTACGGCCGCTATGTGGGCCAGGACCCCGACCCCTTCATTCGTCAACAATTGAATCGCGACCCGCGGACCGGCTACTGGCCGTTCTAACGGCTTAATGGGCGCGGGCGATACAGAAGGCGACCGCTTCTTCCAGCGCCGTTTTAATCGGCGACGACGGCACCAGCGCCAATGCATCGGTAGCGATCGCGCCGTAGTGGCGGGCGCGCCCGACGGTGTCTTCGATGGCATGGTGCCTCGCCATCAGCGCCATTGCTTCGTCGAGGTCGCCGTCGCGGATGTCGCCCGCACCCAGCGTGCGGTTCCAGAACGCGCGTTCGCTCTCCGAGCCGCGCCGGAACGACAGCACCACCGGCAAGGTGATCTTGCCCTCGCGGAAATCGTCGCCGACGTTCTTGCCGAGCTTGGCGGACTTGCCGCCGTAGTCGAGCGCGTCGTCGACCAGCTGGAAGGCGATGCCGAGGTTCATGCCGAACGAACGGCAGGCGGCTAGCTCGGCTTTGTCCTTGACCGCCAGCGCCGGGCCGACTTCGCAGGCGGCGGCGAACAGTTCCGCGGTCTTGGCGCGGATCACCGCCATGTATTCGTCCTCGTTGGTGGCGGTGTTCTTGGCGGCGCCGAGCTGCATGACCTCGCCTTCCGCGATCACCGCGGCGGCCGAGGACAGGATATCGAGCGCGTGCAGGTTACCGACCTCGACCATCATCTTGAAGGCCTGGCCGAGCAGGAAATCGCCGACCAGCACGCTCGCCTCGTTGCCCCACAGCATGCGGGCGGCGAGCTTGCCGCGGCGCATGTCGCTTTCATCGACCACGTCGTCGTGCAGCAGCGTCGCGGTATGCATGAATTCGACCGCGGCGGCGAACTTGATATGGCCGTCGCCGGGGTAGCCGGCGAGCTTGGCCATCGCCAGGGTGAGCATCGGCCGCAGCCGCTTGCCGCCCGAAGAGATCAGGTGGTTGGCGACTTCCGGAATCATGGCGACGTCGGACCCGGTGCGCGCCAGGATCGTCGTGTTGACGCGCTCCATATCCGGTGCCACCAGATCGGCTAACCGCGTGAGCGAGGCGCCCTGCGGACTTTCAAAAGGGACGATGACGGCCAAAACGGCTACTCCCGGCCATGACGGACGAAACGAGCATAGAAACGCTGTGTTAACGGGGCAAGTGCGTTAGATTGCGGTTTCACCGCAAAATGGCGCGCGGGATAGGCAGGGGGATCCGATTGGCGAAACGAACTGCAAATTCGGTCACACCCAAGTCGGGTCGCTTCGACCGGTACACGATCGCCGTGCTGGTGCCTTGCCATAACGAAGAGGTTTCAATCGCGAAGGTTGTAAAGGACTTCCGCGCCGCGCTGCCGGGCGCTTCGATCTTCGTGTTCGACAACAATTCGACCGACAATACCGCTGCGGCGGCGCGCGCCGCCGGCGCCGAGGTGTATGAGGAAAAGCGCCAGGGCAAAGGCTTCGTGGTGCGACGCATGTTTACCGACGTGGAGGCCGACATTTACGTGCTGGTCGACGGCGACGCCACCTACGACGCGCCGTACGCGCGCGCGATGATTGAGCGGCTGGTCGACGACCGGCTCGACATGGTGGTCGCCAATCGCGTCGACCGCGAGCAGGCGGCCTACCGCGCCGGCCACCGCACCGGTAACTGGCTGCTGACCTCGTTCGTCGCCTCGGTATTCGGTTCCGGCCTCAAAGACATGCTGTCCGGCTACCGAGTGTTCTCGCGCCGGTTCGTTAAATCTTTTCCGGTGCTTTCGGGCGGCTTCGAGATCGAGACCGAGCTCACCGTTCACGCGCTCGAACTCGGGCTGGCGGCGGCGGAAGTCGACACGCCCTATTACGCGCGGCCGGAGGGCTCGGCCTCCAAGCTCAACACCTGGAGCGATGGCTTCCGCATCCTGCGCACCATCGTCAAGCTCTACCGCGCCGAACGGCCTTTGCCGTTCTTCGGCGCCATCGGGGTGATGCTGGCGATCATGGCGGTCGGTTTCGGCATTCCGGTCGTCATAACGTATATGGAAACCGGCCTGGTGCCGCGGCTGCCGACCGCAGTGTTGGCGACCGGGTTGATGATCCTGGCGTTTCTATCGACCGCCATCGGGCTGGTGCTCGACACCGTGACGCGCGGACGGCGAGAGATGAAGTTGCTCGCCTATCTCGCACAGCGGGCGCCTGGCGAGGAACGCCGGCGCGGCCGATAAACCGCGCTTCCGCCGCCTCTGTACATGGCAAAAAACTAATGCCACAACGACGCGATTTTGCGGCCTTGGCGTGAGGACAAATGCGATTTCTGTGTGTGGTTGGGACGCGACCCGAGGCGATCAAGTTGGCGCCGGTCATTCTGGAGCTCACACGCCACACGCAGGTGACGACGCTGTGTTCCGGCCAGCACACCGAGTTGGCTGAGGAGCCGCTCGCCTGGTTCGGCATCAAGCCGGACGAGCGCATAGAGATCGATGCGCAAGCGCGCACATTGGCGGTTCTTACCGGCGCGCTGTTCGCTCCGCTCGAACGCGTGATCGGTAAAATCAAGCCGGATGTGATCGTAGCGCAGGGCGACACCACGACGCTGTTAGTCACGGCGCTGACGTCGTTTTATCTCGGCATCCCGTTCGCCCATGTCGAAGCGGGTCTTCGCACCGGCAATTTTCAGGCGCCGTTTCCCGAGGAATTCAACCGGGTTGCGGCCGGCAAGCTCGCGAGTTGGCATTTTTGCCCGACCCAGCGCGCCGCCGCCAACTTGCGCGCGGAAGGCGCCGATCCGGCGCGGCTATTCATCACCGGCAATACCGGCATCGATGCGCTGCGTTTGACGCTGGCTCGCATCGACAAACCGCCCGCGGAAGGAGACGGTCGGCGTCGCATTCTGTTGACCGCGCATCGCCGTGAAAATCAGGGCGAGCGCATGGCGGCGATCTGCCGCGCGGTGACGGCGATTGCGCGCGAATTCGAGGACGTCGAATTTACTATTCCGGTGCACCCCAATCCCGCGGCAGCCACCAGTTTCGAGGTTTTGAAAAATCACGCGCGCGTGCACCTGGCGCCGCCGCTCGGCTATCCGCAACTTGTTTCGGAAATGGCGCGCGCGCATTTGATCTTGACCGATTCCGGCGGCATCCAGGAGGAGGCGCCATTCATTCACAAACCGGTTCTGGTGCTGCGCGACGTGACCGAGCGGCCGGAAGCGGTGGAGATGGGTGTCGCGAGGTTGGTCGGCGCCAATGCGCCGGCCATGGTCGATGCAGTGCGACTGCTCCTCACCGACAAAGCGGCTTACGCCAAAATGGCAAGCGGCGGTTCGCCGTACGGCGATGGCTACGCCGCGCAGCGTATTGCCGATGCCTTCGGCCTGGTGAAGGGTTCGGCGTGCGCAGGCTGACAAGAATACGTTGCGCGCCGTCCAACGATCGGAGTTCGTCGCCATGACGGACCCGGGCCAAATCTATCTCGGCCTGCCTGCGTTCAACGAGGAGATCGCGCTGCCGCGGTTGCTCGCTCGCGTCGAGAGTGTGGCGCACGCGTCGCAATCGGCGATCACAGTCGTTGTCTACAACGACGGCAGTACGGACCGGACCGCCGCGATCGCGGCGCAATGGCGTCAGCGGATGTCGCTGGTCCTTCTGGATTGTCTGCAGAATAGAGGCCTCGGCGTCGGACTTCGGTCCTTGATCGAATATGCCGTCGCCAATGGCAAGCCGGACGACGTCCTTGTCATCATGGATTGCGACGACACGCATGACCCCGCCCAAATCCCCGAGATGCTGACGGCGATGGCGAAAGGAGCGGACGTTGTGATCGCGTCGCGCTTCCAACGCGGGGCGACGGTGCGCGGCGTGCCGCCGTTGCGCCGTTTGACGGCATTGGGCGCACTCACGTTGTTCAAGATGATCCATCCGGTCCGAAATGTTTGGGATTATACCTGCGGCTATCGCGCCTACCGCATCGGCCTGTTGCAGGACGCGGCCGGGCGCTTTGGCGGCCGCCTGGTCGAGGAGACCGGCTTTGCCTGTATGGTCGAGGCCCTGCTCAAGCTCAATGCCGCGGGCGCGCGTTGCACGGAAGTCGGGCTGCATTTGCGCTACGACCTGAAACCGACCGCCAGCAAGATGGCGGTGAGCTCCAACCTGCGCCGGCTGCTGGCGTTACTCGTGCGCTGGCGCTGGCGCGGGTTCGATGCCGCGTGAGTGGTGATGGCACAATGCGCAAGGCGCTAACCTTTTCCATCAAGGCCGTAGTTTCGGGGTTACTGCTGTATTTCACTCTCGCCGCCGTTAACATCGGCACGGTCTTGAGTTGTCTCAGCCACATCGACGTGCGGTGGGCAATGGTGGGTTTCTTTTTTATAGCGGTCCAGTTGGCTGCGCTGGCGTGGCGTTGGCGACTGCTTGTCGTGCGTTGCGGCGCCGATCTTCCTTTTGCGCGCTTGCTCCGCCTGAGCATGATCGGGGTATTTTTCAATCAGACCCTTCCCTCGAGCGCTGGCGGCGATGCTGTGCGGATCTGGTTGCTCGGCAAACAGTCTACCTGGCGGATCGCGGCCTATTCGGTGTTGCTCGATCGCGTGATCGGTGTTGTCGCGTTGGCCGTTTTGGTAGTGTTTTGTCTGCCCTGGACTCTTGGCCTGGTGCGCAATCCGGTTGGCCGCGCAGCGCTGCTCTTGATCGGATGCGGCAGTATCGCGGCCGGAATTGTGTTCGTGGCGTTGTCTTGGCAGCGGCTGCAATTTCTCCAGCGCTGGTCACCAACGCGGCACCTCGCTGCCGCGGCCGGCATCGCTTTGTCGTTTCTTCGTTCGCCGTCGTCCTTTATCGCGGTATTTGGCTCGTCCATCATTGTTCATTTGCTCACCACGCTCGCGGCGTGGTGCGCCGCGCGCGCGGTCGGCGCGGACCTGCCGTTGCTTTATTCTTTGTATTTAGTGTCGCCGGTCATCTTACTGACCGTCATCCCGATATCGATCGCCGGCTGGGGCGTTCGCGAAGGCGCAATGGTCGTCGCATTCGGCTATGCGGGGCTGGCCCAAAGCGACGGATTGATTGTTTCCTTGCTGTTCGGATTTGGATATTTGCTGCTTGGCGTCGCCGGCGGGCTGGTTTGGGTGCTGACCAGCAACGGCCATGACGGCGACTGCGCCGCGCGCATTGTTGACTAACGCCCACCTACCGATTTTGGCAATACGAGGTTGGGCGGGAATTATTTATCGAGTTGGAGCAGCCGCCATTCGCCGTCCCGGCCGAATGACATCACCACGCGGAGATTGTTGCTTCGCTCGGCGATCAGGGACTTCGCCTGATCCGGATCGACCGCGAACCACGCGGGTCCCGAAAGCGTTTTCAACGAAGCCATGTCCTTGGTAATGATCGGCCCCGGCACCAACACCAGCTCATTCAGGCCCACAGCGTCGGTGCGAATGACCGGTGCCGGAGCGGCCGCGACCTGCTCGGTGATCCTTGCCGCATCGATTTGCGCCGAGCGGAATTGTCTTGGCATCAGCGGCGCCGCAATGGCGGAATAGATAAAGGCATAAACAAGAAGGCCAAGCGTCACCAAAAACCCTGGAGCGACCGCCAGCGGGCATCGTTTCGCGAGTGCGTCGTAGCCGAGTGCCCCGAATACGCACATCGGTAAGATCGAGGGAAAGAAATAACGCGTCGTTGATCCGTTGGGCCAGAACAGGACGACGATCGCCGCCGCGCTCGCATAGCAGACCATGGCCTTGAGAAAGCCGGCAGGAAGCCGGTCTCTGATGCCAAATCCCCAAGCGACAAAGAACGCGATTGCAAACAGCGCGGCCGGTATTGTTTCACTGATTAGGTTGAGTATTCCGGCAATCGGATTATCCAGCGGCGCGACTGGCGACAGGCGCATGAAGCCCGCCCACTGAGTTTCGTCGCCCGGCGAATACACATAGCCGTACCAAGCAGCTATTGGGACGATACAGACGATCCCCGCAAGGACAATTCCCGGAATTTGGTTCCAAGCACGCGTGATAAGAATGAACAGTCCAATTCCCAATGCGAAATAGCTGACCGGCTGCGGTCCTTTCATCAGTCCGGCCAGCGCCAAGACGCCGCCGATCACTGCCCATCGACTTACGCTGATGCGGCCGCCGTCATAGCCGTTCCACCAAACGACGAAAGCGACGAAAAGCAGCACGGCCAGCGGCATGTCGGCCGTGGGCATGACGTAAGCCCGTATGACGATCGGGCAGGCCAGAAATAACGCGACTCCGAGCAATGCTGCCGGAATGCTTGCGGCAACGCGGCGCAGCACCAAATAAATCAACAAACATCCGCCCAGCAGGAAGAGGATGATCGGAATACGAGCCGTAAACTCATTCACGCTGCCAAAGGGTGCACTTACTGCCGCGATGATCCACGATAGCAAGGTCGGGCGTTCGACAAAACGGCTGCTATACAAGTGCGGCGTAATCCAATAGCCATCTTCAACCGCGCTCTTCGCTACCGCGAGGGCAACCCCTTCGTCGGAATGAAATCCGCGCCAAATGACCAATGGCGCGGTCAGAACCGCGCAAGTTGCGACGATAACAGCGATTGGATTCCATTGTATCGCGAAGGCATCCCATTTCGCGACGAGTTGCACAGCCACTTTCAATGTTGCAGCAAAAATGGGGGACGCGCCAATGTCTTGGGTTCTCATCGCGAGCAAAGATTGTAAGTTTGTTGAACGGTGGGAGAACACCTTACAATCGAACGCTCGCGCGGGCAAATTTGGCTGCGATGAGGCTGATTTATTGTGCGTAGTCTTGTAAGTTGCGTAGTCTTGTAAGTAATGAAAGAAACAGGGGCGGATTGCGATGCGCGAGCTCATCCGCACCAATGATATGGTTCTGGTCTCGGCGGTGGTGGCGCTGCTCGAGGGTGCCGGTATTCGTCACATGGTGCTCGACCAGAACATGAGCGTGCTGGAAGGGTCGCTCGGCGTGCTGCCGCGGCGCATTCTGGTGGCGGAAGGGCACGAACTCACGGCGCGCCAGCTCATGCAAGACGCCGGGCTCGGCAAGGAGCTGCGTCCCGATGAGGACTGAGGTCCTCGAAACCAGCGAAGACGCCGTGCTCGGCGGCCGCCTGCGCCTGCGCCAGCCGCTTGCCGGCCATCGCGTCGGCCATGACGCGATCCTGCTCGCCGCCGCGACCGACGCGGGCGAAGGCGAGCACGCCGTCGATTTCGGCTCAGGCGTCGGCGGCGCCGGGCTGGCGCTGGCGGCGCGGATTGGCGGGCTCAAGGTCACGCTGGTTGAGATCGATCCGGCGCTATGCGCGCTCGCCGCCGGCAATGCGCGGCTCAACCGGATGGACAACCGCATTGAAGCGCTCGCTGTCGATGTCGAGAACACGCAAGCGCTCGCGGCGGCCGGCCTTGCGGCCGGCAGCGCTGATCGTGTGCTGATGAATCCGCCGTTCCACGATGCGTCAAGGCAGAACCTGTCGCCCGATCCGCGCCGGCGTCTGGCACATGCGGCGGCGCCCGGCCTGTTGGCGCGCTGGATCGCGAGTGCCGCGCATCTGCTTAAGCCGCAAGGCGTGCTGACGCTGATCTGGCGTGCCGACGGCTTAGCCAAAGTGCAGCGCGCGCTCGCCGATGCGTTCGGCGGTATCAGCGTGCTGCCAATTTATCCGCGCCCCGATGCGCCGGCGATTCGCGTGCTGGTGCGCGCGGTGAAAGGGGGCGGCGGCGCGCCGGTAACTTATCCCGGCCTCATCCTGAATGAGCCGAATGGCAAGCCGTCCGCGGCGGCGGAAGCCGTGCTGCGTGGCGGTCGTACGCTGATTGTTACTGAAAAGTAAACGCGGGCTCTTTGCCTAAGATTTGCGCCGTCCTGGCACGAATTCGCGCCAACGCCGGATAACACGCTGGCGCCGCATGCGGTCCAGGCTCTCCTCGTTGAGATACGAAAGCCCAATTACACTGCTGATTAGCAGGAACAAAATGGCGAGTTTGGGATCCATCGATTCGCCTCTTTCAAAACCGCCCCGAGTTGACGGCCCCCACCGCACTGCAAAAACCGTTCCAAACTTTAATCTTGTGCAATTTAGGGCTTTTCAAGCTCGGTTACGCAGAATCTACCGCGCCGCACCTATTGTTAATCCGGCCGCAACGGGGAACGCGCGGCTTTGACTTGAGTTCCAAGGATGCCTAACTGCCTGGCATGGCGCCCGCCGCGACCCAACCGATGCCCGACCTCCTCAAACGCCCGCTCGATTTCCTGCGCATGCTGCTGCCGGCGCGCTTCCGCGCCGACATTCCGGTGGTACCGGTGGTGCGGCTCTCGGGCGTGATCGGCGTCTCGACGCCGTTGAAGCCGGGCCTGATGCTGTCCTCGATCGCCCGCTCGCTGGAACGCGCGTTTGCGACCCGTAACGCGCGCGCGGTGGCGCTGATTGTCAACTCGCCTGGTGGCTCGCCCTCGCAGTCGCATCTGATCTACCGCCGCATCCGGCAACTGGCCGTGGAAAAGAAATTGTCGGTCATCGCCTTCGTCGAAGACGTCGGCGCCTCCGGCGGCTACATGCTGGCCTGCGCCGGCGACGAGATTATCTGCGACCAATTTTCCATCGTCGGCTCGATCGGTGTGGTCGGCGGCTCGTTCGGTTTTCCCAAACTGATGGAAAAGCTCGGCGTCGAACGCCGGGTCTACACCTCCGGCGAGCGCAAGGTGATGCTCGATCCGTTCCAGCCGGAAAAACCCGAGGACGTAAAGCGCATCAAGGCGATCCAGAAAGATATCCACGAGCACTTCATTGCTCTGGTCAAACAAAGCCGCGGCACCCGCTTGAAGGGCGCCGAGAAGACTTTGTTCTCCGGCGAGTTCTGGACCGCGCAGGACGCAATCGAACTGGGTCTCGCCGACCGCATTGGCGATCTGCGCGCGACGTTGCGCGAACGCTACGGCGAGAAAGTGCGCACGCCGCTGATTTCGGCCGACCGCGGCCTGTTTGGCCGCCGAATTCCGGCCCTCGGTTCGCTCGATGCGCTCGTGCCCAAAGACGGACTCGGCGCCGACCTTATCTCGGCGCTGGAGGCGCGCGCGCTATGGGGTCGCTACGGGCTGTAGGCCCGGGTTTTCGGGAAGCCGCGAAATCGCCTTGTTTTCCGGTCTATAAATTGCATTATTGCCGCCGAATTGCCGCTGAGGAGGTGCCGCCATGCCCCCGTTTTTACTCTCGCCGCTGCTGAAATGGTCGCTCGCCGCGCTGGGCGGCGCCATGGTCATCCATTGGGTGGCGAAGGAAGCGCGCTGGATCAACGAAGAGCTCGACCAGGCCAAGCGCGCCAAGGTTCGCATTTCCGACAAGGAACAACGGCCGACGTTGCGGCGCGATCCGGCGACCGGTGAATATCGTCTCTAATTTTGGCGATTTACGTGATGGATCGACCGCTTTTCAGCGGCGGGACACGCGCGGGTCGCCGGTGATCATGGCGCAGAAAAACAGCACCGAAAACGCCAGACCGAACAGCTCGAATTCAAACATCGCCCCACTCCTGTGCGCGCAGCTTCTTGTTGTTGTTGTTGGTCGTAGGGCTAACAGACTTGGTTCAAGGCCCGGTAAACCGGCGCCGCCTTGACCCCTTTTTGACCCGCCGATAGGGTCCCAATCCATTTCCTTGCTTAAGAATCAGTAATTTTCGATGGCCGAAGCGAATCTTCTTGCCAATGACCGTGCGCGCCCAGGCAATCTGGACCCCGCGCGCTCGTTCCAGGGGCTAATCCTCGCGCTGCAGCAGTATTGGGCGAATTGGGGCTGCGTCATCTTGCAGCCCTACGATATGGAAGTGGGCGCAGGCACCTTCCACCCGGCGACCACGCTACGCGCGCTCGGCCCCAAGCCCTGGAACGCGGCTTACGTGCAGCCCTCACGCCGGCCGAAAGATGGCCGCTACGGCGAGAACCCGAACCGGCTGCAGCACTATTACCAGTTTCAGGTGATCCTGAAGCCGTCGCCGCCCGACATCCAGGACCTCTATCTCAATTCGCTGAAAACGATCGGCATCGATCCCAAGATCCACGACATCCGTTTCGTCGAGGACGACTGGGAAAGTCCGACGCTCGGCGCCTGGGGATTGGGCTGGGAATGCTGGTGCGACGGCATGGAGGTGTCGCAGTTCACCTACTTCCAGCAGGTCGCCGGCTTCGAATGTTCGCCGGTTTCCGGCGAGCTCACTTACGGGCTCGAGCGCCTCGCCATGTATGTGCAGGGCGTCGACCGCGTGTTCGATCTCAATTTCAACGGCCGTGACGACGACAAGAAGGTGACCTATGGCGATGTGTTCCTGCAGGCCGAGCAGGAATATTCGCGGCACAATTTCGAATTCGCCGACACCGCAATGTTGTTCGAGCAGTTCAAGATGGCGGAGGCCGCCTGCAACAAATATCTCGAAGCCGGTTGGGCCGATGGCAAGAAAGAGCGCCATTTGATGGCGCTGCCGGCCTACGACCAGTGCATCAAGGCGTCGCACGTGTTCAATCTGCTCGACGCGCGCGGCGTGATCTCGGTCACCGAGCGGCAGAGTTATATTTTGCGCGTGCGCGAATTGGCCAAAGCCTGCG